>NZ_JOIR01000001.1 GCF_000720115.1 Streptomyces sp. NRRL F-2580
AGACGTCGCAATCCACACCGAACCCGGAAGGCCCTCACTCGTTCAAGATCCCTCAGCCGAGACCTGCATCACCCGTCCACAACCTCCCTGGACAGAACATCTAGGCCGTCTCCACCCAGGCCCTGTCCGCCCGGGCAGGGGGCTAGGGGCCGGCCTCCCAGGCCGCGCGGTCGTCCCAGGCCTGGAGGGTGCGGCCGCTCTCGAAGCGGTGGACGGCGCCGGTGACCGGATCGGTGAACTCCAGGACCCGGGCCAGCAGCTGCAGGGGTCGGCGGTAGTCGTCCGGGGCCGGATCGGTCACTTCCGGATACACCGGATCGCCCAGGATCGGCAGGCCCAGGCCGTTCATGTGCACGCGCAGCTGATGGGTGCGTCCGGTGCGCGGGGTCAGCCGGTAGCGGCCCAGGTCCCCCCGGGTGCCGGTCAGTTCGATCAGGCTCTCGGCGTTGGGTTCGGCGCCCGGGACCTCGGTCGCCGCGATCACCCCGCGGGCCTTCTCGATGCGGCTGCGGACCGTGCGCGGCAGGGCGAGCGCCGGGTCGTGGACCGCCAGGGCCTCGTACTCCTTGTGGACCTCGCGCCGCTGGAAGAGCAGCTGGTACGCACCGCGGTCCTCGGGCCGGATGCTGAACATCACCAGGCCGGCCGTCAGCCGGTCCAGGCGGTGCGCCGGGCTGAGCGCGGGCAGGTCCAGCTCCTCGCGGAGCCGGGCCAGGGCGGTCTCGGTGATGTGGCTGCCGCGCGGGGTGGTCGCCAGGAAGTGCGGCTTGTCCACGACCAGCAGGTGCGGGTCCCGGTGGACGACGCGGATCGCGAAGGGCACCGGAGGCTCGGGCTCCATGTCCCGGTGGAACCACAGGTAGCCGCCCGGCTCGTACGGGTCCCGGGCGTGCAGGACCCGCCCGCCGGGCCCGAGCACCCGGCCGGCCGCCAGCAGGCGCGCGATGGAATCGGCGCCGCGGGTGCCGGCGTAGCGGTCGGCGAGGTAGCCGCCGAGGTCCGGCCAGATCCCGTCCGGGTCGGGCGGCAGCCGCAGCCGGACCGGGTCGATGCCGGCCCGCTGGGGGAGGGGCGAGGGGGGTGCCTGGGCTCTGCGTCTCATCGGGGGACAGGCTATGCGGCTACTGCTGGGTGAAGGTGCCCAGGTGCTCGGCGTCGAGGTACTCGACGCGGAGGGTGCCGTCGGCGAAGAACACCGCGGTGCGGCCGACCGCCATCGTCCTGCCGGACGGGTGGGAGCGCGCGGCCTGGCTCCCGCCGGGTGGCTCCCGCCGGGTGGCTCCCGCCGGGTGGCTCCCGCCGGGCTGGCGGGTGCCTGGCGGCGGGTGCGTGTGCGGGTGCGGCGCCGCTGCTGGGGCTCCGCCCCAGACCCCGCGCCTCAAACGCCGGCGGGGCTGGATTGCCCCCGGCGGGGCTGGATTCGCCGGCGGGGCTGGGCTTGCCCCCGGAGGGTTACGCCGCTGCGGCGTGGTCCTGTTCGGCTTCGATCGTGGCGTTCCAGTCGCGCTTGATCGCGCGCCAGCCCTCGTCCGTTTCGCCCAGGCGCCAGTAGCCCGAGATCGAGAGGCGTTCGCGGGGGATGCCGCGTTCGAGGCGGAGGTGGCGGCGGAGGTCCTTGACGAAGCCGGCCTCGCCGTGGACGAAGGCGTGGACGTCCGTGGAGGGGAACTCCAGGGCGGTGACCGCCTCCACCAGGGCCTCGCCGATGGGGCGGCCGGCGCGGTGGAGCCAGACCGGGACGACGCCGTCCGGGGTGGCGACCTTCAGCTCGTCCTCCGGGCCCTCGATCTCCACGAAGGCGTGGACGCGCGCGCCCCTCGGCATCCGCTCCATCGCCGCGGCGATCGCCGGCAGCGCGCTCTCGTCGCCGACCAGGAGGTGCCAGGCGGCCTTCGGGTCCGGGGCGTAGGCGCCGCCGGGGCCGAGGAAGTGCACGCGCTCGCCCGGCTGCACCCGCGCCGCCCAGGGGCCGGCCACGCCCTCGTCGCCGTGGACGACGAAGTCGAGGGTCAGCTCCAGCTGCGTCGGGTCCCAGCTGCGTACGGTGTACGCGCGCTGGCGCGGCCACTGCGCCCGCGGGAAGTGCGCGCGGATCTCCTCCAAGTCCCAGGGCTCGGGATAGGCGACGCCTGCCGGGGGGAACAGGATCTTGACGTAATGGTCGGTGTACTCGCCCGCGCCGAATTCCGCCAGGCGCTCACCGCCCAGCACGAGCCGCACCATGTGCGGCGAGAGCCGCTCGGTGCGTACGACGACGGCGGTGCCGACGGTGCGGGCGCGTCCTTCTGCCACGGTGTCTCCCCTGACTCCCCTGAAACTTAGCCTTACCTAAGTTAGCACCTCAGCGGAGCAGTGCACCGCTCAGCCGGGAGACTGCTCCACCGAGACCCCACCGATGGGCTAGGGCCTCCACCAGTTCCGGCTGCGCGGGGGCCGTCGGAAGGGCCGGATCGAACGGCGGCAGCGGCACGTCCGAGGCCACCTGGACCACCTTCGGGGCAACCGCCAGATACGGTCGGGACTCGTCCAGCCGCTTGCGCTGAGCGGGGGTCAGCTTCGACTTCGGGTCGTCGACCGCCGCGATGATCCCGGCCAGGCTGCCGTACGCGTCGAGGAGCTTGGCGGCCGTCTTCTCGCCGATGCCGGGAACGCCCGGCAGGCCGTCGCTCGGGTCCCCGCGCAGCAGCGCCAGGTCGGCGTATCCGGGGCCGTCGACACCGTACTTCTCGCGCAGCCAGGCCTCGTCGGTCACCTGGAGGGTGCCGACGCCCTTCAGGGGGTACAGGACCCGGCGCTGCCGGGCGTCGTCCACCAGCTGGTAGAGGTCGCGGTCGCCCGTGACGATGTCCACCGGGCCGTCGGCGCGGGCCGTCAGCGTGCCGATCACGTCGTCCGCCTCGTACCCGGCGACGCCCACCCGGGCGATGCCGAAGGCGTCCAGCGCCGTCTCGATGATGGGGACCTGGGGGGCGAGCGTGTCCGGGGTCTCCTCGACGTCGGGTCCGCTCTCGGTCTCCTCGGCGACCCGGTGGGCCTTGTAGGAGGGGATCAGCTCCACCCGCCAGTGCGGCCGCCAGTCGGCGTCCATGCACGCGACCAGATCGTCCGGACGGTGGTCCTGCACGAGCCGGCCGATGAAGTCGAGCAGCCCGCGCACCGCGTTGACCGGAGTGCCGTCGGGGGCCCTCACGGACTCCGGCACGCCGAAGTAGGCGCGGTAGTAGAGGGAGGCGGTGTCCAGGAGCATCAGGCGTCGTGTCGTCACGGACACGATGATGCCGCAAGCCCCGGTACGGACCGTGAGCGGTCGGGTACGGGAAGGGCCGTGCTCGCGAAACAGGGGGCGGTTGCTGCGTAAGGTGCTTACAGCACACCGATGTGCGACGGACATGGGGAGGGCAGCCCCGACATGAACGACAGGGACGGCACCGACGGTACGGACGGTACGGACGGTACGGACGGCCTGCGCGACAAGCTGACCGACAGGGACGAGAAGAGCAAGGACAAGGACGGCAAGGAGCCGCTGCGCGTGGGAGTCGCCGTGCGCAAGCGGCGCCGCGCGCTGCACCTCACGCTGGCCGCCGTGTCGGCGCGCAGCGGCCTGTCGGTGCCCTTCCTGAGCCAGATAGAGAACGAGCGGGCCCGGCCCAGCATGCGGTCCCTGGAGCGGGTCGCGGACGCGCTGGAGACCACGGCCGTGGAGCTGCTGGCCGCCTCCGACACCGCGCGCACCGTGGACCTCGTACGGGCCGGCGACGAGTCCGGGCTGGGCCCGGTCCACGGCGTACGGCCCCTCGTGCGCGGGCACCACCAACTGCACGCGCTGGAGTTCACCGGGGACCAGGACGCCGGCCGCGAGTACCAGCACCGCAACGACGAACTGATGTACGTGGTCGAGGGCGCCTGCCAGGTGGAGGCGGAGGGGCGGGCGTACCGGCTGGAGAGCGGGGACGCGCTGTTCCTGTCCGGGGGCGTGCGCCACCGCTGGCGGGCCGTCACCGAGGACACCCGGCTCCTGGTGGTCGCGGTGGGCGAGCACATCCACGCCACCTCCGAGCCGCCCTCGCCCGAGCACTGAGCCGGTGCGCGTCGTCTCGCTGGTGCCCTCGCTGACGGAGGCGGTGGCGGTGAGCGCCCCCGGCCTGCTGGCCGGGGTCACGGACTGGTGCACGCACCCCGCCGACCTCGGGGACGCGGTGCGGATCGGGGGGACGAAGAACCCCGACGTACGGAGGATCGCGGAGCTGCGCCCCGACCTGGTCATCGCCAACGAGGAGGAGAACCGGGCCCCGGACCTCGCGGCCCTGCGGGCGGCCGGGCTGGAGGTGCTGGTCACCGAGGTACGGGACCTCCCGCAGGCGCTGCGGGAGCTGGACCGGGTGCTGGTGGGGGCGCTGGGGCTGACGAGGCCGGGGTGGCTGGCGGACGCGGAGCGCGCGTGGGCCCGGGCGGAGCCGGTCGGAGCGCTCACCGCTTTCGTGCCGATCTGGCGGCGGCCGTGGATGGTGCTGGGGCGGGACACCTTCGCGGGGGACCTGCTGGCGCGGCTGGGCGTCCGCAACGCGTACGCCGGGCACCCGGAGCGGTATCCGCGCGTTCCCGTGGAGGAGCTCGCGGCGGCCGGCTGCGATCTGGTGGTGCTCCCGGACGAGCCGTACCGCTTCACGGCCGAGGACGGGCCGGAGGCCTTCCCGGGCCTGCCCGCCGCCCTGCTCAGCGGCCGTCACCTCACTTGGTACGGGCCTTCGCTGGCCGAGGCCCCGGCAGTACTGGCCGAGGCCCTGCGGGCGGCCCGCTGAGCCGTGCGCAGGGCCCGTCGGGCCTCGGTCAGCGCCCGGTCAGCGGGGCAGCAGCACGCCGCTGACGAGGCCGCGCAGGGTGTGGGCAGTGGCCAGCAGCCAGGCGGTCACCAGGGCGAGGAAGAGCGCGGTGGCGAGCCAGGCGAAGGCGGTCAGGCCCGTGTGGTGGGCCAGGCCGGTGGCGCCGGTGACGCAGGTGCCGACGGGGAAGGTCAGGGCCCACCAGGTCATGGCGAAGCCCATGCCGCCCCGGGCGGCGCGGACCAGCAGGGCGGCGGCGAGGGCCAGCCACAGCAGCGCGAATCCCATCACGGGGACCCCGTAGACGACGGCGAAGGCGCTCAGCGCTCCGGCGTAGGGGGTGCCGATCGACTCGTGGGCGACGTCGGCGAGCTGGTTCACGGCGGTGGTGGACTGGCCGAGGGGGCCGAGGACGAGGAAGAGGGTGGGGGTCAGGGACAGGGGGAGGGGCCCGCCGACGATCAGCCGGCCGAAGATCAGGGGGAGCATCAGCAGGGTGGCGAGGAGGCTGATGCCGAACATGGCGTAGCAGGCGAGGAGCAGGGCCTCGCGGGGCTGGCCGGCGGGCAGGTGGGGGACCAGCAGGGGGCCGACGGCCGCGGAGACCATGGGGGCGACCAGGGGCAGCAGCCAGACGGGGGTTGCCTGGCGGGGCTCGACCTTGTGGCGCACCACCATCAGGTAGGGCACGACCACGGCCATGACCAGGCCGATCGCGGTGCCGGCGGTGAACAGGACGGCGTCCACGGCGACGGCCGCGCCGGTCCCCACGAGGTCCTTGCCGACGATGAGGGTGCCGCCGCCGACGGCCAGCAGCGCCATCGACAGACAGCCGTAGAAGGGGGCGACGGCGGGGTCGAGGAGGTGGGCGCGGGCCTGGTCGCGGTGGTGGATCCAGTGGCCGGCGCGGGCGGTGAGCAGGACGGCGAGGACGGCGGCGGACAGCGCCCAGAGGAGCTGGCAGGCCACGCGCTGGCCGGGCAGCTGGTACGGGAGCGTCGCGCCCGCGTTGGCGATGATCGCCGTGCCCATGACGGAGGCGTACCAGTTGGGGCCGAGGTGCCGCAGCGCGGGGGCCTTGTGGGCCCGGGCCGCGGTGGTGTGGGTGCGGGGTCGCACGAGGGTGGTGGCCATGGACCCAGCCTCGCGCCGGGGCGGGCGGCGCGGCAGAGGTCATCTCCCTATGAGGCCATAAACTGATGTTATGGGTAATGAGGAGTGGGTTCCGCTGGCGCACCGGGTGCCGGACCTGGGCGCGCTGGAACTGCTGCTCGCGGTCGCGCGGGTCGGCAGCCTGAGCGCCGCCGCCCGGCGGCTGGGCATCACGCAGCCCGCGGCGAGCAGCCGGATCCGGGCGATGGAGACGCGGCTCGGGGTGGCCCTGGTGGACCGTTCGCCGCGGGGGTCGACGCTGACGGCCGAGGGCGCGCTGGTCACGGACTGGGCCCGACGGGTGGTGGAGGCGGCGGAGGCCTTCGACGCCGGCGCGCAGGCCCTGCGGGGTCGGCGGGATTCGCGGCTGCGGGTGGCCGCCAGCATGACGATCGCGGAGTACCTGCTGCCGGGGTGGCTGATCGCGCTGCGCGGGGAACGGCCCGACACGGCGGTGTCCCTGCACGCCGGGAACTCGGCGGTCGTCGCCGAACGGGTCCTCACGCACGAGGCCGACCTCGGCTTCGTGGAGGGGCTGACGGTGCCGGAGGGACTGGACTCGGCGGTGATCGCGCAGGACCGGCTGGTGGTGGCGGTGGCGCCGGGGCACGCGTGGGCGCGGCGCTCGCGGGGGGTCGGGGCGGCGGAACTGGCCGCGATGCCGCTGATCCTGCGGGAACGGGGGTCGGGGACGCGGCAGGTCCTGGACGCCGCGCTGGCCGGGAGCGGGGGGCTGGCCGCGCCGCTGCTGGAACTGGCCTCGACCACCGCGGTCAAGGCGGCGGCGCTGAGCGGTGCGGGGCCGTGCGTCCTGTCGGAGCTGGCGGTGGGGGACGAACTGGCGGCGCGGCGGCTGGTGGAGGTGCCGGTGGCCGGTGCGGCGCTGGGGCGGGCCCTGCGTGCCGTCTGGCCCACGGGCTCCCGCCCGGCGGGGCCGGCCCGCGACCTCCTGTCGCTGACGCGCGGCCAGTCCTGACGGCTCCCGCCCGGGGGTGGACCGCGTGCTGCCCGGCTGCTGGGGCTCCGCCCCGCACCCCGTGCCTCAATCGCCGGCGGGGCTGGATCTGCCCGCCTGAGTCACACGTGCGGGCACAAGAACCGGGGCTCCGCCCCCCACCCCGCGCCTCAATCGCCGGCGGGGCTGGAATTGCCCTGCGGGCAATCCAGCCGCGCCTGGCGGATGGCATGAGCCGAATCCAGCGTCGCCGGGGTTTGGGGCGGGACCACCCAGCCCCGCCGGCATTTGAGGCGCGGGGGTTCGGGGGGCAGGGCCCCCGCACCGGCGCCGCACCGGCACACCCGCCCGTCGGCGGCGGTCAGGGGACCGGGACCGGGAGGGGGGCGCGGGCTTGGGCGGCCTCGATCAGGGAGGCCATGACGCGGGTGTCCCTGTCCCGTTCCGGGTGCCACTGGACGCCCAGGATCCAGCGGTCGGGGTCGGGGACCTCGATCGCCTCCACCGTGCCGTCCAGCGCGTGGGCCGATACGACCAGGCCGCGGCCCAGGCGGTCCACGGCCTGGTGGTGGTAGGTCGGGACCTGTGCCTCCTCCGGGACCAGTTCCGCGTACCGGGTGCCCGGGACCGGGCGGACCGGGTGCCAGGACGTGCCGCCCGGTGCGTCGACGTGGCCGTCGATGTGCTGGATCAGCGTGCCGCCGAGGGCCACGTTCAGCGCCTGCATGCCCCGGCAGATGCCGAGCAGGGGCGTGTCGGAGTCGAGCGCGGCCGCGATCAGGGCCAGTTCCCAGTGGTCGCGGACCGTCGCGGGGGCACCCGTACGGGGGTCGCGCGCGGCGCCGTAGTGGACCGGGTCCACGTCCGGGCCGCCCGCGACCACCAGGCCGTCCACCCGGCTCAGCACCTCCGCCGCCGACCCCGGTTCGTCCGGCGGGAGCAGCACGGCCGCGCCGCCCGCCGCCTGGACGAGTTCGTAGTACCCGGTCGGTACGAGGGACGTCGGGAGGTCCCACACCCCGTAGCGGGTGGATTCCTCGACGTAGGTGGTGATGCCGATGAGCGGCCTGGGCACGTTCGTTACCTCCAGCAGGGGGCAGGGCAGGGCAGGAACAGGGTTTCAGTCACGGCTCAGTTCCGCCTCGGCTTCCGCCAGAGCCGCGAACTCCTCCTCGGGCGCCGAGGCCACGAGGTGGTGCCGACTGTAGATCGCGAAGTAGGCGAGGGCGACGGCGTACACGGCCAGCGCGATGAACGCCGCGTCCTTGTCCACCAGGAAGGTGGCGACCAGGGCCGAGAGGGCGAGTACGAAGGCCACCGAGGAGGTCAGGATCCCGCCCGGGGTGCGGTACGGGCGCTCCAGGTCCGGCTCCCGGCGGCGCAGCACGATGTGCGAGAGGGCCATCAGGGCGTAGGAGATGGTCGCGCCGAACACCGCGATGTTCAGCATGCGAGCGCCGTTGCCGGTGGCGGCGGCCAGCGCGAAGCCGATGGCGCCGGGGATGACGAGGCCGAGGTACGGGGCCTTGCGCTTCGAGGTGAGCGAGAGGAAGCGGGGCAGGTAGCCGGCCCGCGAGAGGGCGAAGAGCTGGCGCGAGCCCGCGTAGATGAGGGAGAAGAAGGAGGCCACCAGGCCGGCCAGGCCCGCGTAGTTCACGAAGCGGCTGAGGGCGGTCGGTCCGTCGTCGCCCTCCAGGGCGACGACCAGCGGGTTGCCGGCCGCCTTGACGGCGTCGGCGCCCTGGGCCCCGGTCGCGGCGAAGAAGGTGATCAGGGCCAGCAGGGCGAGGATGCCCATCGAGATGGCGAGCGCCTTCGGCATGGAGCGGACCGGGTCCTTCGCCTCCTCGGCCGCCAGCGGTACGCCTTCCACGCCGAGGAAGAACCACATCCCGAAGGGGAACGCGGCCCAGATGCCGAGGACACCCAGCGGCAGCCAGGAGTTCGAGCCGAAGGCGCTCGCGTCCACCGGGATGTCGTTGAGGCCGGCGGCGCTGAACTCGGTGAACGCGCCCACGGCGAAGATGAGCAGCGCGGCGACGGCGATCGCGGTCACGACGAGGCTGAAGCGGAGCGCCTCGCCCACGCCCCAGAGGTGGACGCCGATGAAGACCACGAAGCAGCCGAGGTAGACCGGCCAGCTGGAGGTGAGGCCGAAGAGGCCGAGGGATTCGACGTAGTCGCCGATGAAGATGACGATCGCGGCCGGGGCCAGGATGTACTCGATGAGGATGGCGGTTCCGGTGAGGAAGCCGCCCCAGGGGCCCAGTGCGCGGCGGGCGAAACCGTAGCCGCCGCCCGCGGTCGGCAGGATGGTGGACAGTTCCGCGAGGGAGAAGACCAGGCAGGCGTACATCGCGCCCATGAGGACGGTGGCGATGGCGAGGCCGCCGAAGCCGCCCTTGTCGAGGCCGACGTTCCAGCCGGAGAAGTCGCCGGAGACGACGTAGGCGACGCCGAGACCGGTCAGGAGCAGCCAGCCGGCGCTGCCGCGGCGCAGCGTGCGGCGCTCCAGGTAGTCGTCCGCGCCTGGGCCGCCGCCCTCGGCGGACTTGGTGGGTGCGGGTACGGCTGTCAGCCGTGCCTCGATGTCGTCGGCCATCGTGCGCTCCTGCCTCAGGGCAATGGTTGTGGGGCGTACCTTTGCTCTTGTGGAGTGGAGAGCGCAAGACCTCTGCGTTAAACAGAAGTTACGAAACCCTCCCGGGCCCCCCGTTCCGGTTCCGCTCCCGGCCCCCTTCCGGATCCGCTCAGGCCAGGAAGCCCCGCAGCAGCGCCGCCGTGCCGCAGCAGTGCTCGCGCATCGTCTCGCGCGCCCCTGCCGCGTCCCGCGCCAGCACCGACTCCACCAGTGCGGTGTGCTGCTGCTGGGAGTGCTCCAGGTTGCGCACGAGCAGCGGGATGCAGTCCAGCAGGTCGTTGACGGTGGCGCGGACGGCCGCGTACTGGGCCGTCAGGGTGGCGGATCCGGCGAGCTCGCACAGGGTCAGGTGGAAGAGCGTGTCCTGGCGGCGGTAGTCGGCGAGCGGGGCGTCGTGCGTGGCCCCCAGTGCGGCGAGCAGCCGTTCGGCGCCCTCCTCGGTCAGCCCCTGCGAGGCGCACAGGCCGGCCGCCCCCACCTCCAGCACCTCGCGGAAGCGCAGCGCGTCCTCGATGTCCACCCCCGCGACGCGCCGGCGCAGCTCCTCCTCGGCGCCGCCCGCCGGGGTGTCGGGGCGGGGCAGCACGAAGGTTCCGCCGTACCGCCCGCGCCGGGCCTCCACCAGGCCCTGGTCCTGCAGTACCTTCAGCACCTCGCGCAGGGTGACCCGGCTGATGCCCATCCGCTCCGCCAGTTCCCGCTCGGGCGGCAGCCGTTCGCCGCCCGGCACCAGGCCCAGTCGGACCACCTGGAGGATCTGCTCCAGTGCCTCCTCGAACCCGTTGCCCGCCCGCACCTGCCGCAGCACGGGATTCAGCCGCGCGATCGCGTCGCCTTCACTCGCCGTATCGGTCATCTCGGCTCCGCCCCTTCCCAAGCAATGGTTCTATTCAATACCTTAGGCGCACTCGGCTCACCGAAGGAGAGATTCCCGTGGTAGACCGCACGCCGCCGCTCGCGACCGAGGAGCTCCGCGTCCTCGTCGCCAGCGGCGAGATCGACACAGTGGTCCTGGCCTTCCCCGACATGCAGGGGCGGCTCCAGGGCAAGCGGTTCGCCGCACAGTTCTTCCTCGACGAGGTCCTCGAGCACGGCACCGAGGGCTGCAACTACCTTCTCGCCGTCGACACGGACATGAACACCGTCGACGGGTACGAGATGTCCTCCTGGGACCGGGGCTACGGCGACTTCGCCATGCACCCCGACCTCGCCACCCTGCGCCGCATCCCCTGGAACCCGGGCAGTGCCTTCCTCATCGCCGACCTCGCCTGGAACGACGGCTCGCCCGTCGTCGCCGCGCCCCGGCAGATCCTGCGCCGCCAGCTGGAGCGCCTCGCCGAGCACGGGTTCACCGCGATGGTCGGCACCGAGCTGGAGTTCATGGTCTTCCAGGACACCTACGAACAGGCCTGGAACGCGGGCTACCGCGGTCTGACGCCCGCCAACCAGTACAACATCGACTACTCCGTCCTCGGGACCGGCCGCATCGAACCCCTGCTGCGCCGCATCCGCAACGAGATGCAGGCCGCGGGCCTGATCGTCGAGTCGGCCAAGGGGGAGTGCAACCTCGGCCAGCACGAGATCGCCTTCCGCTACGACGAGGCGCTGACCACCTGCGACCAGCACTCCGTCTACAAGACCGGGGCGAAGGAGATCGCTTCCCAGGAAGGCGTCTCGCTGACCTTCATGGCGAAGTTCGACGAGCGCGAGGGCAACTCCTGTCACATCCACCTCTCGCTCGCTGATGCCGACGGACGCAACGCGATGGCCGGGGACGGACCAGGCGGAATGTCACCGGTGATGCGGCACTTCCTGGCCGGCCAGCTGGCCGCGCTGCGCGACTTCTCCCTTCTCTACGCCCCCAACATCAATTCGTACAAGCGTTTCCGGCCGGGATCCTTCGCGCCGACCGCCGTCGCCTGGGGCGTGGACAACCGGACCTGCGCGCTCCGAGTGGTCGGCCACGGCCGCTCCATGCGCTTCGAGAACCGCCTCCCCGGCGGCGACGTCAACCCGTACCTCGCCGTCTCCGGCCTGGTCGCGGCCGGGCTCTACGGCATCGAGAACCGGCTGGAGCTGCCCGAGGCGTGCGGCGGCAACGCCTACACCGCCGAATACGCGCACGTGCCGGCCACCCTGCGCGAGGCCGCCGAGCTCTGGGAGAACAGCGAGATCGCCAAGGCCGCCTTCGGCCCCGAAGTGGTCGCCCACTACCGGAACATGGCCCGCGTGGAACTCGACGCGTACGACTCCGCGGTGACCGACTGGGAGCTGCGCCGCTCCTTCGAACGCCTGTGATCCGTCCGGCACCGCACCGCCGAACCATCGAAAGTCTGTGAGGCAACACGTGTCCGATGAGCTGGCCCCACTCCATCTGCGAGTGCTGAATCCGGCCACCGAGGAAACCGTCGCCATCGTCCCGGCCGCCACACGGGACGATGTCGACGCCGCCGTCGCCCGGGCCGCCGCGGCCCAGCGCGCGTGGGCGGCCGCCGCCCCCGCCGACCGGGCCCGGCTGCTGCGCCGCTTCGCCGCGGTCGTCGACGGCCACATCGAGGAACTGGCGCAGCTGGAGGTCCGCGAAGCCGGCCACACCATCGGCAACGCCCGCTGGGAAGCCGGCAACGTACGCGACCTCCTCGACTTCGCCGCCGGGGGAGTCGAGCGGCTCTCCGGCCGCCAGATCCCCGTCGCCGGCGGCATCGACGTCACCTTCCTCGAACCCCTCGGCGTCATCGGCGTGATCGCCCCGTGGAACTTCCCCATGCCGATCGCCGCCTGGGGCCTGGCCCCGGCCCTCGCCGCCGGCAACGCCGTCATCCTCAAGCCCGCCGAGACCACTCCGCTGACCGCGCTGCGCCTCGCCGAACTCGCCCTCGAAGCCGGGATCCCCGAGCACCTCTTCCAGGTGCTCCCCGGTCACGGCGCGGTCGCGGGCGACGCGCTCGTCGAACACCCCGGCGTGGCCAAGATCGTCTTCACCGGCTCCACGCGTGTCGGCAAGCAGATCATGGCCAAGTGCGCCGACCGGGTGAAACGCGTCACCCTCGAACTCGGCGGCAAGAGCCCCAACATCGTCTTCGCCGACGCGGACCTGGAGGCCGCCGCGGCCGCTGCCCCGATGTCCTTCCTCGACAACACCGGCCAGGACTGCTGCGCCCGCACCCGCATCCTCGTCCAGCGCTCCGTCCACGACCGCTTCCTGGAGCTCGTCGCCCCCGGCATCGCCGCCGTGGCCGTCGGCGACCCGCTCGACGAGAAGACGCAGATGGGCCCGCTGATCTCGCGGACCCAGCTGGACCGCGTACGGTCCTTCGTCACCGACGACCTCACCGCGATCCGCGGCACCGCCCCCGAGGGCCCCGGCTTCTGGTACCCGCCGACCCTCGTCACGGACGTCGCCCCCACCGCACCCGTGGCCGCCGAGGAGGTCTTCGGACCGGTCGCCGTCGTCCTGCCCTTCGAGGACGAGGAGGACGCCGTACGCCTGGCCAACGCGACCGAGTACGGGCTCTCCGGCTCCCTCTGGACCCGCGACATCGGCCGCGCCCTGCGCGTCTCGCGCGCCGTCGCCGCCGGGAACCTGTCCGTCAACTCCCACAGCAGCGTCCGCTACTGGACCCCCTTCGGCGGCTACAAGCAGTCCGGCCTCGGCCGCGAGCTCGGCCCCGACGCCCTCACCGCTTTCACCGAGACCAAGAACGTCTTCATCAGCACGGAGGCCTGAAGAACATGACCAGCCAGACCCCTGAAGAGATCGTCTGCCGCCGCCTGGTCGGCCGTACCGCCGTCATCACCGGAGCCGGCAGCGGCATCGGCCTCGCCACCGCCCGGCGCCTCGCGTCCGAGGGCGCCGACATCGTCTGCGGCGACATCGACGAGACGGCCGGCAAGGCCGCCGCCGAGGAGGTCGGCGGGACCTACGTGAAGGTCGACGTCACCGACAAGGAGCAGGTCGACGCGCTCTTCAAGACGGCCTTCGACACCTACGGCTCCGTCGACATCGCCTTCAACAACGCGGGCATCTCGCCCCCGGACGACGACTCCATCCTCACCACCGAGCTCGACGCCTGGCGGCGCGTCCAGGACGTCAACCTCACCTCCGTCTACCTGTGCTGCAAGGCCGCCCTGCCCTACATGCAGCGCCAGGGCCGCGGCTCGATCATCAACACCGCCTCCTTCGTCGCGATCATGGGCGCCGCGACCTCGCAGATCTCCTACACCGCCTCCAAGGGCGGCGTCCTGGCCATGTCCCGCGAGCTCGGCGTGCAGTTCGCCCGCGAGGGCATCCGCGTCAACGCCCTGTGCCCGGGGCCGGTCAACACCCCGCTGCTCCAGGAGCTGTTCGCCAAGGACCCCGAGCGCGCCGCCCGCCGTCTGGTGCACATCCCGCTGGGCCGCTTCGCCGAGCCCACCGAGATCGCCGCCGCCGTGGCCTTCCTCGCCAGCGACGACTCCTCCTTCATCAACGCCACCGACTTCCTCGTCGACGGCGGGATCTCCGGCGCGTACGTCACCCCGCTGTAGACCACCGCCGCCCAGACCGCCGCGGAGCAGACCACCCCGCCGCAGACCACCCCGTCCCGGGCCGGCCGGGCGCCGTGAGGCGCCCGGCCGCTGCGTGCCCGACCCCCGAGGAGCAGCATGCGCAGCAACAGAACCGCCACCCTCGCCCTCATCGCGGCCGCCGGCTCCGGACTGCTGCTGGCCCCGCCCGCCGAGGCGGACCAGAGCCACTGCCGCCGGGCGACGGTCGGCTCCGGCTGGTACGGCGACAACCAGGCCCGGCTCCAGGAGCTCGTCGACCAGTACGGAAGCTGCGACCCGTACCGGCCCACCCGCGCCAAACCCGTCGCCGTCTTCGACTGGGACAACACCGTCGTCAAGAACGACGTCGGCGACGCCACCATGTTCTGGATGCTGCGCAACGGGAAGATCCGCCGCCCCGCCGACTGGGCCGCCACCAGCCGCTTCCTCACCCCGGCCGCCGCCACCGCCCTCGCCGGCGCCTGCGACTCCCTCGCCCGCCCCGGCGCCCCGCTGCCCACCGGGACTCGCGGCGGAGCCGGCTGCGCGGACGAGATCAACGCCGTCTACGGATCCGCCGCGACCCGCGCCGGCGCCGCCGCCTTCGCCGGCTGGGACCGCCGCACCACCGAGCCCTCGTACGCCTGGCTGCCCCAGCTCATGCAGGGCTGGACCGCCCACGAGATCCGCGGCTTCGCCGCCGCCGCCCGCGCCGAGAACCTCGCCGCGCCCGTCGGCGCCGTGCAGCAGGTCGGCAGCGGTACCGCCACCGGCTGGGTGCGCTACTACGAGCAGCAGAAGGACCTGATCGGCACGCTGCGGAAGTCCGGCTTCGACGTCTGGATCAGCTCGGCCTCGCCCCAGCCGGTCGTCGAGGTGTGGGCCGAGGGCGTCGGCATCGGCGCGGACCACGTCATCGGCATCCGCAACACCACCACCCACGGCGGGCGGTTCACCTCCCGCCTGCAGGGCTGTGGATCCGTCCGGGACGGCGCCGACACGATGATCACCTACATCGACGGCAAGCGCTGCTGGATCAACAAGGAGGTCTTCGGGGTGCGCGGCGCGGCCGCCGAGAGGGTCCGGCCCGCCGCCCGCCGCCAGGTGTTCGCCGCCGGCGACTCCGACACCGACATCTCCTTCCTGCGCGACGCCACCGCCCTGCGGCTCGTCGTGAACCGCAACAAGAACGAGCTGATGTGCCGGGCGTACGACAACAGCGACGGCCGCTGGATCGTCAACCCCATGTTCATCGAGCCCAAGAAGCAGAAGACCGGCCCCTACCCGTGCGCGACGACGGGCTACGTCGACCACGACGGCACCAAGGGACCGGTCCTGCGCGGCGACACCAGCGTCATCCCCGACCAGACGGACTCGGTGTTCCAGGACCCGACCCGCTAGGAGAGGACACCCCTAGAGGAACGTGCGGCCCTCGCCACGGTAGGTCGGGGCGGTGGCCGTCACCCGGTCCCCCTCCACCAGGTGCAGCGTGTCGAAGCGCTCGCACAGTTCGCCTGCCTTCGCGTGCCGGAACCACACCCGGTCGCCGATCAGCAGGTCGTCGGCCGGGCCGCCCAGCAGCGGGGTCTGCACCTCGCCGGCCCCCTCCTGGGGGTCGTAGCGCAGCCCCCGCGGCAGGTACGGAACCGGCAGCCGGTCCGCGCCGGCCGCTCCCGAGGCCGGGTAGCCGCCCCCGAGCACCGTCACCACGCCCACACCGGGCCTGCGCACCACCGGCTGCGCGAACAGCGCCGCCGGGCGCCCGCTGAAGGAGGTGTAGTTGTCGAACAGGCGCGGCACGTACAGCCCCGACCCGGCGGCCACCTCCGTCACCGCGTCCTCGGCGACCGTGTGCTGCACACTGCCGGTCCCGCCGCCGTTGACGAACTCCAGGTCCGGTACGACGGCCCGCACGGCCCGCACCACCTCGGCCCGCCGCGCCGCGAGCTCCCTGCGGGCCGCGCCCTGCATCAGCCGGATGACCCGGGAGCGCAGCGGCCGGCCGGCCAGCGCGTCCCCGACCCCGGCGACGTGGCCCTCGTACGCCATCAGGCCCACCACCCGGAACCCCGGCCGGGCGGAGACCGTACGGGCCAGCGCGGCCAGCTGCGCCGGCTCGCGCAGCGGGGACCGGCGGGCCCCGACCCGGACCCGGCCGCCGAACAGCTGGAGGGCGGTGTCCAGTTCCAGACAGACGCGGATCTCCTCGGCGCCCCCGTCGCGGGCCCCGTCGATCAGCTCCAGCTGCGCGGGATCGTCGACCATCACCGTGACCGCGCCGGCCAGCTTGGCGTCGTTCGCCAGCTCGGCGAAGCCGGCCCGGTCGGCGGAGGGATACGCGAGGAGCACGTCCTCGAACCCGGACCGGGCCAGCCACAGCGACTCGGCCAGCGTGTACGACATGATCCCGGCGAACCCGGGCCGGGCCAGCACGCGTTCGAGCAGCGCGCGGCACCGGACCGACTTGCTGGCGACCCGGACCGGCTTCCCGCCGGCCCGGCGCACGAGGTCGTCGGCATTGGCGTCGAAGGCGTCGAGGTCCACGACGGCCAGCGGCGCGTCCAGGTGCCCGGTCGCCCGGTCGTACCGGGCGCGGTCGGCGGCAGGGGAGTTCATGGGCGGCAGCTTGCCAGAGGTCTCTACCGGTGGGTAGGGGGCGGCGACAGCCGGAGGCGGGGACACCGGGCCCGCGGAGCCCCGCCGGGGACCCCGTAGAGTACGGGCAGGCAGCCGTACGGAACGGGGGGCGGAGCCGCCGGATGACCACGACGACACCGCGGACCACGATCCCGGGCGAGCCCGATCCGTGGTCCCCGCCGCCCCAGCCCGCGCACGCCCCGCCGCGCCGCCACCCCGGACGCGTCCTCGCCGCCGCGCTCTGCCTCCTCCTGGGCAGCGGCCTCGTCGGCGGAGCCGCCGTCACCACCTGGGCCGAACACCGCGCCGCGAACCGCCCGTTGCCCGCCGACGCCGCCTACCGCAAGGCCGAGTCGCTGTGGCGGGCCGCGCCCGTGGACAGCCTGTTCCCGCCCGTCCTGGCCGGCCCCGCGGCCGGCCCCGGCGGCTCCGACCGGACCTGGACCCGCGTCGCGCTCGCACCCGACGCCGACTGCGCGGCCGCCCTGGCCGCCGACTGGCAGGGCCTGTTGGCCGCCACCGGCTGCACCCGCGTGCTCCGCGCCACCTACACCGACGCCACCCGCAGCTCCCTGATCACCGTCGGCCTGGTCTTCACCCCCGCCGACGCCCCCGGGATGACCGCCCTCACCGGCCGGATCACCGCTCCGCCCGCGTACGGGTTCGCCGACGGCCAGCGCGCCGCCTGGACCGCGTCCGTACGCGACGAGGCCCCCGTCGTGGTCTACGCCGTCTCCGCCTTCGCCGACGGCCGCCCGCTGGACGCGCCCCGCCCCGCCGA
The DNA here is from genome assembly GCF_000720115.1 of Streptomyces sp. NRRL F-2580. Taxonomy (GTDB): domain Bacteria; phylum Actinomycetota; class Actinomycetes; order Streptomycetales; family Streptomycetaceae; genus Streptomyces. Next base: position 17,514 of record NZ_JOIR01000001.1, read on the forward strand.
GGACCTGATGAAGAAGGACGCCACCGGAGCCGCCGCCAGGGCGGGCCTCGGGCACGAGGCCAAAGCGGTCGCCGCCCGCATCGGGGACGGCGTGGCACTGCTCGCCGCACCGCCCGCCACGCCCGCGCCGAAGGCCGGCCGATGACCCCGCGACGGGCGCTCGGGCGGGCCGCCGCAGCCCTGACCGCCGCCGCCCTCCTCACGGCCGCCACCACGTTCCCGGCCGCCGCCGACACCACCCGCGACCGCCAGTGGGGCCTGCTCGCGCTCCGCGCCGAGGAGGCCTGGGGCACCACCCGGGGCGACGGGGTGACCGTCGCCGTCCTCGACACCGGGGTCGACGACTCCCACCCCGACCTCGCGGGCCAGGTCCTCGAAGGCACCGACCTCATCGGCATGGGCGCCGGCCGCGGCGACCGGGCGTGGGCCCGACACGGCACCGCCATGGCGAGCATCATCGCCGGGCACGGCCACGGACCCAGCCGGGGCCAGGGCGTCCTCGGCCTCGCCCCGCAGGCGCGGATCCTGCCGGTCCGGGTGATCCTCGAAGAGGGCGACCCGGGCCGGGGCCAGGCCCGCGACAGCAAGGGCGGGGCCCTCGCGGAGGGCATCCGCTGGGCCGCCGACCACGGCGCCGACGTGATCAACCTGTCCCTCGGCGACGACAGCGACTCCGCCCACCACGAGGCGGGCGAGGACGAGGCCGTCCAGTACGCGCTCGCCAAGGGCGTGGTCGTCGTCGCCTCCGCCGGCAATGGCGGCGAGACGGGCGACCGCGTCTCCTACCCGGCCGCGTACCCGGGGGTGATCGCCGTCACCGCCGTCGACCGCCGCGGCAAGAAGGCCAAGTTCTCCACCCGCAACTGGTACGCCACCGTCAGCGCCCCCGGCGTCGACGTGGTCATCGCCGACCCCGACCGCTCGTACTACGAGGGCTGGGGCACCAGCGCCGCCGCGGCCTTCGTCTCCGGCGCCGCGGCCCTGATCAAGGCCGAGCACCCGGACCTGTCCCCTGCCCAGATCAAGAAGCTGCTGGAGGACACCGCCTCCGACTCCCCGGCCGGCGGCCGCGACGACGCCCGCGGCCACGGCACGGTGGATCCCGTCGCCGCCCTCCAGGCCGCGGAGTCGATGCAGGCGGACGCCGCGGTGCCCGCCCCCGCCGCGGCAGGGCGCACGTACTTCGGCCCCGGCCCCGAGCCGGCCCGCCCGCCCGAGCGGAACGCCCGGCTCGGCGCCCCCGCGGCCGCGGTCGCCGGAGCGGTGCTGCTCGTACTGGCCGCCGTACTGGGCCGGCGCCCTCGGCGGGGTGCCCGGGGTCGCGACCGCGGGCCCCTCACGGCACCGTCGCACCCGGCACAGTAGGGTCGGGTAACTGTGGCGAACATGGCGAACAAGAACATTCCCGACCCGGGCTTCTCCGACGACGACGGTTCGGCCGATCCCCGGCTGACCGCGGCCCTGGCCGCCTGGTCCGAGGACCGGGCCAAGGAGCCCGAGGTGCTGGCCGCTCTCAAGGGGGCCCGGCTGCTGGTCCCCGTCGTCGCCGTCCTCGGCGAGGTGGAGACCGACCCGGAGACGGGCCTGAAGCGCGAGAAGACCAGCGACATGGCCGTCCCGACGCTCCGGGCCGGCGACCGGCGGGCCCTGCCCGCCTTCACCTCGACCGCCTCGCTCGCGCTCTGGGACCCGGCCGCCCGACCGGTGGCGGTCCCGCTGCACCAGGCGCTGGCCGCCGCCGCGCACGAGAAGGCCGACACCGTGGTCCTGGACCTGGCCGGGCCCGTCGCCTACCAGCTGACCGGCCCGGCGCTGCTGGCCCTCGCCGAGGGCCGTACGGACGCGGACCCGCTGGCCGACCCCGCCGTACGGGAGGCCGTACGGGACGCCGTGTCCGCGGAGCCGGCCGTGCTCCGCGCCCACCTCGGCCCGGGCGGCGCCGACGCCGACGGCACCCTCGCGATCGTGCTGGCCGGCGGGGCGCAGGCGCCCGCCGCGGCCCGCCGCGTCGCCGAGGCCCTGGCGGCGGACACCACCCTGCGGGCCCGGCTGGTGCGCGGGCTGGACCTGGCGCTGCTGCCGCCGGACGCGCCGGTGCCGCCCGGCGAGGCGCTGTTCACCCGCTGAGAAGACAAGAGGAGAGGCGGGTCACACGGGGGACTTCCCGTGTGATCTCGGTGGCGCTCGCGGTGACCAGGCCGGCCAGGGCCGTGATCAGCTTGCGGGCCTCGTCGAGGTCCTTGTGTTCGGAGTCCGGCTTGTCCAGGCCCAGGTTGACCGCCGCGGCGCTCAGCAGGTGCACGGCCACCGTGGTGATCACCTCGACGGCGGGCACGTCCGCGATGTCGCGGGTCATGGCGTCGTAGTCGGGGGCGCCGTCGGCAGCGGGGTCGGTGGAGGGTGTCGCGTCAGTCATGCGCCCCACGATATGCCGTGCGGCGGGCTTGCAACGCGGGTGCTAGTATGTACATCGACCGGCCGGACACTTCTGTGCCCGGCCCACAAGTGGAGGCTCCGTTTCTCCCACCTGACCGTCCTCCGGGACGGCGGGTCACCGGTCAGGTGGCATCCATCGTTCCGTACGGACGATGGAAAGCTGCCCGAGTCTACGCCCCGCGGTTCGCACGCGACGGTGTTCCGGTTGTATTGGAGCCCCTGCCTGTGCCCGGCGGGGCTTTTTTGGTTTCCCGCTGTGGTCGGTCTGACGGAAATACACGTCAGCGGCTGTCTGCCAGGCAGTCGTGTGGTGCTACCGAGGAGGATCCATCAGCACCGAGCCCCGCATCAACGACCGGATTCGCGTTCCCGAGGTACGGCTTGTCGGTCCCAGCGGCGAGCAGGTCGGCATCGTGCCGCTTGCCAAGGCGCTTGAGCTCGCGCAGGAGTACGACCTCGACCTGGTCGAGGTCGCGGCGTCCGCACGCCCGCCGGTCTGCAAGCTCATGGACTACGGCAAGTTCAAGTACGAGTCGGCCATGAAGGCCCGTGAGGCGCGCAAGAACCAGGCGCACACGGTCATCAAGGAAATGAAGCTCCGGCCGAAGATCGACCCGCACGACTATGACACCAAGAAGGGTCACGTCGTTCGGTTCCTCAAGCAGGGCGACAAGGTCAAGATCACGATCATGTTCCGTGGTCGCGAGCAGTCCCGGCCGGAACTCGGCTACCGACTGCTGCAGCGCCTCGCTTCGGACGTCGAGGACCTCGGGTTCATCGAGTCGAACCCGAAGCAGGACGGCCGAAACATGATCATGGTCCTCGGTCCGCACAAGAAGAAGACCGAGGCGATGGCCGAAGCCCGCGAGGCGCAGGCCGCCCGCAAGGCCGAGCGCCAGGGTGTCGCCCACGCCGACGACGAGGCTCCTTCCGAGGACGCCGCCGTCGAGGTCGAGGAGACCACCGAGGTCGCCTCCGCCGACGTCACCGAGGCCCCCGCCGACGAGACGAACGCCGAGGCCTGATCCCGAGGCAGCCCGTCTCGGATCACCGACACAACATGACGCTCCCGCGAGCCGGTCCCGCAACGGACCGGTGGGAGCGCCACCGACGAGGAGATAACGGCGCCATGCCGAAGAACAAGACGCACAGCGGTACCAAGAAGCGCTTCAAGGTCACCGGCTCCGGCAAGGTGCTCCGCGAGCGCGCCGGCAAGCGCCACCTGCTCGAGCACAAGTCGTCCCGTGTCACCCGCCGCCTCACCGGCAACGCGGAGATGGCCCCCGGCGACGCCGCGAAGATCAAGAAGCTTCTCGGCATCTGATGTCCTCCGCTCCCCTCGAGGGAGCGGGACGTCAAGACCGGGACCCCATCGAATTCGGGCCGTGTGAAGACACCCACGGCCCCGCTACAAGGAGTTAAAAAGTGGCACGCGTCAAGCGGGCAGTAAACGCCCACAAGAAGCGCCGGGCAATCCTCGAGGCGGCCTCCGGCTACCGCGGTCAGCGTTCGCGCCTGTACCGCAAGGCCAAGGAGCAGGTCACCCACTCGCTGGTCTACAACTTCAACGACCGCAAGAAGCGCAAGGGCGACTTCCGTCAGCTGTGGATCCAGCGCATCAACGCCGCTGCCCGCCAGAACGGCATGACGTACAACCGCCTCATCCAGGGTCTGAAGGCCGCCAACATCGAGGTGGACCGCAAGATCCTCGCCGAGCTCGCCGTCAACGACGCCAACGCGTTCGCCGCGCTGGTCGAGGTCGCGCAGAAGGCGCTTCCGGCCGACGTCAACGCCCCCAAGGCCGCTGCCTAAGGGCTAGCCGGCCCCGCTTGACGCGGCCGGCCCCCACGGACCCGCAGGCATTCGCCTGCGGGTCCGTGTGCTTTCACCCCGCGCCCCGCGCTTCCCGGCGCCCCGCTTCCCGGCGCCCCCGCTTTCCCGCGCCCCGCGCGCTTCGGAACCCCGAGAGAGAACCGCTGAGACCATGGGTACCCCCGCCGAGCTGATCTCCCCCCGATCCCCGCGGGTGGCCGCCGCCAGGCGACTGGCGCGGCGCAACTTCCGCACCAAGGAGCGCCGGTTCATCGCCGAGGGCCCGCAGGCGGTCCGCGAGGCCGTCGAGCACCGCGGACCCACCGGCGCGTCGACCCTGATCGAGCTGTTCGCCACCGTCGAGGCGGCCGAGCGCTACGCCGAGATCATCGACGCCGCCCTGGACGCGGGTGCCCGCGTGCACTACGCCTCCGACGAGGTGCTCGCCGAGGTCTCGCAGACCGTCACCCCGCAGGGCCTCGTCGGCGTCTGCCACTTCCTGGACTCCCCGTTCGAGGAGATCCTGAAGTCCGGTCCCAAGCTCGTCGCCGTCCTCGCGCACGTCCGCGACCCCGGCAACGCCGGTACGGTGCTTCGCTGCGCGGACGCCGCCGGCGCCGACGCGGTGGTGCTGACCGACGCCTCCGTGGACCTTTACAACCCCAAGTCCGTACGGGCCTCCGTGGGCTCCCTCTTCCACCTCCCGGTCGCGGTCGGCGTCCCGGTGGAGCAGGCCGTCGAGGGCCTGCGGGCGGCCGGCGTACGGATCCTCGCGGCCGACGGCGCGGGCGAGGACGACCTCGACGCCGAGCTGGACGCGGGCACCATGGGCGGGCCCTCCGCCTGGGTCTTCGGCAACGAGGCCTGGGGCCTGCCCGAGGAGACCAGGGCCCTGGCGGACGCCGTGGTGCGGGTCCCGATCCACGGGAAGGCGGAGAGCCTGAACCTCGCGACGGCCGCCGCCGTGTGTCTCTACGCGTCCGCGCGTGCACAGCGGGCGCCCGGAGGGTGCCGCTCCGTGACCTCCAGCTAGTAATGTGGCGGCCCGGGGGCCCACTGCGCTACTCGGAGATGTGGGGTACGGGGACATGACGGTCGGTACGAACAGCTCACCGGGGGCCGGCACGACGGCCGGTCCACCGGTGTCGGCCGGCCCCGGCCCCGCCCAGGTCCCGCCGCGGGCCGACGCCCTCGCCGGCGTCCCGCCGCAGGCTCCGGCCGGCGCCCGTCCGGGCGTGCCCCCGGACACCGGCGCCCGCGCCGACGCCGAATCCCCGGGGCGCGCCGCACGCGCGCGGCGCTCCGTACCGCCGCGGGCCGGCTCCCCGGCCTCCGCGGTCCGCACGGCGGTCGGGGCGGCCGGGACGGCCGGGACGTCTCCGGACGGCGACGCCCCCGGTGAGGGGCTCGGCTTCGGGATCGATCCCGACACCCTGCCTGACGGGCTCGTCGTCGCCGACCACACCGGCCGCGTCATCTGCTTCAACCGGGCCGCCGCCCGGATGACCGCCACCGACCCCGCCCAGGCCCTCGGCGCCCGCATCGACCGGGCGCTCCCGCTGGAGGACCTCGAAGGCCGCCGCTGGTGGGCGCTGACCGACCCTTACGGGGGCCTCGCCACCCGCCGCGGACAGCCCGAGCGGAACCTGCTGCTCCCCGGCGGCCGCGAGGTGCTGGTCTCCGCCAGCTACGTCCGCACCCACCCCACCGGCCCGCTGCGCCGCCTCGTGGTCACCCTGCGGGGCACCGAGGCGCGCCGCCGCACCGAGCGCAGCCACGCCGAGCTGATCGCCACCGTCGCCCACGAGCTGCGCTCCCCGCTGACCTCCGTCAAGGGGTTCACCGCCACCCTGCTCGCCAAGTGGGAACGGTTCACCGACGACCAGAAGCGGCTGATGCTGGAGACCGTCGACGCGGACGCGAACCGCGTCACCCGCCTCATCGCCGAACTCCTCGACATCTCGCGCATCGACTCCGGCCGCCTGGAGGTGCGCCGCCAGCCCGTCGACATCGCCACCGCCGTCGGCCGTCACGTACAGGCGCTCACCGCGAACGGGCAGGACCCGGAGCGGTTCCTCGTGAGCGTCAGCCGTCCGCTCCCTGATCTGTGGGCCGATCCGGACAAGATCGACCAGATCCTCGGCAACCTCCTCGAAAATGCGGTGCGCCACGGTGAGGGAACGGTCACCATCGGGGTATCGCCGCATGAGAAGGGAACCGCCGTCACCGTGTCCGACGAAGGCCCCGGGATCCCCGAGGAGTCGATGGGCCGCGTCTTCACCCGCTTCTGGCGGGGGAGCAAGCGCGGCGGCACCGGCCTGGGCCTGTACATCGTCAAGGGCATCGTGGAGGCCCACGGCGGCACCATCACGGTCGGCCGCGGCCCCGGCGGCGGCGCCGAGTTCCGATTTATCCTGCCCGTGAGCGCCCCGGCGTACCTCACGCAGTAGCCCTGCTGAGCATCTCGCCAGACGGCCCACGGGCTCCTTCACCCCCAGCGGCCTTTAGACTCGTCCTTTGGCACCTTTGTGTCTCTGTGTCGATCGGTCTGATCGTGCCGTACGGGGACCCACCAGCCAGCCATCGGAAGTACGGGAAGAGATGTCGGCACCGAACAAGTCGTACGACCCTGTCGAGGTCGAGGCACTGAAACCGGAAGAGATCGAGCGCATGCGGGACGAGGCGCTCGCCGCCTTCGCGTCCGCCGGCGACCTCGACGCGCTGCGTGAGGCGAAGACCGCGCACATGGGCGACCGCTCGCCCCTGGCGCTCGCCAACCGCGAGATCGGCGCCCTGCCCCCGCAGGCCAAGGCCGAGGCGGGCAAGCGCGTGGGCCAGGCCCGCGGCGCCGTGAACAAGGCCTTCGGGGCCCGCACGGTCGAGCTCGAAGCCGAGCGCGACGAGCGGGTGCTGGTCGAGGAGGCCGTGGACGTCACGCTGCCCTACGACCGCGTCCCCGCCGGCGCCCGGCACCCCCTGACCACGCTGATGGACCGCATCGCGGACATCTTCGTGGCCATGGGGTACGAGGTCGCCGAGGGGCCCGAGGTCGAGGCGGAGTGGTTCAACTTCGACGCCCTCAACTTCACGCCCGACCACCCGGCGCGCCAGATGCAGGACACCTTCTTCGTCCGGGGCCCCGAGGGCACCGAGGGCGACGAGTCCGGTGTCGTCCTGCGCACCCACACCTCCCCGGTGCAGGCGCGCTCGCTGCTGGAGCGCAAGCCCCCCGTCTACATCGTCTGCCCGGGCCGGGTGTACCGCACCGACGAGCTCGACGCGACGCACACGCCGGTCTTCCACCAGGTCGAGCTGCTCGCCGTGGACGAGGGCCTCACCATGGCGGACCTCAAGGGCACCATGGACCACATGGTCCAGGAGCTGTTCGGCGAGGGCACGACCACGCGCCTGCGTCCGCACTTCTTCCCCTTCACCGAGCCGTCCGCCGAGATGGACATGCAGTGCTACGTGTGCCGCGGCGAGTCGGTGGGCAACCCCGACCGCCCGTGCCGTACCTGCTCCAGCGAGGGCTGGATCGAGCTCGGCGGCTGCGGCATGGTCAACCCCAAGGTGCTCGTCGCCTGCGGTGTGGACCCCGAGAAGTACAGCGGGTTCGCCTTCGGGTTCGGCATCGAGCGGATGCTGATGTTCCGTCACAACGTTGAAGACATGCGAGACATGGTCGAGGGTGACGTTCGCTTCACCCGGCCGTTCGGGAGTGAGATCTGATGCGCGTCCCGCTTTCCTGGCTGCGGGAGTACGTCGACCTGCCCGCGGGCGAGACCGGCCGTGACGTGGCCGCCAAGCTGGTCGACGCCGGCCTCGAGGTCGAGACCGTCGAGCAGCTCGGCGGCGGGCTCAAGGGCCCGCTCGTCGTCGGCCAGGTGCTGACCATCGAGGAGCTCGAGGGCTTCCGCAAGCCGATCCGTTTCTGCACGGTCGACGTCGGCCAGGCCAACGGCACCGGCGAACCGCAGGAGATCGTCTGCGGCGCCCGGAACTTCTCCGTCGGCGACAAGGTCGTCGTGGTCCTGCCCGGCGCCGTGCTGCCCGGCGACTTCGCGATCGCCTCGCGCAAGACGTACGGCCGCACCTCGCACGGCATGATCTGCTCCGGCGACGAGCTGGGCATGGGCGACGACGGCACGCACGGCATCATCGTGCTGCCGCACGAGCACGAGGTCGGCACCGACGCGATCGAGCTGCTCCAGCTCGTCGACGAGGTCCTCGACATCGACATCACCCCGGACCGCGGCTACTGCATGTCCATGCGCGGTGTCGCCCGCGAGGCGGCCACCGCCTACGGCCTGCCGCTGCGCGACCCGGCGCTGCTCGACGTGCCCCAGCCGAACTCGTACGGCTACCCCGTCAAGATCGACGACCCGGCCGGCTGCGACCGCTTCACCGCCCGCACGGTGACCGGTCTCGACCCCGACGCGCGCTCCCCGATCTGGCTGACCCGCCGCCTGCAGAAGGCGGGCATGCGCCCGATCTCGCTCGCCGTCGACATCACCAACTACGTGATGCTCGAGCTCGGCCAGCCGCTGCACGCCTACGACCGCTCCAGCATCGAGGGCACCATCGGTGTCCGCCGTGCCGAGCAGGGCGAGAAGTTCACCACCCTCGACGGGGTCAAGCGCACGCTCGACGCCGAGGACCTGGTGATCACCGACAACAGCGGCCCGATCGGGCTCGCCGGTGTCATGGGCGGCGCCAACACCGAGATCGCCGACTCCGTCACCGACCCCGAGACCGGCCAGGTCACCGGGACCACCGACGTGGTCATCGAGGCCGCGCACTTCGACTCCGTGTCGATCTCGCGCACCGCCCGCCGCATGAAGCTCTCCTCCGAGGCCTCCAAGCGCTTCGAGCGGGGCGTCGACCCGCAGGCCGCCGCCGCGGCCGCGCAGCGGACCGTCGACCTGCTCGTGCTCCTCGCGGGCGGCACCGCCGAGGCGGGCGTCACCGAGGTCATCGCCCCGGGCGCGCCGCGCACCATCGCCATGCCCGCGGACCACCCGGACCGCGTCGCGGGCATGGAGTACGGCCGCGAGACCGTCGTGCGCCGCCTCCAGGAGATCGGCTGCGACGTCTACGGCCAGGACGAGCTCGTCGTCACCGTCCCCTCGTGGCGGCCCGACCTCGCCGCGCCCAACGACCTCGCCGAAGAGGTCATCCGGCTGGAGGGCTACGGGAACCTCCCGTCGACCCTCCCGCAGGTGCCCTCCGGCCGCGGTCTGACCGCCCGGCAGCAGCTGCACCGCCGGGTCGGCCGCGCGCTGGCCGGCGCGGGCTACGTCGAGGCGCTGAGCTACCCCTTCATCGGCGAGGGTGTCTTCGACCAGCTCCAGCTCCCGGCGCACGACGCGTCGCGCCAGGTGGTCAAGCTCGTCAACCCGATCTCCGACGAGGAGCCGGCGCTGCGCACCACGCTGCTGCCGGGTCTGCTCGGCGCGCTGCGCCGCAACGACAGCCGGGGCAGCCACGACCTCGCGCTGTTCGAGACCGGTTCGGTCTTCCGGGCCGCCGCGCAGCCGGGCGTCGCCGTACGGCTGCCCGTCGACCGGCGTCCCACGGACGAGGAGGTCGCCACCCTGAACGCGGCCCTGCCCGCGCAGCCGCGGTACGCCGCGGTCGTGCTGGCCGGTGCGCGCGAGCAGGCCGGCTGGTGGGGCAAGGGCCGTCCGGCCGACTGGGCGGACGCGGTCCAGGCCGCCCGCTCGCTGGCTGTCGAGGCCGGCACCGAGCTCGTCGTCCGCCAGGGCCAGTACGGCCCCTGGCACCCGGGCCGCTGCGCCGAGCTCGTCGTCACCATCGACGGCGTCGAGCAGGTCATCGGCCACGCCGGCGAACTGCACCCGCGGGTGGTCAAGGCCATGGGCCTGCCGGCCCGCACCAGCGCCATGGAGCTCGACCTGGACCGCCTCGCGGCGGCCGGCGGCGAGGCCCTGCAGGCGCCCCGGATCTCCACCTTCCCGGTGGCGACCCAGGACGTCGCGCTGATCGTGGACGCGTCGGTTCCGGCGTCCTCCGTGGAGGCCGCGCTGCGCAAGGGCGCGGGCGAACTCCTGGAGTCGCTGCGGCTGTTCGACGTGTTCACCGGTGAGCAGGTCGGCGAGGGCAAGAAGTCCCTGGCGTATGCGCTGCGCTTCCGCGCGACCGACCGGACGCTGACCGCCGAGGAGTCCACGGCCGCGCGCGACGCGGCGGTGGCGCTGGCGGGCGAGCGGACCGGGGCGGTGCTCCGGGGCGCGTAGCCGCACCCGCGTAAGGCCAGTTGAGGGCGCATCCGGACCACCGGATGCGCCCTCACTCGTTCGGGTGAGAAGCGCGGAGGCCCGTGTCCGGGGCACCGGTCGGTCGACACAATCGATCCGGCCGGAGGGGAGCCTACGGATGATCACGCGCGGGGAGATGCCCCAGCTGCGCCGGGTGTGCGTCGTGGCCTGGGGCGGCGTCGCGGTGTCCTGGGAGCTGGCCACCCCGGGGCGGCTGGCGCCGAGCCTGGCCACGTGCGCGGCCTTCCTGCTGCTGGCCACCGGCTGCGCCCTGCACATCCGGCGCGGGCTGCTGGGCGAACTGCGCCGCTCGCAGGAGATCGCGGGCGCCGCGCAGCGGGCGCTGCTGCGGCCGATGCCGGGGCGGATCGACGGCCTGACGTCGGCCGCGGCGCAGCTCTCGGCGAGCCGGGGCGCGGCGGTGGGCGGGGACCTGTACGAGGCGGTGCCGACGGCGTACGGCGTGCGGGTGGTCATCGGCGACGTACGGGGGCACGGGCTGCCGGCGCTGGGTGCGGCGGCGGCCGTGCTCGGGGCCTTCCGCGAAGCGGCGTACGACGAGGCGACGCTGGGCGGCGTCCTGCGGCGGATGGAGCGGGCGCTGGGCCGGCACGTCCGTGACCGGGCGCGGGCCGAGCACCCGTCGGCCTGTCAGGCCGAGCCGCAGTCCCCGGCGGCGGAGGAGTTCGTGACGGTGCTCCTGCTCCAGATCGCCCCGGACGACACCCTGCTGGCCCTGAACTGCGGCCACCCCTGGCCGTACCTGATCCGCCCGGCTCCGGTTACCGGCGTGCGGGCTCTGGAGGGCGAGACCCTGCCCCCGCTCGGGGTGGTGCCCCTGCCGGTGGGAGCCGAGCCGCACCCCGTGGGGGAACTGCGGCCCGGGGAGACCCTGTTCCTGCACACCGACGGCGCCGAGGAGGCCCGGGACGCCGCCGGCGTGTTCTTCCCCCTGCGGAGCGTCCTCGTGGAGGCCCCGGCCCCGCGGACGCCCGCGCGGCTGGTCGCGGGCGTGCACGCGGCCCTGCTCCGGCACACCGGCGGGCGACTCGCCGACGACGTCGCCCTGCTGGTGCTCCGCAACGACCGGTCCTGACCGGCCCGGTGCCGGGGGGCCGGCTCCGCCGGGGCCCGGCGACCAACCGGGCGCCGGCGGAGCCGGACACGCCGCCCGCCTGCCGTGGAGTGTCGGGCAGACAGCAGGACGGGCGGCGCGGTGCGGGTCGTCGCACTGTACGAGGGGGAGCCGACGACCCGAGCCACCTCTTGGCGAGGCCCTTAAGTGAAGCGCCCACGGCGGCCCGTGCGGCAGAGTGCGCATCGCATTTATGCGCGTACTCGGTTCACACCCCGTGTGAACGGCGCACCCATTAGCCTGAGACCGACGAGCCACGGGAGCGGCCCATGCAGCCCAATGTCCTGCTCGACGCCCTCCTCGCCGAGGCGGGCATGTCCCATGCCGGACTCGCCGCCTACGTGAACCAGGCGGGCCGCACCCGCGGACTCGCCCTGCGCTACGAACACACCGCTGTGGCCCGGTGGCTGAAGGGCCAGCGGCCCCGGGGCCAGGTCCCCGACCTGATCTGCGAGGTGCTCGGCGGCCGGCTGCGGCGCCCCGTCGGGCTGGACGACATCGGGCTCGGGGCGGCCGACCGGCCCGTCTCCCTGCACGCCTCCCCGCTCAGCGGGTTCGTGGACCGGGCCGCCGCCCTGTGGCGGTCCGACGGGCAGGCCCGGCCCCAGCTGCTCACCGCCGAGGCGGTCACCGGAACGCCCGCCGTGATCCCGGTCTGGGAATGGGAGAACCCGCCCGAGGACGCGGACGTCTCCCGCGAGGGCCCGAACCGGATCGGTCCCGAGCACATCGAGATCCTGAAGGCCGCCCGCGCGCACTACGAGCTGATGTACCGCAGGGCCGGCGGAGTGGCCACCCGGGACCGGATCGTCCGCTTCCTTGGCAGTGAGACGGCGCCCATGCTGCGCGGCAGCTACCCCGACGCCCTCGGCCGCCAACTGCACCGGGCCACGGGCTCCCTCGTGGCGGTGGCGGGGATCTGCGCGTACGACTCGGACGCCCACGGCCTCGCCCAGCGCTACTTCCACCAGGCGCTGCGCCTGGCCAAGGCGAGCGGGGACCGCGGGCTCGGGGCGTACGTGATCGCGCTGATCGTCAACCAGTCCCTGCACCTGCGCGAGTACCGCCAGGCCGTCGCCTTCGCCGAGGCCGCGCTGCGCGCCGCCGGCCCGCACACCACCCCGGCGCTGGCCGCCGACCTGTACGCCATGCAGGCCAAGGCGTACGCCCAACTCGGCGAGACCGGGGCGGCGCTGGCCTGCATCCGCAACGCCGAGGCGGCCGCCGAGCGGATCCGCCCGGGCACCGAACCCGACGAGACCGGCTACGTACAGCCCGGCCTCGTCAACGTCCAGGTCGCCGAGGCGCTGCTCAGTCTGGGGGATCTGGAGGCGGCCCGGGTCCAGGCGGCCGCCGCCGTCGGCACCCCGGCCCACGACCGCGGGCGGGTGCACCGGCTGGCGATGCTGTGCGAGATCCAGCTGCGCCAGGGCGAGGCGGACCGGGCCGCGGCGTCCGCGGCGGAAATGGCCGAGCGGGCCAAGGGGATGGAGTCGCTGCGGCTGCGCGACCGGCTGCGGGCGGTCCGTGAACAGCTGCTGACCAGCGGTTGTTCGGGCGCGGAGGAGACCGCACAGCTCATTGACGGGGCGCTGCGCGTTCCGCTGTGACGGGTCAGCTGCTGCCATGTTTGCCACCTACTCGAACGGAAGGTGGCACAGCCGTGCAGTGGATGAACCTGAGTGAGCAGACTGTGTACAAGAACCGCTGGTTCGACGTGAATCTCGCCGATGTGGAACTCCCCGACGGCCGGCATTTGGACCACTTCGTGATCCGGCTGCGTCCGGTCGCCGTGGCCACGGCCGTCAACGAGGCCAACGAGGTGCTGCTGCTCTGGCGGCACCGCTTCATCACCGACAGCTGGGGCTGGGAACTGCCCGCCGGAGTGGTCGAGGACGGCGAGGACATCGCGGTCGCGGCGGCGCGCGAGATGGAGGAGGAGTCGGGCTGGCGGCCCGGCCCGCTCCACCACCTGATGACCGTCGAGCCGTCCAACGGGCTGACCGACGCCCGCCACCACCTCTACTGGGCGGAGGGGGCCACCTACATCGGCCATCCCGAGGACGCGTTCGAGTCCTCGCGCCGGGAATGGGTCCCGCTCAAACTCGTGCCGGACATGATCGCGCGCGGGGAGATCCCGGCCGCCAACATGGCGGCCGGGCTGCTCCTGCTGCACCACCTGCGGCTCGGTCAGCCGTAGGGGGCAGGGGCGGGGATCAGGCGTACGGGTAGAAGCCCGCGCCCGTCTTGCGGCCCAGGCGGCCCGCGTCGACCATCCGCTGGAGCAGCGGGGGAGCGGCGTACAGGGGCTCCTTGTACTCGGCATACATCGAGTCGGCGATCGAGGCGATGGTGTCCAGGCCGATCAGGTCGGACAGCTTGAGCGGGCCCATCGGGTGGGCGCAGCCCAGCTCCATGCCGTTGTCGATGTCCTCGCGGCTCGCGATGCCCGACTCGAACATCCGGATCGCGGACAGCAGGTACGGGACGAGGAGCGCGTTGACGACGAAGCCGGAGCGGTCCTGGGCGCGGACCGCGTGCTTGCCGAGCACGTTCCGCACCAGGGCCTCGGCCCGCTTGACGGTCTCCTCGCCCGTGGTCAGCGCGGGGATCAGCTCGACGAGCTTCTGCACCGGAGCCGGGTTGAAGAAGTGGATGCCGATGACCTGGTCGGGCCGCGAGGTCGCGACGGCCAGCTTGACCAGCGGGATCGAGGAGGTGTTGGAGGCCAGGATCGCGTCCGGGCGGGTGATCACCTGATCGAGGACCTGGAAGATCTCCGTCTTGACCTGCTCGTTCTCGACGACCGCCTCGATGACGAGGTCACGGTCGGCGAACTCGCCGAGGTCGGTGGTGAAGGTGAGGCGGGCGAGGGCGGCGTCCCGCTCCTCCTCCGTGATCTTGCCGCGTTCGGCGGCCTTCGTCAGGGAGTTGTGAAGCCGGGTCCGGCCGATCTCCAGGGCTTCGCCGGTGGTCTCGGCGACCTTGACCTCAAGGCCACTGCGGGCGCACACCTCGGCGATACCCGCGCCCATCTGGCCACAGCCCACTACGCCGACCCGTGTGATGTCGGAAGGGAGGTCAGTCACTTCGTGCCTTTCGCAGCTCTCCGTCGGCGGGTCCCCCGTACGATTCCGGCGCCCGCCACGCCCCCCGACGTTACTCCCGACCTTGCGCCGGGAGGCGGGCCGGGGCGGGCATGCTGGGCGGACACCGCGCAATGTCACTCAGCGAAACGGAGATGTCACATGACGTACATCGGCCGACGGGCACTGCTGGCCGGAGCCGTGGGGGTGATCGCCGCCGCCACCTCCGGACCGGCCGCCGCGGCGGGCCGGCGCACGTCCGGCGGGCTCTCCGCCCGAGCCGCTACCGCAGAGTTCCGGGGGATGTGGATCGCCTCCGTGTCCAACGTGGACTGGCCGTCCGAGAGCGGGCTCTCCGCCGAGCGGCAGCGCACGGAACTGCTGCGGCTCCTCGACACCGCGGTCAAGCGCCGGCTCAACGTGGTGGTCCTCCAGGTCCGGCCGGCGGCCGACGCGCTCTGGCCCTCGAAGCTGGAGCCCTGGTCGCAGTGGCTGACCGGTGAACAGGGGGCCGATCCCGGCTGGGACCCGCTGGGCACGGCGGTCGCCGAGGCGCACGCCCGCGGGCTGGAGCTGCACGCCTGGTTCAACCCGTACCGGGTGGCCAACCACACCGACCTCGACCGGCTGGCCGCCGCCCACCCCGCCCGGCGCAACCCCGACTGGACCGTCGAGTACGGCGGAAAGCTCTACTACAACCCCGGCATGCCCGAGGTGCGGCGCTTCGTGCAGGACGCCATGTTCGACGCCATCACCCGCTACCCGGTGGACGCGGTGCACTGGGACGACTACTTCTACCCCTACCCGGCGGAGGGGGAGTACTTCGACGACGACGAGGCGTACGAGGAGCACGGGGGCTCCTTCGCGTCGCGCGCCGACTGGCGCCGCCACAACACCGACACCCTGGTCCAGGAGATGTCCGCGCGGCTGCGGGCGCTGCGCCCTGCGGTCCGGTTCGGAATCAGCCCCTTCGCGGTGTGGCGCAACTCCGACCGGGACCCGCTCGGCTCGCCGACGCGGGCGGGCCTGGGCACGTACGACGAGCTGTACGCGGACACCCGCAAGTGGGTCCGGGAGGGCTGGATCGACTACATCGTGCCGCAGGCGTACTGGCACATCGGCCACCCGACCGCCGACTACGCCGACGTCGTGCCCTGGTGGGCGCGGACCGTGGCGGGCACCGGCGTGGACCTGTACGTGGGCGAGGCGCTGTACCGCTGCGACGCGGCCAGCGACACTGCGGCCTGGCGCGACCCGGGGGAGCTGTCGAAGCACCTGAGGTTCGCCGCCGGACACCCGGAAGTCCGCGGCCACGTGTACTTCTCGGCGAAGTACGTGGCCGCGGACCCCAATGGAGCGATGGCCCGGGTGGTCGCCGACCACTACGGCTCGGCGGTGCCCCCGCGCTGATTCAGAGGTCGGGCTCTACGGGGTGACGGACCACGCAGTCGGGCCCGGGGGCCATGAGGGCCTCGTGTCCGTCCTGGAAGCGGACCCGGTACGGGGGGGTTCCGTTCTCGCCCAGCACCTGGGTGATCTCGCCCACCTTGTCGTGCTGTCCGACGATCCTGCCGTGCTGCACCAGCTGGTCGCCCTCGGTCGCGCGCATAACTGACCTCCTCGGTGGCGGTCCGATCCGGTGCTAGCAGTTTAGGACGTACCGGGGCTATTTGACCCGTTGGGTGACTGCGATGCAGACGAGGACCGCGCAGGCGGCGGCCGGCGCGGCGGGGGTGAGCCGCTCGCCCAGCACCGCCACCGACCAGACCAGGGTCAGCAGCGGCTGGGCGAGCTGGAGCTGGCTCGCGCGCGGTGCGCCGATCTCGGCCATGCCCCGGTACCAGACGTACAGGCCCAGGAAGGTGGAGCCGGCCGCCACCCAGACCAGCCCGACCAGCCCGTGCCCGCCGAGGTGCACCGGCTCGTACGCGAGGCCGAGGGCGGAGCCGGCCAGGCTGAGCGGCAGGCACAGGACCAGCGCCCAGCCGATCACCTGCCAGCCGGGCAGGGTCCGGGCGAGGCGACCGCCCTCGGTGTACCCGGCGGCGCACACCAGCAGGGCGCCGAACAGGTAGGCGTCGCCGGCCGAGAGGGCGCCGCCGCTCTGCGCGAGGGTGAAGCCCATGACGACCGCGGCCCCGGCGACGGCCGCCGCCCAGAAGGCGCGCGAGGGCCGGGCGCCGGTGCGCAGCGCGGACAGCGCGGCGGTGGTGAGCGGCAGCAGGCCGACCACGACGGCGGCGTGCGAGGTGGTGGAGGTCGTCAGCGCGAGGGTGGTGAGCAGCGGGAAGCCGACGACCACCCCGCCGGCGACCACGGCGAGAGCGGCCCAGTGCTCGCGGGCGGGCAGCGGGACCCGGCGGGCCAGCAGGAAGGATCCGGCGATGACGGCGGCGAGGACGCTGCGCAGGGCGACGAGGGACCACGGCCCGAAGCTCTCCAGGCCCCACGCGGTGGCGGGGAAGGTCAGGGAGAAGGCGAGGACGCCGAGTGAGGCGAGGGCGGTACCGCGGCCCACCGGACTCTTGACCGCTATCGCCCTTGGGAGAGTAGCGCTATTCTGTGCTGTCATGAACGAGCGTAGCAGTGTGGCGGAGCTGGCGGAATCTCTGCGGTCCGAGCTCAACCGCTACTCGGTGGGTGGAAAGCTCCCGTCGAGCCGGGCCCTGGTCGAGCGCTACCGGGTCAGCCCCGTCACCGTCTCCCGGGCCTTGGCGCAGCTCGCCGCCGAGGGCCTCGTCGTCACCCGGCCCGGCGCCGGGGTCTTCCGCGCCTCCCCGCGCACGGCGCCCGCCGTGCCCGGGGACACCTCCTGGCAGGAGGTCGCCCTCAGTGCGGAGGCCCCCGGCGAGATCGTGCCGCGCTCGGTCGACGCCTCCGGGGTGCTGGCCTGTCTCGCCGCACCGCCGCCCGGCGTGATCGGGCTCAACAGCGGCTACCTGCACGCCTCCATCCAGCCCGAGCGGGCCATGGCGGCCGCGCTCGCCCGGGCCGGCCGGCGCCCCGGAGCCTGGGACCGGCCGCCCATGGAGGGGCTGCCCGAGCTCCGCGACTGGTTCGCCCGCGAGATCGGCGGGGCCGTCGCGGCCGCCGACGTACTGGTCACCGCGGGCGGGCAGAGCGCGCTGACCACCGCCCTGCGGGCGCTGGCCCCGCCCGGGGCGCCGATCCTGGTGGAGTCCCCGACCTATCCCGGGCTGCTGGCCATCGCCCGCGCCTCCGGCTGCCGGCCCGTGCCCGTCCCGGTGGACGCCGAGGGGGTGCGGCCGGAGCTGCTGGCCGCCGCCTTCGAGGCGACCGGGGCGCGCGTGTTCGTATGCCAGCCGCTGTTCCAGAACCCGACCGGGGCGGTACTGGCCCCCGCGCGGCGGGCCGAGGTGCTGCGGATCGCGCACGCCGCCGGAGCCTTCGTGGTCGAGGACGACTACGCCCGCGCCCTGGGCCACGACGACGCCGGTCCGCTGCCCGCGACCCTGGCCGCCGAGGACCACGACGGGGTCGTCGTGCACGTCCGGTCCCTGACCAAGGCCACCTCGCCCAGCCTGCGCGTGGGTGCGCTGGCCGCCCGCGGTCCGGTGGTGGACCGGCTGCGCGCCATCCAGGTCGTGGACACCTTCTTCGTGTCCCGGCCGCTCCAGGAGGCAGCCCTGGAACTGGTCGGCGCGCCCGCCTGGCCGCGCCACCTGCGCACCGTGGCCGCCGAGCTGCGGCACCGGCGGGACGTGCTCGCGGGGGCCCTGCGCCGGGAGCTGCCCGGGCTGACGCTGAGCCACCTGCCCTCGGGCGGCTACCAGTTGTGGCTGCGGATGGCCGACGGAGCCGACGACGCGGCCTTCGCGGCGGCGGCCCTGCGCGCCGGGGTCGCGGTGGCCCCGGGCCGGCCGTACTTCTGCGCCGAACCGCCCGGCCCGTACGTCCGGCTGAGCTTCGCCGGGGTGTCGGGGCCGGGGGAGCTGGTGGAGGCCGTCCAGCGGCTGCGGGCGGGCCTGGGCGGGTAGCCGCCCGGGCCCGCAGACGGGCTCGTTGCGGAAAGCTTGACCCCCGGCCGTTCGCGGCTCACCATCACCGCATGCATGTTCGGGTTTCGCTCGTTGCCGCAGCCCGTAGTTCCTCGCTGCTCGCCGAGCGCTTCGACGACGACCGCCCGCTGGACGGAGCCGGCTGGCGGTCGGTGGAGTCCGCCGCCCGGGACCTCGTGCCCCTGGGCGCGGCCGAGCTGCGCTACTGCTCGCCGACCCCGCGCAGCCGGGCCACCGCCGACGCCCTCGGGTACGCGCCCCTCGCGCAGCCCGCACTGCGCGAGTGCGACATGGGCCGCTGGCGGGGGCTGACCCTTGGCCGAGGTGACCGCCCGCGAACCCGACGCGGTGGACCTGTGGCTCAGTGATCCGCGGGCCGCCCCGCACGGCGGCGAGTCCCTGCTCGCCTTCATCTCCCGGATCGGCGGCTGGCTCGACACCCGGCCCGCCGACGACGGAGGCGCGATCGTGGCGGTGGCCGAGCCCTCGGTGGTCCGGGCGGCCCTGGTCTACGCGTTGCAGGCGCCCCCGCTGACCTACTGGAACGTGGACGTCCGGCCGCTGTCCACCGTGACCCTCACCGGCTGGTCGCGCCGCTGGTACCTCTCCCTCCAGGCCCCGGCGTAAACGCGTTCGAGACGGGCCGGTCAGGTCGTCAGGGTGCCCGGGTGACCCCGATACGCATCACCACACTGGTTGAGCGGCCCGAACTGGCGGATCGGCTCTGGGACATGAAGGACCCGTGGCCGCCGTTCGCCGCCCATGACGCGCTCGCCTGGCTGCTGTACCCGCGGATGACGACCGAGCTGGCCGACTGTGGGCCTTCTCCGACCTGCGCCGCGGGGTGCGGCCCGACACGGTGAGCGCGATCGAGATCACCGTGGCCACCGACCGGCAGGGCGAGGGGCTCTCCGGGCTGATGCCGGCCGCGATGCGGGACAACGCCCGGGCCCGTGGCTTCGCCGAGGTGGTGGCCCCGGTCCGGCCCAGCGGGAAGCCGGCCGAGCCGGACACCTCGATGCACGAGTACGCGTACCGGACCCGCGCGGCCGGCCTCCCGCACGACCCGTGGCTGCGCGTCCACGTCCGCGCGGGCGGGGTCGTCCACTCGGTGGCGCCGCTGTCGATGACGATCACCGGCTCGCTCGCCCAGTGGCGCGAGTGGACCGGACTGCCCTTCCACGCCGCCGGCCCCGTGCGCGTGCCGGGCGCCCTGGCCCCGGTGCACTGCGAACCGGAGCAGGGTTACGCCGTCTACGTGGAGCCGAACGTATGGGTCAGGCACCGTCTCGTCGACGGGACGGCCCCGCGCGCGGCCGGACCGACAGGCTGACGCGACCGGCGGAATCGCCGCCGGAGCGGGTCCTTTCCTGCTAGACATCTTCCGTAGGGCGCCACAGGCGCCGGATCCTCCCGTGCGTCCCTCCCACCGAGATCCAGAACATTGCATAAACGTGCGGACGTACGTATAGTCATGCCATCGATGAGGAGGGTCCGATGGTGGTACGTGTAGCGGTGGCCGGAGCGAGCGGGTACGCGGGCGGGGAAGTCCTGCGCCTCCTGCTCTCGCACCCCGAAGTGGAGATCGGCGCGCTGACCGGCAATTCCAACGCCGGACAGCTCCTCGGCTCCCTCCAGCCACACCTCGTGCCGCTCGCCGGGCGCACCCTGGAGGCGACCACCGCCCAGGTCCTCGCC
Organism: Streptomyces sp. NRRL F-2580; assembly: GCF_000720115.1. Classification (GTDB taxonomy): domain Bacteria; phylum Actinomycetota; class Actinomycetes; order Streptomycetales; family Streptomycetaceae; genus Streptomyces. The sequence continues at coordinate 37,978 of NZ_JOIR01000001.1, forward strand.
GGCCACGACGTCGTCTTCCTCGCACTCCCGCACGGTCAGTCCGCCGCGGTCGCCGCAGAGCTCGGCGAGGACGTCCTCGTCGTCGACATGGGCGCCGACCACCGGCTCAAGGACTCCGCCGACTGGGATGCCTTCTACGGCGCCCCGCACGCCGGGACCTGGCCCTACGGCCTCCCCGAGCTGCCGGGCTGCCGCACCGCACTGGAGGGGACCAAGCGCATCGCCGTCCCCGGCTGCTTCCCCACCGCCGTCTCCCTCGCGCTCTACCCCGCCTACCAGGCCCAGCTCGCCGAGCCGGAGGCCGTGATCGTCGCCGCCACCGGCACCTCCGGCGCGGGCAAGGCCCTCAAGCCGCACCTGCTCGGCGCCGAGGTGATGGGTTCGGTGACCCCGTACGGAGTGGGCGGCGGCCACCGGCACACGCCCGAGATGGTGCAGAACCTGAGCCCCATCGCCGGGCAGCGGGTCTCCGTCTCCTTCACGCCGACCCTCGTGCCCATGGCGCGCGGCATCCTCGCCACCTGCTCGGCCAAGGCCCTCCCCGGCACCACCACCGAATCGCTGCGCGCCGCCTACGAGAAGGCGTACGCCGACGAGCCGTTCGTCCACCTGCTGCCCGAGGGCCGGATGCCGTCCACCAAGTCCGTCCACGGTTCCAACGCCGTCCACGTCCAGGTCGCCTACGACGCGTCCGCCCAGCGGATCATCGCCGTCAGCGCCATCGACAACCTGACCAAGGGCACCGCCGGCGGCGCGGTGCAGAGCATGAACATCGCCCTGGGGCTCCACGAGAGCCTGGGTCTTTCGACGATCGGAGTCGCACCGTGAGCGTCACGGCAGCACAGGGATTCACGGCGGCGGGCATCGCCGCCGGGATCAAGGCCAACGGCAACCCGGACCTGGCCCTCGTGGTCAACAAGGGGCCGCGACTGGCAGCCGCGGGCGTCTTCACCTCCAACCGCGTCAAGGCCGCCCCCGTGCACTGGACCGAGCAGGTCCTGCGCGGCGCCACCGTCAGCGCGGTCGTCCTGAACTCCGGCGGCGCCAACGCCTGCACCGGCCCCAAGGGCTTCCAGGACACCCACGCCACCGCCGAGAAGGTGGCCGCCGTCCTCGGCGAGGACTTCAACGCCGGGGAGGTCGCGGTCGCGTCCACCGGCCTGATCGGCGTCCTGCTCCCCATGGACAAGCTGCTCCCCGGCATCGAGACCGCGGCCGCCGCCCTGTCCGAGGACGGCGGCGAGGCCGCCGCCATCGCCATCAAGACCACCGACACCGTGCACAAGACGGCCACCGTCTCCCAGGGCGGCTGGACCGTCGGCGGCATGGCCAAGGGCGCGGGCATGCTCGCCCCGGGCCTCGCCACCATGCTCGTCGTCCTCACCACCGACGCCGACCTGGACAGCGCCACCCTCGACAAGGCGCTGCGCGCCGCCACCCGCACCACCTTCGACCGGGTCGACTCCGACGGCTGCATGTCCACCAACGACACGGTGCTGCTGCTCGCCTCCGGCGCCTCCGGCCAAGTGCCGGCGTACGAGGAGTTCGCCGAGGCCGTGCGCACCGTCTGCGACGACCTGGCCCGCCAGCTGATCGGCGACGCCGAGGGCGCCAGCAAGGACATCCGCATCGAGGTCATCGGCGCGGCCAGCGAGGACGACGCGGTCGAGGTCGGCCGGTCCATCGCCCGCAACAACCTGCTCAAGTGCGCCATCCACGGCGAGGACCCGAACTGGGGCCGGGTGCTCTCCGCGATCGGCACCACCAAGGCCGCCTTCGACCCGGACCGGCTGGGCGTCGCCATCAACGGCGTGTGGGTCTGCAAGAACGGCTCGGTCGGCGAGGACCGCGACCTGGTCTCGATGAAGGACCGCGAGGTCCGCATCACCGCCGACCTCTCCACCGGCGACGAGTCGGCCGTCATCTGGGCCAACGACCTGACCGCCGACTACGTCCACGAGAACAGCGCGTACTCCTCATGAGCGACGAGAAGGCCGGCCAGCCCGGCACCGCCCGCAAGCACACCGCCCTGCCCAAGGCGCAGATCCTCATCGAGGCGCTGCCCTGGCTCACCCGCCACAACGGCAAGATCGTCGTCATCAAGTTCGGCGGCAACGCCATGATCGACGAGGACCTCAAGGCGGCCTTCGCCCAGGACGTGGTCTTCCTGCGCCAGGCCGGCCTCAAGCCGGTCGTCGTGCACGGTGGAGGCCCGCAGATCAACGCCCAGCTCGACAAGCAGGGCCTGGTCAGCGAGTTCAAGGCCGGCCTGCGCGTCACGACCCCGGAGGCCATGGACGTCGTACGGATGGTCCTGGCGGGCCAGGTCCAGCGCGAGCTGGTCGGACTGCTCAACCAGCACGGGCCGCTCGCCGTCGGCATGACGGGCGAGGACGCCCACACCATCACGGCGACCAAGCACAGCCCGCAGATCGGCGGCGAGGTCATCGACATCGGGCGGGTCGGCGAGATCACCGCCATCGACACCGGCGCGATCGAGGCGCTGCTCTCGGACGGCCGGATCCCGGTCATCTCCTCCATCGCCCGCAGCGCCGACGACCACCACGTCTACAACGTCAACGCCGACACGGCGGCAGCGGCGCTCGCCGCCTCGCTGGGCGCCGAGACGCTGATGGTCCTCACCGACGTCGAGGGGCTGTACGCGGACTGGCCGCACAGCGACGAGGTCATCAGCCGGCTCACCGTCAGCGAGCTGGAGAAGCTGCTGCCCGAGCTGTCCAGCGGCATGGTGCCCAAGATGGAGGGGTGCCTGCACGCCGTGCGCAACGGCGTGAACACCGCCCGCGTGCTCGACGGGCGGGTCCAGCACTCGATCCTGCTGGAGATCTTCACGGACTCGGGCATCGGCACGATGGTCGTGCCCGACCCACAGCCCGGACAACAGCCAGGGGGAGCGCAATGACGACGGGCACCGGCAACCAGGAATACGGCGCACGCTGGCAGGGTGCGCTGACCAACAACTACGGAACCCCCGCCATCGCGCTCGTGCGCGGCGAGGGCGCCCAGGTGTGGGACGCCGACGGCAAGCAGTACACCGACTTCGTCGGCGGCATCGCGGTCAACGCGCTCGGCCACGCCCACCCGGCGATCGTGGCGGCCGTGACCGAGCAGGTCTCCACCCTCGGCCACGTCTCCAACCTCTTCATCTCCGAGCCGGTCGTCGCGCTCGGCGAGCGGCTGCTCCAGCTCTTCGGCCGCCCCGGCAAGGTCTTCTTCTGCAACTCCGGGGCCGAGACGATCGAAGCCGCCTTCAAGATCGGCCGGCTGACCGGGCGGACCCACATGGTCGCCACCGACGGCGGCTTCCACGGCCGGACCATGGGCGCCCTCGCCCTCACCGGCCAGCCGAAGAAGCAGGAGCCCTTCCGGCCGCTGCCGGGTGACGTCACCCACGTCCCCTTCGGCGACGTCGAGGCCCTGCGGGCCGCCGTCACCGAGGAGACCGCGTTCGTCGTCATCGAGCCGATCCAGGGCGAGAACGGCGTGGTCGTGCCCCCGGCCGGGTACCTGACGGCCGCCCGCGAGATCACCCGCGCCACCGGCACCCTGCTCGTCCTCGACGAGGTCCAGACCGGCATCGGCCGGTGCGGCCAGTGGTTCGAGCACCAGGCCCACGAGGACGTCGAGCCCGACATCGTCACCCTCGCCAAGGGACTGGGCGGCGGTCTGCCCATCGGCGCGGTGGCCCTCTTCGGGGCCGCGGCCGACCTGTTCCAGCCCGGCCAGCACGGCACCACCTTCGGCGGGAACCCGGTCGCCTGCGCCGCCGGCCTCGCCGTGATCGACACCATCGCCTCCGAGGGGCTGCTCGACCAGGTCAAGGCCCGGAGCGAGCGGCTGCGCTCCGGGATCGAGTCCTCGGGGCACGCGCTGGTCTCCCACGTCAGGGGCGCGGGCCTGCTGCTGGGTATCGTGCTGACCGAGCCGCTCGCACCCCAGGTGCAGCAGGCGGCTCAGGACGCCGGCTTCCTGGTCAACGCGCCCGCCCCCGACGTCGTACGGCTCATGCCCCCGTACGTACTCACCGAGGCCGAGGCTGACGCGTTCCTCCGGGCCCTGCCCGGCATCCTCGACGCAGCCAACGGGGACGGAACCGAAGAATGAGACGACGATGAGCCAGGCGCAGGACAACGAGCAAGTCGGACAGGCCGTCCCGCAGACCCGCACCGCGCGCCACCGCCGGATCGTGGACATCCTCAACCGGCAGCCGGTCCGCTCACAGAGCCAGCTGGCCAAGCTGCTCGCCGACGACGGGCTGAGCGTCACCCAGGCGACGCTCTCGCGCGACCTCGACGAGCTGGGCGCGGTGAAGATCCGCAACACCGGCGGCGAGCTGATCTACGCAGTGCCCAGCGAGGGCGGCTTCCGCACCCCGCAGGCACCGCTCGGCGAGTCCGCGAAGGAGGAGCGCATGCGGCGCCTCTCCGGGGAGCTGCTGATCTCGGCGGAGGCCTCCGCGAACCTCGTGGTCCTGCGTACCCCGCCGGGTGCGGCGCAGTTCCTCGCCTCGGCGATCGACCAGGCCGAGCTCCGCGCGATCCTCGGCACGATCGCCGGCGACGACACCCTGATGCTGATCAGCCGCGACCCGGCGGGCGGCCAGGCCCTCGCCGACCACCTCCTGCGGCTGGCGCAGAAGGAGGGCTGAGCGGGGCGGTCCGGGGCGCCGGAAATCCGGTGCCGGACCCGGACCCGCCGACATAGCCTCGGGGCGTGCTCCGATTCGTCCTCGCCATATCCGTGTCCCTCGTGACCGCCGCCGTGTACGGGCCCCTCGCCCTGCGGTGGCGGCGCCGGGTCCGGGTCCGCCGCGAGATCCTCCGGCTCGTCGCCGCCGTCCGCCTGGAGCCGTACCACGCCGCCGTGCTGCGGGGCGAGTCGACCGAGGCGGCCGGCGCCGAACTCGTCCTCGACGGGTATCTCCGGATCGACGGGGAAGGCGCGGCGTTCCTGACCGAGGAGGGCCGCGACCCCGCGCGCACGCCCGCCCACCCGCTGCCCGCCGCCCTGTTGGAAGCGGTACGCCGCCACGATCCCGAGCCCGTCTCCCTCGGCTGGATCGACTGGTGCGACGAGGAGTACCGGCGGCGGAGCGGCGCGTACGGGAACGAACGGCAGGACCTGCTGCCCGATCTCCCGAAGATGCAGGACGGCGAGGGGAACCAACTACTGGCCTGCTGCGGCTGCGTGGGCATCGTCCTGACGATGTTCTTCTGGGTCCTGGCGAGCGTACTGCTGGTGGCCGAGCGCCCGCACGGCATACGGGAATGGGCCTGCGCCGTGGTGGCCGGCCTCGGCCTGGTGGCGCTGCTCTGCGCCGAGAAGGCGCACCGGGAGGTCCGGGCCCGGACGGAGTGCGGCGACCCGCTGGGCGACCTGATCCGCACCGAAGCGCACCCGGCCTTCGAGGCGCTGGACGAAGGGCAACGGCTCCGGGTGCTGCGGAGCAGCGCCGACGACAGCAGGTGGCGAGGTGTCGACCAGGTTGTCGTGGAGGAGTCCGACGACGAGGACGACGAGTGGCTGGACGACAAGGTCTGGTGGGAGGACGCGTACGAGTACCGGGCCTCCGACGAGGACGAGCCCGAGGCCCGCGGACCTAGTAGCGGGTGACGGCGAGCGGCCCGTCCTCCGTGCCGATCGCGATGTGCGGGTGCCGGCGCGGGTTCGCCCAGCGCAGGATCGCCCGCATGGCCCGCTCGGGCACGGACACGCAACCGGCCGTCGCGCCCTTGCCGTTGACGTGCAGGAAGATCCCGGCGCCCCGGCCGCGCACGGGCCGCTCGTAGTTGAAGGCGATGAGGAGCGCGTGCGCGTACTGCTTCTCGTACGTCACCAGGTGCTCGGCCTCGCCCGGCGCGCAGTCCGCGGGCAGCGGCTCCACCCAGCGGTTGTAGTGGGCGGACGCGTTGTCCTGGCACCACCAGGAGTCGCCCCGCACCCGCCGGTAGCGGACCTCCGTGCCGGCCGGCGCCCGCCGGATCCCGAAGGCGTACGGGAGTTCGTACAGGCCCGTCGGTGTGGTACTCGTGCCCTGCGTCCGGGTCGCGCCCTCGGTGAGGCCGTTCGACCCGAAACGGGCGGGCGCGCTCCCGGCCTCGTGCCAGCCCCGGGACCACCGGTCCCACCAGGTCAGCCGACCGGTGGTGGAACCGGGGGCGGGGGCGACGGCGATGATCAGCTGACTGCCGCCGCCGGTGTCGGCGAGCCGGGACGGCAGGGGCTCGGGGGCCTGCGGGAGCAGGCTGCTGACGATCAGTGAGCCGGTGACGAGAGCGGTACGCAGCACATGTCAGACGGTACGGGGCGGAAGGGGCAGAGGCAGCGCAGGCAGGCCGTCGAGGCTCGTCTCGATGAACTCCTTCTTCTCGCAGTACGCGGCGAACTCCTCGTCCGTCTTGCGGCCGAAGTACTCCGCGTGGAGGGTGCGCTCGCCCTCGTACTCCATGAAGGGGACGGCGTACCCGCACGTGTCCGCGATCCGGCGGGCGTGGACGAGGACGATCGCCCGCGCGGACGGCCCGTCGGCGTCGCCGAACAGGGGGATCAGCTCGCCCCAGCGGGGGTCGTCGCGGAAGACCGCCTCGCCCTCGCCGTGGATGCGCACGATGTTCGGCGGGCCGCTGAAGGCGCACCACATGAGGGTGATCCGGCCGTTCTCGCGGACGTGCGCGAGGGTCTCGGCGCCACTGCCGCCGAAGTCCAGGTAGGCGAGCGTCTGTTCGTCGATGACCACCAGGGTCCCGGCGCGGCCCTTGGGGGACAGGTTGACGTGACCGTCACCCGCCAGTGGTGCGGTCGCGGTGAAGAAGACCGGCTGCGCTTCGATGAACTTGCGCAGGCGGCCGTCTATTCGTTCGTAGAGCTTTCCCACGTCGATCAGTATCCTTCCGTCGCGGTTCCCGTGCGGGGGAGCCCCAGCTGGGAGCGCATCCGCTCCAGGACGTGGTCGCTGAACACTCCGGTGCAGCGGTCCAGCAGGGCGCCGACCTCCGGATCCCGGACCGGAAGGGCGGGCGGCCGGTAGGGGGACCACAGGCTCCCGAGGCGTTGCCCGGCGAGCACGCGCAGCCCCGCGTCCTCGTCCGTCAGCAGTTCCACGGAGGCCCGCAGTCCGGGCACGCCGCCCCGGGCGTGCAGGACGCGGTACGCCGCCAGGCGGGTGTGGCGCGGCAGGCCGGGGGCGATGCGGGCCAGCAGCCAGTCGGCGGGCAGCTGCCCCGCCGAGGCGCGCAGGCTGAGGGAGGCCTCCCGGGCCACGCCCGGCGAGGGGTCGTCCAGCAGCGGCCGCAGCAGCCCGAGGTCGGTGACGTCCAGGTGGCGCAGCCCGGCGACGGCCGCCGCCCGGACCGCCCCGCAGGGGTGGTCGAGCAGGGCGCGCAGCAGTGGGGCGTCCGCGCGGCCGGCGCACTCGGCGAAGCCGGTCACGGCGTACCGGGTGATCCGGTCCGGGTCCTCGACCAGTGCGCGGAGGTACGCGTACGGATCGCCCCCGTCCTGGCGCAGGAGCCAGCGGGCGCAGGCCCGGACCGTTCCGGAGCGGTCGGTGAGGTGGCGCACGGCCTCGGCGGCCCGCCCGGCCCGGCGCAGGGCGGTGACCCCGGAGGCCCGGACCATCGGGAGGTGGCCGCCCAGCAGGGCGTCGACGGCCGCGTCCGCGTCGGCCCGGTCCGGCGCGTCGCCCGGAGCCCCCGCGGCCAGCGCAGCCAGGGCGGCGTCGGTCCACAGGGTGCTCGTCACCGCGTCCTGCTCGACGGCGGCCCGCCGGGCCAGTTCCCGTACGCCGAACGACCCGCGGTCGAGGGTGATCCGGGTGGCGAAGCGCCGGGTCGCCAGGTCCGGGCTCCACCGCAGCCACGCCAGCACGGTGTCTGGCTGCTCGCCGGTGCGGGTGTGCGCGGGCCGCTCGGCCCGCCACCAGGTCGCGGGCCGGGCCGGCCGCCACCACGGCGCGAGGACGGGGTCCTCGGCGCGCAGGGCGGCCTCGAACCGCTCCAGCGCCCAGGCGCCCTGCTCCCGCCGGCCCAGCCGCAGGACCAGCGGGGTCAGGTCGGTCAGCGTCCGCGCGGGGTCGGCGGCCAAGGCCTCGCCGAGGATCCGGCGGGCGCGTTCGCGGACCGCCGGGACCCAGTCGGCACACCGGATCGCGACGAGCGGGAGCGCCGGGTCCGGCCCGTCGAGCGCGGCCTCGCGGATCCGTCCGTCCCGGTGGCACAGGCGGGTCTCCGGGCGGTCGAAGCACGGCAGCGAGGTGCCGTGGGCGCGGGCCCGGCGGACCTCCTCGTCGAACGCGGTCCAGGCCGCCGGCCGGTCGGGGAGGCGGACTCCGCCGATCCCGACGCGCCGGCCGCCGAGCAGTCCCGCCGCGGCGGCCCGCCCCTTCTGCGCGTCCTGTCGTTCCCGGGCACTCATGTTCCTCCCCTGTCCACGCGTACCCGGCGAGCCTAGGCGGTGGCCGGGCCCTCGCGCGCCTCATATTCGCCCTGGTCAGGAGCGTCACGGTGGGGTCGATTGACGAAACATACGGAGTAGTGCATAGTTATGCCTGTCGTTGAATGCACCGTAAGGAGAAACCCGTGACCGAGCGCGTCGTACTCGCCTACTCGGGCGGCCTGGACACCTCCGTCGCCATCGGCTGGATCGCCGAGGAGACGGGCGCCGAGGTCATCGCCGTCGCCGTGGACGTCGGCCAGGGCGGCGAGGACCTGGACGTCATCCGCAAGCGCGCGCTCGACTGCGGTGCGGTCGAGGCCGAGGTCGCCGACGCGTCGGACGAGTTCGCCAACGAGTACTGCCTCCCGGCGATCAAGGCGAACGCCCTCTACATGGACCGGTACCCGCTGGTCTCGGCGCTCTCCCGGCCGGCCATCGTCAAGCACCTGGTCGCCGCCGCCAAGAAGCACGGCGCCACGACCGTCGCCCACGGCTGCACCGGCAAGGGCAACGACCAGGTCCGCTTCGAGGCGGGCATCGTCGCCCTCGCCCCGGACCTCAAGTGCATCGCCCCCGTCCGTGACTACGCGATGACCCGCGACAAGGCGATCGCCTTCTGCGAGGAGAAGCAGCTCCCGATCGCGACCACCAAGAAGTCCCCGTACTCCATCGACCAGAACGTCTTCGGGCGCGCCGTCGAGACGGGCTTCCTGGAGGACATCTGGAACGCCCCGATCGAGGACATCTACGAGTACACCTCGAACCCGGCCCTGCCGCGCGAGGCCGACGAGGTCGTCATCTCCTTCAAGGAGGGCGTCCCGGTCGCCATCGATGGCAAGCCCGTCACCGTGCTCCAGGCGATCCAGCAGCTCAACGACCGGGCCGGCGCCCAGGGCATCGGCCGGATCGACATCGTCGAGGACCGTCTCGTGGGCATCAAGTCCCGCGAGGTGTACGAGGCCCCGGGTGCGATCGCGCTGATCACCGCCCACCAGGAGCTGGAGAACGTCACCGTCGAGCGCGAGCTGGCCCGCTACAAGCGGCAGGTCGAGCAGCGCTGGGGCGAGATGGTCTACGACGGCCTGTGGTTCTCCCCGCTCAAGCGGGCGCTGGACGGCTTCATCAACGAGGCCAACCAGCACGTCACCGGTGACATCCGGATGACGCTGCACGGCGGGCGCGCCGTCGTCACCGGCCGGAGGTCGGACGAGTCGCTCTACGACTTCAACCTCGCGACCTATGACTCGGGCGACACCTTCGACCAGTCCAAGGCGCAGGGCTTCATCGAGATCTTCGGCCTCTCCTCGAAGATCGCGGCGCGGCGCGACCTCGCCTGACCGTTCAGCAGTACGTGACCGCCTCCCCGTTTCCTCCGCGGCGGGGAGGCGGTTTCACATCCAGAAGCATGCCGTACATGCCATGCAGTCTTGAGGAGCAGTAGCTGTGAGCAGCAACAACGGTGACGTCCGGCTCTGGGGCGGCCGGTTCGCCGACGGTCCCGCCGAGGCCCTCGCGAAGCTGTCCGCGTCGGTCCACTTCGACTGGCGCCTCGCGCCCTACGACATCGCCGGCTCGCGCGCCCACGCCCGCGTGCTCCACAAGGCGGGCCTGCTCACGGCCGAAGAGCTCGACCGCATGATCGCCGGACTGGACCGGCTGGAGGCCGACGTGGCCGACGGCTCCTTCACCGGCACCATCGCCGACGAGGACGTGCACACCGCCCTGGAGCGGGGCCTGCTGGAGCGGCTCGGCGCCGACCTCGGCGGCAAGCTGCGCGCCGGGCGCTCCCGCAACGACCAGGTGGCCACCCTCTTCCGGATGTACCTGCGCGACCACGCCCGGATCATCGGCGGTCTGATCGCGGACCTCCAGGACGCGCTGGTCGGCCTCGCCGAGACCCACGCGGACGTGGCCATGCCGGGCCGGACCCACCTCCAGCACGCGCAGCCGGTGCTCTTCGCCCACCACGTACTGGCCCACGTGCAGTCCCTGTCCCGGGACGCGGAGCGGCTGCGGCAGTGGGACACCCGGACCGCGGTCTCCCCGTACGGATCGGGGGCGCTGGCCGGCTCCTCGCTGGGCCTGGACCCGGAGGCGGTCGCCGCCGACCTGGGCTTCGAGCGGGGCTCGGTCGGCAACTCCATCGACGGCACGGCCTCGCGCGACTTCGTCGCGGAGTTCGCCTTCGTCACCGCGATGATCGGGATCAACCTGTCCCGGATCGCGGAGGAGATCATCATCTGGAACACGAAGGAGTTCTCCTTCGTGACCCTGCACGACGCCTTCTCCACCGGCTCGTCGATCATGCCGCAGAAGAAGAACCCGGACATCGCGGAGCTGGCGCGCGGCAAGTCGGGCCGCCTCATCGGCAACCTGACCGGTCTGCTCGCCACGCTCAAGGCGCTGCCGCTGGCGTACAACCGGGACCTCCAGGAGGACAAGGAGCCGGTCTTCGACTCCTGCGACACCCTCGAAGTCCTGCTGCCGGCCTTCACCGGCATGATGGCCACCCTCACGGTCAACCGGGAGCGGATGGAGGAGCTGGCCCCGGCGGGCTTCTCGCTCGCCACCGACATCGCGGAGTGGCTGGTCAAGCAGGGCGTGCCGTTCCGGGTGGCGCACGAGGTGGCCGGCGAGTGCGTCAAGGAGTGCGAGGCGCTCGGCATCGAGCTGGACGAGCTCACGGACGAGCAGTTCGCGAAGATCTCGGAGCACCTGACCCCCGAGGTCCGCACCGTCCTCGACGTCAAGGGCGCCCTCGCCTCCCGCAACGGCCGCGGCGGTACCGCCCCCTCGGCGGTAGCGGTCCAGCTGACCGAGTTGAAGGCCGACCTGGTCATCCAGCACGCCTGGGCGATCCACAAGCAGTAGCCGACGAGCGGTGGTCCCGAGCGCGGCCGGGGGCGGGGGAGCGGATGGGCTCCCCCGCCCCTTCGGCGTTACAGGCAGACGGCGGTGATCGAGAACGGCCGCGGGCAGCGGTGATCGAATCACCATGCGCGTCCGTCCGGCTGTGGAGCCGCCCATGCGGCCAGGGCGTCGAAGTCCTCGCGGACCAGGCCGATCCGCTCGTCGATCCGCAGCAGCAGCGCGTGCGCCGGGTGGTGGCGCTCGACGTACTCGCGGTCCATGGCCCCGATGTCGTCGTCGATCCACGCGAAGGGCCGCTCGCCCGCGTATTCGAGGATGTACTGCGTCTTCCAGAAGGTGCCGCGCGGCGCCCGGCCGTGCATCGACGGCCAGTCGATGAACGGCAGCCGGGGCAGGCCGAGGTGGGGGCCTATCCAGTCGTTCGCCTCGTCCTTCCAGGTCGTGGCCCACACCAGTTCGTACGCGTCCGCCAGGGCGAGCAGTTCCTCCCCGTGGGCGGGATTCAGCCAGACCCGCAACGGCTTCGCGCTCTCCGCCTCACGCCAGCCCGTCGGCCGCATCCGGTGGGTGGTGTAGCCCTCGGGGCGGCGCTGGGCCTTGGCCGCGTAGGGGTTCAGTGGTCCGTCGACGTCGATCAGCAGGAGTGGCTTCATCACGGCAGGATTCCGTTCCGGCCGCCCTAGGGCAGCGCATTTTTCGAGCCGAATGAGACATTGACGTCTCATTCGGGGTATGCTTGTCTCATGGCCATGGATCGTGACCAGGTGCTCCGCGACGCGGCCGCCCTGCTCTCCCGCAAATCGACCGCCACGATGGACGAGGTCGCCCGCGCCGCCGGAATCGGGCGCGCGACCCTCCACCGGCACTTCGCCGGGCGCGACGCCCTCGTACGGGCCCTCGAAGAGCTCGGCATCCGGGAGTTCGAGGTGGCGTTCGACAACGCCCGCCTCGACGAGGGCACGGCCGTGGAGGCGCTCAGACGCCTCGTCGCCGAAGCCGAGCCCAACGCCGAACTGCTGGCCTTCCTCGTCACCGAGAACCAGCTCTTCGAAGGCGACCAGATCAACGAGGGATGGTCCCGGCTCGACGCCCGCGTCACCGCCCTGTTCCGGCGCGGCCAGGAAGAGGGCGACATCCGGATCGACCTGAGCCCCGCATGGCTGACCGAGGCCCTCTACGGCCTCATCGGCAGTTGCGCCTGGGCCGTCATGGACGGCCGGGTCGCCGCCAAGGACTTTCAGTACATGATCATCGAGCTGCTGCTCGGTGGCGCCAGACGGAGTGTGGAGAAATGAGCCGTACCGAACAGCTGAGCAGGCGGACGGGGACGGAGGAGAAGAGCAGGGGACGCTGGCTCGCGCTCTCCGTGCTCGTCCTGGCCGTGCTGCTGGTCGCGGTCGACGCCACCGTACTCGGCCTCGCCACCCCCTCCCTCAGCGAGGACCTCAAGCCGTCCGGCACCCAGCTGCTGTGGATAGGCGACATCTACTCCTTCGTCATCGCCGGACTCCTGGTGTCGATGGGCAGCCTCGGCGACCGCATCGGCCGAAAGAAGCTGCTCCTCGTCGGCGCCACCGCCTTCGGCGCCGTCTCGGTCCTCAACGCCTACGCCACCAGCCCCGAGATGATGATCGTCGCCCGGGCCCTGCTCGGCGTGGCCGGCGCCACCCTGATGCCGTCCACCCTCGCGCTGATCCGCAACATCTTCCACGACCCCAAGGAGCGCAGCCTCGCCATCGGCATCTGGGGCGCCACCGCCTCGGCCGGCGCGGCCGTCGGCCCCGTCGTCGGCGGAGCCCTGCTCCAGCACTTCTGGTGGGGCTCGGTCTTCCTCATCAACCTGCCCGTGATGATCGCCCTGGTCCTCGTCGGCATCAAGCTGCTGCCGGAGTCCAAGAACCCGGTCGCCGGCCCCTGGGACCTGGTCAGCGTCGGCCTCTCCCTCGTCGGCGTCATCAGCGTGGTCTACGCCGTCAAGGAAGTCGCCACCCACGGCCTGACCTGGGAGGTCGTGGCCACCGCCGGGCTCGGCGCGGGCGCCCTGTACGCCTTCGTCCGCCGCCAGTTCACCCTGCCGTCCCCGCTGCTCGACATGCGGCTCTTCAAGCACCGCGGCTTCTCCGGCGCGGTCCTCGCCGACCTGCTCACCGTCTTCGGCCTATCCGGACTGGTCTTCTTCCTCTCGCAGTTCCTCCAGCTCGTGCAGGGCCGCGGCCCGCTGGAGGCCAGCCTCGCCGAACTGCCCGCCGCTGTCGGCGCGGTGGTCACCGGCCTGATCGCGGGCAGGTACGCCCGCAAGTACTCCGTACGGTCCGTCGTGGCCGGCGGCCTCGCCGCCATCGGCCTGGCCCTGGCCGTCCTGACCGTGATCCACAAGGAGAGCGGCTACCCGGTGCTCGGCGCGGCGCTGCTCGTCGTCGGCCTCGGCGCCGGCTTCTCCTTCACCGTCACCGCCGACGTCATCCTCTCCAGCGTGCCCAAGGAGCAGGCCGGTTCGGCCTCCGCCGTCTCCGAGACCGCGTACGAACTCGGCGCCGCCCTCGGCATCGCCCTGCTCGGCTCCGTCGTCACCGGCGTCTACCAGGGCTTCACCGCCCCGGCCGGCGCCGCGGGGCCGGTGGCCGACGCCGCGCACGAGTCCCTCGGCGGGGCCGTCGAAGCCGCCAGGTCACTGGACCCGGCCACCGCCACGCAGATGGTGGACGCCGCCCAGGACGCCTTCGTCGACGGCCTGCGTCTCGCCTCCGGCGTCGGTGCCGCCGTACTGCTGGCCACCGCCGCGGCCGCCTGGTTCCTGCTGAAGGGCCAGCGGCTCCAGGACGGCATCGAGCACTGACGCCCCGCCAGCGGGTGGTGTCCCGGCCGTGGTTGACAGTCCGTCGAACCGCGGGACACCATCCCGGCGATGGAGATCAACGACCTGACCCCGGCCGAGCGCCGCATATGGGACGCCTTCCCGCGCGGCGAGGGCGTCGACTTCCGCGAACAGCCCGACGACAGCTCCGTGGACGGAGCCGGCTGGGGGCCGGACCGGACCGTCCGCGCCGAGGTGCTGCGCGCCCTGCTGCTGGGCGCCGGCCGCGTCGAGGAGGGCCGGGTCGCCGGACTCAAGGTCAAGGGCGCGAAGATCGTCGGGAAGCTCGACCTGCGGTACGCCGTCGTCGACCATCCCATCCGGCTGCGCGACTGCTGGTTCGAGCGCAAACCCCTGCTGTACGGCGCCCAGTTGCGCGCCCTCGTGCTCGGCTACTCCACCCTCCCCGGCCTCACCGCGGCCACCCTGCGCGTCGACGTGGTCCTGCGGCTCTCCTGCTGCCGGATCACGGGCCCCGTCCGCCTGCAGGGTGCCAGGATCTCCGGCGGACTCTTCCTCCAGGGGGCGGTGATCGGCCCCTCGGCCGGTGAGGAGGCGGACGAGCCGGCGCTCCAGCTCAACCACGTCGACATCGGCACGGACATCATCGCCATGGACCTCACCGTCCACGGCCAGACGCGCATGAACGGAGCCACCGTCGGCGGCCAGGTCAACCTCAACGAGTCCCGCCTGCTCGCCCCCGGCGGCATCGCCCTGCACGCCGAGAACCTCAGCGTCGGCACCGACCTGCGGGGTCACCGGCTGGAGGCCCGCGGCCTGGTCAACCTCACGGGCTCGCGCATACCGGGCCAGCTCTACCTCAGCCGCGCCGTCTTCGACAACCCCGACGGGATCGCCCTGCGCGCCTCCAGCTGTGTCGTCGGCGAGGTGTGGCTGAGGCACTGCGAGACCCTCCGGGGCGGGGTGAACCTGCGGCGCTCCCAGTTCGACATGCTGCACATGCAGCCCGAAACCTGGCCGGAAACGATCCGCATCGACGGGCTCACCTACCGCACGCTCGCCCCGCACCTGCCCGCGGAGGAGCGGCTGCCCGCTCTGGAGCGCGAGGAGTCGGGGTACGTCCCGTACGCCTACGAACAGCTCGCCGCGGCCTACCGTACGGCGGGCGACGAGCCGGCCGCCCGCACGGTGCTGCTCGCCAAGCTGCGCAGGCACCGCCGCACCCTGCCCCGGCCCGCCCGGCTCTGGGGGCTGCTCCAGGACGTCACCGTCGGCTACGGCTTCCGGCCGCTGCGCGCGGCGGGCTGGCTGCTGGCGCTGCTGCTGACCGGGACGATCGCCTACTCGCTCGCCCCGCCCCGCCCGCTCAAGCAGGGCGAGGCGCCGGACTTCAACGCGGTCTTCTACACGATCGACCTGATGCTGCCGATCATCGGCTTCGGGCAGGAGTCCGCCTACGCGCCGAGCGGCTGGTACCAGTGGTTGTCGTACCTGCTGATCGTGACCGGCTGGATCCTCGCCACCACCACGGCGGCGGGCGTCAGCCGGTCACTCCAGCGGCAGTAGGAACGACGGGGGACTACGCGGCCTTCGCCTTGGTGGCGTACATGTCCACGTACTCCTGGCCCGAGAGCCGCATGACCTCGGCCATCACGGAGTCGGTGACGGCGCGCAGCACGTAGCGGTCGCGGTCCATGCCCTCGTAGCGGGAGAACTCCATCGGCTCGCCGAAGCGGACGGTCACCCGGCCCGGGCGCGGCATGCCGGCGCCGCCGGGCTGGAGCTTGTCGGTGCCGATCATCGCGAACGGCACCACGGGGGCGCCGGTCATCAGGGTCAGGCGGGCGATGCCGGTGCGGCCGCGGTAGAGGCGGCCGTCGGGGGAGCGGGTGCCCTCGGGGTAGATGCCGAAGATCTTGCCCTCTTCGAGGATCCGGCGGCCGGTCATCAGGGCCGCGACTCCGCCGTTGGCGCCGTCACGGTCGACGGGGATCATGCCGGAGCCGGTGAAGAACCAGGCCATCGCGCGGCCCTTGATGCCCTTGCCCGTCACGTACTCGTCCTTGCCGATGAAGTGGACCGTACGGTCACACACCAGCGGAAGGATCATGGAGTCGATGAAGGTGAGGTGGTTGCCCGCCAGGATCACCGGGCCGTCGCCGGGGATGTTCTCGATGCCCTCCACACGGGTGCGGAACATCATGCGCATGACCGGTCCGACAGTGGCTTTGATGAGGCGCGTACGGAACAACGTGGGCCCTCCGGCATCGAAAAGCGGTTCTGGCACCCACCACACGACGGTGGTGCAGGTGAGGACGATACTCGCGGGTCACGTCCGAGCGCACATCGGGTTCACGTGTCGGATACGGAGTGTTGACACAGGTTTCCGCCAAGTTCCCCGGATGTGCCGTCGCCGCACCCCCTCCGGCCACCGCGTTTTGCCTACCATCGGCAGGCCGGTCACGGGCCGCGAGATGCCGGGACATCAGAGATCCCGGGACCGCGGGCCCGTCACGACGACGAGGAGTGGCACTCATGACACAGGGTGGGGCAGCACGGCGCACGGTCCTGGGGGCGGCCGTCCTGGCGGCCGGGGGCGGCATGGCCGGACTCGCGGCGGGATCCGCGTCCGCCACGAGCGGCGGGCACGGCGACGGAGGGTACCGGGACCTCCCCCACCCCACGGTCATCGGCCACCGCGGTGCCAGCGGCTACCGGCCGGAGCACACGCTCGGCTCCTACCAGCTGGCACTCGACCTGGGCGCCGACGTCGTGGAGCAGGACCTGGTCCCGACGAAGGACGGGCACCTGGTGTGCCGGCACGAGAACGAGATCGGCGGCACCACGGACGTCGCCGACCACCCCGGGTTCGCCGCCCGGCGCACCACCAAGTCCGTCGACGGGGTCTCCGTCACCGGCTGGTTCACCGAGGACTTCACCCTCGCCGAGCTGAAGACCCTGCGCGCGAAGGAACGCATCCCCGCCGTCCGCCAGCGCAACACGCTCTACGACGGCCAGTGGGCCGTGCCCACCTTCGAGGAGGTGCTGCGCTGGGCCGACCGCGAGGGCAAGCGGCGCGGCAAGCGGGTCTGGCTGCACGTCGAGACCAAGCACCCCAGCCACTTCCGCGGCCTCGGCCTCGGCCTGGAGGAGCCCCTCGCGAAGCTCCTGCGCCGCTACGGGCGCGACGGGCGGGGTGCGGCCGTCTTCCTCCAGTCCTTCGAGCCCTCCAGCATCCAGCGGCTCTCCCGGCTGGTTTCCGCACCCCGCGTGGTGCTGCTCTCCGCGGCGAACACGCGTCCCTGGGACTTCGAACAGGCCAAGGACCCGCGGACGGTCGCCGACCTGGTCGAGCCCGAGGGCCTGAAGTGGATCTCCGGCTTCGCCCAGGGCATCGGACCCACCATGGACCTGATCCTGCCGCGCACGGCGGACGGCCGGCTCGGGACCCCGACCACCCTGGTGAAGGACGCACGCGCGCGCGGGCTGGTGCTGCACCCCTACACCGCGCGCAACGAGAACAGCTTCCTGCCGGCCGAGTACCGCAAGGGCACGGATCCGGCCGCCTACGGCGACGCCCTCGCCGCCTTCCGGACCTACTTCGAACAGGGCATCGACGGAATCTTCACCGACAACCCGGACACCGGACTGCTCGCAGCCGAGGCCTTCCGCCCGGGCCGACGCCCCGTCAACGGCTGAGCGGGGCTTCCCGAACGAGTGGGCCGGGCCCGGCGGGGAAACCGCCGGGCCCGGCCCACTCGTCCCGCCCGGCATGGACCTGCTGAAGGCTGACCTCTTTGAGAAGCTCGGGCCGCTGCTCTCCGCGGAGGCGGCGGCGGAGGCCGCGGGCACCGGAGTGGACGCGGCCGACCTGGAACAAGCCGTCTGGGTCAGGCTGCTGGAGAGCGGCCGGCGCGCCCCCGATCCGGCCGAGCCGGCGGAGCCGGCGCGCTGGCTCCGCCGGGCGGTACGGGCGGAGGCCCGCCTGGCCCGGCGCCGGGCCAGGCGGGAGATCTCGTACGACGGGCCGCCGGCCGGCGACAGCGCGGGAGGCGAACCGGCCATCGGGCGCGAACCGGCCGCCGGGGCCGCACCGGAAGACGCCCTTCTGGACCGGGAGGTGAACCGCGCACTCCGATCGGCGGTCGCCCGGTTGCCCGGACGCTGTCCCGAGCTGATGAAGGCACTTCTTTCGCCCAGAGACCTCACTTACCGTGAAATCGCAGGAGAGTTGGGTATCTCACAAGGAAGTTTGGGGCCGGTCCGTTCCCGTTGCCTGGGATGTCTGCGCAGAATGCTGGCTGCAGAGGTTGCGGCTCCTGGCCTTCGGGGAAAGGAGCGGTAGACCAACGGGCTACCAGGTGAGCTGGAGGCATGCGCACATGGGCATGAGCGTGACCATTTCGGCGGCGGCTGCCGAGGACGCTGAGCAGATCTTCAAACTGCAGTACCTGGCCTTCCAGCGCGAGGCCGAGCTGTACGGCAACTACCTCATCCAGCCGCTCACCCAGTCCCTGGACTCCCTCAAGGGGGAGCTCGCCACGGACACCGTCCTGGTGGCCCGGCTCGGCGACGAGATCGTCGGCACCGTCCGCGGCAGCGTGGACGAGGACGGCACGGGCAAGATCGCCAAGCTGTGCGTCCACCCGCGCTTGCAGGGCCACGGGCTCGGCGCGCGCCTGCTGCGCGCGGTCGAGGAGGCCCTCGCGGGCCACGGCACCACCACCCGCTTCCGTCTGCACACCGGCCACAAGAGCGAGTCCAACCTGCGCCTCTACCGCAAGGCCGGCTACGTCAAGGTCGGCGGCCGCACGGCTTCCGACGGGGTCCAGCTGGTGATCCTGGAGAAGGAGGCCAAGGACCCGACCGACTTCGCGGTCAGCGCGTAGTCGTCCGGCGCGCGGCCGGCCGGCGCCCGTTCGCCCGGTGCCCGTTCGCCCCGCGCCGGTACGCCCGGCGCCCGGCCGCTCAGCGCTTGGTGCGCAGCCAGAGCATCCCGGTGACCGGCAGGATCACCGGGATGAACAGGTAGCCCATCCCGAAGGCCGACCACACGGTCGTGTCGGGGAAGGCGTCGGGGTCCACCAGGGTCCAGGTGCCCACGGCCAGTACACCGGCGAGCTCGGCGGCGCAGCAGACCAGCGCCGCCTTGCGGGCCGTCTCCCCGCCGCGCACCAACGAGTACGTGATGAAGGCGTAGGCCAGCGCCGCCACCGCGGACAGCGAGTAGGCGAGCGGTGCCTTG
Organism: Streptomyces sp. NRRL F-2580; assembly: GCF_000720115.1. Classification (GTDB taxonomy): domain Bacteria; phylum Actinomycetota; class Actinomycetes; order Streptomycetales; family Streptomycetaceae; genus Streptomyces. The sequence continues at coordinate 57,363 of NZ_JOIR01000001.1, forward strand.
TCGAACTCGGTGGAGATCTGGAAGGCCGAGCGCGAGACCGCGCCCACCACCATCACCCCGTAGAGCCACACCAGCAGCAGCCCGGGCCCGGAGACCAGCCGCTTGCGCCCGGCGGGAGTGGCGGTCTTCGTCTCAGCGTCAGGCACCGGTGGTTCCCCAGATGTCGTAGAGCCGTACTTCGAGGACGGCGAGGACGACCGCGCCGGCGGCCACCGTCACCGATCCCCACCTGGTCCGCTCGGTCAGCGAGAGCATGCCGGCCGCCGGCACCGCCGCGAAGGCGCCCAGCAGGTAGGACACGAAGATCACCGTGCCCTCGTCGGGCTTGTCGCCCTGCCCCAGCTTGACCAGGCCGATCACCAGCTGGGCCAGGACCAGCACGGTCACGACGGCCATGCCGATGAAATGCCAGTCCTTGGTCGGCTGGTCCCGCCATGCGGCGTGGCCGCACCAGGCGGCGAGGGCGAGTGCGGCCACGCCGAGGGCGACCGTCAGGGCGTCGAGCATGCAGCGAGGGTATTACGGGCCGAAAGACCCGATGCGCGCGCCCCTTCCGGCCGGCGCCGCGCGCCCGCGCCCGTGCGGTGCGCGGACCGTGGTCTTGACCACAACGCCCGCTCCCCCGGACTGCGGACCCGTGCGTCCGTACGGGGTTCGCAGGCCGCGTCGACGCAGGTCAGGGGGGCCGGCGGGGTGACGGGTGCGGACCGAAGCCGTCCGGTATGCGGGCGGAATTCGTCCGCTATTCGGACAGTGTTGATCGGTCAGGGGAGACGTCTGCTTTACTTGGGCCCATGACCACGACGAGCAGCCGCACCCTTGCGACCGAGGCGACGATGACGCCCGGTGCTCGTTGTATGTGTCGAATGTGCGCCTTCTGAGGGCCCCTTCCTGAGCCTCGCGCCCCGAAGCGAGACCAGCCGCGCCAGAGCGTCACCCGCTGATGAACAGCACGGCTCACTCCTGCCCCGCGCATGCGTCCAAGTCATCGTTTTCTGATGGTTCGTCCCGTATCGCGTCCCCAGATGTTCGCCCCGTGCCCGGCACCCCGCTGCCCGGTGCACTCGACAGCGACGGAAATCCTGTGATCACCACATCGGGCCTCACGAAGGTCTACCAGTCCCGTGGCCGTGAGGTCACCGCCCTGGACGGCGTCGATCTCCACGTCCGCGAGGGCGAGGTCTACGGAGTCATCGGCCAGAGCGGCGCCGGGAAGTCCTCTCTGATCCGCTGCGTGAACCTGCTGGAGCGCCCCACCACCGGCACCGTGAGCGTCGACGGAGTCGACCTCACCGCGCTCGCCGGCCGCGGCCGGCGCGCCGGCAAGGAGCTCCGCGAGGCCCGCAGCCGCATCGGCATGGTCTTCCAGCACTTCAACCTGCTGTCCTCGCGCACCGTCCAGGGCAACATCGAGCTGCCCCTGGAGATCCTCGGCGTCTCCGGCCGCGAGCGCTCCCGCAAGGCCCTCGAACTCCTCGACCTGGTCGGCCTCGCCGACAAGGCCAAGGCGTACCCCACCCAGCTCTCCGGCGGCCAGAAGCAGCGCGTCGGCATCGCCCGCGCCCTGGCCGGCGACCCCAAGGTGCTGCTCTCCGACGAGGCCACGAGCGCCCTCGACCCCGAGACCACCCGCTCCATCCTGGGGCTGCTGCGCGACCTCAACCAGCAGCTCGGCCTCACCGTGCTGCTCATCACGCACGAGATGGACGTCGTCAAGACCGTCTGCGACTCGGCCGCCCTGATGAAGAACGGCCGCGTCGTCGAATCCGGCACGGTCGCCGAACTGCTCGCCACCCCCGGCTCCGAGCTCGCCGGCGAGCTCTTCCCGGTCACCGGCGCCGCCACCGGCCCCGACCGCACGGTCGTCGACGTCACCTTCCACGGCGAGGCCGCCGCCCAGCCGGTCATCTCGCAGCTCTCGCGCACGTACAACATCGACATCTCGATCCTCGGCGCCGCGATGGACACCGTCGCCGGACGCCTGATCGGCCGCATGCGCATCGAACTGCCCGGCCGCTACGAGGACAACGTCGTCCCGGTGGGCTTCCTGCGCGAACAGGGCCTCCAGGTCGACGTGATCGACGGGGCCGAGCAGATCGACGAGATCGACGACGAACTGGCCGCACTGGTCAAGGATGGTGCGAAGTGACCTGGTCCGAGATGCAGCCCCTGCTCACCCAGGGCACCTACGACACCCTCTACATGGTGCTGTGGTCCACCCTGGTGACCGTGCTCGGCGGACTGCCCATCGGCATCCTGCTCGTGCTCACCGACAAGGGCGGCCTGCTGCAGAACCAGCCGCTCAACAAGGTCCTCGGCGTGATCGTGAACATGGGCCGCTCGCTGCCGTTCATCATCCTGCTGATCTTCCTGATCCCGGTCACCACCGCGGTCGTCGGCACCTTCATCGGTCCCACCGCCATGATCGTCCCGCTGGCCATCGGCGCCGTCCCCTTCTTCGCCCGGCTCGTCGAGACGGCCGTCCGCGAGGTGGACCACGGCCTGATCGAGGCCGTCGAGTCCATGGGCGGCGGGATCCCCACCCTCGTCGGCAAGGTGCTCCTGCCGCAGGCCCTGCCCTCGCTGGTCGCCGGTGTCACCACCACCGTCATCACCCTCGTCGGCTACTCCGCCATGGCCGGAGCCGTCGGCGGCGAAGGACTCGGCTCCAAGGCCATCACGTACGGCTTCCAGCGCTTCGAGACCGGCTTCATGTTCGCCACCGTCGCGGTCCTCATCGTCCTCGTCACGGTGATCCAGCTGATCGGTGACGGCGTGGTCCGCCTGCTGGCCCGCCGCGGCCGCACCGCCTGACCGGCCCACGGGCCGCCCCGGCTTTCCCACCCCGCAGAGCCCGCACTTGTCGTGCTTGGGCCACCACCAGCAAGTCCTCGGTACTTGTTCAGCAAGAAAGGCACTCTTCGTGCGTAAGAACATCAAGCTCACCGCCCTCGCCGCCACGGCCACCGCGCTCACCCTCGGCCTCACGGCCTGCGGCAGCTCCTCGGACCCGTCCTCCACCAAGGCCGACGGCGGCAAGACCGACGAGAGCAAGCCGCTCGTCATCGCGGCCTCCCCGAGCCCGCACGCCGACATCCTGAACTTCGTCAAGGACAACCTCGCGGCGAAGGAAGGCCTCAAGCTCGACGTCAAGGAGTTCACGGACTACGTCCTGCCGAACACCGCCACCGAGCAGGGCCAGGTCAACGGCAACTTCTTCCAGCACAAGCCGTACCTCGACGACTTCAACAAGAAGAACGGCACCCACATCGTGCCCGTCGTGAACGTGCACCTGGAGCCCCTCGGCCTCTACTCCAAGAAGGTCAAGGCGATCGCCGACATCAAGGCCGGCCAGACCGTGGCCGTCCCCAACGACACCACCAACGAGGGCCGCGCGCTCCAGCTGCTCGCCGCGAACAACCTGATCACCCTCAAGGAGGGTGTCGGCACCAGCGCCAAGCTGTCCGACATCACCGACAAGAAGGGCCTGGAGTTCAAGGAGCTGGAGGCCGCCACGGTCCCGCGCGCCCTGAACGACGTGGACGCCGCCGTCATCAACGGCAACTACGCCATCGAGGCCAAGCTGTCGCCCGCCAAGGACGCGCTGATCCTGGAGAAGGCCGAGGGCAACCCCTACGCCAACTTCCTCGCGGTCAAGGACGGCAACCAGAACGACCCGCGGATCCAGAAGCTCGCCAAGCTCCTGAACTCCGACGAGGTCAAGAAGTTCATCGAGGAGAAGTACCAGGGCTCGGTCATCCCGGCCTTCGGCACCCCGGCCTCCTGAGCCGGCGGGCCGGCAGCCCCCCGGGCCCGGCTCCGCGGTCAGGAATCTCGGCCCCGCATGCCCCTGACGGCGCGCGGGGCCGAGCTCTGCCCGCTTCCGGGCAACCCGGCCCTGCACATCCCCCGGTCGATGCTGCATGCTGTGGCCTACGACCCGTAGAGGCGGTCCCGCATGAACGGTCCCTCACCACGGTCGCATCGCACCACGGTCGCACCACGTTCTCTCAGGCATGGAGCTGCGCATGACTACCACCTTCCCGGACGTCACCATCAGCACGGACCGGCTGGTGCTGCGCCCCTTCGAGGAAGAGGACGTCACCGCGCTCACCGAGATGATGAACGACGAGTACGTCACCGCCTGGACCACCGCGGCGCACCCCTACACCCACGCCGACGCGCACCGCTGGGCCACCCGGGACTCCCACGCCGAACGCACCGAGGGCCGCGGCATCGTCTTCGCCGTCACCGAGTTCCTCACCCAGCGCCTCGTCGGCATCGTCCACCTCCAGAACACCAACTGGCGCACCCGCGCCACCGAGGCCGGCTACGTCACCGCCCCCTGGGCCCGCGGCGAGGGCTACGCCAGCGAGTCCGTACTGGCCGTCGCCCAATGGCTCTTCCGCGACCAGGGGTTCGAGCGCCTCGAACTGCGCACCGCCGCCGACAACACCGCCTCCCAGCAGGTGGCCCAGAAGATCGGCTGCATCAGTGAAGGCGTCCTGCGCAACGCGTGGATAGTGCGCACCCAGACCCCCGACGGCGACTGGACCGACACCCGCACCGACCTCATCGTCTGGAGCCTCGTCCCCGAGGACCTCGACGACGACGGCGACGGCTACGAGGGCTACGACTCCTACGACGGCTACGCGGGCAGCACCGCCTTCGGGCAGCGGGCCGACGCGCACGGCCGCACCGTCGGCGCCGACTGGAAATGAACCTATGACCGGGTAGTCTCACCGTGCCCGCCCCCCGACGAAGCTTCGCCCCGCCCCCACACCAGGAGACTGACGACGATGGCCGACCGGGTCACGGTGATCGGCTGGGACGGTTCGCCCCTGACCGCGGCCGCCCGGTCCGCGCTCTCCGCCGCCACCCTCGTGGCCGGCGCCGCGCACCACCTCGCGCTCCCCGAGGTCCCGCCCACCGCCGAACGCATCCGCCTCGGCAGCCTCGGACTCGCCGCCCGCCGCATCGCCGGCCACCGCGGCACCGCGGTCGTCTTCGCCGACGGGGACCCGGGCTTCTTCGGCGTCGTACGCACCCTGCGCGCCCCGGAGCACGGCCTGGAGGTCGAGGTGGTCCCGGCCGTCTCCTCCGTGGCCGCCGCCTTCGCCCGCGCCGCCATGCCCTGGGACGACGCCCAGGTCGTCGTCGCCCACCCCCGTACCCTCCGCCGAGCCGTCAACGTCTGCCGCGCCCACGCCAAGGTCGCCGTCCTCACCTCGCCCGGAGCCGGCCCCGCCGAACTCGCGCTGCTCCTCGACGGAGTCCACCGCACCTTCGTCGTCTGCGAGGAACTCGGCACGGACCGGGAGCAGGTGAGCGTCCTCACCTCCGACAAGGCCGCCGACCACAGCTGGCGCGACCCGAACGTCGTCATCGTCATCGGCGGCGCGGGACAGGCCCCGGCCGCCGAACCGGGCTGGCTGCTCGGCCAGGGCGCCGCCCACTCCGCCGACCGCGGCTGGGCCCGCCCGCAGCCCGACACGGGCGAAGGGGAATCGGCGCAGCTCCGCGCCGCCCAGCTCGCCCGGCTCGGCCCGCGCGCCGGCGACCTCGTCTGGGACATCGGCGCCGGCTCCGGCGGCGTGGCCGTGGACGCCGCCGCGCTCGGCGCGGCCGTCATCGCCGTCGACGCCGACCCGCGCGCCTGCGAACGCGTAACTGCCGCCGCCCGCAAGCGCGGAGTGCAGCTCCAGGTCGTCGCCGGGCGCGCACCGCACGTACTGGAGAGCCTGCCCGAGCCCGACGTCGTCCGCGTCGGCGGCGGCGGAGCCGAGGTCGTCGCGGCCGTCGCCGACCGCCGCCCCGAACGGATCGTCAGCCACGCCTCCACCCGCGACGAGGCGGAGGCCATCGGCCGCACCCTCACCGAACACGGGTACGCCGTCGAGTGCGCGCTGCTCCAGTCCGTCGCCCTGGACCCCCGCACCTGGGCCGAACAGGACCGTTCCGTGGTGTTCCTCCTGTCGGCAGAACGCCCTGTGACCCGCTGAGACGAGGGCCGGGGTAGGCTGGCCGATCGTCGTACTGCCTCGACGTTTCGGGCATCGCGACACCGCCGGAACGCGCGACGTGGCGCAGTCCACAGAGGACCACGGCGGTTATGGCCGCCACGATGGCTAACGGGCGCGACAATGCTTAGTGGTTGTCGTGCAGGCGGATGTGAGACGGACCCGTCGCACGCCGGCCCCGCACGGCAACTCCGCTTGGAGGCCTCGTGGGCGACCGGGCGACCGACGAGGCAGAACCGATGGGCGAGGGGTAAGCATGACTGACACCGGCCAGGTACCGGGCGAGGGTCTCCCGGACAGCGCGGGCATGGTGGATCAGCAGGGCGTCCCCGCTCCGGTCGGGATCCCGGCACCGATTCCCGGCGGCTACGCCTTCCAGGACCTCATGGACAACCCGGCCGAGCCGGAGGACGAGGAACTGCTGCTGATGCCGAGCGGCCAGGGCGCGTGGAGCGACCCGCAGGTCGTACCGCCGGCCCCCGTCTTCCCCGTGGACCCCCAGCTCCCCGAGCCGCCGGTGTACGCCGACGCGTCCTACGGTGCCGGGGCCGGCTACCCCGAGGCCCCGGCGTACGCCGAGCAGGCCGGGTACCCCGAGCCCGCCGCGTACCCCGGCTTCCCCCAGCCCTCCTTCCCCGACACCGGCTACAGCGCGGGCGCGCACGAGGCGGGCGGCCGTGACTCCGGCGCGCTCGACCTCGGAGGCCTCGTCGTCCCGCCGCCCGCGGCCCCCGCCGCTCCGGTGGCCCCCGCGGCCCCCGTCCGGCGCCCGCTGCACATGGGCCCGCCCGTGCCCGAGGCCACCGGCGGAGTCGTACGTTCCCTCGCGGACCGCGGCCCGGCCGCGGCCCCCGCTCCGGCCGCCCCGACGGCCAACGCGCCGAGCACCCCGGAGGTGCCCGCGCCGCTGCGCCAGGCGGGGCCCCCGACCACGGGCCCGGAGTACCTCGACGTCCCGCGCGCGGAGGCCGTCGCGTCCGTCGCCCCGCAGCCGGGCGAGATCCCGCCGCAGGCCGGGGCCCCATGGGCCGCGGAGCCGGTGGCCGCGCCGGAGCCGGTCGAGCCCGCGCAGCCGCCCGTCGAGCCGGAGGCGCAGGCCGCGCCCGCGCAGGCCGTCGAGCCGGCGCAGCCGCCCGTCGAGCCGGAGCCGCTCGCGGTGCCCGCAGAAACGGTGGTTCAGCCCGAGCAGCCCGAGCAGCAGCCCGAGGCCGTCGTGGCCGAGGCGGCGCCCGCGGCAGCCGAGCCCGTCCAGCCTGAGCCCGTCGTGCCCGTCGCGACGCCGGAGCCGGTCGAGGTCGCGCCGGAGCCCGTCGCCCCGGCCGAGGCCGTCGTCGCCGAGCCGGTCCAGCCGGAGCCCGTCGCGGCCCAGCCCGAGCCGGTCGCCCCCGTCGAGGCCGTCGCGGCCGAGCCCGTCCGGCCCGAACCCGTCGAGGCCGTCGCACCGGAGCCGATCGAGGTCGCGCCGGAGCCCGTCGCCCCCGTCGAGGCCGTCGTCGCCGAGCCGGTCCAGCCGGAGCCGGTCGAAGCCCAGCCGGAGCCCGTCGCCCAGGCCGAGCCCGTCGAGCCGGAGCTGATCGAGGTCGCGCCGGCCGAGGCCGTCGCCCCCGAGCCGGTCCAGCCGGAGCCCGTCGCGGTCCAGCCCGAGCAGGTCGCCCCCGCCGAAGGCCAGCCCGAGGCACTCGCCCCGGCGGAGCACGCGGGCGAGCCGGCCCCCGCCTACGACGACGCCGAGCGCGAGGCCGTCCTGCGCGTCATGCGCGAGCGCCGCGACATCCGCAAGGGCTTCCGTACCGACCCCATCCCGCACGAGGTGCTGCTCCGCGTCCTGGAAGCGGCCCACACCGCGCCCAGCGTCGGCCACTCCCAGCCGTGGGACTTCGTCGTCATCAAGTCCGCCGAGACCCGCCGGACGATGCACGAGCTCGCCCAGCGCCAGCGCGAGGCCTACGCGAAGTCGCTGCCCAAGGGCCGGGCGAAGCAGTTCAAGGAACTCAAGATCGAGGCCATCCTCGACACCCCGGTGAACATCGTCGTCACCGCCGACCCCACCCGCGGCGGCCGCCACACCCTCGGCCGGCACACCCAGCCGCAGATGGCCCCGTACTCCTCGGCCCTCGCCGTCGAGAACCTCTGGCTCGCCGCGCGCGCCGAAGGCCTCGGCGTCGGCTGGGTCAGCTTCTTCGACGAGCGCGAGATGGTCCGCGCGCTCGGCCTGCCGGAGCACCTGGAGGTCGTCGCGTACCTGTGCGTCGGGTACGTCGACGAGTTCCCGGAGGAGCCCGAGCTGGCCCAGGCCGGCTGGTCCCAGCGGCGCCCGCTCTCCTGGGTCGTACACGAGGAGACGTACGGGCGCCGCGCGCTGCCCGGCGAGGAGCCGCACGACCTGCTCTCGGAGACGGTCGCCAGCATCCGCCCGCTCGACGCGAAGGCGCTCGGCGAGGCCTGGGAGCGGCAGAAGCGCATGACCAAGCCCGCCGGGGCCCTGGGCATGCTGGAGATCATCTCCGCGCAGCTGGCCGGCCTGTCCCGGGTCTGCCCGCCGCCGATCCCGGAGCCGGCCGCCGTGGCGATCTTCGCCGGCGACCACGGCGTGCACGCCCAGGGCGTCACGCCCTGGCCCCAGGAGGTCACCACGCAGATGGTGGCCAACTTCCTGGGCGGCGGCGCGGTCTGCAACGCGTTCGCCAACCAGGTGGGCGCCGAGGTCTGCGTGATCGACGTCGGCGTCGCCGGTGACCTCCCGGCCACGCCGGGCCTGCTCCCGCGCAAGGTGCGCCCGGGCACGGCCGACCTCTCGGTCGGCCCGGCGATGACCCGCGAGGAGGCCATCGCGGCCATCGAGGTCGGCATCGAGACGGCCCGCGACCTGGTCGCGGCGGGCAACAAGGCCCTCCTCACCGGCGAGATGGGCATCGCGAACACCACGGTCTCCGCCGCGCTCATCTCGGTCTTCACGGGCGTCGACCCGGCGGAGGTCACCGGCCGCGGCACCGGCATCAACGACGAGACGCACGCCCGCAAGGTCGACGTCGTCCGCCGCGCCCTGGAACTCCACCAGCCGGACCCGGCGGACCCGATCGGCGTCCTGGCGGCCATCGGTGGCCTGGAGCACGCGGCGATCGTCGGCCTGCTCCTGGGCGGAGCCTCCCTGCGCACTCCCGTGATCCTGGACGGCGTCAGCGCCGGCGCGGCCGCCCTGGTGGCCCGGGCCATCGCCCCCGAGTCCCTCTCGGCGTGCATCGCGGGCCACCGCAGCGCGGAGCCGGGGCACGTGGCGGCCCTGAACAAGCTCGGCCTGCGCCCCCTGGTCGACCTGGACCTCCGCCTCGGCGAGGGCACGGGCGCGCTGCTGGCCCTCCCGCTGGTCCAGAGCGCGGCTCGCGCGATGCACGAGGTAGCCACCTTCGACTCGGCGGGCGTCACAGAAAAGTAACCCCCGCCGCGAGCCCGGCCCGTGCGGGCCCCGAAGCCGCCCCCGCGCCTCAATCGCCGGCGGGGCTGGTTTGGCCGGGCGCGGCCGGATGGTGCGCGGGCCCGGGTGGTGCGGGGCGAAGGCTGGGCGGTCGGGCGCGGCTCCATGCCCGGGGCTCCGCCCCAGCCCCCGCGCCTCAAACGCCGGCGGGGCTGGATTGGCCGGGCGCGGCCGGATGGTGCGCGGCGGAAGGCGAAACCGGGTCCTGCGGGTGACGCGGCTGCTGGGTGGCCGGGTGCGGCTTACTGACCGGGGCTCCGCCCCGAACCCCGCGCCTCAAACGCCGGCGAGGCTGGATTGGCCGGGCGCGGCCGGATGGTGCGCCGCGAGGCGGGTGGGGCACGGCGTGGCCGGATGCTGCGCGCCGGAAGGCGAAACCGGGTGCTGCCGGGTGGGGGGTGCGGCTTACTGACCGGGGCTCCGCCCCAGCCCCCGCGCGTCAAATGCCGGCGGGGCTGGATTGGCGGGGCGGGGCTGGATGTGCGCGGCGGGACCGGATGGTGTCGGGTGGGGGCCGTGGGGTGGGGACACTCCGGGGCGTCCCCGCAGGTCGAGCGAACCCATCGCCGGGCAACGGGCCGGTCAGGCTCAGGGTTCGCGAGCCGAGGAGACGTCCCGGAGGGGCACCGCCCCACCTCGAAGCCGCCCCCCCCTGACTCCGGCTTCAGGGCCGAGACCCCGGACAAGGTGCAGAGCCCGGTCAAGGCATCGGCCCCCGCGGCCCGCCTCGGCACGGCCCCACCTCGGAGCCGTCTTCCGGGCCCTGGGCTTCCGGGCGAGGCCCCGGGCGAGGCTCCGGCCCCGGGCGAGGCTCCGGCCCCGGGCGAGGCTCCGGCCCCGGGCGAGGCTCCGGCCCCGGGCGAGGCTCCGGCTCCGGGCAAGGCCCGGGCGAGGTGCCGACGAGGGGGCACCGCCCCACCGCCGGCCCCGGCTCCGGGCAAGGGCCGGGCGAGGTGCCGACGAGGGGCACCGCCCCACCGCGACGACGCTCCCCTGATCACAGGCTCACGGCCGAGGCCCCGGGTAAGGTGCCGAACCGACCGATCCGACCCCGGCAGGGTGGCGGCCCCGCGCGACCAAGCCCCGCCGGCGTTTGAGGCGCGGGGTGCGGGGCAGGGCCCCGGTGGGTCTGGCGTGGGACCCGTCCGCGCTGCGGGACGGGCCGCGCCGTATGGTGGACCAGCACCGCATCACCGCACGTCAGTACCCCGCCGCTCCAACGCCGCAGCGGCACGCAATCGCACCGCACCGCCGCCCCCCAGGAGCCGCAACCGCCATGGCCGACACCCCCGCCTACCCCGTAGGACTTCGACTCGCCGGCCGCCGCGTCGTCGTCATCGGCGGCGGCCAGGTCGCCCAGCGCCGCCTCCCCGCGCTCGTCGCGGCCGGCGCCGACGTCCTGCTCGTCTCGCCCTCCGCCACCCCCTCCGTGGACGCCATGGCCGAGACCGGCGAGATCCGCTGGGAGCGCCGCCGCTACGAGGACGGCGACCTGGCCGGTGCCTGGTACGCCCTCATCGCCACCCGGGACCGGGCCGCGAACGACGCCGCCTCCGCCGAGGCCGAGCGCGAGCGGATCTGGTGCGTGCGCGCCGACGACGCCGAGGCCGCCACCGCCTGGACCCCCGCCACCGGCCGCGTGGAGGGCGTCACCGTCGCCGTGCTGAGCGGCAACGACCCCCGCCGCTCCGCCGCCGTCCGGGACGCCGTCGTCGAGGGGCTGCGCGACGGCACCCTCACCGCCGCCCGCCCCCGCACCCCCGGCGTCTCCCTCGTCGGCGGCGGGCCCGGCGACCCCGACCTCATCACCGTGCGCGGCCGCCGCCTCCTCGCCGAGGCCGACGTGGTCATCGCCGACCGGCTCGGCCCCCGTGACCTGCTCGACGAGCTCCCCCCGCACGTCGAGGTCATCGACGCCGCGAAGATCCCGTACGGCCGTTTCATGGCTCAGGAGGCCATCAACAACGCGCTGATCGAGCACGCCAAGGCCGGCAAGGCCGTGGTGCGGCTCAAGGGCGGGGACCCGTACGTCTTCGGCCGCGGCATGGAGGAGCTCCAGGCCCTCGCCGAACAGGGCATCCCCTGCACCGTCGTGCCCGGCATCTCCAGCTCCATCTCGGTGCCCGGCGCCGTCGGCATCCCGGTCACCCACCGTGGTGTGGCCCACGAGTTCACCGTGGTCAGCGGGCACGTCGGGCCCGACGACCCGCGCTCCCTCGTGGACTGGGCCGCGCTCGCCCAGCTCACCGGCACCCTGGTGATCCTCATGGGCGTCGACAAGATCGGCCTGATCGCCGAGGCGCTCGTACGGCACGGCCGCGCGGCCGATACCCCCGTCGCGGTCGTCCAGGAGGGCACCACCGCCACCCAGCGCCGGGTGGACGCCACCCTCGCCACCGTCGGCGAGCGGGTCCGCGCCGAGGAGGTCCGCCCGCCGGCCGTCATCGTCATCGGCGAGGTCGTCCGCGTCAACGCCCCCGGAACCAGCGCCCCCAGCACCAGCGCCTGACAGGCCGTTGGCACCGCACCCAGGACAAGGCAGTATCACCCTGTGGCTGATCTCATCACCGTCGAGGACCCCGAAGACCCGCGCCTGCGCGACTACACGGGCCTGACCGACGTCGAACTGCGGCGCAGGCGCGAGCCCGCCGAAGGACTCTTCATCGCCGAGGGCGAGAAGGTCATCAGACGGGCCAAGGACGCCGGCTACGAGATGCGCTCGATGCTGCTCTCGGCCAAGTGGGTCGACGTCATGCGCGACGTCATCGACGAACTCCCGGCTCCGGTCTACGCCGTCAGCCCCGAGCTCGCCGAACGCGTCACCGGCTACCACGTGCACCGCGGCGCCCTCGCCTCCATGCAGCGCAAGCCGCTGCCCACGGCCGAGGAGCTCCTCGCCACGACCCGCCGCGTGGTCGTCATGGAAGCGGTCAACGACCACACCAACATCGGGGCCATCTTCCGCAGCGCCGCCGCCCTCGGCATGGACGCGGTGCTGCTGTCCCCCGACTGCGCGGACCCGCTCTACCGCCGCTCGGTGAAGGTCTCCATGGGCGCCGTGTTCTCCGTCCCGTACGCCCGCCTGGACGCCTGGCCCAAGAGCCTGGACTCGGTGCGGGAGGCGGGCTTCAAGCTGCTCGCCCTCACCCCGCACGAGAAGGCCTCGCCGATCGACGTGGCCGCGCCGCAGTCCCTGGACCGGGTCGCGCTGATGCTCGGCGCCGAGGGGGACGGCCTCTCCACGCAGGCGCTGGTCGCCGCCGACGAGTGGGTACGGATCCCGATGGCGCACGGCGTGGACTCGCTGAACGTGGGCGCGGCCGCCGCCGTCGCCTTCTACGCGGTGGCCCAGGGCCGCGGGACGGCCTAGCGCTGTGACCGGGAAGGTTCACCGGGTCGCGGCGCCGGTGCGGTGCGTGATCCGCGGGCCAGGACGCTGGGCCACCAACTGCGCGGGCCGATGTCGATCACGAGTGCCGGAACCAGCAGGGACCGCACGACAAGGGTGTCGAGGAGGACTCCGAAGGCGACGATGAAGGCGATCTGGACGAGGAAGGCGAGTGGGATGACCATGAGCGCGGCGAAGGTCGCTGCGAGCACCACGCCGGCCGAGGTGATGACGCCGCCCGTCGTCGTCAGGCCGCGCAGGACCCCTTGGCGTACGCCGTGGACGAGGGACTCCTCCCGGACGCGGGACATCAGGAAGATGTTGTAGTCGACGCCCAGCGCCACGAGGAAGACGAATCCGTACAGCGGTACGGAGGCGTCCGTGCCGCTGAACCCGAGCAGGTGCTCGAAGACGAGCGCGGATACGCCCAGGGTGGCCAGGAAGTTCAGCGCCACGGTCGCGACGAGCAGGACCGGCACCAGGAACGAGCGCAGCAGAAGGACGAGGATCAGCAGGATGATGCCGAGGACGACCGGGACGATGACGGTGCGGTCGCGGGCCGCGGTCCGTTCGGTGTCGTACTGCTGGGCGCTGTAGCCCCCGACGATGGCGTCCGCCTCCGGCACGGCGTGCAGGCGGGTGCGCAGTTCGGCGATGGTCCGCTTCGCCGTGTCGCTGTCGGCGGCTGCCTTGAGGGTGGCGTCGACGCGGATGCGGCCGTCGACGGCGAGGGGTTCACCCTCGCCGGGCCGTCCGGAGGCCGTCACGGGTGCCGCCGAGGCGACGCCGTCGGTCGCGCTGGCGAGAGCCCGCACGTCGGCGGCTGCGGCGGCGTCGGCGATGATCACGGCCGGCTGGCCGGATCCGCCGGGGAAGTGCCGGCCGAGCGTCTTCTGGGCGGCGACGGAGGGGGCGTCGTTGACGAAGATCTCGTCCAGGGGGACACCGTTGGACGAGAGGGCGGGGGCGAACGCCGCCAGGGCGAGCATGAGCACGGTCGTCGATGCCCAGACGCGACGGGGCGCCCGGTCGATGACGGCCGCGATGCGGCGCCACACCCTGTGTCCCTCCGCGGTGGCGTCGCCGGGCTTGGGCGTGGCGGGCCAGAACGCGGCTCGGCCGAGCAGGACCAGGACGGCGGGCAGGAAGGTGAGGGTGGCCAGGACGGAGCAGGCGATGCCGATGGCGCCGACCGGCCCGAGGGCCCGGTTGTTGGTCAGGCAGCCGGCCAGCAGGGCGAGCAGCCCCAGGGCCACCGTGGCTCCGCTGGCGGTGATCGCGCCTGCCGAGCGCCGGACGGCGGCCAGGGCCGCGGCCGTCCGGTCGCCGCGCGCGGCGAGTTCCTCCCGGTACCGTGCGGCGAGCAGCAGCGCGTAGTCGGTCGCCGCACCGATGACCAGGATGGACAGGATGCCCTGTACCTGTCCGTCGACCCGCACGATGCCGCGGTCGGCCAGCGCGTAGACGACGGCGCAGGCCAGGCCGAGGGCGAACACCGCACTGATGATGATCACCAGGGGAAGCAGCAGGCTGCGGTAGACGAGCAGCAGGATCAGGAGCACGGCGCCGAGGGCCACGCCGAGCAGAAGGCCGTCGATGCCGGAGAAGGCGTCCGCGAGGTCGGCCTGCGTGGCGGCGGGTCCGGCGATCTGGGCGCTCAGACCGGGTACGGAGTCTGCTGCCGCGCGTACCTCGTCCAGGACGGCGGGCAACTCGTCGCCCAGGTCCGGGGCGAACGGCACGACCGCCTGCAGGGCTCGGCCGTCCTGCGAGCGCAGGGCGGGCGACGGCGGTCCGCCGACCCCCGCCTTCCCGGCCAGAGAGGCGACGGCGGTGGTGGCGTCCTGCTGCTGGGCCTCGGTGACGGCCCCGCCGTCCTGCGCCTGCCAGACGACGATCGCGGGCACCGACTGGGACCGCTCGAAGGCCTTGCGCTCATCGAGCACCCTGGTGGATTCCGCGCTCCGGGGCAGGAAAGCGGCTTGGTCGTTGGTGGCGACCTCGCCGAGCTTCCCGGCGTAGGGGCCGAGGGTTGCGCCGATCCCCAGCCAGATCACCAGCAGGACCGCCGGCACCAGCCACCGCCACCACCGCGACGAGCTCCTCATGGGCACGCGCCTTTCATTCACTCAACCATAAAGTATCTCAATGATCGAGAGATCATATGCTGAGGACATGCGCAGCGCCGGCACGTCCCCGCCCGAACTTCCGTCCGACGACCCGATCGGGTTGCAGTCCTTCGCCGTGCTCCTGCGCGCGATGAACGCCGAGTTCAACCGGATCGCCCAGGAGTTCGCACACGCCCAGGGCCTGCACCTGACGGACGTGCAGGCGCTGATCGCCGTACTGGACGCCGAACGCGACCAGGCGGCCGGCCCCATGACCCCCGGGCGGCTGAGCACGCACATGAACCTCACCTCGGGTGCGACGACGGCCTGCCTGGACCGGCTGGAGAAGGCCGGCCACATCCGCAGGGTCCGGGCCGCCGACGACCGGCGCGTGGTGCACATCCACTACGCCCAGGCCGGCCGCGAAGCGGCACGCGAGTACTTCCGGCCGCTCGCCCGATGCACCGATGCGGCGCGGGCCCGCTTCAGCCCCGACGAACTGCACACGATCGTCCGGTTCCTGAACGAGATGAACGGCGAGCTCTCACGCGTGCGCCGCTGAGCCCGTGGGGGGCGGGGTGGGACGGCTGCGCCGGGCTTCCCCGGCGGGCTGCGCAGAGTACCGGAGGTCATCGAACGGAGAAGAGATTGGACGCGGTCCAGTTCCCGCTCAGCGCTCGGGTGCGCCGGGCCCGGCGATGGTTCGTGGCCACGAGCGGGGCGGGCGCCGTACTCGCGGGAGCCGCCCTCGCATCCGTGGTGGCCGACGCCCGCGGCTGGGCGCCGGTGCCGCGGGGGCTCCAGGCGGGCCTGGTGCTGGTGACGCTGTTCGTGCTGCCCGTCGCATGGTGGGAGTACGGGCCGTCTGGGCGCTGCGCGGGACGAGCCGAGCTGTTCGCCGCCGCCGGCGCACCGCCGGCGGCGTCCCACCGACCGGCAGGTGCTCGACCACCTGCGCGACGAGCACCCGCCCACCCCGCTGTGGTGGATGCCGGCCGGCCCCGACGGCGGCGGCACCCGCCCGCTCCGACCAGGGCGAACCGTCCGCCGGCCCTCGACCATGGGCGGTGCCGCCAACGCAGCGCCGGCGGACGCCGCATCGGCAGGCCGGAGCAGCACCGGGCCGCAGCCAGTCGGCGCGGCCAGGCACCGCCTAGAGCTTCTGGGCCGCGGCGATGCCCAGCGCCACGATCAGCGTCACCAGGACGAACACGATCAGCCGCTGCCGCATCAGCCGCGGGTCCGGCCGTGACGGGCGCCGTCCGGTCCCCGTCGTCCTGGGCCCCGGACGGCCGCCCGTACGGCCCGAGGTCGGCCGGGAGGACGGGCCGCCGGGGTGGCGCGGATTGCGGGAGGACGAGGGCCGCGAGTGCGGCCCGCCCGGAGATCCGCCCGCGGCCCCGGGCGTGGTGGAGCCGCCCGTACGACGCTCCGTGCGCGACTCCGGGTAGTCCTCGGGGAGCCGGCCCGTCGGCCGCTCGGTCCGGGCCCGCTGCGCCGGGGGGCGGCTCTCCGACAGTCCCTGTGCCTCGCGGGCCGCGATCTCCTTGAGCCGCATCGACAGCTGGAGCGTGCTGGGCCGCTCCTCGGGATCCTTGGCCAGGCAGGCCCGTACGAGGGGTGCCAGCGCGTCCGGGACCCCCTGGAGGTGCGGCTCCTCGTGCACCACGCGGTAGAGCATGACCTCGGAACTGCCGTGCCCGAAGGGCGAGTCGGCGGTCGCCGCGTAGGCGAGGGTGGCGCCGAGGGCGAAGACGTCGGTGGCGGGGGTGACGGCCGCGCCGCGCACCTGCTCGGGCGCGAGGAAGCCGGGGGAGCCGACGGCCGTACCCACATGGGTGAGCGTGCTCGCCCCGGTGGCCCAGGCGATCCCGAAGTCGATGATCCGCGGGCCCTTGGGGGAGAGCAGGATGTTCGAGGGCTTGAGGTCCCGGTGGACGACCCCCGCCTCGTGCACGGCGACCAGCCCCTCGGAGAGCGCGGCGCCGACGGCGGCGATCTGCGCGGCCGTCAGGGGGCCCTCCTCTGCCACCTTGTCGTGCAGTGAGGGTCCGGGCACGTATTGGGTGGCGAACCACGGCCGTTCGGCCTCCAGGTCCGCCGCCACCAGTCGCGCCGTGCAGCCGCCCCGGATCCGCCGGGCGGCGGACACCTCGCGGGCGAACCGCGAGCGGAACTCCTGGTCCTCGGCCAGGTCCGGCCGGATGACCTTGAGCGCGACGCGCTGCCCGCGCCGGTCCGATCCCAGGTAGACCACGCCCATGCCGCCGGCACCGAGCCGCCGGTGCAGTCTGAACGAGCCGACGACACGCGGGTCCTCGCGCCGGAGCCGCATCATCGCCATGTCCACCCCGCTGACCGGTCGTCCTGTTGACGTGGCACAGCTTACGGACCATCCGGCATGCGTGCTCAGAGGCCGCGCCCTCGCCGTGGGATTCGATTGTCAGTGCGGCACAGCACACTTGAGGGAGCATCAGGAGGTCCGGCCAGCAGCGCGGAGCGCGTGCTCCGCGCGCCCAAGCGGCCCTTGGGCCAAGGGGATTGAGGCCCGGGGGTGGGTGCGGGAGCGCCCGGGTGCACCCGTATGCCGCCCACCCGCGAATGGATCTTGCCGAGGGCCGGTGGGCGGACACGCATCAACAGGGAGTGACGGAAGTGAGAGAAGTCACTACCCTCCGGTCATCCCCTCCGGGAAGACCCCGACAGCGGGGGAGCGACCTCCACCCAGGGGAGTACACGGACGAGGCCCCGTCATCCTCCTGGAGGCCCGGCAATGGGTACGAAGGCATGAGGCCAGGGGCCGTCCGCCCGCCTAGTGTTGAAGACAAGCGGCGGGTGGCGCACTCGTCCCCCGAGGTCACAAGCCCGCCGCTGCCAAACGACAGGGAGAGGGCCATGGCGGACATCGCACGGCAGGGACGCAAGGCATTCGCGTTCAACGGCCACGAGTCCGGCACCCGCCACCCACTGGTGGCCGCGGCCATGGTGCTCCCCCTGGCCGCCCTGCTGCTCTTCCTCTTCGGAGGCTTCGATCAGCTGGCGGCACAGGCGTCGTCCGTGGGTCTGATGCCGGGGCGCTGAGCGGCGCCCCGGGCCCGGGAGAGCGGTCCGGGCCGGGACATCGGTCGTCGAACCCCGTGGGGACGGGGGAGCGACGGACGGACGGCAGGTGAAGGGTGCTGCCCGTACGACTGGGGAGTCGGACGGGCAGCACCCTTTTTCATGCCCTGCTCGGAGGGAAAACGGGAACGCGAAAGCCCCGGCCGAAGAAACGGCCGGGGCTTTCGGTCGGTGCGCGATACTGGGATTGAACCAGTGACCTCTTCCGTGTCAGGGAAGCGCTCTCCCGCTGAGCTAATCGCGCGGGAACCACGGCTCGGAAGCCGCAGGTCAGGCATGTGATGCCAGGTACTGCGTGCGCGATACTGGGATTGAACCAGTGACCTCTTCCGTGTCAGGGAAGCGCTCTCCCGCTGAGCTAATCGCGCGGGGATCCTTGCGGACCAGTGGACGATACTGGGATTGAACCAGTGACCTCTTCCGTGTCAGGGAAGCGCTCTCCCGCTGAGCTAATCGTCCTTGGAGGTGGAGACGGGATTTGAACCCGTGTAGACGGCTTTGCAGGCCGTTGCCTCGCCTCTCGGCCACTCCACCATGGAGCTGCAGGGGTTCTCGGGAAGATCCCCCACTTCGAGCGGACGACGAGACTCGAACTCGCGACATCCACCTTGGCAAGGTGGTGCTCTACCAACTGAGCTACGTCCGCAGGTCGCCGTGTTCACTCCGGGGTTTTCCCCCTTCGCTCCCTGGCGACGAGTTGAACTCTAGCGGATTCCCGGGCCAGCTCAAAAACGCGTTTCCGCAGCGTGCTGCCGCTCGATCACCACAGGTCACCCCGCCGTCACCCCACCGGCGCCGCGTCGTCACCGGTCATAGACTCGCAGCCGTGCACGACCTGCCCCCCATGGCCCGCTTCGGCGGCCTCCTCGCGACCGACCTCCGGGACGTCACCAGCGATCCCGCAGCCCTCGACTCCACCGGCTTCTGGGCGGTGGCCGCCGGCTTCGAAGGGCGGCTCGTCTGCGCGCGCTTCGGGGACGTGCGCCCCGACCCGGTCCCCGCGCCGGTCCCGGGCGCCTGGCGCGGCCCCGACGCCGACCAGTGGACCTCCTCGCTCGACCGGACCGCGTACGTCGACGGCGTGCGCCGCATCCGCGAGCACATCGCCGCAGGTGAGGTCTACCAGGCCAACCTCTGCCGCGTGATGTCCGCGCCGCTTCCCCACCCGGACCGCGCCGACGTCGACGCCCTCACGGCGCTCCTCGCCCGCGGCAACCCCGCACCCTTCGCAGGAACGATTCGGCTGGCCGCGCACGGCGTGGAGATCGCCACCGCCTCCCCGGAGCTCTTCCTGCGCCGGACCGGCCGCCGCATCGAGTCCGGACCCATCAAGGGCACCGGCCGCACCGCCGCCGACCTGCTCCCCAAGGACCACGCCGAGAACGTGATGATCGTGGACCTCGTACGCAACGACCTCGGCCGGGTCTGCGCCACGGGCTCCGTCACCGTCCCCGAACTGTGCGCCGTCGAGGAGCACCCCGGCCTGGTCCACCTCGTCTCCACCGTGAGCGGCGAGCTCGCCGACGGCGCCGGCTGGCCCGAGCTGCTCGCCGCCACCTTCCCGCCCGGCTCCGTCACCGGCGCGCCCAAGTCCTCCGCCCTGCGGATCATCGAGGCCCTGGAGACCGCCCCGCGCGGTCCCTACTGCGGAGGCATCGGCTGGGTCGACGCAGACCGGGGCACCGCCGAGCTCGCCGTCGGCATCCGCACCTTCTGGATCGACCGCGAGACCCCCGGCGGCCCCAGCCTGCTCTTCGGCACCGGCGCCGGCATCACCTGGGGCTCCGACCCCGACCGCGAGTGGGCGGAGACCGAACTGAAGGCCGCCCGGCTGCTGCGGGTCGCGGCGGGCCACGAGACCACCGGCACCCAGGGGGCGAACGGAACGATCGGAAGGACCGCACCATGAGAATCTGGCTCGACGGAGCGCTGAAGGACGTCGGCAGCGCGCACGTGTCCGTCCTCGACCACGGGCTGACCGTCGGCGACGGCGTCTTCGAGACGCTGAAGGCGGAGCGCGGCCGGGCCTTCGCCCTCACCCGCCACCTGGAACGGCTCACCCGCTCCGCCCGGGGACTCGGCCTGCCCGACCCCGACCTCGACGAGGTGCGCCGGGCCTGCGCCGCCGTACTGGAGGCCAACCCGGTGGAGCAGGGACGGCTGCGCCTCACCTACACCGGCGGGGTCGCCCCGCTCGGCTCCGACCGCGGCGACGCCGGCCCCACCCTGATCGCCGCCGTCGCGCCGTCCGTCCGCCGCCCGGACGCCACCGCCGTCGTCACCGTCCCCTGGGTGCGCAACGAGCGCTCCGCCGTGGCCGGCCTGAAGACCACCTCGTACGCCGAGAACGTGGTCGCGCTCGCCGCCGCGCACCGGGCCGGGGCCTCCGAGGCCCTCCTCGCCAACACGGTCGGCCGGCTCTGCGAGGGCACCGGCTCCAACGTCTTCGTCGTCATCGACGGGGAACTGCACACCCCGCCCCTGAGCTCCGGCTGCCTGGCGGGCATCACCCGGGCCCTCATCGTCGACTGGGCCGGTGCCAAGGAGACCGACCTGCCGTTCGAGGCACTGGAACAGGCCGAGGAGGTCTTCGTGACCTCCTCCCTGCGCGACGCCCAGGCGGTCGTCCGGATCGACGGCCGCGAGCTGGGGACGGGCCCCGGGCCGGTCACGGCCGAGGTGATGCGGATCTTCGAGGTGAAGGCCGGATCGGACATCGATCCGTGAACCCTGGTGACGCGGGGCCGCGGGGCAGGTAGAACTCGAAGTGATGACCACCACCCTGCGGCCCGCGCAGCCGCTCCAGCAGAACAGTGACGGCACCCGCTCGCGGACCTACGAGGTGCGGGTCAACAGCCGCCACGTGGGCACCCTCGAACTGGCCACCAGGTCGGCCGCCCAGCCAGGGACCGGCGTGATCCGGGACCTGTGGATCGACGAACCGGACCGCCGGCGCGGGCGCGGCACGGTCGCCGTGCTCGCCGCCGAGGAGGTGCTGCGCTCCTGGCGCTGCACCGGCATCGCCGTGTCGGTGCCCGCCGACGCCGGGCCGGCGCTGCGGATGGCCACCGCCCTCGGCTACCGGGAGACCGGCCGGGTCATGGTCAAGGAGCTGCCGGCCGCACCGCCCGCGCTCCCGGCGGGAAGCACGGGCCGCCCGATGACCCGGGCCGAGTTCGACGCCTGGCTGGAGGTGGAGATCGTGGAGTACGGCCCCCGCCTCGTCTCCCCGGGCATGACCGAGGAGCAGGGCGTGGCCGCGTCCCGCGCCGAACACGCCCGGATGCTGCCGGCCGGGCGGGAGACCCCCGGCACGGCCTTCCACGTGGTGGAGGGCCCGCAGGGCGAGATCCTGGGCAGCGTGTGGGTGGGGGAGCGCGAACTGTCCGGCCTCGGCACCGTCCCCTACGTCTACGACGTCCGGGTCGAGCCCGGACACCGCGGCCGGGGGCACGGCCGGACCCTCATGCTGCTGGCCGAGCACAGCGCACTGGCCGCCGGCGCCCGGCACCTGGGGCTGTACGTGGTCGAGGGCAACACCCCGGCCCGGCGGCTCTACGAGTCGCTCGGCTACCGGGACACCACCGTGAACGCCGTCAAAGAGCTGCTCTAGGCGCTCAGCGGCTAAGCGGCTCAAGAGCCGAGCAGGCGGTCGGCGATCTCCTCGATGCGGGCGAGCAGGCCGTCCTGGCTCTTGCCGCCGTCGAGGCGCTCGCCGTCGATCACGTACGTCGGGGTGCCGCTCACGCCGATCGCCTTGCCCTCGGCCTGGTCGGCGTCGACGATCAGGATGTGCCGGCCGTCGATCAGCGCGGTGTCGAACTCCTCGACATCCAGGCCCAGTTCGCGCGCCACGTCCAGCAGCACCGGCTCGCCGCGCTCGGCCAGCTCGGCGGTGCGCGCCAGGACGGCCTCCGCGTAGGGCCAGCCCTGCCCCTGCTCGACGGCCTCCTCGGCCGCCTGCGCCGCGGCGAAGGCGTGCTTGTGCTTCTCCAGGGGGAAGTGGCGCAGCCGGATGTCCAGCCGGTCGCCGTAGCGGGCCCGCAGGGCGCGTACGTCGTCCAGGGCGCGGTGACAGTCCGGGCACTGCAGTTCGCACCAGACGTCGAGGATCACGGAATCGGTCATACGGACAGTCTCCCAGCCCCGGCCCCGCCCACCGACCGGGACCTGGGGAGGAGGCGCGACCCGGAGATGTCCCGGAGATCCGTCCGGGGTCGGCCGTGGACCTGGCCGCCGTGGTGACGGGCGGTGCAGGATGGATAGGGACAGATCGCCTTGCCGCCGACAGTCCGGAGGACCGCATGCTTGCCGAGACCATTTGCTCCGCGGTGTCCGCGGCGGGCCTGGGCATCGCCGCGCTGACCGCCTACCGCAAGCGCTTCCTGGCCGCCGCGCGGATCACCGCGTACGCACTCGTCCCCATAGGCCTGGTCCTGACTGGCGTCGTGGAGTGGCTGACCGGCATCGTCTTCAATCCGACCGTATGGATCGGCTTCGGGCTGCTGGCGCTGTCCTGGGCGCTCTTCGCCACCACGCGGGCCGTCGAGCGCCGCCGCATCGGCACGTCCGGTGAGCCCGCGAAGAAGAAGGTCAAGGGGGGCCGGGCCCCGGAGGCCGTGGCCCCGGCCGCCTCCGCGCCTTCCCTCGGCGCGGCCGGAACCGGCGCGCAGCGCGAGCCCGCGCCGGGCCGCAAGCCGGCCGACACTGCTCCCGCGGACGACTTCTCCGACATCGAGGCCATCCTCAAGAAGCACGGCATCTGACCCGCGTCTGCCCCGCCGGGCTCGGCCCGGACAGCCGCACCGGGCGCCCGGTCCACGAGATCGGGCGAACTGCCGCACGGTTGTTGGCGTGTTGAGGGGCGCACGGCCGTTCGCTGCGCCATCATCGCCCCGACATGCTCGAGACATCGCAGAGTGAGCCCTCGGTGCCCGTGCCGGTACCCGCCCCCGTCGCGGAGGAGCCGCGAGGCTGCCTCTTCGCGCTCTCCCAGCCGCCCCTGATGATCTTCCTAGCGGTGATCGGCATCCTTCTGCTGCTCGCCGCCGTGCACGACCTCTTCATGCTCTGACAGCCCCGCGTCGGCCTCCTTGCGCCGGGCCCGGTACGCCGCGACGTGCAGCCGGTTCCCGCAGGTCCGGCTGTCGCAGTAGCGCCGGGAGCGGTTGCGCGACAGGTCCACGAAGGCGCGCCGGCAGTCCGGGGCCTCGCAGCGGCGCAGCCGTTCGTGCTCGCCGGAGACCACGATGAAGGCCAAGGCCATGCCGCCGTCGGCCGCCAGGTGGTCGTCCACCGACGCGCCCGGCGCGAAGTAGTGGACGTGCCAGTCGTAGCCGTCGTGGTCGGTCAGCTGCGGGGTGGTGCCCGCGGTGGCCACGAGCTCGTTGACGAGTGCGGCGGCCGCACGCGGGTTCGGCGCGGCGAAGACCTGGGCGAACTTGGCGCGCACGGTCCGTACGCCGGCCAGGTCGCGGGCGCCGAGCTCACCGACGTCACTGATCGCGTACTCCTGGACGAAGGCGCGCAGCGCGCCGACGTCCGAGAGTCCGTCGGGCTGGTCGGTCTCGGCCGCGGTGTTCACCAGCGCGACGACGACGTCGAGCGCGCGACGGGTGTCGTGGGGGATCTGCACGGGGTCTCCCTAGGGGGCCGGGCCTGCGGCGACGGGAGGCGCCGCCGCTGCCGCCCGACTCTAGCGGGTCCCCCGACAGCACACCGGCGCCGTCCTCGCGGGTGGATCCCGCGGGAACAGCGCCGGCACTGCCGTATGTGGTTGTCCGACCCGCACCGTCGCCCCGAGTCGGACGGTGTCGAGCGGCTGTAGGCCTGGCTCAGCTTTCGGCCAGGATGTGGGAGAGCTCCTTGTCGAGGTCGAAGTGCCGGTGCTCGGTCCCGGGTGGAACCGCGGCGTCCGTCCGCTTGAGGAACGACTCGAGTGCTCGGGCGGGTGCTTCGAGCAGTGCTTCTCCCTCCGGTGAGCTCAGGGCGATGCAGACGACGCCCTGACCGTGGCTGCGGGACGGCCAGACGCGGACGTCGCCGGTACCGGTGGGCCGGTGGAGGCCCTCAGCGAGGAGGTCGCGGGCGAATACCCATTCGACCGTCTCCTCGGCGCCGGTGTGGAAGGTGGCGTGCACGGCGTAGGGGTCGGCCGTGTCATACCGCAGGCCCGCGGGAACAGGCAGTGAGGACTCGCTCGACACAACGAGGCGCAGGTGCAGCTCGCAGCTGACCGTGGTGTTCATAAGCGCCAGGGCCTTTCGCTCAGTGTGCGCTCGGGGATTCGCACGTCGGCGAAATCGACATGCCACCTACGGTGCCGTTGTAAACCCCTCTGACCGTTTTGCGGACCTCTGGGTCCCTCGAACGGCGGATCCAAACCACCATTCACGTGTGCTTCCGGCTCCGGTAGATTCGACCCCATGAATACGGGGAGTGACCGCGGAGCCAACGAGTCCGCCGCCGACGAATCCGCCGTGCCCGCCACGGAAGCCACCGAGGGCGCGGAAGGCGCGGCCGAGACGCCCGAGACGCCGCACGTATCGAAGGCGCCCGCCTTCATCAAGGCCCGCAGGGGCCTGCACCTCAGCTGGCAGGTCGGCGTCTTCGTCGTCGGCCTCGCCGTGATCGGCGCCGGTGTGGCCATGCTCGTCCTGCCCGGCCCCGGCTGGGTCGCGATCTTCGCGGGCCTGGCGATCTGGGCCACCGAGTTCGCCTGGGCCCACCTCGTGCTTCGCTGGACCAAGCGCAAGGTCACCGAGGCCGCGCAGAAGGCGCTCGACCCGAAGGTCCGCCGCCGCAACATCATCCTGACCAGCGTGGGCCTCGTCATCGCGGGCGCGCTGATCGGCTTCTACCTGTGGAAGTACGGGCTCGTCCTGCCCTGGAACCTCAAGGACCAGTGATGGTCAGGGAGCACCGCTGACATGCGGTAATGTTTGCGGTGCGTCCGGGCGATTAGCTCAGTGGGAGAGCACTTCGTTCACACCGAAGGGGTCACTGGTTCGAACCCAGTATCGCCCACCCGGACCAGAGGCCCGGAGACTTTTCACAGTCTCCGGGCCTCTGGCGTTACCGCAGCCGTCCGATCGCGTCCCGCAGCCGCCGGGCGTCCCGCAGCCGCTTCTCGTACGTCGCTCCCACCGCCAGCAGCAGCAGGCCCGCCAGGGCCGGCGGCACCCAGCGCGGCAGCGCCCCCGCGACCTGCACCACGTACGGGGCCAGCTCGTGCACCGCGACCACCGCCAGCACCGCACCGCCCAGCAGCAGCGGGGCCTGCAGCCGCCGCCAGGCCCCGATCAGGGTCAGCGTCAGCGCGGCCAGCCCCAGCAGCAGCGGACGCACCCAGTCCTGGTCGTCCAGGGCCGCCAGCAGGCTCGGCAGCAGGGTCGCCGCCAGACCCGGGCCGTAGGCCGTCCACGACGACGCCCCCGCGTCCCTGCGGCGCCGCAGGAAGCCCACCACCAGGGCCGGTACCGTCACCGGCAGGGTGTAGGCCTCCGGCGTCGTGACCCCGGCGTCGGCCAGCCGGACCCAGGTGGCCGCCACGAACAGCGCCCCCGCCGCCCAGCCCACCGCACGCCGCTCCGGACGCACCGCGGCCCCCGCGCAGACCACCCCGGCCAGGGCCAGGACCAGCGCGAGCGTCCCCGTCCGCCCGGCCGACAGGGCCACCGCCAGGGCGCCCGCCACGGCCGCCGCGCTCTCCACGGGCACCCGTACGGCGCCCAGCCGCGGCCCGAGCGCCGCCGCCAGCGCCGGGACCGCGAGCACCGGCAGCGCCCACCAGACCACCGCCAGGTCCGTCACCGCGGCCGCCGCCACCAGCACTCCGGTGGCGTACCCGACGGCGCACACCGCGGCCCCGGCGCGCACCCGGCGCGGAGCGGGCCCGTACGCCGCTCCCACGGCGCAGGCCGCGCCCAGCAGCCCCCACACCGCGAACGTCGCCGCCCGGCCGTCCAGCGCGCCCACGGACACGTTCGCGGCGCCGACCAGCGCGCAGACGGCCGCCGCGATCCCGGCGCCGCGCACGGGGGAGCGCAGGGCGAGCGCCCCGGCCGCGCCCGTGACCGCCAGCTGGGCGGCGAACACCGCCGCCGCCGGGAAGCCGAGCAGCACCGGGGCCGTGAACAGCCCGGCCCAGGCCAGGACGACCGCAACCACCCCGGGCTCCGGCCGCGCCAGCACCCGGGACAGCCACCAGGCCGCGCCCGCCGCCGTCAGCAGGACCAGCACACCCGCAGCGCCGGGCGCGTACGCCGTCGGGGTCGGAGCGGTCACCGCCCAGACTTCCTCCAGCACCCGGAGCCGCGCCAGCAGGGTCGGAACCACCGCGGCGCCGGCCGACAGCGCCGCCAGGGCCGTCACCGCGACCCCGGCCCGCGCCAGGCCGCGCCGTACTGCCGCCGGCAGCACGCAGACGCGTACCGCCGTCAGCAGCGGAAGCGCCACCAGCAGGTGCACCAGGACCACCCACGCACCGTCGCCGACCGAATCCGTCAGGCCCGGCCGGGCCAGTCCGCCCAGCGACACCACCGCCGCCAGACCGCCCACCAGCGCGGCGACCCAGGCGCGCGGCTCCCGCCAGGCCGCCGCGATGCCCAGGGCCGCTCCCGCCAGCAGCAGCGCCGCCGGAGCCAGGGCCTGCCCGGCCGACCCCGCCGACCACGACTCGGCCACCCCGATCAGCAGCGCCACCGCGGTCAGTGCGGCCGCCGGGGCAGCCGCCGCACGGACCCGCAGGGCGAGTGCCGCGTCCAGCGCCGCTGTCGCCAGCAGCGCCCAGCCGAGCTCCAGCGGGCCCGCCTGCGCGGCCAGCGCCGCCAGCGGCAGCGGGAACTGCGCCGCCAGCACCGCCGCCGGCAGCGGGAGCCGCAGCTTCCGCAGGGCCGAGCCGTACCCGGCCCACACCGCCGCCAGCACCGCGGCCGCCCCCGCCGCGTACCCGAAGCCGTTCGCGTCCGGCATGCCGACCGCGTACAGCGCGTACGCGTCCAGCACCGTCAGCAGCAGCCCCACCGCGGCGACCGACTCCGCCGTCGACCCCAGCCCCCGGCGCAGCAGCGCCACGGGCGCGAGCAGCGCCGCCGCCGTCACCGCGGCCAGCACCGCCGAACGCCCGGCGATCCCCATCGACCCCCAGCTGACCAGCGTGAAGGCCAGCGCGGCCACGGCCAGCAGCACGGCGCCCAGGGTGAGCAGCACGTTCTGCGCGCTCGGGGCCGAGGTCTCCTTCGGCGGTCCGGCGGGCACCGGCCCCCAGCCGGCGGGAGCGGGTCCGGACTGCCGGAGGATGCGCAGCAGCCAGTCCCGGCGGGCCAGCAAATGGACCCGCCGGGCATCGAGTTGTGCCAGCTCACGGTCGATGAGCGCCAGCTCTTCGGCCGGCGGCAGAGGGGTGTTCATACCGGGAGTGTGGCGCCGGTCACGCCGTCAGGACATGGGCGTGCGTACTCAGATCCGCACTGAGTACGCACAGGGAGGGAAGCGGTTTGAACCAGCCGCGAGCCTTCTGTATTGTTCAGTGCGTTCCCGGGCGATTAGCTCAGCGGGAGAGCACTTCGTTCACACCGAAGGGGTCACTGGTTCGATCCCAGTATCGCCCACCGGGACAGGCCGGTCCGTCGCAAGACGGACCGGCCTTCCGCATGTACGGGGCCGTGCGCGCCCTACGCCGCCGTCGACAGGTCCGGCCGCAGCGGCCAATGCGGATCGACAGGCTCCGGCGTCCCCTGCCGCGCGAACCACGCCTGCAGGCCCCGCGCCTGCGCCGCGTGCCAGACCGCCTGCAGCGTGTGCAGCTCCGCCGGCGACAGCCGCTCCAGCCGGGCCGCGAACCGGCGCCCCACCGCCCGCACGAGCTCCAGCGAGGCCATCGCGTCCGCCGCCGCGTCGTGCGCGCCCTCCAGCTCGATCCCGTAGTGCGCGCACAGGTCCGTCAGCGTCCGCCGCCCCTTGCGGTAGCGGTCCAGGTGCTTGTCCAGCACCCGCGGATCCAGCACCGTCAACGGCCGGTCGTCCAGGTACCGGGCCAGCGAGGAGGCCCGGTGCCGGCGCAACTCCCGGTCCAGCAGCGTCAGATCGAACGGCGCGTTCATCACCACCACCGGCCGGCCGGCCACCTGCTGTTCCCCGAGCGCCCGCGCTATCTCCTCCACCACCGGCGCCGGCCAGCGTCCGTGACGCTGCAGGTGCTCGTCGGTGAGCCCGTGCACTTCCGTCGCCCCCGGGGGCACCGGAACGCCGGGATTGACCAGCCAGCGAGTGGTGCGGACCCGGCCCCCCGCACACTCCTGCACGATGAGCGCGGCGGACACGATCCGGTCCTGCTCGACGTCCACCCCGGTGGTCTCCGTGTCGAATGCGGCCAGCGGGCCCTCGTACCAGCGTGTCATGGCGAACTCCTCGTCCCCGGTCGGCAGATGGGGCGCACTCGGATCACGCCACACCTTCGCCCGCATCGGTGATACCCGGGCTGTTTGCCCCGTACGCCGTTTGCGGTGACCCGGGTGCGGCAACAACACCCTTGGGGGGCCGTACACATGACCGGTCGTCACCCCACCCACCACCCACGGCAGAGCCCGGAAGGCATGGGGAGCCGGCCATGGCGCTCGCGCAGCCCGAACCGGGCGGGGTGCTGGCGGGGCAGATCGATCCGCGCACCGGAACACCGGACGACGCGCGGACCGGACCGCTGCGCGGCACACTCGCCACCACCGCCTGCATGGAAACCCTTCAGGTGGGATACCTGCACGCCGTCGCCGCCGCGGCCGGCTGCTCGCTCTCCCAGCCCTTTCCGGACAACGGCATCGACTGGCACGTCAGCCACGGCGCCCCCGAGCACGTCGTCGACGACGAGGTCACCATCAAGGTGCAGTTGAAGGCGACCTACCAGGTACCGCCCCGGCCGGCCGGGCCCACCTTCGCCTTCACCCTCGACAACGAGCACCTGGTGAAACTGGCCCGCACCCCGGTCGCCGTCCACAAGATCCTCGTCGTGATGCTCGTCCCGCGGGAGCGCGACCAGTGGCTCGCCGCCGGGCACGACCGGCTCGACCTGCGGCACTGCTGCTACTGGACCAATCTCGCCGGACACCCGGTGACCGGCCGGCGCCGGACCACCGTACGGATCCCGACCACGCGGATCTTCGACGACCGGGCGCTCTGCGAGATCATGACCCGGGTCGGGTCGGGAGGGACACCCTGATGCACTGGCACTCGCCGAACCTGGAACCGCTGCCGTCCCCGGACTACGGCGGGTTCGCGGACTCCGCGCACCCCGCCGCCCCCGATCCCGCACAGGTCGATCCGGCCGTGCTCGGCGCGCTGCTGCACCGGCACGGCTGGCTGCGCCGGGGCGGGGCCGCCGGACGCTACGGCCGCTGGACCCCGCCCGCCACGCATCCGACGGCCCGCGCCGCCACCAGCCTGCTCGTCCCCGAGAGCCGCAGCTTCCCCGACTGCGCCGACCTGCTCGAAGAGGCGATCACCGCGCTCACCCGCAGCGGCCTGCCCTCCGCGAGGGAGGTGCTCTACGGGCTGAGCGTGCCCAGCGACGAGGTCCGCTGGGACCGGGAGATACCGCAGGGGGCGTACGGACTCCAGGGCGAGGCCGCGTGGACGGTGCAGGAGCAGCTGCGCTCGGCCGCCCGGCAGCTGCTGCTCGCCGGAGCCCTGGCCGAACGGGCCCGCGCCGGGTACTACGGGGCCCGGCACCGGACCCAGGCCGAACGGGCCCTGGACGGGGTGCTGGTGGGCCCGCACCCGGGCGGCCGGCGGCTGACCGCGTACGTGCCGGTCGACGGCGGCCGGGGCACCGTGACCCGGCTCCACCACGCCCTGCACGCGGCCCGCGAGGCCGTGGACTACCAGCGGGCCACCGGCGGCATGGAGGCCTTCGACGCCGCCGTGCGGGCCGGGGTCAGCCGGGAACTCGCCGAGGCGCTGATCGCGCTGGTCCGGGGCACGGAAGGAGCCCGGATCGCCCTGGCCTGGGCGCCGGCGGCGGGGGTCCCGGCGGGCTGCGCGGCCCGGCCGGAGCCGGTGGAGTTCTCCCCGGGCGACCTGCCGGTGCTGCGGGACGCGGCGGCGCGGTACACCCGGGACGAGCCGGCCGTCCAGGTCCGCATCGCGGGGGCGGTGGTCCGGATGCGGCGCTCGGCCCCGGGGGGCGGGGGCACGGTCCGGCTGCGGGTCCTCGCGGGGGCGGAGGTCCCGTACGTGCGCGTCGCGCTGGACGAGGAGGCGTACCGGGTGGCGGGGCACGCGCACCTGGTGGGCCTGCCGATCCGCGTGGGCGGGCGGCTGCAGCGGCGGGGTGGCTTCCGTCGGCTGACGGACGCGACGGGGGTGGCGCCGGTACCGCTGGACGAGGTCGAGCGGGACCGGCTGATGAAGTCGCTGGACGGAGCGTTCGATCCTGCGGATGTGCTCGCGGCCGACGAATAGGCGCGGCGCCGCCGCCGGGGCTCCGCCCCGGACCCCGCGTTCAAACTCCCCCAGACTCCGTCCGAGGGGACCCCCAGGCGGGGCTGGATGCCGCGGCGGAGCCGGATGGTGCGGCGGAGAGGGTCAGGCAGGGGTGAGACGGAACGAGGCCATGATCAAGTCTTGGGCGGGGGAGAAGTCGGGGCCTCGGGTGAAGCCCAGGTGTTCGTAGAGGGAGACCGCGGGGGTGTTGGCGGCGCCCGTGGTGACCTTGACCGGGCGGCCCGGGAAGAGGTCGGTCAGGGCGTGGCGGAGGAGCAGGGAGGCGACGCCCCGGCGGAACCAGGCCGGGGACACGCAGACACGGTCGATGGAGACGTCCCCACCCGGCTCTTCCTCCCAGGCAAGGAAGCCGGCGAGCTCCCCGCCCCCGTCGGTGACGGCGCCGATCCAGTCCAGCTCCTGCGCGCGCATCTGCGCGAGGCTCTCGCTCAGCGCAGGGATGCCGTCGAAGCCGATCAGCTCCGCCTCCACCGCGTAGGCCGCCCGCCCGATCCGGTGCACGGCCTCCGCGGTGGCGTCGTCGGTCAGGTCCAGTCGGTGGATCCGTGGGCTCGGCATGCCGCCCAGGCTACTTCGGGAGGGGCGCCGCCCCACGACCCGCCTGGTGCCGGGCCGGTCCGGGCCGGGGAAGGCCCGAGCCACCCCGGGCCGGCCCGCGCGGTAACCGTTTAGCGGCGCGGCCACTCCGCTCGGTACGATTCACGCGCGCAGTGTTCGCTCGCGCACCCCCAGAGTTCAGGAGAGACCGGTGTCAGACGTCCGTGTGATCATCCAACGCGATTCCGAGCGGGACGAGCGCGTGGTGGCCACGGGCACTACGGCGGCCGAGCTCTTCGCCGGCGAGCGCACCATCGTCGCCGCGCGCATCGCGGGTGAGCTGAAGGACCTCGCGTACGAGGTGAAGGACGGCGAGACCGTCGAGCCGGTGGAGATCTCCTCCGAGGACGGCCTCAACATCCTGCGCCACTCGACCGCGCACGTCATGGCGCAGGCCGTGCAGGAGCTCTTCCCCGAGGCCAAGCTGGGCATCGGCCCGCCCGTCCGGGACGGCTTCTACTACGACTTCGACGTGGCCCGGCCCTTCACCCCGGAGGACCTGAAGGCCGTCGAGAAGAAGATGCAGGAGATCCAGAAGCGCGGCCAGCGCTTCTCCCGCCGCGTCGTCACCGACGAGGCGGCCCGCGAGGAGCTCGCCGACGAGCCGTACAAGCTGGAGCTCATCGGCATCAAGGGCTCCGCGTCGACCGACGACGGCGCGAACGTCGAGGTGGGCGGCGGCGAGCTGACCATCTACGACAACCTGGACGCGAAGACCGGAGAGCTGTGCTGGAAGGACCTCTGCCGCGGTCCCCACCTGCCCACCACCCGCAACATCCCGGCCTTCAAGCTCATGCGCAACGCCGCCGCCTACTGGCGCGGCAGCGAGAAGAACCCGATGCTCCAGCGCATCTACGGCACCGCGTGGCCGTCGAAGGAGGAGCTGAAGGCCCACCTCGACTTCCTCGCCGAGGCCGAGAAGCGCGACCACCGCAAGCTCGGCAACGAGCTGGACCTCTTCTCCATCCCGGACGAGATCGGCTCCGGCCTCGCCGTCTTCCACCCGCGCGGCGGCATCATCCGCCGGACCATGGAGGACTACTCGCGCCGCCGGCACGAGGAGGAGGGCTACGAGTTCGTCTACTCCCCGCACGCCACCAAGGGCGCCCTCTTCGAGAAGAGCGGGCACCTGGACTGGTACGCGGAGGGCATGTACCCCCCCATGCAGCTCGACGGTGGTACCGACTACTACCTCAAGCCCATGAACTGCCCGATGCACAACCTGATCTTCGACGCGCGCGGCCGCTCCTACCGCGAACTGCCGCTGCGTCTGTTCGAGTTCGGCACCGTGTACCGGTACGAGAAGTCCGGCGTGGTGCACGGCCTGACCCGCGCCCGCGGCTTCACCCAGGACGACGCGCACATCTACTGCACCCGTGAGCAGATGGCGGAGGAGCTCGACCGCACGCTCACCTTCGTGCTGAACCTGCTGCGCGACTACGGTCTGACCGACTTCTACCTGGAGCTGTCGACCAAGGACCCGGAGAAGTTCGTCGGCTCGGACGAGGTCTGGGAGGAGGCCACCGCGGTCCTCCAGCAGGTGGCCGAGAAGCAGGGCCTGCCCCTCACCCCCGACCCGGGCGGCGCGGCCTTCTACGGCCCGAAGATCTCCGTGCAGGCGCGCGACGCCATCGGCCGCACCTGGCAGATGTCGACCGTGCAGCTGGACTTCAACCTGCCGGAGCGCTTCAACCTGGAGTACACCGCCCCGGACGGCTCCCGCCAGCGCCCGGTCATGATCCACCGCGCTCTGTTCGGCTCGATCGAGCGGTTCTTCGCCGTGCTGCTGGAGCACTACGCGGGCGCCATGCCGCCGTGGCTGGCCCCGGTCCAGGCGGTCGGCATCCCGATCGGCGACGGGCACGTCGAGTACCTGCAGGAGTTCGCCGCGGCGGCGAAGAAGCAGGGGCTGCGGGTCGAGGTGGACGCCTCCTCCGACCGCATGCAGAAGAAGATCCGCAACCACCAGAAGCTCAAGGTCCCCTTCATGATCATCGTCGGTGACGAGGACATGGCGGCGGGCACGGTCTCCTTCCGCTACCGCGACGGTTCGCAGGAGAACGGCATCGCCAAGGACGAGGCCCTGGCCAAGCTGGCCAAGGTCGTCGCCGACCGCGTCCAGGTCTGATCCGCGCGCCGGTCCCCGTCAGGAAGGCCCCCGGGAAGTGATCACTTCCCGGGGGCCTTCCTCGTACGCGAAGGCAAGGTCATATGCTTGCCGCCATGACGATTGAGCCGGAGCAGCAGATCGGTGTGGGCACGCAGGACGCGTTCCAGCGTCTGTGGACGCCCCACCGGATGGCCTACATCCAGGGGGAGAACAAGCCGACCGGCCCGGAGGCCGGGGACGGCTGTCCCTTCTGCGGGATTCCGGAGATGTCCGACCAGGACGGCCTGGTCGTGGCCCGTGGCAGGCACGTCTACGCCGTGCTGAACCTCTACCCGTACAACGGCGGACACCTCATGGTCGTCCCGTACCGGCACGTCGCCGACTACACCGAGCTCGACGCCCTCGAGACGGCCGAACTCGCGGACCTCACGAAGCGGGCGATGGTCGCGCTGCGCAAGGCCTCGGGTGCGCACGGTTTCAACATCGGCATGAACCAGGGCACCGCCGCCGGGGCCGGCATCGCCGCCCACCTGCACCAGCACATCGTGCCCCGCTGGGGCGGGGACACGAACTTCATGCCGGTCGTCGGCCACACCAAGGTGCTCCCGCAACTGCTCGCCGACACCCGCCAGATGCTCGCCGACGCCTGGCCCGTCGACTGATCGGCGACTGATCAGTCGGTCGGCCGGTCCCCGCAGCTCGCGCGGCCCTCGCGCCACGTCCGCAGTACGGCCTCGACGTCGAATTCGGTCAGGCCCAGGGGTGGTCCCGGCGGGGGCCTGCGCAGGGCGGCGCGGATCTTCTCGTTGACCGCCGTGAGGACGTCCCGTACCTGACGCTCGGAGCGGGCCGCGAGGGCGGCCTCCCGGGCGTCCTCCGCCTCCTTGCGCAGCGCGAGCGCCGGAGGCAGGACGGCGAACCCCTCGCGGTGCAGCTTGTCCTTGATCCACCACAGCTCGTCGTACGGCGCGTCGAGGGAGGCCAGCGGCTTGCCGTAGCCGGGCAGGTTCTCGAATTCGCCCCGCTCGGCGGCCTGTCTGATCTGCCGGTCCACGAAGGACTCGAAGTTGACGCCAGGCGGTTTGCGCTCGGTCATGGTCCCTCCTGCGGGTAGCCCTCCGCCTGGCCCCAGGCTACCTACGCGTCGTAGACGTCGGCCTTGCGCGGCGCCGGCTCCTGGATGAGGCCGCTCATGATCGAGGAGCGGTTGGTGAAGCGGTCGGTGTCGACGCCGTTCTCCTCCAGCACCTTGAAGGTGGCGGCGTGGATCGAGCGCAGGACCGGAGCCACCGTGCGCAGGGCGTCGTCGGCCATGAACCGGTGGCGCCACATCGAGCTCGCCCAGACGTGCCGCAGGCCGAAGGGCTCGGGCAGGACCAGCTTGCCGCCAAGGAAGTCCAGGACCGGCGGGTGCCAGGTCAGCGGGGCCCGCACGGCCAGCCGTACCACCTCCTGGGCGTCCACCAGCGGCAGCGGGCGCTCCACGGTCTCCCAGAAGCGGATGCTCTTGGGCACCTCCACCACCGGGGCCGCGGGCTTCGTCGTGAACAGGCCGTGTACGGGTCCCAGGGCGTGCGCGGTGACGTCCACGCGCAGGGTCTTGTAGAGCACGGTGACCGTGACCAGCATGTTGATGACCAGCTGGCCGTCCCAGAGCGGGTACTGGATGCCCAGGTAGTGCCGGTTGCCGGCGCTGAACTGCTGCTCGTTGCAGATCCGGGTGATCTCGTGCGGCTTGATGAGGAAGGCGTCGACGTTCTCGCCGGTGGGGCGGGCCACCTCGCCGGCGCCCTCGCCGATCGGGGTGACGATCCAGTGCTGGATCGCGGCGGGCGGGAAGCCGCCGGTGTGCAGGGGGCCCCGCTCCAGCTTCCGCAGCTGGGCGTCGATCCCGCGTATGACGTCCCAGCTGCGGAAGGGGTGGATCTCCATCCCCTCGCTCTTGGGGGCGAGCTCCTCGGCCATCTGCCAGCTGCCCCAGCGGGTGCCCATGCCGAGGATGCCCTTGGGGCCCGCGTAGAAGACCTGGTTGCTGCGGTCCTCGGCGGTGAGCTTGGCGAGCTGGCGGCGCAGGTCCTCGCGGGCCTTCTCGTCGGGGTTGCCCGGCACGGCCTCGGGGATCTTGGCGCCGATCCCGTCGCCGGAGAGCAGCCCGTCCCAGCGGGCGCGCAGGTCCCGGGCGGTGGCCTCGCAGGTCCGGCGGGCGAGCAGCCAGCCCAGCGCCGGAGCGATGATCATGCCGCGTGCGTAGAGCCCGAGGAAGCCGGTGAGCGGCAGCCTGAACATCAGGACGGCGACCACGACGCCCACGCCGACCAGGAGGGCGGTGCCGATCCAGGAGCCGCGCCCCTTGCCGGCCAGGCTCTTGCGGAGCTGGAACAGGCCCAGCCACAGCAGCAGCCCGGGCAGGAACAGCACACCGCAGACCAGCGTGATCAGCCGGAGCCGGCGGTCGCGCTCCTTGCGGATGCGGGAGGCGGCCAGGCAGTGCTCCACCACCGTCTGCGGATCGGCGCCGAAGGACTGGATCAGCGGCTTGCGGCCCGGGCCGAGGGTGCGGGCCTCGACGGCTCGGCAGAAGGCCTCGCCGAGGCTGGGCTCGAAGAGGGAGATCTTCGGGGGCTTGACCGTGGCCGGGTGGAGCTCGCTGTTCGCGGTGAGTATCTTCTCCAGCTTGCTGTCCTTGCCGCCGTCGCGGTACGCGGCCGAGGCGAGGGCGTTGGTCGCCGCCGTCTGCCCACCGCCACCCTGGAGAGGAATCTGCGCTCCGGGCCTGAAGTCGAATCCGTCGTCCGCCACCGCTGCCCCCATCGCTGTGCGTTCGTGCTCTTTTGGTGCGCCGATGAGCCTATCGGCGGATCTCGCCCCATGGTCATGGGACAGGGAAATGCCGCCCACCGCAAGCTGGTTGGGTGGGCGGCCTTCCCGCTGCTATGTCAACTAGCTTCCCTTCGCAGCCTGTTCGCGCACCTTTTCCGCGATCTGGGGTGGCATGGGCTCGTGGCGGGCGTAGGCCCGGGCGAAGCGGCCCGTGCCGTGTGAGACGGAGCGCAGCTCGACGGCGTAGCGGCCGATCTCGATCTCGGGGATCTCGGCGCGGACCCGGGTGCGCCCCGGGCCGGCCTGGTCGGTGCCGACGACGCGGCCGCGGCGGCCCGCGAGGTCGCTCATGACCGGGCCCACGTACTCGTCGGGGATGAGGACGGCGAGCTCGGCGACCGGTTCGAGCAGGTCGATGCGGGCCTCCGCGGCGGCCTCGCGCAGTGCGAGGGCGCCGGCCGTCTGGAAGGCGGCGTCGGAGGAGTCCACCGAGTGGGCCTTGCCGTCGAGGAGGGTGATGCGGACGTCGACCAGCGGGTAGCCGGCCGCGACGCCGCGGGCGGCCTGGCCGCGTACGCCCTTCTCCACGGACGGGATGAACTGGCGGGGCACGGCGCCGCCGACCACCTTGTCGACGAACTCGATGCCGCTGCCCGGCGGGAGCGGCTCCACCTCGATCTCGCAGATGGCGAACTGGCCGTGGCCGCCGGACTGTTTGACGTGCCGGCCGCGGCCGGCGGCCTTGACGCCGAAGGTCTCGCGCAGGCTCACCTTGTGCGGGACGGGATCGACCTGGACGCCGTAGCGGGTGCGCAGCCGCTCCAGGGCGACGTCCTGGTGGGCCTCGCCGAGGCACCACAGGACGACCTGGTGGGTGTGCGGGTTCTGCTCCAGCCGCATGGTGGGGTCCTCGGCGACGAGCCGGGCCAGGCCCTGGGAGAGCTTGTCCTCGTCGGCCTTGCTGTGGGCCTCGATGGCGAGGGGGAGCAGCGGGTCGGGCATGGTCCAGGGCTCCATGAGGAGCGGGTCGTCCTTGGCGGAGAGGGTGTCGCCGGTCTCCGCGCGGGTGAGCTTGGCCACGCAGGCCAGGTCGCCGGCGATGCACCGGGTGAGGGCGCGCTGCTGTTTGCCGAAGGGGGCGGTGAGGGTGCCGATCCGCTCATCGACGTCGTGGTCCTCGTGGCCGCGGTCGGCGAGACCGTGTCCGCTGACGTGGACGGTCTCCTCGGGTTTCAGGGTGCCGGAGAAGACGCGGACGAGGGAGACGCGGCCGACGTAGGGGTCGGAGGAGGTCTTGACGACCTCGGCGACGAGGGGGCCGGCGGGATCGCAGGTGACCTCGGGGCGGGCGGAGCCGTCGGGCCGGGTGACGGTGACGGCGGCGCGTTCCAGCGGGGTGGGGAAGCCGCCGGTGACCAGTTCGAGGAGTTCCACCGTGCCGAGCCCCTGGCGGGCGCCGTCGCCGGCGGGCGCGGCCATCAGGACGGGGTGGAAGGTGCCGCGGGCGACGGCCCGCTCCAGGTCGTCCACGAGGGTCTTGACGTCGATGTCCTCGCCGCCGAGGTAGCGGTCCATGAGGCTCTCGTCCTCGCTCTCCGCGATGATCCCCTCGATGAGGCGGGAGCGGGCGTCGGCGATCAGCGCGAGCTCGGCGGGGTCCGGGTCGCGCTCCACGCGCTCGCCGGAGGAGTAGTCGTAGACGCGCTGGGAGAGCAGGCCGAGGAGGCCGGTGACGGGGGCGTGGCCGTCGGGGCCGGCGGGGCCGTGCAGGGGCAGGTAGAGGGGGACGACCGCGTCGGGGTCCTCGGCGCCGAAGATCTCGCCGCAGACGGTGGTCATCTGCGTGTAGTCGGAGCGGGCGGCCTCCAGGTGGGTCACGACGATGGCGCGGGGCATGCCGACGGCCTCGCACTCGTCCCAGACCATGCGGGTGGCCCCGTCGATGCCGTCCGAGGCCGAGACGACGAAGAGGGCCGCGTCCGCGGCGCGCAGACCGGCCCTGAGTTCCCCGACGAAGTCGGCGTATCCGGGGGTGTCCAAAATATTGATCTTGATCCCGCCCCATTCGACGGGGACGAGGGAGAGCTGCACGGAGCGTTGCCGGCGGTGCTCGATCTCGTCGTAGTCGGAGACGGTGGCGCCGTCCTCGACGCGGCCGGCCCGGTTGACCGCTCCGGCGGTCAGGGCGAGGGCTTCTACCAGCGTGGTCTTGCCCGATCCACTGTGGCCGACCAGCACGACGTTCCGGATGGAGGAGGGGCGGTCGGCCGTCAGTGCCCTGCCGGCGGCTCCGGCTTGGTGTGATGTGGCTCCCATGATGCTCGTACCTCCCGGTGGTGACGGTGAGGAGGGTGGGTTCCTTGATCGGTTTCCCGATGGGTTTCGTGATCGGTTTGGCGACCGTTTCGCGATCCGTTTCGCGCTCGGTTCCTTGCGCGCTTCCTCGGATGAGGAACACGGGGTTCTTCGAGCTTTGCACTGGTGTCACACCGCGTCCATACGTCGTACCGGGCGCGTGCGCGGGGCGCGTCGGCGTGGGTCCGTGACGTGAAGTACGTCTTACACGGCACGAACCGGTGGGTGCGCGGCGTTCGGGCGGCGGCGTGCTGGCTACGATGGGCCAGCCGGTGGCCGTGGTGGCCGTGCGGCCCAGCGACCCTCCGGGAAGGCCATGCTGAACAAGTACGCGCGTGCATTCTTCACGCGTGTTCTCACGCCATTCGCCGCTTTTCTGCTCCGGCGGGGGGTGAGCCCGGACGCGGTCACCCTGATCGGCACGGCCGGAGTGGTGGCGGGAGCGCTGTTCTTCTTCCCCCGGGGCGAGTTCTTCTGGGGCACGATCACCATCACCCTCTTCGTCTTCTCCGACCTGGTGGACGGGAACATGGCCCGCCAGGCCGGGATCTCCAGCCGTTGGGGAGCCTTCCTCGACTCCACTCTCGACCGGGTGGCGGACGCGGCGATCTTCGGCGGTCTCGCGCTCTGGTACGCGGGATCCGGGAACGACAACGTGCTCTGCGCGGTGGCGATCTTCTGCCTGGCCAGTGGCCAGGTGGTGTCGTACACCAAGGCGCGCGGCGAGTCGATCGGGCTGCCGGTGGCCGTCAACGGGCTCGTCGAACGGGCCGAGCGCCTGGTGATCTCGCTGGTCGCGGCCGGTCTGTCGGGCCTGCAGACCTTCGGGGTGCCGTCCTGGATCGGGGTGCTGCTGCCGATCGCGCTGTGGATCGTGGCCGTGGGCTCGCTCGTCACGCTGATCCAGCGGGTGGTCACCGTACGCCGCGAGTCGGCCGAGGCCGACGCCGAGGCTGCCGCCGCCGACGGCGGCGCCGCCTGATGGGCAGCGCACAGGACAAGCTGGTCAGCGGGCTGTACGGGCTCGGCTGGGCCGGGGTCAAGAAGCTGCCCGAACCTGCCGCGGTGGCCCTCGGCCGGCGGATCGCGGACTTCGCGTGGAAGCGGCGCGGCAAGAGCGTGCTGCGGCTGGAGTCGAACCTGGCCCGGGTGGTGCCCGACGCCGGTCCGGAGCGGCTGCGCGAGCTGTCCCGGGCGGGCATGCGCTCGTACATGCGGTACTGGATGGAGTCCTTCCGGCTGCCGACCATGGACCCGGAGCGGTTCGGCACGGACGTCGAGTTCCAGGACGAGCACATCCTGCGCGACGCCCTCGCCTCCGGGCGCGGGGTTGTTGTCGCGCTGCCGCACCTCGCCAACTGGGACCTCGCCGGGGCCTGGGCCATCGGCCACATCGGGGTGCCGTTCACGACGGTCGCCGAGCGGCTCAAGCCCGAGAGCCTCTACGACCGCTTCGTGGCCTACCGGGAGAGCCTGGGCATGGAGGTCCTGCCGCACAGCGGCGCCGCCTCCTTCGGCACGCTCGCCCGCCGGCTGCGCTCCGGCGGCCTGGTCTGCCTGGTCGCGGACCGGGACCTGTCGCACTCCGGGGTCGAGGTGGACTTCTTCGGCTCCACGGCGCGGATGCCGGCCGGGCCGGCGCTGCTGGCCCAGCAGACCGGTGCGGTCCTGCTCCCGGCCACCCTGCACTACGGCGACACGCCGAAGATGTACGGCCGGATCCACCCCGAGGTGGAAGTGCCGAAGACGGGCACGCGGATCGAGAAGACCGCCGTCATGATGCAGGCGGTGGCGGACGCCTTCGCCTGGGGGATCGCCGAGCACCCGGAGGACTGGCACATGCTGCAGCGACTGTGGCTGGACGACCTGGAGGAGCGCGCGTAGTGAAGATCGGCATCGTGTGCCCGTACTCGTGGGACGTGCCGGGTGGCGTCCAGTTCCACATCCGGGATCTGGCCGAGCACCTGATCCGGCTCGGCCACGAGGTGTCGGTCCTGGCCCCGGCGGACGACGAGACCCCGCTGCCGCCCTACGTGGTCTCGGCCGGGCGGGCGGTGCCGGTGCCCTACAACGGCTCCGTGGCCCGCCTGAACTTCGGGTTCCTCTCCGCCGCACGGGTCCGGCGCTGGCTGCACGACGGCACCTTCGACGTGATCCACATCCACGAGCCGGCCTCGCCCTCGCTGGGGCTGCTGTCCTGCTGGGCGGCGCAGGGCCCGATCGTGGCCACGTTCCACACCTCGAACCCGCGCTCGCGCGCCATGATCGCGGCGTACCCGATCCTCCAGCCGGCCCTGGAGAAGATCAGCGCGCGGATCGCGGTGAGCGAGTACGCGCGGCGCACGCTGGTCGAGCACCTCGGCGGCGACGCGGTCGTCATCCCCAACGGCGTCGACGTGGACTTCTTCGCCAAGGCCGACCCGAACCCCAACTGGTCCGGGCAGACCCTGGGCTTCATCGGCCGCATCGACGAACCGCGCAAGGGCCTGCCGGTGCTGATGGCGGCCTTCCCGAAGATCGTGGAGGCCTGTCCGGACGTACGGCTGCTGGTCGCGGGCCGCGGCGACGAGGAGGAGGCGGTGGCCTCGCTGCCCGCGGAGCTCCGTCCGCGGGTCGAATTCCTCGGCATGGTCTCGGACGAGGACAAGGCACGGCTGCTGCGCAGCGTCGACGTGTACGTCGCCCCGAACACGGGCGGCGAGAGCTTCGGCATCATCCTGGTCGAGGCCCTGTCGGCGGGCGCCGCGGTCCTGGCCTCGGACCTGGACGCCTTCGCGCAGGTCCTGGACCAGGGCGGGGCCGGCGACCTCTTCGCCAACGAGAACGCCGACGCCCTGGCGACGGCTGCGATCGCCCTCCTGCGCGACCCGGCCCGCCGCGCGCGGCTCAGCGCCAGCGGCTCGGCGCACGTCCGCCGCTTCGACTGGTCCACGGTCGGAGCGGACATCCTGGCGGTCTACGAAACGGTCACCGACGGCGCGGCGGCGGTGGCCGAGGACGACCGCGGCACCGGCCTCCGCACCCGCCTGGGCTTCTCGAAGGACACCTCTCCCTCCTGAGGGTTCACCACCCGGCGCTGACGGTCCGGTCCGGCCGGCCGCCGGCGGCGACGGTCACCTCGTGGACCGCGCCGCCCGAGGTGGTCATGCGGATCCGGTCGGGGCCCGTCCAGACGGCCTCGCGGAGCTCGTTGTCGGGGTCGTCGCCGTTGAAGTAGCCGACGGCCCAGCGGCGCTCCCGTGGCCAGCCGCCCTCGTGGACGTAGACGTACCACAGCGGGTCGATCATGGCCGAGCCCTCCTCGACGACCAGCCTCCGGTCGTCCCGGCCGGGGGCAGCGAGGCTCCGTGTCTGCTCCTGCCCGCCGTCCAGCAAGGCCAGCAGGGTGGCGAGGCACATGACCGGGGCGCCGAGTCCGAGCACCGGCACGCCGACGGCGACGCGCGTCATCGGCTTGCGCAGACCCAGCAGGACCGCCCCGCACAGGGCGGCCAGCGTCAGCCAGCCGAGTACGACGACGTGGCCGCGCACCTGGCTCATCACGACGAGGCCGCCGTGCGAACCGCCCCAGCGGTAGGCGGCCAGGGCGGTCGCCACGAGGGCAGCCGCCAGCCCGAGCAGTGCGCATGCCAGTGGTCTGCGGGAAGCAGCCATCGTCGTCCCCCCCTGGTAGGTAGCGATCACGAACCCTACGTGCCCACCGGCGGCCCGGCGAGGGGCGATGGGGGCCGGGTCCTCACGGAGCGGTAGGGTCGCGCAGCGTGATCGAAACCCTTGTCTGGATCGCCCTGGCTCTCGGAGTCATCGGGGTCTACCTCAGCTGGACCGCCGGCCGGCTGGACCGGCTGCACTCGCGGATGGACGCCTCGCGGGCCGCGCTCGACGCGCAGCTCGTACGGCGGGCCTCCGTGGTGCTGGAGGTGGCCACCTCCGGGGTGCTCGACCCCGCCTCCTCGCTGGTGCTGTACGAGGCCGCGCACGCCGCCCGGCAGGCCGAGGAGGAGCACCGGGAGGTGGCCGAGAGCGAGCTCAGCCAGGCGCTGCGCGCGGTCTTCGCCGACGCCGACCAGGTCGAGGTGCTCAAGGCGGCGCCCGGCGGGGTGCAGGCCACCGAGGAGCTGGCCGCGGCCGTCCGCCGGGTGCCCATGGCCCGCCGCTTCCACAACGACGCCGTACGGGCCGCCCGCGCGCTGCGCCGCCATCGCAAGGTCCGCTGGTTCAGACTGGCCGGGCACGCCCCGTTCCCGCTGGCCTTCGAGATGGACGACGAGCCCCCGGTGGATCTTGCCGATCGGCCCACCTAGGGCCGCGAGGGACAAATGAAGGAGCCACAGGCTCCACATTGGCCCTTGTAGTGGACTGACCCGTGAGGTTTCCTCGGGCAGGTAGTACCCGTCTTCCTTTCGAGTTCCCTTCGAGTGAGGTCAACCGTGAGCACGCTTCCCACCTCCCCCCAGTCCGCCGAGTCGGCGATCGGCACCTCGCGCGTCAAGCGCGGCATGGCCGAGCAGCTGAAGGGCGGCGTGATCATGGACGTGGTCAACGCCGAGCAGGCGAAGATCGCCGAGGACGCGGGCGCCGTCGCCGTCATGGCCCTCGAGCGGGTCCCGGCCGACATCCGCAAGGACGGCGGGGTAGCCCGCATGTCCGACCCCAACATGATCGAAGAGATCATCGAGGCCGTCTCCATCCCGGTCATGGCCAAGTCGCGCATCGGCCACTTCGTCGAGGCCCAGGTCCTGCAGTCCCTCGGCGTCGACTACATCGACGAGTCCGAGGTCCTGACCCCGGCCGACGAGGTCAACCACTCCGACAAGTGGGCGTTCACCACCCCCTTCGTCTGCGGTGCCACCAACCTGGGCGAGGCCCTGCGCCGCATCGCCGAGGGCGCGGCCATGATCCGCTCGAAGGGCGAGGCCGGCACCGGCAACGTCGTCGAGGCCGTCCGCCACCTGCGCCAGATCAAGAACGAGATCGCCCGCCTGCGCGGCTACGACAACAACGAGCTGTTCGCCGCCGCCAAGGAGCTGCGCGCCCCGTACGAGCTCGTCAAGGAGGTCGCCGAGCTCGGCAAGCTCCCGGTCGTGCTGTTCTCCGCCGGTGGCGTCGCCACCCCCGCCGACGCCGCGCTGATGCGCCAGCTCGGGGCCGAGGGCGTCTTCGTCGGCTCCGGCATCTTCAAGTCGGGCGACCCGGCCAAGCGTGCCGCCGCCATCGTGAAGGCCACCACCTTCTACGACGACCCGAAGATCATCGCGGACGCCTCCCGCAACCTGGGCGAGGCCATGGTCGGCATCAACTGCGACACCCTGCCCGAGGCCGAGCGCTACGCCAACCGCGGCTGGTAGTCACTGTCATGACCACCCCCGTGATTGGTGTCCTGGCCCTCCAGGGCGACGTACGGGAACACCTGATCGCCCTGGCCGCGGCGGACGCCGTGGCCAGGCCGGTCCGGCGTCCCGAGGAGCTCTCCGAGATCGACGCCCTGGTGATCCCCGGCGGCGAGTCCACGACCATGTCGAAGCTGGCCGTGCTCTTCGGCATGCTGGAGCCGCTGCGCCGGCGCGTGGCCGCCGGCATGCCCGTGTACGGCACCTGCGCCGGCATGATCATGCTTGCCGACAAGCTCCTGGACGGCCGTGAGGACCAGGAGACCCTGGGCGGCATCGACATGATCGTCCGCCGCAACGCCTTCGGCCGCCAGAACGAGTCCTTCGAGGCGAAGATCGACTTCGCGGGCATCGAGGACGGCCCGGTGGAGGGCGTCTTCATCCGCGCCCCCTGGGTCGAGTCCGTCGGCGGCGCCGCCGAGGTGCTCGCCACCTACGACGGCCACACGGTCGCCGTGCGCCAGGGCAACGTCCTCGCGACCTCGTTCCACCCCGAGCTGACCGGAGACGACCGAGTTCACGCGTACTTCGTCGACATGGTGCGCGCGGGGCTGTAACGGCGTCCCGGTAGGATCTGAGGCGAACATTGTTGGTGACGCGAAGGAGACAGGCAGATGTCCGGCCACTCTAAATGGGCTACGACGAAGCACAAGAAGGCCGTGGTTGACGCCAAGCGCGGCAAGCTCTTCGCGAAGCTGATCAAGAACATCGAGGTCGCGGCCCGTATGGGCGGTGCCGACATCGACGGCAACCCG
Source organism: Streptomyces sp. NRRL F-2580 (assembly GCF_000720115.1). Taxonomy (GTDB): domain Bacteria; phylum Actinomycetota; class Actinomycetes; order Streptomycetales; family Streptomycetaceae; genus Streptomyces. The sequence continues at coordinate 101,993 of NZ_JOIR01000001.1, forward strand.
ACCCTCTTCGACGCCATCCAGAAGGCCAAGAAGAGCTCGGTCCCGAACAAGAACATCGACTCCGCGGTCAAGCGCGGCGGTGGTCTTGAGGCCGGCGGCGCCGACTACGAGACGATCATGTACGAGGGCTACGGCCCGAACGGCGTCGCGGTGCTCATCGAGTGCCTCACCGACAACCGCAACCGCGCCGCCTCCGACGTCCGCGTCGCCATGACCCGCAACGGCGGCTCGATGGCCGACCCGGGCTCGGTCTCGTACCTGTTCAACCGCAAGGGTGTCGTGCTCCTGCCCAAGGGTGAGCTCTCCGAGGACGACGTCCTGGAGACGGTGCTCGAGGCCGGCGCCGAAGAGGTCAACGACCTTGGCGAGAGCTTCGAGATCATCAGCGAGGCCACTGACATGGTCGCGGTCCGCACCGCGCTCCAGGAGGCGGGCATCGACTACGACTCGGCCGACTCCAACTTCCTGCCGACCATGCAGGTCGAGCTGGACGAAGAGGGCGCGCGCAAGATCTTCAAGCTGATCGACGCGCTGGAGGACAGCGACGACGTGCAGAACGTCTTCGCCAACTTCGACGTCTCGGACGAGGTCATGGAGAAGGTCGACGCCTGACCGGCAGACCGTGCAGCAGCGGGCCGACGGGGACACACCCCTGTCGGCCCGCTGCTTTGTCAGTGGTGCCCGATAACCTGCACCGACACGGACGGATGAGCGAACGAGGGGGGCGAAGGTGCGCGTACTGGGCGTGGACCCGGGGCTGACGCGATGTGGTGTCGGCGTCGTCGAAGGTGTCGCCGGCCGCCCCCTGACGATGCTCGGCGTGGGGGTCGTACGCACCCCCGCTGACGCGGAGTTGGGCCACCGGCTCGTCGCCGTCGAACAGGGCATCGAGGAATGGCTCGACACGCACCGGCCCGAAGTCGTCGCCGTGGAGCGGGTGTTCAGCCAGCACAACGTCAGCACCGTGATGGGCACCGCCCAGGCCAGCGCCGTCGCGATGCTGTGCGCCGCCCGCCGCGGGATACCCGTCGCCCTGCACACCCCGAGCGAGGTCAAGGCCGCCGTCACCGGCAGCGGCCGGGCCGACAAGGCCCAGGTCGGCGCGATGGTCACCCGGTTGCTGCGGCTGGCCGAACCGCCCAAGCCGGCGGACGCCGCCGACGCCCTCGCCCTCGCCATCTGCCACATCTGGCGGGCCCCCGCCCAGAACCGTCTCCAGCAGGCGGTCGCCCTGCACGCCTCTGGCTCGAAAGGCCGTACCCGATGATCGCCTTCGTCAGCGGCCCCGTCGCCGCGCTCGCCCCCACCCTTGCCGTGATCGAGGTCGGGGGAGTGGGCATGGCCGTGCAGTGCACGCCCACCACCATCGCCGGCCTGCGGGTGGGGGAGCAGGCCCGGCTGGCCACCTCCCTGGTCGTACGGGAGGACTCGCTCACCCTGTACGGCTTCGCCGACGACGACGAGCGACAGGTCTTCGAGCTCCTCCAGGGCGCGAGCGGGGTCGGGCCGAGGCTGGCGCAGGCGATGCTCGGCGTGCACAGCCCCGACGCGCTGCGGCTGGCCGTCTCCACGGGGGACGAGAAAGCGCTGGTGGCGGTGCCCGGCATCGGCAAGAAGGGCGCGCAGAAGCTGCTGCTGGAGCTGAAGGGCAAGCTGGGCGCACCGCTGGGCGCGAGCGGGCTGGTGGGGGCGCAGCGGGCCGTGGCCAGTGGGCCCGCCCCGTGGACGGAACAGTTGTCCGCCGCGCTGATCGGGCTGGGCTACGCGTCGCGCGAGGCGGAGGAGGCCGTCACGGCCGTGACGCCGCAGGCCGAAGCCGCGATCGCCGCCGGCGGCTCGGCCCCGGTCCCGCAGCTCCTGCGCGCCGCCCTGCAGTCCCTGAACCGAGCCCGCTAGCCGCGGCCCGCCGCCGGATGTGGGCGGGGGATTGCCCGCAGGGCAATGTCAGCCCCGCCGGCGTTTGAGGCGCGGGTCCGGGCAGCGCCCGGGAAACGCACCCGCAGGGGCCCGACCACCCGCACGTGAACGATAAGGCAGAGTGACACCGTGAACTGGGACGACGAGACCAACGCAGACGAGAGCGAGCGACTCGTCGCGGCCTCGGCGGACGGCGAGGACACCGCCGTCGAGGCGGCGCTGCGGCCCAAGGACCTCGGGGAGTTCGTCGGCCAGGAGAAGGTCCGCCAGCAGCTGGACCTGGTCCTGAAGGCGGCCAGGCAGCGCGGGGCCACCGCCGACCACGTCCTGCTCTCCGGCGCGCCCGGCCTCGGCAAGACCACGCTGTCGATGATCATCGCGGCCGAGATGGGCGCGCCCATCCGGATCACCTCCGGCCCCGCCATCCAGCACGCCGGCGACCTCGCCGCCATCCTGTCCTCCCTCCAGGAGGGCGAGGTCCTCTTCCTCGACGAGATCCACCGCATGTCCCGGCCCGCCGAGGAGATGCTCTACATGGCCATGGAGGACTTCCGCGTCGACGTGATCGTCGGCAAGGGTCCCGGGGCCACCGCGATCCCGCTGGAGCTGCCGCCCTTCACCCTGGTCGGGGCCACCACCCGGGCCGGCCTGCTGCCCCCGCCGCTGCGGGACCGCTTCGGCTTCACGGGCCACATGGAGTTCTACGCCCCCGAGGAGCTGGAGCGCGTCATCCACCGCTCCGCCCGCCTCCTCGACGTGGAGATCGACACCGACGGCGCCGCCGAGATCGCCGGGCGCTCCCGCGGCACCCCGCGCATCGCCAACCGGCTGCTGCGCCGCGTCCGCGACTACGCCCAGGTCCGGGCGGACGGCGTGATCAACCGCGAGGTGGCCGGTACCGCCCTCCAGGTGTACGAGGTGGACGCGCGCGGGCTCGACCGGCTGGACCGCGCCGTCCTGGAGGCACTGCTCAAACTGTTCGGCGGCGGCCCCGTCGGGCTGTCCACCCTCGCCGTGGCCGTGGGCGAGGAGCGGGAGACCGTGGAAGAGGTCGCGGAGCCCTTCCTGGTCCGCGAGGGCCTGCTCGCGCGCACCCCACGGGGACGGGTCGCGACGCCCGCCGCATGGGCTCACCTGGGGCTCGTCCCGCCGCAGCACGGTGGGAGTGGATCAAGCGGACAACAGGGCTTGTTCGGGGCCTGACGGCGCGGAGGTTCGCCCCCTCAGGAACTGCGGTGCCATGCTGGGCGTTGTTCCATCGGTGCGGACTCGCCTAGACTCCGCCGATGCCGACCCTTCGGGTCGGTATGCCCACCCCCCGTAGAAAAGGCCGCCGTCCGCGTGCGGTCGTGCGAAGGATCTCCGTCCCGTGAATCTCGTGACACTCCTCCCGTTCATCGTGCTCATCGGGGCGATGTTCCTGATGACCCGCTCCGCGAAGAAGAAGCAGCAGGCAGCCGCGCAGATGCGCGACCACATGACGCCCGGCACCGGGGTCCGCACCATCGGCGGCATGTACGCCACGGTGAAGGAGATCGGTGACGACACCGTCACCCTCGAGGTGGCTCCCGGCGTCCACGCGATCTTCGCCAAGAACGCCATCGGCGCCGTGCTCGAGGACGCGGAGTACAACCGCATCGTCCACGGCATCAGCGATGACGTGACGACCGACACGCCGGTCGTCCCGGACGACGCCTCCTCCCTCACCGAGGAGCCGAAGACGGACCTCACCAAGGACAAGGGCGAGGACGAGGCTCCCAAGCTCGACCTGGGCAAGAAGGACGGGGCCGAGGGCGACGAAGAGCCCAAGGACGGCAAGACCGACGGCGAGGCCGGCGCGAAGTAGCGCGCGGCCGGGGGACCGTGGAGGCGCCGGACCGGCGGCCGACGCGGTCCCCGTCAGTGACACTTCTGCGGGGGGCAGGGGTCCCCACCACACATTTCGTGGCCGTCCGCGCGCTGACCCGGCGCGGGGCGGTTGGACAGGGAGAAACGACAAGGTGGCAGCACCGAAGAAGGGCCGGCGGCCCACGGGGGCTCAGGGGAGGCCGGGGCGTGCCCTGGCGATCATCCTGATCGCGATGGTGGCGCTCACCGCGGGGATGTTCATCTCCAAGCAGACGACTCCCCGGCTGGGCATCGACCTCGCCGGCGGCACGAGCATCACGCTCAAGGCCAAGAGCGAGCCCGGCAAAGAGAACGCCATCAACGAGACCAACATGAACACGGCGGTCGGCATCATCGACCGCCGCGTCAACGGTCTCGGCGTGTCCGAGGCGGAGGTCCAGACCCAGGGCCGCGACCACATCATCGTGAACATCCCCAAGGGGACGAACGAGCAGCAGGCGCGCGAGCAGGTCGGCACCACCGCCCAGCTCTACTTCCGCCCGGTCATCGCGTTCGCGGACGGCACCCCCGCCGCGCCCGAGGGCACCCAGAGCCCGAACCCGAACCCCTCCGCGAGCGGCTCCGGTGCCCCCAAGCCCGAGGACGGCAAGAAGGCCAGCCCCTCCGCCACCCCGTCGTCCAGCGCCACTTCCCAGGGCCGTGCGCTCAGCGAGGCCCTCAAGGCCCCGGCCGCCACCGCCACTCCCTCGCCCTCGGCGAGCGAGTCGAAGAAGGCAGACGACACCAAGGCTCCGTCCCCGTCCCCGTCCGCGTCCGCTCCCGCGACGGGTGACGACGCGGCCGCCGCCGACCTGCAGGCCAAGTTCGCCGCGCTCGACTGCACGGACGAGAAGCAGCGCGCCGCCATCAAGGGCGCCAAGCCCACCGCCCCGACGCTCGCCTGCGGTCAGCGCGGCGGAGCCTGGGGCAAGTGGGTCCTGGGCCCGGCCGCGGTCGAGGGCAAGGACGTGAAGAGCGCCAAGGGCGTCATCGACCCGCAGTCGGGTCAGTGGATCGTCACGATGGACTTCAACGACCGCGGTTCGGACGCCTTCGCGAAGGTCACCGGCGAGCTGGCGGCCAAGCAGATGCCGCAGAACCAGTTCGCCATCGTGCTCGACGGCGACGTGGTCTCCGACCCGTCCGTCAGCCAGGCGATCATGGGCGGCAACGCCCAGATCTCGGGTGGCTTCACCCAGCAGTCCGCGCAGGACCTGGGCAACATGCTCTCGTACGGCGCCCTGCCGCTCTCCTTCAGCGAGGACAGCGTCACCACCGTCACCGCCGCGCTCGGCGGCGAGCAGCTGCGGGCCGGCCTGATCGCCGGTGCCATCGGTCTGCTGCTCGTGGTGATCTACCTGGTGGTGTACTACCGGGGCCTGGCGTTCGTCGCCATCCTGAGCCTCCTGGTCTCCGCGATCCTGACCTACACGATCATGGCGCTGCTCGGGAAGGGCATCGGCTTCGCGCTGAACCTGCCCGCCGTCTGCGGCGCGATCGTGGCGATCGGTATCACGGCGGACTCGTTCATCGTGTACTTCGAGCGCATCCGCGACGAGATCCGCGACGGCCGCACCCTGCGTCCGGCCGTCGAGCGGGCCTGGCCGCGCGCCCGGCGCACGATCCTGGTCTCCGACTTCGTGTCGTTCCTCGCCGCCGCGGTGCTGTTCATCGTGACCGTCGGCAAGGTGCAGGGCTTCGCCTTCACCCTGGGTCTGACCACCCTGCTCGACGTGGTCGTGGTGTTCCTCTTCACCAAGCCCGTCATGACGCTGCTGGCGCGCACGAAGTTCTTCGCCAGCGGTCACCCGTGGTCCGGGCTGGACCCGAAGCGGCTGGGTGCCAAGCCCCCGCTGCGCCGGTCCCGCCGTACCGGTTCCGCCCCCGCCCCCGTCGAAGCAAAGGAGGCGTGAGAGATGTCGAAGCTGGGAGATCTCGGCGCCAAGCTGTACCGCGGTGAGGTCGGCTACGACTTCGTCGGCAAGCGTTTTCTCTGGTACGGCGTTTCCATCCTGATCACCATCACGGCGATCGTCGCCCTGGCGGTCCAGGGTCTCAACATGGGCATCGAGTTCAAGGGCGGTGCCGTCTTCACCACCCCGAAGACGACCGTCTCCGTCGCCAAGGCGACGGAAGCCGCGGAGAAGGCCTCGGGCCACGACGCGATCGTCCAGGAGCTCGGCACCGGCGGCCTGCGCATCCAGATCTCCGGTCTGGACACCGACGCCGCGACCGACGTCAAGAAGGTCCTCGCCACCGACCTCAAGGTCACCGAGGCCGACATCAACGCCGACCTGGTCGGCCCCAGCTGGGGCGAGCAGATCGCGAACAAGGCCTGGACCGGCCTCGGCGTCTTCATGGTCCTCGTGGTGATCTACCTCGCCATCGCCTTCGAGTGGCGGATGGCGGTCGCCGCGCTGATCGCCCTGATCCACGACCTCACCATCACCGTCGGCGTGTACGCGCTCGTCGGCTTCGAGGTCACGCCCGGTACGGTCATCGGTCTGCTGACGATCCTCGGTTACTCCCTCTACGACACCGTCGTCGTCTTCGACGGTCTCAAGGAGGGCTCGAAGGACATCACCAAGCAGACCCGCTGGACGTACAGCGAGGTCGCCAACCGCAGCATCAACGGCACCCTGGTCCGCTCGATCAACACCACGGTCGTCGCGCTCCTCCCGGTCGCCGCGCTGCTGTTCATCGGCGGCGGCTTCCTGGGCGCCGGCATGCTGAACGACATCTCCCTGTCGCTCTTCGTCGGCCTCGCGGCCGGCGCGTACTCCTCGATCTTCATCGCGACCCCCCTGGTCGTGGACCTCAAGGAGCGCGAGCCGGGGATGAAGGCCCTGAAGAAGCGGGTGCTCGCGAAGCGGGCGGCCGCGGCGGCCAAGGGCGAGTCCCCGGACGACGGCTACGCGTCCGAGGACGAGCCGCAGGTCGTGGCGCAGGGCCGGCCGGGGCGGCGGCGTTGACCGCGCCGCTGTCCGAGGACGTACGGGACCTGCTGCTCGCACGGATCAAGGACGTCCCGGACTACCCGAAGGCGGGCGTGATGTTCAAGGACATCACCCCGCTGCTGGCCGACCCGAAGGCGTTCGCGGCCCTGACGGACACGCTGGTGGAGCTGGCCGGACGGTACGGGGCGACGAAGATCGTCGGACTGGAGGCGCGGGGGTTCATCCTGGCGGCTCCGGTGGCCGTGCAGGCCGGCATCGGCTTCGTGCCGGTGCGCAAGGCCGGGAAGCTGCCGGGTGCGACGCTCGCGCAGTCGTACGAGCTGGAGTACGGCACCGCGGAGATCGAGGTCCACGCCGAGGACCTGGCGGCGGGTGACCGGGTGATGGTCATCGACGACGTGCTGGCCACCGGTGGTACCGCCGAAGCCTCGCTCTCGCTGATCCGGCGGGCCGGGGCCGAGGTCGCGGGCGTGGCGGTCCTCATGGAACTGTCGTTCCTGCCGGGGCGGGCCAAGCTGAGCCCGGCGCTGGGCGGGGCTCCGCTGGACGCGCTGATCGTGGTCTGACCTCTGCTGTGCCGAAGCGGCGGGCATCCGGTTCCACCGGGTGCCCGCCGCTTCCGTGTGCGGCGCCGCTGCGGGGGCTCGGGGCGGAGCCCCGGAAGCGCGGCCGCCCGAGCGTTCGAGGCGCGGGCTCGGGGAACGGGGTGGCGCAACCCTCGCTACCATGGGTTGTCCGGACCGGACACGGGCACCGGATCCTCCCCCACACTTCGTCCGGGGGGACTCCCAGAGGAGCGCTCTTGCCAGACGAGGTCCAGCCAATCTCCGCCGCGCAGCCCGACCCGAAGGCCGAGCCGGCCACGGCGGTTCCCGCTACGCCCCCGCCGGCTCCGCCGGCGCCGCCGGTCAAGCCCGCGCCGGCGAAGTCGGCCGGCTCCTCGAACCGGGTGCGCGCCCGTCTCGCCCGGCTCGGCGTGCAGCGCTCGAACCCGTACAACCCGGTGCTGGAGCCCCTGCTCCGCATAGTCCGCAGCAACGACCCGAAGATCGAGACGTCGACGCTGCGCCAGCTCGAACAGGCCTACCAGGTCGCCGAGCGCTGGCACCGCGGCCAGAAGCGCAAGAGCGGCGACCCGTACATCACCCACCCGCTCGCGGTGACGACCATCCTCGCCGAGCTCGGCATGGACCCGGCCACCCTGATGGCCGGTCTGCTGCACGACACCGTCGAGGACACCGAGTACGGCCTGGAGGACCTGCGCCGCGACTTCGGCGACGCCGTGGCCCTCCTCGTCGACGGCGTCACCAAGCTGGACCGGGTGAAGTTCGGCGAGGCCGCCCAGGCCGAGACGGTCCGCAAGATGGTCGTGGCGATGGCCAAGGACCCGCGCGTCCTCGTCATCAAGCTCGCCGACCGGCTGCACAACATGCGCACCATGCGCTACCTCAAGCGGGAGAAGCAGGAGAAGAAGGCCCGCGAGACGATCGAGATCTACGCCCCGCTGGCGCACCGGCTGGGCATGAACACGATCAAGTGGGAGCTGGAGGACCTCTCCTTCGCGATCCTCTACCCGAAGATGTACGACGAGATCGTCCGCCTGGTCGCCGAGCGGGCGCCCAAGCGCGACGAGTACCTCGCCCTCGTCACCGACGAGGTGATGGTCGACCTCAGGGCCGCCCGGATCAAGGCCACCGTCACGGGCCGGCCGAAGCACTACTACAGCGTCTACCAGAAGATGATCGTCCGCGGCCGTGACTTCGCGGAGATCTACGACCTGGTGGGCATCCGCGTCCTCGTCGACACCGTCCGGGACTGCTACGCGGCCCTCGGCACCGTGCACGCGCGCTGGAACCCGGTCCCCGGCCGGTTCAAGGACTACATCGCGATGCCCAAGTTCAACATGTACCAGTCGCTCCACACGACGGTCATCGGGCCCAGCGGCAAGCCCGTCGAACTGCAGATCCGCACCTTCGACATGCACCGCCGCGCCGAGTACGGCATCGCCGCGCACTGGAAGTACAAGCAGCAGACCGTCGCCGGCACCTCCAAGGTCCGCACCGACGTCCCGCAGGCCGCCAAGGGCAGCGCCGGCCAGGACACGGTCAACGACATGGCCTGGCTGCGCCAGCTGCTGGACTGGCAGAAGGAGACCGAGGACCCGGGCGAGTTCCTCGACTCGCTGCGCTTCGACCTCTCCCGCAACGAGGTGTTCGTCTTCACCCCCAAGGGCGACGTCATCGCGCTGCCCGCCGGTGCCACCCCCGTGGACTTCGCGTACGCCGTCCACACCGAGGTCGGCCACCGGACCATAGGCGCCAGGGTCAACGGCCGCCTGGTGCCGCTGGAGTCCACCCTCGACAACGGCGACCTGGTCGAGGTCTTCACCTCGAAGGCCGAGGGCGCGGGCCCGTCCCGCGACTGGCTGGGCTTCGTCAAGTCCCCCCGGGCCCGCAACAAGATCCGCGGCTGGTTCTCCAAGGAGCGCCGCGACGAGGCCATCGAGCACGGCAAGGACGCCCTCGCGCGGGCCATGCGCAAGCAGAACCTGCCCATCCAGCGCATCCTCACCGGCGACTCGCTCGTCACCCTCGCGCACGAGATGCGCTACCCCGACATCTCCTCCCTGTACGCGGCGATCGGCGAGGGCCACGTGGCCGCGCAGGGCGTCGTACAGAAGCTGGTGGCGGCCCTCGGCGGCGAGGAGGCGGCCAACGAGGACATCGAGGAGTCGATCCCGCCGGCGCGCGCCCGCGGCAAGCGGCGCAGCAACGCCGACCCGGGCGTCGTCGTCAAGGGAGTCGACGACGTGTGGGTCAAGCTGGCCCGCTGCTGCACCCCGGTGCCGGGCGACCCGATCATCGGGTTCGTCACCCGCGGCAGTGGCGTATCGGTTCACCGCGCGGACTGCGTCAACGTCGACTCGCTCTCCCAGCAGCCCGAACGGATGCTGGAGGTCGAGTGGGCGCCCACCCAGTCCTCGGTCTTCCTCGTCGCCATCCAGGTCGAGGCGCTGGACCGGTCCCGGCTGCTGTCGGACGTCACCCGGGTCCTGTCGGACCAGCACGTCAACATCCTCTCGGCGGCCGTCCAGACCTCCCGCGACCGGGTGGCCACCTCCCGGTTCACCTTCGAGATGGGCGACCCCAAGCACCTGGGCCACGTCCTGAAGGCCGTCCGGGGCGTCGAGGGCGTCTACGACGTCTACCGGGTGACCTCCGCGCGCAGGCCGTAGGCGCTCCCCCGAGGGGGCGGACGCTACCGGCTGCCGCGGCCACTGGGCCGCGGCAGCGTGGGCGTGGTGCACGAGGCGGGGGACACCAGGCTGCGGCGGCACGTCGCGCTGAAGCTCCTCACGGAGGCGGCCGCCTTCACCGGCCGCGAGGGCCGGACCCGCGGCCGGTGACCCACGCGCCGGGGCCCGGCGGTGAAAGATCACCACCGGGCCCCGGTACGTCGGTGCGGCGTCGGCTCAGCCGCCGAACTCCTCCAGGCCCTTCAGCGCCTGGTCCAGCAGGGCCTGGCGGCCCTCCAGCTCCCGGGCCAGCTTGTCGGCCTTCGCGTTGTTGCCGGCCGCGCGCGCCGCGTCGATCTGCTCACGCAGCTTGTCGACCGCCGCCTGGAGCTGACCCGTCAGACCGGCCGCACGCGCCCGCGCCTCCGGGTTCGTACGGCGCCACTCGCCCTCCTCGGCCTCCTGGATCGCCCGCTCCACCGCGTGCATCCGGCCCTCTACCTTCGGCCGGGCGTCCCGCGGCACGTGGCCGATGGCCTCCCAGCGCTCGTTGAGGGAGCGGAACGTGGCACGGGCCGACTTCAGGTCCGTGATCGGGACGAGCTTCTCGGCCTCGTCGGCCAGCTCCTCCTTCAGCTTCAGGTTCTCCACCTGCTCGGCGTCGCGCTCCGCGAACACCTCGCTGCGGGCCGCGAAGAACACGTCCTGCGCACCGCGGAAACGGTTCCACAGGTCGTCCTCGGACTCGCGCTGCGCCCGGCCCGCCGCCTTCCAGTCCGCCATCAGCTCGCGGTAGCGGGCGGCCGTCGGACCCCAGTCGGTCGACTTCGACAGCGCCTCGGCCTCCGCGACCAGCTTCTCCTTGACCTTGCGGGCATCCTCGCGCTGCGCGTCCAGCGAGGCGAAGTGCGCCTTGCGGCGCTTGGAGAAGGCGGAGCGGGCGTGCGAGAACCGGTGCCACAGCTCGTCGTCCGACTTGCGGTCCAGGCGCGGCAGCCCCTTCCAGATGTCCACCAGGGCGCGCAGCCGCTCGCCGGCGCTGCGCCACTGGTCGCTCTGCGCCAGCTGCTCGGCTTCGACGACCAGCGCGTCCTTGGCCGCACGGGCCTCGTCCGTCTGCTTCGCCTTCTGGGCCTTGCGCTCCTCGCGTCGCGACTCCACGGTCTCGACCAGCTTGTCCAGCCGCACGCGCAGGGCGTCGAGGTCGCCCACGGCGTGGTGCTCGTCGACCTGCGTGCGCAGGTGGTCGATCGCCGTTTGCGCGTCCTTGGCGGACAGATCAGTGGTCCGCACCCGCTTTTCGAGGAGGCCGATCTCGACCACCAGGCCCTCGTACTTGCGCTCGAAATAGGCCAGGGCCTCCTCAGGGGTGCCCGCCTGCCACGAACCGACGACCTGCTCGCCCTCGGAAGTACGCACGTACACGGTGCCCGTCTCGTCGACTCGGCCCCACGGGTCGCTGCTCACAGCGCCTCCTCCACCTGATGCCTTGCGAGGGGTTCACCCCCTGGGCATCGTCCACAGTTTCCTGGGGCGGGCAGCGCCCGCCCTGCACAACGCCAACATAGGCGACCGCCGGGCCGGCTGTCCGCATCCCGCACGACGGAATATCGACGTACGGGCGGCGGGCCGGCAAGGCCCGGGGCTGCCGCATCCGGTCAGTTCTGGGTGACCGTGCCCTTCTCGATCTTGACCTCGGTCTTCGGCGCGCCGTCCTGGCCGCCGTCGACCGTACCGGCCTTGGCGATGTCCTCCAGGACCTTCAGGCCGGCCGCGTCGATCTTGCCGAACGGGGTGTACGACGGCGCCAGCGGGCTGTCCTTGTAGACCAGGAAGAACTGGCTGCCGCCCGAGCCGGGCTGACCCGTGTTGGCCATCGCGACCGTGCCCGCCGGGTAGATCACCTGACCCTGCTCGTTGGCCTTGCCGAGCGAGTCCAGGTTCTCGTCGGGGATGTTGTAGCCCGGGCCGCCGCGGCCGGTGCCCTCGGGGTCGCCACACTGCAGCACGAAGATCCCGCCGGCCGTCAGCCGGTGGCACTTCGTGTTGTCGAAGTACTTCTTGTCGGCCAGCGACTTGAAGGAGTTCACGGTCTGCGGGGTCTTCGCCGCGTCCATCGTGAAGTTGATGTCGCCCGCGCTCGTCTTCAGGGCGAAGGTGTACTTCGCCTTCTGGTCGATCGCCATCTCCGGCGAGGGGGACTGCTTGGGCTCGGGCGCCGACGGCGAGGCCGACGGGTTCGCCGCCGGGTCCGCGGCCTGGTCCTTCTTGTCCTTGTCGAAGACACCGCCGACGATCAGGCCGACCAGCGTCGCGACCACCACGGCCACCGCCGCGCCGATCACCGCCGTACGCTGGCGTGCCTTCCTGCGGGCCTCGGCGCGGCGCTTCTGCTGGCGCTCGAACTTCTCCCTGGCGAGCTGTCGCCGCCGCTGATCGCTCGTGACCACGGGGTCGTCTCCTTGTGCGTGTCTGGTACTGCTGTCCGGGCTGGGATAGGCCGTACCGTATATGGGTTCGCTGTGTAATGAGCGGCGCCGGTAGGCTCTGAGCAGCAGGATTCCGACCTGCAGCCTCCCGCCGGACGACGATTGAGGACGAACGTGCTGATTGCCGGGTTCCCTGCCGGGGCCTGGGGGACCAACTGTTACGTGGTCGCCCCCGCCGCCGGTGAGGAGTGCGTCATCATCGACCCGGGCCACCAGGCCGCCCGGGGTGTCGAGGAGACGCTGAAGAAGCATCGGCTCAAGCCCGTCGCGGTCGTGCTGACCCATGGCCACATCGATCATGTGGCCTCGGTGGTCCCGGTGTGCGGAGCACACGACGTACCGGCCTGGATCCACCCCGAGGACCGCTACATGATGAGCGACCCGGAGAAGGCCCTCGGCCGCTCCATCGGGATGCCGCTCATGGGCGAGCTGACCGTGGGCGAGCCGGACGACGTACGTGAACTGGCCGACGGCGCCGCGCTGAAATTGGCCGGAATGGACTTCTCCGTGGCGCACGCACCGGGGCATACCAAGGGGTCGGTGACCTTCCGGATGCCCGAGCTGGCCGACATCCCGCCGGTCTTCTTCTCGGGCGACCTGCTCTTCGCCGGCTCCATCGGACGCACCGACCTGCCCGGCGGCTCCCACGCCGAGATCCTCGAATCGCTGGGCCGCGTGTGCCTGCCGCTCGACGACTCGACCGTGGTGCTGTCCGGCCACGGTCCCCAGACCACCATCGGCCGCGAGCGCGCGACCAACCCGTACTTGCGGGAGGTCGCGGCCGGCCTGGCAGCGGACCCGACAGCCGCTCCACGACGAGGAATGTGACGACACTTTCGTGGCTACTTTTCAGGCCCCCAAGGGCACGTACGACCTGATCCCGCCGTTCTCCGCGAAGTACCTCGCGGTGCGCGACGCGATCTCCGCACCGCTGCGCAAGGCCGGGTACGGCTACATCGAGACCCCCGGCTTCGAGGACGTGAACCTCTTCGCGCGCGGTGTCGGCGAGTCCACCGACATCGTGACCAAGGAGATGTTCACCCTCACCACGAAGGGCGGCACCAACCTCGCCCTGCGCCCGGAGGGCACCGCCTCCGTGCTGCGTGCGGCGCTGGAGGCCAGCCTGCACAAGCAGGGCAACCTGCCGGCCAAGCTCTGGTACTCGGGCTCGTACTACCGCTACGAACGCCCGCAGAAGGGCCGCTACCGCCACTTCTCGCAGGTCGGTGCCGAGGCCATCGGTGCCGAGGACCCGGCGCTGGACGCCGAGCTGATCATCCTGGCCGACCAGGCGTACCGCACGCTCGGTCTGTCGAACTTCCGCATCCTGCTCAACTCGCTGGGCGACAAGGAGTGCCGCCCGGTGTACCGGGAGGCGCTGCAGTCCTTCCTGCGCGGGCTGGACCTCGACGAGGAGACCATCCGCCGCGCCGAGATCAACCCGCTGCGTGTCCTCGACGACAAGCGGACCGACGTGCAGAAGCAGCTGGTCGGCGCGCCGATGCTGCGCGACTACCTGTGCGACGCGTGCAAGGCGTACCACGAGGAGGTCCGCGAGCTGATCACGGCCGCCGGAGTGGCCTTCGAGGACGACGAGAAGCTGGTGCGGGGGCTGGACTACTACACGCGGACCACCTTCGAGTTCGTGCACGACGGTCTGGGCGCGCAGTCCGCGGTCGGCGGCGGCGGCCGCTACGACGGCCTGTCCGAGATGATCGGCGGCCCGGCGCTGCCGTCGGTGGGCTGGGCTCTCGGCGTGGACCGTACGGTGCTAGCCCTGGAGGCCGAGGGCATCGAACTGGACATCCCGGCGCCCACGGCGGTCTTCGCGGTGGCCCTGGGTGCGTCAAAGCCGAGGGTGTTCGGGCTGGTGACGGAGCTGCGCAAGGCGGGCATCGCGGCGGACATGTCGTACGGCGGCAAGGGCCTCAAGGGTGCCATGAAGGACGCGAACCGCAGCGGCGCGCGCTTCGCCATCGTCGCCGGGGACCGCGACCTCGCGGAGGGCGTCGTCCAGGTCAAGGACATGGAGTCCGGCGAGCAGGCGCCGGTGGCGACGGCCGAGGTGGTCGAGGTACTGCGGGCGAAGCTCGCCTGAGCCGGCTGCCACATCTTCCCGGCCCGTGGGGCCCGGCGGCGCTGCCGCCGGGCCCCACGGCCTTATGCGGATCGAACGGTGAACCCGCAGCGCGGTACGGCAGAATGGCCCGTGCTTGATCACCTGGCAGATGTGGAGCGGGCGGTATGACGACACGAGGTACGGACGCGGAGACCGCCCGGGGGACCGTCGGCGGCAGCCGGGCGCTGGCCCTGCTGCTGGTGATCACGGGGGCCGCGGGCCTGCTGGCCGCCTGGGTGATCACGATCGACAAGTTCAAGCTGCTGGAGGACCCGAACTTCACGCCGGGCTGCAGTCTGAACCCGGTCGTCTCCTGCGGCAACATCATGAAGAGCGACCAGGCGGCCGTCTTCGGCTTCCCGAACCCCATGCTCGGACTGGTCGCCTACGGCATCGTGATCTGCGTCGGCATGAGCCTGCTGGCCGGAGCCCGGTTCCGCCCCTGGTACTGGCTGACGCTGAACGCGGGCACCCTCTTCGGCGTGGTCTTCTGCGCCTGGCTCACCTACCAGTCGCTCTACAACATCAACTCGCTCTGCCTGTGGTGCTGTCTGGCCTGGGTCGCCACGATCTTCATGTTCTGGTACGTCACCTCGCACAACGTCCGCGAGGGCCTGCTGCCGGCTCCGGGCTGGCTCAAGGGCTTCCTCGACGAGTTCACCTGGGTGCTGCCGGTACTGCACGTCGGGATCATCGGCATGCTGATCCTTACCCGCTGGTGGGACTTCTGGACCTCGTAGTCCCGCCGGCCTTGTCGGTGGGCTCGCTTAGGCTTCCTGTGTGGAACCAGACCTGTTCACCGCCGCTGCCGAAGACCGCCAGGAGAAGGACCCCGCGAGTTCCCCGCTCGCCGTCCGGATGCGCCCGCGCACCCTGGACGAGGTCGTCGGCCAGCAGCACCTGCTGAAGCCCGGGTCGCCGCTGCGGCGGCTGGTCGGGGAAGGGGCCGGCGGCCCGGCCGGTGCCTCGTCGGTGATCCTCTGGGGCCCGCCCGGCATCGGCAAGACCACCCTCGCGTACGTGGTCAGCCAGGCCACGCAGAAGCGTTTCGTGGAGCTGTCCGCCATCACCGCGGGCGTCAAGGAGGTACGGGCGGTCATCGAGGGCGCCCGGCGCGCGGCCGGCGGCTACGGCAAGGAGACCGTCCTCTTCCTCGACGAGATCCACCGCTTCAGCAAGGCCCAGCAGGACTCGCTGCTCCCGGCCGTGGAGAACCGCTGGGTGACGCTGATCGCGGCCACCACCGAGAACCCGTACTTCTCGATCATCTCCCCGCTACTGTCGCGGTCGCTGCTGCTGACGCTGGAACCGCTGACGGACGAGGACCTGAGCGCGCTGATGCGGCGTGCGCTCGCCGAGGAGCGGGGCCTGGGCGGGGCGGTGACCCTGCCGGCGGACGCCGAGGCACACCTGCTGCGGATCGCCGGTGGCGATGCCCGGCGGGCCCTGACGGCGCTGGAGGCGGGGGCCGGATCGGCCATCGCCAAGGGCGAGGCGGAGATCACCCTGGAGACGGTCGAGGAGGCGGTCGACCGCGCCGCCGTCCGCTACGACCGCGACGGCGACCAGCACTACGACGTGGCCAGCGCGCTGATCAAGTCCATCCGGGGCTCGGACGTGGACGCGGCGCTGCACTACCTCGCCCGCATGATCGACGCGGGGGAGGACCCCCGGTTCATCGCGCGCCGCCTGATGATCTCGGCGAGCGAGGACATCGGCCTCGCGGATCCAACGGCCCTGCCGATCGCGGTGGCCGCGGCCCAGGCGGTGGCGATGATCGGCTTCCCGGAGGCCGCGCTGACCCTCTCGCACGCGACGATCGCGCTGGCGCTGGCCCCGAAGTCGAACACCGCCACGACCGCGATCGGCGCGGCGCTGGCCGACGTACGGGCCGGGCTGGCGGGCACGGTCCCGCCGCACCTGCGGGACGGGCACTACAAGGGCGCGGCGAAGCTGGGGCACGCGCAGGGGTACGTGTACCCGCACGACGTCCCGGGCGCCATCGCGGCGCAGCAGTACGCGCCGGACGAGCTGCACGGGAAGCGGTACTACGAGCCGACGCGGTACGGAGCGGAGGCGCGGTACGCGGACGTGGTGGAAAAGGTCCGCGAGCGGCTGCGGGGCGCCGGGCCGTCCTCTTCCGGCCCCGCAGGCGTTTGAGGCGCGGCCGAGTACGGGCTCTCCATCACCCGCCCGAGAAGCTCGCGCTCCGGCGGATGCCGGCCGCCTGCCCTCAGTGGGAGGCCGCCGAGAAGAGCGTGCGCATCGCCCGGCGCAGGCCGCAGACGTCCGCCACCGGCTCCGGGAAGTCGAAGCGGGCGTCGAAGGAGCCGGCGGCGCCGCCGGTGAAGCGGACGCGCAGGCCCAGGCGGTCCAGGGAGAGCGGGACGGCGGTCGTGCCCCGGGCCCCGCGCGGGCCGATCAGGCCGCACAGTTCGCCGATCCGGTCCCCGTGGGCCGCGTGCAGGTGCTGCAGCAGCTCCGTCTCGTGGGCGACCATCGGGTCCGGGTCCGCCGCGGCCAGGTCCTCCGGGTCCACGTGCTCGGCGCCCCACAGGTCGTCCACCGAGATCTCGCCGACCTCCAGCCGCAGCATCATCCACGCCGGGCGGGCCGAGTACGGCAGCTCCGAGGCCTCCGAGAGACCCAGCAGCTCGCCCACCGGGTGGCGCTCCGCGAGCAGCGCGGCGCAGGCCGCGCGGTCGTCACCGCGCACCGGCGTCAGCCACCCGGCCAGCCAGGCGCGACCTCGGATACGATGTGGGACGGACACCGGCGCCACATCCGTGATCTCGATCACGGCGGTGAGGTCGTCGTCCTGGGCGTGAGCGGCTGCTCTGGCAGCCGTGGATTCCCCGGAAACAAGGAGAATCACGTCCCCGTCCGGGGTGACGGTCCGTGCGGCCGGCATCCCTGTCCCGAACTCCTCGTGCTCGTGACTGTCACGAGCACCGATGAGCGTGAGGGATACTGAGGCGTTGGACTCTACGAGGGTTCGTACGCGTTCGGCTCCGGTGAGCTGCCGAACGCCTTCCCTGGGACGCGGCTGACCTTGCTTATCGTCGTCGAAAGCAGATTCCGTTTCGTTGGAATCTGAACTTCGACGCGCACTGGGCAGGGGGATCCCATGTGGTCGAGACATTACGTCCTCCTCGCTAAGGTAAGCCTCACCTAACTTACATGGAGGTAGGTTCCACGTGAACCAGAAGCGACCCAAGGTCAAGAAGTCGCGTGCCCTCGGCATTGCGCTGACCCCGAAGGCCGTCAAGTACTTCGAGGCCCGCCCCTACCCGCCGGGCGAGCACGGCCGTGGCCGCAAGCAGAACTCGGACTACAAGGTTCGTCTGCTGGAGAAGCAGCGTCTGCGCGCTCAGTACGACATCTCTGAGCGTCAGATGGCCCGCGCGTACGACCGCGCCAAGAAGGCCGAAGGCAAGACGGGCGAGGCGCTTGTCGTCGAGCTCGAGCGTCGTCTCGACGCCCTGGTTCTGCGTTCGGGCATCGCCCGCACCATCTACCAGGCCCGCCAGATGGTCGTTCACGGCCACATCGAGGTCAACGGTGACAAGGTCGACAAGCCGTCGTTCCGTGTCCGCCCGGACGACGTCATCACCGTGCGCGAGCGCAGCCGCGAGAAGGTTCCGTTCCAGGTTGCCCGTGAGGGTGGCTACGCAGGCGAGGGCGAGACCCCGCGCTACCTGCAGGTCAACCTGAAGGCCCTGGCCTTCCGCCTGGACCGCGACCCGAACCGCAAGGAAATCCCGGTCATCTGCGACGAGCAGCTCGTCGTCGAGTACTACGCCCGCTGATGCAGGCCTAGTCTCACTGGCTGGTCAGCCCGCCGTCCCCTCCGGGGGACGGCGGGTTTTCCCGTTCCCGGGCCCGCCCGGCCCGCGCACTACGGCTGGTCCGCCGCCGCCGCGCGGCGCGACACCCGGGGGCCGCCCGCCCCGCCTCCCCGTCCCGCCTGCCGGGACACCCGGCCCGCGCGCCCGCGCTCACCGGGGCTGCGCTGAGCCTGCCCGACCAGGGCCTCGCGGCTCAGTTACCGCCCTCTCGGCCGCGCAGGCCTCGTACCGCTCGGCCTCCCACAGCTCGCCGGCCCGCTCCCGGCACATCAGCCGCCGCGAGGGCCGGCCGGGACTTGCCCACTCCGCCCACGCCGGTCACCGTGACGAGCCGGGAGGACTCCAGGAGCCGCCCCAGCTCGGCGAGTTCGGCACCCCGCCCGATGAACCGGCCCGGCTCCGAGGGAAGATTGCCCCAGGGCCGGTCGCGCAGGGGTCTGTGTCGCATGGGACACGGAGGGTACTGGTCCGGATGCGCTGCGTTCAAGGCGTTGGCTCCCGACCCCCAATTCGGGTACGGCCGGGGATCCCCGGCGCGATAGGGTCGGAGGGCCAAGGGGGGAATCGGTGCAGCCGGCAGTTGAGGCGCAGACAGAGAGCGGTGTGACGTGTCCGGTGTAGAGGTGGCCGGGATCATCGTGGCCGTCTTCTGGGCCATTCTGATCTCGTTCCTCGCCGTGGCGCTGGCGAGGCTGGCCCAGGTGCTCAGGGCGACCACCAAACTGGTGGCCGACGTGACCGATCAGGCCGTCCCGTTGCTGGCCGAAGCCTCCACCACCGTCCGCTCCGCGCGCACCCAGCTGGACCGGGTCGACGCCATCGCGAGGGACGTCCAGGAGGTCACCTCCAACGCCTCCGCGCTGTCCTCCACCGTGGCCACCGCCTTCGGCGGGCCGCTGGTGAAGGTCGCGGCCTTCGGCTACGGCGTCCGCAAGGCGCTGGGCAAGGGGGATGCCGCGACGTCGGGCGGCGTGCCGCCGAAGACATCCCGACGTAACGTGATCGTTGGCCGTACGGTGCCGCCCGCCCGGCGCCGGAAGCAGAAGGGCTGAGACCGCCGATGTTCCGCCGAGCCTTCTGGTTCACCGCAGGCGCAGCCGCCGGCGTGTGGGCCACCACCAAGGTCAACCGTCAGCTGAAGAAGCTGACACCGGAGAGTCTCGCGGCCCAGGCGGCCGACAAGGCCGTCGAGGCGGGCCACCGCCTCAAGGACTTCGCCCTCGACGTCAAAGCGGGAATGACGCAGCGCGAGGACGAGCTGAACGACGCGCTGGGGCTCCACCAGGACCCCGACCGGCCCGACAACGTCACCGCCCTCCCCGGGCCGCGGCGGCTGCGGGCCATCGAGAACGACCAGACCACCCACCGACCAACGTTTTCGTACGACCGGAATGAGGACCACTGATGGAGTCGGCTGAAATTCGCCGCCGCTGGCTGAGCTTCTTCGAGGAGCGCGGTCACGCCGTTGTCCCTTCGGCGTCGCTCATCGCGGACGACCCGACTCTGCTGCTGGTCAACGCGGGCATGGTCCCCTTCAAGCCGTACTTCCTCGGCGAGACCAAGCCCCCGGCCCCCCGCGCCACCAGCGTGCAGAAGTGCGTCCGTACGCCGGACATCGAAGAGGTCGGCAAGACCACCCGCCACGGCACGTTCTTCCAGATGTGCGGCAACTTCTCCTTCGGGGACTACTTCAAGGAAGGCGCCATCAAGTACGCCTGGGAGCTGCTCACCAGCTCCGTGGCGGACGGCGGCTACGGCCTGGAGCCCGAGAAGCTCTGGATCACCGTCTACCTCGACGACGACGAGGCCGAGCAGATCTGGCGCGAGAAGATCGGCGTCCCCGCCGAGCGCATCCAGCGCCTGGGCAAGAAGGACAACTTCTGGTCCATGGGCGTCCCCGGACCCTGCGGCCCGTGCTCGGAGATCAACTATGACCGCGGCCCGGAGTTCGGCGTCGAGGGCGGCCCGGCCGTCAACGACGAGCGCTACGTGGAGATCTGGAACCTGGTCTTCATGCAGTACGAGCGCGGCGCCGGCGACGGGAAGGAAGACTTCCCGATCCTCGGCGACCTGCCGTCGAAGAACATCGACACCGGTCTCGGCCTCGAACGCCTCGCGATGATCCTGCAGGGCGTGCAGAACATGTACGAGACCGACACCCTGCGCGTGGTCATGGACAAGGCCACCGAGCTGACCGGTGTCCAGTACGGCGCCGCCCAGGGCACCGACGTGTCGATGCGCGTGGTCGCCGACCACATCCGCACCTCTGTCATGCTCATCGGCGACGGCGTGACCCCCGGCAACGAGGGCCGCGGCTACGTGCTGCGCCGCATCATGCGCCGCGCCATCCGCAACATGCGCCTCATGGGCGCCACCGGCCCGGTCGTCCAGGACCTCGTCGACGTCGTGATCAACACGATGGGGCAGCAGTACCCGGAGCTGGTCACCGACCGCAAGCGCATCGAGACCGTCGCGCTCGCCGAAGAGGCCGCCTTCCTCAAGGCCGTCAAGGGCGGCACCAACATCCTCGACACCGCCGTGACCGAGACCAAGGCCGCCGGCGGCACGGTCCTCTCCGGTGACAAGGCGTTCCTGCTCCACGACACCTGGGGCTTCCCGATCGACCTGACCCTGGAGATGGCCGCCGAGCAGGGCCTCTCCGTGGACGAGCCCGGCTTCCGCCGCCTGATGCAGGAGCAGCGCGACCGCGCCAAGGCCGACGCCAAGGCCAAGAAGACCGGTCACGCCGACGTCTCCTCGTACCGCGAGATCGCGGACAGCGCCGGGGCCACCGAGTTCACCGGCTACGCCACCAACCAGGGCGAGTCCACCATCGTCGGCCTCCTGGTCAACGGCGTCTCCGCGCCCGCCGCCTCCGAGGGCGACGACGTCGAGGTCGTCCTCGACCGCACCCCCTTCTACGCCGAGGGCGGCGGCCAGCTCGCCGACCAGGGCCGCATCAAGCTCGACTCGGGCGCCGTCATCGTCGTCCGCGACGTGCAGCAGCCGGTCCCGGGCGTCTCCGTGCACAAGGGCTCCGTCCAGGTCGGCGAGGTGACGGTGGGCGCCTCCGCGTACGCCGCCATCGACGTCAGCCGCCGCCGGGCCATCGCCCGCGCCCACTCGGCCACGCACCTGACCCACCAGGCGCTGCGCGACGCCCTCGGGCCGACCGCCGCCCAGGCCGGTTCGGAGAACTCGCCGGGCCGCTTCCGCTTCGACTTCGGTTCGCCGAACGCCGTTCCCGGCTCGGTCCTCACCGACGTCGAGCAGAAGATCAACGACGTGCTCTCGCGCGAGCTGGACGTCACCGCCGAGATCATGAGCATCGACGAGGCCAAGAAGCAGGGCGCCATCGCCGAGTTCGGCGAGAAGTACGGCGAGCGCGTGCGCGTCGTCACCATCGGCGACTTCTCCAAGGAGCTGTGCGGCGGCACGCACGTCGGCAACACCTCGCAGCTGGGTCTGGTGAAGCTGCTCGGCGAGTCCTCCATCGGCTCCGGCGTGCGCCGTGTCGAGGCCCTCGTCGGCGTGGACGCGTACAACTTCCTCGCCAAGGAGCACACGGTCGTCGCCCAGCTCCAGGAGCTGGTCAAGGGCCGTCCGGAGGAGCTGCCGGAGAAGATCGCCTCCATGCTCGGCAAGCTGAAGGACGCCGAGAAGGAGATCGAGAAGTTCCGCGCGGAGAAGGTCCTGCAGGCCGCTGCCGGTCTCGCCGCGAACGCCCAGGACATCCGCGGCGTCGCCCTGGTCGTCGGCCAGGTGGCGGACGGCATCGGCGCCGACGACCTGCGCAAGCTGGTCCTCGACGTCCGCGTCCGGATCCCCGGCGACCGTCCGACGGTCGTGGCCCTGTTCACCGTGGCCAATGACCGCCCGCTGACGGTCATCGCCACCAACGAGGCGGCCCGCGAGCGCGGCCTCAAGGCCGGCGACCTGGTCCGTACGGCCGCCAAGACGCTCGGTGGCGGCGGTGGCGGCAAGCCGGACGTCGCCCAGGGCGGCGGCCAGAACCCGGCCGCCATCCCGGAGGCCATCAGCGCCGTCGAGCGCCTCGTCGTCGAGACGGCCTGACGATGACGCTGCGCCGCGGCCGCCGGCTCGCCATCGACGTCGGGGACGCCCGGATCGGGGTCGCCTCGTGCGACCCCGACGGGGTGCTCGCCACTCCGGTGGAAACCGTCCCGGGCCGGGACATCCCCTTCGCCCACCGGCGGCTGCGGCAGCTCGTCGAGGAGTACGAGCCCCTCGAAGTCGTGGTCGGCCTCCCCCGCTCGCTCAGCGGGCGGGAGGGGCCGGCCGCGGTCAAGGTACGCGCCTTCGCGAACGAACTGGCCAAGGGCATCAAGCCGGTGACGGTCCGTCTGGTGGACGAGCGGATGACCACGGTCACCGCCGCTCAGGGGCTGCGGGCCTCCGGGAAGAACGCGAAGAAGGGCCGGTCGGTCATCGACCAGGCCGCCGCTGTGGTGATCCTTCAGAACGCTCTTGAGACCGAACGGGTATCAGGTAATCCGCCTGGTGAGTGCGTCGAAGTGGTTGTCTGATCGCGATACGGTAACGTTCCGCGCGATGAGACGGCATTCGAACAGCCGTCGCCCACCGTCAAAGAGGCGGACCCGGGTGCCACGGACGACGGAGTCCGTGGCCTCCGTCTCGCGGCTCTAGGGGACCGATGACTGAGTATGGCCGGGGCCGTGGCCCCGAACCCTGGCACCCCGAGGATCCCCTTTACGGGGACCAGGGGTGGACCGGGCACCAGACCCAGCAGGGCCAGGCGCCCTACGGCGGTGCCCCGCAGCAGGAGTACCCGCAGGAGCCCCAGTACCAGCAGCAGTACCCCGAGCAGTACCAGCAGTACCCGCAGCAGTACCCGGAGTACGAGCAGCAGCAGTACCAGCAGCAGTACCCCGACCAGCAGTACGCCGCGCAGCAGGAGGCCTATGCCCCGCAGCAGGCGTACGCCCCCCAGCAGCAGGTCTACGCCCCTCAGCAGCCTCAGCAGCCGCAGCCGCAGCCGCAGCCGCAGCCGCAGCCGCAGCCGCAGCCGCAGCAGCCGCAGCAGCAGCCACACCCGCAGGCCCAGCCCCAGCAGCCGGTGTACGACGACCAGGGCTGGGACACCGGCCAGGGCCAGTACGTGGCCGCGGTGCAGGCCGACCCCTACGTGGGCGCGGACCCGTACGCGCAGCAGACCGTCGCCGGCTACCCCGGCGAGGCCCCCGACCTCTACACCACGCCCGAGGCCTACCCGCCGCCGCAGCCCCCGGGCCGGCGCCACCTGGAACCGGAACCGGTCGAGGAGGAGGCGGAGGAGCCCGGGACCGGCTTCCTCGCAGGCGGCGACGACGACGGGGACGAGCCCGGCCGCCGGGGCGGCCGTTCGAAGAGCGGCAAGCCGAAGAAGCGCAGTGGCATGGCCTGCCTGATCGCGGCCGTGGTCATCCTCGGCGTGGTCGGCGGTGGCGGCTACTACGGCTACTCGTACATCAAGGCGAGGTTCGGCGCGGCCGAGGACTTCGCGGGCGAGGGCACGGACGAGCTGGTCGACGTGGAGATCCCCAAGGGCGCGCTCCTGGGGCAGATGGGCCGGATCCTCAAGGACGCCGGCGTGGTCGCCAGCGCCCAGGCCTTCGTCGACGCCGCGAACACCAACCCCAAGGGCAAGTTGATCCAGCCCGGCATCTACCCGATGAAGAAGAAGATGTCGGGTGCCGCCGCCGTCGCGCTGATGATCGACCCCAGCAAGCTGAACGTCATCACCGTCACCGAGGGCATGCGCAACGCCAAGGTGTACGAGGCGATCGACAAGAAGCTGGGCAAGCCGGAGGGCACCACCCGCGAGATCGCCCTGCGCGATGCCAAGAACCTCGGCCTGCCGGCCTGGGCCGGCAACAACCCGAAGCTCATGGACCCGCTCGAGGGCTTCCTCTACCCGATGCGCTACGACCTCAGCAAGGACAGCACCCCCGAGTCGCTGCTCAAGCTGATGGTCAAGAACGCGAGCGACAAGTACGCGGAAGCGGGCGTCGAGAGCAAGGCCAAGGAACTCGGCCTGGACAACCCGCTCCAGGTGATCACGGTCGCCAGCCTCGTCAACGCCGAGGGCAAGAACCACGACGACTTCCGGAAGATGTCCGAGGTGGTCTACAACCGCCTGAAGAAGACCAACGACGTCACGAACCAGAAGATCGAGTTCGACTCGACGTACAACTACGCCAAGGGCCAGAGCGAGATCAACTTCAACCTCAAGGAAGCCCAGGCCTTCAACAACCCGTACAACACGCACTTCATCAAGGGACTGCCCGTCGGCCCGATCGGCAACCCCGGCCTGGACGCGCTGACCGCTACGCTCAACCCGGATCACGGCGGGTGGATGTTCTTCGTGTCGGTCGACGGCAACACGACGACCTTCACCAAGACCTACGACGAGCACCTCAAGCTCGTCGCCGAGTTCCAGGAACGGCAGAAGCAGAAGAACGGCGGGTAGCAGGACATGTCACGGATACGGGCCGCGGTGCTGGGTTCGCCCATCGAGCACTCCCTCTCACCGGTGCTGCACCGCGCCGCCTACCAGGAGCTCGGCCTCGACGACTGGTCGTACGACCGCTTCGAGATCGACGAGGCCGCGCTCCCGGAGTTCGTCGCCGGACTCGGCCCCGAGTGGGCCGGGCTGTCGCTGACGATGCCGCTCAAGCGGGCGGTCATCCCGCTGCTGGACGGCATCAGCGACACGGCCGCGTCCGTCGAGGCGGTCAACACGGTCGTCCTCACCAAGGACGGCCGGCGCCTCGGCGACAACACCGACATCCCCGGCATCGTCGCCGCGCTCCACGAGCGCGGCGTCGAGAAGGTGTCCTCGGCCGCCGTCCTGGGCGCCGGAGCCACCGCCTCCTCGGCGCTCGCCGCGCTCTCGCGGGTCTGCTCCGGCGAGGTCACGGCGTACGTCCGCTCGCGGGCGCGCGCCGACGAGATGCGGCAGTGGGGCGAGCGGCTCGGTGTTCCCGTCCGCACGGCCGACTGGTCCGAGGCGGCCGGGGCGCTGTCCGCGCCCCTGGTCATCGCCACCACCCCGGCCGGAGCCACCGACGAACTGGCCGCCGCCGTGCCCGATGCCCCGGGCACCCTCTTCGACGTCCTGTACGACCCCTGGCCCACGGCCCTCGCGGCCGCCTGGTCGCGGCGCGGGGGCAAGCTCCTCGGCGGCCTGGACCTCCTGGTGCACCAGGCGGTCCTCCAGGTCGAGCAGATGACGGGGCACACCCCGGGCCCGCTCGCCGCCATGAGGGCCGCCGGAGAACGGGCGCTCGCCGCCCGCTAGGCTTACCACCTGCGCGTATTCACAGGGGGGGCATGGGCGAGTCGGGCACGGACCAGATACTGGCGTCGAAGTGGGACATCCCCTTCGTGGTGTTCGGGATGGTCCGGTTGGCGTTCGGCAACCTGCCCCTCTGGGCGAAGGCGATCGTCCTGGGGCTGGTCGGATCCCTCGCCGTGTGGACGGGGATCACCTGGCTCCGCGAGCGGCGCCGGGCCGGCCGCCTCAGCCGCAGTGACCGAACGGGCTGATGTACTCGTCGTACATCAGCCTGCCGCCCCAGTACTGCGTCGAGCCGTAGTACTGCACGCACTTGCCGTTGGCCCGCAGCTTCACGGGGCCCGCGTACGAGTTGAAGGCGCCCTCGTCGCGGGTGAAGTCCTCGTCGCCCTCGATCCGCAGCCCGGCGCCCACGGTGCCCTGGTTCTTGCCGCCCGTGACCACGGTGACCGCGCAGTTCTCGCCGGTCGAGGCGTTGTAGAGCAGGTGGACCGTGGCCTGCGGTCCACCGGTGGGCTGGTACCGGCCCAGTTCCTGGGACTCCTGGACGAAGAAGCCCGGGCCGCAGGCGTCGGCCGGGTTCGCGGCGGCGGACGCGGTCGTGGCCGTGCCGGTCATGGTGAGGACGGCGGCACCGGCCGTGATCAGAGCCCTGGTGATGTTGCGCAAGATTCCCCCTGTGAGCAAAAGAAAATGATCTTTCGCGAAGCGCGGATGATCCTCGCAGCGTGTCGGGACACCGTCAATTTCGGGCGTCGGGCCGGGAACCGGGGGGATCAGGCGTCCGACAGCTGGACCGGGGCCCGGCGAACCCGTCCGGACATGGGAGGATCGGGTGAGGCGGGTCCGGGCCGCGCACCCCGATCGCGCCGTCGCTGTACCAGGCGCGAGCATGAGGAGCATCGTTGAGCAGGTTGCGTTGGCTGACCGCCGGGGAGTCGCACGGACCGGCGCTGGTAGCGACGCTGGAGGGCCTTCCCGCCGGCGTCCCGGTCACCACCGAACTGGTGGCCGACCACCTGGCCCGGCGCCGGCTCGGCTATGGCCGCGGTGCCCGGATGAAGTTCGAGCAGGACGAGATCACCTTCCTGGGCGGCGTCCGGCACGGCCTGTCGCTGGGTTCTCCCGTGGCCGTCATGGTCGGCAACAGCGAGTGGCCCAAGTGGGAGACGGTCATGTCGGCCGACCCGGTGGACCCCTCGCTGCTCAAGGACACCGGCCGCAACGCGCCGCTCACCCGCCCGCGGCCCGGCCACGCCGACCTCGCCGGCATGCAGAAGTACGGCTTCGACGAGGCCCGGCCGATCCTGGAGCGCGCCAGCGCCCGTGAGACCGCCGCCCGCGTCGCCCTCGGCGCGATCGCCCGCTCCTTCCTCAAGGAGGTCGCCGGCATCGAGATCGTCTCGCACGTGGTGGAACTGGCCGCGGCCAAGGCCCCGTACGGCGTCTACCCGACCCCGGCCGACGTCGACAGGCTCGACGCCGATCCGGTGCGCTGCCTCGACGCCGACGCGAGCAAGGCGATGGTCGCGGAGATCGACCAGGCCCACAAGGACGGCGACACCCTCGGGGGCGTCGTCGAGGTGCTCGCCTACGGCGTCCCCGTCGGCCTCGGCTCGCACGTCCACTGGGACCGCCGGCTCGACGCCCGTCTCGCCGCCGCCCTCATGGGCATCCAGGCCATCAAGGGCGTCGAGGTCGGCGACGGCTTCGAGCTCGCCCGCGTGCCCGGCTCGAAGGCCCACGACGAGATCGTCTCCACCCCGGAGGGCCTCAAGCGCACCTCCGGCCGCTCCGGAGGTACCGAGGGCGGTCTGACCACCGGCGAGCTGCTGCGCGTACGCGCCGCGATGAAGCCCATCGCGACCGTCCCGCGCGCCCTGGCGACCGTGGACGTGGCCACCGGAGAGGCGACGGTGGCCCACCACCAGCGCTCCGACGTGTGCGCCGTGCCGGCCGCCGGCATCGTCGCCGAGGCCATGGTGGCCCTCGTCCTGGCCGACGCCGTCGTCGAGAAGTTCGGCGGCGACTCGGTCCCGGAGACCCGCCGCAACGTCCAGTCGTACCTCGACCACCTGCAGATCCGGTGACGGGCGGACCACTGGTCGTCCTCGTCGGCCCCATGGGGTCCGGCAAGTCCACGGTGGGGGCGCTGCTCGCCGAGCGGCTCGGCGTCCCCTACCGGGACACCGACGCCGACATCGTCGCGGCCGAGGGACGGGAGATCTCCGACCTCTTCGTCGACGAGGGCGAGCCGTACTTCCGTGAGCTGGAACGGCAGGCGGTCGCCGCCGCCGTCGCCGAGCACACCGGAGTCCTCGCCCTCGGCGGCGGCGCCGTCCTCGACGAGGGCACCCGCGGGCTGCTTACCGGCCTGCCCGTCGCCTACCTGTCGATGGACGTCGAGGAAGCCGTACGGCGCGTGGGCCTCGGCGCCGCGCGCCCGCTGCTCGCCGTCAACCCGCGCCGCCAGTGGCGCGAGCTGATGGACGCGCGGCGCCCCCTGTACACCGAAGTCGCGCGCGTCGTGGTGACCACCGACGACCGCACCCCCGAAGAGGTCGCCCAGGCGGTCCTCGACGCTCTGGAGTTGAAGGACGTATGACAGACCAGGTGACGCGGATCCAGGTCGGCGCCAGCGCCGGACACGACGCGTACGACGTGCTCGTCGGCCGACAGCTGCTCGGCGAGCTCGGCTCCCTGATCGGTACGAGGGCCCAGCGGGTCGCCGTGATCCACCCCGAGGCGCTCGCCTCGACGGGTGAGGCGCTGCGCGACGACCTCGCCGAGCAGGGCTACGAGGCGGTCGCCATCCAGGTGCCGAACGCCGAGGAGGCCAAGACCATCGAGGTCGCCGCCTACTGCTGGAAGGCCCTCGGCCAGTCCGGCTTCACCCGCACCGACGTCATCGTCGGCGTCGGCGGCGGAGCCACCACGGACCTCGCGGGCTTCGTCGCGGCCTCCTGGCTGCGCGGGGTGCGCTGGATCGCCGTACCGACCACCGTCCTCGCCATGGTGGACGCGGCCGTCGGCGGCAAGACCGGCATCAACACCGCCGAGGGCAAGAACCTGGTGGGCGCCTTCCACCCGCCGGCCGGCGTGCTGTGCGACCTCGCGGCACTGGACTCGCTGCCGGTCAACGACTACGTCAGCGGCCTCGCCGAGATCATCAAGGCCGGATTCATCTCCGACCCGAAGATCCTCGACCTGATCGAGGCGGACCCGGCCGCCGCCCGCACGCCCGACGGCCCGCACACGGCCGAGCTCATCGTGCGCTCCATCCAGGTCAAGGCCGACGTGGTCTCCAGCGACCTCAAGGAGTCGGGCCTGCGGGAGATCCTCAACTACGGCCACACCCTCGCGCACGCCATCGAGAAGAACGAGCGCTACAAGTGGCGGCACGGCGCGGCCGTCTCGGTCGGCATGGTCTTCGCCGCCGAACTCGGCCGGCTCGCGGGCCGGCTCGACGACGCGACCGCCGACCGGCACAAGGAGATCCTCGCCGCCGTCGGGCTGCCGCTCACCTACCGCGGCGACCAGTGGCCCAAGCTGCTCCAGACCATGCAGGTCGACAAGAAGTCCCGCGGCAACCTGCTGCGCTTCATCGTCCTCGACGGACTGGCCAAGCCGACCGTCCTGGAGGGCCCCGACCCGGCGCACCTGATCGCCGCCTACGGCGAGGTGTCGGCGTGAGGCGCCCGGTGCTCGTGCTGAACGGCCCGAACCTGGGCCGGCTCGGCTCGCGCGAGCCCGACGTGTACGGGGCCACCTCGTACGCCGGACTCGTCGAGAGCTGCCGCACGCTGGGCGAGGAGCTCGGCTTCGACGTCGAGGTCCGGGAGACCAACGACGAGGGCGAGCTCGTGCGTTGGCTGCACGAGGCGGCGGACGGGAAGATCCCCGTGGTCATCAACCCGGGGGCCTTCACCCACTACTCGTACGCCATGCGGGACGCGGCCGCGCAGCGCACGGCGCCGCTGATCGAGGTGCACATCTCGAACCCGTACGCCCGCGAGGAGTTCCGGCACACCTCGGTCATCGCGGCCGTGGCGACCGGCACGGTGGCGGGCTTCGGGATCGGTTCGTACCGGCTGGCGCTGCGCGCACTGGCGGAGGAGATCTCCGCCTGACACCCTGCCTGGCGGTGCTGGTGGACGGTCTGGCCTCCGTGGTCATATAACGTTCTCGCATCAGTCGCCGGAACGAGACGGAGTGGCAGCGGATGCAGCAAGGAGTGGGGGGCGGGGGAGCGGGCTGGGGTCAGCCGGGACCGCACCCGGCGGCGCCCCCGCAGCCGCCCATAGCCCCGGCGCAGGGCTGGCCGGGCCAGGCCGGGCACCAGCCCCCGCCGCAGCCCGGGCACCAGCCCCCGCCGCATCCGATGCCGTCCCTGTCGGAGGCCACCGGTCACATCCCGCTGCCGCCCGCGGTGGCGGGCACCGGAGGGGCCGTCCTCGCCGTGCTCCTGATCGGTCCGGCGGGCGCGGGCAAGACCACCGTGGCCCGGCACTGGGCGAGCACCCGGTCCGTGCCGACCGCTCACGTCAGCCTCGACGACGTCCGCGAGTGGGTGTGCTCGGGCTTCGCGGACCCGCAGGCGGGCTGGAACGAGCACTCCGAGGCCCAGTACCGGCTCGCCCGCCGCACCTGCGGCTTCGCCGCACGCAACTACCTGGCGAACGGGATCTCGTGCATCCTGGACGACGCCGTCTTCCCGGACCGGCCCGTGGTCGGGCTGGGCGGCTGGAAGCGGCACGTGGGCCCCACTCTGCTGCCCGTGGTGCTGCTGCCCGGCCTGGAGATCGTGCTGGAACGCAACGCGGCCCGCTCCGGCAACCGCCGGCTTTCCGACGAGGAGGTCGCGCGGATCCACGGCCGGATGGCCGGCTGGTACGGCTCCGGCCTCCCGATCATCGACAACTCCCACCTCGACGTCGAAGGCACCGCGCGCGCCCTCGACGAGGCGCTGGCCCGGGCCCTGACAGGGCCGTAGGCCCGCCCGTCCACGCCCCGTCCGGACGCGCTCACCAGGCCGGATCCGTGGCACGCTCGTACGCTCGAAGACATGTCAGACGTGTACGCCGCCCGCCGGGGCCTGCTTCGCGACCGATGCGCCGCCGCGGGAAACGCCGCCGCACTGATCACGCGTCCGGCGAACGTCCGCTACCTCTCCGGGGCGTCCCCGCTCGGTGCCGTACTGCTGGTCGGGCCCACCGATGACGTGCTGTTCTGCGCCGGCGCGCCCACCGGGGAGGCCGACGAGGGGCGGCTCGACGAGCAGCTCAGGGTCTCCGTGCTGGGGAACCCCGGCGCCGACCCGGCCGTCGCGGCCGCCGACATGGCCGCCGGAGTACGGGCCGACTCGCTCGCCGTGGAGGAACACCACATCACGGTCGGCCGGCACCGCGCCCTGCGCTCGGTGGCGCCCAAGCTGCGCCTCGCCGACCTGGGCACCGCGGTGGAGCAGCAGCGCCTCGTCAAGGACGAGGAGGAGATCGCCTGCCTGCGGATCGCCGCCGAGATCGCCGACCAGGCGCTCGGCGAGCTGCTGGAGTCCATCCTCGTCGGGCGCACCGAACGGCACCTGGCCCTGGAGCTGGAGCGGCGGCTCGTCGACCACGGGGCGGACGGCCCGGCCTTCCCGACCTCCGTCGGCACCGGCCCGCACTCGGGCCGCTCCCGCCACCGGCCCTCCGACCGACGGGTGGAGGAGGGCGACTTCCTCTCGGTCTGCCTCGGCGCCAACTACCGCGGCTACCGCTGCGAGATCGGCCGGACCTTCGTGATCGGCACCAGCCCCGCGGACTGGCAGATCGCGCTGTACGACCTCGTGTTCACCGCCCAGCGCGCCGGCCGCGAGGCCCTGCTGCCCGGTGCGGCGTACCGGGACGTGGACCATGC
Organism: Streptomyces sp. NRRL F-2580; assembly: GCF_000720115.1. GTDB lineage: Bacteria > Actinomycetota > Actinomycetes > Streptomycetales > Streptomycetaceae > Streptomyces. Next base: position 133,664 of record NZ_JOIR01000001.1, read on the forward strand.
CGCACGCTCCGTCCTGGACTCCGCGGGCCACGCGGAAGCCCTCGCTCCGTCGACCGGACACGGCGTGGGCCTCGAAATCGACGAGGACCCGCAGCTTGCACCTACGGCAATGGGTAAACTGGACGCTTGCGTGCCGGTCACCGTCGAACCGGGGGTTCACCTCCCGGGCCGGGGAGGTGTCCGGATCGATGACACGCTCGTCGTACGCCCCGAGGCGGACGGCGGTCCAGAGCTACTCACCATTACGACCAAGGAGCTGCTCGCGCTCTAGCCCGCTCTGCCGGGCTGTGCGCGCACCCGTGGTCTTCCAGTGCAGGAGATTCCGCAACCGTGGCTTCCACGAACGACCTCAAGAACGGCATGGTGCTGAAGCTCGACGGGGGCCAGCTCTGGTCCGTCGTCGAGTTCCAGCACGTCAAGCCCGGCAAGGGCCCGGCCTTCGTGCGCACCAAGCTCAAGAACGTGCTCTCGGGCAAGGTCGTCGACAAGACCTTCAACGCCGGCGTCAAGGTCGACACCGCCACCATCGACCGCCGCGACATGCAGTTCTCGTACATGGACGGCGACTACTTCGTCTTCATGGACATGGACACCTACGACCAGCTCATGGTCGACCGCAAGGCCGTCGGCGACGCCGCCAACTTCCTGATCGAGGGCTTCACCGCCTCCGTGGCCCAGCACGAGGGCGAGGTGCTCTACGTCGAGCTCCCGGCCGCGGTCGAGCTCAAGATCCAGCACACGGACCCGGGCGTCCAGGGCGACCGCTCCACCGGCGGCACCAAGCCCGCCACGCTGGAGACCGGCTACGAGATCCAGGTCCCGCTCTTCATCACCACCGGCGAGACGGTCAAGGTCGACACCCGCACCAGCGACTACCTCGGCCGGAAGAGCAACTAACCCGTGGCTGCTCGGAGCAATGCGCGCAAGCGCGCCTTCCAGATCCTTTTCGAGGCCGACCAGCGCGGGGTGCCCGTTCGCGAGGTCCTCGCGGACTGGATCCGCCACTCGCGGTCGGACGACCGTCAGCCGCCGGTCAGCGCCTTCACGATGGATCTCGTCGAGGGGTACGCCGACAAGGTGAACCGCATCGACGACCTGATCGTCACCTACGCCGTGGACTGGGAGCTCGACCGCATGCCGGTCGTGGACCGGAACATCGTGCGGCTCGGTGCCTACGAGCTGATCTGGGTGGACGACACCCCGGATGCCGTGGCCATCGACGAGGCCGTCCAGCTGGCCAAGGAGTTCTCGACGGACGAGTCCCCCTCGTTCGTGAACGGGCTGCTGGCCCGGTTCAAGGACCTGAAGCCGAGCCTGCGCCGCGAGTAGCCTCCGGCGGTTCGGCACAGCGGAGGGGCCGCAGCGCACGCGCTGCGGCCCCTCCGCTTTTCCGGAACAAGGAAAACCGGCGCCGGAACAACGAAAACCGGCGGGGGGGGGGGGGGGCGCCCCCCCCCCCCCCCCCCCCCCCCCCCCCCGCCGGTAACGTTTCTGCTGGTCCTGGAACCGGGGACTACATGTCCTCGTGCGCCACCGCGCGGCGCGCGTCCGCGTCCAGCACGCCCCAGCTGATCAGCTGTTCGGTCAGGACCGAGGGGGACTGGTCGTAGATGACGGCCAGGGTGCGCAGGTCGTCCTGGCGGATCGACAGCACCTTGCCGTTGTAGTCGCCGCGCTGGCTCTGGATCGTGGCCGCGTAACGCTGCAGCGGGCCGGCCTTCTCGGCGGGAACGCCCGCCAGGCGCTCCAGGTCGAGACGCAGCTTCGGCGGCGGCTCGGCCGCTCCGCCGGGAGTCGTGCCCGGCAGCAGTTCCTGCACCGGAACCCCGTAGAAGTCGGCCAGCTCGGCAAGACGCTGGACGGTCACGGCGCGGTCCCCGCGCTCGTAGGACCCGACCACCACGGCCTTCCACCGGCCCTGGGACTTCTCCTCGACACCATGGAGGGAAAGGCCCTGCTGGGTGCGGATGGCGCGGAGCTTGGCCCCGAGCTGTTTGGCGTATTCGCTGGACATAACGCTCCCGGACGCTGTGACGCTGTGACGACATGGACGCTGTGACGACATTGACCACGTGCGGCTCCGCCGCGCGGCTGGTAACTCACTGTGAGGTTACGCAGCGTTACTTGGATGCGTCAAGCCGAATGGTCTTCGCCGCCCCCTCACGAGGGGCCCCAGCAGCCTCGTGGGAGCCCCTGCGTCCCAGGCCGGTGCCCGACGACCGGCCGCACCCTGGTACCGTGGGACGCGTACATCAGACGTCCTTTAAGGTCCGTCCCGTGAGGCGGAGAAGGAGGTCCTTTTCATGGACACTCAGCAGCAGCCCGATTCCATGCGCCCGGTACTCGAAGCGCAGGACATCGCGCGGGTCCTGACCCGCATCGCCCACGAGATCGTCGAACGCGCCAAGGGCGCCGACGACGTGGTGCTCCTCGGCATTCCCACCCGCGGTGTGTACCTCGCCCGCCGGCTGGCCGCCAAGCTCGAAGAGATCACCGGCACGAAGATCCCGGTCGGCTCCCTCGACATCACCATGTACCGCGACGACCTGCGGATGAAGCCCGCCCGCGCCATCGGCCGCACCGAGATCCCCGGCGACGACCTCGACGGCCGACTCGTCGTCCTCGTCGACGACGTGCTCTTCTCCGGCCGCACGATCCGCGCCGCGCTCGACGCCCTCGGCGACCTCGGGCGCCCGCGCGCCGTGCAGCTCGCCGTCCTCGTCGACAGGGGCCACCGCGAACTGCCGATCCGCGCCGACTACGTCGGCAAGAACCTCCCCACGTCGCTGCGGGAGACCGTCAAGGTCCAGCTCCAGGAGGAGGACGGCCGTGACGCCGTGCTGCTCGGCCAGCGGACCGCCCAGGCAGCAGGGCTGTAGCCCTTACGGAGTGACGGGCCCCGAGAAGGGTCCGTGCCGAAGCCTGCCCTGCCCGCCCGCACCTCTGCCCGTCAGTCCGCCTGCCTGCCCTCCCGACCTACGGAGCCATCCAGATGAAGCGCCACCTCATCTCGGCCGCCGACCTCACGCGCGACGACGCCGTCCTGATCCTCGACACCGCCGAGGAGATGGCCCGCGTCGCGGACCGGCCGATCAAGAAGCTGCCCACCCTGCGCGGCCTCACGGTCGTCAACCTCTTCTTCGAGGACTCGACCCGCACCCGGATCTCCTTCGAAGCGGCCGCCAAGCGGCTCTCCGCCGACGTCATCAACTTCTCCGCCAAGGGTTCCTCCGTTTCCAAGGGCGAATCCCTGAAGGACACCGCGCTGACCCTGGAGGCCATGGGCGCCGACGCGGTCGTCATCCGCCACCACGCCTCCGGCGCGCCCTACCGGCTCGCGACCTCCGGCTGGATCGACTCCGCCGTGGTCAACGCCGGCGACGGCACCCACGAGCACCCCACCCAGGCCCTGCTGGACGCCTTCACCATGCGCCGCCGCCTGGTCGGCCGCGACGCCGGCCTCGGCAAGGACCTGAACGGCCGCCGGATCACCATCGTCGGCGACATCCTGCACAGCCGCGTGGCCCGCTCCAACGTCCACCTGCTGCACACCCTCGGCGCCGAGGTCACCCTGGTGGCCCCGCCCACGCTCGTCCCGATCGGCGTCGAGAGCTGGCCGTGCGAGGTCTCGTACAGCCTCGACGACGTGCTGCCGAAGTCCGACGCGGTCATGATGCTGCGTGTGCAGCGCGAACGCATGAACGCCGCCTTCTTCCCGACCGAGCGCGAGTACTCCCGCCGGTACGGGCTCGACGGCGACCGCATGGCGAAGATGCCCGAACACGCCATCGTGATGCACCCCGGCCCGATGAACCGCGGCATGGAGATCACCGCCCAGGTCGCCGACTCCGACCGCTGCACGGCCGTCGAGCAGGTCGCCAACGGCGTCTCCACCCGGATGGCCGTCCTGTACCTGCTGCTCGGAGGCTCCGAGCCCGCCGTCACCACCACCCCCGCCGCCGCGCGCACCGAGGAGAGCAAGTAACCATGAGCAAGATCCTTATCCGTGGCGCGAAGGTACTCGGCGGCGAAGCGCAGGACGTCCTGATCGACGGCGAGACCATCGCCGAGGTCGGCCAGGACCTGTCCGCCGAGGGTGCCCAGGTCATCGAGGCCGGGGGCCAGGTCCTCCTCCCGGGCCTCGTCGACCTGCACACCCACCTGCGCGAGCCCGGCCGCGAGGACTCCGAGACCGTCCTCACCGGCACCCGCGCCGCCGCCTCCGGCGGCTACACCGCCGTGTTCGCCATGGCGAACACCTTCCCGGTCGCCGACACCGCCGGCGTCGTCGAGCAGGTCTGGCGCCTGGGCAAGGAGTCCGGCTACTGCGACGTGCAGCCCATCGGCGCCGTCACCGTCGGCCTGGAGGGCAAGCAGCTCTCCGAGCTGGGTGCCATGCACGACTCCGCCGCGCGCGTCACCGTCTTCTCCGACGACGGCAAGTGCGTGGACGACGCCGTGATCATGCGCCGCGCCCTGGAGTACGTGAAGGCCTTCGGCGGCGTCGTCGCCCAGCACGCCCAGGAGCCCCGCCTCACCGAGGGCGCCCAGATGAACGAGGGCGTCGTCTCCGCCGAGCTCGGTCTGGGCGGCTGGCCGGCCGTCGCCGAGGAGTCGATCATCGCCCGCGACGTCCTCCTCGCCGAGCACGTCGGCTCCCGCGTCCACATCTGCCACCTCTCCACCGCCGGCTCCGTCGAGATCGTCCGCTGGGCCAAGTCCCGCGGCATCGACGTCACCGCCGAGGTCACCCCGCACCACCTCCTCCTCACCGAGGAGCTCGTGCGCTCGTACAACGCGGTCTACAAGGTCAACCCGCCGCTGCGCACCGAGCGCGACGTGCTGGCCCTGCGTGAGGCGCTCGCCGACGGCACGATCGACATCGTCGCCACCGACCACGCCCCGCACCCGCACGAGGACAAGGACTGCGAGTGGGCCGCCGCCGCCATGGGCATGGTCGGCCTGGAGACCGCGCTCTCCGTCGTCCAGCAGACGATGGTGGAGACCGGACTGCTCGACTGGGCGGGCGTCGCCGAGCGGATGTCCTTCGCCCCGGCGCGCATCGGCAGCCTGGAGAACCACGGCCGACCCGTCTCGGCAGGTGAACCCGCGAACCTGACCTTGGTCGATACCTCGTACCGTGGTGTCGTGGACCCCGCACACTTCGCCTCCCGCAGCCGCAACACGCCTTACGAGGGCCGTGAGCTGCCGGGGCGCGTCACTCACACCTTCCTGCGGGGCCGGGCAACGGTCGTGGACGGGAAACTGGCGTGACACCTGCAGTAATCCAACTGGCCGCCGAGGCCTCGACGCGACAGTCGGCGGAGGTGACCAGCTTCGGCGCCCGCATCGCGTGGGTGATCGGCCTGGTCGTGTTCGTCGCGTTCGTGTACTGGCTGATGCGGCAGGGCTGGAAATGGCGCGGCGCTCTGCAGAACGACCTGCCGGAGCTGCCCGCCGCCCCCGACGGACTCCCCGAGCACCGGCTGGCCCTGACCGGCCGGTACCACGGGTCCACCACCGCCGGGCAGTGGCTCGACCGGATCGTCGCCCACGGTCTGGGCCTGCGCAGCCGGGTCGAGCTCACGCTCACCGACGCGGGCCTCGACGTGGTCCGGCCGGGGGCGAACGACTTCTTCGTACCGGCCGCGCAGCTGCGCGGCGCCCGCCTCGACAAGGGAATCGCGGGCAAGGTACTCACCGAGGGCGGTCTGCTCGTCGTCACCTGGGCGCACGGCGACAAGCTGATCGACTCCGGATTCCGCTCCGACCGTGCGGCCGAACACGCCGCCTGGGTCGAAGCGATCAACCTCATGAACCAATCCATCACGACGGAAGGCGCCGAACGATGACGACCTCCACCAGGGGAGCAGCCAAAGCTCCCGCCGTACTCGTCCTGGAGGACGGTCGGATCTTCCGCGGCCGTGCCTACGGCGCTGTGGGGGAGACCTTCGGCGAGGCCGTGTTCTCCACCGGCATGACCGGATACCAGGAGACCCTCACCGACCCGTCGTACCACCGGCAGGTCGTCGTGATGACCGCCCCGCACGTGGGCAACACCGGCGTCAACGACGAGGACCCCGAGTCCTCCCGCATCTGGGTGGCCGGCTACGTCGTCCGCGACCCCGCCCGCGTCCCTTCCAACTGGCGCTCGCAGCGCTCGCTGGACGAGGAGCTCGTCAAGCAGGGCGTCGTCGGGATCTCCGGCATCGACACCCGCGCCCTGACCCGCCACCTGCGCGAGCGCGGCGCCATGCGCGTCGGCATCTTCTCCGGCGACGCCTGGACGGGCATCCGCGACGAGGCCCTGCTGGCCAAGGTCCAGTCCCAGCCGCAGATGAAGGGCGCGAACCTCTCCGCCGAGGTCGCCACCAAGGAGGCGTACGTCGTCCCCGCGATCGGCGAGAAGAAGTTCACCGTCGCCGCCGTCGACCTCGGCATCAAGGGCATGACCCCGCACCGGATGGCCGAGCGCGGCATCGAGGTGCACGTGCTGCCCGCCACCGCCACCGTCGAGGACGTGTACGCGGTCGACCCGGACGGCGTGTTCTTCTCCAACGGCCCGGGCGACCCGGCCACCGCCGACGGCCCCGTCGCCGTCATGCAGGGCGTGCTGGAGCGCAAGACGCCGCTCTTCGGCATCTGCTTCGGCAACCAGATCCTGGGCCGCGCGCTCGGCTTCGGCACCTACAAGCTGAAGTACGGCCACCGCGGCATCAACCAGCCGGTGCAGGACCGCACCACCGGCAAGGTCGAGGTCACCGCGCACAACCACGGCTTCGCCGTTGACGCGCCCCTCGACAAGGTCTCGGAGACCGCCTACGGCCGCGCCGAGGTCTCCCACGTCTGCCTGAACGACCAGGTCGTCGAAGGCCTCCAGCTGCTCGACCAGCCGGCCTTCTCCGTCCAGTACCACCCCGAAGCTGCCGCCGGCCCGCACGACGCCGCGTACCTCTTCGACCGTTTCGTATCCCTGATGGAGGCCGAGCGTGCCTAAGCGCACCGATATCCAGTCCGTCCTGGTCATCGGCTCCGGCCCGATCGTCATCGGACAGGCCGCCGAGTTCGACTACTCCGGCACCCAGGCCTGCCGCATCCTCAAGGCCGAGGGCCTGCGGGTCATCCTGGTCAACTCCAACCCCGCGACGATCATGACCGACCCGGAGATCGCCGACGCCACGTACGTCGAGCCGATCACCCCCGAGTTCGTCGAGAAGATCATCGCGAAGGAGCGCCCCGACGCGCTGCTCCCGACCCTCGGCGGCCAGACCGCGCTCAACACCGCGATCTCCATGCACGAGCAGGGTGTGCTGGAGAAGTACGGCGTCGAGCTCATCGGCGCCAACGTCGAGGCCATCAACAAGGGCGAGGACCGCGACCTCTTCAAGGGCGTCGTCGAGGCCGTCAAGGCCAAGATCGGTTACGGCGAGTCCGCCCGCTCGGTCATCTGCCACTCGATGGACGACGTGATCGCGGGCGTCGAGACCCTCGGCGGCTACCCCGTCGTCGTCCGCCCCTCCTTCACCATGGGCGGCGCCGGCTCCGGCTTCGCCCACGACGAGGAAGAGCTGCGCCGCATCGCCGGCCAGGGCCTGACGCTCTCCCCGACCACCGAGGTGCTCCTGGAGGAGTCCATCCTCGGCTGGAAGGAGTACGAGCTGGAGCTGATGCGCGACACCAAGGACAACGTGGTCGTCGTCTGCTCCATCGAGAACTTCGACCCGATGGGCGTCCACACCGGCGACTCCATCACCGTCGCCCCGGCGATGACGCTGACCGACCGCGAGTACCAGCGGCTGCGCGACATCGGCATCGCGATCATCCGCGAGGTCGGCGTCGACACCGGCGGCTGCAACATCCAGTTCGCGATCGACCCGGCCGACGGCCGCGTCATCGTCATCGAGATGAACCCGCGCGTCTCGCGCTCCTCGGCGCTCGCCTCCAAGGCCACCGGCTTCCCGATCGCCAAGATCGCCGCCAAGCTGGCCATCGGCTACACGCTCGACGAGGTCCCCAACGACATCACCGAGAAGACACCGGCCTCCTTCGAGCCGTCCCTCGACTACGTCGTCGTCAAGGCCCCGCGCTTCGCCTTCGAGAAGTTCCCGCTCGCCGACGCCACCCTCACCACCACCATGAAGTCGGTCGGCGAGGCCATGGCCATCGGCCGCAACTTCACCGAGGCGCTCCAGAAGGCCCTGCGCTCCCTGGAGAAGAAGGGCTCGCAGTTCACCTTCGTCGGCGACCCGGGCGACAAGGAAGAGCTGCTGCGCACCGCGGTCCGCCCGACCGACGGCCGCATCAACACCGTCATGCAGGCCATCCGCGCCGGCGCCACCCAGGAGGAGGTCTTCGAGTTCACGAAGATCGACCCCTGGTTCGTCGACCAGCTCTTCCTCATCAAGGAGATCGCGGACGAGCTGACCGCGGCCGACAAGCTCCACCCCGAGCTGCTCGCCGAGGCCAAGCGCCACGGCTTCTCCGACGCCCAGATCGCCGAGATCCGCGGCCTGCGCGAGGACGTCGTCCGCGAGGTCCGCCACGCCCTCGGCGTCCGCCCGGTCTACAAGACGGTCGACACCTGCGCCGCCGAGTTCGCCGCGAAGACCCCGTACTTCTACTCCTCGTACGACGAGGAGTCCGAGGTCGCGCCCCGCACCAGGCCCGCGGTGATCATCCTGGGCTCCGGCCCGAACCGCATCGGCCAGGGCATCGAGTTCGACTACTCCTGCGTCCACGCCTCCTTCGCGCTCAGCGACGCCGGCTTCGAGACCGTGATGGTCAACTGCAACCCGGAGACCGTCTCCACGGACTACGACACCTCCGACCGCCTGTACTTCGAGCCTCTGACGCTCGAAGACGTGCTGGAGATCGTCCACGCGGAGTCGCTGGCCGGCCCCATCGCCGGTGTCATCGTCCAGCTCGGCGGCCAGACCCCCCTGGGTCTCGCCCAGGCGCTCAAGGACAACGGCGTGCCCGTCGTCGGCACCTCCCCGGAGGCGATCCACGCCGCCGAGGACCGCGGGGCCTTCGGCCAGGTCCTCGCCGAGGCCGGTCTGCCGGCCCCCAAGCACGGCACCGCCACCACGTTCACGGGCGCGAAGGCCATCGCCGACGAGATCGGCTACCCGGTCCTCGTCCGCCCGTCCTACGTGCTCGGCGGCCGCGGCATGGAGATCGTCTACGACGAGGCCCGCCTCGAGTCGTACATCGCCGAGTCCACCGAGATCTCCCCGACCCGCCCCGTGCTGGTCGACCGCTTCCTCGACGACGCGATCGAGATCGACGTCGACGCCCTCTACGACGGCCACGAGCTCTACCTCGGCGGCGTCATGGAGCACATCGAGGAAGCCGGCATCCACTCCGGCGACTCGGCCTGCGCACTGCCCCCGATCACCCTCGGCGGCTACGACATCAAGCGCCTGCGCGCCTCCACGGAGGCCATCGCCAAGGGCGTCGGCGTCCGCGGCCTGATCAACATCCAGTTCGCGATGGCGGGCGACATCCTCTACGTCCTGGAGGCCAACCCGCGCGCCTCCCGGACCGTCCCCTTCACCTCGAAGGCCACCGCCGTCCCGCTCGCGAAGGCCGCCGCCCGCATCTCGCTCGGCACCACCATCGCCGAGCTGCGCGAGGAGGGCCTGCTGCCGAGGACCGGCGACGGCGGCACCCTGCCGATCGACGCGCCGATCTCCGTCAAGGAAGCCGTCATGCCGTGGTCGCGCTTCCGCGACATCCACGGCCGCGGCGTGGACACCGTCCTCGGCCCGGAGATGCGCTCCACCGGCGAGGTCATGGGCATCGACGCCGTCTTCGGCACCGCCTACGCCAAGTCGCAGGCCGGCGCCTACGGCCCGCTGCCCACCAAGGGCCGGGCGTTCATCTCCGTCGCCAACCGCGACAAGCGCTCGATGATCTTCCCGGCGCGCGAGCTCGTCGCCCACGGCTTCGAGCTGATGGCCACCTCCGGCACCGCCGAGGTGCTGCGCCGCAACGGCATCAACGCCACCGTGGTGCGCAAGCTCAGCGAGGGCGAGGGCCCGAACGGCGAGAAGACCATCGTCCAGCTGATCCACGACGGCCAGGTCGACCTGATCGTCAACACCCCGTACGGCACCGGCGGCCGCCTCGACGGCTACGAGATCCGCACGGCGGCCGTGGCCCGCAGCGTCCCGTGCCTCACCACGGTCCAGGCACTCGCCGCGGCCGTCCAGGGCATCGACGCGCTCAACCGCGGCGACGTGGGCGTGCGCTCCCTCCAGGAGCACGCGGAGCACCTGACCGCGGCCCGCGACTAAGCAGCCCGTACAGCCCGGAAACGGGAGGGGGGACACCGGTTTCACGACGGGTGTCCCCCTTTCCATGAGCGCAGAGGGATCCTCTCGACGATGTACGAACTCTTCTTCAACCTGGTCTTCAAGCGGATGGACCCGGAGAAGGCCCACTACACGGCCTTCCGCTGGATCCGCCTCGCCGCCCGCACCCCCGTGCTGCGCACCTTCGTCGCGGCCTACCTCGCCCCCCGCCACAAGGAGCTCCGCACCGAGGCCCTCGGCCTGCGCATGCACGGCCCCTTCGGCCTCGCGGCCGGCTTCGACAAGAACGCCGTGGCCATCGACGGCATGTCGATGCTCGGCTTCGACCACGTCGAGATCGGCACGGTCACGGCCGAGCCGCAGCCCGGCAACCCCAAGAAGCGGCTGTTCCGCCTCGTGCCGGACCGCGCGCTGATCAACCGGATGGGCTTCAACAACGAGGGCTCCGCGGCCGTCGCGGACCGCCTGGCGGCCCGCCGGCCCGTCTTCAGGACGGTCGTCGGCGTCAACATCGGCAAGACGAAGGTCGTGCCGGAGGAGGAGGCGGTGGCGGACTACGTCGCCTCCACCGAGCGGCTCGCCCGCCACGCCGACTACCTCGTCGTGAACGTCTCCTCGCCGAACACCCCGGGCCTGCGCAACCTCCAGGCCACCGAGTCGCTGCGCCCGCTGCTCACGGCCGTACGGGAGGCCGCGGACCGCACCGTGACCGACCGCCGGGTCCCGTTGCTGGTCAAGATCGCCCCCGACCTGGCCGACGAGGACGTCGACGCGGTCGCCGACCTGGCCCTGGAGCTGGGCCTCGACGGCATCATCGCGACGAACACCACCATCGCGCGGGAGGGCCTCGGTCTGAAGTCCTCCCCGTCCCTCGTGAAGGAGACGGGCGGACTGTCCGGCGCCCCGGTCAAGGAGCGCTCGCTGGAGGTCCTGCGCCGCCTGTACGCCCGCGTGGGGGACCGGCTGGTCCTGGTCGGGGTCGGCGGCATCGAGAACGCCGAGGACGCCTGGCAGCGGATCCTGGCCGGGGCCACGCTGATCCAGGGCTACAGCGCCTTCATCTACGAGGGCCCCTGCTACGCCCGCGCCATCCACAAGGGCCTGGCCGCGCGCCTGGCCCTCAGCCCGTACGCGACGCTCGCCGAAGCGGTGGGCGCCGAGACCCGAAAGGCCGCGAAGTGAGCCCTGTGACCCCGTTCGGCACCCGCCTGCGCCAGGCGATGGACACCCGCGGCCCGCTGTGCGTGGGCATCGACCCGCACGCCGAGCTGCTGGCCCAGTGGGGCCTGTCCGACGACATCGCGGGCCTGGAGCGGTTCTCCCGCACCGTCGTGGAGGCGCTCGCGGAGTCGGTGGCGGTCTTCAAGCCTCAGGCGGCCTTCTTCGAGCGGTTCGGCTCGAAGGGCGTGGCCGTCCTGGAGCGGACCGTCGCGGACGCCCGGGCGGCCGGGACCCTGGTCGTGATGGACGCCAAGCGGGGCGACATCGGCTCGACCATGGCCGCGTACGCCTCGGCCTTCCTGGACCCGGCCTCGCCGCTGTTCTCGGACGCGCTGACGGTCTCCCCCTACCTGGGCTACGGCTCCCTGAAGCCCGCGGTGGAACTGGCCCGCGCCTCGGGCGCCGGCCTGTTCGTGCTCGCCCTGACCTCGAACCCGGAGGGCGCGGAGGTCCAGCGGGCGGTCCGGGAGGACGGCCGGACCATCGGCGCGACGATGCTGGCGCACCTGGCGGCGGAGAACGCGGACGCCTCCCCGATGGGGTCCTTCGGCGCGGTGGTCGGTGCCACGCTCGGCGACCTGTCCTCCTTCGACCTGGACATCAACGGGCCGTTGCTGGCCCCCGGCATCGGCGCGCAGGGGGCGACGGCGGCGGACCTTCCGGCGGTGTTCGGCAAGGCCGTGCGCAACGTCGTCCCGAACGTGTCGCGGGGCGTCCTGAAGCACGGTCCGGACGTCACGGCGCTGCGCGACTCGGCGCGCCGGTTCGCCGACGAGATCGGCGAGGCCGTTTCCGCGTAATCGTCCGCCCGTGGAGGCCGCCCGCGTCCCTCGCGGCGCGGCCTCTCGCGCTTCTTGGCGAAACCCGAACGCTCTTCATCGGACAAAACAGAGGTATTTTGTCCGTGATGTACGGTTCAGTGGAGGCTGACCAGGACTTTTCGTCCGTTCTCGCTGACTGGAGCGGTGTTGGCCGCTAGTCTCCGAGCAGAGTGAACGTGCAGCGAACGCGTTTCGATCGCTGTTCGGGAGCTCGCCAGGTGTGGTGCCTTCGGGCTGCCCACCGGTCCGTATCCGACAGTTCGACATCCGAGGTGACGTAGGCGTGGCTCTTCCGCCCCTTACCCCTGAACAGCGCGCAGCCGCGCTCGAAAAGGCCGCCGCGGCTCGCCGGGAGCGGGCCGAGGTCAAGAATCGACTCAAGCACTCCGGCGCCTCGCTCCAAGAGGTCATCAAGACGGGCCAGGAGAACGACGTCATCGGCAAGATGAAGGTCTCCGCCCTGCTGGAGTCGCTGCCTGGCGTGGGCAAGGTGCGCGCCAAGCAGATCATGGAGCGTCTCGGCATCTCCGAGTCCCGGCGTGTCCGAGGTCTCGGTTCCAACCAGATCGCCTCTCTGGAGCGCGAGTTCGGCAGCACCGGCGCCTGAGGCGTCGACTGAAGTTCTCCCGGCGTTCTCAGGCAGTCCCGAGAACCTGGATAATCGCTCTATGGCAGCAGAGGTTCGTCCGCGGCTGACCGTGCTCTCCGGCCCCTCAGGGGTCGGCAAGAGCACGGTCGTCGCGCATATGCGCAAGGTTCACCCCGAGGTATGGCTCTCGGTGTCGGCCACCACCCGCAAGCCGCGGCCCGGTGAGCGACACGGAGTCCACTACTTCTTCGTCAATGACGACGAGTTCGACAAGCTGATCGCCAACGGCGAGCTGCTGGAGTGGGCCGAGTTCGCGGGCAACCGCTACGGCACACCGCGCGGCGCGGTACTGGAGCGCCTGGACAACGGCGAGCCGGTACTGCTGGAGATCGATCTCCAGGGGGCACGGCTCGTCCGCGAGTCCATGTCCGACGCCCAGCTCGTCTTCCTGGCCCCGCCGAGCTGGGACGAACTGGTCCGCCGGCTCACCGGCCGCGGCACCGAATCGGCCGAGGTGATCGAGCGCCGGCTCGCCTCCGCCAAGATCGAGCTCGCTGCCGAGTCGGAGTTCGACACCACCCTGGTCAACACCTCCGTCGAGGACGTGGCGCGTGAGCTGCTAGCCTTGATGGAAGTCGTCTGATTCGTTGGTCGATTTTTCATGATCGAACGAATCGTGATCGATTCGATCTTTCCCACATTCTTCGGAAGGTAGAGCGTGTCCTCTTCCATCACTGCGCCCGAGGGCATCATCAACCCGCCGATCGACGAGCTGCTCGAGGCTACCGACTCGAAGTACAGCCTCGTGATCTACGCGGCCAAGCGCGCGCGTCAGATCAACGCGTACTACTCGCAGCTCGGTGAGGGCCTGCTGGAGTACGTCGGCCCGCTGGTGGACACCCACGTCCACGAGAAGCCGCTTTCGATCGCGCTGCGCGAGATCAACGCGGGTCTGCTGACCTCCGAGGCCATCGAGGCCCCGGCCCAGTAAGGCGCGAGAAATCCTTTCACCACAGGCCCGGCAGAACATCTGCCGGGCCTGTGGTGTGTCATGGGGAGCGACGGTGAACGTGGACAAGGCTCGAAGGGGAGTGCGTGGTGGGTAAGCCGAAGGTCGTGCTGGGGGTCAGCGGCGGGATCGCCGCCTACAAGTCGTGCGAGCTGCTCCGCCTGCTGACAGAGTCCGGCCACGATGTGCGGGTGGTGCCCACCGCGGCCTCCCTGAACTTCGTCGGCGAGGCGACCTGGGCCGCCCTGTCCGGGAACCCGGCCTCCACCGAGGTGTGGGAGTCCGTCCACGAGGTGCCGCACGTGCGCATCGGGCAGTCCGCCGACCTCGTCGTCGTCGCCCCGGCGACCGCCGACCTGCTGGCCAAGGCCGCCCACGGGCTCGCCGACGACCTCCTCACGAACACGCTGCTGACCGCCCGATGTCCGGTGGTCTTCGCCCCCGCCATGCACACCGAGATGTGGGAGCACCCGGCCACCCAGGAGAACGTGGCCACCCTGCGCCGGCGCGGCGCCCTCGTCATCGAGCCCGCGGTCGGCCGGCTCACCGGCAAGGACACCGGCAAGGGGCGGCTGCCCGACCCGGCGGAGATCTACGAGGTGTGCCGCAGGGTCCTGGCGCGCGGGGTGGACGAGCCGGACCTCGTGGGGCGGCACGTGGTGATCAGCGCGGGCGGCACGCGGGAACCGCTGGACCCGGTCCGCTTCCTCGGCAACCGCTCCTCCGGCAAGCAGGGCTACGCGCTCGCCCGTACGGCCGTCGCCCGCGGGGCCCGCGTCACCCTGGTGGCGGCCAACACCGCGCTGGCCGACCCGGCCGGGGCGGACGTCGTACGGGTGGGGACGGCGGTCCAGCTGCGGGAGGCCGTGCTCAAGGCGGCGGCGGACGCCGACGTCGTGGTGATGGCCGCCGCCGTGGCCGACTTCCGGCCCGCCGAGTACGCGGGCGGGAAGATCAAGAAGAAGGACGGGCAGGACCCCGCGCCGGTCGCCCTCGTGCGCAATCCGGACGTTCTGGCGGAGATCTCGGCCGACCGGGCCCGGGACGGGCAGGTCGTGGTGGGGTTCGCCGCGGAGACCGACGACGTCCTCGCCAACGGCCGGGCCAAGCTCCTGCGCAAGGGATGTGATCTTCTCGTCGTGAACGAGGTCGGCGAAGCCCGCACCTTCGGTTCCGAGGAGAACGAAGCCGTCATCCTGGCCTCTGAGGGGTCGGAGATCCAGGTCCCCTATGGACCGAAGGAAGCCCTGGCCGAGGTCATTTGGGACCAGGTGTCCGTCCGGCTGGCGCCGCGACGCGCTTGAGCCGATTGCCCTTCTCCTGGTCACCTCCGTGGGTCAGAATGAGGTGCCGCAGGTCACACGGCTCCCATAAGGCGAGACGGGTGGTCCCGGAAACGGTGGCGACCGATAAACTGCACCAGGAACGTGATCGGGCGCAGCCCCCGGTGTGGTTCCGCCAAATGATCAGCCAGCAGCCGCTGCAACCCCAGGGAGCGTTGTGTCCCGTCGTCTGTTTACCTCGGAGTCCGTGACCGAGGGCCACCCCGACAAGATCGCTGACCAGATCAGCGACACGATCCTCGACGCGCTCCTCTCCGAGGACCCGACCTCGCGCGTGGCCGTGGAGACCCTCATCACCACCGGTCTCGTGCACATCGCGGGCGAGGTGACGACGAAGGCCTACGCGCCGATCGCGCAGCTCGTCCGGGAGAAGATCCTCGAGATCGGCTACGACTCCTCGAAGAAGGGCTTCGACGGCGCCTCGTGCGGCGTGTCGGTGTCCATCGGTGCCCAGTCCCCTGACATCGCGCAGGGCGTCGACACCGCCTACGAGAAGCGGGTCGAGGGCGACGAGGACGAGCTCGACAAGCAGGGCGCGGGCGACCAGGGCCTGATGTTCGGCTACGCCTGCGACGAGACCCCCGAGCTCATGCCGCTCCCGATCCACATCGCGCACCGGCTGTCCAAGCGGCTCTCCGAGGTCCGCAAGAACGGGACCATCCCGTACCTGCGCCCCGACGGCAAGACCCAGGTCACCATCGAGTACGACGGCGACAAGGCCGTGCGCCTGGACACCGTCGTGGTCTCCTCGCAGCACGCCTCGGACATCGACCTGGACTCGCTGCTCGCTCCGGACATCCGCGAGTTCGTCGTCGAGCACGTGCTGGCCCAGCTCGTCGAGGACGGCATCAAGCTCGACACCGAGGGCTACCGCCTGCTGGTCAACCCGACCGGCCGTTTCGAGATCGGCGGCCCGATGGGCGACGCCGGCCTGACCGGCCGCAAGATCATCATCGACACCTACGGCGGCATGGCCCGCCACGGCGGCGGCGCGTTCTCCGGCAAGGACCCGTCCAAGGTCGACCGCTCCGCCGCCTACGCCATGCGCTGGGTCGCCAAGAACGTCGTGGCCGCCGGCCTCGCCTCGCGCTGCGAGGTCCAGGTCGCGTACGCCATCGGCAAGGCAGAGCCCGTCGGTCTCTTCGTCGAGACCTTCGGCACCGCCAAGGTCGAGGTCCAGAAGATCGAGGACGCGATCGGCGAGGTCTTCGACCTGCGCCCGGCCGCGATCATCCGCGACCTGGACCTGCTGCGCCCGATCTACGCGCAGACCGCCGCCTACGGCCACTTCGGCCGTGAGCTGCCGGACTTCACCTGGGAGCGCACCGACCGCGTCGACGCGCTGCGCACGGCCGCCGGTCTGTAAGCACCACCGCTCGTAGGCGCTCGGCCCCGGACCTCCTGGTCCGGGGCCGTTCGCATGCCGTGGCTGTCGGTGGGGTTTGGTAAGAATGCTGATGTGAGCAGCGCGAACGATTCCCAGCCGGAGCAGCTCGCACTGATCCGGGAGATGGTCGCCGAGGCGAAGGCCAAGGCGCCCAAGGCGAAGCCGCGCACCTGGCGGGGGGCCGCCCTGGCCGAGGAACTGCCGGTCGCCCGGGTCCTCGTGAACAAGGGCGTGCTCCACCTCGACAGGACCTTCGACTACGCCGTGCCCGCCGAGCTCTCCGAGGCCGCCCAGCCCGGCGTCCGCGTCCGCGTCCGCTTCGGCGCCGGCTCCCACCACGTACGCGGGGGCCGCCGCGAGGGCGGCAGCCTCATCGACGGGTTCATCGTCGAGCGCCGCGCCGAGTCCGACTACAACGGGGCGCTCGCCGCGCTCGCCCAGGTGGTCTCGCCCGAGGTGGTCCTCAGCCCCCGCATGCTCGCCCTCGCCCGGGCCGTCGCCGACCGGTACGCGGGCAGCCTCGCCGACGTGCTCCAGCTCGCCCTGCCCGCGCGGAGCGCCAAGGCCGAGGCCAAGCCCTCGCCGGAGCCGCTGCCCCCGCCCGCCGCGCCCGAGCCCGCCGGCTGGGAGCGGTACGGCGCCGGGCCCGCCTTCCTGCGGGCCCTGGCCACCGGAGCCGCCCCCCGCGCCGTGTGGACCGCCCTGCCCGGCCCCGGCTGGGCCGACGAACTCGCCCGCGCCATGGCCGCCACCCTCGCCTCCGGGCGCGGCGCCCTCGCCGTGGTCCCCGACGGGCGCACCGCCGCCCGGGTCGACCAGGCGCTGACCGCCCTGCTCGGCGAGGGACGGCACGCGCTGCTGACCGCCGAGTCCGGACCCGAGAAGCGCTACCGCCAGTGGCTCGCCGTGAACCGGGGCTCGGTGCGCGCCGTCATCGGGACCCGGGCGGCGATGTTCGCCCCCGTACGGGACCTCGGACTGGTCGCCGTCTGGGACGACGGCGACTCCAGCCACAGCGACGACAACGCCCCCTTCCCGCACGTCCGGGAGGTGCTGGAACTGCGCGCGGTCAGCGACGGCTGCGCCTTCCTGGCCGGGAGCACGAGCTGCACCGTGGAGGCGGCGCAGCTGGTCGAGTCGGGCTGGGCCCGGCCGCTCGTCGCGAGCCGCGAGACGGTACGGGCCTGCGCCCCCCGGATCCGGACCGTGGGCGACGAGCTGCTCGCCCGCGACGAGGCCGCCCGCGCCGCGCGACTGCCGAGCCTGGCGTGGGAGACCGTACGGGAGGGGCTGAAGACCGGGCCCGTGCTCGTCCAGGTGCCCCGGCGGGGCTACGTCCCGCGACTGGCGTGCGAGCGCTGCCGGACCCCCGCCCGCTGCTCGGTCTGCGCGGGCCCCCTGGAGGCCCCCGACGAGCGGGACCTGCAGTGCGGGTGGTGCGGGCGCGCCGAGCCGGCCTGGCACTGCGAGGAGTGCGGCTCGTTCCGGCTGCGCGCCCAGGTGGTCGGCGCCCGGCGGACGGCCGAGGAGCTGGGCCGGGCCTTCCCGGCCGTGCCCGTACGGACTTCCGGGCGCGACCACGTGCTCGACGAGGTGCCGGACCGGCCGGCGCTGGTGGTGTGCACGCCGGGCGCCGAGCCGGTGGCGGCCGGCGCCGGGTACGCGGCCGCGCTGCTCCTCGACGGCTGGGCCATGCTGACCCGGCCCGACCTGCGCGCGGGCGAGGACGCGCTGCGGCGGTGGATCACGGCCGCCTCGCTCGTCCGGGGCGACGGGCAGGTCGTGGTGGTCGCCGAGCCGACGCTGCGGCCGGTCCAGGCGCTCGTACGGTGGGACCCGGTGGGCCACGCCGTCCGGGAGCTCGCGGAGCGGGCCCAGCTCGGCTTCCCGCCGGTCTCGCGGATGGCGGCCGTGGCCGGGCGGGGCGAGGCGGTGGAGGCCTTCCTGGCCGGCGCCGGGCTGCCGCCGGACGCGGAGATCCTGGGCCCGGTCCCGATACCGGGGCGGCGCGGGGAGCGGTCCCCGGGCGAGCGGGCGCTGGTCCGCGTCCCGCCGGGCAGCGGCGCGGCCCTGGCGGCCGCCCTGAAGACCGCGCAGGCGGCCCGGATGGCACGGGGCGTCGCGGCGGCCGACGCGGTGCGGGTCCGGATCGACCCGCCGGACATCGGCTGACCGGACGGGCAGCACACGCGGAAGCCCCCGGCGGGAGACGCTGGGTCGTCCCGCCGGGGGCGGATTCAGGCGCGGCGAGCGGCGGCGGCCGGCCGTCGGGGGTCGGCGTCCCGGCGGCAGGACACGAGGTCAGCCGTTGCGCGGACCGGGGAAGGCGGGGGAGCGCGGGGCCTCCCCGAGGCTCCGGCCCGGGTTCCCCCCGGCCGCCGCCTGGGCCTCCTCGCGCACCGGCTGCGGCGGCACGGAGCGGGCGGCCGGCACGGTGGGCAGCGGCCCCATGGTCCGGGTGGTCGTGCCCTCGGCCAGCGGCTCCGCGGACTCGGCGGACTGCGCCCGCCGGGCGCCGTAGCGGCGGTGCACGGCCTGCTTGGTGACGCCGAGCGCCGAACCGACCGCGTCCCACGAGAAACCGAGCGAGCGGTCGAAGTCCACCGCGGCGGTGACCAGTGTCTCGACGCTGTCCCGCAGCTCCTGCGCGAGGCGGACGGTGGGCGCGGGTGCCCGGCCGTAGACGACGAAGCCCGTGGAGGGACCGGAGCGGCGCGGGCGGTACACGTTGCCGAGCTGGGCGGTGAGCGTACGCAGGGCATCCACCTGCCGGCGAACCCGCTCGATGTCCCGTACCAGGAGGTGCAGGCTGGCCCGGGCTTGGGCGTCGTGGGTGGCGTGGTCGGCCATGAAGAAGCCTCTCGAACCGGTGCTGAAGGGCGGATCGGGCCGCAGACACCGTTCACACGCGGCCCGTTTTGGTCAATCTCTCTTGACCAACGCGCCACCCGTCGCCCAGGTCACGCTGTGGGGGCGTGTCGGCATATGCGAGAGGCGCGCGCGTGTGCGTACGCCCCCTCACGGCGCAGGTGATCCATGGTGAGCGCCGGGCGGACCCGAGCCGGACGACCTTCGGGCGGCCCCCGGGCGCCCGCCCCATAGACTGGTGCGCTGCTGACAGCCGAGATAGCGAGGTAGGACCCAGTGAAGCTCGTCTTCGCAGGCACCCCCGAGGTCGCCGTACCCGCCCTGGACGCCCTGATCGCCTCCGGGCGGCACGAGGTCGCCGCCGTCGTCACCCGGCCCGACGCACCGGCCGGCCGCGGCCGCCGGCTCGTCGCCAGCCCGGTCGCCGAGCGCGCCGAGGAAGCGGGCATCGAGGTCCTCAAGCCCGCACGGCCGCGCGACCCCGACTTCCAGGCCCGGCTGCGCGAGATCGCCCCGGACTGCTGCCCGGTGGTCGCCTACGGGGCCCTGCTCCCCAAGAGCGCCCTCGACATCCCCAAGCACGGATGGGTCAACCTGCACTTCTCGCTGCTGCCCGCCTGGCGCGGCGCCGCGCCCGTCCAGCACTCGATCATGGCGGGCGACCAGGTCACCGGCGCGTCCACCTTCCTCATCGAGGAGGGCCTGGACTCCGGCCCGGTCTACGGCATCCTCACCGAGGAGATCCGCCCGACCGACACCAGCGGCGACCTGCTCACACGGCTGGCCTTCGCCGGCTCCGGGCTGCTGGCCGCCACCATGGACGGCATCGAGGACGGCACCCTGCGCGCCGTCGCGCAGCCCGCCGACGGCATCTCCCTCGCGCCCAAGATCACCGTCGAGGACGCCCGCCTCGACTGGACGGCCCCCGCGATGCGCGCCGACCGCGTGGTGCGCGGCTGCACGCCGGCCCCGGGCGCCTGGACCGTCTTCCGCGGGGAGCGGCTCAAGCTGATCTCGCTGGGCCCGGTGGCCGACCGCACCGACCTGGCGCCCGGCGAGCTCGCCCCGGCCAAGAACCACGTCCACGTGGGCACCGGCTCGCACGCCGTGGAGCTGCTGTGGGTGCAGCCCCAGGGCAAGAAGCCGATGCGCGCCGCAGACTGGGCCCGCGGGGTGCGGATCGCGCCCGGCGAGCGGCTCGGCGGGGCCGACGTAGGCTGAATCCAGCCGAGCCGAATCCGGCCGCGCCGTCCTCGCGGCGGCGCGGGACCCGGGACCGTACGGGCCGACGCCCCGCCGGGGCGGTCGCCCGCCGCCCTTGCACCCCGTGACCGCAGCACCTCGTGACCGCAGCACCTCATGACCGCAGCACCTCGTAAACCCGGAGCACCTTTCACGTGAGCGAACAGCCCCGTCCCCGTCGCAACCCCGCAGGCCAGCGGCAGGCCAAGCCGCACCGGCGGCCCCAGAAGGACCCCGTCCGGATGCTGGCCTTCGAGGTGCTGCGGGCGGTGGGCGAGCGCGACGCCTACGCGAACCTCGTCCTGCCGCCGCTGCTGAAGAAGGCCCGCCAGGACGAGAGCTTCCAGGCACGCGACGCGGCACTGGCCACCGAGCTGGTCTACGGGACGCTGCGCCGGCAGGGCACCTACGACGCCGTCATCAAGGCGTGCATCGACCGGCCGCTGCGGGAGGTGGACCCGCCGGTGCTCGACGTGCTCTCGCTCGGCGCGCACCAGCTGCTCGGCACCCGCATCCCCACGCACGCCGCGGTCTCCGCGAGCGTGGAGCTGGCCCGGGTGGTGCTCGGGGACGGGCGCGCCAAGTTCGTGAACGCCGTGCTGCGGAAGATCGCCGCGCACGATCTGGACGGCTGGCTGGAGCGGGTCGCACCGCCGTACGAGGACGACGCCGAGGAACACCTCGCGGTGTACCACTCGCACCCCCGGTGGATCGTCAGCGCCCTGTGGGACGCGCTGGGCGGCGGCCGCGCCGGCATCGAGGACCTGCTGGAGGCCGACAACGAGCGGCCCGAGGTGACCCTGGTCGCCCGCCCCGGCCGGTCCACCCCGCAGGAGCTGCTGGACGCGGTCGGCGAGGACTCGGCGCTGCCCGGGCGCTGGTCGCCGTACGCCGTCCGGATGGCCGAGGGCGGCGAGCCCGGCGCGCTGGAGGCGGTGCGCGAGGGCCGCGCCGGAGTGCAGGACGAGGGCAGCCAGCTGGTGGCGATGGCCCTGGCGGCGGTGCCGGTCGAAGGCAGCGACGAGCGCTGGCTCGACGGCTGCGCGGGCCCCGGCGGCAAGGCGGCGCTGCTCGCCGCGCTCGCCGCGCAGCGCGGAGCCTTCCTGCTCGCCTCGGAGAAGCAGCCGCACCGGGCGCGGCTCGTGGAGCGCGCCCTCGCGGGCAACCCGGGCCCCTACCAGGTCATCACGGCGGACGGCACCCGTCCGCCGTGGCGGCCGGGCTCCTTCGACCGCGTCCTGATGGACGTCCCCTGCACGGGCCTGGGCGCGCTCCGCCGTCGCCCGGAGGCCCGCTGGCGCCGCCGCCCGCAGGACCTGGAGGGCTTCGCGCCGCTCCAGCGCGGACTGCTGCGCGAAGCGCTGTCGGCGGTGCGGGTGGGCGGCGTCGTGGGCTACGCGACGTGCTCGCCGCACCTGGCCGAGACCCGGGTCGTCGTGGACGACGTCCTGAAGGGGCGCGGCGCGGGAGCCTCGCCGGTGTCGGCGGAGCTGATCGACGCGCGGCCGTTCATGTCGGGCGTACCGGGTCTGGGCGACGGCCCGGACGTCCAGCTGTGGCCCCACCTGCACGGAACGGACGCGATGTACCTGGCACTGCTGAGGCGCACGGCGTAGCGCCGGGCCCCGATTCCCCGACCCCCGAGAGGGGCGGGCGCCTAGGTACGGGTACTCATGAGCCGTGCCTCGGTGCGATGTAGTGTTCCCGGCTGGTGTGATCAACGGGACAACGGGGGCTGCGCGCATGGCGTGGGACGAGTGGGAACAGATCAAGGCCGGTGAGGGCGAGGGGCACGTGGGCATGAGGCTCAACCATGTGCCCTCCGATCCCGGCACCGGCGGCCCGAGCGCCGTGACGGGAGGCCTCCAGTCCAGCAAGAAGGCGTGGACCACGGCCGCCGAGGGCGTGGGCTCCCTCCGCCCGACCCTCGGCACCGCGCTCACCAAGCTAGAGAACGGGCAGACCGGCATCGGCTCGACCGCCGGGTGTCTGAGCGCGGCCGCGCACAAGGACGTCTACGACTCCTGGAAGAAGTACGCCGAGAGCGTCAGCGAGCGGTGCGGCGCGCTCCAGGGTGTCCTGGACCAGGTGGGCCGCGACGTGCTGACGACCGACGAGGGCGTCCAGGCGGAGATGGACAGGCTGAACCACACGTACGCGGACACGGACGCCGTCGGCGGCCAGGCCAAGGGTCGGTGACGGCGCGATGGACTACGCCACCCTCAAGGCCTTCAAGCCGTCCGAGTTCGAGGAAGCGGCCGACGGCTACCGCACCCTCGGCAACTCGGCCCAGGCGGCCAGGGAGCACATCGAGAACACGGTCGCCACGGGCATGCGCAAGTCGCTGAAGGGCGAGGCGGCGGACGCCGCGCAGAAACAGCTCCAGGCCCTGGTGAAGAACTTCCACTACGCGCAGACCGAATGCGGTGTGATCAGCACCGCGCTCAACGGGTTCGCTTACGACATGGCGGCCGCCAAGCGGAAGCTGGAGGCGGCGATCGCCGACGCACAGGCGGACGGCTGCAAGGTGAACGACGACGGCTCGGTCGCGTTCCCCGCCGGACAGAAGCCGGGCGCAGAGAAGGCCACGGAGGGCGGCACCGTGACCGGGAGCGCGGGAGGGAACGAGACCTCCGACGCCCTGGAACGCCAGGCGGCGAACATCCACCCGAACCCGAACTACGGCAAGGCGATGGGGTACGCGAACCGCATCGCCGACGCGCTCAAGGAAGCCACGGACGCGGACGCCAAGTGGGAGCCGAAGATACGGGCCCTCAAGGCCGACGACGACCTGACCGTGTCCGGCAGCGACTGGAAGGACGTCACGTCGGACACGGACGGCGTGCGCGGGGCGGCCGACGGGTACCTCCACACGATCAAGCCACCGCCCAAGAACGACTGGCCCCAGGACAACGCCAACTGGTGGAAGGGCCTCACCGAGGAACAGCGCGAGGCCTACGTCTCCATGCACCCCGCGAGCATCGGAGCGCTCGACGGCCTCCCTTCCGCCGTACGCGACGACGCGAACCGCATCGTCCTCGCGGAACAGCGCGGCGCCAAGCAGGTGGAGTACGACGCCTGGCTCAAGAAGGAGCCGGAGCACTACAAGCCCTACATCAGCCCCATCACGGGCCGTGAGGTGAAGGGCGCGATGGTCCCGACGGACGAGTGGAAGAAGTGGGAGGAGAAGAGGAAGGAGATCGAGGACGGCACCAAGGGCATGGACGCCATACAGAAACGATTCGACACCTACACGAGCGAGAGCAGCCGCCCCTATCTCCTCGGCTTCGACGGCAAGGACATGGGGCGCGCCATCGTCTCCATCGGAAATCCGGACACCGCCGACAACGTGGTGACGTACGTGCCCGGGACGTTCGCCGAGCTGAAGTCCATCGACGGGGACATCGGCCGGGCCGAGCGTCTCCAGGCACAAGCGGAAGCCACCGACGGCTCCCGGAAGACGGCCTCGATCGTCTGGCTCGGTTACGACGCCCCGCAGGGCATCGCGACCGATGCGACGGAGACCAGGTGGGCGGACAACGCCAAGGAGCCGCTCGGCAACTTCATCCAGGGGATCGAGGAAGCCAACCACCGCGAGGGCGGCGTGAACCAGACGCTCCTCGGGCACAGCTACGGGTCCCTGGTGGTGGGCGAGACGATGAGCATGCACATCGACCTGCCGGTCGACAACGCCATCATGGTGGGCAGTCCGGGCGTGGGAGTGGACCACGCGAAGGACCTGAACATCCCACCGGACCGGGTCTTCGCGGCCACGTCCGACCACGACCTCATCAACCTCGCCCCGCCGACGGCCCGGGACCCGCTCAGCCCGAAGGCTTGGTGGGACTCCTTCGACGACCACACGATCGTCCACGGAACCGACCCGACCAGCGATGACTTCGGGGGCCAGGTCTTCGAGGTCCCCGACGGCAAGTGGCCGCTCGAGGACTGGGAAATGATGCCGGCGCACTCCCAGTACTGGGACGACAAGCCCCTCAGAAGCCTGGCAAGGATCGTCACAGGAGGACAGCCGTGAATCCACGCAAGGCATTCTCAGCTGCTGCACTGCTCGCCTTGACGGTCACGGTGACCGCGTGCGGGACACAGGAAGACGACGGAGAGACGGCGAAGCAGGTCACGATGAACGAGCAGCAAGCGACCGACCGGGCGGAAGAGATCATCCACCAGGCGGTGGACGTCATGTCGCCCCAGCCGACGCTGGAGCGTTTCGGCCCCGCGACCGTCGGCCCCTGCATCGCCAGGGACGATCACGGCCCGGACGACCGACTGCAGGTCACCCTCTTCTACAAGCTCACCGGTGTTCCGGGGTCCGAGGCCAAGAACCTGGTGCTGCAGGCGCGGGACGCCTGGCTGAAGCAGGGCTACAAGTACAACTCGTCGAACGAGGAGGACATGTCGGGCCCCTTCCCCTGGGTGAGCATGCGTACGGAGCCGGACGACTTCTGGATGGAAGGGATCACCGGGGTTCTGGACCGCGCCAAGGGCGAGGGCCTAGCGACCCTCAAGGTGATCTCGCCCTGCTTCCTCCCGCCGGGCAAGACCAAGGCCTCGGGGGCGGCCCCGGCCGGTCCCGCCGCGTACGAGGCCCCGTCGCCCGACGATCCCGCCACGCGCCGGGCCCTCGCCCACTCCAGCCGGATCTACGACGCGCTGCAGGCTGGATCGGCGCCCACGCAGCCCGGGGAAGGCCTCAGCACGGTCCGGGACGAGTCGGGCGCCTCGGTCCACCACACCTGGTCGACCGAGCCGCTGCCGGAGGGCGAGAGGGTGGCCGCCGTCGCGCGCGCGCAGACGTTCTTCCAGAGCGCGGGGTGGACCGTGCGCCGGGTACCGACGGTCGAGGGCACCCCGGCCGTCGTCGCCGGCCACCCCGGAGACCGCACGGTCGCGCAGGTCGCGACCTCGACCACCGGAGCGGTGCGCGTCGCGGTGACGACACCCGCCAACGGTCCGGCCTCCGCCGACGCGTGACAGCCGGCGGGACCGGGTTCCGGTCCCGCCGGCCCTTAAGGGCGGGTGAAGCATCCTCCGGGATGGGTTAAGCGTTGCTACGCTCGTCCTGACTTGCGGGGTCGTGGCCGGAACCGGCCGTAGGCATGGCAGGCTTGGGGCATGGCCGCGCAGATTTATCCCAGCATCCTGTCCGCCGACTTCGCCCGACTCGCCGAGGAGGCGAGGGCCGTCGAGGGGGCCGACTGGCTGCATGTCGACGTCATGGACAACCATTTCGTCCCGAACCTCACCCTCGGCATGCCCGTCGTGGAGTCCCTGAGCCGGGCCACGGACATTCCGCTGGACCTCCACCTGATGATCGAGAACCCGGACCGCTGGGCCCCGCAGTACGTGGAGGCCGGTGCGGGTTCGGTCACCTTCCACGCCGAGGCCGCGGCGGCGCCCGTGCGCCTCGCGCGGGAGATCCGGGCCAAGGGGGCGCGGGCGTCGATGGCGCTCAAGCCCGCGACGCCCATCGAACAGTACGAGGACATCCTCCCCGAGCTCGACATGCTGCTGATCATGACGGTCGAGCCCGGCTTCGGCGGCCAGCCCTTTCTCGACATCATGCTCCCCAAGATCCGCCGGACCCGGGAGCTGATCTCCAAGCACGGCCTGGAGCTGTGGCTGCAGGTCGACGGCGGGGTCTCGGCCTCGACCATCGAACGCTGTGCCGAGGCCGGCGCCGACGTGTTCGTGGCGGGCAGCGCGGTCTACGGCGCGGTCGATCCGGCCGCCGCCGTACGCACGCTGCGTGAGCAGGCGGGTGCGGCGATCGCCGCGGCGCCGTGGGCTTGCGACCACTGAGCCAAGGGTTGATGAACAGCTCGGTGAACGGGAGCTGTCCAGGCTGATCAACGGCCGTCGGATCTGACAGGATGAACGGCGAGTCGAGAGTGTGAACACGAGAGTGTGAACAGCAGTGAGGAGAACGCGGTGTCTGCAATGTCGGCGGGACGGTCAGCCCTGCGGATGGGACCCGCGGAGCTGGTGCAGGCGGCGGCCATGGCGCGCCGTTTCTACCTCGAGGGCAAATCCAAGATCCAGATCGCCGAGGAGTTCGGCGTGAGCCGCTTCAAGGTGGCCCGGGTCCTGGAGACCGCCCTGGAGCGTGACCTCGTACGGATCGAGATCCGGGTACCGGCCGAACTCGACGCGGAGCGTTCGGACGCGCTCAGGGCCCGGTACGGGCTCCGGCACGCCGTCGTGGTGGAGTCGCCCGCCGACGCCACCGAGGACGCGCCCGACCCGGAGAACCTGGGCGCGGTCGCCGCCGATCTGCTGGGCGAACTGGTCAACGAGGGCGACGTACTGGGCCTGGCGTGGGGGCGGTCGACCATTCACATGGCCGCCTCCCTGCACCGGCTGCCGCAGTGCACCGTGGTCCAGCTGACCGGCGTCTACGACGCGGGGACCGCCGAGCGCGGTTCGGTCGAGGCCGTGCGCAGGGCCGCCCAGGTCTCGGGGGGCGACGCGCACCCGATCTACGCGCCGATGCTGCTGCCCGACCCGGCGACGGCGGCCGCGCTGCGCAGCCAGACCGGGATCGCGCGCGCCTTCGAGTACTTCGACAAGGTGACGGTCGCGGCCGTCTCCATCGGGTCGTGGGAGACGGGCATCTCCACCGTCCACGACATGCTGACCGACGAGGAGCGGGCCCACTACGCCTCGCTCGGCGTCGCGGCCGAGATGTCCGCGCACCTGTTCGACTCCGAGGGTCGGCGGGTCGGCCGGGACCTCGGCGAGCGGTGCATCACCGTCGAGGCGGACCGGCTGCGGCGGATCCCGGAGGTCGTGGCCATCGCGGGCGGGCTGCGCAAGGCCTCCGCGATCGGGGCGGTGCTCCGGTCCGGGCTGGTGACCAGCCTGGTCACGGACACGGCGGTGGCCGACTACCTGCTGACCGAGTCGGCCCCCGGACTGCGGCCCGCGCTGGAGCGGGCCGATCCCGACGACCTGTAGCGGCGGATCGGCGCTTCGTCGCGGCGGCCGGCGCGGATGGTGCCGGAATTGAGATCCGAACGGCGGACCGCGCGGCGGCCTGCTGGGCGCATACTGGTTCCAATGACAAAGTCAGCAGTACCTCGCCGCCATTTGCCGTCCAGCCCGTTCAAGGCCCCCGTGGAACAGCCCATCCGGCAGTTCAACGTCGGCGACCGGGTCACTCACGATGAGCACGGCCTCGGCCGTGTCGTCGGAATCGAGGAGGGGATCGCTGTTCTCGTTGACTTCGGTTCGGTCCAGAAGCGAATCCTGAGTCCCTACACCAAGATGGCCGCACTCTGAGGCCACCGGGCGATTCGCGAGCGAATCGGATATTTGGCACGATCGGTGCATGATCTTTCGGAACGTGCCCCGATCGTTGCTGCGTTTGCTTGGGGCCGTGTTCCTCTGTGCCGCGCTGGTCGGCGCGGTGGGCTGTGGCGGGCAGAAGCCCGCGCCCGCCGCGGCCAGCGCCAGCGCCAGTGCCCGCGGGGTCGGTCCCGGCAGTAGTACCGCTCCCGCGTGGGCGAAGGGGATGGCCACCGTACGGGCCGACGCGCTGCCGCAGCAGGCCCGGGACGTGCTCGCGCTCATCGACAAGGGCGGGCCGTATCCGTACCGGCAGGACGGCACCGTCTTCGGGAACTTCGAGAAGGCCCTGCCCCGGCAGAAGCGCGGCTACTACCACGAGTTCACGGTGCGGACGCCCGGGGAGCGGGACCGCGGGGCCCGGCGGATCGTGACGGGTGAGGGTGGGGAGTTCTTCTACACGGACGACCACTACGACACCTTCAAGGCGGTTCTCCGATGAGCCTGGACCCGCAGCCGCTCGCCCCCGCGCTCGCGGCGGCCGATGCCGCCGGCTGGACGACCGTACGGCTGGACCTGGACGGCGTACTGGGCAAGGCGGAGCTGATGCGGCGGTGCGGGGTCGCGCTGCGGCTGCCGGAGTGGGTCGGCGGGAACTGGGACGCGTTGGCCGACGCGATGCGGGACCTGTCGTGGCTGCCGCAAGCCGCGGGGCGGCTGGTGGCGGTGACCTCGTGGCGTGGCTATGCCGCCGCGCGGCCCGGCGAGTGGGAGACGTTGGTGGAGGTGCTGGAGGAGGCCGTGGACTTCTGGCGGGAGCAGGAGGGTGGGCCGGGGCTCACCGTGCTGCTGGCCGAGGCCGAGGCCGAGGCCGGCCCGGCTGCCGGGGCTCGGCGGATGCCGGGCCCTAAGCGCCGGCGGGGCTGAAGGATCGGGGCTCCGCGCCTCGAACGCCGGAGGGGCTGGATCGGGCGGAGCCCCGGTTCCTTCTCGTTCAGGTGTGCTCAGTCCGTCTTCGGGATCCACGGTGGGGTCTGGCCCCAGGACCAGACCGGGATCTTGGCCGCGTCCACCGGGGGTGGGTTGGGGCCCGAGTAGATCAGGGCCATGCGGGTGCCCCACTCGATGTAGTAGGCGAAGACCCCGCGGAACTCCGGGTCCGTCGGGAGGCCGACCTCGTCGGCCGTGTCCATCAGCAGGTCCACCCAGCGGCGGCGTTGCTTCTCGGTGATCCCGCGGCCCAGGTGCTTGGTGGCCATGTGCCGGTGGCCGCCGTGGTGGGCGGTGTAGTCCGACGGGCCGCCGAAGACCTCCGACAGCCAGATCGCGACGTGCTGCGGGTGCTCCGAGTCCATGCCGGCGAAGACCGGGGCCAGGATCTCGTCCTGCAGCGCGTGGGCGTAGAAGGCGTCGGTGAGACGGTTCATCGCCTCCGCGCCGCCCATCCACTCGTAGATGGTGGGTGTGGTGCTCATGGCTATCCGGCGGCCTTTCCCGTGCCCACGACGCCCGTCACGAGGTAGTGCTGCATCTCCTCGATGGCCGTCACGTACGGACGGATCGCGCTGAAGAACGCCGGGAAGTGCTCGCCCTTGCGGAATCCGCCCAGGTGGGCCTCGATCGAGGTCCAGCGGATGCGCAGGATGTAGCGCTCCTTCTCCTCCTCGCACCGGGCCAGTTCGTAGTCGATGCA
The DNA here is from genome assembly GCF_000720115.1 of Streptomyces sp. NRRL F-2580. Taxonomy (GTDB): domain Bacteria; phylum Actinomycetota; class Actinomycetes; order Streptomycetales; family Streptomycetaceae; genus Streptomyces. The sequence goes on from NZ_JOIR01000001.1 coordinate 163,458, forward strand.
CTCGGGTGACGCGGCCAGGGCCTCGGCGGCTCGGGCGTACGCGTCCTCGAAGGCCGGCTGGTCGTCCAATGCGATCCGGTAGCGGATGTATTCGACGGTGGTGGTCATGGGTGAGTGCCTCTCCCTGGGTGGTGGTCTCGGCCAGCCTTACGCGATCATGCGCCGGAGTGGGGCCGATCGGTCATTCGGACCCGGACTTCCTGGAGTCGGTCTCGCCGGAGACGTCCGGGCCCTGCTCACGGACCTGGCGGACCTTGTCCAGGGAGTCGCGCAGTTCCGTCAGCCAGGTGTCGGTGTTGCGTCCGACGAGGCGGACGCACCAGGCCAGGGCGTCGGCCCGGCTGCGGGCGACCCCGCCGGCGACCAGGGTGTCGAGGACCTGGCGTTCGGACTGGCGCAGGCGGGTCATCACCGGGACGGCGAGGTGGGTGAAGAGCGTCGTCTCCTCACCCACCCGTACGCCCCAGGCGACCTTGCGGCGGTAGAGGGACTCGGCCTCGCGGGCCACCTCGATGCGCTGTTCGCGGGTGCGTTCGCGGAACTCCTTGACCGACTCGGTCGCCGGTATGACGCCGACGACCGTGATCTCCTCGCGGTCGGCCGTGACCGAGAGGAGGGACTCGTAGACGTCCACCGGCAGGCGCTCGGCGAACCACGCGCGGAGCTGTTCGCTCTGTTCAGCTGTAATCATGTAATCAACGTTGCATCCGATACCTTCTTGATCGCAAGGGCTCGGACGTTCGCTCTCAGCCCATCGAGCGGTAGCGGTGGATCAGGGAGACGGCCATCGCGCCCTCGCCCACGCCCGAGGCGACCCGCTTGACCGAGTGGGCGCGGACGTCGCCCGCCGCGAAGACGCCGGGGACGCTCGTCTCCAGCGGGTAGGGGGCCCGCTCCAGGCTCCACTCGGCCGGGAGTTCCCCACCGTTCGCGATCAGGTCCGAGCCGGTGAGGACGAAGCCGTACTCGTCCCGGTCCACGACGCCGGCGAGCCAGTCGGTGTGCGGGCGGGCGCCGATGAACGTGAACATGAACCGGGCCGGGACCTCCTTGTCCTCGCCGGTGCCGGTGCGCCCGGCCAGCAGCAGGGCCCGTACCCGCCCGGCGGCGGCCCGGTCCAGGGCGGGGCCGCCGGCGAGCCCGCCCTCGTAGGAGCCGTCGGCGTGGACGGCGAGCGCCCGGCCGAGCTGGCGGGGCGGGCCGGAGACCACCCGGGCGAGCGCGGCGCGGCTCCCCACCGCGGCGGCGTCGAGCACCGAGCCGAGCACGGGCCGCACGGGGTCGAGTCCGCGCACCGGGGTGACCAGCACGTCCAGGACTCCCCCGCAGGTCAGGCCCACCGCGAAGGCGTCGTCGTCGCTGTAGCCGAAGCGGTGCAGGCCGCCTTCACCGGAGGCGATCGCGTCGAGGCACAGCTCGTGCGCGGCGGATTCCACGCAGCCCCCGGAGATCGAGCCGAGGGCGGTGCCCCGGTCGTCGACGGCGAGGGAGGCGCCGGGGCCGCGCGGGGCGCTCCCGCTGACCGCCACCACGGTGGCCAGCGCGAATTCCCGCCGCGCGGCACACCACGCGCGTAGCTCGTCGGCTATGTCAAGCATCAGCGGATGTACTCGCGGCGCGGGGTCTGGCCGGGGAGGTACGGGCGCGGCGGCAGTACGGCCGGGGTCGCCGGCCGGGCCGGGGCGGGGCCGGGCCGCGGGGGCGGCCGGCCGGGTGACGGCGGGGCGGGCGGGCGCGGGGTATCCGTCGGGGAGCTGGGGCCGGGTGCCGAGCAGTCTGGCGGCGTGGGCCACGCTCGCGAGGGTGGCGTGGTGGTGCCAGCCGCGGAAGGAGCGGCCCTCGAAGTCGCGGATGCCCAACGCAGACACGCACCCACGCCGAACGCGACAGACGGCTGGAGGGGTCGTCCAGGCCGGCCGGGACCATGGTCCCGTAGGAAAGAACGACGGGGCCCGGTATGTCCTGGACGATCGGCCCGGACCGTGTGAACGCCAGGTCGTGGGAGAATGAAGTACGTGCGTTTCCTCGGCTGACCCGTCGGGGTACCTCCGATCGACTGGGATGTTCAGCACGTGCGTTTCCTCAATGACTCGAAGCCGCCGTACGACCTGACGTACGACGATGTGTTCATGGTTCCGAGCCGCTCCGCGGTCGGTTCCCGCCAGGGCGTGGACCTCTCCTCGCCCGACGGCACCGGCACCACCATTCCGCTGGTCGTGGCGAACATGACCGCCATCGCGGGCCGCCGGATGGCCGAGACCGTCGCCCGCCGCGGCGGCATCGTCGTCATCCCGCAGGACATCCCGATCGAGATCGTCACCGACGTCATCTCCTGGGTGAAGACCCGCCACCACGTGCTCGACACCCCGATCACGCTGGCACCCACCCAGACGGTCGCCGACGCGCTGTCCCTGCTGCCCAAGCGCGCCCACGGCGCCGGTGTCGTCGTCGACGGCGAGGGCCGCCCGGTGGGCGTCGTCACCGAGCACGACCTGACCGGTGTCGACCGCTTCACCCAGCTCTCCGAGGTCATGTCGAAGGAGCTGCTCCTCCTCGACGCCGACATCGACCCCCGCGAGGCCTTCAACAGGCTCGACGCCGGCCACCGCAAGCTGGCCCCGGCCGTCGACAAGGACGGCAAGCTCGTCGGCATCCTCACCCGCAAGGGCGCCCTGCGCGCCACCCTGTACACCCCGGCGACCGACGCCAACGGCAAGCTGCGCATCGCGGCCGCCGTCGGCATCAACGGCGACTTCGTGGCCAAGGCCAAGCAGCTGCTCGACGCGGGCGTGGACACGCTCGTCATCGACACGGCGCACGGCCACCAGGAATCGATGATCAACGCGATCAAGGCCGTCCGCGCGCTGGACCCGCAGGTCCCGATCGTGGCCGGCAACATCGTCGCCGCCGAAGGCGTCAAGGACCTCATCGACGCCGGCGCCGACATCATCAAGGTCGGTGTGGGCCCCGGCGCCATGTGCACCACCCGCATGATGACCGGCGTGGGCCGCCCGCAGTTCTCCGCAGTGCTGGAGTGCGCGGCCGAGGCGAAGAAGCACGGCAAGCACGTCTGGGCCGACGGCGGCGTCCGTCACCCGCGCGACGTGGCGATGGCGCTGGCCGCCGGTGCGTCCAATGTGATGATCGGCTCCTGGTTCGCCGGTACGTACGAGTCCCCGGGCGACCTCCAGCAGTCCGCCGACGGCCGCCTCTACAAGGAGTCGTTCGGCATGGCCTCGGCGCGTGCGGTGCAGAACCGCACGAGCGAGGAGTCGGCCTACGACCGTGCCCGCAAGGGCCTGTTCGAGGAGGGCATCTCCACCTCGCGGATGTTCCTCGACCCGGCGCGTCCGGGCGTCGAGGACCTGATCGACTCGATCATCGCCGGTGTCCGCTCCTCGTGCACGTACGCCGGGGCGGGCTCGCTGGCGGAGTTCGAGGAGAAGGCGGTCGTCGGCATCCAGTCCGCGGCCGGCTACGCCGAGGGCAAGCCGCTGCACGCCAGCTGGAGCTAGGCCGTATGTCGTCCGTGGCCCCCGGGCCCGTCCACCACGGGCGGCCCGGGGGCCACGCCCGTACCCGGGGGGCCTGCCCGCGGCCCCCGAGCCCCAATCGCCGGCGGGGCTTCAAGACCGCTCGGTGACCGCCAGGGAGCGGGCCATGTCGCCCTGGATCATCAGCGCGGAGACCCGTTTGAAGTCCACCGCGGCCCGCCGGTCCGGGTCCGTGGTCCGGGCGCGGAGCGCGCCGAGGAGGTCCACCGCCCCGGGGCGGCGCAGCATCAGCGCCGCGTCCGCCAGCCGCTCCTCCAGCGCGTCGCGGGTCTCCCGCTTCCGCGGGTCGCCCTGTGCGATGGCCCGCTCCAGCAGCTCGGCCGCCGCGCCCGGCGCCCCGGCGATCAGCGCCGGCGCCGAGTCCGCCAGCCAGCGCACCGCCCACGGGGCCAGCCGGCCGCCGCGCACCAGCTGTCCGGCGGTCCGGGCCGGATCCAGGCCCGCGTCGGCGAAGGCCCGCGCGGCGTCCTGGTGCAGGGCGGCGCGCAGGGCCCCGGGGGTCTCGGCGTACAACGCCAGCCGCAGCGCCGGGTGGCGAAAGCGCAGGGAGCCGCCGGTGTCTGTCAGCAGCCCGGCCGCCACCGGCTCCTCCAGCTCCGCGAGCAGCTCGCGGGCCGCCCCGCCCCGTACGAGGGCCAGTTCGCGCGCGGTGAAGGCAGGACCCAGCAGCGCCGCGTGCCGCAGGAGGGTGCGCGCCGGTGCGGAGAGCCGGCCCGGCTCGCGGGTCAGCGAGGCGGGCGGTGGCGGCAACTCATCCTCGGGCGCGAGGAGTTCCGCGCGGTCCCCGTCGACGCGGACGAGCCCGGACCAGTGCGCGAGCAGCTCCCGCAGCAGCCGCGGGTTGCCGCCGGCCTGCTCGGCGGCCTCCCGCAGCCGGGGCCCGGGCTCCGCGCCCAGCAGGTCCCGGACCAGCCCGGCGGCCTCCGCCCCGGACAGCGGCTCCAGCCGGAACGCGCGCCCGCCCGGGGTCGAGCACAGCTCCTCCAGCTCGGGCCGCGTGGGCAACGGCCGCCGGGTCGCGGCCAGCAGCAGCGGCAGCCGGCCCGCCACCGCCTGGTCGGCCAGGCGCCGCCACAGCAGCAGGCTGGCCGCGTCCGCCCACTGGGCGTCGTCCAGCACCAGCAGCAGCGGCCGCTGTGCGCACCACTCCTCGACGGCGGCCGTCAGCAGGTCCATGGCGGCCAGCAGGGCGCCGCCCGGCCGCGCCGCCTCCTGCGCCTCCCGCAGGAGGGCGACGGCCGCCGCTCGGTCCGGGCCGCGGGGGTGCAGGCAGTCCAGGGCCGCGTGCAGCGGCACTTCGACCCGGGGGCGGCTGCCGCCGCGTACCGCACGCGGCAGCCCAGGGCCGCCGCCCGCGTCAGGGCGTCCCGTACGAAGTCGGTCCGGCCCGCGCCGGGCTCGCCCTCCATGACCAGGAAGCCCCCACCACCCTCGGCGCCCCCGCGCACCCACCGCCACAGCTCGTCACGAAGCTGCTCTCGCCCGACCCGCACGTCGGCGATCCCTTCCGCAGTCACCGCGGGGGGTGCCCCGCCGGTCACGTCGCGCCCCTCCCCGGATGACACGGGATCGGGTGCTCAGGGGCGTGGGGGATGGTGTCCGGACGGTGAACTGTGCACGCCCGCACGGTATTTGGGAATGCGGATGGTGACCTTCATGCCTGCGCCGACGCCCGTCTCGATCACCGGCCCGTACTCGTCCCCGTACACCTGCCGGATCCGCTCGTCGACATTGGGCAGCCCGATGCCGGAGGAGGAACCGTTGCACTCCCCGGCCAGGATCCGGCGCAGCAGGGCCGGATCCATCCCCACCCCGTTGTCCTCGACGGTGATCACCGCCTCCGCGCCCGCGTCCTGCGCGGTGATGGTGATCCGGCACTCCTCGGTGGAGTCCTCCAGCCCGTGCTTGACGGCGTTCTCCACCAGGGGCTGCAGGCACAGGAACGGCAGCGCCACCGGCAGCACCTCCGGCGCCACCTGCAACGTCACCTTCAGCCGGTCACCGAACCGGGCGCCCGCCAGCGCCAGGTACTGCTGGACGGAGCGCAACTCCTCGGCCAGCGTGGTGAAGTCGCCGTGCCGGCGGAAGGAGTACCGGGTGAAGTCCGCGAACTCCAGCAGCAGCTCCCGGGCGTGCTCCGGATCGGTCCGTACGAACGAGGCGATCGCGGCCAGCGAGTTGAAGATGAAGTGCGGGGATATCTGCGCCCGCAGCGCCTTGATCTCCGCCTCCATCAGCCGGGTCCGCGAACGGTCCAGCTCGGACAGCTCCAGCTGTACGGACACCCACCGCGCGACCTCCGTGGCGGCCCGCACCAGCACCGCCGACTCCCGCGACCCGTACGCCACCAGCGCGCCCAGCATCCCGTCCTCACCGGTGAGCGGGGCCACCACCGCCCACTTCAGCGGACAGTCGGGCCGCTGGCACCCTGTCCGCACGCTCTGGCTGCGCCCCGACTCCAGCGTCACCGCCACCCGGGCCATCGCCCGCCGCTCGTGGTGGTCGGCGCCCGGCCCGTCCCAGGCCAGCACCGACTCCCGGTCCGTGAGGCACAGCGCCTCCGTGCCCAGCAGCGAGCGCAGCCGCCGGGCGGCCTTGCGGGCGGCGTCCTCGGTCAGCCCGGCGCGCAGCGGGGGAGCGGCCAGCGAAGCCGTGTGCAGGGTGTGGAAGGTGGCCCGCTCCACCGGCGTCCCGAGGTCCAGCCCGGCCGCCCGCTCGCCGCGCCGGGCCTGCCGGCGGCCCGCCGCCCAGCCCGCGCCCAGCAGCAGGACCGCAGCCGCCACCACCAGCACGGCCAGCATGGCCGGGCACAGCGCCGTCACCGCGGACCCGCCCCCTCGCTCCGCCGGGGGGAGGAGGCCCACGCCCGGTCCACGGCCACGTTCTCCGGCAGGTGCAGCCGGGCCAGCGTGGCCGCCGTCCCCGCCGGGATCCGCGAGCGGGTGGCCAGCGACACCGCGACCATCGTCAGGAACCCGAGCGGCACCGACCACACCGCCGGCCACGCCAGCAGCGTGTGCGGCCAGCCCGCCGGGGCCAGCCCCGTCCGGGTCGCCAGCACCGCGCTCAGGGCCGCCCCGCCACCGGTGACCAGCCCGGCCACCGCCCCGGGCGGGGTCAGCCCGCGCCACCAGATGCCCAGAACCAGCAGCGGACAGAACGAGGAGGCCGACACGGCGAAGGCCAGCCCCACCGCGTCCGCCACCGGGACGTCGGTTGCCGCGACGCTCCCGCCCAGCGGCACGAGGATCGCCACGAGCACCGCCGAACGGAAGCTGCGCACCCCGCGCGCCGGCAGCACGTCCTGGTGCAGCACCCCGGCCACCGCCATCGTCAGTCCCGAAGCCGTCGACAGGAACGCCGCGAAGGCACCCCCGGCCAGCAGCGCCCCCAGCAGCTCGCCGAGCAGTCCGCCGAGCATCCGCTCGGGCAGCACCAGCACCGCCGCGTCCGCGTCGCCGGTCAGAGCGAGTTCGGGGGCGTAGATCCGGCCCAGTGCCCCGTACACCGGCGGCAGCAGGTAGAAGGAGCCGACCAGCCCGAGCACGACCAGCGTGGTGCGCCGGGCGGCCCGCCCGTTGGGGCTGGTGTAGAAGCGCACCGCCACATGGGGCAGGCCCATCGTGCCGAGGAAGGTGGCCAGGATCAGCCCGTAGGTGGCGTACAGCCGGTGCTCCGGGCGGTCCCCGGACAGCGGCTCCGACCAGCTGGACACCCCGAGGCCGGCTTCCGCGCGGGTGTCCGGGACGGGCGTGTCCGGGGCGAACTCCAGCCGCGCGTGCGCCCGTACGGAATGCCCGCCGGGGGCCAGGGTCAGCGGGACGGCCACGTAGCCGCGTCCGTCCACCTGCCCGGTCACCGTGACCGTCAGCGGCTCGTCCAGGGACAGCCGCACGTCCTCCGCGAGGGTCACCGAGGTGTGCTCCCGGAAGGCCGCCGGTGCGTCGAAGGTGGCCCGCGGCGCCCCGTCCCCCGCCCAGGCGGCCATCAGGAAGAAGGCCGGGACCAGCAGCGCGGTGAGCTTGAGCCAGTACTGGAAGGCCTGGACGAAGGTGATGCTGCGCATCCCGCCGGCGGCCACCGCCGCGCTCACCACGAAGGCCACGACCAGCCCGCCGACCCAGTGCGGGGCCCCGGTCAGGATCTCCAGCGTCAGCCCGGCGCCCTGCAGCTGCGGCAGCAGGTACAGCCAGCCCACCCCGACCACGAACAGCACCGCGATCCGGCGCACCGCCTGCGACTCCAGCCGGGCCTCGGCGAAGTCGGGCAGCGTGTACGCGCCGGAACGTCGCAGCGGGGCCGCGACCAGCGCGAGCAGCACCACGTACCCGGCCGTGTAGCCCACCGGGTACCAGAGCATCGCGGGCCCCTGGAGGAGCACCAGCCCCGCCACCCCGAGGAAGGACGCGGCCGAGAGGTACTCCCCGCTGATGGCCGCCGCGTTGAGCCGGGGCCCCACCGTGCGCGAGGCCACGTAGAAGTCGGAGGTGGTCCGGGATATGCGCAGGCCCAGCGCGCCGACCAGGACGGTGACCACCACGACGACGGCGACCGCGGTCAGCGCGTACGTCTGGTTCACCGGGCGGTCCTTCGGCGGAGGGGGTGGAGACCGGAGTCTATGCACGAGCCCGGACCCGGCGACAGGCACGATCCGGCCCTGCGGCGGCGCTGCCGGGGGCTCCGCCGGGCGGTCCGCCGGGGACCCCGCGCCGCTGGTGGATCAGACCGCGGGGTCGCGGTGCTCGGCGCAGTCCCGCAGGGCGATCTCCAGCTCCACGTACGACTCCTCCGCGCGCCGGAAGGCCAGCGTCAGGGCGGCCTCCGCGCGCGGCGGCACCTGCTCGCGGACGCCCTCACGGGCCTCGTAGAGGATGTCGGCCCAGCGGGCGGCCGCACTGCGCAGCCGGGCCAGCAGGGCCTCCGCCTCGGCGGGCCCGGCGGGCGGGGTGCGGGGCAGTCCGCTCAGGGCGTCGACCAGCGCCTGGATCTCGGACATCTCGCTCCTCCCGCGCCGGAAGATCCACGATACGCAGGGGCGATGGCAGTGGCGGACCGTTCACGCCGGCGGTGCGGCCGACGGCTCCGGCGGATCGCCGTACGTCCCTCCCCGCGCGACGAACGGCACCCGCGCGCGCCGGACGGTCGCCGACCGGTGGACGGGCGCGCCGGACGGCCCCCGGCGGCGGCCGCTTTCAGCCAGTGGCGTGCCGCATCAGAAGATCCCGCAGCTCCCGTGCGTGCCGGCGGCTGACCTGGAGCTCCGCCGAACCCACCCGGACACTGGTCGTGCCCGCGTCCAGCCGGATCTCGTCGATCCGGGACAGCGCCACCAGATGGCGGCGGTGGATCCGTACGAACCCGCGCGCCGCCCAGCGCTCCTCCAGCGTGGACACGGGGATCCGCACCAGGTGGCTGCCCTCGTCGGTGTGCAGGCGGGCGTAGTCGCCCTGCGCCTCGACGTAGGCGATGTCGGCGATCGCCACGAAGCGGGTGACTCCGCCCAGTTCGACCGCGATCTGCTCCGGTGCGCGGTCGGCGACCGTGACCTCGGGGGCCGGGCGGTGCGGTGGCGCCGGGGCCGACGGGCTCGCCGCCGGCTCGGCGGGGGGCGGTACCTCCTCGGCGCGGCCCAGCTGCGCGCAGGCCCGCCGGACGGCCTCGGCCAGCCGCTGCGGGCGCACCGGCTTGAGCACGTAGTCCACGGCCTTCAGGTCGAAGGCCTGTACGGCGAAGCCCTCGTGGGCGGTGACGAACACGATCAGCGGCGGCTGCGCGAACCCGGCGAGCAGCCGGGCGATGTCCAGACCGGTCAGCCCGGCCATGTGGATGTCGAGGAACACCACGTCGATGGCGTCGGCCCCGTCCGGTCCGGACTCCAGCGCCCGGGTGACCCGGCGCAGGGCCTCGGTGGCGTCCGAGGCGCCCTCCGCGCTGAGCACGCGGGGGTCCGAGCGCAGCAGGTAGAGGAGTTCCTCCAGGAGCGGCTTCTCGTCGTCGACGGCAAGTACGCGCAGCATGCCGCCGAGTCTAGGTACCGGCGCGCCGCGGCGGAACGGGGCGCGACCCCCGCCCCGGGGGATGGAGGCAGGGGCCGCGCGACCGTGGTGGGGGGCCTGGAGGGGGCTCGGAGGTGTCCCGGACTTGCCGTCCCCGGACCGTCCCCGAGCTACTGTCCCGGGACTATTGGACGGTGATGAGCTTGCCGTCGGGGGCGACGGCGTACCAGGTGCCGCCCACGCCCTGGCCGTTGATGTCGCCGGGCTTCTTGTCGCCGGTGAAGGTGTAGACGGGCCAGCAGTTGACGGTCTGCTGCTTCTTGCCGTCCGGGCGGTCGAGGACCAGGTAGTTCTTCTCGACGATGCCCTTGGCGTTGCCCTGGGCCACCGGGGGGACGACCGGCCACTTGGCCAGGCAGTCGCCGACGCACTTGGAGACCATCGGCCACGCGGTGTCCGGCTTGAACCGGTAGACGGTCATGCCCTTGCCGTCGACGATGTGGTCGCCCAGCTTGGGGTCCTTCGCCACGGTGAGCGCGGCGTCCGCCTCGGCCGCACCCGCCTCGGCCCCGACGGCCGCACCCGCCTCGGCCCCGCCGGCCGCGGGCGCCGCCGCCTTCGCCGCCTTCTTGCCGTCGGAGGCCAACGCGAACCACACCCCGCCGACGCCCTGACCGTTGAAGTCGCCCGCCTTGGTGTCCTTGTTGAAGCGGTACGCGGGCCAGCCGGCCACCGTCAGCTGCTTGCTGCCGTCGCTGCGCACGACCTCGCCGAGGAGCGAGGGGTCCATGCCCGCCGCGGCGGTGGCGTCGCCCGCGGCGACCACCGGCCAGGTCTTCTCGCAGTCCCCGTCGCAGTTCGACTTCGGCGGCTTGGCCGTGTCCTTGTCGAAGCGGTAGAGGGTGAGGCCGGCGCTGTCGGTGAGGACCGCGCCCAGCTGGTCGTTGTTGGCGATCGCCAGCTGCCCGGCGGCCTTGGCGCCCGATCCCGACCCCGCGTCCGCGGCGGGGGCTCCGTACCCCCCGTCCGCGGCGGGGGCCTGGGAGGCGGCGCCGGCCGGCTGGGCGCTGTCGGCCGCCTTGTCGTCCGACGGACCGCATGCGGTCGCCGCCAGGACGACCGCCATCGCGACGGCTGCAAGGGTGGTTCCGCGCTTGATGCCCATCTTGATCTCTCCCACGTGTGGTGTCTGTCGTGCCGTCGCCCCCGGCGGCGGCAACTGTGCTCAGGACACGCCCTGATGGCAGGGATCTGTTCAAGGGAGCTCGTGTGGGCTGTTTCACTCACCCCGGGCCGAACCCGGCGCGCCGCAGGGCCGTGGCCACAGCGAGGCCGAGGACCTGGTGTCCGCTGTCGTTGGGGTGCAGCCCGTCCTCCAGGTGCTCGGGACCGAGCAGGTCCCGGCCCGGGAGAACGGCGAGCCGGTCGTCCCCGGCGGCGATCCGGTCCCGGGTGGCGCGCTCCATCGCGTCGCGCAGCGCGCCCAGGGTGGCGCCGAGCTTGTTCGGGGTGCGCTCCGCGTCGGGCCGCAGCAGCGGCGAGACCAGCAGCAGCGGGGTCCGCGGGTGACCCTGCCGGACCAGGTCGAGGAAGGCGCGCGTGGTCTCGTACAGCAGGGGTGCGGAGAAGGGCATCCGGGACCAGCAGTTGGTGCCGAAGGCGAGCGTGAGGACGTCGGCGGGCAGGCCAGCGAGCTGCTCGGCGGTGGTGAGTTCGCCGCGCGCCGCGCCCGCGTAGCCGAGGTTGACGGTGTCCCAGCCGAGCGCCCGGCCGGTGACGGCGGGCCAGCCGTGCGCGGGACGGGTGGACCACCAGCCCTCGGTGATGGAGTCGCCGTGCACGACCCAGCGCGGGGCGGCCGGCGCCGGGGCGAGGGGGCCGCCGATCCCGCGCAGGCCGAGGATCAGCGGGGACTGGGTCTCGGGCGGATGGATGGTGAACGGGCCGGTGCCGCCCCCCAGGCCGATCCGTACGACGGCCTCCGCGGCCGGTTCGGTGAACACCTCGGCGACCACTCCGTGCCGGTCCCAGAGCGCGAAGCCGTGCGCGAGGTCGCGCAGGGCGTCGGTGGGGCCGGGCACGGTCGCCCGGTAGCGGACCTCCACCGCATGCGCGGTCTCGGTGGTGAACTCCAGCCGGACCCCTATGGGCAGGGTGGACCGCTCGCCGGTGTCCCAGGGCAGCCGCATGGTGTCCGCGGGGTCGGCCCGCACCGGGCGCCCCTTGTCCAGCCAGGCGACCCCGCGCAGGAACGGCTGCGGATCCTGCCACGGCCACTGCTGGTCCGCGCCCGGTCTGCTCACGCTCCGCCTCCGATCGTGTGTCCGTGGTCTCGGCGACCCGTACCCCGCTCGTACCCGGATCCATCGCCTCCGGTCGCACCAATGCCGCCAGGCGGCACGCTGCGGCACACCTGACGAGGTGTCAAGAAAGGGGGTCCGGAGAGGGCTGCGCAGCGATCGATCATCCGTACGCAACAAAGGACCATCCCGGACAGATCCGCGCAACGATCGTGCGCCAATGTGCAAGGATGGTGCATTACGGGCGGTATCACTCAGCTCGTAGGCTCACTCGCTGTACGTGGAGTGGCGGATCGCCAGCTCGGCGGTCCTCCCATGCTCAGGCCCTTCCCCCGTCGGGCCCTGTCCTGCTCCGGATCGTCGCGGTCGACGCCTCATCCCCGACCTCCCCGATCCGCAGTGACAAGGAGTCCCCTCGTGCTCGACCACGGCCAGGCGCCACCGCTCGCCACGAAGCCCGTCAACCCGCTGCTCCGCCGCAAGCCGGTGGAGCAGCTGGTCTCCGAGGGCGGCCAGGGTGAGGGCGGCGCGCTCAGGCGCTCGCTCACCATGTGGCAGCTGACCATGATCAGCATCGGCGCCACCCTGGGCACCGGCATCTTCGTCGTCCTCGGCGAGGCCACCCCGATCGCCGGGCCGGCCGTCTTCGTCGCGTTCATCCTCGCGGGCCTGACCGCGCTCTTCTCGGCGCTCTCCTACGCCGAGCTCGCGGGCTCCATCCCCGTCTCGGGCTCCTCGTACTCCTACGCCTACGCCACCATGGGCGAGCTCATAGCCTGGGTCTGCGGCTGGTGCCTCGTCCTGGAGTACGGCGTCTCGGTCGCGGCCGTCGCCGTCGGCTGGGGCCAGTACCTCAACGAGCTGCTCGACGGGACCCTCGGCTTCACCATCCCCGAGGGCTTCTCCGCCCCGCTGGGCGAGGGCGGCTACATCAACCTGCCCGCCCTGGTCGTCGTCCTGCTCTGCATGGTCTTCCTGCTGCGCGGGGCCAAGGAGAGCGCCCGGATCAACTCGATCATGGTCGGCGTCAAGATCGTCACGCTGGTGCTCTTCTGCGTCATCGGCTTCATGGGCATCAAGGCCGGCAACTACACCCCGCTGGCCCCGCTCGGCGTCACCGCCATCAGCACCGCCGCCTCCATGCTGTTCTTCTCGTACATCGGCTTCGACGCCGCCTCCACCGCCGGTGAGGAAGCCAAGAACCCGAAGAAGGACCTGCCGCGCGCGATCATGCTCTCGCTCGCCATCGTCACCGCGATCTACTGCCTCGTCGCCCTGGTCGCCGTCGGCGCCATGCCGTGGCAGGAGTTCGAGGGCAGCGAGGCCGCCCTGGCCCAGATCATGGAGAACGTCACCGGACACTCCTTCTGGAGCGTCATCCTCGCCGCGGGCGCCGTCGTCGCCATCGCGAGCGTCGTCTTCGCCGTCCTCTACGGTCAGACCCGCATCCTCTTCGCCATGTCCCGCGACGGCCTGATGCCCAAGGCCTTCGCCAAGGTCGACCCGAAGACCGGCACCCCCCGCGTCAACACGATCATCGTCTGCCTCTTCTGCGGACTGCTCGCCGCCTTCATCCCGCTGGGTGAACTGGCGAACGCCACCAGCATCGGCACGCTCTTCGCGTTCGCGCTGGTCAACGTGGCCGTCATCATCCTGCGCAAGACCCGCCCGGAGATGAACCGCACCTTCAAGGTCGCGCTCTTCCCGGTCACCCCGATCGTGGGCTTCCTCCTCTGCGCCTACCTGATGACGGAGCTGCCCGGAATCACCTGGCTGGTCTTCGGTGGCTGGATGGCCGTCGGGCTCGTGATCTACTTCTTCTACGGCATGCGCCGCTCCAGCCTGGCCACTGTGGCCGCCCCGGCCGCCCCGGCCGAGGAGGCCGCTGAACAGAAGTGATTCACCCCCCGTGCGACTGAACGATCTCGACGAACGCATCGTGCACGCCCTCGCCGAGGACGCCCGCCGCTCCTACGCGGACATCGGCTCCGAGGTAGGGCTCTCCGCCCCCGCCGTGAAGCGGCGGGTGGACCGGCTGCGCGCCGAAGGCGCCATCACCGGCTTCACCGTGCGCGTGGACCCGGCCGCCATGGGCTGGGAGACCGAGGGCTTCATCGAGATCTACTGTCGGCACAACACCTCGCCGGACGACATCCGGCGAGGACTGGAGAGATACCCCGAGGTGGTGTCCGCGTCGACCGTCACCGGCGACGCGGACGCCCTCGTCCAGGTCTTCGCCTCCGACATGCGGCACTTCGAACGGGTCCTGGAGCGCATCGCGGGCGAGCCCTTCGTGGAGCGCACCAAGTCGGTCCTCGTCCTCTCCCCGCTGCTCCGCCGCTTCACCTCCGGCGCACCGGCGTAGGCCCCCTCGGGGTGGGGGAGGCCCGGCCGGCCGACGGGGGCCTAGGCCCGCCCGGCCAAGGTCATCCCCGCCGGGCCCAGGAGCGCGTGGCGCTCCTCCTCCGTCAGGCCGCCCCAGACGCCGAACGGCTCGCGGGTGCGCAGGGCGTGGTCGAGGCAGGCCGTCCGGACCGGGCAGGCCGCGCAGACCCGCTTCGCTGCGGCGTCCCGCTCCTCGCGGTCCTCGCCCCGCTCACCGGCGGGGTGGAAGAACCGGCCGGACCCCAGGTCCCGGCAGGCCGCCCGGGACTGCCACTGCCAGAAGTGGTGCGCGGAGCCGGGCAGGCGTGAGACGTCGGTCATGGCAGTTCCTTTCCGTGGGTTGTCCCGCGTGTGACCACTCGCCGCCCACTGAAACCCGCCGTCGCCGACGGCTTCCGGATCAGGCCCCTGCGGCCGGTGTGCGCAGCCCGAGGAAGACCGGGCGGCGGCGCACCGTGAAGCCCATCGACTCGTAGAGCCGGACGGCGCCGGTGTTCGCCGCTGCCGCGTGCAGGAACGGGTTGTCCCCGCGCTCGCGGACCGCCGCCGCGACCGCACGGGTCAGCCGGCCGGCCAGGCCCCGGCCCCGGTGGTCCGGGTGGGTGCACACCGCGCTGATCTCCGACCAGCCCGCCGGCCGCATCCGCTCCCCGGCCATCGCGACGAGCCGGCCCCCGTGGCGGATCCCGAGGTACGTGCCCAGCTCGACCGTCCGGTCCAGGAACGGGCCCGGCCGGGTCAGTCCGACCAGCTCCAGCATCTCCGGTACGTCGCCGCGCCCCAGCGGGACCGCCTCCGGCGCGGCCTCGGCCCGTACCCCCCGGCCGTCCAGCTGAACGCCCGGCACCGTCATCAGCGTCTCCCAGTCCGCCGGCGGGGTCGGCAGCCCGGTCACCCAGACCTCCTGACCGGGCCCCACCAGCGCGGCCAGGTCCGCCCACGCCGCGGGATCCTCCGGGTCGCGGAGCGCCGCGAAGGGGGACGTGTCCGAGGCGTACCGGCCGGCCAGACCCGTGGGCCCCAGCTCGGCGAAAGCGCGGTGGGTCCCGGTCAATGCGGCCCAGACCGGGTTGTCGAGCACAGCGCTGTCGGACAGGGTTCCGGTCTCGGGGGACATGGGTGCGGGACTCCTTCCGTGGGGCGGCGGCGACCGTCCCGCGGCCGCCTTCTTGACGGCCCCGGGCGCCGCCACGAAACTGCGGGGGACGGCCGCGACGAACGTGCCCGGCCCGGGAAGCCTAGCCACCGCGAGGCGGGCGGCCGCGACGCGGGCCGCCGCGGCCGGGACGGACCGGGGGCAGGCCTGGGGCAGGCCGAGGACAGGACGGGGGTGGAGCACCGGTGGACACGGCCTGGACGGCGGAATCGGGAGCCCCGACCCTGCGGCGCTGGTGGCTGACCCGGCGCCTGCACATCGACCTCCTGCGCGTGTGCAGCGCATTCGGCTCGCGCGGCTGACCCCTCCCGCAGACGAGTGACCCGGACCGGGCGTGCGCGACGGCGCCCGGAGCGCCGGCCTGCGCAGCGCCGCCCCACCGGGGCGCGGCCCCGCCCAGGCCACCACCGTGACCTGGCCGCCGTGCGCCCAGGCCGCCCGCGCCACCCCAGGAGAGCCATGTCCCACACCGTCCTGCCCCGCACCGGCCCGGCCCCCGCCCCGCGCGGCCGCATCGGGGCCGGTTTCTCCCCCGTCCCGCACCGCTACCGCCTCTACCTCCGCGCCGACTGTCCCCGCTCCCGGCAGGTGGCCGCCGCCCTCGCCCTGCTGGGCCTCGACGACTCCGTCGCCACCACGGTCCTCGGCACCCGCACGGGCACCGGCGTCGGCTCCGGCGTCCGCTCCGACATCGGCTCCGACATCGGCTCCGACATCGAATCGGCCGGGTACACCGCGCTGCGGCTCGCGTACGAGGCCGCCGGCCACCACTTCGACGGCACCAGGACCGTCCTGGCCCTCGTCGACACCTGGAGCGGCCGCGTCGTCTCGGACCACACCCCCGACATCCTCGACGACCTGCGCTTCCTGGCCGGCCACCCGGCCTTCCGCAAGGCCGCGTAGCAGGGGCCGACGGAGGGGGTCCGCGAAGGTCCGCAGGGGTTCCCCGAGAGCCTCTGGGGGCCCCGCGCAACGAATCGCCGCACCCGTCGTGGAACACGCAACGAATCGATGCGCGCAGCGCAACGGTCACGGCTTGTCCGGGTGGAGCGCGCGAACGTACCTTCGTATGACCCCACCCCTCCTGTCACAGAGGTAGTCCATGCCTGCGCTGCGCACCGCCCTCCTCCAGAGCTCCGGAGTTCTCGGCGACACCGCCCAGAACCTCAAGGCGCTCGACGAGGCGGCGGCACGTGCCGCGCAGGGCGGGGCCGGGCTCCTCGTCACCTCGGAGATGTTCCTGACCGGCTACGCGCTGGACCTCCAGGACATCCCCGGGCTCGCCGAACCGGCCGACGGCCCGTCCGCCGTCGCCATCGGCGAGATCGCCCGCCGTCACGGCATCGCCGTCCTGTACGGCTACCCGGAGCGGGGGGACGACGCCGTCTTCAACGCGGCGCAGCTCATCGGCCCCGACGGGGTGCGTCTCGCGAACTACCGCAAGACCCACCTCTTCGGCTGCTTCGAACAGGACGCCTTCACCCCCGGCGACACCCCCGTCGTCCAGGCGGACCTCGGCGGCCTCCGCATCGGCATCATGATCTGCTACGACGTGGAGTTCCCCGAGAACGTCCGGGCGCACGCGCTCGCCGGCACCGACCTCCTCCTGGTGCCGACCGCGCAGATGCACCCGTTCCAGTTCGTCGCCGAACAGCTCGTCCCCGTACGGGCCTTCGAGAACCAGATGTACATCGCGTACGTCAACCGCACCGGCCCGGAAGGCGAGTTCGAGTTCGTCGGACTCAGCTGCCTGGCGAGCCCCGACGGGGTCACCCGGACCCGGGCCGGACGCGGCGAGGAGCTGGTGTTCGGCGAGGCCGACCCCGAGCTGCTGGCGGCATCCCGCGAGACCAACCCCTATCTGCGGGACCGACGCCCCGGGCTCTACGCCTCCCTCGTCTAAGACCTCTTTCCCCAGCCCTGCCGCAAGGAGACGTACCCCCATGACGTCCACGGTGCCCACCACCGCCGTCCCGCACAGCGACGGACAGCCGCCGATCACCATGTTCGGCCCGGACTTCCCGTACGCGTACGACGACTTCCTCGCCCACCCGGCGGGTCTCGGTCAGATACCCGCGACCGAACTCGGCACCGAGGTCGCCGTCATCGGCGGCGGGCTCTCCGGCATCATCTCGGCGTACGAGCTGATGAAGATGGGCCTCAAGCCCGTCGTCTACGAGGCCGACCAGATCGGCGGCCGGCTGCGCACCGTCGGCTTCGAGGGCGCCGGCACCGAGGAACTGACCGCGGAGATGGGCGCCATGCGCTTCCCGCCGTCCTCCACGGCCCTCCAGCACTACATCGACCTCGTCGGCCTGGTGACGGAGCCCTTCCCGAACCCGCTCGCCGAGTCCACCCCCTCGACGGTCGTCGACCTCAAGGGCGAGACGCACTACGCCGAGACCATCGCGGACCTCCCGCAGATCTACCGCGACGTGTCCGCCGCGTGGAACGCCTGCCTCGACGAGGGCGCCGACTTCTCCGACATGAACACCGCGATGCGCGAGCGGGACGTCCCGCGCATCCGCGAGATCTGGGCCAAGCTCGTCGAGAAGCTCGACGACGAGACCTTCTACGGTTTCCTCTGCAAGTCGGAGGCCTTCAAGTCCTTCCGCAAGCGCGAGATCTTCGGCCAGGTCGGCTTCGGCACGGGCGGCTGGGACACCGACTTCCCGAACTCCATCCTGGAGATCCTGCGCGTCGTCTACACCGAGGCCGACGACCACCACCGCGGCATCGTGGGCGGCTCGCAGCAGCTGCCGCTGCGCCTGTGGGAGCGCGAGCCCGAGAAGATCGTGCACTGGGCCCAGGGCACCTCGCTGTCCTCCCTGCACGACGGCACCCCGCGCCCGGCGGTCACCCGCCTGCACCGCACGGCCGGCAACCGCATCACGGTCACCGACTCCTCCGGCGACATCCGCACGTACCGTGCCGCGATCTTCACGGCCCAGTCGTGGATGCTGCTGTCGCAGATCGAGTGCGACGACACGCTGTTCCCGATCGACCACTGGACGGCGATCGAGCGCACCCACTACATGGAGTCGTCCAAGCTGTTCGTCCCCGTCGACCGGCCGTTCTGGCTCGACAAGGACGAGGAGACGGGCCGCGACGTCATGTCGATGACCCTCACCGACCGCATGACCCGCGGCACCTACCTGCTGGACAACGGCCCCGACAAGCCCGCCGTCATCTGCCTTTCGTACACCTGGTGCGATGACAGCCTGAAGTGGCTGCCGCTGTCCGCGAACGAGCGGATGGAGGTCATGCTGAAGTCCCTCGGCGAGATCTACCCGAAGGTCGACATCCGCCGCCACATCATCGGCAACCCGGTCACCGTGTCCTGGGAGAACGAGCCCTACTTCATGGGCGCGTTCAAGGCCAACCTGCCGGGCCACTACCGCTACCAGCGCCGCCTGTTCACTCACTTCATGCAGGACCGCCTCCCCGAGGACAAGCGCGGCATCTTCCTCGCGGGCGACGACATCTCCTGGACGGCCGGCTGGGCCGAGGGTGCGGTCCAGACCGCCCTCAACGCCGTCTGGGGCGTCATGCACCACCTCGGCGGCTCCACGGACGCCACCAACCCGGGCCCGGGCGACGTCTACGACGAGATCGCCCCGGTCGAACTCCCGGAGGACTGACCCCTCCCGGCCCCTGATCACGGGCCGCCGCCCCGCGCACGTCAGCACGCGGGCCGGCGGCCCGTTCTCATGCCCGGGGCGCCGCAGGCCCGCCATGATCGACAGAACCACTTGCACGCCCTGCGACGGCCGCATCACACTCGGTTCGGGCGACTTGTTCGAGGTCTCTGCACCATTCGAGGTCTCCGCACCAGAGGTCACAGATGAAAGGTGCGCCCGTTCGAGGACACGCGGTGAGCCGCGGCGGGGCCGTCAGCTGGGGTACACCGCGGCCGGCTTCGGGGCCGTCGGCGTCAGCAGGCAGCGGCCCACCAGGCCCACGCCCGCGTCGAGGGAGGCCGTGAACTCCTCGGCCAGTTCGGGGGAGCGCCGCAGGGTCCACAGGAGGCGGGCCGTTGCCCAGGCGCCGGCCCGGGCGCGCTCCAGGCTCCACGAGCCGATCAGGTGGGTCAGCGGGTCGGCGATCTCCAGCAGGTCCGGGCCCGGCATCAGGTCCTCCCGGATGTGCTCCTCCAGCGAGACCAGCGTGTCGCCGACCCGGTCGAAGTCCGCCTCCAGCGCCCGCGGTTCGCAGTCCAGCTCGCCGCACGTGGCCACCACGGCGAGCGCCAGGTCGTGCCCGATGTGGGCGTTGATCCCGGCCAGCGCGTGCTGGAGCGGGCGGATCCCGGGGTGGCGGCGGTACTGGAGGAGCGGGCGCCAGCAGGCCGGGGCCCGGTCCGCCTCCACCGCCGTCAGGTACCGCTCCGCGAACCGCACGCTGAGGGTCGCCGCCCGCCGGGGAGCCGGGAAACACCCGTGCTCGATCCGATGGTGCAGGGTCTCCGTCACCGTCAGGTAGACCCGGTTGAAGACGGCGACACCGTCCTGCGGCGGCAGCCGCTCGTCCAGGGCGCGCATCCGCGCCAGCACCGCTTCCATGGGAGGCAGAGTCGCAGGCGCCGACGCGGAACCGGGGAACTTGGCCGTACGCTTCCCCGGTTCGGGCGAAACCCCGTCAACGGGGCTTGTCCTCCGCCTCCCCGCCGTCGTCGTAGGCGGAAGTGCCCGCGTCGAGCAGGGGCTCCTGCGGCTTCAGGTGCGCGGGGGCGAAGCAGCGCAGCGCGTGATAGCCCCCTATCACCACGATCGTGCCCAGCGCGATGCCGCCCAGCTCGAAGGTGTCGGTGATCTGGAGCTTCACCCCGCCGATGCCGATGATGATGCCCGCCGCGGCGGGCACCAGGTTCAGCGGATTGCGCAGGTCCACCCCGCCGTTGATCCAGATCTGGGCGCCGAGCAGGCCGATCATCCCGTACAGGATCACGGTGATGCCGCCGAGCACGCCGCCCGGGATCGCGGCGACGACCGCGCCGAACTTGGGGCACAGGCCGAAGAGCAGCGCGAATCCGGCCGCCGCCCAGTAGGCGGCCGTGGAGTAGACCCGGGTGGCCGCCATGACGCCGATGTTCTCGGAGTACGTGGTGTTCGGCGGGCCGCCGACCGCCGTGGACAGCATCGACGCGGCGCCGTCCGCCGCGATGGCCGTGCCCAGCTTGTCGTCGAGGGGGTCGCCGGTCATCTCGCCCACGGCCTTGATGTGCCCCGCGTTCTCGGCGATCAGGGCGATCACCACGGGCAGCGCGATGAGGATGGCCGACCACTCGAAGGACGGCCCGTGGAAGGACGGCAGGCCGATCCAGTCGGCCTTCGCGACCCCGGAGAGGTCCAGGCGCCAGTGGTCCACGGCCGCCTCCCCGCCCACCGTCGAGTGGATCTTCCCGAAGAGCAGGTCGGAGAGCCAGGAGACCGTGTACCCGAAGACCAGCCCCAGGAAGATCGCGATGCGCGACCAGAAGCCGCGCAGGCAGACCACGGCGAACCCGGTGAACAGCATGGTCAGCAACGCCGTCCACTGGTCCTGCGGCCAGTACGTCGACGCCGTCACCGGAGCCAGGTTGAAGCCGATCAGCATCACCACCGCACCCGTCACGATGGGCGGCATCGCCGTGTGGATGACGCGTGCCCCGAAGCGCTGGACGGCCAGCCCGGCCAGGAACAGCGCCACGCCGACGACGAACACGGAGCCCGTGACGACCGCACTGTCCCCGCCCGACGCCCGGATCGCCGCCGCGACACCGACGAAGGACAGCGAGCAGCCCAGGTAGGAGGGGACCCGGCCGCGCGTCGCGAGGAGGAAGATCACCGTCGCGACGCCGGACATCATGATGGCCAGGTTCGGGTCCAGGCCCATGAGGACCGGTGCGACGAATGTGGCTCCGACAGTACATCATGAGAGGTCGGGAGAGGCAGAGACACCCACTCACCTGCGGAAACGTCGCCTAGACGCTCCTGCTCGGGGTCCGTGACAGCCTCCAAGATCCCCCTGGAGAGGCCCGAACCGTCCCCCGCGAGGAGCCTCATCACATGCTCGAACTCTTGAGGGGTCAGCCGCACCGCAACCTCGTCCTGGGCGCCTTCCTCGACCTTGGAAGCCCCCTCAGCACCTCGCCATGCCGCGATGTTGGCGAGCGTGTTCAGCAGGAACACGTCTGCCGCGCTGCGCTCCTCACAGGCCGGCTGCGGGAGAGACCTACCACCTATCGTCATGGGTTCACCGAGTTCCATAGCCCGATGTTAGCCAAAGATGATCTTTGCGAGAAGGGTTTCGATACTCACGAGGCTCAACTTTGTATCAACGTTCGTGTGGCAGTTAGTTCATTCATTCATGGGTGATGCTTCAACCTCCACCCCCGCTTCGGGGCGGGGTGGGGATACGAGCTGGGTGACCATCTCGGCGCGGGTCTCGCGCCTCCCCGGCTGTTCGGGGGTATGTAACCCCCTCACAAGAAATGTCGGTGTCTCAAGGGCTCTGCATGGACACCGAAACAACCCAATGAGACCTAGATCACCTTGATAAGGTGTCGACATGGATGACCGGATCAAGATCGATGAAGATGGAAAAGCCTGGGTGAACCTCGGAAGGGTCCATCAGGACACCTTCGGAAGGTGGCAAGCGACCGTGAATATCGGGGGAGTTGAGAAATCGCGCCCGTGTGCGTCGAAGAGAGAAGGGGAGACGTTGATTCACGATCTACTCGCCACGGCGATCCTGGGATTCGGGCTGCGTAAACAGTAAGGGGGGTCGAAGGGGACAGAGAGGCGCCGGCAGGCGCCTCTCTTGCTTCCGCGGTTAGTTAGTTCATACCCGTACACGATGGGAGGAAGGCACCCCTGGTGGGTCCTTTGAATGAATGCACAGGTATTACCCCCATATGTATATGTGTGTGCGTGCGCGTGAGTTAGTTCATTCATTAGGCGGCGAGCGAATGCGCAATACCTCTGGCGACATTCCAACTAGCGGCCAATATCTCCTGAGAATGCATGAACTAACTGTAATCGGTAAGTATTCGAGCACATCCGGAGCGTTACGAGATACGCACTCCGCGCGCAGTGTCGTTACGTATCGATATGGAGTGGCGAATGTCATATTCTATTGACGCGCTAGCACACGAAGGAATGCGCTAGAGGGCAGTAGAGATGTGTATTGCGTCACTATGGGGCACGGGCTTCTAGGTAAGCGCATTGTGTAGGAAGTGGCTAGAGGGTAAGGCCATGCATTGTGGTGTCTCCACATAGACAGGCCGCATCCACTATGCATCTATCGCCTTATTTATGTGACGGTAATCATTCGTTTCACTATTGACATTGAGCCTGTTGTGTGGTTTCGCGTGCGTCTCCTTTGATAACAAGGTCTCGGAGCCTATTGATACAAACAGTGATACATAACGTTGACGCGTGCGTGAGGTGGACAGTCGAGTTGGAGTGTGACAGTGTTCTTCTTGTCAGCGAGACACCGACCGGAAAGGCCAACCGAGACCCACCCGCCAAGCGGGGATGTGGATACGGAGCCTGAATCTGAATCCGGGCGTCAGGGCCGCGACAGGAGCGCTAGAACGGCTCCCAAAGGCAGTACGGACCACAACCTAGGTACTAGGAATAGGTCCCTGTGTAAGAGCCCCTGGGGCTTACAGGGAAACCGACTAGGAACATCACATAGGCCACACCCGGCGAAGCGAATAACCGGGATGAACCTAGAGCGCCCGTCCCTATATCTGCATGTGTTGCAGCGTGGTTCGGAGTACGTCATAGGAGAGTGAGCGGATAGCGGGATGTGATCGCCCCGGCATGGATAGATCAATGCACTACTGAGATTGACTCTCACACACCCAATCGATACGACGTATCCAGCGCACAGGACCAAAGCCATGAGCAACGGCCCGCAGTGCGTCTCTAAGCGTCTGAGAGTGGATGTGTGGGGGTGAGTGACAGTAAGGCACTCAGAACAAGCGAGAGGGGCATGCAGGATGCGCGACAGGGCCGTACTCATGCTGTGTGTGTTCATGTTCTCCACCCTGACCTTCATGGGGGGATATCTGTATGCAGAAACAGCGATTCAGGCTGATGTGGTAGCGACGTACAACGATGGCTTCACGGATGCCCTGTGTCGACCGTCGGGAGAGCGCATCGAAGATGGCATGGGTAACGCATGCCTGACTGGTGACGAGTGATCTAGGGCGCCTTAGTCAGGCTCACAAGTTGGAATGTGAGACTGGCTATGGCTCGCTAGCTCGTAGCGAGGAAAACAAGGGAGCAACCATGGGAAAGATTGCGGACGACTCGCCCCGTAAGGGCTTTCGCATCAGCCGATTCGCCCGTGAGTATGCCGAGCGTTCGCCGCACACCTATGGTGGCGGGGAGTTCGGAATGTATGGCATGTGGGACATGCGCGACAGCGCGGAAGGTCTCACTGTAGCCAAGGGGTTCGGACTTATCGAAGACTCGGACGGGTCACCCCTGTCTGATTGGAATTCGGGGGGCTACTACAACTGCGACTGTCGAGAGAATGTAATCAGGGTCAACGCGGAGGCCGCGCACGCTGCCTTTGACGCGGCCGGAGTCGAGCATTGGGACTGGCGCGGCCTGGTTGCCTTCGATGCTGGCGACATCCGAGGACTAAGGATTGCCCGCCAGATATCCAACAAGTTGGCCGGGTATCCCATTCTCGATGATGAGCGACTGTCCGAACTGGAGTGGGACGGTGCGTGCGCGATGATTGCGGACCAATATACCTTGCCCACGGGTGTTGAGCCTGGGGACGTCATCAACAATATGCCTGAGGTCCCGCATTGCTCTAACTGCTCATCATGCGACGCAGAAGATGCGATGGGGTATCTCGGGTATCAGAAGTGCTTGCACTGTGATGAGTGGTTGAAGACGGAAAAGGTTAGTGCGCTCTGCTGGGGTTGCACAGAGGATTACGCCGAAGGCGACTGTGATTGCTTGAGTGTCTACGTCGACACGCTCAAGCATTCCGGATCGTATGGAAGCGTCGCAGAAGTGAAAGTCATGATGCGGGCTTGCGTCAAGTGCTCCAGGGCTCGCTACCCCTACCGAATGGCTGCATAGCTGATGGCCTTTAGTCGGGCCCGCAAGTTGGAATGTGACATGCGGGCGCGGCTATGGACTCTCAGGCAGGCGAGAGTGCGAACGAAAGGGTAAGTCAATGAAGACAACTCACCTGAATCAGATGGACCGCGAAAAGCTGACCTACGGGAAGCGGGTGCAGGTGCGACTTCCGTACTGCGAGTACAGCCGTCGTCAGGCTGGTACCTATCGCGGGTTGATTCAGTATGTGAAGGGTGACCATGTTGGAATCTATGTGCCCATGAAGGGGCGCAGTGAGGCGGCTGGATTCCTGACAGGTGCGGCACGTATGGACGAAACCGGTACGTGGATTGAGGGCCGCTGATCATGAAGACGTACGCAGTTGAATATGTCCAGCAGGTGACATATCGATTTGAGGTCGAGGCGGAAAGCGAGGAAGAGGCCACCGAAGCGGCCTGGGACTTCTGGGAGGCCCTTCCTGTATCCGAGGAGCACCGCTATTACGACGATGCCGACGAGCGATACATAAACGACGTGACCTTGAAGGACGGTGCGTGATGCGCGTTGGTTCGCAGCGGCCCTACACCGTAGTCATGGATTGGGAATCGGATTGGTGGGAGGAGGGGGCGGATAAGGTCCGCGCCACCGGTGGACATGACGACCCGGTGGTCTTCCATGTCTGGGCTGAAAATGCCTGCGATGCGAGTGACCTCGCAGATGAAGAGGCGGACTCCTCGCTCGGCAAGAGTATCGCGACCTACCTGAAACACATCGCAATCATGCACGGCCATGCACCGCTCGTACGAGATGGAGAGTAAGACAGTGACACTGATGCACCAGGAACCCCAGGCCGGCCGTGGGACAGCTCTCGAAGCGCTCGCGCCTTCAATCGTGAAAGTGGGCAAGCATGCGGGAACGCTTCGGGCTGGAGTTCACAAGACGGTCTACGTCTGGACTCGGGAAGATATCTCGACGGCGGTGAACGCTGGCGTGGATCTCGTTGCGGAAGAGCTGGCCGGATCAGAACGTGATCAGGACCTGATGAACATGGTCGTAAATGCGGTCCTGCACGTCCTCGAAAATCCGAACGCGTCGCTTGATGAAGTGATCCGGGAGAACTACGAGGAAGAGCCCGAAGAGGTTCGCTCGTGGTGGTCGGGATGGTAACCCCCGCAAGCGTTCAAATCGGTATGCCAGTCAGGTACCGGTCGATGTTCGGACACAAACTCGCCGGAACGATCCGGGGAGTCATTTACGGCGCACCCAAAATGAAACGCGACAACATTACGCACGTGGTCATTCAGGGCTCGTACGATACGGCGCCTGTAGAGCGCTCGCACGATATGAACGTGATCCCACTCAAGGATGTTTGGAAGGTCCGCTAACCATGCACCAGATTTACGCCGCCTGTCTCGCGTCTTACAACAACGGAATCCTTCACGGCGAATGGATCGATGCCACCCAAGACCCGGACTCAATCGGTCACGAGATTCAGCTCATGTTGGACGCCTCGCCGATACCGGGGGCGGAAGAGTTTGCGATACATGACTACGACGATTTCGGGGGCCTGGAACTCGGCGAGTACGAGTCCTTGGAAGATCTGCACTTGATTGCGCTCGCTCTGGATGACTTCCCGGCCGTGATTGTCCGCCACTTCCATGGGGACGTCGATGTCGCCGACCTCTACGAGACGTGCCAAGACCGGTTCATCGGAACGGTCACAGAAGAGATTGGGCCGGAAGAGAACGCATACGCCGCGTACATCCTGGCGGAGGAAGACCACTTCTGGGATGAGCTTCCGAAGCAGTATCACAGTCACATGCGGGCTATCGCAGTCAGTGAGGCCGAGGAACGGCTGATCTGTGGTGAGACTGCGCTCTACGAGGGTGCGGGTACCTGGCACTTCGTCCGGGACTACTGAGGCATAGCGGCTGGAAGTCAGGGGCTCAAGTTGGAATGTGAGCCCCTGGTTTCGAGTCTCTAATGACTCACTTCGAAGCAGGGAAGGAACTTACACAGTGGGACGCATGAAGGCGTATGAGGGTGACCGCGCAGCGGTGCGCGAGGAAGCGGAAGAGGCTGCGCACCAGCCGACGCACGATGACCGCATGGCTCACATGGAGGTGGTCTGGGGAATGTGTGGCATAGCCGCGAACGGCTACCACTGCCCGCCTGCCGTGGCTGAAATGCTGGTGAAGGAAGCGGTGTCCGCCTTCCTCGACTCCCGGACCGCGCTCATTCTCGATGGGGTCGCCGCATGAACTTCTTCGCCCCCGACCGTCGAATGTGTGACGTTTGTTGCGTCGCGCTGAATCAGCATGTGGGGACGGTCTTCCGCGATGTGTCCTTCCGCCACCCGGATTGGCAGGGGGTCACCTGGGATCACGATCCGGCACCTGTTCCCGTCGACCCTGAACGGCTGGCCGAGATCTGCGACTTCTGCTCTGCCGGTACCACGGCGGCCATCTTCGAGACACGAAAAGCAATCGTGATGATCCAGGGACCCAACACACATGTGTTCTCCGAGCCGTGGGCGGCGTGTGAGCGATGCGCCGTACACATCCGAAGGCGGACGCTTCATCTGTTGCTGGATCGCGTGGTGGCCGTCCTCCCCGGCACGTCCAACCGTCCGGAACGTCGAGCGCGACGCGCTGAGTTGAAGGCGCTCTACGTGAAGTTCTTCGCTGCCGATCCGGTCGAACTGGAGCGATGAAGTGCGACCGACTGAACAAACAGTGATCCGTAACGCTGCCGACTCCTGGCGAGCTTCCGCCCCCGGATCGAAGAAGTGGGTCTATGACACCAACGGCCGTGCCTACTTGGTCGAGGCCGACTTGTCGGAACGACTCGACTCGCTTTGTTGGGCCATGAGGTTCGTGGACGACTGGCGGGTGTACTACCCCGAGAGTCACGCGGCATGGGCCAAGGCCAGCGCCGAGGCCGGCCGTTCCCTGGACCCTGAGCACTGGCACCACGAGTGGACGAAGGCAGGTAAGCCCGAATGATCACGCCCACGGTGCTTGTGCAGTGGTACGGGATTCTCGTACACGGCCCCGATGTCTACACAGGCGAGATGGTATGCGGGCACGTCGTAGGCGGCACGGTCCGCCACATGAAAGACGAGCATCAAGCTCGGATCATGACGCTCGCAATCCGGACGCCTCGCACCTACCACGATGACGGAACCATTTTGACCGGTGGTCACGAGCATTCCATTCCCATGCGGGAAGTACGCAAGGGGAGGCCGCAGTGATGGAGGCCGCAGCCGAAAACGTGGTCCTGGTCGAGTCGCTTCGTGCGGCGGTCCCGCTGCACATGACGCAGCTCGCCTCTCGATCGCCGGAGGAGTTGATCCGCATCGCGGCGGAGTCCGCCACGATCGTCGGGTCACATGGCGACGTATTGCAGTTCCGGTCGACCAAGCGCGGACAGACGGCGAAGGCGTTCAACGCGCTCGCCCGAGGGCTGGCCGCTGGTGCCCTGGTCGCCTGGGGCGGTGCCACCTTCGCGGGCCTGCACTGGTGCACAGTCCGCCACTGCCCCGGCCCTGATGCCGAACACCCCAACCCAGTCCAAGGAAAGTAAGAGGAGAAGTACGGCTAACCGGCTTCGGTGGCTTTGATGAGGGCCCGGCTTCGGCCGGGCCCTTCGTCATGGCTGATCGAAACACGATCGGACGAACAGAGGGACACACCATGGCCACGAAGCAGATCACGACCTACATAGACGACCTTGACGGCACCGAGACCACCAACCCCTACGAGATCCGAACGGTGTTCTTCGGGATCGACGGGACGTTGTACGAGATCGACCTGACCGACGCGAACGCGGACACGCTCCGGGAACTGCTCGCCCCGTACAAGGGGGCCGCACGGCGCGTGGAGCACCACCAGGCCCAGGCCGGCCGTCCCGCGGCCCGCCCTTCCGCTCGTGAAGGTGACGCCCTGGACGCGAAGGCCGTCCGGGCCTGGGCCAAGACGCAGGGGTACACGCTGTCCAACCGGGGGCGCATCCCTCTGGACGTGCAGCAGGCGTACAGGACGACCCTGGCCGGTGGCCAGGCGTCGCAGCCGAACGGCATCGAGCGTGAGGTAACGGCATCTGATGCTGTCGACCTGATCGTGAGCGAGGAGGAGGCGGCCAACCACTACAAGGAGCTGCCCGTTCCTGCCGGGCGAGAGAAGAACTGGGCGAAGCGTGAGGGCTCCGGGTGCGAGCGGACGCACAAGATCGCAGAGATGACGCTCATGGAGCGAATCGACGCCCTTACACCTTTCAACCTCAACGTACTTGGCCAGCTCGCCGGAGACATCCCGGTCAAGAACGGAAAGATCAAGGGGATCGGAACCTCGGGCGCGAGGCTCCTGAACTTCGAGTTCATCGACGGCGATGACTTCATCACGCCCTTCGGCCGGTACGCGTACGGCGTTCGCGTACAGAGGGACAACGCATAACCAACCGATGGTTTTTGGTCAAAGGTCGTCCGAAAGGACGGCCTTTTGGCCATGGTCTATCGGTCATAGGAGGACGCATGGCGCGGAAAGTGGTCGAAGCGGTCGTTTGTGACGCCTGCTCAGTTAAAGGGAGAGAGCAAATAGGGGTGATCGAGCTTGCTATAGGCTCGGTGAGCTACGACCTGTGCCAGGAGCACGGCGATAAGTTCGCGGCCTACTTCGAGGATCTGTTCGGTTCTGTCGCGGCCGTCGCGGCTTAGGGGAGAGAAGTAAAAGTGACCACGTTCAAGGCGATGCAGTACGGCCCCCTGGGCAAGGCAGTCGCAGCGGCAATGCCGCACTCGGAGGCGGACCCGATCGGTGTGTACGCCGCCACGCTGTCTCTCTGGTCCGCTGCGGTGGCCGGCAAGGTATTCCAGCCGTCAGGCCGGCCGACCGTCTTCTGGTCGGCGCTTGTAGGCCGGACAAGGGTGGGACGCAAGGGCTTCGCGCTCGCTACAGCGCGAGCGGTCCTGGACCCCTCCATCGGAAGCTTCCTCGGTACCCGGATGCGCAAGGGCATCAGCAGCGGGCCGTCCCTGGTGACGGCCCTCTTCGAGGTCGAGCAGGAGTCCCTTACCTCGGAGGAGGGCAGGGACGGGCGGGTAATGATCGCGGAAGGCGAATGGGCTTCCGTCCTCAAGAGGGCTAATCGCGATGCGACCTACCATGACCAGTTGATCAACGCCTGGGATGGCGAAGCGGTCGTCAACACGACCAAGGGCAAGGGCGGCAAGCGCGAGGAGCAGAGGATCGACGTACCCCTTCTCGGCTACCACGTGCACATTCAGCCGGGTCGATGGGCGCCCCTGGTCAAGCCCGAATTTGCTCTCGGTGGTGCCTTCAACCGCATCCCACACTTCGTGGTGTCCCAGTCGAAGTCTCTGCCTTCGAGCGTCAAGAGGCCGCTCGACGCCGTGAAGGAGACGCCGGCCCTCACCCGGGCCTACCGCTGGGCACGGGAAAAGGCTCGCGAGATGGAGCTGTCTCCGGAAGCGGCCGATCGGCATGACGCATATCGGAAGGCGTTCGATGCGCGCATGGCGTCCCTGCCCGAGGCGGTCTCGTGCTTCTTCGAGCGCGGCGACGAGAACCTTCTGCGGATTGCCTGTCTCCTGGTGGCCGCCGAACGCAAGACGGTGATCTCCGTCAAGGCGTGGGAGGCTGCGGAGGCCATGATCGAGTACTCGATGGCGTGCACGGAACAGCTCGTCAACGAATCGCAGCAGGGCACCGGGAGGCAGATGAAGTCTGTCGAGCAGATCATTCGAGAGTCGCTGACCCGCTATGGGGGTGAGGCGACGCGGACCCTGATCCTGCGGTCCCTCGGTACGCGAGGTAACGCCGATTCGATGGAGGCCGCCATCGAGGCGATGCCTGATGTCGTCATGGAGAAGCGAGCGGGTTCCGCCAAGGGGGGTCCGAAGCCCGTGGTGGTGAGGTTCGTGGACGCGACGCGCGAGCATGAGCGGCCAGCCGTCCAGCAGGCCCAGGAGCAGACGGAGGCGGAGGAGCGGCCCAAGCTGACCGTAGTCCCGCCGCAGCGGAAGACCGCTGCTACACCGCCACCCTCCACGAAGGCGAGCGAGCCGGCACGGAGGACGGCCCCGCGGAAGGCAGCCGCGAAGAAGGCGGTCGAACCTCCGAAGGAGGAGGGCGCTAACCCGCTTGCTGGGCTCCTGTGAGTCCGGACCAGATGCCACAGAAGCGGCCCGCACGCATCGTGCAGGGCCGCTTTTCCATGTTGGTCAGGAAGTGGTCCGATGGTAAGTGGAAGGACTGACCGTCTGACCAAATAAAAAAGGCCGGGACCCCTGACGGGGTCCCGGCCTTTTTTGCTATCCATTTTGTACCAACCTATGTACCACGGTTAGTTAGTTCATTCTCGATCGAGGAGAGGTGCCTTCGAGGTGCTGGGCGAGACTGCAAGTCCCGCCTCGTAGAGGGCGAGTCGAAGGTGTGCGGCGGAGGCGGATTCCTCGGGGGAGGGCTCGAAGAGTGCGGTCTCCGTCTTACGGTCCTCGACGCGCTGTGCGACCTCGGCACCACCGAGCAGTGCGAGCGAGAACGGGATCAGTGCCTCCCAGGGGATGTCCGGGAACTGGATTACCAGCCACGGAGTGAGGGCGGCCAGGGCGCCAAGCAGGCGCACGACGTGCTTACGGAACATGGGTGACCTCCGGGGTCGGGATGACGAGCTGGGGGACAACGGGGACGTCTGTGGGCTTGGAGACCTCGGGATGGACCGGAGCTGGCACGTCCGGCTTCGGCTCCTTCGGCTTGGCCTCGACATCCGGCTTCGGCTTTTCCGAAGGCTTCGGATCGGGCTTGGGGGTCACCTTGTCGAGCTTCTCGGAGACTTCGCTGAGCTTGTCCTTGACCTCTCGGAGCTCGCGCTCAATTCGTGCCAAACGGTCATCCTGCGAGGGCTTCTGAATCGCAGGCGCAACAGGCTTCGAGGGGCGGGCATACTCACGGGTCTTCGGTTCCTTCACTGCGATCGGGGTGGCAGCGTGCTTGCCTGCCTGGACCTTCACCTTCTGGCCGGGGTAGATCAGATGCGGGTTGGCGGCCAGGCCCTCGTTCCAGCTCGTGAGCTGGGCCAGGCTCACGCCAAACCGCTCGGCGATCGAGGAGAGTGAGTCACCCTTGGTAACCGTGTAGGTGCCCCCACTGGCCGGAGGCGTGGAAGGCTCCGGCTTCTGCGGAGGCACGGTCGGCTTCTCGGTCGGCTTCTCGGTCGGGGTGGGCGTAGCGGGCTTCGCCGGAACGTTGATCTCCTGGTCCGGGTACACCACGTCCGGGTTCTTGATGTCCGGGTTGGCTGCAAGGAGGGCCGCCAGGGAGACACCGAGCAGGGCTGCTACGGCCCCGAGAGTCTGCCCCTTGCTCACCTTGTACTTGCCGCTCGGGACACCAGTGGAGCCGCCCGAGTCGGAGGCCGGCGTCGAAGCGGTAGCCGCGTACGCGAAGCCAGGCTTGCCCTTCTTCGAGGGGTCCGCGGTGACGATGCCCTCGCTGTACTGCGGTAGACCGTAGCCGTGGACGTAGGAATCTCGGCGAAGACGCTTGCGGGCCATGACGCCGTTGCCGTTCGCGTCGTTGGAGAGGCTGGTGTTGCCCTCGTAGGTGTAGATGTAGGTGTCGTCGTACGCGTAGCAAAGTCCGGTGTGCGTACTGCCCGAGGTGCCGTAAATGACCTGGGCCCCCACAGCGGGATACTCACTCCAGCGGGACCGCTGCTTGAACCACTCCATCGCGGTCCAGACGCTAGCGGTACGGGGAAAGAGACTGGCGACGCCAGCCTTCATGGCAACCCAACTCGTCCAAGTTGCGCACCAAGGCTGATAGTTCGACCATTCAAGGCCCGGGACCTGTGGGGAGTACTTCTGGTGCCCCGAGGGCCGTTCACCGGCTGCGCGTTCCGCGCGGTAGCCGACCTCGTTCTTCGCTATGGATAGAACCTGCGTGACCTGACTCATGTTTCCGCCTTTCGGGCATGAAAAAAGGGCTCGCCCTGATGGGCGGCCCTATGCGTGAACTAACCAGCAGCGGTTAGTTAGTTCATTCGTTTCGGCGCAGAACGACCAGCCGTTCGGGATCGATCGCGGTGAGTATCTGGATGAGCCGGGCGTTCTCCTGCTCGATCCGCTTGAGGCGGTCCTTGATCTCGGTCAGGTCCAGCTCTAGCCGGTCTCCGCGGGCTTTCTGCGCTTCGGCCTCGGCCTTCCAAACTTCGGCGGTCTTGGCTTCCTTCGTGGCTCGCACGACAACGAAGCCGCCGACGATGGTGGCGAGGATGCCGCATAGGCCGAAGGTATTGAGAATGAGTGTGGTGGTGTTCAACCTGCCAACCCCTTTGCGTCGGGAGCGATTTGAACCGCAGCGAAGGAGTTCATGGAAGAGCTCTTGTTCTCGGAGGCGGCCTTGGTCCACTCGCCACCCCAGCCGGCCACGCGGACGGACACGAAAGAGCCCTCGATGAGGTGGACCAAACCGGAGCAATTTATACTCAAGTAGGAACCGATAATCTTCGTGCTGTTCAGGGCCTTGAGCACGTCATTCGTGCTGTCGTCCTGTGGGGCTTGAACGGTGACCACACTGTCGAGCATCGCGGACTTCTTGCCGTCCATGTCGCTCGGCGGGCGAAAGGTCAGGTTGGATGCGATGAAATAAGTGCCAGTCGACGGGCAACGGAACTTGGCCATATTTGGAGACGTCCAACCCTGCCTCTGGAAGTCCCAGGTGTCCCACTTAGCTTCGGTTCTGGCGGAGAAGTTGGCCAGAGAATCCAGACCCTTCACGCGGAAGGCGCTGGGACTGGTCAGTTGCTGATTGTTCACGTAGGTGTACGGATTGATGTCCACCGCCGACAGGAGTTGCCGGGAGGACCAGGAAGGGTAAGTGAGCATTTAGGCCCCCATGTAGACGGCTCCCAAGGTGCTGATTCGACCGTCGCCGTCCCCGCTCACCCAGCGGGTATTTGCCCCCCAGCCGTAGAAGCGGACGTTCAACACTTCGCCGGCCGTCAGGTAGACAAGGTCGTCCACGGCAACGGAACAGTCCTGGTTGATGCGGGTCGTACTATTCTGGGAAAGGATTCGGGCTTCATCGCTATTCCCGTATATCTTGAACTGAAAGCCGTAAGACGCAGCTTCCGTGCCATCCGCGTGTTTCGCTGAACAGAAGAAGTGGATCAGATACATCCCCGAGTAGGGGACTGTGATTGCGGTTTGGTCCGCATATCCGTCGGTGAGCCGTTGCAGCACGAAACCCGGATCGTTGGCGTACATTCCGGACCAGGAGAGGGCAACCTTCTCCTGGCCGGATGCGACATTGAAGGACGTGCCTCGGGCCGTGAAGCGTGGTCTGTTCTCTAGGTGGGCAAAGACATCGCGGCTTGTCTCGTTCATGTCCGAGACGCTTACAACCCTGTCGTCCTTCCACGCGGACAGCGAGGGAGGCTTGACGGCCGGCTGTGCCCAGCCGTTGTCGCTCGGGCTGATCATGAAAGCATTGAAATTGGCGTCGTAGTTGTTAGCGGCGATTCCCCATGTGCCCGTAGCTCCTGAGTCAAGATAGATCTGCGCGCGAACAGAGCTTCCCTTGGTGAAGTATTCGGTCACGCTGACGCGGATGGTTGTGTAGCCGTTGGCCTGCTGATGCTGGTACGTCGTATGAGCGATGACTCCGGTAGCGCCCTGCCCGGTCGAACCCTCCGCGGTGATGTAGGCATTCAGGTTCTCTCCCACGTTGCGGACAGTGTTCCCCCACACCGAGGCGTTGAAGGTGACGTGGTAGACGCCATCTTCGGGTATTCGGTATCGGATATTGTCGCCACTGGTAAATCCGTTTAGGTTATGTCGAGAACTGTCCCAGGTGACATCCCGACGCTGGCCCGCCATGAGGGCCTGATTCGGCGGAACTCCACCAGGGAATGAGCTTCCAACGCTAACGCCACGGGCCGAGAAGTACGGCATCTTGGCGTAGTACTTCTGCGGCAACGTCAGGCGGGCATTCAGTAGGGAGGGGCTGGGAATCTCTCGGGACTGCCACTTCGTGAGAGTCGGTTTAGGCATAGTTCACCTCACTGGAGATACGTAGTCTTGCCGAGTACAGAAGCCGCTGCGTCGCCCAGGATCCAAGTTGGGAGGCCGTCATCAGCCCCGGGAATCTTGATGGTGACTACCGCTGCGGCCGGCACTGTCGTATCGAGTTTTGCGGTGCCTACGCTTGCCCCTGAACCCGGTGTGTCAGCCGCGTGGACTCGTATCTGATTCTCGCCGAACTTTCCCCCGATGGAATGGCGCGAAATCAGACCCTCCGGGAACTGAACTGTAGAAAGATTCTTGGACTCGGAAATGACAGTGAAGAGAGATGTATTTCCGCGAGGAGAGTTCATCGGAACTTCGAATACGTTCTTGTATTCCTTGATCTCTTGTAGGGGGGTGACAGGAAGATTCATTGTGCTCGCGAACCGGTATACATAATTGACGACCGTCGAGTCACCCCCCGCAGGGATGCGCCACCTGACTGACTCGCCGTCGCTCAACTCCCGTGGCCCGTCGTACCGGAAAACCACGCAGGCGATCCAGGACCCAGTTGCCAGCCGTTTCGTCTGCGGTATGGACAGGGTGGGGTTCAGGAGCTGCGGCATATCGTTCCTGGCGACGCAGATGGATACCACCAAGTCCCCAAGGCGGACGCCTGTGGGGAGCTTGTACGTCCGATACTCACTGTCCTCCTTGGGTGCCCCGTTGGCTGCCTGGAAGGACGGATACTGAACTGGATCCGGGTACTTGAACATCCACGCTTGTCCGTCCCAGACCTTCACCGCGGGCTTGTCGGTCCATTTGGACCCGTCCCACATCTTCTTCGTACCCTCGCGCCAGGCTGTACCGGTCCACTGCATTACGCGGTTGTAGTTAGACGCCATAGGAAACCCAAACGTCACCGGGTCGGAGCGTGATTCCCAGCGTGGCGGGATCAGCAGGACCGGAGAATACGCGGGCGTCGCCTACATTCGGAGCCTGAACCGGTGAGGCGGAAATCAAGGCGCCGCTGGTTCGGATGTCACCGTTCTTCATGACTCGGAGCGTGGAAGGTGTGCTCCCGTTCAAGGTGATCAACGGCTTGGCGTCGGTCATGTTGGTACTGTTAATGACCAGTGCAGTGTTATCGCTGAATGGATCAAGGTAGAGAGCGCCACTGGACTTGAGGCTCGTGCCTATCTTTCCGTCACGATTCATGCGGATTACGTCGTTGGTGCCGGCGGGTACATCAACGTTGAACAGTGCATCAGATGGGATCGTCCGACAGTCATTTCGGCCGGTCTTTAGTACGGCCTGATCCAGAAGCTCACGTGCGTAGGCGCGGTCGCCGTGAGGGTCGGCATTCGGCAACAGGTGCGATCGGAAGCGCAGGCCGACGTTGTTGGCGGTCAGCATGGTGCGGCCCTTGCCGAAGTCAACCCAGAGCTGTTCGGTTCCGTCAGGCCCCTGGAACTGAGGAATCATGCCGCGCTCGTCGGAGAGGAGGCCGTCCAGGGGCTCGTCGTTGGGGCCTAGGACGTCCTTGACGGGGTCGGGGTCGGTGGCGGTCAGGTATACCCGGCCGGGGAGGTTGGGAAGTCGGGAACCAGCCTCGTCTTCTGCGACGTCAGCCGAGGTACCGCCGAAGTAGTTGCGTGCCATCGGATCTCCTGGTTAGGCGAGTCCCTGCGTTTCGTAGACGCCGGAGAAGAGGATGTATGAATTTCGGGGGAACACCCGCAGATAGTCAAGTCCCTCATGGAGATACTTGGGATTCTGATAGAGGATTCGTGCGACGTTGGTACGGTTGCCCCCCCACGTGTAGCCGCGGAGGTCAACGAAGTTGGGCATTCCCGCGTCGTATCCGCCGTTCGTCATCTGTCCCGACAGAACTTGGCCGATGTCGCCGTGAAACGGCATGGGAAGCGTGAAAGATATGCAGTCGTCCTGGGCGTTGTTCCAGAAATCGGTTGCCGTGCTGTTGGCGATGTCGACGGAGTACCAGATCGTATTGGGGGCGATCCACCTCCACCGCCCTCGCGCCTGGAGTTTGTCATCCGTGCTGACGCGAGTATTGAGGATCTTGGGCGTGTAGGTCTTCGTCGCTCCAAGGTCCCGGGTCACGGTGTATCCGTCCGAGCCGTTGAATGCCTCGTACTGGTTCTTCGGGTCCAGGCATCGGATGAAGGTGCCCTGTGGCTGGTGGTAGGCGACGGACTGAGCAGGGGCGACCGAGGCAGCGTCGTCGCCAGTCATATAGGGGTGGACCGGCTCTGCGACGGGGTTGCCGCCCCCGCCCTTCGGAACGCGGATGACGTACAGGGGGAGTTCCCATTCGCCGCCCGGCTGTCGGGCCGGCTTCGGGATCTTCGGAGAGGTGGACTCGGCGCCGCGTCGGACAGCGAGGTTCACCGCCCCCTTCGCCAGGTCTGCGCGGAGGACAAGGAGGTCGACGCGGGCCTTGTCCTTGGACAGGTTGCTGTCGATGCGGATCGCGGCCGGGGCGTCCAGCTTGTAATAGAAGCCGCCCACGAATGCCTCGCCCGGCTGCACGGTGATCGTGTTCACGTCGGTCACGCGAGCGTAGAACGGCATGGCCTCGGGCACCAGGTTGCTTGAGGTCAGCAACATGTTGATCCGGTCGCCAGACCACATCGAGGCCATGCTTTGCCAGTCGTTCTGGGTGACGGCGGTACGGCCACCGCCCGCGGCATCCTTTTCGAAGGGGTAACTGGTCTCCGTCATTACAGTCTCGCTTCCAGCTTGCGCAGCTTCTCTCGAAGCTCGCTCACATGCTTGTAGAGGTTGAGCGGTTCACCCGTTCCCTGTTCACCGATCTTCGGCGTAACGGTCGAGACGCGACCGCCGTCCTCAACGGTGATGGTTACCTCTCGCACCACATCGACATAGGTCTCTCCGTCGATATCGACGCTGACCTTGTCTCCCAGGTAGTAGTCCCGTCCGAACCTGCATTGCGGGGTTTCGATGGGATATACCTGAAAGTTGCCGTTCTTCTGGTTTTCCTTGAACACGCCATCAGCTGCGGACTTGATGGAGTCCAGGTAGTGCTTCACGGCTGTGGGTTTGTCCTTCCACGGCTTCCCATCCGGGTCTGTGCCGAGGTCTTCCTTGCCGTCCGTGAGCTTCGTGACGAGCTCGGGCCCGCCGTCCTTGCCTGTCTTTAGCGGTACGTCGCGCCGGTCTACGAACTGCTCGATGACGAAGCCCCACTCCCGCTCGTCCGCGGTGAGGTCGTTCACCCACAGCGGCCGACCGTCGTCGTCCAGCGCGGACTTCTCCGGGAACTGCTTGATGAAGCGCTCCTGGCCCTCGCCCTGGCAGGCGACGACCACCCGCGTTACGCGGGGCGCCGTCAGGGTCGCGATGTACTCGCGCAGGTTCCCCAGCTCGGGTGAGAAGCGGACGTCCATCGACTTGTCGGCAGGGGCGAAGACGGTTAGTTCGATCTTTCGTGTGTCCGGGTTCCAGAGGAACTGGTAGGCGATCTCGCCTTCTTTGGTCCAGTTCTCCGCGAGGGTGCCGATCGAGTCGTAGCGGAGGGTCCCACCGATCGGCTTGCCGACCTTCGGGGGGAGGCCGGCCGTGGTGGGCTTCGGGCCCATGTCCACCCCGGGGACCCTGCGGCCGGGCAGGCCGCGGTTGCCGAAGGCGAAGTCGTACTCGACCCACAACGCCTGACCCGCCTCGAACCCGTAGGTCCGGCGGTCCTCTCCCTTCCACTGCTGGTCGACGGGCAGTACCTTGCGGGCGTCGCCCTCGCCAGTGGTGCCAGGAAGGGCAAGGTATCCGTAGGGAACCTTGTTGTCGCATTTCCCGCCGACGTAGACGGACCCAACTCCGGTGTGCTGTTCGGTCGTCCAGTACTTCTGGAAGGTTTCGATCTGTCCGGAGAAGATTGGCTTGTCGGGGCGCTCGTCCATCCAGACGGCGATCCCCCCGCCCTTCTCCAGGAGCTTCGCCTGTGGAGTCTCATCGCGTACGAGGAGCTGCCAGGAGCCGGCCCGGTTCAAACGGAGGACCAGGTCCATCTTCATCCATGTGTCCAGCTCGCCTATCCGGTTCAGGTTCCTGTCGCGTACCTCAATGCGGTATCCCATGGTCAGTAGCTTTCGTATCGAGGGAGCATCCGTAGGCGAAGAGCCGCGCTGGATGCTCCCGGGTTCATCTTCACGCTGACCTTGGATTCGCCAGACGGGATTGAGAACAGGGACGGCGCCTTGTCGAGATCGGGCCAGAAGTTCTTACCTGTGCTGCTGCGGACTGTCTTGAATCCTGGACGGGTGTCGACGGTAAGGACCTCGCCTCCGGCGATGATGTCCCTGGTTCCGTCTCCCTTGTTGATGCCGAACTTCTGCCCGTCCTCGTTGGATATGGTGAAGGACCGGATAGGTCCCACCAGTTCCCACACGGGCCAGCATTCGACATCACCCGGATTGCTGACCGGTACACCCGAGGAGGTGATCGTGCCCCGGCTTATCTCCATGGGCAGGAAGGGCTTGCCCGGCCCCTTGAGGAAGACCTTCCCCGCCCCGGTCTTCCACTCGGCCATGACCTCGTTGGCTCCGTAGAACCAGGGGTCGAAGGCCGTCAGTTGGACGCCGTACCGGCACCAGGTGAACCCGGCGTCGTCGGGGCCTTCCTTGCCCTCCATGCCGCCCTTGTAGTAGGCGGTGATGTATCGGGACGTGCCGTCGCCCTCGGTGAAGCGAAGTACGCAGTGCCCGTTCTTCGGGTTCAAGGTCCGAGTGAGGTTCCGCTTCAACCGGAGAAGAGTCCTACGGTCCACGCCGTACAGGTAGAGCGGAAGCATGATTTCCCGAGCCGCGGCCTTGGTGGACCGGAAGGAGCCTCCGTCGAGGTTGGGGCTCGTGTCGGAGAAGACCTCCATGGGAGGCATGTCGAGGCCCTGTGCGCCGTCCTGGAGGAAGATGGCCGGCCAGGCCCGGCCGGAGAAGTCGGTGAGGGAGATGGTCTCGCCCATACCGCTGTGCCCGGTGATCGTCACGTTGGTGTGCCCCCAGACATCCGGGGACGGGGGCTTCCCGACAACGGGTATGTTCTCTTCCCATTTGGGTTGCCTGTATCCCGGAACTGGCATAGCGCACCTCATTCAATTCGGGGCAAGCGAAAGCCCCGGCCGATGGGGCCGGGGCTTTCGTTCCCGCTATATTCCGTACATGGTCTCCACGTATTGAAGTCCGCGAATCACTGCCTGAGTGGTGTCCTCGGCCTTGGCTTCGTGGATGTGGATTTCGTATCGGTTACCGAGAAGGTCTCGGGTATCGCCGTGGTTGTAGACCCTCTCCCCGCCACGGAAGTTGACCAGCTCGGGGCCTCGTTCTCCGACCAGGGCGAGGCCCGGTGACGCGTACGGTGTTCCGGTCCAGTAGCCCTTGGGGGGCTTACTGGGATCGGCCTGCTGAACACGTGAGATGTCGCCGTACCGATCCTTGATGTAGTTGATCGCGGCGGCGATGTTCGCGACCGGATCAAAGATGTCCCAGCTCGTTCCAGCCTGGTGATAGGCACGGAACGTCGGATCGATCACCTGGGCAAGGCCCTTGGACGGGGTCCCGGCCTTCGCGTTGGAGTCCGAGTTGTTCACCGCCCGGACGTTGCCGCCGGACTCGCGGCGGATGATCGTCGCAAGGCCGTCCGACCACTTCGGCCCGCTCACGCTGGTCAGTCCCATTGCCTGTGCGATGTACTGGCCGATCGCGGAATCCACGCCACCCCCGAGGGTGCCGGTGAACTTCGGGATCGAGCCCGGCCACGCGTTCAGCACGGGACCGTCAGTCGAGGCGACTCCACCCGTGGGCCGCAGGGCCGCTGTCGCGTTGCGCCAGTAACCCCGACTGCGCTTCAACGAGTTGGATTCGTTGCCGCCAACCGTCTCGTCCGTGCCCGTCTTGATGTTGATGTGCCCGTTGCCCTGGTAGGTCATCAGGTCACCCGGCTGGGACTGCGCAACCGGTACGTGACGCATGGCCCCGTTCCAGGTAGCTACGGCCGGCCACCGATTCCGCGGCGCCCCCTGGGGGCTGTTTCCGTACGCCGCATTGGCCCCGGCCTTGTCGACCACGTAGGAAATGAAGTCGGCGCACCAGGCTTCCCCGGTGCCGAGGCTGTACTTGGAGCCGCCCACCATCGGGGCCTCGGTGCGGAACTCGTCCAAGGCGACCTTGACGGCCGCACCGCCACCCCCGGAGGTGTGGTCATCAACCCACTTGGTCCACGTCTGTGCCCACGGCTGCGTCTTCTCGAAGCCCCTGGAGCTGAGGTCCCCCGGAACACCGAAGGTGCGGGTCACGGTGTCGAGCATCGGCTTGACGACCGACGACCACCCGGCCTTGAGGGCGGAGGTATAGCCTTCGAAATCGTCTTCCTTGTGCTTGCCCACCCAGTCCGCACCGGTCGGGCCGGTGAACGCGGCCTGGCCGAC
Source organism: Streptomyces sp. NRRL F-2580 (assembly GCF_000720115.1). Lineage (GTDB taxonomy): Bacteria > Actinomycetota > Actinomycetes > Streptomycetales > Streptomycetaceae > Streptomyces. The sequence continues at coordinate 204,404 of NZ_JOIR01000001.1, forward strand.
AATTCCGCCCTTCGCGTAGACGTGGCCGCCCTTTCGGGCCTGCTCGTTCCAGCGGAGGATGGTGTCCGGCCCGAGGGACCGAACGACCTCGGGGCGAAGGATTCCCTCACCCTTCGACAGGATGGCCGGGACCGTATCGACGCCAGGCTGGTAGCCCGGCACGATGCCGCCGGTCGAGAACTGCACCGGAGACAGGGGAGCCCCCGTGCCGGCCAGCTTCGCCATCGAGGACAGCATCGGCACGGCACCCCTGTTGTAGGGGCCGGTGACCGTGCTCCTGGTGGACGAGTCCACGTACGACATGGCCTGTCCCCACGCGGTCCGAATCTGAGACCCGGAGGTTTCGAAGAACCGCTTGGTCGCTTCCACGTTGCCGCGGAGCCGTGTCAGGGAACTGGACACGTCGGAGACTGACGAGGAGACCTGGGCCGCCACGCTGACCCAGACGCCCTGGTTCGTGGACCGGAAGACCCGCTCGGTCTGGGCCAGGGGTCCGGACATGTGCTGGACCCACCTGACCTGTGCCGGGGTGATCGTGCCGTCAACTGCCGTCCGGACCGTCGTCGCCACCTGGTCCCAGTCGGCGGCCGACGCCGAGCGGTGAGCCGCCACGGCCTTTGTTAGGTCCTCCAGAGACGCGATGATCTTGGCTACCACTTCCTCGTACGCCTTCGCATCAGGGACAGGAGTGTCACTTTCCAACTTCGAAGACGAGGAAAGAGATCCTGACTTGGCGCCCGCGTTGAGTCGTTGGATAGCTGCATGGCCGAGGAACCGGGCCGCCTCCGGGCGCAGGACTGCTTCGCCCGGCGACAGCATCGCGTGAACGCGGTCATTGCCAGGCGAGTAGCCGGGGACGACTCCGCCGTCCGCGAACTGGAATAGGCCCTTTGTGTTGGGCATCAGTTCCTTGACGCGTACGACGAAATTGTCGAATACTTCCTCGGCATATTCGGAGGGATTCGACCAGATTTCCTGGAGTAGGCGGACCATCTCCTTGACCTGGTCGACCATGCCCTGGAACATCGACTTCACAGAGGACAAGGCGTCCTCGAAGAAACCGACCGGATCGGATATCGCATCCTTCAAGGCGCCGAGGATTTCGGCACCGGAATCCCAGATATTCGATACGAGATCCTTTAGGATCTGAGGTATCGCCTTCACCATGTCGGTCATAAAGTGACCGCCACGCTGGAGGATATTCCCGTCACCCTTCCAGACGTCATCCCAGAAAAGCTGACCGGCCGTCGGTGCGATACCGCCAGCGGCGATACCGATCAGGTTTCCGATACCGGTAGGAGCCTTGGTCAGGAACGACGGAACTCGCTCAAGGATGAAATCCTTCATCTTTCCGAACCGGTCGTTCACCAGTCGGCCGGCCCCGTCTCCGCCAGCCTGGGCACCCCAGTGGCGAACGTTCGAACCCGTCTCGCCACCGATGGCCTGACCGGCACCCGCCATACCGATACCACCCGTGAAGGCCCCGATCCCGGGGCCCACGTTCACGATGTCGTACAGCTCTTCCAGGATGCTGAGAGGCCAAGTCCCGGACTTTGAGGAACCCTTACCGGCCTTGCCTTTCGCGTGCCGTGTGATCCGGCCACGAGCAGCAGCCGAGTTCCATCCGTTGATGGTGTCGGAGCCGAGGGCGTTGGCGACCTCGGGACGGAGGACCGCCTCACCCGGGGAGAGGATCGCGTGGTAGTTGTCCACCCCTGGCGCGTAGCCGGGGACGATGCCACCGAGAGCGTGACCCTTGCCCTTGTTCTTGCCGTTGCCGCCCCCGCCGAAGCCGGTGAGCTCGTTGACGGAGCCGAGCTTGCCGCCGAGGCCACCGGCCTTGTTCTCGGCCTGGTCCAGGGCGTCACGCAGGGTACGAACCTTGCCGGTGATCTGCCCCAAGGCCCGCCCGTTGATGTCCTTGATCCGGTCGTTGAGGTCCTTGGCCTCCGAGTGCGACTCCCTGATCGCAGGGGTGAGGTTCGAGGAGAACTTCGCGCGGAGACTGTCCAGGGAACGACCGTTGAGATCCTGCACCGCGGACGCCACCTGCGCGATGTACCGCTTCGCGGTCTCGGCCTTCTCCTTCAAGAACTCGACCTGCTGACGGACCATGCCGAGCTTGCCGTCATTGAGGTCGTTCACGGCCTGGCGGACCTGCTTAATGCCGGACTGTGCCGTATCGGCCTTCTCCTTGACGGACAGGAGCCGCTGACCCAGTTCGGCCAGCGGGGCCTGGTTCAGCTCCCGCACCGACAGGCGCGTCTGATCGATCTCACGGTCAGCGCCCTGAGCACCACCGCGGACACTCGTGCCGGCCTCGCCGCCCAGCTCGTTGGCGAGCGAGTTCAGCCGTTCCCGGTTGAGGTTGTAGATCCGGCTCTGGATCTGCTGGATTCGCTGATCCACCTGCCGAAGGGCGTTCTCGGCATCGCTCGTCTCAACCGTCAGACGGGTGGAGCGGCTGTCCTGTCCCCGCATCCGGTCCATGCCACGCCGGACAAGAGACCGGTCATCGCCGTCGTGGTTCTCGGCGCGTCGAGCCTGGTACGCCTCACGGAAGTTGCCCCGACCGGCCGCGACGCCGGAGAGGAACTGGTTCGCGGTGCGGTAGCCGCCGCGTACCCCCTTCGCCAGACCACCCGTCAGCTTCATCAGCGGGAGGAACGATTTTCCTACCTTGCCGAGAACCTTGGTGGCCAGCCCTATCGCGATGGCCAGCGGCCCCAACACTGCGACGACCTTGACGGCCTTGGCCACGAGATCCTTGAGCCAGGGATGGTCGTTCAAGAACCCTTGGGTCTTCTCGATGCCACCGAGGAGGAGGTTCAGGGCCTTGATCAGGTTGCCGGACAGGCCGCCCGCGAGCTTCTGGAAGTCCGGGTCCTCAACGAGGTCCTGGAGCCTGTCAGCAAGCTTGTGCGTGTTCTTCCCAAGCTCGGTCCACTCGAACTTCCCGGTCTCCTCCGAGAAGCCACCGAAGAGCTTGCCGAGGGTCAACTGCATCTGCTCCTTGACGGACGTGAAGTGTCCGCCGATGGAGCCAGTGCCAAGAGCTTCCGCGGACCCCTTCACGCCGGGAGCCGTCTGATACACCTTGATGAACTTGTCGAAGAACTCCTTGGAGTTCACACCGCCCTTGGGGTCCTGGACCTCCTTGAGGAAGTCGGGACCGCCCTTGTACCCGGCGATCTTGCCGAGCTCGTTCATCGGGATACCGGTGCCTCGGACGAACTGACGAAGGTACCGGGTGGACAGCTTGCCCTGGTCCATCATCATGTCGGCGGCCATCATGCCGCCCTTGACCTTCTCCGGACTGGTGACACCGAAAGAGGCGGCGTAGTCCGCGATGCCCTTGATCAGCAGCTCGGACTTCTTGAGGGAATCCGAAGTCGAGTTGCCGTAGGACTCGAAGTTGCGCGCAACCTGGGAGAACTTGTCGGTCATGTCCTCCAGCGAGAACGGGGTGTGAACCGCGAAGTCCTGGATTGCCTGGAGTCCCTTGGCTACTTCCTTCTGGTTGAAGCCGGCCCGGTTCAGGCCCTCCGAGGAGTAGAACTGCATGTCGGCGCTCGTGGCACCGATCTTGGTGACGTACCCGGCGGCGATGGCCAGCGGGGCTACGAGGTTCTGTGTGATGCTCCGGCCGACCTGCTCAAGGTTCTGGCCGTAGGTTTCCGTGGACTGCGAGAGGGACTTCCACTGCTCTCCAGCGGACCGCGTGGACGCACGGTGTTCGCGGTCCCAGGTGGCTACCTGGCGACGGTTGCTGGTGATCGTGTCGGCGTACGCCGAGCGGGTCTGCTGGAGACCGCGCAGCTCATCACGCAGAAAACCGACGCGGGCCTGATTGGCTGCGCGCTCCTCGGCGAGCCGCCGACGCACAGCGGCAGCCAGCTCCTGTTGGGCGGCCCTCTGCTCAGCGGCAGCCTGCCGAGCCGCGGTGGCCTGCTCGCGCCTGACCTGCGCGACATCGCGGGCCAGGGCCCGTTCCTCGGTCCGCTCCGCCTGGACGCGTCGACGGGTCTCGGCCAGGGCTTCGCGCTGGAGGCGGGCCTTCTGTTCCTGCTCCTCGCGGGCCTGGCGGATCGTGTCCTGAGTGGCCTGGCGGTTTGCGCGAACAGTGTCGGCAATCGCCTGACGGGTTACACGGGAGGTGCCTTCCTCAAGCTGCTCGCGCTGCCTTGCCAGGTTGCGATAGGTGCGGAACTGAGTGCCGGCCTCCTCACCGTGGAAGCGGGTCAAGCTCCGTTCGATCTGGCGGAGCTTGTTAGAGGTGTCGACCGCTTCCTTCTCGGTCGCCTTCCCGGCCTGCTTCGCTGCCTTGGAAGTGGCAGTGGCGATTCCCTGGAATCCGCCCGTGAGGCCCTTGGAGAAGGCTGCGGCCCCGGCCTTGCCCATGGCGGTCAACTGTGTGGTGAGGTCCGTTCGGAGCCGTGCCAGCGCAGTCTTCGAAAGCTCCGGGTATATCTCGATGTAACCGGCGCCGACCTTGACCGGCGCCCTTCCTCGCGTAGCCATGCAGCCTCCTAGGGGTTGCCGAAGGTGTTGAAGAACGAAGCCACGTCATCGCCGGAGGCGAACTCGCGAGGCTTCGGCTTCTCTGCAACCCGCCCAGGGCGGGGAAGTGGCTCCGGGGGCGCGAGGTCGTCGTCCTCGCCTGAGTTGGCCTTGATGAAGAGATAGTTCGACAGTTCGAGACCATCGGAGATCCGGGCAAGAATGTGATTCGTCTCGGTCCAGGAAGTTGCGTCATCGATCTCGATGAGAAGCAGCGATTCTCCAGGCTTCTTGAAGAGAGCCTGGATTAGGACATGGACACGGCGCAGAGACAGCCGCCCGGACCACAGGTCGAGCAGGTCAACCCCGAAGTGCGACAGAAGGTCGGCTTCAAGGGGGTCGCTGTACTCGTGCAGGATGCGGACGGTCTGTATCAGTTTCCCGGCTCACCGAAGCCCGCGGCCTCGGTGACCTTCTCCAGGAACTCGTTGAACTCGCCGATGGTGCAGCGCAGAGCCCGGTACTTGGCCCACTGCTCCGGGCCGACGATGGCCCGCGTGATGGCCCGTTCGCCGGCACCCTCCTCGATCACGTCCAGGACCTCGTCCGGAAGGTTCATGGGGGACTTGATGAGGAACTGCTCGCCCTTGAACTCGAAGGCAGTGTCCTGGTCCTTCGCCTCGGCGGACTTGGCGGCGGTCGTGGTCTTCTTGGCAGTGGCCATGGGAACTCCAGGGATGACAGGTGGGGATGATGAGAAGGGGGCGGGGATTTATCCCTCCCCGCCACGGGGAAAGGTTTCTGCTACTTGCCGGGCTCCGCCTGCTTGGCGTTCACCGTCAGCTTGCCGATGGCTTCCACGTTGACGACCGATCCGGCGCTGGCCTTGACGGTGTACTGGCCGATCGGGGTATCCGTCGCGACCGTGACCGGTACGACGAAGGAGCCGTTCTCCTCGACGGCCTTGGCCGTCCGGGTGAACTTGCCGGTCTCGGAGGAGAACGTCAGGGTGACGGCCTCGCCCTTGGGGAAGCCCTGGCCGACCACATCGAAGTGGCCGCTCTGCTCAACGATTCCCGGCTGGAGGGTCACCTTGGTGGCCACCTCGACGGGGCCATCGATGACCTGGTCGTCGGTGAGGACGTAGCCGAGGTTTCCGGAGCGGTCCAGGGCGTCAATCGTCAGCTCGAACTTGCCGTTCTCGGCCCGCTGGAGCTGAATTGCACCACGGTCCGAAATCATGGCTCGACCGATGACGCAGCGGTATCGGACCGGCCGACCATCAACGGTCTGCGACCAGTCCACGACGAGAGCGAGTTCGGAAAGCTCAGGAGTGGACTTGAGGTCGAGGCGGAAGGTGCCCGCGATGACCTTGCCCTCCTTGTCGGTGGCCGGTACCCACTTGGCTCCGAAGAACAGCTCGGTCGTGAGCTGATTCGTTTCCATCAGGGTTGCCTTGACCTGGAAGGATGCGGACTTCACGTTGTAGAGGACGGGTACCGCGGACTGCCACACGTTGACCGGGTCGGTCTCGATGGACGGGGTAATGGTCACGCCGCCCTCGTCCACGTAGCCCAGGGCACGGAAGTCGCCGTCTGCGGTGAACGGGACAGTGTCCCGGGGCAGGATGTTCGCAACCCGCTCGGCCGGTGCGACGTAGATCTCGCCCGAGGGTGCGAAGCGGATCTTCTTGGAATTGCCGGAGTTCTCAGCCATGGGGCCTCCTGTGAATGGGCATGAAAAAAGCCCCCGGGCAGGGGGCTGAGAAGCTGGCGCGAATGTCACATTCCAACTTCGAGGGCAAAAAAGAGAGGCCGTACGCAGGCTTACGCGTCGGTCAGGAAGAGGATCACTTCGCCCTGATAGGTGTGCTCGCGGGATGTCGCGTCGGGGAAGTAGCGTGGGCTGATTGCCTCGTCCACGTCGAGCACCAGTGCGCCACCCACAACGCGGGCCGGCAGGTCTTCAAGCAGCAGCTCACGGACCCGGTAGGCGACGGCCGAGGCTTCGGCCCGATCCTTCGCATACACCTGGTACGTGATGTCGGCCCGGTCCATGCGGGCCCGGATCACGCGGTGCCCCCCGGCGTGCTCCAGGTAGATCGTGGTGTCTCCCGGTTCGCGTCCCACCAGATCACCGGTCACGAAGTTAGTTAGTTCATTCAGGCCCTTGAGGTAGTCGAAGACCACCGACACGGGGTCGAGGCGCATCAGCTCTCACGCTCCTTCATCAGGGCGTCCTTCAAGGTGTGACTGCCGGGATGGCGTCGGCCGCTCTTGTCCCGCCAGCCGTATTCAATGAGGAGGGCATGCCGGTCTGCCTGCACCGCTGAATGAACGATCCCCTCGACCTCGTACGCGGTGACGGAGAGGGAGAGGGCGTACATGTTCCACGAGCCCCTGCGGTTCTTGGGGGCAGATCCGCGGGCGCTCGCCGCAATGGCCGACGCCTTCTGGGCAAGCACCCGAGCCGTCTCGGTTGAGGACATGAGTCGATGAATGGCGGCCTCGTCGAGGATCAAGCGGACGCGGGCGGCCATCAGTGCTCCACCCGCCAGGCCCGAGCGCATACGTGCCGCAGGGAGCCGTGCCCCCAGGGCGACGGGACGCCGTCCACCTCGTACAGCCGTGATCCAAAACGGACCCGATCCGCGGAACCCACGTCGGCCCCGAAGGGCAGGTACACCAGAATCCGTTCCTGGGCGGTCTCCCGTTCCGGGGAGCGGACCTCGAAGGAGCGGTCAGGCTGGACGTTGCCGAGCCCCTTGAAAACCACGTTCGTGTGGTCCCAGTCCCGCTTCCTTCCGTAGGCCGTGTCCGTCAGGCCGGCGCGGAGGACCTGGACCTCATCGGTGAACAGGTTCTTCATTCCGCCTCCCGGATCAGGGAGATGGAGGCGAGCTTCCTGCGGTACCTCTTGAGGGAGGCTCTGGCTGCTGGGGAGAGGGATTGGGTGGTCGCGGAGGATCCGAACTCGACCTGGATGTCTCCGACACGCTCACTCACGATGCCTGGGGCAACGGCAAGCCATCGGATGACCTCGGCGCAGATCACCGCCTTGATGCCCGGAGTCTGCGCGTAACCACTGCCGCAGTAATCCTGCACGAGGGCGGAGGCGTCCTCAATGAACGCCTCCACTCTCGGCTTCTCGTCGTCCCCGATCGTGCGCCCCAGGCGAACAGAGATGTCGTCCACGGTGATGCTCATGTGTCACATCCCAACTTTGGGCACAAAAAAGGGGCTACTTGGCTGCCTGCACGGCCACAGTCCGGTTCTTCTCCACGGCCACCTTGTTGTGGTCCACGATCGCCTTCTCGACCCCCGTGGCAACGAGAAGCTGCTCCGGCCGGATCACCTTGGCGTCGTAGATTACGCGCGACTTGATGGCGTCGGTGAAGCTCTTCTCCGGCTTGTACGCCTCCATCTGCGCGAACGGGATGACGAGGCTGGTGGCCGAAGTGGAGCCCATGAACATGTCGATGCTGTTGAGGGCGTCGTGGCGGCGGCCCTTGACGAACTTGGCCTCGGTCGGCCGCTCCTTGCCCAGGGTGTTCGAGACCTGGACGGGAATGCCGAGGATCGTGCCGATGGCGCCGGACGGCATGACCGCGCCGCCACCGAAGTGGCTGGCGTCGACAAACTTCGGGTCACGCAGAAGCAGCGACCGCAGACGCGGCGAGATGAACAGGTACCGAGAGTCGGGAGCGTTCTTGAGGTCCAGGTTCTCCAGCATCGCCACCACGTAGTCATAGACGCCGATGACCTCGGACTCCAGAGCGTTCGGCGTAACCGTGTCGATCTTGCCGTGAAGGGCGGGCAGGGTGGACGCGTCGGCCGGCATGGCTTCCGCGCCGTTCAGGTCCTTGCCGACGACGGCCGCGGTCAGGGTCTGAGCCAGCATCCGGTCGATGGAGACGGCCGCCTGGCGGCCACGCTGACGTACCAGCTCCGACATGAGGTCGATGCCGCTCTTCGTCTGGAGCTGGTGAAGGGCGTCAATCTCGATGTGGAACGAGGAACCCTTGCCTACGGTCATCGGAATGTACTCAAGAGCCGCGTGGTCCTTGTCGCCGATCTCGCCGTAAGCCTTCACCAGGCCCTTGTCCTCAACGGTGTCGACGAAGTGAGGGATGCGGATGCGGTCACCTTCACGCCGGAACTCGCCCTCATAGTTCCGGTTGGTGATCTCCGCGGAACCGAGGATCAGATTGTCCTCAAGGTCCTGGAGGAGCTGGGCAGTCCACAGCTCCGGAACGAAGACGCCGTGACCCTTGAGTGTCGGGTCCTGCCCAGCAGGGCCGCCGGTCAGAAGGCCCGAAGCTGCCTGAGTAGTGAAGTCGTTACCAGCCATATAGATTCCTTAGAGAAAAGGCAGGCGCCCGAATCTCACACTCCAACTTTGAGCGCAAAAAAGAGGCCTGCTCTAGATTTCGCCTCGCATGAGGGCTTCACACTTGCCCGCCTTACGGGCCTCGTTGATCTCCCTCGGAGACATGCGGGAAAGGTCCTCACGAGTGAGCTGGCCGGCGGCCGGGCTCCCCTGACGACCGAGGCCGAGATCCTGCGCGTAAGGCTGCGTGGTGCTCGGCTTGGGAAGGGACGACACGAACGCCTCGATACGTACCGAGTCCGGGTTTCCGTCCTCGCCGAGAAACGAGTCAAGGTTCAGATACTCGGCGCCGGGAAGTGTCACTCCGGCCGCTGAGGAGGCTGCACGAAGCTCTGCGCTGATGAGCTTGGTCCCCACCTCGGAGAGGGCCGCGTTTCGGGCCTCCGCCCGAGCCGCTTCGATGGCCTTCTCGGTGTCGGACATGTGGGACTGGCGGTATCCCTCAAGCTCTGTGGACGCCTGCTTGAAGCGGTCCTCGTTCTTGCGGGACAGGGCCTTCCACTTGTCGAGCTCCGCCTGAAACGCGGCAGCGTCAGCACCATCGTGCACGCTGACCGTGGTGCCGGTATCAGTGGTCGTCTGGTCGTCGCTCATGTGATCATCCATTTCGGATTGGGAAGGGCCACCATTTCGGCGGCCGTAGAGGGAACGTTTCTGCTACTTCTTCTCGAAACGTTGACGGTTCGCATTGCCGGAGTTCCCCTGCGCAGGCTTCATGGCTTGAGCCTTGGCCTTTGCGCCGGAGACGGCCGACTTGTCGTCGGCGCCCTGCTGGGCGATGGCAAGCTCCTGCTTCTGAGCATCGGTCTGATACTTGTCGGCCCGTTCCATTTCGGTCTTGGCCTCTTCTTCCAGGAGCTGATCAAATCGTGCGATCTGAGAAGGGGTGTATCCAGCGTCCTGCCAGAGCTGCTGCTTTGGAACGTTGAGCTGCTGGAGCTTGAGAAGCGCGTCAATGTGCTGGGCCTCGGTCCTATTTTCGGGATCGCGCCAGATGACCTCCGCGGCCTCATACTCCTCGCGTAGCTTCCCGCCGTTCTCCACGGCTATGGCGAGCCTCATAGTGCGCTCCCATGCTTCACCGAAGTGCAGCATCCGCTCTCGGGTCTTCGATACCAGACCGGCTTCGGCCGACGTGATCGCGTCGCCGCTCGGAGGCTGGCCGCCCTTGAGCATGTAATGGAACGGGACCCTCGCGATACTCGCCATGTGCATGGTCAGCATGTCCACGAGGTCGACGTAGTTCGAGAGATTCGCGGCTTCGAATTGGCCGAAGCTGGCGGCCGGGTCCTCGGCCTGGAGGAGCTTGTCCACGGCGACCTTGAAAGGCTCGATCGGGTTGCCGTTCTCGTCTTCCTGAATCTCAAGGCCGGTTACGTAGCGCTGAGGCCAGGCAGCGTATTCGGATGCGACAAGGGAGTCCGATACGGTCTTGTTGATCGCGTCCTGAATCGGTATGACCGTGGCCAGGTCCGACATGGGTTCGCCGACAAGACGGGTCCGGTTCTGGATGGGAACGACAGGTACGACACCGAGGGGGTTTGGCTTGGCCGGCCCGTCGATGGTGTAGCCGCCGATCTTCCAGTTGCCGACGTGGACGGAGTTCGCGAGCCAGAGAGTGCAGAACTGGCGGCCCCAGTCATCGACGTAGAACTTGGCCGCGGCCTCGATCTCGTGACGGGAGCCGGGTTTGTACTGCACCGCGACGTGTTCAGCGGACTCGACGGAGATCACGGCCTTGCCGGACTCGTCGCCCCAGACGACCGCGTACGCGGCTCCCTGGATCATGGCGTCCAAGTGGGCGGAGTTGGACTCCGAGTCCATCCGGTTTCGCTGCCAGATCTCGCGGGCCAGATCGTCTTCCGCCGGTTCCTTCGACAGGCGGAAGCCGTCGATGAACATGCGCTCGTTGACGCTGTCGATGATCAAGCCGCAGAAGTTGTCGTTCCAGCGGTCGAAGACGTGGGCGAACTCAGTCCTGTACTTCGACTGAGAGAAGAGCATCTTCTGATGCTTGCCGTCGTAATATTCCCCAAATCGCTTGAAGCGACCCGCGCGGGAGGAAAGCTTCGATGACAGGTAGTCCATCCACATCTGTGGAGTGGACGGAGGCGACATGACGCCTTCCTGGCCTATCGACTTATCAAGAGCAGCTACCATCCGGGCCCCTTTCGAGCGGGGCTCAGAAACCGACTACTCGCCTCCTTTTGATTTGGAGGCGTCCATCCGCAATCGCGTCCGCGCGTGCTTCAAGTGCAAGTACGGCGGCCACCGCGATATCGATTTTGCGTTTGGATCGAGGTGAGTCCTTGACGATCAGGTCACCTTGAGGAACTTCACGAACAACGGCGTTGAGGACATGGCGAGTCATTTCGGGATCGCCAACATGGGAGAGGTCACCGACCATGACAGCGGTACGGAATCTCTCGACGGCCTGAACCATGCGAGTAGGCTTATTGGTCCAGTACTCAAAAACGTAATCGTCGCCCCACTCCACCGCCCAGCGGCCGATATTCTCTTGCCACCATGGAGGGTCGGCGTACATCCATTCCACGCGATAGGTTTTGAAAGCCCGTTTGACGGCGGCTTCGACCGAGAGGACATCGACTTCCCAGTCATCTTTCGCGTGCTCGGGGCGCAACCACTTGCCGAGGACGAACAGTTTGGCATCGCGCAATCTGACGCCTACCAAAGCAGTTCCGTCGCCTCGGACACTTCCATCGAAACCGATTGCTATCTGTTCGCCGGCCTCGATGTCGTTTTCGGCTTCGCAGGCGTCCCACTCGGCCTTGGACATCCAGCCATCACTCGACTCGGCGATCTGGTTGAAGAAGAAGCGGAAGTATGTCGAGTCGGGAGTCGTGCGGTCGTAGAGGATCGTTTTCGTCAGACCCTCGATATCGGCCCAGTGAGCATCCCCGTAAGCTTCCCGAAGGGCTGCGGACACCTTCTCTTCGTCCCGGATGTCTTCTACTTCTAGGGAGCCCTCAAGGCAGTCGTAGAGCCAATAACCCTGGGCCACCATGTCGGATTCGAAGATGATCTGAGCTACCGAGTCTTCGTTGGGGTTGAATGCATTCGTTGTCGTCACCCACCGGCTACCAGCCTTCGTGGTTTTTTCGACATTTCGCTTCAACACCTGATAGAAATCAGGGCCGCCTGTGGAACTCACCCAGTGATGGACCTCGTCCATCACGATAAAAGTTGGACGGTTACCTTCGTTTGTTCGGCCGCTGGTCGCCTTCGGCGTGATCGAGCCCGGCTTGCCGGACTTGAACTGAACCATCGACTTCGAGATCTCCAGGCCGTATTCCTTCTCGGCCGGAGACTCGGACAGCATCCCGCGGATCATGTCGAGGGTCTGCTGTGTCTGGTCCAGCGCGGTTGCGCCGAGCTGTACGACAGGCAAGGGAACACGCTTACCGACAGGCAGGCCGTGCTCATCAAAGTGACTGAACCGACAGGGACCGATGAACTCTACGATCGCCAACGCCGCGAGCAGGGGCGTTTTCCCCCACCCCTTTGCCCGACGCAGGGTGCCGGCCGAGTACTTCCAGGTCCCATCCGAGTTGATCGCGTAGAACCAAAGAACAAAGCGAAGCTGCTCGTTCGTGAACTTCCAGCTCTCGCCCGCGCTGTCTCCGTCAGGCTGCACGATGTAGGTCTGGGCCCAGCGGATGATGCCGTAGCCGAGGGTTTCGTGAGGGGCCGGCACACCCTTGGGAAGGTTTCCGGTCTGCATCTGAACTCCCCTCGGGATCAGGGGAGAACTGTGCTCAACCCTCGCTGAGAAGCTTGAACAGCTCCGCATCCATGTCTGCGTGCGAAGTGGTCTGGGGCGGTCCCGCGGCCTCGCCCTGGGCCTGCTTGTCGAAGGACATCCGGAGTCTGGCCCGGTCCTCGGTGGTGGCGCCCCACTTGCCCACGCGCTGGCGAATCTCACCGGCGAGCTTCATGTCTCCGAGGTAGAAGGCATCCACGAGCTTCGTGACGATCTCCAGCTCGGTCCAGTCGGTATCCATCCAGTCCTCGGTCTGAGGAGCCGAGGCCCACGTCTTCCAGAAGCGCTTGGCTCCGGAGGTGGTGATGCCGAGGGCCTTGGGGAGTTCACGGCCGGCACCGATCTGGCCGGACAGCTTGCGCTCGCCCAGGGCATGGTCCGTGTTCCTTCGAGCGGAGTTGGGATTCGGGGCAGGCCCGCGCCGAGCAGGCATCAGATCGCTCCGTTCGCCACGTCAGGAGAGACCCCGTACAGCTCGCCGAGCTCGTGCAGCTCGGTCCTCGCGTCCTGGTGCCACCGCCGCTTCACCGCGGCCTTCGAGGGCTGACGCCCTCGGTACGGGGCGTACTCCTGGTCGCGTTCGTCGGCCCAGGCATCCCACGGTTCGGGGTCGGTCATCACATCACGGCTCCATGCATGAACTAACCGGGGCTCAGCCTCGGTCTTGGTAGTAGGTCTTGAGCGCGTGGCAACGGCCACATAGCGTCCAGAGGTTGTCAAGATCCCAACTCCCGCCCCGAGAGACGGGGATGAGGTGATCGACCTGGAGGTTTTCGCGCGTCCCGCACTTCTGGCAGGTGAACCGGTCACGGGTCAGCACCTTCGCCCTTCGGGACGACCAGTCACCTGGGCGGGTCTGGTTCCGGGCAGAAGGCCGGTCCCAGCCCTTTCGGGCCGCGGGAGCATGCTCCTCACACCGGCCGGAACGAATGGTCACAGAGGTACACCCGCTCACGAGGCAAATCTGTTTGGCTCTCGGCATCAGTCCTCCTCTGTGAACTTGTAAGGCGGTAGGGCGGATTCGAACCGCTGCCCCTTTCGGGGCCGCTCCCTTGCGAGGGCCTGACAACGCCGGGTTTCCCTGTCAGAACTCCGTACCGCTCGTGCGCTGGCCGGGAGTTGAACCCGGTCTTCCTATCGTCGGGGCTTTCAAAGCCCCTATTGTCGGAGTGCAGCCGTACACCACCACGCCAGCAAGGAGCTACCTTGCCTTGGCCGACTCAAGACGATCACTCTCAGTCGGTTGAATGAGAGGCCCCGGAGGTTTCTGTTCTGGCTCCGGGGCCAATGCCTTCCTGGACCTCTACTGGAATACTCGACAGGAGATCTAACAGGAAGGAATCTCTCTCTGACTCTTGTAAGTCAGAGAGGATGCTTCTTAGGGAGAATGGATCAGCTTTTACTGACTCTTCTTTCTTCTTCTCACTAACTATGTCGGTGTCCGGGGGATGGCAAGCGGACACCGCCAAGTGGGGATGTGACACGAGGCACACGCTGCCGAACGATCGATCGAACGAACATTCGAGTTGGGATGTGACATGCCTCTCAGGTTGGAGTGTGATGCAACTTCCTGGCGCTTCGCGAGTCGATCGCAGTGCTACCTTCGATCATGTAAGCGCGTTCGGTGCACGTCACATGGAAGGAGGGGGCCCGTGGAGAAGCGTCTGCCGGATCTCAACACCTTGATCCGTCTCTCGCAGCAGGGCTTGACCGACGAGCAGATCGGGAAGCGCTACGAGGTCTCCGGCCAGGCCGTGAACAAGGCACTCACCTTGGGCGGGTACTACCGGCGGCAGGTCTCCAAGACGGTCATCACGGAGCTGATCCCGTGGGACGTGCTGACGACCAAGGAGAAGGGTTCGCACCACAACACCTACTTGGCGAAGCAGTTGCGGGCCTATCTGCGGGCGGCGCTGGGTGATGACCAGCTCAACGAGACACACCTGTTGGCAGCGGCCCGCTTCGAGAAGAAGATCAGGGATAAGAACCTGATCGTCACGTACGACCGCGAGACCGCAGGGGGATTCGGCCTGGAGCCGAGGACGGACGCGGATGGTGCGTTGATCGTGCGGTGGCCCAGGGACCGCGAGCTTCCCGAGGGCGATTACCTCAACGCGATCACCCTCGCAGACGAGTGAGACGTGGCCGCGAGCCGGCCTTCGGACACGGCCACGGGCCCCCGGGTACACACCGGGGGCCCGTGGGCTGTCTGCCTGCCATATGGCGGCGCGGGTTAGTTAGTTCATGAACCGTTCAAGGGAGTGCCGCTCGGTGTCCGACATCCGGCGGACCCGGCCCGCCTTCGAGTCGAAGGCAACCATGAGCGTGCTGGCCTTGATGTAGGTGGTCTCGGCATCGTGAATCTCGCAGTCAAGCGAGAAGGACACGGCTTTCATTCCCGTTACCCGCGCGGTGATGGTGACGGGGGCAGTGCTGTAGACGAGCGGTCGGACGAACTTTATCGACTGCTCCGAGACGACGAAGTTGGCTGCCAGACGTTCGTCCGGGTCCTCGGGTACGAGGTCCGCGAACATGTTCATGCGGGTCTCTTCGAGGTACCGGGAGTACACCGAATTGTTCACGTGGCCGTTCGCGTCCATGTCGGACCAGCGAATCTGGCACTGGAAGGTGAATGCGTTCATCTTGAAGGGCTCGCTTGTGTGTGGGTGAGGTTCAGCCGATGACGGGCGGAACCATGAAGCCGGTGGGGCTCTCCGCCTCGTGGGGCCAGGTGAGCAGGACCAGGCGCAGGTTCTCGAAGCGCGCAGGGATGAAGACCTGGGAGATGAGGTCGATCTCCCCATTGAACCGCGGTATGCGAAGCCGGAAGTGATGACCGTCCCGGTTGGCGACCACGGTCGTGTCCTCGGCCCAGTAGTCACGGATCAGCGGGTCCTCAAGGGCCTGCTCAAGGATCTGGGGCAGGACGCTGGTACTGCGGCCCCGAGCGAGTTCCAGACGGATCATGCTCAGGTACACGCGGGCATGGCTTTCCCAGCTCACGAGCTGGTCGCGGGACTCGGGGTTGATCAGCCCCCAGTGCATCAGGTTCGCGCCCTCTTCCCGTACCCACGGGAACCATTCGCCCATGGGCCGGTTGTACGCGATGACGTTCCAGTCGGCGTCGGAGACGTAGGCCGGCCGGGGGTCCTGCTGGTCCAGAACTAGCTGTATGGCCCTGTGCTCCGGAGAGTCGTGGATGGCCGTCACGCCTGCGGGCGGGGTGCAGCCAACGGTGTAGAGGAAGAGCGTCAGTCGCTGGTCGGGCTCCAGGAGCAAGGCGTCGGCCAAGCGCTCCATGGCCTCGCGGTCGGGCCGGGGCATGTAGCCCTTCTCCATGTCCCTGTACCACCGGTCGCTCATCTTGCAGCGTTGGGCTACAAGGGCCTGCGGCATGGGCTTGTGGAGGCCCATCTTCTGACCTGCTGCCGCCCGCCATGCGCGCAAGAACCGAGGCAGACCAGAATTCTCGTCACCGAATTCAGAGTCGGTGTGAGAGTTCCCTGCCAAACCAGCCTGCATTTGCTTTATCTCCCGGGAGTCGTTTTAGCGTCTCTTTACCGAGGACCCTACCGGAGCCCACTGACAGTCAGCTCGGGATTTTGGCCGTGCGGAAGACAGATCGAGGCCGTTGCGCAGAAGGCGTTTTTGCGAAGACGATCGAGGGGGCTGGATGGTTGTGCGCTCAACCGAAGATGTAACGCAGGTAACTTGCGGAGCGCGACTTCCGGAAACGTCGTTCCGGTTCGGCATAGGTAAGAATCATGGAAGCGCCCCGGCGCCGTGCGGCCGACTCCGCTCGGTACTTGGGGAGTTGGCGTCGGGGTGAGGCCCTGGCCGTTCCGAAGGCCGGCCCGCTACGGGGGTGCATGCCCCCAGGGGGAGAGATATGCGTTTGTGCTGCCGTGGGGATCGTCACACTGCCGGATCGGGCGCGTCGTTACGCGATGGTGTGCGATTTGTGACCGTCAACACAGTTGGAGTGTGACACTCGGCTGACCTGCGCCTGTATGGTTCAAGGCGCGGCGGCCGGTGCCGTCGGAAGCGAAAGAGGAGCATGGTGTTCGAAACCTTCGAAGGTGTGAAGGTCCATGTTCGGGCTGCTGAAATCGTCACTGCCTTCGCGCAGTGCGAGCAGTGGTCGGAGCCGCCCGCGGAAACCACCGCGTCCGGAATTGTGACGACCACTGCGGTCGGCTACGGAAAGATCACCACGGTGACCCTCGGAAACAACATGGGAGCTGCCGAACAGCAGCAGCTCGCCCTTCTTGCAGAGAGGGCAGGGCAGCCCGTGCAGGATTGCGTCATCGTCTACAGCGACATCTGCGAATGGCCCCACCCCAGGATGAAGGGGTCTACGTCGTTCATTCAGTTCGGAATCTTTCAGGAGGAGACCACGTGACCGTTGAGGCCAACTACGAGCGCTGGGCGGGCATGCCCCGCTCGGTCAGTCAGATCACCGAGTATGAAGAATGCCCTTACAAGGGCTGGCTCAAGCGGGCGGAGAAGGTGGAGCCCCGGCCTGCGGCTTGGAGCACCCACGGCACCTCCTTCCACACTGCTGCTGAGAAGTTCGAGAAGTCCGGGCGTGAGATGGCCGCAGACGACGTGGTACGGGTCTTTCAGGACGAGTACTGCGACGGCATCAACCGGGACATGGGCAAGCTCAACGACATCGGGCAGTGGATGAGGGCCAACAAGGGCACCGCCGCTGACGACCTGGAGGAGCGGTACGAGGCGGGCTCACGCCAGACACGTGAGTACGTGGAGTACGTCCAGGAGAACGCGCCTGCGCTGTGGCACCCGAAGAAACGCAAGCGGGACGGCGTCTGGCAGGTGGCTGACGGCACGCCGGCCATCGAGCTCTACTTCATGGCCGAGTTCGGAGGGGTGAAGGTCCGCGGCTTCATCGATCAGGTCCTCCTGAACATGGACATGAGTCGTCGCGTCCGGGACCTCAAGACCGGCTCCACCAAGTCGAAGTTCCAGCTCTGGGTCTACGGCCTCGCGGTGAACCAGTTGTACCCCGAAGAGGCTCCCGTCACGAACGGGGACTGGTACCTCGCCAAGACGGGAAAGGTGTCCCGGCCCGTCAAGCTGGCCGACGCCGACGAGGACGAGATTACCGAGCGCATCGTACGGATGGATCAGGGCGTGAAGGCTGGCGACTTCCCGCCCAAGCCTGGATTCGGCTGCCGGTTCTGCGACGTGGCATACGCCTGCGCTTTTTCTCGGCGCTGAAGTTGGAATGTGACACTATGGAGGTGCTGAATTGTTCAGCTTGAATCAATCCATCCTCGTCCGCGGTGCGGCAGGCGAACCCCTCAAGAACCCCTTCACCGGACTCTCGAAGCTCGAAGTGGAGTTCCGTCGCGGAGACTTCTCCGTCGTCTGCGCCGGAGGTGGTACCGGTAAGTCTCTCGCCGCCCTGTGGCTGGCGGTCTGGTCCAACGTTCCCACGCTCTATTTCAGCGCGGACAGTACGGCCGCCACGCAGCTGTCACGAGCGACGGCGATGATCACCGGCGACAACGCGCGGGACATCAAGAAGAAGCTGGTCGCCAACGACGGTTCCTTCGCCGAGTATGAAGCTGCCCTGGCGAAACGGTGGTGGCTTCGCTTCAACTACCAGGCCCGGCCGACACCCAAGGAGATCGAGACCCACCTTGAGTGCTACCGGGAGGTATTCGGCATCTATCCACACCTGGTGATTGTTGACAACATCACCAACGTGGACGGCGGCGGCAGTTCGAACGCCGAGGAATATACCTTCGGCCTTGAAGGACTCTGCGACTACTTCAACGAGATGGCCAGGGAGACCCACTCTCATGTGATGGCCATGCATCATGTCGTGGGCGAGTACAGCTCCGGTATCAAGCCGATCCCGCTGGACGGTGTGAAGGGCAAGATCGGGCGCGTGCCATCGGTGGTGCTCACCATCCATGCGGAAGTGGACGGTATGAACGGCCGCACCCTGCACATCAGCCCCGTGAAGAATCGTGAGGGGTTCACCGATCCGAGCGGGGAGACGTACGCCTCGTTCGAGGTCAACACGTCGAACCTCCAAATCTGCGACCTGAACGATGAGTTCTAGCTCACAGGCTTTCTATTTGGGCGTCGAGTTGGAATGTGACACACTTGAGGAAGAAGGGCGGGGGGATGAATCCTCCGAGGAAGGGCTTCCGGGCGTGCGTGAAGTGCGAGCGGAACAGGGCCGAGAAGTTCTACACGTCCACGCGTGGCAAGGTCTGTGCATCGTGCAGGAAGCGCGCTCGGAGCGCGAGTTCTCACGAAGTAAGAGTGCAGGCGACGTACGGACTTGGTCCGGGCGAGTACTCGACCTTGTTTCAGGAGCAGGGCGGAAAGTGTGCCATCTGTCGGCAGTCCCGACATCAGCGTCTAAGCGTCGATCACGACCACAAGACCGGCCTCTGCCGCGGACTCCTCTGCCGCCGCTGCAACAACTACCTTCTGGCGAAGGGCGCTCGGGACAACCCGACGATCCTCCGCAATGCGGCTGACTACCTCGACAGCCCGCCGGCCATCCAAATCATCGGCAAGCGATACCACAAGGAAGACGGAAAATGATCAGCTTCGACGGCGGCACGCTCTACGTCACCTTCACTCGCAAGACCAACCTGACGAAGCTCCTCCGGCTCCTGGAGGCCGAAGCCCAGCTCGGCCTTCATGAGCGTGCCGTGGCCATCTACAAGGGCCGTCGAGATGCCATGCGGCAGGAGATGGGGATTCCCGCCCTGGCCGAGATCGTCCGCGCAGAAGTGGACATCATGGCTCAGCTCCGTCTTGAGTCGGCTCTCAAGGTTGGGATGTGAGATGGCGAAGCCGGACATCGTCCAGGTTTTCCGGCACTACTACCCCGAGGTGGACGTAAAGGGGAAGGGTGGTTGGGAGAAGATCCACTGTCCCGAGCACTCCGAGAGCAACCCCAGTGCGTCAGTTAGTTCATTCAAGAGCCGTTGGTCGTGCTTTGTCTGCGACACCAGCGAAGACGGCTACGACGTGATCATGAGGAAGGAAGGTATCGGGTTCCGTGCTGCTCAAGAGTTCGCCGCCATCCACTTCGATGGTGGACATAGCCCAGAGCTACAGCCTGAGCTTCCCCGACAGTCCGGCCGCGGAGTACATCAGGCGCCGAGGTTTGGACAGCATCGCGACTCGGATGGGCCTCGGCTACGTCGAACACCCCGCTACGGGGCATGAGAAGCAGGGCGGCCGGCTCGCGATTCCCTACCTCCGCCCTGCGGGCGGGGAGCACGCGGTAGCAACCATCCGCTTCCGGTGCATCGCTGAGCGGTGCACCAAGAACCCTGACGGCTCCTGGCGGGACGACGAAGACCATGAGGGTCACGGGAAGTACCAGAGCCTCCCCGGTTCCAAGCCCATGCTCTACAACACGCAGGCCCTCATCCGGCCGTCACCGTACATCGGCATCAGTGAGGGCGAGTTCGACGGGATGGCGTCAGAGATCGCGGAGATTCCTTGTGCCGGTTCGTCCGGAGTTTCCTCGTGGCGGGACCACTTCGACCCCGCCTTCCTCGGATACGAGAGGGTCTTCGGATTCACAGACGGAGACGGGCCGGGCGAGCAGTTCATAGCCAAGCTGGCCGAACGCCTTCCCAACCTCGTCCCGATCTACTTCGACCAGAAGTACGACGTGTGTCGATTCGTCAAGGAATTCGGACCTCAGGCCCTTCGAGAGAAATGCGGCCTGTCGTGAGCGTCTTTTTCGCCGATAAGAAGTTGGAATGTGACACCGATCCGGTGAGTAGTCCATCTCACTACACGCAAGGCGCGTACGAAGTCATCGACATTATCCAGGCGTCGATGACCCATGAAGCCTTCCTTGGCTACCTCCTCGGCAACCAGATCAAGTACCTGATGCGCTGCCAGTACAAGCACCAGGACGGCGGAATTCAGGACCTGAAGAAACTGACCTGGTATGCCAACAAGTACATCGAGTGCGTGGGGCAGAAGTGAGGATTTGTGTTGTTGAGACCTGTCTCAACGAACCACATGGGCGCGGATATTGTTCTAGTCACCTCAAGCAATTGAAGCGCGGCTTGGAGTTGGGTCCCCTGCGGCCGAGGGTCGCAAATGGCGGGAGGGTCCGGGGTGACGACAGTTGGTGTGCTGGATGTCAGGCGTACCTGCCCATGGGCAACTTTGGGTCGCAGGGGAAGGGTAGGGGGCACTCTTCGCGATGCAGGGAATGCATCGGCTGGAAGGCGAAAGAGCGGCGATTCGGTATCACCAAGAGTCAATTCCAGCAGCTTCTGTCATTTCAGGGCGGCGGATGTGGGATTTGTGGGAGTGGAGAGTCTAGAGGGAGGGGAGTGTTCCATATTGATCACAATCACGATTGTTGTGGGGAAGTTAGTCGAACCTGCGGCGAATGCGTTCGGGGGCTCTTGTGTGCGCCTTGCAATTTGCAGCTGTTGCCAGGGTATGAGCGTTTGCCGGAATCCCTGCAATTGCATCCGGCGATAAATTCCTATCTGACCGATCCGCCTGTCTCACAGTTCAGGCGAATAGAGAAATCATTTTGGAAAGTGACGGTGACTGCGTGAAGCGAATCGTTGTCCTGCCTGACGTGCAGGCTCCCCTCGAAGACCCCCGCATGGTCCGGAACTGGACCAGCTTCGTCAAGGACTTCGAACCAGACGAGGTTCTCGGCATAGGTGACACCTGCGACTTCACCGCCCCCTCCCGCTGGAACAAGGGAAGCCGCGGAGAGTTCGAGGACGACGTCTACGACCAGGCTGCCTACACCAAGCGGAAGGTGCTCGCCCCCGTGCGAGAGGTCTTCGACGGCCGGTTCGGTATCCTCCGCTCGAACCACGGGGACCGACCCCGTGACTACCTCCGGAAGTACGCGCCGGCCCTCGCCAAGACAGGCGCCTTCGATGAGCCGCAACTGCTCGGCTACGACGACCTCGACATCACCGACCTCGGCGACTTCTACGACTTCACAGACGGCTGGACAGCGACACACGGGCACCTCGGGTTCTCGTCCAGCAGGTATGCCGGAGGCGCCGCCATGGCAGCAGCTCGGGCCATGGGCAAGTCGGTGGTGATGGGCCACGTACACAAGCTCGGGCTCATCAACGAAAGCCGCGGCTACAAGGGCAACCTCCAGACGCTCACCGGCGTCGAGGTGGGTCACTTCATGGACATCAACAAGGCGACCTACTTGAAGCGCGGGGCGACGAATTGGCAGGCCGGCTTCACCGTGCTCTACATCGGCAAGTACGGCGACGTGACACCGGTCCTGGTCCCCATGGCCAGTGACGGGTCCTTCACGGTCGAGGGCCAGCGCTACGGAGCCCTGCACCGCGGAGAGAACGGGCAGTTCGCCAGGAAGGCCGCCGCGTGACAGAGAACTCCGAACTCGACTGGGCCTACCTGGCAGACCTCGCCGGAAGGGTCGCCTACTCCATCGCGGAACGCTGGCACATCGTTGAGGCCGACGACGTGAAGCAGGCCATCCTGGAACATGCCATCCGGGAACGGAAGAACGTCGCCCTGGCCGTCGATGACCAAGCCCTCCTCAAGCGAATCTTCTGGACGGCCGGGAAGCGGTACGCCGCCAAGGAGCGGCTCTACCGCGACTTGGTGGACGGCGAGTACTTCTACACCGCCGACGAGGCCAAGACCGCCCTCCTCACGATGATCTACACCGCCGAGGAGTTCAGCGGACTCATCGGGAAGAAGGACGACCTCAACCACTGCACCGTGAGCGAGAACCTGCACACGGCCCGCCTCGACGCCGAGGACGCCATGAGGCGGATCAACGAGCGGTATCAGCGACTCCTCCACAGCCGCTACGTCCTCGGCATCCCCCTCGCCTCTGACGCGGACCAGAAAGCCTGCCAGCGGGCGGTCATCGCCCTCTCCTACGAGATGAACCGCTCCCTCCGACGAAAGATCCAGAAGTGATCGAGACCCGACACAACTACGGCCGACACGACACCGTCTGCGACGTGATCTACGACTCAGGCACCATCTCTCCCGTCTACCTCGGACTCCATAACGCAACGGAAAGCGCGGAGTTCAACATCGACCGCCAAGACCTTCCCAAGGTCATCGAAATGCTGACCGCCGCTCTCGCGGCCAACCGCTAAGGGATATCGCTTGTTCCAGACCGAAACCGCCGAAACCGTCTTCCTTCGCACCTACTCCCGCAAGAAGCCCGATGGGTCACAGGAAACCTGGCCCGAGACCGTCACCCGTGTCGTAGACGGAAACCTGAGCCTGGTCGAGCCGCGATACATCGAGGCCGGCGAGCGCCAGGCCCTCATCGACCTGATCCAGAACTTCAAGTTCCTGCCTGCGGGCCGGCACCTGAAGAGCAGTGGCGTGAACAATTTCGCGTTGAACAACTGCTGGGCCGCCGGATGGTCCGAGGACCCGGCCGAGCACTACACGTTCACTCTGTTGCGCCTGGCCGAGGGTGGGGGTGTTGGCAGCAACTACAGCAGCCGGTACCTCGACCGTGCCCCCACCGTCGAGAACTGCGTGACCACGCACATCGTGTGCGACCCCGCGCACCCCGACTACGAGGATCTGAGCAAGGCCGGGCTCATCAGCGCCGAGTACGACTACGCATGGGCTGGGGCCTACTCCGTGGAGGACTCGCGGGAGGGCTGGGCCTGGGCACTCGGCGACCTGATTCGCTCAGCCCACGAGCCGACGATGAAGCACCACAATCGCGTCTTCGACGTCAGCCGTATTCGAGGGAAGGGAGCTCCGCTGCGCAGCTTCGGCGGGACGGCCTCGGGTCCCGAACCGTTTGCACGGATGATGATCGAGGTCGGCCAGATCCTCTCGGAGGCTGCCGGTTGGCCGCTCAACGGCATGGACGCGATGTCGATAGACCATCAGATCGCGATGGCCATCGTCGCGGGCGGAGTTCGCAGGTCGGCCCGCATGAGCATCATGCACTGGGACGACTCCCTGATCGAGGAGTTCTTGACGTGCAAGTCTTCGGACACCGCGGCGATGTGGACGACGAACGTCTCCGTCGAGATCGACGCGACCTTCATGAAGGCCCTGGACGAGAAGAACCCTCGTGCCCAGAAGATCATGAAGGCGATTGCCGAGGGTGCCCTTGGGAACGGGGAGCCTGGGTTCTGGAACTCGACGCTGACTGCCGAGGGTGAGGTGGATGGGACCTACACCACCAACCCCTGTGGAGAGGCGACCTTGAACCCGTGGGAGCCGTGCAACCTCGGATCGGTCAACCTCGGTAAGTTCGTTCATGAGGGGGAAGCTGACTTCACCGATCTTGAAGACGCCCACCGGCTTGCCACCCGCTACCTGATCCGAGCGACCTTCGCCGAAGTGGCGGACCCCAAGTCCGCCCAGGCCATCCAGAAGTACCGACGGATCGGTGTCGGCCACCTCGGGTTCGCCGACTACCTCTTCAAGCTGGGCGTCAAATACAGCCGCGCCCCCTACAACCCCAGCATCCGATTCGACCTGGCGCATTTCGCGAACACCGTGGACCGGGCCGCCGCGGAATACGCCAACGAACTGCGCATCCCCGTACCCATCAAGAAGAGGGTAATCGCGCCAACCGGGACCACATCCAAGCTGGCCAGCGCTTCGGGTGAAGGCATCCACCCACCCTTCGCGGACTTCTTCCTGCGCCGGATTCGCTTCTCGTCCATCGAGCCAACGGAGAAGGCCCAGATCGAGGCATACGAGAGGAAGGGCTACCGCACCGAACCGTGCGTGTACTCGGCCAACACGGTCGTGGTCGAGATCCCGACCGTCGATCCGCTCCTGCCCGACTATCCCGAGTGCGCGGACGCCTTCGAGCACTCGGGGGAGCTGACCCTGGACCAGATGCTCTCGGTACAGCGGATGTACCAGGAGCTTTGGGCCGACCAGGCCGTGTCCTACACGGCCTCGGTGAACCCAGAGACCTACACCGTCACGGACGTGTACGAGACGCTGCGAGGCTTCCTGCCGGTCCTCAAGGGGACCACCATCTTCCCGGAGATGAGCCGCCCGCAGTCCCCGTACGAGCGGATCTCCAAGGAGGAGTACGAGAAGCGCATGTTCGAAATCGGAGAAGTCGTCGCGGATACCGGATACGACGAGGTCTGCGCCTCCGGCGCCTGCCCTATCTGAGAGTTAGATCACGCACCATTAAGTTGGAATGTGACACAAGAAATGCGAGGATGAAGACATGAGTGAAAACCCCTTCGGAAGCGGTTCCCCCTGGGATGAACCCACCGACAACACCACCACGAACGAGACCAACACGGAGTCGCCTGTGACCACTGCCGCCCCCGCCCCGACCGCCGCGCCCGAGGGCGTCACCGTCTCCTTCAAGGGCGGCCTCGGCTACGACGCCTCCCTCGCCGTGCTGCGGGCCCCGACCGTCACCGACATGGACAACCTCCTGGAGGAGGAGGGGCCGGCCATCGCATCGATGCTCCGCAAGATGGCCAAGATCCAGTCCTTCAACACCGAGCTGAACACCAAGGACAAGAGCGTCGCGGCCAAGGCCGCAGGCAAGAACGTCTTCTCCGGCGGCCGAGTCCAGCAGGAGGGCGGCAACGCGGTCGTCGGCGACACCTGCGCCCACGGGCGCAAGCACTTCGCGAAGGGCGACTGGGAGGCGATGTTCTGCACCGAGCGCGAGAAGTCCGACCAGTGCCCCCCGGCCTTCCTGGACAAGAAGACCGGCAAGTACGTCCAGAAGTAGCCGCCATCAAGGTTGGAATGTGAGAACCGGGGGCCGGGCAACCGGCCCGGCCCCCGTATCCGAGGAGAGCAAATGCGCTACGACACCGAGCACGAACAGTGCTACGTGTGCGCCGCAACCTACCCGCCGGAAGACCTGGCATCGGTGGACATCGACGGCGTGGAGGAACTGGCCTGCTACGGGTGCGCCCCGGACTACGAGGAGGCCCCGTGATCCAGTTCGAGAGCGCCATGGACGTAGAGCTCGTGCAGCAGCTCGCCACCGACGAGATGGTGTGCACAGCCGCCCGAGTCTCCACCACCGGGGGCAAGGTCCAGCCCGCCACCCGCGAGAAGGATGCGGGCCTGATCAACTTTCTGATGCGGGACCGGCATGGCAGCCCCTTCGAGCACGGCACTTTCACCTTCCGGATATCCGCCCCCATCTTCGTCGTCCGCGAGTTCATGAGGCATCGGGCCGGCATGAGCTACAACGAGGAGTCCGGGCGATATCGCGAGCTGGAGCCCGTCTTCTACGTCCCCTCAGGGGACCGGGCCCTGGTCCAGGTCGGCAAGGCCGGCGCGTACGACTACAAGCCCGGCACCTTCCGCCAGGCCCTCGTTGTGGGGGAGTCCCTGCGGATGGCCTACACCGAGGCGTGGACCCAGTACCAGGCCATGCTGGGCGAAGGAGTCGCCCGCGAGATCGCCCGCAGCGTCCTTCCGGTCGGAACCTTCTCGACCTTCTATGTCACCTGCAATCCGCGGAGCCTCATGCACTTCCTCTCGCTCCGCACCAAGAGCGACCACGCCGTGTACCCGAGCTTTCCCCAGGCCGAGATTGAGACGGTCGCGGACCGGATGGAAGAGCACTTCAAGGCCCACATGCCGATGACCCACGAGACCTTCGTACAGCACGGCCGGGTGGCGCCGTGAAGCTCGGCAACGCCCTGGCCGCGCTCCTCCTGGCCGTGGCCGCAGTTGGTTCATTCCTGATCTGGACCAAGGGCCCCTGCGGCCTGTGGACGTACGCGAAGGCCGGAGACACCCCGGCCCGCTGCGTCACCCGCCTCCCCTGATGGCAGAGCTGGTAAGCCTCCTGGCCTTCTACCAGTGCCCCTGCGGAATGTCCTTCGTCCTGGACTACCCAGCCGACGAAACCCCCGAAGAACCCGCGGCCTGCGCGGCCTGCGAGATACCTGGAGCCAACGAATGACCATGTGGAGCGCTACCTACGAGCGCGAGAACTCTCAGATGGACCTGCTGAACGTCCCCCTCAACAGGGTGACGATCGAGGTCACGGAGGAGAACACGGCACTGATTACCTCCCTGCGAGACCAGCTGGCCCAGGCCGAGGCCAAGGTGAAGGAACTGACCGACGCCCGGAAGTACTGGACCCAGCGCTACGACGAGGAGAAGCGGGTCTCCGCCGACTGGCGAGGCCGCTACGAGACCGAGCGGGCCCGCAAGACTGAGGGGGCCGGCCACCGCTACGTGCAGCTCGTCAAGCACCTCTCGGACCGCAAGCGCGCCCTCGAAGGCGTCGCCGAGCGAGCCCAGCGCGACAAGCGGTGGGCCGGTGCCGCGGACGCCCAGGCCCACCTTGACGAGATCCAGACTGCTCTGCGAGCTGCCGGTGTTCTTTGAGAGCTGGGACGAGGTCCCTCTTCACGTCTACGTCCACAACAACATGACCGTTGAACGGCGGGTGGGCCCCATCACCGAGGAGTCCGAGTTCCCGCCGGTCCTGGAGGGCACCTACTGATGTTCGGGACAAAGGCTGCCGCGCTGCGACAGGTGCAAGCGGAGCTGGCGCTGAGTCAGCGTGCCGCGATGAAGCACCAGCAGATTGCCAACCGGCTCAACCTCTACGCAGACGAGCTGGAACGGGAACTCGACGTCGCCGTACGCGAGTACACCAGCCTCGAAGCTCGGTATGACGCCCTCGTGGCCGAGCGGGATCGACGCCGAGGTAAGGAGCCGCCTCTTTAAGCGCTCAAAGTTGGAATGTGACACTGGGAGATCTGTGTGAAGGTCATCGACTACAGCCTCAACGGCGACAGCATCCGAATCAATGTGGTCGAGACCGAAGAAGACCTCCTCGATTTCCGCCAGTTCATCGTTACCAATCGGCGCGCACTCGGATTCGATACCGAGACCGATGGCCTCTCCTGGTGGGAAGACGGATTCCGAATCAGGCTCGCACAGTTCGGAAACGCTCACGAGAGCTACGTCCTCCCCGTGGAGAAGGGCGGCCTCTTTCAGGACGACGCCATCAAGGCTGTGGGATGGGTACAGAAGCTCGTCATGCAGAACGGCACCTACGACATCCTCTGCATGGACCGGGTCTGGGGAGTCAAGGCCGAATCCGTCTTTCCGCGGCTTCTCGACAGCCGGATAGTGGCCCACCTCGTAGACAGCCGGGGCCGGAAAGACGGCGGCGTCGGTCACTCGCTCGAAGAACTCACCCGCCACTACCTCTCCGCAGACGTGGCCGATGAAGTGAAGAGCAGCATGACCGGCATCGCCAAGGAGTTGAGGGTCAAGAAGGCCGAGGTGTGGCCGATCGTTCCGCTGGAACATGAAGGCTTCAACCTCTACGCCGGCATGGACCCCATCCTGGCGTTCCGGCTGGCCCGCAAGCTCAAGCCCCTCATACCGGCCTCTGCACGAAAGCTCCTCGACTACGAACACCAGCTCGCCGCCGCATGCGCCTACATGGTCCGCACAGGCATCAAGGCCGACGTCCCGTACATCGAGGCCCGCGCCAATGAACTGGCCCGCACCGAGGTCCACTTCAAGGAAGTGGCCGCCAGGCTCGGACTGGAGAACATCAACTCTCCCAAGCAGGTGGGGGAGGCGATCATCAGCCGGGGAATCCGGCCCACCGGCAAGACCCCCACCGGACAGCCCAAGGTCGATGACCAGCTCCTCAAGGCCCATCTCGGCGACCCACTGTGTGAGGCCATCTACCAGGGCAAGAGGGCCGCCAAGGCAAAATCGACCTGGTTCGACAATGCCTTGGCCAACCGCGACAGTGAAGATCGGTTGCATGCCTCGATAAATTCGACCGGTGCCCGGACAGCCCGTATGTCGATTTCCGGGGCGATACCGGCCCAGACATTCCCGTCGAAGGATTCACTGGTCCGCCGCGGATTCGTTGCTGACCCAGGGCACCTCGTCTGCGCGGTCGACTACAAAGCCCAGGAACTCCGTGTACTGGCGGCCCTGTCGGGAGACAAGGCCATGAAGCGGGCGTTCAGGGAAGGGGCCGACCTTCACCAAATCACTGCGGACTCGGCGGGCGTCGACCGGGCCACCGGCAAGATGGCCGGGTTCCTCACCGTCTACGGCGGCGGCTGGGCGGCCCTGGCCACCCAGGCCGGAGTCAGCGAAGAGACAGCACGCCGCGCGATCGACGGATTCTTCGACGCCTTCCCCAGGGTTCGCGAGTACTCCGAAGAACTACAGAAGGAAGCGCGCCGCACCGGCTTCATCACCACCAACACGGGACGCCGGCTCCTGGTCGACAAGCGGCGCCCGTACGCCGCCTTGAACTACGCGGTGCAAAGCGCAAGCCGGGACGTGACGGGGAGGGCAATCCTGCGCCTCCAGAAAGCCGGATACGGACCGTACTGTCTCCTCCCGGTTCACGACGAGGTGATCTTCCAGTTCCCGGAAGAGCATGCCGTGAAGGCGACGGCCAAGGCCGCCCAAATCATGAAGGAAACGATGAACGGCGTCCTCATCGATACCGATGTATCGGTCTACGGAAAGAGCTGGGGATGCGGCTATATGGCCGCCGGCCAGTACTGCGACCTCTGCAACACCATCCACAAGGAGAATGAATGAGTAACGAACACGACCCATTTGACGAACTCGTCGGCGGAATCAGTAAGGAGATCCATGAACGAGTCATCGAAAACACCGGTCTCGCGGCTATCAAGTCAGCGAGGATCGCCGGGACCGTCATCAAGGAAGCAAAGGACTGGGGCGTCCCGAAGGACCTGGCCGAAGTCATGGGCGCTGACGTCTGGCAGCTCCTCATGATCGGAACCCCTGTCACGGAGGTGGCCGAATGAACAGTGACCACTTCACCGTCGAAGGCATGGAGAACGGCGGCATCGTCCTCTGGATGAAGGACCGCGACGACCCGATCGCCGAGGGCGGCTGCTCCTGCTGCGGCGACAACGACGTCACTCTCACCGACCTGATCAACGCGGCCAAGACCCACTGGGGTTACAAGGAGAAGGAGGCCGCGGAGTGACCTCATACCTCCTCTTCTCCTCGCCGGCCTGCGTCCCCTGCCAGCGAATGAAGCCCCTGATCGCCCAGGAATCCATCACGGCCGACGTCACCGTGACCGACATCGTCACCCCCGACGACCTCTTCGGGGTCCTGGACGTGACCGGCGTCCCGACCCTTCTGGCCATGAAGGACGGTCGCGAGGTCGGCCGCCTGACCGGCCTCAAGAGTCAGGCAGACCTCATCGTGTTCTTCGAGGAAACGAGTTGATGGATGACCGCCCGGACTGGGACACCTACTTCCTCGGAATCGCCGAGGCTGTCGCTGCGCGAGGTGATTGTTGCCGCTGCCGCGTCGGAGCTGTGGTGGTCGGACCTGACCGGCGAATCCGCTCTACGGGATACAACGGATCGTATCCAGGAGGCCCGTCGTGCAGCCGTGGACAATGCCCGCGCTGTCTCTCAGACGCCGCCTCCGGCTCCTCATACCAGGACTGTATTGAAACTCATGCCGAAGCGAACGCACTGCTTTATGCCGACTGGGCGGATTGCCAGGGCGCAACGATCTACATAACGAGATCGCCTTGCCGTGACTGCGCGAAGCTCATCCGGTCTTCGGGTATCAGGGAGGTCGTCTACCTGTCTGCCGAAAGCGTGAGTCGTAGGGTGATCTGATGCGCTATCGTGACCGCAAGTTTGTGAAGCATGGCGGTTGGGAGCCCCGCATGAAGGTAGTACAGCTGGTCCAGCTTGAGGTCGAGGGCGAGGAGTACGAGGGCCACGTCGAAGACCCGAAGACTGTTGCCCAGATCCAGAAGGCGAGCGACGCCTACGAGAAGGCCCTTGAAGGGCTTCACGCAGTCCTCGAAGAGGCTGGGGTGAACCGCGTTTACCGTGATAGCCCGGCTCCGAAGGTCGCCGCGGGCTCCAAGAAGAAGACCGCCTCTGGTCCTGAAACGTCCGACGTGCGGGCGTGGGCAATCAGCCAGGGCGTGTCCGTTCCCGACCGCGGCCGTCTCAAGGACTGGCTGTACGAGGCGTACGAGAAGAAGGTGTCCGGCGCTGCTCTCAAGGCGTTGGTCGCAGAGCACCAGGGCGACTAGCAGTCAACGAAAGCGAGAAGGGCCCCCTCCGCGGAGGGGGCCCTTCTCGCTTTCGGCCGTGTTACGCGCGGCCTGCCAGCATGAGTGCCAGAGGGCCGGCGGGGAGAAGAAAGCGACCCTCGCGAACGGCCTCAATGACGTCGGGCATGGACCACCACGACAGTATGAAGTCGGCCTCCGGGGGTTCGAGCTGCGGTCGACCGACGGTCAGCTGTCGAGCCTCGAATAGGTGAACCCGTGCGGTACTGGCGAGGGTGATGGCGTACGAACCGAGCGGGCGCCAGTCCTCAGCCGTAATGCCCGCTTCCTCACGCAGCTCCCTGCGGGCGCACTCTTCCGGGGTCTCGGCTCCTTCGACTCGGCCTCCGGGCAGGAACAGGTACTCGCCACCGTGCCGGGCGAACTCCGAGCGGAGGATGGCCACGCCGTCCGCCTGGTCGATGGCCACGATCACCGCCGCGTCCGGCGTGGCCATTCCATGCTCCATCCCGAGGTCCCTTCAAAGTCGATCTTCGTCGGTGGCGATAGCTACCTCCATGGAGTTGCCCTTGAACACGGCCAGGTCCTGACCGATGAGCAACCCCTCAAGCTCTTCGTTCAGCCAGTCCGATAGCGGCTTGAGCGTGTTCAGCGTGTGCTCAAGTCGGACGTCATCGTCCTCCAACAGATCCAGGTATCGACCCAGGTCTTCCTTGAGGTCATCGGCCACGCGCACAAGCTCACGGCCGTCACCCCACCCGTACTGCGGGTCGGCCGGTATGAACCTGAACTCGTATCGGTAGTGGTACATCGCCACTCAGGCCCGGTAGATCGAAGGCTGTTCAGCGACCTGCTCGGGGGTGAGTCCTTCGACGGTCATGTTCCCCGTCCACACCTCATCACGGTGCGCGTAGGTGGTGCCGAAGCTGACCTTCCGCCCGCCGGGCTCCAGCTTCCAGTCCTGATCTTCAAGCTTGGCGATCCGATCACTACCTACGACGAACGCGCGGGTCGCTTGCGCCAAGATCCACTGACCCATGGTCTCCCGCGTCGCGCCTTCCTTGCACATGTTGGCTGCCATCTGCCAGAGCCGAAGCCAGTCCGCTCCCGGAGAGAGGGGGCCGATGATGGCCACCTCCCCGATCTTCCGTTGATCCAAGTGGTGAGTGGCGTACCCGAACACGGTGCCGAAGAGAACAAACACGGTGACCCTGCTGCGGCCCGTCAAGCCCTCGATAATGGTCGTCATTGATGGAACCCTTGGGGAGTGAGGCGGTCCGGACGCATTGGAGGCGTCCGGACCGCTTCGTTCAGGTGGGGGATCGGTCGGTCAGGGCTCGATCAGCAGCACGGGCCGTCGCCGCAGCACGCGGGCTGATTGCACTCGGCTGCGGTTCCCCACAGCTTTTCGTCCACGTTGAACCCGGCGGCCTTGACGCGGTCGGCCACGGACACCATCAGCGCCCGCGTCCGGACCTTGGAGTTCGGCGCGTGGTGCACGAAGTACCCGAACTTGTCCTGGCACCAGTCGGCGTACTCCTGCGTGTGCAGCATGAACGTGTGCCAGCCGGGGTCCACCAGCTGACTCGGCGCGAGGTCGTACGCCTTCTCGCTACCGAGGACGTACACGAACGCGATGGCCTGGTCCATCACGCGGTCAGCCACGACTCGCTCCATGCCGTACTCGTCGGCACAGAACGCGGCGAGGCGTTCGAACAGCTCGGGACTCACGAGGTCCCGGCCGTGCCGCAGCGCGACCGGAGCGTCCAGCATCGTCGTCACGGTTTCTCCTCTCGGGTGGGTGAGGGTCAGGAGGCTGGCGGGGGCGGGAACTGGTCCCCACCCGTACCGCCGGACTTGTCTCCGGGGTCGGTGCGCATCTGCTGATCACCCCCTTCCGGGGTAATTACCGTCCGGGAGCCTCGGCCTCTCCTGGTGCCGAGACGCTTCCCTCACCGCCAGGGCGGCACATCGCCTGCTGCACAGACCAACGTGTGCGGCAGGAGTCTTTGGGTGCTCAGGGTTCGCAGCGTCCGCATCGACAGGGCGGAAACCGAACCGGATTTGCTGTGACCTCGGCGTCCAGCGCCTCGGTTATCAGGACACCCGGTCGACGGTCACTGACCTGTCCGCTGGGGCTCACGGTGTAGACCTCAAGGGTCAGTCTGGCTCGGGGCTCGGTACCCTTCGAGTCGTCCATGATCGCGATACCTCCGCCCGTTGAATCCGTGCTGCGGAACCCACTGGGAGAGCATCGACCCCCGGAGGAGTCGGCCTCAACGAACTTGCACGAGCTTGCACATTTTCACCCGAGTGCGGCGATGGCATCCGTGATCAGGCTGCGGGCCTGTTGTCCGACACAGGCGAGTTTTGCCAGCTCAGAGAACATGCGCGCGTAGATGTCGATCTCGCTAGGCTGCTTGACCGTGATCTGAGCGGTAGCCAGCTCAGTGATCACTTGTAGGTCATCGAAGATCCAGAACCCTTCGACAGGCCACATATCCCGTTCCGCCGTCATGGGCACCACGCCGAGACTCACGTTGGGCATGGCGGCGACCTGGAGCAGATGCCCGAGCTGTGCGGCCATCACTTCGGGGCCACCGAATCGGGCCCTCAGCGCTGCCTCTTCGAGGACGAACGAGAAGTGCCGATGCCCGTCCCTCATGTACCTCTGGCGGCGAATCCGGACCCTCACTGCGGATTCCACATCGTCCGGGATCTGCCGGAAGGCGACGATGCGGGACATCATCGTCGTGGCGTAGCCCTCGGTCTGGAGCAGGCCGGGGATGACGCTCGCTTCGTAGATACGGAAGCGGTGTGTTCGGGCGTAGAGAGGGACGTGCGCTTCTTGTCCGGCCGTGAGGCCGGCCTTCTGGACGGTCTTCCACTCGACGTACATCTGATCGATGCCGCGTGCGGTGGCCCGCAGATCCTCAAGCGCCCCCGGCTCCCCGCACAGGGTCACGTAAGCGAGCAGGTCTGCGTCCGATGGCATGGTCTTGCCGTTCTCGATGCGGGAAGCCTTGGACTCGTGCCAACCGGCACGGGCCGCGAGGGCCCGTGCCGAGAGCCCGGTCGGCCTACGCATGTCGCGGAGTCGCCTGCCCAGGGCAGCGCGGGCTTCCTCTACGGCGGACGAAGGTGAGGTCTTCACGAGGAGTGCGCGGTCAGGTGGGCTGATACTCCGAGTGCGGGGTAGCTCGCTCCCAGACGGCCTCGAAGGCCGACGTGCAGAGCTTGATGATCGCCGGATCGGTACAGACCTCGATGGGGTCCTCAGCCCACTCACCGTCACCGGTGAAGTGATTGATCAAGGCATAGTGCCCATCGAAGATCCAGAAATCATTGCCAGGGAACGCGATGTCCGTGGCCCGCCGACGCGGCAGCCACTTGATCTGCTCACCGGCCCGGACGTTGGCGTCGGAGATGTGGTGCTCGAACCTCAGGTAGTCCGACTCGGGAGTGGAGAAGACTCGGGCCCGCCGGATCAGGACGCCACGCGCGGTGGCCTCCCTGACCCACCGGAGCCAGGGCCACAGCTCCTCGTCGTTGTCCTCGCGCCGGTTCCGCTCGCCGGCCTTCCACGCGTCGAGGCCGGGGTCCGACATGTAGCCGTCCCGCATCTCCAAGTGGATGGCCGAGTGCTGCGCCGAAGACAGCAACTCCTCAAACGTCGGTACCTTCGTCACCTTCCACCTCCAAGAAGAACTGCACCATCCGACGGGGCAGTTCGATCACATCCTCGTGCCCGGGGATGCTCATGAGCGCCCGCCGCTCGTCGTCGGTCACCTTGAACCCTTGCACCAGGTAGGTGTTGGTGTCCTCGTCCAAGTAGATCGTGGGCGAGCCGCCGTCCCTGCTCTCGGGGTCCTTGCCAAGCATCCGCAGGGCCATGATCTCCTCCTTGCTAGGTACGGACGATCTCTGTGTGAAAGCTTGCGCCGCAACCACTCGTCGGCGCATCGAACTTGCGCGAACTTGCACAGTCAGTTCTGGGGATGGCTGGTTTGCTACAGGTTCTTCCCGAGCAGTGGTCCGGCCGCCCGGGGCGACCCACAGGCGGCCGGACCGGCTCCCTTCCTGGCATGGGGGAGGTGCCAGAAACTCTCGGGAGCGCGTCCCACGCGGGTACGGCTGATCGGCGCGTGGGAGAACTATGAGCCCTTGTTGATCCAGACAGCGCACATGAGCACGCCCAGGGCGAAGCAGGTAAGGAACGTGATCAGTCGGTACACCACGATCTCCGAGGTCTCCACTAGTCGCTCCTCCAGCTAGGGGCGATCGTGCGGGAAGGCCGGCGCCTGGCCGCCCGGTCTTCAATGGCGACCCCAGACATCAGGCAGGGGTCTCTGAGGGTGTAGTCCGTGTGGTCGGTGATGCGACCTCGGACGACGGCAGCGAGTCGATGACAACTCGTTCCCGGGCATCTCAACGCGTAGATCCGTTGGGAGATCGGGTCACGGAAGACCTGGTGCAGGTAACCGAGGTCGGCTACTGACGGGGTAATGAGGACGATCCGAGCCATTGCTTCCGTCTGTGGTTGAGCCCTCGCCCCGGCCGGGAGATGGAGTGATCACAGCCGGGGCGAGGAGTTAGCGAAGGCTGCGGTAGATCCGCTCGGCGCCTCCAGCCGGTCTGGCCCTACCCCCGTCGAAGATGAGCGTTCTCCCGCCGCCGAACCGTCCGCGCATGTCCCTGATCCGCAGGAGCCGGCCGTCGAGGAAGGCGAAGTCCCCCACCCTCAGGTCGAAGGGCCGCATGTTCTCGTGCGGGATCGTGCCAGGGGGAATCCTGAACGGCTCCCCCGAGGGCCGCTCGATGATGGTCGGCTTCCGCTTCTCCGTCGCCGAGCAGTTCTCGTTCGCGGCGAGCCACGAGAACCCGTTGGCGTTCTGGAGCGTGATCAGGCCCCCCAACGGGTGAACCTTGGTCACCTCTCCACGTTCGCCCCGGTTGTTGTCGAACACCTTCTGGCGCAGCTTGAACATGCTCGGCTCAGGCCCTTCCGCGCGGTAGGAGGGGCCTCTCGGACCCGCCGATCACACGCTCGACAACCTCACCGACGACCACTGCGGCCTCCTCCTCGGAGGCGGGCCAGCACATCGCCCGCCTCGCGGTCCAGGTGGTCTCGCCGGGCGGCCGGACGAGCGTCAGCGTGTCGCTGTCCTCGGGGATGTCTACGATGCGACCGACCTGCTGACGCTGGCCGTCCACGACGATGTCCCGAAGCCGGAAACTGTTCACCTTCACCACCTCCGTCGACCTTCTTTGTCCGTCTGATGGAGAGCGTGGCCCTGAGTGGCTAGCCTGAACAGGAGTTTTATTGGGATGAGTTGGAGAAGGCAGAAAAGATGGGGACTGCTCCGCGCGGCCGACCGCGACTAGATCTGGACACGTCGACACCTGCTGGACTCCTCGGGTCCAAAGTGCGCCGAATGAGGGACGCGCGTGGGTGGACCCCGAAGCAGCTTGCAGACGAGGTTTTCAGCAACGAATCCCTGATCAGGAAGCTGGAGCGGGGTCAGGCGAGTCCGTCGGAAGGGCTGGTAGCCAAGCTCGACAAGGTCTTCGACGCCGGCGACGAGCTGAACGAGCTGTGGCCGCTCCTGGCCATCAAGACCGTCACTGAGTACGCCGAAGGATTTCTGGACCACCAGAAGCGAGCCAAAAAGATCCAGGAGTACTCGCAGGTCGTGCCTGGTCTGTTCCAGACTCACGACTACGCGTTCGCCCTTGCTGAATCCATGTCTTTCGTGAACGGTCGAGACCCGGTGGCCGTGGCTGAAAGCCGTGTCGAACGTCAGGCCATACTCACGGGCCCCTCTGCCCCATGGTTCCTGGCCGTCCTGGACGAGGCGGCGATCCGACGTGTGGTCGGATCGAAGTCGGTGATGGTTGAGCAGCTTGAGCACCTGATCAAGTTGAGCGAGAGGCCGCGGATTGAGGTCCACGTGCTGTCCTTCGGTGAGACCGTCCCCGCAGTCCTGACGGGCAGCCTGTCCGTACTGACCATGCGGAGCGGTACCACGGTGGCCTACACCGAAGGCCCGTCAACGGGAAGAATGTTCCAAGGCAGCGAGGCTGATAGCTACGCTGTCCTCTACGATCGCGTCCTGAGTAGCGCGCTGCCGAAGACTCGGTCGATCGAACTGATCCGTGCAGTGATTGAGGAGTACCGCAAGTGAGTGCTGACCTGGTGTGGCGCAAGTCCAGTTACAGCGGTGGAGACCCGGACAACTGCGTTGAGGTCGCTGCGGGCGACGCTCCCGTCGTCCACGTGCGCGACACCAAGGACCACGGCAAGGGACTGCTGACGGCGTCGCCTGCCGCCTGGTCCGCGTTCCTCGGCTACGCCAAGGGTGGCGAACGCTAGGCCCCCCGTCACGTCTGTATGAACGAACTGACCCCCTCCGCGGCCAGTGCCGCGGAGGGGGTTAGTTCACCTCCGCAAGTTGGAATGTGACATTCGTGGTACGGTCGTAAATGCACGGAGGCCCCTCCCTGGGGAGGGGCCTCGCTTAGCGGTTAAAGTTGGGATGTGACATTGTGGGTGACCGGGGCGAGGTCGTGACGCAGGAAGACTGCCTGGACGCCTTCTGGCAGACCGTTGCCGAGTTGACCATCAAGTACGCCGACCGCCTTGCGGAGGGCTAGGCCGCCAGCTCCTGGTCCTTCTTGGTGGGCTTCGGCGGCGGCGGAACCCACATGGGCCAGATCGTGCACTTGGTTGCGACCTTCCGGCCACGGTTCACCCGTATCTCCCGCACCAAGGTCTTGATCAACTTTCGCTGGTCGGCCACATCTGCCACCTCCAGCAGCTTCATGACCGTCGCGAAGTCCTCGATCTCGGGCTTCGGCGTAATTACCGGAGCGTCCTTGATCTTCTTCTTGAGGGCGGCCTGCTCCTCCTTGAGGCGGTATTTCGTACCGTCGTATTCCGCCCGGCGGCGACGGGCGGCCTCGTCCGAGATCAACTCGTTGAGAACGGCATCCGTCAGCTTGTCTTCCTTGGCCCGTAGCTCCGTCAG
Source organism: Streptomyces sp. NRRL F-2580 (assembly GCF_000720115.1). Taxonomy (GTDB): domain Bacteria; phylum Actinomycetota; class Actinomycetes; order Streptomycetales; family Streptomycetaceae; genus Streptomyces. The sequence goes on from NZ_JOIR01000001.1 coordinate 242,142, forward strand.
CTCCCGGGTGATCTGATCCAACCGAATCGTCTCCTCGGTGGCCTTCTCCTTGATCTGCTGCGCCTGGAGCTGAGCCACGCGGGCCGGCACGCTTCCAGCGCCCTGCGGATCTTCCTCAACGCGCTTCAACAGCCAGTCCTTGACGACTGTCATGACCGTCTCCAGCGAGACGTAGACACCCCCGCCAGGGCAGTCCTTGAACTTCATCTGCCGTGTGCATCGGAACAGCACGTCGAAGGGGTTGGGCTTCCCGTCCTTCCAGGGCCTCTGGACCTTCTTGGCGCGAAGCATGGCGTGCATATTGTTGCCGCAGCCCGAGCATGTCAGGGCTCCCGAGACTTCGTACTTAGCTGAGTGGTCGTGGGCCTTGTCGTCGTCCTGCTTGCCCTTGAGGCGACGCGCAACGTACGCATCCCAGACCTGCTCGCAGTAGACAGGATCGTCCCAGATCGCCTGATGCTTGCCTCGGTAATAGAGGTACGAGGTGATGTCCCTGTGCGCGCTCTTACGCCTCTTCTTGGTGGTCCCGTCCTCGCGTGTGATCACGACATGGAGCTCTTCCGGGAGCGTGTACCGGACGTAGCCAAGCCCGAAGCCGGAATCCAAGATCGAGTAGAGGTCCCCGGCGTCGATCTCCCGGCCCGTCCAGTGAACGACTCCCTTCGCGCGCAGCCACAGAACCATTGACCGTGCCGACTTGCCCTTGATGGCGTCAAGGTAGAGCTGGCCGTAGATGGGGTTAGTGACCCTGTCGCGCTTGAGAACGCCGTCCTTGCAGTTCGGGCACTTGTCCATAGGCTTGCCCGGTTCGGGTGTAGGGCATGTGTCGCAGCGGTAGTAACCGAACTTTCCGCGGCCAGCCGAACCGTGGGGGAGGCCGTGATTCTTGCGGCGCTCGATGGCCGCCTTCCACATGTCCGACTTCTGGTTGGACTCCAGCTCGGCAATGTTGAGCATCTGAGCGATGGCGAAGCGGCCGATCGTCGTCTTGCCGTCGAAGTCCTCGTGAGCTGCCCGGACCTCGATCCCGTAGGCCAGGAGATCGTCAAGGTGTTGCAGCGACTCACGCAGGTTGCGCCCGAAGCGCGACCAGATCCAGAGGATCAGGACATCGAATTCCTTGTTCCGGGCCATCTCCTTGATCTCGGAGATCTTCCGGTCCTCGAACTCTCGGCCAGACTCACCGAGGTCCATGATCGGCTCGATGGTCACTTCGATGTCGTTTGCATCGGCCAGCTTCATGCCGTGGCCGACCTGGAGTTCCGGGCTGATCATGTCTGCCCGAGCCTGAGATACGCGGACGTAGATGATGCCGCGCTTCTTACGCCGGAACGATGCGGGTATTCCGTCGTCCTCGGCGGGGCGGAGTCGGATGGGGGCAGGTGCGGGAACCACGGTTGTCACGTCCTCCAACGATAGGTGATGGATACACCCGTCGCTGACGGACCAAAGTCCCGACCAGGCAGTGCCTAGGTCCCGTGATGCACACTCGGAGCGACGAAGCTCGCGCCGAACATCGCCACGACGTGCTGGGCGCCCAGCCCGGCGGTCCGCGGCCACGACAGCCGCTCCTCCGGCCGGACCACCGCGCCGGGGGCGGGTGTCCGCCCGTCTCCGTGCAGGGTCCAACCCACGCCGAGGCCCATGTTCCACTCCTCTTCTCCGGACACTCCCCAGCGCCGGCCGCTGACATGTCGAGGCCGCAGCGCACGGAAGTGCCGCTGCGGCCAGTCGACATATTACGGCCGGATATCGATGGGTTCGTCCCGATCGGCCGGGTCGGCCTTCTCGCCGGCCCCGCCCCCAGACTGCCCCACCGGCGGCCGCCGGCGCAGTACCGCGGCGCCCACGACCAGCGCGAAGGCCAGCAGCGTGACCAGTCCGAAGGACACCACCAGCGAACTCGCGTCGGCCACCGCGCCGATCGCCGACGGCGCGATCAGCCCCGAGGTGTACGTGATCGTCGCGACGCCCGCGATGGCCTCGGCCGGGGCCGGCCCGCTGCGCCCCGCCGCGGCGAAGGCCAGCGGGACCACCACCGCGATGCCGAGCCCGATCATCCCGAAGCCGGCCAGGGCCGCCCCCGGGTGCCGCACCAGGACCACGAGCAGCCCGCCCGCGGTGGCCAGTACGCCGCCCGCCCGGACGGTGCGCACCGGCCCGAACCGGTCCACCACCCGGTCCCCGGCCAGCCGGGCCACGGCCATGGTGAGCGCGAAGGCGGTGGTGGAGGCGGCCGCCAGCCCGGCGTCCGTGTGCAGCACGTCCCGCAGGTACACCGCCGACCAGTCCAGGCTCGCGCCCTCGGCGAAGACCGCGCAGAAGCCGATGGCCCCGATGAACAGCGCGGACTTCGGGGGCAGCGTGAAGTGCGGCGGTGCCTGCGCCTCCGCGTCGCTGCGCAGGTCCAGTACGCCCCGTACGGCGATCAGGCCGGCCGCGGTGAGGACGAGCGCGGCGACCAGGTGGTGCAGCCGGGCGTCGGCCCCGGTGTGCGCGGCGACCGTCCCGGCGGCCGATCCGATCAGCGCGCCCACGCTCCACATGCCGTGCAGCGAGGACATGATCGAGTGGCCCAGCCGGTTCTCGGTCTCCACGCCCAGGGCGTTCATCGCCACGTCCGACATGCCCGCGGTGGCCCCGTAGACGAGCAGTGCCAGGCAGAGGACGGGCAGGTTCGGGGCGAGGCTCGGCAGGATCAGGGAGAGGGTCCACATCGCCAGCAGTCCCCGCAGTGCGGTGCGCGCGCCGAACCGGTGGTTGATCCGCCCGGCCAGCGGCATCGCGAACGCCGCACCGAGGGCGGGGAAGGCGAGGGCGAGTCCCAGGGTGCCCGCGCTGAGCTGGGCGTGGTCCTGGATCCAGGGGATGCGGGTGGCGAAGGAGCCGGTGACGGCGCCGTGGGCGCAGAAGACGGCCGCGATGGCGAAACGGGCATGGCGCAGGCGCGCCGGGCTGAGGTCGTTGTCCCCGGTCATGAGCATTAAACTATCAGGGACCCTGCCTGATAGATAATGGCCTCGACTCCCTAGGATGGGCGCCGTGACTTCCGCCCCCGCCCCGGTACCGTCCCCTGCCCCTGCCCCTGCCCCTGCCCCTGCCCCGGCACCGTCGCCCGCCTCGCCCAGCACGGCCCGGGCCCTCAACGACCGCCTCGCCCTGCGGCTCCTCCAGGAGTCCGGGCCGCTGACGGCCGCCCAGCTCAAGTCCATGACCGGCCTCTCCCGCCCCTCGGTCGCCGACCTCGTCGAACGGCTCACCGGAGCCGGGCTGATCGAGGTCGTCGGGGAGTCCGGCGAACAGCGGCGCGGCCCCAACGCCAAGCTGTACGGGATCGTCGCCGACCGCGCGCACCTGGCCGCCCTGGACGTCCGCACCGACCGGGTCACCGCCGTCGTCACCGACCTCCTCGGCCGGCCCCTGGCCGAGGCCGCCCTGCCCGTCGGCGCACCCGAGGACGCGGTCGCGGCCCTGCTGCGCACCGCGCACGAGGCCGGCGCGTCCGCCCTGCACACCGTCGTCATCGGAGCCCCCGGCCTGGTCACCCCGGCCACCGGCGAACTCCGCGACACCATCGGCCTGCCCGCGTGGCACCGCGACCTGGTGGGCGCCCTGCAACGGACCCTGCCCGCCGTGGTGGTGGTCGAGAACGAGACCAACCTGGCCGCCCTCGCCGAACAGCGCCTGGGCGTCGCCCGCGACCTGGACTCCTTCGTGCTGCTGTGGCTCGGCGCGGGCGTGGGCGCGGCGGTGGTCCTGGACGGCCGGCTGCGCCGGGGCGCCTCCGGCGGGGCGGGCGAGATCGGCTTCCTCCCGGTACCCGGCACCGGCACCCTGCCGTCGGCCACCGAGTGCGGGGGCGGCTTCCACGCCCTGGCGGGCCGGGAGGCGGTGGCGGCGCTCGCGGCGGAACACGGCTTCCGGGGGCCGGCGGAGGAGGCGGTGGCCGGGGCGGCCGGAGACGTGTTCCTGGACGCGCTGGCCGAGCGGCTCGCCCTCGGCGCCGCGGCGGTTGCGGCGGTGCTCGACCCGGGCTGCGTGGTCCTCGGCGGTGAGCTCGGGCGCGCGGGGGGCGATGCGCTGGCCGCCCGCGTCGCCGCCCGACTCGCCACCCTGTCCCCGGTGCCGACCGCGGTCCGCGCCACCGTGCTCGGTGACCGGGCGGTCCTCACCGGCGCCCGCCTGGCCGCCCGCGAGGCGGCGCAGGAAGTCCTGTTCGGGGGGTAGGACCGGCAGGACCGGTCCCACGGGTGGCTAGGCGGGGCTCCGCCCCGGACCCCGCGCCTCAATCGCCGGCGAGGCTGAATGTGCGCGGCGAGGCCGAACCGGCCGGTTGGGACGGGGGTGGGTGTGTGTCGGGGTGATCCCCGCAGGGCGTCGAACGCAACGAGGTTGCGCTCTCCGACCCCTCGTCACGTTCGGCGCCCGAGGAGACGCCCCGGCGCGCGCCCGCCCCCGGCACAACCGGCCCCCACCCGCTCGGCCTCGCCGCAACCGGCCCCCGGCCCCGGCTGGGCCCCGGTGCAACCGGCCCCGTACCCCGCCCGAGCGGCGCAGCCAACCGGCCCTGCCCGACAGGGCGCGGCTCCGGCCCTGACCTCGGCCCGCGCCGCACGAATTCAGCCCCTCCGGCGTTTGAGGAGCGGGTCCGGGCGGAGCCCGGCGGGGTCCGGGGCGGAGCCCCGATCTTTGGGCCGCACGATCCAGCCCCTCCGGCGTTTGAGGCGCGGGGTGCGGGGTGGAGCCCCGGCACGCCCGGGCCGTCAACGCGCCGACAGGAAGTCCTCGAACGTGGCCTTGCCGACGGCGTGCGCCGGAGTCAGGTGCGCGCCGCGGCGGAAGGCCGCGAAGGCCTTGCCCGGGAGCCGGACCGGGAGGACCGGGCGGCGGCGGCCCGTGCCGCGGAGGTAGGCCCGGGCCAGGTCCGTCATGTCGCGCGACTCGGGGCCGCCCATGTCCGGTACCCGCCCCGCCGGTGGGGCGGCCGCGAGGGCTGCCAGCCGGTCCGCGACCTCGTCGACCGAGATCGGCTGGTCCCGAGTCCCCGCGGGCACCAGCAGGACCGGCAGCTTCGCCATCGCCCGGAAGTAGCCGTGGACGAGGTCGTGGAACTGGGTGGTGCGCAGCACCGTCCAGCCCAGGCCCGACTCCTCCAGCATCCGCTCGACCTTGTGCTTGACCTGGTAGTACGGGTACGGAACCTGGTCCACGCCCACGATCGAGATGTAGACGACGTTGCGGACCGTTCCGGCCCGCCGGGCCGCCTCGATGAGGTGGCCCGCCGCCGTCTCGTCCCCGCCGCGCGGGCTGCTCGCACAGTGCACGACGACCTCGGCGCCCGCCGTCGCCGCGTCCAGCCCGCCGCCGTCCCGCAGGTCGACGGGGTGGTCCGGGGCGTGCCGGCTCAGGACGCGGACCTCGTGGCCCGCGTCCCGCAGCCGGGTGACGACCTGCGATCCGAGGGTTCCCGTGCCGCCGGTGACGAGGATGGTGCTCATGGTCCGTCCGTCCTTCCCTGGAGAAAAGCCTTCGCCAGCAGGGACTGGACAGCCCTCAGGAATGTGACAGCTGGCGCCGCAGGAATTGCAGCTTCTCCGGGTTCACGACCGCCTGCATCCCGCTGACCAGGCCGTCCTCGAATTCGATCAGCAGGACCGCCGCCTCCCCGAACAGCAGCGCGGGCGCCCCGTTGACCTCCGTGAAGGTGATCGGCAGGCCCGCCACGTACTTGCCCAGCGCGCCGATCGCGAAGCGGGCCACCTTGTCGCGGCCCAGGATCGGCCGCCGGGCCGCGTTGACCACGCCGCCGCCGTCCGACACGTACCGCACGTCCGCCGTCAGCATGCTCTCCAGCCGGGACACGTCCCCGCTGCGCGCCGCCGACATGAAGGTGTCCACCAGGCCCTGCCACTGCGCGGGGTCGGGCCGGAAGCGCGGCCGCGGGGCCTCCACGTGCCGGGCCGCCCGCCGGTACAGCTGGCGGCAGTTGGCCTCGGAGAGGTCGAGCAGCCCGGCGATCTCCCGGTGTCCGTACGCGAAGGCCTCGCGCAGCACGTACACCGCCCGCTCCACCGGCGTGAGCTGCTCCATGAGCACCAGCAGGGCCATGGACACGCTGTCCCGCTGCTCCGCCGACTCCAGCGGGCCGAGCGTCCCGTCCCCGGTGAGGACCGGCTCGGGCAGCCAGGGGCCGACGTACTCCTCGCGCCGGGCCCGCGCCGAGGTGAGCTGGTTGAGGCACAGGTTCGTGACGACCTTGGCGAGCCAGGCCCCCGGGTGCCCGACGTCCCCGCGGTCCGCCGACGCCCAGCGCAGGTACGCGTCCTGAACGGTGTCCTCGGCCTCCGCGGCGGAGCCGAGCATGCGGTAGGCGATGCCGAACATCCGGGGCCGGTGTTCCTCGAAGACCGCGTCGCTCGCGGTGACATGGGTGCTCACCCGGACAGCCTAGGCACGGGCGAGGACCCGGTGGCCGCCGGGCCACCGGGTCCTCACTCGCTCACGCGCGGATCAGGGTCAGCAGGCGCCCTGGTCCTTCCAGACACCCCATTCACCGGTGGTGCCGGGCTCCTCGTTCTGCGTCCACCACTGTGCCTTCCAGGTGTGGCCCTTGTGCGAGACGACGTTGCCGCTGTTGTAGACCGTGCCCGCCACGTACGCCGGGCCCGTGCAGGTCCCGCCCGTCGGCGCAGGGGTGGTGGGCGGCGTGGTCGGGGGAGTGGTGGGCGGGGTGGTCGGCGGCTGGGTGCCGCCCGGTTCCGTCACCGTGGTGCCGCGCGCCAGGTCCCCGGCGAGGGCGTAGGTGGTGCCGGAGATGTTCACCGTCCAGTTGGAGGGCGTGGAGACCGGCAGGTAGTAGTTGAAGGCCAGGTCGACCGAGGCGCCCGGGGCCAGCGTCTGCCAGGCCGGCAGCTTCAGGGAGACCCGCTGGAAGTCGCCCTTCAGGCCGCCGACGTTGTTGCCGGTGTGACCGCTGCTGATCACCTTGGTACCGAAGCCCGACTGGTCGGAGGCGTTGTCCGGGGCCGAGGTCCCGTAGTCGAACTGGAACTCGGTGCCGCCGGGCAGCGTCGCGTTCGTGTTGTTGGTGATCTTGAGCTTCGGGGTGAGCGGGTAGTTGGAGTCGCCCAGCTTGAACTCGGTGAACTCCGTCTTGATGTTCACGGCCCGGGTGGGCAGGGCGGTGGTGGACTTCCTCGCGCCGTACGGCGAGGCCGACTTGAACTTCTGGTACATCGCGTCGGTGAGCGTGTCGCCCCCCTCGTACTGGCCCTTGGCCGCGTTGTACGCGTAGTCGCCGGCGAGCTCCCAGACCATCGTCCCGCCGATGCCCTTGTTCACCACGTAGTCGGCCTTGGCGGCCACCGACTGCTCGTCCTCCGTCGAGAGGAAGACCTTCTTCTGCGCGTTCCACAGCCACGGCGCCACCAGGGTGGAGTCGTACTTGCGGACGTAGGTGCCGGTCAGCGTGGTGTTGGCCGGGAAGCCGTACGTGGTGACGTAGTCGCCGACGACCCCCTTCTCCAGGTTCTTGGCGTGCCACATCGGGTTGGAGCCCGCCGGGGACTCGACCCCGTTGGTGTCCTTGTCGTGCCACAGGTTGTCGATGCCGACCGCGCCGTCACCGCATTTGGTCAGGCCCGCGCCGGCCGGGCAGGTGGTCGCGGGGGCCTTGCCCCACAGGCCGTCGGTGCCGCCCTGCACGTTCTTGAAGCCGCGGGTGTAGTAGGGCAGGCCGATGTTGATGCGGCCGCCCGGCATCGAGCCGCGGAAGTAGTGGTACGCCCAGTCGGTGTTGAGGTAGCCGATGCCGCCGTACTGGGAGGTGGAGTACACGCCCGCGGCGGCCAGCTCGCCGTCCTTGCCGTCGTCGAAGAGCGAGGCGTTGGGGCCGACGTACTCGTTCCAGGCGCCGTGCAGGTCGTAGGACATGATGTTGACGTAGTCCAGGTACTTCTGCATCTGGAAGGTCTCCATGCCCCGCAGCAGGTAGCCGGAGGAGGGGGCTGCGACGGAGAGCAGGTAGTGCCTGCCGTCTGCGGCGCCCGCGCGGTCGAGCTTCTCGCGCAGGGACTTCATCAGGGCCGCGTAGCCCTGGACCAGGCCGGCGCGGCGGGCGTTGGACAGCTGCCAGTCGAGCGGGTTGCCCGCGTCCTTCATCGTGGTCGGGTACTCGTAATCGATGTCGACGCCGTTGAACCCGTACGTGCGGACGAACTCGACGGAGGAGTCGGCGAAGGTGTCGATACCGGCCTGGTTCACCGAGCCGTCGGCGTTGGTGGCCATCGAGTAGAAGCCGCCGGAGGCGACGCGGTTGCCGTCGTCGCCGAAGTAGCCGCCGGTCTCCGCCCAGCCGCCGACCGAGATCAGCGTCTTGACGTTCGGGTGCTGCTTCTTGAACTTGGTCAGCTGGTTGAAGTGGCCCTTGTAGGGGAGGGCCTGGTCCATCTCGGCGCCCGCGACGCCGGGCCAGGTCATCCCGGTGGCGGCGTTGTTCACGCCGTCCGAGCCGACGGAGATCTTGTTGTCGGCACCCACGTGGGCGAATGCGTAGTTCAGGTGGGTGACCTTGGACCACGGGATGTCGTGGGCGAGGTAGGCGGGGGTGCCGTCCTTGCCGGTGCGCCAGCCGGTGAAGTACCCGATGACGCGGCGCTGGTGGTCGGCGCCCATCTTCTCGCGGCCCTCGGAGTCGTAGACCGAGCAGTAGGGGACGTCGACGCCGGCCGTCTTGTACAGCCCGTCGGGGCGACAGCTCTCGTTGTCGGCGGCGTGCGAGACGCCCGCCGAGAGCCCGCCCACCAGCAGTCCGGCGATGGCGGCGCCGGATGCCAGGAGCATCGCTCTCGTACGTGTGGGGGACGGCATGGTGCCTCCTGGGGAGGGGAGGATGCGGGACGCAAGTGGACACAACGTGAAGCAACAGGGCTGGTGCGGAAGCGTGTTGGCCCGTGACGTGCGCACATCTGACGGGCTGTTCCCGAGAAGATGAAGGGAACGTTAAGAGGACTAGACCACCCCGTCAATAGGTCTGGACCAACCCTGGGTCCACTTCGCCAGGTCCCGGCCGGGCGCCGGCTCCGGTCGCGGACGAGGCCCGACCGGCGTCACCCCCGGGTCACCCTCTGTGAGCCAGGCCACACCGCATCACCTGCATGGCGCCGGATCACCCGTGGCAGACTGGCTGGAGTACCAGTAGCAGCGCACTCCGGGGTCGGTGTAATTCCGAACCGGCGGTTATAGTCCGCGACCCGTCCGCAGCCAGCGGCCGGTTGACCAGGTGAGATTCCTGGACCGACGGTTAAAGTCCGGATGGGAGGCAGTGCGCGGCGGGCCAGTCACAGGTACGCCGCCGTCGGCGGTTCATCGGCATATCCCTGCGGACATGCCCGATCGGACCGTTTTCCGGCCTCGGCGTCCCCCCTGTGAGCTGGACCGCTTCATCTGTCGTATCCCGACAGGCCCCGGAGTCCGTGCCCGATGAGGCAGGAGGACCCGGTGGCGACACACGCCGCGCACGCAGCACCCGCATCCGACGCGGGTACCCGTGCCATGCGCCGAGCCGTCGAGCTCGCCGCCCGCGGACTCGGCTCCACCAGCCCCAACCCCGTCGTCGGCTGCGTCATCACCGACGCCTGCGGCACCGTCGTGGGCGAGGGCTGGCACGAGCGGGCCGGCGGCCCGCACGCCGAGGTCAACGCCCTGCGCGCCGCGGGCGACGCGGCCCGCGGCGGCACCGCCTACGTCACCCTCGAACCCTGCAACCACACCGGCCGTACGGGACCCTGCGCCCGCGCCCTCGCCGAGGCCGGCATCGCCCGCGTGGTCTACGCCGTCTCCGACCCGAACCCGCAGGCCAGCGGTGGCGCGGCCACCCTGCGCGCCGCCGGGATCGACACCGAGGCCGGGTTCCTGGAAGCCGAGGCCGAGGCCGGCAACACCGCCTGGCTGACCTCCGTACGGCTCGGCCGCCCCCACGTGACCTGGAAGTACGCCGCCACCCTCGACGGCCGCAGCGCCGCGGCCGACGGCACCAGCCGCTGGATCAGCTCCGCCGAGTCCCGCGCGGACGTCCACCGGCTGCGCGCCGAGGCCGACGCCGTCCTGGTGGGCGGCGGCACCCTGCGCGCCGACGACCCGCACCTCGCCGTGCGCGGCATCGACGGAGCCACCCAGCCCCTGCGCGTGGCCCTCGACACCCACGCCGCGATCCTGCCGTCCGCCCGCGTCCTCGACGACTCCGCGCCCACGCTGCTGGTCGTCGCCGAGGACGCCGACACCCGCCACCTGCCCGGCGTCGACCTGCTCCGGCTGCCCCTGCACGACGGCCGGATCCCGATCCACCGGCTCCTGACGGAGCTCTACGCCCGCGGCGTGCGCTCCCTCCTCCTGGAGGGCGGCCCCACCCTGGCGGGCGCCTTCGCCGAGGGCGGGACCGTCGACCGGGTCGTCGGCTACCTCGCCCCGGCCCTGCTCGGCGCCGGCCCCGCCGCCTTCGGCGACGCGGGCATCACGAACATCTCCCAGGCCGTCCGCCTCGACATCACCGAGGCCGTCCGCGTGGGCCCCGACCTCCGCATCACCGCCATCCCCACCACCGCCCCGAAGGAGCACTGAGTGTTCACCGGAATCGTCGAAGAACTGGGCGAGGTCACCGCCGTCGAGCAGCTCGAGGAGGCCTCCCGCTTCCGGCTGCGCGGCCCCCTCGTCACCGAGGGCGCCAAGCACGGGGACTCCATCGCCGTCAACGGCGTCTGCCTGACCGTCGTGGAGACCGCCGACGGCGAGTTCACCGCCGACGTCATGCAGGAGACCCTCAACCGCTCCAGCCTCGGCGCCCTGACCAAGGGCTCCCGGGTCAACCTGGAACGCCCGATGGCCCTCGGCGGCCGGCTCGGCGGCCACCTGGTCCAGGGGCACGTGGACGGCACCGGCGAGATCCTCTCCCGGACCCCCTCCGAGCACTGGGAGATCGTCAAGGTCGCCCTCCCGGAGAACCTGTCCCGCTACGTCGTCGAGAAGGGCTCCATCACCGTCGACGGCGTCAGCCTCACCGTGGTCGAGGCCGCCGCCGACTGGTTCACCATCAGCCTCATCCCCACCACCCTCGCCCTGACCACGCTCGGCACCAAGCAGGCCGGCGACCCGGTCAACCTGGAGGTCGACGTCCTCGCGAAGTACGTCGAGCGCCTCCTGGCCGCCGGCGTGGACCCGCTGCACGCGAATCCGACGGGAGACGCCCGGTGACCGCCCTGACCTGGCTCAACGCCGAGGCCTTCACCGTCTTCGGGCAGAAGGTCATCTGGTCCGACATGATCGGCAACCTGATGGGCCTGGCCGCGCTCGCCCTCGGCTGGCGCCGCTCCATATGGACCTGGCCCGCCCAGCTCCTCTCCGGCCTGATCCTCATCGCCGCCTACGCCTCCGCCCACCTCACGGGCGGCGTCGGCAAGCAGCTCCTGGTCATCGGCGTGGCCGCGTGGGGCTGGCGCGCCTGGCAGCTCGGCCGGCAGCAGGCCCAGGACGGTTCCATCGCCGTGCGCACCGCCACCTGGAAGGAGCGCGGACTGCTCCTCGCCGGGGCGGCGCTCGGCACCCTCGCCGTCGGCGGCCTGTTCACGCTCTACCCGGACCTGTCGTGGAGCCCGTGGGCCGACGCGTACATCTTCGTCGGCACCATCGTCGCGATGGTCGCCCAGGCCCGCGGCCTCGTCGAGTTCTGGATCGCCTGGCTCCTCGTCGACCTGGTCGGCGTCCCCCTCGCCTTCAACGGCGGCCTGGCCTTCTCCGGCCTCGTCTACGTCGTGTACTTCGCCCTCGTCGTCTGGGGCGCCTACGACTGGTACCAGCGCTCGCGCACCACCACCCCCGCCACGGCCCTGGAAGGAGCAACGGCATGACCACCCTCAAGCCCGTGCCCGAGATCCCCGAAGTTGCCTTCCTCCTCGACCCCGTCGAGCAGGCCGTCCGCGACATCGCGGCGGGCCGGCCGGTCGTCGTCGTCGACGACGAGGACCGGGAGAACGAGGGCGACCTCGTCATCGCCGCCGAGAAGGCCACCCCGGAGATCATCGCCTTCATGATGAGCGAGTGCCGCGGCCTGATCTGCGCCCCCATGGAGGGCCCCGAGCTGGACCGGCTCGAACTCCCCCAGATGGTCCAGAACAACACCGAGTCGATGAAGACCGCCTTCACCGTCTCCGTCGACGCGAGCGCCGCCCACGGCGTCTCCACCGGCATCTCGGCCGCCGACCGCGCCACCACCCTGCGCCTCCTCGCCGACGGGGTCTCCGGACCCGGCGACTTCGTCCGCCCCGGCCACATCTTCCCGCTGCGCGCCAAGCCCGGCGGCGTCCTGGTCCGCAACGGCCACACCGAGGCCGCCGTCGACCTGGCCCGCCTCGCGGGCCTGCGCCCGGCCGGTGCCATCGTGGAGATCGCCGGCGAGGACGGCGTCATGCTGCGCCTGCCCGAGCTGATCCCCTTCGCCCGCAAGCACGGCCTGACGATCATCTCCATCGAGGACCTGATCGCCTACCGCCGCTCCGCCGAGCCCACCGTGCGCCGCGAGGCCGAGGTCAGCCTCCCGACCGCCTTCGGCGAGTTCACGGCCTACGGCTACCGCTCCACCGTCGACGGCGTCGAGCACGTCGCCCTCGTCCACGGCGAGATCGGCGACGGCAGCGACCTCTTGGTCCGCATGCACTCCGAATGCCTGACCGGCGACATCTTCGCCTCCCAGCGCTGCGACTGCGGCCCCCAGCTGCACGCCTCCATGGAGCGGATCAAGGCCGAGGGCCGCGGGGTCGTCGTCTACCTGCGCGGCCACGAGGGCCGCGGCATCGGACTGCTGTCCAAGCTGCGCGCGTACGAGCTCCAGGAGCGCGGCCGCGACACCCTCGACGCCAACCTGGAACTGGGCCTGCCCGCCGACGCCCGCGACTACGCCGCCGGCGCGCAGATCCTCGCCGACCTCGGCGCGCACACGGTCCGGCTGCTCACCAACAACCCCGACAAGTCCGCCGCCCTCGTCCGGCACGGCATCGAGGTCACCAGCCGGGAGGCCATGCCGGTCGAGGCCGGCGAGCACAATCTGCGGTACCTGCGCACCAAGCGGGACCGGATGGGCCACGACCTGCCCTGGCTGGACGGGGCCGTGACCACGTCCGCCTGCGGCAACCAGTAAGCACGCACCACCACCGTACGTACATCCACGAACCACCGAGGAGCAGAGCTGTGAGCGGCAAGGGCGCACCCGAACTGAGCGTGAAGAACTGCGGAGACCTCCGAGTCGCCGTGATCGCGGCCCAGTGGCACGAGAAGGTCATGGACGGACTGGTCGACGGTGCCCTGCGGGCCCTGCACGAGCTGGGCATCGACGAGCCCACCCTGCTCCGCGTCCCGGGCAGCTTCGAGCTGCCGGTCGTGGCGAAGGTGCTCGCCGGTCGCGGCTACGATGCCATCGTCGCCCTCGGCGTGGTCATCCGCGGCGGCACCCCGCACTTCGACTACGTCTGCCAGGGCGTCACCCAGGGCCTGGTGCAGGTGTCGATCGACACCGGAGTCCCCGTCGGCTTCGGAGTACTGACCTGCGACAACGACGAGCAGGCGCTGGACCGCGCCGGGCTCGAGGGGTCGAACGAGGACAAGGGGCACGAAGCGGTCACCGCCGCCGTCTCCACCGCCATGACCCTGCGGACCGTCAGCGAACCCTGGCGCTAGTCCAAGGAGTGAACCCCGGCACGGGGACACCCGGGTGAGCCCGTACCCTAAGGACATCATGGCGAACAAACCCTCCAAGAGCTTCGAAGACCTCTTCACCGAGCTCCAGCTCAAGGCCGCCAACGGCGACCCCAGCACCTCCCGTACCGCCGAGCTCGTCCACAAGGGCGTCCATGCCATCGGTAAGAAGGTCGTCGAGGAGGCCGCCGAGGTCTGGATGGCCGCCGAGTACGAGGGCAAGGAAGCCGCCGCCGAGGAGATCTCCCAGCTGCTCTACCACGTCCAGGTGATGATGGTGGCGCGCGGGATCTCCCTCGACGACGTCTACGCGCACCTCTGAGCTCCGGCCCGCACACCCACCCGTAAGCACGCACAACCCACGCATCAAAGGAAGCCCCATGCTGCGCATCGCCGTCCCCAACAAGGGTTCTCTCTCCGGACCGGCGTCGGCGATGCTCCATGAGGCCGGCTACCGGATGCGCAAGGAGTCCAAGGAGCTCGTGGTCGTCGACCCCGAGAACGAGGTCGAGTTCTTCTACCTCCGCCCCAAGGACATCGCGATCTACGTCTCCTCGGGCAAGCTCGACATCGGCATCACCGGCCGGGACCTGCTGCTCGACTCCGGCGCCAGCGCCGAGGAGATCCTGCCGCTGAACTTCGGCCGCTCCACCTTCCGCTACGCCACCACCCCCGGCATCGCGAAGGGCCCTGAGGACTTCAACGGGATGACGATCGCGACCTCGTACGAGGGAATCGTCGCCAAGCACCTCGCCGAGAAGGGGATCGACGCCTCCGTCGTCCACCTCGACGGTGCGGTCGAGACCGCCATCCAGCTCGGCGTCGCCCAGATCATCGCGGACGTCGTCGAGACGGGCACCAGCCTGCGCAACGCGGGCCTGGAGGTCATCGGCGAGCCGATCCTCACCTCCGAGGCCGTCGTCATCCGCGGCAACGGCGCCGACGCCGACGACCCGCAGGTCCAGCAGTTCCTGCGCCGCCTCCAGGGCGTCCTGGTCGCCCGCAGCTACGTGATGATGGACTACGACTGCCGCGCCGAGCACCTGGAGCGCGCGGTCGCCCTCACCCCGGGCCTGGAGTCGCCCACCGTCTCCCCGCTGCACAACGAAGGCTGGGTCGCGGTCCGCGCCATGGTCCCGGCCAAGGAGGCTCAGCGGATCATGGACGACCTGTACGAGCTCGGCGCGCGCGCGATCCTCACCACGTCGATCCACGCCTGCCGGCTCTGACCCGTCCCACCCGCACCACCACCGCAGAAGGCATCCGAACCACCATGGCCGAGTCCGCCGCCCAGCCCCGCACGCCCGCCCTGCCGGTCACCTTCCGGCCGAACCGGACCCGGGCCGTCCTGCTGGGCGTCGGGACCGCCATGTTCGTGACCATCGGATCGATCGCCTTCCTCCTGGAGAACCTCAGCACGGGGGAGCGGATCAGCTTCCTCTTCACCGCCGTGCTGCTGAGCTCCGTCCTCGTCCTGCTCAGCCGCCCCAAGGTGGTCGCGGACGAGACCGGCGTCACCGTCGTCAACATCACCACCACCCGCCGCCTGGAGTGGGCGCAGATCCTGCGCGTCAACCTCCGCCCGGGCGACCCGTGGGTGTTCCTCGACCTCAACGACGGAACCAGCCTGCCCGTCCTCGGCATCCAGCCGGGCGTCGCCAAGCAGCGGGCGATCGGCGACGCCCGCGCCCTGCGCGCCCTCGCCGAGAGCCGCGGAACGGGCGCGAACGACCACTGAGACCACAGATCCTCGTCGCTGCGTACCGTTGCGGCGGGGATCTCAATGACTACCCTGGTGGCGGGGCGCAGCTGTGCGCCCTCCCACCGGCCCCGGGACCCCGAGGCCCGTGGGCACCTGCGACTTGAGGAGTGACTCCCTCCAGCAATGGACGGATCGTCCGGTAGTACACGCGCCGCCCTCCCTCCGGAGGCGGCGGCATGACCATTCCGCTACTCCTGCTCGCGGCGGCGTTCGCCCTGATCCTCGCCAACGGTTTCTTCGTGGCAGCCGAATTCGGCCTCGTCACCGTGGAGAGACCCGAGGCCGAGCGCGCCGCAGCCGACGGTGACCGCCGTGCCCGCACGGTGGTCAAAGCCCTGAGGGAGCTCTCCTTCCAGCTCTCGGGCACCCAGCTCGGCATCACCATCACCTCCCTCGTGGTCGGCATGCTCGCCGAGCCCGCCCTCGCCGCACTGCTGGCCGGGCCGATCGGCGCCACCGGCCTGCCCGTGGGAGCCGTCCCCGGCGTCGCCGTCGTCATCGGCATGCTGCTCGCCTCCGCCGTCCAGATGGTCGTCGGCGAGCTCGTCCCGAAGAACTGGGCGGTTTCCCGGCCGCTCCAGGTGGCCCGCTTCGTCGCCGGCCCCCAGAACGCCTTCTCCCGCGCCTTCCGGCCGGTCATCGCCGGCCTCAACGCCGTCGCCAACCGGCTCGTCCGGGCGCTCGGCGTGGAGCCGACCGAGGAGATGGCCTCCGCCCGGACCCCCGGCGAACTGGTCTCCCTGGTCCGCCATTCGGCCCAGGCCGGCGCCCTCGAACAGGACACCGCCGACCTCTTCGTACGGACCCTCTCGCTGGGCGAGCTCACGGCCCAGCACGTCATGACCCCCCGGGTGAAGGTCAGCGCCCTGATGCACACGGCCACCGCGGCCGACGTGCTCAACCTGACCCGCGCCACGGGCCTGTCCCGCTTCCCGGTCTACCGCGACCGCATCGACGAGGTCACCGGCGTGGTCCACCTCAAGGACGCCCTCGCCGTGCCCGAGGCCGAGCGCGACCGCACCACCGTGAGCCGGATCTGCGTCGCCCCGCTGCTGGTGCCCGGCTCCCTGCCGGTGCAGCCGCTGCTGGAACGGTTGCGCAGCGAACAGCCGATGGCCGTTGTCGTCGACGAGTACGGCGGCACCGCCGGCGTGGTCACGCTGGAGGACATCGTCGAGGAACTCGTCGGCGAGGTCCGTGACGAGCACGACCTCGCCGAGGACGAGGGCCCCGAACTGGCCGCCGTACCGGCCGAGGACGGCCGCCCCTCCTGGGAGGCCGACGGCAGCTGCCGGGTGCAGACCCTGCGCCGGATAGGCCTGGAGGTGCCCGAAGGCCCGTACGAGACCGTCGCGGGCCTCGTCGCGGACCTGCTCGGCCGGATCCCCGCCCCCGGGGACCGCGCCGACCTCCCCGGCTGGAAGCTGTCCGTCCGCCAGGTCGGCCGCAACCGCGCCGAGCGCGTGCGCCTGGTCCGGCTGACGGCGGTGCCCGCGGCCGGAACGTACCGGCCCGCCTCCGCCGCCGACGCCGCCCCGCTCCGCTCCGGCCGCCACGGCGGAGGCGTCCCGCAGCGGGCCGAGCTGGAAGGCGCCTCCCGATGAACGCGCTCCAGCTCCTCTTCGCCCTGCTGCTGGTCCTCGCCAACGGTTTCTTCGTCGGCGCCGAGTTCGCCCTCGTCTCCGTACGGCGCAGCCAGATCGAGCCCCTCGCGGCCGAGTCCAAGCGGGCCCGCCAGGTGCTCCACGGCCTGGAGAACCTGCCCCGCATGATGGCCGCCGCGCAGTTCGGCATCACCATCTGCTCCCTCACCCTCGGCGCGGTCGCCGAACCCACCGTGGCCAGGCTGCTGGAGCCCGTCTTCCACGCCGTCCACGTACCGCAGGGCCTGATCCACCCCCTCGGCTACGCCCTCGCGCTCGCCGCCGTGGTCTTCCTGCACCTGGTCATCGGCGAAATGGTCCCCAAGAACCTCGCCATGGCCGCCCCCGAGAAGACCGCCCTGTGGTTCAGCCCCGGCCTGGTCGCCTTCGCCCGTCTGTGCGGGCCGGTCACGACCGCGCTCGGCGCCTGCGCCAAGCTCGTCCTGAAGCTCTTCAACGTCGAACCCAAGGACGAGGTCGAGGCCGTCTACACCTCCGCCCAGCTGGGCCGGCTCCTCAAGGACTCCCGGCAGGCCGGGCTCCTGGAGCCGGTCGAGCAGGAGCGGCTGGAGGACGCCCTGGAACTGGGCAGCCGCCCCGTCAGCGACGTCCTCCTCGACCGGGACCGCCTGGTCACGGTCGGACCCGACGTGACCCCGCGCCAGATCGAGCAGCTGACCGTGCGCACCGGCTACTCGCGTTTCCCCGTCCGCGCCGCCAGCGGCGCCTTCATGGGCTACCTGCACGTCAAGGACGTGCTGGACCTGGAGGACCGGGAACGGGCCGTGCCCCAGCGGGTCTGGCGCCGGATGACCACGCTGTGCGCCACCGTCCCGCTGGACGACGCCCTCAGCGTCATGCGCCGCGACGCCACCCACCTGGCGCAGGTCGCCGATCCCAGCGGCCGGGTCCTGGGCCTGGTCGCCCTGGAGGACGTCCTGGAAATGCTGGTGGGCGAGGTCCGCGACCCGGCCCACCGCGTCCCGGCCGGCCGGCCGGGACTCCGCCCGGAGGGGGCACTCACCGGCTGACCCGTCGCCGAACCCGCCGTCCCGCGGCGGGTTCGGCCGGTTGGGCGCCCGGGTGCCGGGGCAATACTGACCGTACGCGGGAGGGGGCGGTCGGATGTCCCGGGAGCACGGCGAGACGGCCGCCAGGATGGTGGCCCTGCTGAGCGAGGACCCGGACGTGGCCTCCCCGGTGGCGCGCCGGCTCCGCGCGCTGCTGCGCGACCGGTTGACGGAACAGGGCCTGGCCTTCCTGGCCGCCTTCGAGCGTGAGCCCTCCGTACCGGAAGCGGCCGACCGGCTCACGGCGGCGCTCCTCAACCTGACCGAGGCGGATCCGGCGTTCGCGGCGGAGGCCGACGCCCTGCTGCGGGGCGACCTCGGCAGCCCGGAGGACGCGGCCTGGGCCGCGCGCAACGGCGGACGTCTGCTCTCCGTCCTCTGGTTCGTGATCCCCCTGCTCGTCCTCTGGCTGGTCTTCAACGCCATCGCGGCCTTCTCCGGAGCACCCCCGGAAATGCCGTAGCGGAGGACGGCACCAGCCGCATCCAGCCCCGACAGGAAAGCGCCGTGGCCCGGCGGAGCCGTCACGGCCGGGCCGGCTCACAGCGGCGGCGGCTCCGGCCGTTCCTGCGGCCCGCGGCCCGACAGGACCTCCCCGTACGCCTGCATCAGGTCCGGCAGCCGGAGCGTGGCGAGGTCGTCCCGCGACGGCTCACCCGCGAAGCCCGCCAGCCGCAGATCCCGGTACGCGCAGCTCTTCTCGTACAGCGTGCGCAGGAACCGCCCGTTGCCGAGCTCGTCGATCCAGCCCTGCTCCACCACGTGCCCGCTGATGCTGCGCAGCTCCTCCAGCGCCTCCTCGTCCCAGTGGTCCCCGTTCGCGTCCGCCAGCACCCCGCCGATCGCGGTCAGCTCCAGCGGCCGGTAGCTGGGGAAGTCCACCCGGGTGGTGAACCGCGAGGACAGCCCCGGATTGGCCGCCAGCAGCCGGTCCATCCCGGCCGGATAGCCCGCCAGGATCACCACCAGGTGGTCCCGGTTGTCCTCGGCCCGCTTGAGCAGCACCTGCAGGGCCTCGTCGCCGTACGCGTCGCCCTTGCTGTAGCCCGAGTTGGACAGCGAGTACGCCTCGTCCACGAACAGCACCCCGCCGATCGCCGAATCGATCAGCTCGTTCGCCTTCACGGCGGTCTGCCCCAGGAACTCGCCCACCAGATCCGCCCGCTGGGCCTCCACCAGATGGTCGCCGCCCAGCAGCCCCAGCGCGTAGAAGACCCGCCCCAGGATCCGCGCCACCGTCGTCTTGCCCGTCCCCGAAGGCCCCGAGAAGACGAAGTGGCGCTTCGGCGGCTGCACCGGCAGCCCCTGACCCGCCCGCAGCCGCGCCATGTGCAGCTGCGCCGACAGCGCCTTCACCTGCCGTTTGACCGGCTCCAGGCCCACCATCCGCTCCAGCTCCGCGAGCGCCTCGGCGAGCGCCACCGGGTCGGACGGTCCGGCCGGCAACCCCTCGGGCGCGCCCTGCGGCGGGACGGGCACCTTGCGCCGCGCGCCCTCCACCCGGCCCGCCGGGGGCGTCGGCGGGGCCAGCGGGTCGGGCTCGGCCTGGCTGTCGGCCGCGATGTCCTGGACGGGCCCGCCGCCCAGCGCGACCGCCGCGAAGTCCCCGCCGACGGGCGAGGGGCCGTGCCCGGCGTAGGCCCCGTACCCGGCGTAGCCCGCCAGACCCGCCAGATCGGCCATGCCGTCGGTGTCGTCGCCGTCCTCGATGGCCGTCAGCCGGGCCGCGGTGTCCATGAACGAGGGATCCACCCGGTGCACCGCCCGGTACAGCGGCAGTGCCGCCGCACTGCGCCCGGTGCCCTCGTGCGCCCGCGCCAGCCAGTACCGCAGCTCCTTGCGCTGCGGCTGCTCGCTGCGACAGCGCATCAGCGCCGCCGACAGCATCGGCTCCGCCTGCCCGTACATCTCCAGCCGGACCCGGGCCATCCCGCCGAACAGGCCGGCCTCGATCCCCAGCAGCGGATCGTTCACCAGCGGCTCGGTGTGCCGGACCAACTGCTCCCAGTCCTTGACCAGATAGGCCCGGCAGGCGTGCAGGAACCGCACCTGCGCGTCGGTGTCCACCGGCGGCAGTGCCGCGAGCGCCTGGTCCAGCTCGGGCACGTGGCGGCCGTCCAGCCAGTGCGAGGCGTGGGCGAGCAGCAGGTCGCGCCGGCTCTCCAGCACCGGCTGGACCCACCAGCCCAGCCAGTACCAGGAGTTCAGCGTCCTCCGGTGCCGGGCCCGTTGTTCGCCGAAGCGGTCCCGGTGCGCGTACATCCGGAGTAACGCGTTGCCGGTGTCGACCCGCAGCGCGTGCAGCCCCAGCCAGGCGTCGGCCATCGAGGGATCGAGTCGTACGGCCGCCCGGAACTCCTCCTCGGCCTGCGGATACGCGCCCATGGTGCAGGCGTCGACTCCGCGCAGCCAGGCGAGTTCGGCCGGGGCGTGCATGCTGCCCGGCGTGCCGAAATCCATCACGTCCCCCACAAGCCTGCCCCCGTGGTGCGCGGCAACCCCCGCTTCGAGCGCGCGAGTTGGCCATTGCGCCGATGAAATCAGGGCTGCATCGTACCTGCGGTTTCGCACCTTACGTAGGGCGCGACAGGCCGGGTTCGGGCGTGCGCCCCAAGAGCACCCGGTGACTCAGGGTGAAGAACCGGGGTCGATTCGCCGGGCGTGACGCCTGCGGGGAGGGGACGTGCGGGCAGAACGAAGCCCCCGATCACGGGGGAACAATCGGGGGCTTCGTGTCCGCGGCAGCCGGTAAAGGCGCGCATTGAGAACGTAAGGCCGGTGCGGGCCCCAGGTCAAGCAGGTCGGTGGAGGCCCGGCGGAGAGGATTTCCAGGCCCGCTCAGGCCCGGGGGAGTTCGTCACCCTCGGTCACGGAAGCGGCGGTTCCCGCCGTCGCTCCGGTCCCGGAAGACCACTCGTATCCCGTACCACTCTGGCGTACCAGGGTGTCGGCGAAGGGGCGCGAAGGGTCACTGGAGAAGTGCGCGCGCTCCGCGCGCTCCCATCCGTCCCAGAAGTCGGAAAGTTCCCGCCCGTCCCGGTTTCGCCCCCGTATCCAGGACTGCGCACGCGGCGTCTCCATCCACAGCAGCCGCGCGAGGTGCGGGCGCAGCGCCCGCCGCCCGGCCCCGACCCCCTCGATCAGCAGCACCGGCGCCGGCTCCAGTACCCGTTCCGGCCCGAAGCGGCGCTCCACCCAGTCGTACGGGGCCCAGTGCGCGGGCCGTCCCGCGGCGAGCGGCTCCAGCACCTGCGCGCGCAGCCGCTCCTCCCAGCCGAACAGCTCCGCGTGGCTGGCCACGTCGTCCAGGTGCAGCACGGGCACAGCCGGCGTGGGGTGTGCCGGCCGGGGGCGCCCCAGCGTGGGCCGTCCCAGCGCTTCGGCGAGCCGCGCCGCGAAGGTGCTCTTGCCCGATCCGGCGTGCCCGTCGATCCCGATCAGGCGCACCGGGCCGAGGGAGGGCGGCAACGCGGCGAGCTCCCGTGCGAGTGACTCAAGTGACTGCTGTGGCTCCACCCGACCAGCCTAGACAAGCCCGACACGACCCCCGGCTTCGGCGTCCGGCCGCCGGGAACTGGAAGGGTGAAGCCACCGAAGCGCCGACCCACCCCCTGGGGGAACCTCGCGATGACAGCATCCACGCCACGCAGGGCCGTACTCGTCGCCGCACTCGCGGTCGCCACCGCGGCCACCGCCTCCGGTATCCCCGGCGGCAGCGCCTCGGCGGCCTCCCGGCCGACCCCGCGGGCAACGGGCCGCACCGTCGACAACCGCTTCTGGTACTCCCTCGCCCACTGGCAGGCCGGCACCCACCGGGGCACCACCGCCGTCGGCGGCGCCCGCCCCGGCCTGGAGATCGAGACCGCCGCCGGCCGCACCGAGTACGCCGACCCGCACACCGGGAGGAAGAGCGTCTGGGAGTACGCCACCTGGACCTCCCCGGTGCACCGCTCCACCGTGCCCGCCACCGAGGCGATCGCCTCCTGGAACGCCCGTACCCCGGCCGGCACCTGGATCCAGATCGAACTGCGCGGCACCTACACCGACGGCACCGCCACCCCCTGGTACGTGATGGGGCGCTGGGCCTCCGGCGACCGGGACATCCGCCGCACCTCCGTCGACGGCCAGACCGACGGGAAGTCCACCGTCTGGACCGACACCCTCGCCGTCGACGCCCCGGCCGCGGCCGCCGGGCTGCGGATCAGGGACTGGCAGCTGCGTCTGACCCTGCACCGCAAGCCGGGCGCGGACCGCGGCCCCACCGTGTGGCTGGCGGGCGCCATGGCCTCCGACGTCCCGGACCGGTTCACCGTCCCCGCCTCCACTCCCTCCGGCCGTGCCCACGAGCTGAAGGTCCCGCGCTACTCGCAGGAAACCCACGCCGGGCAGTACCCCGAGTACGACAACGGGGGCGAGGCCTGGTGCAGCCCCACCTCCTCGCAGATGATCATCGAGTACTGGGGCGGCAAGGCCAGCGCCACCGCCCTGACCTGGGTGAACCCGAGGTACTCCGACCCGCAGATCTGCCACGCGGCCCGCTCCACCTACGACGCCGCCTACAAGGGCTGCGGCAACTGGCCCTTCAACGCCGCCTACGCGGCCACCTACCGCGGGCTCGGCGGCGTCGTCACCCGGCTCACCTCCCTGACCGACCTGGAGATCCTGGTCGCGGTCGGCATCCCGGCCATCACCTCGCAGTCCTTCCGCCCGGAGGAGCTCACCGGCGCGGGCTACGGCACCGCGGGCCACCTGATGACCGTCATCGGCTTCACGGCCGCCGGGGACGTGATCGCCAACGACCCCAACTCGCCCGACAACCCGTCCGTCCGCCGCGTCTACAAGCGCGCCGAATGGGAGGCTATCTGGCTGCGCACCAAGCGCCACGGCACCTCCGGCAAGGTCGCCTCGGGCAGCGGAGGCATCTGCTACCTCTATGTGCCGGCGGCCCCGAGCGCGGCCCACACGGCGGCGCTGACGGCGGTCGGGGTGTTCTGAGCGCGTTCTGGGCGAACTCGGCTGGTCCGGATGGCTTAACGGGCGGAATATGGGGATAAAAGCCATATAAGGCTTCTTGTAGGAGGCAGCCCGCCATGACCACTCATCCCAGCAGCATCGAGCACCACCCGGACCTGGCCGAGATGCGCACTCGGTTCGAACGGGTGACCAGCACCCCTGCCGCGCAGGCCGTTGAGGCACTGGCCTTGATCACGGGCCTGTACCTGGCGGCTTCGCCGTGGATAGCCGGGTTCAGCGTCCTGACCCCGCTGGCCGTCAACAACCTGATCACCGGCCTGGCGTTCTGCCTGTGCATGGGTGGTCTGGGATCCGCTTACGAACGCACCCACGCGATGGCCTGGACGGCCGTTGCGCTCGGCGCGTGGACGATCATCGCCCCGTGGGTCATCGCCGGAGAGATGGACACGACCCGTACGGTGGTCAACAACGTGATCACCGGAGTCGTCGCCCTCTGCCTCGGCCTCGCGATGGCGGCCATGGCGGGCCGCAACCGCGACACCCGCATCTGACCAGGCCGGCCAGGCCGCCGGGCCCCCGCCGCTCCCGAATCCGGGGCGTGGTGGGGGCCCGGTGGTGTGACGGGCGCTACCACGTGACCATCGTCATCTACCGCGAAGGGCGCGAACGCTGGCACATTGGACATCATGACTGCCGACAGCGCCACCCCGACCGCCCCCGCCCTGGACCTCGTCCGCACCGGAGGCCCCAAGGACGACTCCTCGTGGCTGGAGCACGTCCTCGGCTGGACCCTCGTGGTCGTCGTCGCCATGTTCGTCACCCAGGTCGGCTGGCTGTAACCGGCTCCTCGCGGGGGGTCGGCCGGGGGAGCGGGCAGCCCCTCGGGGCTGAAGGTCACGCAGGGCAGCCCCTCGATGCAGCCGCTGAACCGCGTCAGGTACAAGGTGACGTCGCCGCGCAGGTCGAGGGAGTCGGCGGCGAGCCCGTACTCGCTCCCGCCGTCCCGGGTGCGCAGCCGGTCGTCGCGCAGCGAAGCCGCCCGCATCCGCAGCACCAGTACCTTGAGCGGCCCGTCCACCGTGGGCACCTCGGCCGTACCCGCGAGCGCGAAGCCCTGCGGTGCGAAGAACGAGGCGGTGACCGTCGGGGGACCAGCGGTCCGCCCCAGAACGGCCGGGTCCGGCGCGAGGCGCGCAGCCGCCGCCGGGGTCACGGCTCCGGCGGCGGCCGCGCCGCACGACTGGAAGCACTTCCCGCCGTCCAGGCTGACGTCTAGCTGCATGCCCTTGAGCCTGAAGTTGCCGCCGGTCGCGGACCAGGCGTGCGACTTCACGCCGACCACCTCGATGGTCCCGGCCTGGAGGCCGTCCGGTGCGCAGGGGAAGTGCTGCCATACTTCGGGCACGTTGTGGCAGTTCGAGGCTAGGGCTGAATTTGAATAATAGTCAACAGCGCGGTACGACCGAGCGTTCGCAGGTTCGCCGGGCCGAACTCATGGGAATCGGACGTAAGTTGTTCGCCGACACCTCCTACGACGCACTCTCCATGGACGACATCGCCAAGCACGCGGGCGTCGCCAAGGGCTTGATCTACTACTACTTCAAGAGCAAGCGCGGCTACTACCTCGCCATCGTCGAGGAGTCGGTCGCCGAGCTCGTTGCCCGCGCCGGTGGCGAGACGGATCTCCCTAACGCGGAGCGCGTCCGCCGCACCGTCGACGGATACCTGCACTACGCCGAGCACCACCGGGCGGCCTACCGCACCATCGTCACCGGCGGCGTCGGCTCCGACGCCGAGGTGCTCGCCATCCGCGACGCCGTCCGGGAGGAGCTGGTCGCCACCATCGCCGAAGGCGCGTACGGGCACCGCTCCCTCCCGCCGGTCGCCCGGCTCGCCCTCGTCGGCTGGCTCTCCGCCGTGGAAGGGATCACCCTGGAGTGGATCAGCGGGCTTGGCGGGGCTGGTGGGGGTGATGGACTCGGTGGGGGTGGTGGGTCCGGTGGGTCCGGTGGGGCTGGTGGGTCCGCCGCGTCCGCCGTCTCGGAACCGCCCGATCGTGCCGAGCTCGGGGCCCTGCTGGTGCGCCAGCTGCGCGCGACGCTGACGGTGATCGAGGAGTTCGTCCCGGAGTGTCCGGCACCTCCCCTTACCGAAGGACCGTTCGGTCAGCGTGATGATCTTGCCCCGGTGACGGGAAGCTCCTGATCGGGCATACTCAAGCCGCCGCAGCCGCTGAACAGCCCATTCCGTGATCCGGGAGGGCACCATCGGCTGTGAGAGCACCGAGACCCGGCGTCGCGTCCCACACCTCACGCGTCGCCGCCGTGCCCGACCAGGGAGGAGAGCGCCGCCATGACAGACCGCGCCCCGCAGCCGGTGGACCGTCAGCTGCCCACCGAGGAGTCCCGCGACCTCCTCGCCCTCGTACGCGAGATCGCCCAGCGGGAGATCCGCCCCAGGGCTGCCGAGGAAGAGGACTCGGGGAGGTTCCCCCGCGAGGTCTTCACCCTGCTGTCCGAGGCGGGCCTGCTCGGCCTCCCGTACCCCGGCGAGCACGGCGGCGGCGAGCAGCCGTACGAGGTGTACCTCCAGGTCCTGGAGGAGCTGGCCGCGGCCCGCCTGACCGTCGGCCTCGGCGTCAGTGTGCACTCCCTGGCCTGCCACGGCCTCGCCGGCTACGGCACCAAGGAGCAGCAGGGCGCGCACCTGCCCGCGATGCTCGGCGGCGGCCTGCTGGGCGCCTACTGCCTCTCCGAGCCGGCCGCCGGCTCCGACGCCGCCTCGCTCGCCACCAAGGCGGTGCGCGACGGCGATGAGTGGGTCATCACCGGTACCAAGGCCTGGATCACCCACGGTGGGGTCGCCGACTTCTACACCGTCCTGGCGCGGACGGGCGCCGAGGGCCCCAAGGGCATCACCGCCTTCCTGGTCCCCGGGGACGCGGAGGGCCTCACGGCGGCCGTGCCCGAGAAGAAGATGGGCATGAAGGGCTCGCCCACCGCCCAGCTGCACTTCGACGGCGTACGGGTGCCGGACGCGCGCCGCATCGGCGAGGAGGGGCAGGGCTTCACCATCGCCCTGGCCGCACTGGACGCGGGACGCCTCGGCATCGCCGCCTGCGCGATCGGCGTGGCCCAGGCCGCCCTGGACGAGGCGCTCGCGTACGCCCTGGACCGCAAGCAGTTCGGGCACCCGATCGCCGACTTCCAGGGGCTGCGCTTCATGCTGGCCGACATGGCCACCAAGATCGAGGCGGGCCGGGCGCTGTACCTCGCGGCGGCGCGGCTGCGGGACACGGGCAAGCCGTTCTCGCGCCAGGCGGCGATGGCCAAGCTGTTCTGCACGGACGCGGCGATGGCCGTCACCACGGACGCCGTGCAGGTCCTCGGCGGCTACGGGTACACCGCGGACTTCCCCGTCGAGCGACTGATGCGCGAGGCGAAGGTGCTCCAGATCGTGGAGGGCACCAACCAGATCCAGCGCATGGTCATCGCCCGTCACCTGGCGGGGCCGGAGACCCGCTGACGGGAGCCCTGGGGGCGAGGGCCGGGGCCGGGGGCCGGGGTCGCGGTGGGCTAGTACAGCCCGCTGCTGGTCGTCGGCCAGACCGGGGAGGACGTGAGCCGGGACCACTCCGGGTCGCGCCGTCCGGGCAGCGTGCGGCCGGCATCGGCCCACCGGGCCAGCAGATCGCGGTAGATCGGCGGGTCCGGCGTCTGCTGTTGTGGCTCGCGGTGGTCGCGGTGGTCGCGGTGGTCGCGGTGGTCGCGGGGGTCGCGCTGGTCCCGCTGCTGCTGAACCGATTCTTCGAAACCCGGCGGCGTCGGCCGACGCCTTCGGCCGGTTGAAGCCTGAAGCATGGTCATGCACGGCCAACGCGGGAGCGGAGGGCCGGGTAATCGCCCCCGGGGTGCGGGTATCCGTTCGAGCCGTCCCCGGGGGCGGTGGTGGGCTTCGGGGGCGGGCTTCAGGGGCGGGCTCCGGGGGCGGGCTCCGGGGCAGGTGGGGGTTTCCCGTCGGTCCCATCGTCCTTCCGTGTCGGGCCGGTCCCTCAAGGGCGCTCCTTCGTCGCGTCGCTTCGCGATGGCCTTCGGCCACCCTTGACCGACCGACCCGCCACGGAAACACGAAGACAGCCGGGAAACCCCCAGAAGGACGGGCCGGGTCCCTTCTTTCAGGGGCGGCCCCGTCGGTGAGTTCCGGGCGAGGGTCCCGGTGCGCACTACATCGCTACGTGCTCCCCACACGTCTCAGCGTCTGCCAGCCGTCTTGGGCTGGGCATAGGCCGCGATCAATCGCTACGCGCTTCGCTGGTCTCAGCGTCTGCCGACCGTCTTGGGTCGGACATGGGCCGCCACCGATCACTACGGGCTCCCCGCGTCTCAGCGGCTGTCGCCCGTCCTGGGCTGGGCACAGGCCGTCGCCCAATCCAGCCTCGCCGGCGTTTGAGGCGCGGGGGTCCGGGGGCGGCGCCCCCCGGCAGCGGAGCCCGCAGGCTGTCCACGGGCCGGTCAGAGATCACGGCGCGGAGCCCGCAGGCTGTCCACGGGCCGGTCATGGCTCAGGGCGCGGAGCCGCAGGCTGTCCACGGGCCGGTCAGAGATCACGGCGTGGTGTGCCGGTGTGTCAGAGCGTGCCAGAAGGGTGGTCCCCGGCGGGGTTTCTGACGTACCGTCATATCCGCCTGAGCCGCCCCCCGAAGCCCGCCGTCCAGGAGGTCCGCCATGTCCGTCGACCGGCCCGTCGCCCTCGACGAGTACCCCATCCACCAGGCCCCCTTGTCGATGAAGCACCTCGTCAGCGGCGACCGCAACGCCTACGACCGCTGCATCTTCCACGTCTTCGACCACGCGGGCCGCGCCGTCCTCATCCTCGGGCTCGGCGTCTACCCCAACGCCGGGGTCATCGACGCCTACGCCACCCTCCGCATCGGCGACGAGCTCCTCGCCGTCCGGGCCTCCGACGCCCTCACCGACGATCGGATGAGTCTGTCCGTGGGGCCCCTGTCCATCACCGTCGACGTTCCGCTCAAGCGGCTCACGCTCCGCTGCACGGCGGACCCGGAAGATCCGGACGGGCTCTCGTACGACGTCACCTGGACCGCGGAGTTCCCCGCCGTCTGGGAACCCCACCACATCCAGCGGCGCGGCGACCGCCTCATGCTCGAGGGGCGCCGCTTCGTCCAGGCCGGCGGCGTGAGCGGGGTCATCCGGGCGAAGGGGGAGGAGTTCGTCCTCACGCCGGGGGAGTGGACCGGTACCCGTGACCGGAGTTGGGGGGTGCGGCCGATCCCCGGTGAGGAGGGTGGCCGCGCCGGCGATGAGCACCGGCCCGAGGGGTTTCACTGGCTCTGGATACCGGTCCGCTTCGAGGACCGGTTCGTGATGGTCATCGCCCAGGAGGACGCCGACGGGCACCGCACCCTCAACGAAGCCGTGCAGGTCTTCCCCGAGGGCAGCGGCCGCCATGACGTCCAGCTCGGCTGGCCGCACACCGAGATCGGATACCGGCCGGGCAGTCGGCACCCCGAGAGGGCGGTCGTCCACCTCAGCGATCCGTCCCGCAAGCCCCTCGAACTCGGTGTGGAGATCCTCAACAGTTCGCCGCTGGCCGTCGGCGCCGGCTACCCGCCCGCCGGCGACTGGCAGCACGGCACCTGGCAGGGCCGCGGCTGGACCGACCGCCGGGTCTACGACCTGTCCGACCCCGCGGCCCACCCGATGGCCGCCTTCGGGGTCACCGACCACTCGGCCCGCTTCACCCTCGACGGGCAGACCGGGCACGGCATCTTCGAGCACGGCAGCTTCGGGCGCCACGACCCGAGCGGTTTCGCCGACTACTCCTCCGTCGCCCAGTAGAAAGGGGACCGACCATGGCCGACGCACCACGTCCGCGTACCTCCACCCGGGAGCCCGAGGAGCTCGGGCGGCGCCTCGCCGCCTGGCTGGACGCCAGGCTCCCCGGCGCGAAGGTCACCGGCGTCTCCGTCCCCGGGTCCAACGGGATGTCCAGCGAGACCCTGCTGTTCGACGTAGAGCACCCCGACACCCCCCTGCGTGCCTGCGCGTTGAGGCTCGCCGCCGACCCGGCCGCCTACACCGTCTTCCCGACGTACGACATGCCGCGCCAGCACCGGGTGATGCGTCTGGTCGCCGAGCACACGGACCTGCCCGTCCCGCGGGTGCAGTGGCTGGAGGAGGACCCGGGGCCGCTGGGGGCGCCGTTCTTCGTGATGGCCCGCGCCGAGGGCCGCGTCCCGCCCGATGTGATGCCTTACACCTACGAGGGCAACTGGCTGCACGCCGCCACCGATGCCGAGCGCGCCGCGCTGCAGGAGGCGACCATCTCGCTGCTGGCCCGCCTGCACGACCAGTTCCCGGCCAAGGAGGCCGAGTTCCTCCTCCCCGAAGGCGAGGGCACCCCCCTGCGGCGGCACGTGGACGCCCAACGCGCGTACTACGCCTGGGTGGTGGCCGGACTCGCCCCCTCCCCGCTCATCGAGCGGGCGTTCGCCCGCCTGGAGGAGCTGTGGCCGGCGGACGAGGGCCCCGCGGTCCTCAACTGGGGCGACGCCCGCATCGGCAACGTCATCTACGACGGCTTCACGCCGGTGGCCGTACTGGACTGGGAGATGGCCGCCTACGCGCCCCGCGAGGTGGACCTGGGCTGGAGCGTCTACCTCCACCGCTTCTTCCAGGACCTGACGGTGAGCTTCGGACAGCCCGGCCTGCCGGACTTCCTGCGCCGCGCGGACCTGGAGCGCCGGTACACCGAACTCACCGGGCACACCCCGCGGGACATGGAGTTCCACACTCTCTACGCCGCCCTGCGGCACGCCATCGTGATGCTGCGCATCGCCTACCGGCAGGCGCACTTCGGGGAGGTCGAGATCCCGGCGGACCCGGACAGCCTGATCCTGCACCACGCCAGCCTGGCCGCCATGGTGCAGGGAACGTACTGGTAGGGACGCCGGGACGCCCGGGCGGTCGTCAGGCCGCCTGGGCGTGCTGCTGCCGCGTCTGCGCCTGCGGGCGGGGGAGCACCGGGCTCACCACGCGGACCGGACGCGAGCCCGGGCCACCCACGTGCGAGAAGGGCTGCGTCCGCCAGTCCAGGCCCTGGGGCAGGGTCGTCGACAGGACGACGGCACCGGGGGCCTCCACCGGCTGGATCATGCCGACGCTGGGCAGCGCGTCCGTGGCCGGCCGCCCGGTGCCCGCGCACACCGTGAGTCCGAAGGGGTTCCACGGGGTCAGGCAGAGCGCGTGCTGAGGCAGGTACTCCTCGTCCGCGACGAGGGCGATCGACTGGCCGCAGTCGGGGCAGATCGCGTGGTGGATCTCGAATCCGTCGAGGTCGTCGGGGTATTCGGCGTATTCGGCGTCCACCGAGTACGTGCCGTCCCCGGAATCGAGCGGTTCGAGGGGCTCCGGTTCGGTGCGACCGGCGCGCTTGGTGTTCAGCATGGATGTACTCCCCCTTGGGTGGGCCGGGCGGGCAGGTTCTGCGGCCTCGGCCACAGCAAGCAATTCCCGTCGAGCGTCACGAGTAACCACAACAGACCGGCCGGGGCCTGCATACCCCTGTGGCCTTCGTCACATGCCTGGCGCAGATGCCTCCAGTGGGCGGACACCACTGGGCCTGGAGTGCCCTTGGGCCTTAAGTTGAGCGGCTATGAGCGCAATGGAGGAGCTGGACCGCCAGATCGTGGATCTGCTCGTACGGGACGGGCGGATGAGCTACACGGATCTGGGCAAGGCCA
Source organism: Streptomyces sp. NRRL F-2580 (assembly GCF_000720115.1). Taxonomy (GTDB): domain Bacteria; phylum Actinomycetota; class Actinomycetes; order Streptomycetales; family Streptomycetaceae; genus Streptomyces. Next base: position 273,093 of record NZ_JOIR01000001.1, read on the forward strand.
CGGGACTGTCCACGTCGGCAGTCCATCAGCGAGTACGCCGTCTGGAACAGCGAGGGGTGATCCGCGGGTACGCGGCGGTCGTCGACCCGGAGGCCGTCGGCCTGCCGCTGACGGCGTTCATCTCGGTCAAGCCCTTCGACCCGAGTGCCCCGGACGACATCGCGGACCGGCTGGCCGGGGTCCCCGAGATCGAGGCCTGCCACAGCGTCGCCGGCGACGAGAACTACATCCTCAAGGTGCGCGTCGCCACCCCCCTGGAGCTCGAGGACCTCTTGGGCCGCCTGCGCGCCCTCGCCCACGTCTCGACGCGTACGACGGTCGTCCTCTCGACCCCCTACGAGGCCCGCCCGCCCCGCGTGTAGGCCCTGCGGGGGACCCGGCGTTCGGACGGGGCGGGGCGACGCGGGACACTGGTCGGCATGACTGACCGCACCGCCCTCTCCGCCGACGCCGCCGGAGCACCGACCAGGACCGTCCTCCTCCGCGGGGGCGAGGTCCACAGCCCCGCCGACCCCTTCGCCACCGCGATGGTCGTCGAGCGCGGCCACATCGCCTGGGTCGGTTCCGAGGGGGCGGCCGACGCCTTCGCGCAGGGCGTGGACGAGGTCGTCGACCTCGGCGGCGCGCTCGTCACGCCCGCCTTCACCGACGCCCACGTCCACACCACCTCCGCGGGTCTGGCCCTCACCGGGCTGGACCTCAGCGGAGCGCGCTCCCTGACGGCCGCGCTGGACCTGGTACGCGCGTACGCCGCGAGCCGTCCGGCCGACCGGGTGCTCCTCGGGCACGGCTGGGACGCCGCCCGCTGGCCCGAGCGCCGGGCGCCGCGCCGGGCCGAGCTCGACGAGGCCGCGGGCGGCCGCCCGCTCTACCTGAGCCGCATCGACGTGCACTCGGCCGTGGTCACCACGGCCCTGCTCGACCTCGTCCCGGGCGTGCGGCCCGCCGGCGACCAGCCGCTGACCGCCGACGACCACCACGCCGTACGGCGGGCGGCCCTGGCCGCCGTCACCCCGGCCCAGCGCGCCGAGGCCCAGCGGGCCGCCCTCGACCAGGCCGCCTCCCTCGGCATCGGCTCCCTGCACGAGTGCGGCGGGCCCGACATCTCCTCCGCCGAGGACTTCACCGGCCTGCTCGCCCTGGCCGCCGAGCGGCCCGGCCCGCGCGTCTTCGGGTACTGGGCCGACCGGGACCTGGAGCTGGCCAGGGCGCTCGGGGCCGTCGGGGCCGCCGGCGACCTCTTCGTCGACGGCGCCCTCGGCTCACACACCGCCTGCCTGCACGCCCCGTACGCCGACGCCGCGCACACCGGTACGGAGTACCTGGACGCGGTCGCGGTCGCCGAGCACGTGACGGCCTGTACCGAGGAGGGCCTCCAGGCCGGTTTCCACGCCATCGGGGACGCCGCGATCACCGCCGTGGTCGAGGGCGTCCGGGCGGCCGCCGAGAAGGTCGGCCTGGCCCGGGTGCGCGCCGCCCGGCACCGGGTGGAGCACGCCGAGATGATGACCCCCGCCGCCATCGCCGCCTTCGCGGAGCTGGGGCTCACCGCCTCGGTGCAGCCCGCCTTCGACGCGGCCTGGGGCGGCGAGGACGGGATGTACGCCGACCGGCTCGGAGCCGAGCGCGCCCGCACCCTCAACCCGTACGCGGCCATGCTCAAGGCCGGTGTCCCGCTGGCCTTCGGCTCGGACGCGCCGGTCACCCCGCTCGACCCGTGGGGCACGGTCCGCGCGGCCGCCTTCCACCGGACCCCCGGGCACCGCGTCTCCGTACGGGCCGCCTTCACCGCCCACACCAGGGGCGGCTGGCGGGCGCTGGGCCGCGACGACGCGGGGATCCTCGTACCGGGCGCCCCGGCCGACTACGCGGTCTGGCAGACCGGCGAACTGGTGGTCCAGGCCCCCGACGACCGGGTCGCCCGCTGGTCCACCGACCCCCGTTCCGGCACCCCCGGACTGCCCGATCTGACCCCCGGATCCGAACTGCCGGTGTGCCTCGCCACCGTCGTCGGCGGGCGGGAGGTCTTCGTACGCCCACAGGGGTGATCCGTTGTGCCTCGGTTCGGTACCGGCGGTCGGACCCGGATAGGTTCGGCCGGGTCCACCACAGGACGTCCGTGCCGGACGGATCCGTCTGCTCAGCGCGCCCGCGCCTCGGGGGCGAGGGGAGGTTCCGCCGGTGGGGGCACCCCCAGTGGTAGTTGGGGGAGGGTGGCCCCGGGTCGGGGCCCGGCGGTCCAGTAGACAACGGTCACGGCGGCCCGCAGCCAGCGGGCGTCTGACCGGCCCGAAGGACCGCGGGCCCCGATCACTGTTCTAAAGTCATCCTCTGCGACCAGACGTACAGGACGTGCAAGAGCACAAAAGGGGACTCAGTGAGCGACGGCGGACAGCGGACCTACGGGCCGCTCGGTACGGCCTTGGTGATCATTCCGACCTACAACGAGGCGGAGAACATCGGGCTGATCGTCGGCCGCGTCCGCGCGGCGGTGCCCGAGGCCCACATCCTGGTCGCCGACGACAACAGCCCCGACGGCACCGGCAAGCTCGCCGACGAGCTCGCGGTCGGCGACGACCACGTGCACGTGCTGCACCGCAAGGGCAAGGAGGGGCTCGGCGCGGCCTACCTGGCGGGCTTCCTCTGGGCCTTGGACGCCGGCTACGGAGTGATCGTCGAGATGGACGCCGACGGTTCCCACCAGCCGGAGGAACTGCCCCGCCTGCTCACCGCGCTGGCCGGCGCCGACCTGGTCCTCGGCTCCCGCTGGGTGGCGGGCGGCCGCGTCGTCAACTGGCCCAAGAGCCGGGAGATCCTCTCGCGCGGCGGTTCGACGTACTCGCGGCTGATGCTGAACGTCCCGATCCGCGACGTGACCGGCGGCTACCGCGCCTTCCGCCGCGAGACCCTGGAGGGCCTGGGCCTGGACGAGGTGGCCTCCGCGGGCTACTGCTTCCAGGTCGACCTGGCCCGCAGGGCGGTGCAGAAGGGCTTCCGCGTGGTGGAGGTGCCCATCACGTTCGTCGAGCGGGAGTTCGGCGACAGCAAGATGAGCAAGGACATCGTGGTCGAGGCCCTGTGGCGGGTCACCCAGTGGGGCCTGAAGGCCCAGGCGGCCAGACTGCTGGGCAAGGACGGCGACAAGCAGTGACCCCCTAAGGGATGTCCGGTACCTCCGGCTGAGGCCGCTTTTACGCGGCCCCAGGCACACTGGGTGGCATGACGACCGGCATTTCCACGGCCCCCCGGCGGCGTTCGCCCGCCCGAACCTTCCTCCCTCTGGCCATCACGGCCTGGCTGATCCTGGAGATCTGGCTGCTCACCGTGGTCGCGGACGTGGCCGGCGGGCTCGCCGTGGCCGCGCTGCTGGCGGGTGGCATCGTCCTGGGCGCGCTGGTCATCAAGCGCGCCGGGCGGCGCGCCTTCAAGAACCTGTCGGACACCTTCCAGCAGGCCCAGCAGGGGCGGCAGCCCGCCCCGCAGGAGCCCGGCCGGGGCAACGGCCTCACCATGCTGGCGGGCCTGCTCCTGATGATGCCGGGGCTGCTCTCCGACGTGGCGGGCCTGTTCCTCCTGCTCCCGCCCGTCCGGGCCTGGATCGGCCGCCGCGCGGCCCGCTCGCTGGAGCGCAAGATGGCCTCGGCCCCGGCCGGGAGTTTCGGCGACGCCTTCCAGCAGGCCCGCATCCACTACCCCGACGGCAAGGTCGTGCAGGGCGAGGTCGTCCGCGAGGACCGGCCCGAGGGGCCGGCCGGCCCGGACACGGGCCACCGCCCGCCCCTGGCGCCGTAGCGCGCAGGAGAGCAGGAGAGCAGGAGAAAGCCGAGGGGCCCCGCCACACTGTGTGGCGGGGCCCCTCGGCTTGTGTATCCGTCCGGCTGTCAGGCGGACTTGCGGCTGTCCCGCGGATGCACGGCAATGTTCATGGCGCCGGAACGCAGGACTGCAAGCCTTTCGGCCAGCACTTCCTCCAGCTCCTCGCGGGTGCGTCGCTCCATGAGCATGTCCCAGTGCGTTCGCGCAGGCTTGCCCTTCTTCTCTTCGGGCCCGTCCCCGTCCACCAGGAGTGCCATGGCGCCGCACGCCTTGCACTCCCACTCCGGCGGAATTTCTGCCTCAACCGAGAACGGCATCTCAAATCGATGTCCGTTCTGGCATGCGTACTCCACCGCCTGGCGCGGGGCCAGATCGATGCCGCGGTCCGTCTCGTAGCTGGTAACCACGAGGCGCGTACCGCGGAGAGCTCGCTCACTCATGAATCGTGCCTCCCGGGCTTTGTCGCCCACAGGACAGGTGTCGCTGTCGTCGTCATCCGGTCAACGTCCGGTCGGCGGTATAGATTCCCGCTCCGGGTCGTGCGTCGCCCGTCGTGCCGCCCCTTGTTGTACCCACCAATGCCCGTTTTGTCACATCTGGCAGCAGATGTCACCCAACGTCCACGCTTCTCGAGCGCGCAGTAACGGTCCGCCTGGCAGGCCAAAGGCGTACACTACCGGCCCTTTGCTTCAACGTCTAAATTCGTTCGGAATTCGTTCGCGGATCCGGGCCGGGCGCAGTCGCGGACCCGCTCTCAGATCCGCTCCGGTACAGGATTGCCTGCCGCTTCCACCGCGCGCCGCACCGGCACTCTGGCCAGGAGCACGAATCCCAGTGCGAAGAAGACCACCAGCGAGATGATCGCGTCCCGGTAGCTCCCCGTGAGCTGGTAGGTCAGGCCGAAGACGAGCGGCCCCACCCAGCTCAGCCCGCGGTCGCTCATCTCGTACGCCGAGAAGTACTCGGCCTCCTTGCCGGCCGGCACCAGGTGCGAGAAGAGCGAGCGCGACAGCGCCTGGCTGCCGCCCAGCACCAGCCCGATCATCGCGGCGAGCGCGAAGAACCACACCGGGGTCCGGGCCGGCAGGAAGTATCCGACCGCGAGCGTCACGCCCCACGCGGCCAGCGAGCCCAGGATCGTCCGCTTGGCGCCGTAGATCCGCGCGAGGCGGCCCATCCCCAGCGCCCCGCCCACCGCCAGGACCTGCACCAGCAGCACCGCCCCGATGAGCGTGGACTGCTCCAGCTCCAGCTCCTCCGATCCGTAGATGGAAGCCTGGGAGATCACCGTCTGCACGCCGTCGTTGTAGATCAGGTACGCCAGCAGGAACGACAGCGTCAGCGGGTAGCGCCGCATGTCCTTGAGGGTGGCGACGAGCTGCTTCCAGCCGCTGACCGCCGGCCCGGCCCCCGGCTCCCGGACCACGGCCCGGTCCCGCAGCCGGCGCAGCGGGATCAGGGCGAAGGCACCCCACCACAGGCCTGAGGAGGCCAGGCAGATCCGTACCGCCATGCCCTCGGTGAGCCCGAAGGAGTCGTGGCCCATGTAGAGCACCAGGTTCAGCACGAGCATCACGGAGCCCGCCGTGTAGCCGAAGGCCCAGCCCCGCGACGAGACGGTGTCCCGCTCGTCCGGCGTGGAGATCTGCGGCAGGTAGGCGTTGTAGAGCACCATCGAGACGGACAGCGAGGCGTTCGCCACGATGAGCAGCAGCCCGCCCAGCAGGTAGCGCTCACCGCCCAGGAAGAACATCCCCGTCGTCGCCGCGGCGCCCGTGTACGCGGCCACCGCCAGCAACGGCTTCTTGCGCCCGGTCCGGTCCGCCGCGGCGCCCACCAGCGGCATGAGCAGCACGGCCAGGATCACCGAGGCCGACACCGAGTAGGCGAAGAAGGAACCGGCCCGCACCGGGATGCCCAGCGGGTGCACGAAACCCTCGGCGTCCGCGGCGGCCTTGGCCACCGAGGTCAGGTACGGCCCGAGGAACACGGTGAGCACGCTCGCCGAGTACACCGACACGGCGAAGTCGTAGAAGTACCAGCCGCGCTGCTCGCGCTTGCGCGCGGCCGCGACCGCCGTGGCCGATCTGCCGTCCTCGGCTCCCGGTTCCGCTGGTTCCGCTTCCTCGGCGGTCCTGCTGTCTTCCGCGCTCACCTGGTGTCCCCCTCGCTGGTCCCCGTACCGCAGCGGCCATCGGGCCCGCGCGGCGGCCGAAGGGCGTGTCAGGCCCAGGCTCCGCGCCGGTCCAGCACCGTGCGCAAGATGTCGATCCGGTCGGTCATGATGCCATCGACTCCCAGGTCGAGGAGAGCCTCCATGCGTTCCGGTTCGTTCACGGTCCACACGTGGACCTGCAGACCCCGCTCGTGCGCGGTCCGCACGAAGCGCCGGTCGACCACGCGGATGCCCGCCTGGGTCTCCGGCACCTGGGCCGCCACCGCGCCCACGCGCAGCGCCGCCGGGATCGCGTACGAGCGCAGCCGCAGGCCCAGGACCCCGCGTACGCCGTACGAGCTCGCCAGCCGGGGGCCGGCGATCCGCTGGGCGCGGGCCACCCGGCTCTCGGAGAAGGAGCCCACGCAGACCCGGTCCCAGATCCCGGTCCGCGCGATCAGGTTGACCAGCGGGTGCAGGGCCGACTCGGCCTTGATGTCGATGTTCCAGCGGGCGTCCGGGAACTCCTCCAGCAGCTCCTCGAAGAGCGGCAGGGGCTCGGTGCCCGCCACGCGCACCTCGCGGACCTGCTTCCAGGGCAGCTCGGCGATCCGGCCCCGGCCGTCGGTGACCCGGTCCAGCGTGGAGTCGTGGAAGGCGACGAGTTTCCCGTCGGCCGTGGCGTGCACATCGGTCTCGAAGTACCGGTAGCCCGCTTCGGCCGCCCGGCGGAAGGCGGCGGCGGTGTTCTCCAGCCCGTCCGCGGCGCCTCCCCGGTGTGCGAAGGGGATCGGAGCCGGGTGGTCCAGATACGGATGGCGAAGGCGTACGTGCGTCACGGCGGCAGTATCCCCCGTGGCGTGAGGGGACGGGGGTCCGCGAGGTGAACGGCGGACACGGCGGAGGCCGCTCCGGCGCCCCTCTGGTGCCCCGGTGCGGCGCCCCCTGGTGCAAGTGGACTGGGGCGTGACAGTCTGGGCCCGCAGACATCAATCCAATCCCGGCCTCCGGCGCCCGCCGTCGAGGCCAATCCGACGAAGGTGGACCGGACGCAATGGCCGAATGGACCTCGGCGGTCGGCGCCGCCCAGCTCGCCCGTCTCATCACCTCGCAGCAGGAGCGTCCCGCGGTCCCCGGCGCCCGCAAACTGCCCGCGTACCGCACCCTCGCCGACGCGATCCGCCTCCTCGTCCTCGAAGGCCGCGTCCCGGTCGCCGCCAGGCTCCCCGCCGAGCGGGAGCTGGCCGTCTCCCTCTCCCTCAGCCGCACCACCGTCGCCGCCGCGTACGAGGCCCTGCGCGGGGAGGGGTTCCTGGAGTCCCGCCGGGGTGCCGGCAGCTGGACCGCCGTCCCGGCCGGGAACCCGCTGCCCGCGCGCGGCCTGGAACCGCTGCCGCCCGAGTCCCTCGGCTCGATGATCGACCTCGGCTGCGCCGCCCTCCCCGCCCCGGAGCCCTGGCTCACCAAGGCCGTCCAGGGTGCACTGGAGGAGCTGCCCCCGTACGCACACACGCACGGCGACTACCCGGCCGGCCTGCCCGCGCTGCGCCGGATGCTCGCCGACCGCTACACCGAGCAGGGCATCCCCACCATGCCCGAGCAGATCATGGTCACCACCGGCGCGATGGGCGCGATCGACGCCATCTGCAGCCTCTTCGCCGGGCGCGGGGAGCGGATCGCCGTCGAGTCGCCGTCCTACGCCAACATCCTCCAGCTCATGCGCGCCGCCGGGGTGCGCCTGGTCCCCGTCGCCATGGCGGACGGGCTGGCCGGCTGGGACATGGACGTCTGGCGGCAGGTGCTGCGCGACTCGGCCCCCCGCCTCGCCTACGTCGTGGCCGACTTCCACAACCCGACCGGAGCCCTGGCCTCCGACGAGCAGCGCCGCGCCATGGTGGCGGCCGCCCGCTCGGCCGGCACCGTCCTCGTCGCCGACGAGACCATGCTGGAACTCCAGCTGGACCCGGAACTGGAGATGCCCCGCCCGGTCTGCTCCTTCGACCCCGGCGGCAGCACGGTCATCACCGTGGGCTCCGCCAGCAAGGCCTTCTGGGCGGGCATGCGGATCGGCTGGGTCCGCGCCGCCCCCGACGTGATCCGCAGCCTGGTCGCCGCCCGCGCCTACGCCGACCTGGGCACGCCCGTGCTGGAGCAGCTCGCGGTGAACTGGCTGATGCGCACCGGGGGCTGGCGGGAGGCCGTCGGGATCCGCCGCGACCAGGCCCGGGAGAACCGTGACGCGCTGGTCGCGGCGGTCCGCCGGGAGCTGCCGGACTGGGAGTTCGAGGTTCCGCGGGGCGGCCTCACGCTGTGGGCCCGCGCGGGTGGACTGTCCGGGTCCCGGCTGGCCGAGGTGGGGGAGCGGGTCGGCGTACGGGTCCCCTCGGGGCCGCGGTTCGGCGTGGACGGGGCCTTCGAGGGCTATGTCCGGCTGCCGTTCACCGTGGGCGGGCCGGTGGCCGTTGAGGCCGCCTCCCGGCTCGCGGCGGCGGCCCGGCTGGTCGGCACGGGCGCGGGCAGCAGCGGCGCGGAGCCGCCGCGCACGTTCGTGGCGTAACCCGCCGACCCCGCTGCCCGCTGGTCGGGACGGGGCCGGGTGTGTGCCGGGGCACCCCCGCAGGGCGCCGAACGCGACCACCCCTCACGCTCCGACCCCTCGCCACGTTCGGCCTCCGAGGAGATGCCCCGGCGCGCGCCCGGGCCCGTCGCGACCGGCCTACGGAGCCTCGGCCGGCACCTCCGGGATCCCCGGGGCGCCCAGAGCCGAGCCCTGCGCCGGCGGGTGCCCCTGGAGCGGCTTGTCCAGCGCGCTGTGATCCCGCCCGCCGCCCCCGCCGGGCGCGAGCCGACCCGGCAGCAGCTCCAGCACGGCCTGGCGGTACGCCGGGTGCGTGGCCTCGTCGTACGGGTCCGGGGTGGCGGGCACCTGCAGCCGGTACACGGGACCCGCGCCGAGCCGGGCGTAGCCGCGGCCGGGCGGCACCTGGGCCGTCGGGGTGGTGTGCGGCGGCAGCCCCAGCACGTCGGCGATCTGCTGGATCCCGGCGGGCCCGAGGACGATCCGGGCGCGGGTGTGCTGCCAGACGGAGTCGTGCAGCAGTTCCAGGTGGTCGAAGTGCTCGGCCACCACCACCGTGACGTGCGCGGGCCGCCCGTGCCGCAGCGGCACCTGCAGTTGGGCCAGCGGGTCGGGGCCCCCTTCGGCGACCGCGAGGTGGGCCAGCACGCTCGGCTGGTCCAGCAGGATCCACAGCGGGCGCCGGGTGTCCTCGGGCGCCGGCCGGCCGGACTCCCGGGCCCGGTGGGTGGCGATGAGCCGCCGCTCGGTCTCCTGCGCGGCCCACTCCAGGGTGGCCAGCGCCCCGGTCGGCCCGCATTCCACGGCGAGGACGCCGGCGCGGCCCGAGAGGCAGGCGTACTCGCCGCTGCCGCCGCCGTCGACGATCAGCACGTCGCCGCCGTGCCGCAGGGCCTGCAGGGCGACGGAGCGGATCAGGGTGGAGGTGCCGCTGCCGGGCTGGCCGACGGCCAGCAGGTGGGGCTCGGTGGAGCGGGGCCCGGTGCGCCAGATCACCGGCGGCACGTCGCGGGGCTCGTCGCCCTCCAGGACGGGCAGGGTGCGCTGCACGCCGCCCGCGTCGGTGAAGCCGAGCACGGTCTCACCGGGGGAGGTGACGAACGGCTGGGCGGCGATGCCCGTCGGCAGCGCCGCCAGCACGCTCAGGTCGAGCTGGTTGCCCTCCTCGTCCCAGTCGAAGAGATACTCCCGACCGCGCCCGGACTTGGCGTGCAGCAGTGCCTCGATCCGGGCCCGTGAGGCGGCCTCGCCATCGGTGAAGTAGGCCGGGTAGCGGATGTGGAGCCGGGTGATGCGGCCCGCCTCGTCGAACTCGTAGCCGCTGAAGGCCTTGTCCCAGTCCCCGCCGTGGGCGAAGAGGGGGTTCGGGTCCTCCGGGATGGAGAAGTACGGCACGAGGGCTTCGTAGAGGGAGCCGAGCCGTTCGGTCTCGGCATCGCTGGGCCCGGTCTTCACCTGGTTGCGGTCGCGCCCCTGCCAGGCCGCGGCCGCCATGAGGGTGATCAGGGCGAGGAGCGGACCGTAGGGGACGAGCGCGACCACGAGGACGCAGGCGGCTCCCAGGAACAGCGCGGGACCACGCTTGTCCTTGGGAGTCTCCGACCATCTGCGCCGCCCGGCCGAGGCCAGGACGCGCAGGCCGCGTCCGATGGTGAGGAGCGGATGGAGGACGTCCGTGGCGGTGTCGGCGGCCGTGCGAGCGAAGTCGCGGCCCCGGGACAGCGACGCGGTGCCGCTGCTGAGGATGCGGGGAAGTGGGCGCCGGGCCACGGGCGTCTCCTGGAGTTGTGGGTGTGACGGTGCTTCGGGTGTTGCTGGTGGCGCTGCGCGACGGCCGGGTTAGAGCTTGATCCCGCCGAGCAGGCTCGCGAGGCTCGCCGTGCTCGCCGTGATGCTCGGGGCGATTGCGGAGCCGGCGAGGAAGAAACCGAAGAGCGAGCAGACGAACGCGTGCGACAGCTTCATCCCGTCCTTCTTGAAGAAGAGGAAGCAGATGATGCCGAGCAGGACCACGCCTGAGATGGACAGGACCATGAGGAGTTCTCCTGGTTGGTGGGGGACAGTCACCATCAGTTCTTCCAGGCTCACAGGAAGTATCAATGCGACAAAAGGTGCATACGGGTGAATCTGTGAGTTTTTCACTTGACCGGCTCAGCCCGGCTGGCGCGTCCGGCGCACCGGGGGTCGAGGGTGATCCTTGCCTCGGCCCGACCCGGACATGTGCAGGCCAGGGCGCTACTCTGGCGATTCACCCGTACGGACGCAGTGCCGTGCACCCCCCTGCCCGCCCGTCCTGGGGACGGGGCTGCGGGGCGGACCATGTCAGCAACGAGTGAAAGGCGGTAACGAACGATGAGCGAGCACGCCGCGGAAGGCGCCGGTTCCCAGGACGTCCCCGACGAGGACGTCATCGAACTGGCCACCAAGATCTTCGACCTCGCCCGTCAGGGTGAGACCGAGACGCTCGCCGCCTACCTCGACGCCGGGGTCCCGGCGAACCTCACCAACGACCGCGGCGACACCCTCGTCATGCTCGCCGCCTACCACGGCCACGCCGACGCCGTGTCGGCCCTGCTGGCCCGCGGCGCCGAGGCCGACCGCGCCAACGACCGCGGCCAGACCCCGCTCGCGGGGGCCGTCTTCAAGGGTGAGGAGGCCGTGATCCGCGCCCTGCTCGCCGGCGGAGCCGATCCGACCGCCGGAACCCCCTCCGCCGTGGACACGGCGCGCATGTTCGCCAAGGCCGACCTGCTGGAACTTTTCGGAGCCGAGTAGTCCGCTTTTGCCTCGGATCTGGCCGGGCCCGGCCGGTTCCCGACCTCACGGAATGGTCACGGCGGCCGTAAATGTGGTCGCGGTGCACAAACCGGCTGGGCCATCATGGCGTCGGATTCGATTCGCGAGCACGGGGGGCGGGCCGGAGCGGGTAGGACACGAAGGGTGTCCCTGCCCGACCCGGCCACCATGGTCACGAAGAACTGACGAGAGTGAGAAGGCAATGGTCTACATCGAGCGGAACATGACGGCGGACGTCCTCACATGCTGTTACGCGGCCCTGTGAATCCCGATTCCCGGTTGCGTCCCCAGCTTGATTTGAGGCCATTCCCATGTTCGAACCAGTCATAGCACCGAGCGGTACCCTGCTCGGGCTCCTCCAGCGCGGCCGCGGCGACGGCACGCTGCACGCACTCGCGGCACCCAGGGCGGAGGCCCTCGAGGCCCTCAACCAGTGCGTGCTCCGCGACCCGCGCCAGGACTGGCAGGTCGAGAACCGCTCCTTGTACTACGCCCGGCTCTACCTGGACCTCAACGGTCCCCTGGGCGAGATCGAGCACCACCTCTTCAGCGCCGACGACCTCGTCGACGAAGAGGACCACCGGACCGGCCTCGCCCTGTCCGTCCTGGGCCACCTGGCCTCGTACGGCCGCGACGACGCGCTCATGCTGCTGCGCCGGTACGCCGCCTCCGGGGCGAACTGGGCCTGGGCCCTCGACGAACTCGCCCTGCGCGACGACGACGAAGGCCTGCGGTCCCTGGCCGCCCCCGTCCTCGCCAGGTTCCCCGCCACGGCCGAGGGCGAGGCGCGGCTGGCCGCCGCCGTCCGCGACGCCTACGAGCCCCGGCCGTGGCGCCTGTGGGAGGAGACCCCGCAGCACGGCGAGCGCCTGCGCGCCGCCCGTCAGCAGGGCTCATTCGACCGCTGGCAGCGCCAGCTGACCCCCAGCGGCCCCCGGCCCGGCTGGGGAGTCCAGGCCGTCTTCGACTGGGCCGCCGACGGCCTGCGCCGCGGCATGCCGCTGCACGTGCCCGCCGCGCGCTGCCTGGCCGCGGTCGCCGCACCCGAGGACCGCTCCGCGATCCTCGCGGCCGCCGCCGGCGCCTCGGGCGAGGCCGCCCGCGCCACGGCCCTGCACCACCTGGTCCTCGCCGAGCCGGAGAACCCCGCCGTGCTGGACCTCATCGAGGCCGCCGCCGACGAACCCGCCGTGGCGGCCTACGAGCGCATGTGCGGCCCCGAGGCCGTCGAACGGGCCCGGCGCTGGATCCACCGCCCCGACGCCCTGGGCGCGGCAGCCGCGGCCACCCTGGCCGCCCGCGGCGGAGCCGAGGACGCGGAACTGGTCCTCGGAGCCCTGCGCTCCACGGTCCGCGGCGCGGGCCCCGACACCCGGCACCTCTACCCCCTCGTGGACGGCGCCGGCCGCCTCGCCATCGGCTGCGCCGCCCCCGTGCTGCGCCACATCTACCGCGAGACGGCCTCGTCCCACCTGCGCGGCCGGGCCGCGCGGGCCCTCGCCAGCACCGACCCCTCCTTCGCGGCGGGCTTCGCCGTCGAATGCCTCTGGGACTGCGAGGAGACCACCCGCGAGGTGGCGGCCCACCACGCCGAGACCGCCGACGCCCGGGTCGCACCCCGGCTGCGCCGCCTGGCGACGGACCCGGCCGAGGAAGAGGACGTCCAGTCGGCCGTCCGCAGCCGGATCGCCCCGGAGTCGGCCGTGTAGCGGGTCGCGGAAGCGCGGACGCCCCGGCCTGAGGAAGGCCGGGGCGTCCGGGGTTCATCGCGAAGAGGCCGTCACCGGCCCGGCGAGAAGTCGATCTCGCAGGGGGTGACCTTCGACGTCTCCTTCACGCCGTACCCGACCTTCGCGGAGGGGCTCGACGGCCCCGCCGGCTTGGTGAGCACGAGGGTGTACCCCGGAGGGACCGTCTTCGAATTGATCCGCAACCGAGGCGTCGTCCCGACGGACACCTCGGCCTCGTGGTCGGCCTGCGGGCCCCGGTAGCCGCCCCCCACGTGCGTGCACTCCGACGCGGGCTTCTTCTCGATCACCGCGACGCTGACCCCCTGGGCCTGAAGGCTCTGAACCAGTGCGGCCAGCCCCTCAGGCGCGGGAACGTCGACCTCGATGGTCTTGCCGGGGTCCTTCGGAGGCTCGGAGCGCGCCTTCAGCGCTTCTTCCAGGCCCTCGGAGTAGTCGATCGAGCAGGACGGGACCTTGGCCGTCTCGACCACGCCGAAGCCGATCCCCTGCTCACCCAGCGGGTAGTAGTCAGCCCACGGGAACATCAGCGTGTAGCCCGGGGGGACCGTCTTCGCGTTGACCTTGAGGACGAAGCCGTCATCGCTGTGCTGCAGGATCTCGGCCTCGCGGTCGGCCTGCGGACCGCGGCCACCGCCACCGAGCTCGGAGCACTGGGACCGCGGCCGCTTCGGGACCAACGCGACCTGGACCCCCAGCTCCTTCAGCCGGTCCACGAGGGCCGGGACCTGGTGCTGCTCGGGCAGCTTGAACCGGAGCGACCCGTCCGGATCCCTCTTGATCTCCGGCGCGCTCGTGGCCGTAGGGCTCGGCGAACCGGTGGGCGCGTCCGAGGGCAGCGAGCCGTTGCGGGTGCTGCCCGGCAGGGCCATGACCGCGAGTACGACGGCGGTGGCGACGCCCACCCCGAGCGGGATGCCGTAGCGGCGGGCGAAGTTGCGGGCGGGGGCCGGGGCCGGGGCCTCCTCCGGGAGGCGGGCCAGCAGCGCCGCCTTGAGCCGGTCCTCGAACCCGCTGGGCCTGGTGCTCATCGGGCTGCCTCCAACTGCGGTTCGGTGACGGTGGCGCGCCCGGTCCCGCGCAGCGCGCGGCGGGCCCGGTGGAGGCGGACGCGGACGGTCGCCTGGGTGATGCCGAGGGCCTGGGCGGCCTCGGCCGGGGTGAGCTGGTCGACGACCACGAGGTCGAGGGCCGCGCGCAGCGGCTCGGAAAGAGCGGCGTGACGTTCCGCCAGGGACCTGAAGGCCCGCTGGGCGTCGATCCGTTCCTCCAGGGCCGCGACGTCCCCGTCCTCCAGGAGACGGCGGCCGCTCAGCCGCGCCAGGGCGCCGCTCTCCCGGGCGAGCCCGCGGGCGTGGCCCGACAGGACGTTGCGGGCTATCCCGAACAACCAGGCGATCGGCGCTCCCCTGTTGGGCCGATAGCCGGAGGTCGAGCCCATCGCCGCGAGGAAGATGTCCGCCGTCAGGTCCGCCGCCAGGTGCGGGTCGGCGACCCGGCGGGTGACGAATCCGAGCACGGCGTCGATGTGCTCCTCGTAGAACGCGCCGAATCCCTCGTGCGTGGTGAGATCCGGTGGCCCGGTCTTCTGTCCTGGGCTTCGCACCCTGGTTCCTCCCCTGCGGCGGGGGCCGGTCGGCCCCCTCACTCCGTACTTGGCCGCAGCCCCCGAAAACGTTTCACCGGGACCGGAGGAACCGCACCGGAGTCCCCGGCCGGGCCTGCGCCGCCGCGTCCAGGGCCGGGCCCGCCGGGACCACGCCGACCACCGGGTAGCCGCCCGTCACCGGGTGGTCGGCCAGGAACACCACCGGCAGGCCGTCCGGCGGGACCTGGACCGCGCCCAGCACCATGCCCTCGCTCGGCAGTTCCCCGGGCCGGGCGCGGACCAGCGCCGGGCCCGCCTCCGTGCGCAGGCCGATGCGGTTGGACCTCGCCGACACCCGGAACTCCGCCCGCCACAGCCCGGCCAGCGAATCCGGCGCGAACCAGTCCGCGCGCGGCCCCAAGCGGAGCGGCAGCAGCAGTTCCGCGGGCGGCCCGGGCAGGCCGCAGACGTCCGCCCCGGGCACCGGATCCGGCCCGGCCGGGCCCACCGGCAGCCGCATCCCGGCCGACAGGACGGCCGGCCCCAACCCCGACAGCAGGTCCGCCGAGCGACTGCCGAGGACCGGCGGGACGGCCAGGCCTCCCCGTACCGCGACGTAGCTGCGCAGCCCCGACTCCGCCGGGCCCACCTCCAGTTCCGCCCCGGCCGGCAGCAGGACCGCCGCTCCCCAGGCCGCCGGGCGACCTGAGATCCGTACGGAACAGGGTGCGCCCGTGACCGCCACGACCGTCGAGGAGAGCGCCCGCAGCCCCGTCCCGTCCAGGGTCGTCTCCAGCGCCGCCGCGTCCGGCGCGTTGCCCAGGAGGCGGTTGGCCAGCGCGTGCGCCGCCGTGTCCAGAGCGCCCGAGCGGGGGACGCCCAGGTGTGCGTACCCGGGGCGCCCCCGGTCCTGGACCGTGGTCAGCGCGCCCGGCCGCACCACCAGCAGTTCAGTCATGGCCCGCCTCCGTGAACCGCACCCGGACGCCGGGCGCGAACAGCGCCGCGGGCTCCCGCTCCGGGTCCCACAGCACCGCGTCCGTGGAGCCGATCAGCTGCCAGCCGCCGGGGGAGGAGCGCGGGTACACCCCCGCGTACTCGCCGGCCAGCGCCAGCGAGCCCGCCGGGACGGCCGTCCGGGGCGTGTCCCGGCGCGGCAGGTGGAAGCGCTCCGGGAGCCCCGTCAGGTAGCCGAAGCCGGGGGCGAACCCGCAGAAGGCCACCCGGAAGCCGGTGCCGCCCACGATCCCCGGCACCTCCCGCGGGGACACCCCCCACCGCCGGGCCACCTCCGCCAGGTCCGGGCCGTCGTACCGCACCGGGACGGTGACCAGCGGCCCCTCCGCCTCCGCGAGCGCCGGCACCTCCCACCGGGCGATCCGGGCACCCAGCGCGGCCGGGTCCCGCACCCCGTCCAGCAGTACCGTCCGCGCGGCCGGCACGAGGTCCCGTACGGGCCCCAGCTCGCCCGCGTCCCGGCGGCGCAGCAGCTCGGCGTGGAGCGCGGCCACCTCCGCCGCCGAGTCCAGTTCGATCAACAGCGCCCCGCCGCCCACCACGAGCGGCCTCACGCGAAGGCCTCCACGCGGACCCCGGCCGCGCCCAGCGCCTCCCGGACCCGCCGCGCGAGCACGGCCGCCCCCGGGGTGTCCCCGTGCAGGCACAGTGAACGCGCGGCCACCCGGACCGACGAGCCGTCGGCAGCCACCACCGTCCGCACGGCGGCCATCCGCACGGCCCGCGCCACGACCGCGTCCGGGTCGTGCAGCACCGCTCCCGGCTCGGTGCGCGGAACCAGCGTCCCTGCGGGCGTGTAGGCGCGGTCGGCGAAGGCCTCCGGTACGGCGGCCAGCCCGGCCTCGCCGGCGGCGGCGAGCAGGAGCGACCCGGGCAGTCCCAGTACGGGCAGGCCCCCGGTGGCACCGGACCCGGCGGCCAGCCGGACGCCCGCGACCACGGCCGCGGCCTGGTCCCCGTCGTGCACGGTCCGGTTGTAGAGCGCGCCGTGCGGTTTCACGTACGACACCCGGGAGCCGGCCGCCCGCGCGAACACCTCCAGCGCGCCGATCTGGTAAGCCACCTCGTCCGCCAGCTCGGCGGCCGGGACGTCCATCGCGCGCCGTCCGAAGCCGGCGAGGTCGCGGTAGGAGACCTGCGCGCCGATCCGTACGCCCCGCTCGGCGGCCAGTTCGCAGACGCGGCGCATGATGGACGGGTCGCCGGCGTGGAAACCGCAGGCCACGTTGGCGCTCGTGACGACGGACAGCAGGGCCTCGTCGTCGGTGAGCGTCCAGCGTCCGAATCCCTCGCCGAGGTCGGCGTTGAGGTCGACCACCGCAGAGGATGCGATCATGGAATCCATGCGCTGAGCGTAGAGCAGACGTCCCACGGTTCGGCCGGGGACGATCCGGCCGAACCATGCCGTTTGGGATGTTGTCAGCAACAGCGCCTAGTCTTTGTCCGTGACTCTCCCAGCCCCGGCGAAGACCCTCCCGTCCCCGGCGCCGGGCCCGGCCGCCGACGAGGGCCTGGCCCGGCGGCTGCGCGCCCTCGCCTGCACCGCTCCGCTGCACGACCTCGACGTACGCAAGGCCAATCTGGCGGGCGAGTACGGGATCTACGCGATGGCGGAGGTCGCGCTGGCCGCGATCGACCTCGTCACGCTCAACATGGACTTCGATACGGGCGCCGACCACGAGCAGATAGTAGCCAGGCTGCTGCCGCGCGTCGCGGCCCAGGCCCCCTCCCGCCCGGCGGCCGAGCACGAGCGGGTGGCCCGCTGGGTGCTGGAGAACCTGATCAACGTCGGCAGCGTCGACCGCGGCTTCCGCGCGATCTACGGCACCTTCGGCCCGGACGGCGTCTACGTCCGCCGTGACTACGACTTCAAGCTGATCGAAGAGGTCCCCGGCTACGGCGGCGCCGTCTACCTGCGCACCACCGACGAGGCCGTCAACGTCCTGGTCGGAGCCCTCGACACCGACGTCACCAGCGCCCAGATCGCCGCCGAGGTCAAGCTGGAGGTGCTGATCAGCCGCGGGCGGCTGGCGGACGCCCAGCTCGCCGCCGAGCAGGCCCGCTACCGGACCGTCCAGTACGCCGAGACCCTGCGCCGCACCCTGGACGCGACCCGGCGCAACGTACGGGCGGTGGACTGGCTGCAGGCCGTGCCCGACATGATCGCCGAGGCCCTCGACCACGTCGCCGACCGCTACCGCCACGAGAACGCGATCCTGACCAACATCCGCAAGGCGCGCGACGAGGCCGAGGAGCCGGAGAACAAGCGCCGCGCCGCCGAGCTCGTCGACATCGTCAAGGACTGCATCCGCCGCCACACCCAGCTCCAGTCCCGGCTGCTGGACGCGGGCCCGCTGTTCCGTGCCGAGCAGGACCGCCAGGCCTTCGCCGCCCCGGCGCCGCGCTCCGGCATCGACCTGTACGGCCAGCTCGTGGCCCCGATCCTGCCGCTGCCCCTGGAGCAGGCGAGCCGGGTGACCGCCGCCTTCTTCGCCTCCGGCGCGGGGCTGCGCACACCCGTCTCGGTGCGGGTGACCGACCTGGTCGAGATCCTGCTCACCCCGCCCGTGGAGCGCGAGCACCTCGGCGCGGAGATGCCGGAGCCGGACCTCATCGCCACCCCGGACGACAGCCGCTTCAGCGAGGAGCAGCTCGCCGCCGCGAAGGAGCTCCTGGACCTCCCGCACGACGCACCGCGACGGCTGTCCGGGCTCCTCGCGCAGGCCCGCCGCAGCGATCCCGACCTGCCGTACCTGGTGGCCCTGCTGGCCGTCCACGCGGCGAGCCCGGCCGTGGGCACGGCGTACCGGCAGGGGGAGGAGCGGCTGCTCTTCGCGGTGGACGACGGCACGCAGCTCGACGACCCCGAGTTCGGCGGCGCCGACCTCATCGTCGGCACCGCCCTCCTCGACGCCGCCGGCATGGCCGCGGACCGCGCGGAGGCGTCGTGACCGCCGTCGCATATCCAGCCCCTCCGGCGTTTGAGGAGCGGGGTCTGGGGCGGAGCCCCAGGAATCCCGGCTCCGCCGGGCACCGGGCTCTGCCCCGACCCTCCCCCAGCTACCGCTGGGAGGTGCCCCCTGCTCAAACGCCGGCGAGGCTGAATATGGCGGGTCGCCCGGCGCTCGCGTGGGCGTCGGGCCGGGCCCGCCTCGGGGCGCGGGGGCCTGCCCCCGCCGGACAGAACCCGGCCGCCGCCGAAGCCGCCGGCACCGCCCGTACACCCCATACCGCCCGAACCACCCGCACTGCCGAGGAGACCCACCCGTGAGCGACCACCACGCCGAGCACCCCGCGTGGAGCGAGCCCGCGGCTCCCGCCACCCCCGTCGCGGCCGCGAGCCCGGCGGTGACCCCCGCCGACGCCGCCGACGCGGCCCGGCTCGTCGCCTTCGGGCTGCAGCCCAAGCTGCTCCCCGCCCGTGACGCCGAGTACGCCGAGCTGCTGCGCCGCTACCGCGAGGAGCCCGCCTTCGGCCGCCTCGCCGACGCCGTCGCCACCGGCCTCGGCCTCGTCGTCCTGGAGGTCTCCCCGCGCGCCGGCATGGCCGTGGCAGCCGGCGAGGACTCCGTCTTCGCCGTCCGGATGGGCGACTACGCCCGCCGCACCGCCGCCGACTCCGCCGACCGGTTCCTGCACGGCCTGGCCCACCTCGCCGTCGCCGCCCTCGCCTTCCCCCGCCCGGAGGACCTCGCCGACGACGGCTACATCGGCCGCATCACCGTCAACGGCGTCGACTCCTTCGTCCGGCAGACCTGCCGCCGCCTGGAGGAGTGCGCCGAGGAGATCGGCGAGAACACCGACCCGGCCTCCGACGCCCCCGGCCTGGAGGCCGCCTGGCGCGTCTACTCCCGCCGCAGCGCGACGGGTGCCACCAAGGACGCCCGCCGCCTCGCCGGCTCCACCACCGGCATCGTCGGCAAGGCCGCCGCCTTCCTCACCGACTCCGGTTTCCTCCAGCGCACCGGCGACGAGTCCGGCGGCACCTACCGCACCACCCCGCGCTATCAGCTCCAGGTCCGCGACATGGCGGGCAGCGCGGCCATGGCCGAACTCCTGGAACTCGGCGTGGTCCCCGTCAGCGACGGCTCCGCCACCCTCCTGCCGCCGCCCGAGGGCGACGACCTGGACCTGGCCGCCGATGCCGGGCTCCCCTTCCACGCCTGAGCCACCCGTCCTCCGTACGCCCTGAGCCACCAGACACCACGAGAGTCCGCCGCCATGTACGAGCTGTCCCGGATCCGCCTCTACTCCATCGGGCCCGCCGGTGCGCGCTACGCCGACACCGTGCTCGACCTGCGCGGAGTCGGCGAGCCGGTGCCCCACCCGGCGCCGGCCCAGGCGGAGTTCTTCGAGGACGAGCCCACCGGTCCGCCGCGCCGCCCCGCGCCCGCCGGCGTGCTCTTCCTGGAGAACGGGGGCGGCAAGTCCGTCCTCCTCAAGCTGATCTTCTCGGTGATGCTCCCCGGTCACCGCAACACCCTCGGCGGCGCGAGCTCCGGCGTCCTGCGCAAGTTCCTGCTCGCCGACGACTGCGGCCACGTCGCCCTGGAGTGGCAGCACACCCAGACCGGCGAGTGCGTGGTCGTGGGCAAGGTCAGCGAATGGCGCGGCCGCCAGGTCTCCAACGACCCGCGCAAGTTCGCCGAGGCCTGGTACTCCTTCCGCCCCGGCCCCGGTCTGAGCCTCGACAGCCTGCCCGTCGCCGAGGCCACCGCCGTGCGCCCGCCCGTCGAGGGCGCCTCCGGCGCCCAGGGCCGCCGCCGCACGATGAAGGGCTTCCGCGACGCGCTCACGGAGGCCGGCAAGGCGTACCCGCACCTCGAGGTGTACTTCGAGGAGATCCACGACCGCTGGAACGAGCACCTCACCGAGCTCGGCCTCGACCCCGAACTCTTCCGCTACCAGCGCGAGATGAACGCCGACGAGGGCGAGGCGGCCGGCCTCTTCGCGGTGAAGAAGGACTCCGACTTCACCGACCTCCTGCTGCGCGCCGTCACCGACACCCGTGACACCGACGGCCTCGCCGACCTCGTCCACGGGTTCGGCAACAAGCTGGGCCGCCGCGCCGAGCTCATGGCCGAACGCGACTTCACCGCCGGCTCGGTGGACCTGCTCACCAAGATCGTCGAGGCCGCGGGGGCCCGCTCCCGGCTGCGCGACGTCCACGCGGGCGCGGAACGCCGTACGCGCACCCTCGCCCGGCGGCTGTCCGCCCGCGCCGCCGAGGAACGCGGCCGCGCCGCCGACCTCGCCCAGCGGGTCACCGCCGCCGCCCACCAGGTCACCGCCGCCGACTCCGCCCGGGCCCGCAGCGCCGCCGTCTCCGCCGAACTCGCCTACCGGCACGCCTCGCTGGCCCTGACCGTCGCCGACAAGGCCGCCGCCGCCCAGCGCCGAGAGCTCCTCGAAGCCCGCACCCTGCACTCCGCGTGGCAGGCCGCCGAGATCGTGCTGCGCCACCGCGCCGCCGCCGACCGCTCCGCCCGCGTCGCCGCCGCGATCCTGGAGGCCGAGCGGGACGCCGCCCCCGCGCTCGCCGCGCGCGCCACGGCTGCCGCCGACCTCGTACGGGCCCTGCACACGGCCGCCGAACAAGGCGAGCGGGCCGCCGACGAGGAGGAGGAGCGCTCCGCCGAGCTCCATTCCGTCGGCGAGAGCGCCCACCGCGATGCCACCGCCGCCGCCACGGCCGCCCAGCGGGCCCGCAGCGAGGCCGAACACCTCCGCTCGCGCCTCGCCGAGGTCCAGCAGGAGACCGCCGAGGCGGTCCGGGCCGGCTGGCTCGACGACTCCGCCCCCGACGCCGACCCGGCGCGCGCGGCCCTCGCCGCCACCGACGCCGAGAAGACCGCGGTGGCCGCCTGGGACGAGGCCCGGGACGCCGCCCGCGCCGCCGCCGAAGCCGCCCGCGAGGCCGCCGCCGCGGAGTCCCGCGCCGAACTCACCGCCGCCCGCGCGGCGGACGCCGCCGAGGCGGCCGAGGCCGCGCACGACGCCGAATACCGTGCGGCGGCCTCCCTCGCCGCCTCCCCCCGCCTGGCCGAACTCCTCGGTCTGCCCTCGGTTCCTGCCTCCTTCCTTCCCCACCCGCGCACGCAGAGCGGCGCCTCCGGCCCCTACGCGGGATCCGCCGCCCAGGCTGCCCAGGCCGCGTCGGCCGAGGTGGCGCACGGCTCCGGCGGGCACGGTCCGGCCCAGGCCGGGCCCGCCGGCCGCCCCGAAACCGCCGGAGGCGGCGGCCTCACCGTCGCCGACCTCGACCGGAACGCCGACGACCTGCGCACCCTGCTCACCGACGGGGTCGCCGCGGCCGAACGCCAGCTGTTCGAGCTGCGCACCGCCGCCGCCGACGACTCCCGCATCCTCGGCGCGCTCGGCGACGGCGGCCTGCTGCCGCCCGGCCCCGACGTCCTCGCCACCGTCGAGTACCTCGGCGAGCACGGCATCCCGGCCCTCCCCGGCTGGCGCTACCTCGCCCAGTCCGTGGACCCCGCCGACCACGCCGCCGTCCTCGCGGCCCGCCCCGAACTCGTCGACGGCGTCGTCATCACCGACCCCGACACCCACAGCCGGGCCCGCGAGGTCCTCTCCTGCGCCGCCCTGCTGCCCCGCTCCACCGTCGCCGTCGGCACCGCGGCCGCCCTGCTGGCGCCCGTACCGCCCGCGGCCGACTCCGACACCGCCGTGTTCCTCGTACCGCCGAACCCGGCCATGCACGACGAGCACGCCGCCGACGAGGAGCGC
The DNA here is from genome assembly GCF_000720115.1 of Streptomyces sp. NRRL F-2580. Lineage (GTDB taxonomy): Bacteria > Actinomycetota > Actinomycetes > Streptomycetales > Streptomycetaceae > Streptomyces. The sequence continues at coordinate 295,538 of NZ_JOIR01000001.1, forward strand.
CAAGCGCTGCGCACGCGGGCCGGCGCCCGCGACACCGAGATCCGCGAGCTCGCCGCCCGCCTCTCCGGCGACCGCGAACTCGCCGCCCGCCTCGCCTCCTGGCGCACCGGTTGCCCGCCCGGCCGCCTCACCGAACTCGCGGAACAGGCCGCGGCCGCCCGCGCGTTCGCTGAGGAGACCGACGCCGAGCTCGCGCAGGCCCGTACCGTACGCGCCGAGGCCGACGAGGCCGCCGCCGACGCCGCCCGCGTCCGCGAGGAGCGCCAGGACACCGCCCAGCGCGCCCGCCGCGTCGCCGACGCCCTCGCAGGCCTCGCCTACCGCCTGCGCGAGCGGGCCGGCTGGCAGGCCAGGCTCCGCGAACTCGCCGACGAGGCCGCCGAGTCCGAGGCCCGCGCCGAGATCTGCCTGGACCGCGCCCGCGCCGCCGACGAGGACCGCCGTGCCGCCCAGCGCGCCGCCGACGACGCCCGCCGCACCGCCCGCGCCCTGCGCGCCGAGCGAGCCGAGATCGCCGGCGCCCCCGACCAGCTGCCCGACGCGGACGGGGACGGCCCGCGCGCGCCCCTCCCGGACCTCCGCGAGGCCTACCGCGCCGCCTCCCAGCTCTACGAGAAGGTGGGCGTCGGCGCCGACCTGCGCGCCGAACAGGCCCGCGCCGAGAGCGACGAGAGCGCCGCCCTCGCCGAACTCGACCGCCTCACCAACAAGGTCCGCACCCGCGCCGCCCAGCTCCTCGAAGGCACCGACGGCGCCGACGGCCCCTCCCGGCAGGCCGCCGCCGCCCGCGCCGAGTCCCTCGTGCAGATGCTGGAGACCCGCGCGTCCACGGCCAGCGAACAGCTCGGCCGGCTGCGCGGCGAGGCCGAGCGGCACGCCCCCGCCGAGGGCGAGGCGCACACCGAACTGCCCGAGGAACTGGTCCCCGGGAACGTCGAACAGGCCCAGGCCCTGCTCCGTACGGCCACCGCCCAGCTCGCCGCCCACACCGCGGCCGTGGAGAGCGCCCGCGCCGCCCACGCGGACCTGCTGCGCGACCACCGCACCGCCGAGGACGGCGCCGGCGGCTTCGACGAGACCGCCGCCCTGCTGCGCGACCTCCTGCGCGACCACACGCACGCCGAGGACGAGCAGGAGCCGGCGCCCCACCCGGGCACCCTGGAGGAGGCCCGCCAGTCGGCCACCGAGGCCCGCCGCTCCCTGCGCAGCTGCGCGGCCGACCTCTCGGCCGCCGAGGCCGCGGTGCGCGAGGCGAGCGACATCCTGGTCCGGCACGCCAATTCCACCCGCTACGAACAGGTACGCACCCCCGCGCGCCAGCAGATCCGGGAACTGCCCGCCGCCGCCCTGCCCGAGCACGCGGCGGCCTGGGCGGCGGCCTTCGCCCCCCGGCTGCGCGTCCTCACCGACGAGCTGGCGCAGCTGGAGCGCAACCGCGACAGCATCGTCGACCGCCTGCGCGGCCTCGTCGAGTCCGCCCTGGCCACGCTCCGCTCCGCGCAGCGCCTCTCCCAGCTCCCCGAGGGCCTGGGCGAATGGTCGGGCCAGGAGTTCCTGCGGATCCGCTTCGAGGAGCCGGACCAGGCCACGCTCACGGAACGGCTCGGCGAGGTCATCGACGAGGCCACCCGCGCGGCCGTGAAGAAGAACAGCACGGCCTCCTTCGGCGAGGGCCGCCGCGACGGCATGTCCCTGCTGCTGCGGGGCGTCCAGGCAGCGCTCGAACCCAAGGGCATCTCCGTGGAGATCCTCAAGCCGGACGCGGTGCTGCGCGCCGAACGCGTCCCCGTCGGCCAGATGGGAGACGTGTTCTCCGGCGGGCAGCTGCTGACCGCCGCGATCGCCCTCTACTGCACGATGGCGGCGCTGCGCAGCAACGACCGGGGCCGCGACAAGCACCGGCACGCGGGCACGCTGTTCCTCGACAACCCGATCGGCCGCGCGAACGCCACGTACCTGCTGGAGCTCCAGCGGGCCGTCTCCGACGCGCTCGGCGTCCAACTGCTCTACACGACGGGTCTGTTCGACACCACGGCGCTCGCCGAGTTCCCGTTGGTGATCCGGCTGCGCAACGACGCGGACCTGCGGGCGGGTCTGAAGTACATCAGCGTCGAGGAACACCTCCGTCCGGGCCTGCCGCAGCAGTCCCCGGAGGAGGAGACCATCCACGGCGAGATCACGGCCACCCGCATGTTCCGCCGCAGCGGCGCCCCTTCCTGACGCACGGCAGGTGACGCCGGCCCCGCCCTGCCCGCCGCAGGCGAGTGGCGGCAGGTCGGGCGTCAGCGCGTGACGTACGGCCCGGAGGCGGCCAGGTGGCCGTCCTCGCGGGGTATTCGGCCCGGGGCGGCCTCGCGCGCCCTGCGGGCCGCCCTGTGGGCCTCGCGGCGGCGCCGGCGCGCGGTGCTGCTCGGCTCCGAGAGGACCCCGTACCGCTGGTTCCACGTCTGCCGGGTGATCCACACGTCCAGCACGCCCCACGTGGCCACGATCGTCCCCGCGATCGCGCAGAGCGCCATCGGCAGGGCCAGCCAGGACCCGGTCAGGGTCAGGAAGAACGTGATCGTCGCCTGGGTCAGGGTCACCGCCACGATCACCACCGCCCGCACCGCGGAGGTCCGCACCGGATCGGGCATCCGGAGCCGGCGGGCCGGCTCCTCCACCCACAGCCCCTGTCCCGCCACCCCTGCGTACGCGCCCGAACCCGCCCCGCCGGCCTCGTCATTCCACATGGTCCGCTCCCTCCCCACGCCGCGGTCCGCCTTGTCTACTCACCACGTCTACCCCCGACGCGGCTCTCGAACTGACAGACGTCCGACGGCGCCGGGAGATTCCCGGATCGTGGAAATCTCCACGGCCCCGCGATGATCGCGGAACGAACAATTCCAGCCATCCATCAGGTTGCGGGAATTGACGCCCCACCAAGTGTCATCTGCCACATATCGGGCCGCGGTTGACCGGAAGTGTCGGACAACTGGTGATCTTCGTACAGGGGTCGGGCCGAAAACGTCCGGACACGCCTTCGAACCTGCTCCAGAGCAGTAGTAGGCTCACGCCGTTTAAATGACGGAACACCGACCCCCGGTAACGGGGTTGACCTGGGGGAGGCTGGGGAGGCCATGCGCTTTCGCGGGAAGTCCATCCGCCGGAAGATCGTGGCGTTGCTCCTTGTGCCGCTCGTCTCCCTGACCGCGCTCTGGGGCTTCGCCACGGTCATCACCGGCCGTGAAGCGATCCAACTGTTCGACGTGGCCTACGTCATCGACAAGGTCGGCTACCCGATCGAGGACGTGGCCCGCGTCATCCAGAAGGAACGGCGCCAGACCCTCGTCGTCCTCGGCGACCCCCGGGCCGCCACCGCCACGGCCGAACTCACCAGGCGTCGCGCCGAGACCGACGAGGCCGTCGAGGCGATCAGCGTCAGCGCCCGCGACCCCAAGGTCATCGACGAGCTGAGCTCGCAGAGCGCCCAGCGCCTGCGCTCGATCGTCTCGGCCTTCCAGGGCATCGGCTCCATGCGCCGCTCCGTCGACCAGAACGCCCTGGACCCCACCCAGGCCCTGGAGCTGTACAACCGGCTCGTCGACCCCTGCTACGACTTCCTCATGAACCTCCACGGCCTCGACAACGTCGAGGTCGACAAGGAAGGCCGCGCCCTCGTCGGCATCAGCCGCGCCCGCGAACTCCTCTCCCGCGAGGACGCCGTCGTCGCCTCCGCCCTCGCCGCGCGCAACGTCACCGCACCCGACGTGCGCCACGTCTCCGACTTCGCCGCCAACCGCACGCTGCTCTACGAGTTCAACCTCGTGACCCTCCCCGCCGACGACCGGGAGCGGTTCGAGCGGTACTGGAACGACCCCGAGACCAAGCCCCTGCGCGACGCCGAGGAGCGCTTCATAGCCGGCGGCGCGGTCAACAAGCCGCGCAGCGTCACCGTCGCCCAGTGGGACGAGGCCTCGGCCAAGGTCCTGGACGACCTGGCGGCCATGAACACCGCCGCCGGTGACCGCTACCAGGAGCGCATCGAGCCCGTCGCCAGGGACGTCATGGTCCAGGCCGCCGCGGCCGGCATCCTCGGCTTCCTCGCCCTGATCGTGTCCCTGATCCTCTCCGTACGCATCGGCCGCGACCTGGTCCGCGACCTGTCCCGGCTGCGCAAGGAGGCCCACGAGGCCTCCGGCGTCCGGCTGCCCAGCGTGATGCGCCGCCTCGCCGCCGGCGAGCCGGTGGACGTGGAGACCGAGGCGCCCCACCTCGAATACGAGAAGGACGAGGTCGGCCAGGTCGGCCAGGCCCTCAACACCCTCCAGCGCGCCGCCGTCGAGGCCGCCGTCAAGCAGGCCGACCTGCGCCGCGGCGTCTCCGAGGTGTTCGTCAACCTGGCCCGCCGCAACCAGGTGCTGCTCCACCGCCAGCTGACGCTCCTCGACACCATGGAACGCCGCACCGAGGACACCGAGGAGCTCGCCGACCTCTTCCGCCTCGACCACATGACCACCCGCATGCGCCGCCACGCCGAGGGCCTGGTGATCCTCTCCGGCGCCGCGCCCTCCCGCCAGTGGCGCAAGCCCGTCCAGCTGATGGACGTCGTACGGGCGGCCGTCGCCGAGGTCGAGGACTACGAGCGCATCGAGGTGCGCCGGCTCACCCGCCTGGGCATCGTCGGTCCCGCCGTCGCCGACATCACCCACCTCATCGCCGAACTCCTTGAGAACGCCACGGTGTTCTCACCGCCGCACACCGCGGTCCAAGTGCACGGCGAGCGCGTGGCGAACGGTTTCACCCTGGAGATCCACGACCGCGGCCTCGGCATGACACCGGAGGCGCTGCTCGACGCGAACCTCCGGCTCGCCGAGACCCCCGAGTTCGAACTCTCCGACACCGACCGCCTCGGCCTGTTCGTCGTCAGCCGCCTCGCCCAGCGCCACAGCGTCAAGGTCGTCCTCCAGCCCAGCCCGTACGGGGGTACCACCGCTGTGGTCTTCCTCCCCGTGGCACTGCTCACCGAGGCCCCCGAGACCAATGGCAACGGCGTGCGCCTCGACGGCCCCCGCGCGGCCGCCAAGTCCGTACGGGCCGGCGGGCCCACGCCGGTTGGCCGGACCCCGTCCGAGCGGCCCGTGCCGGTCGCGGTGGAGCGCGCCGCTTCCGGCCGCCCGCTGCCCGTCGCCGAACTGCGCGGCCCGGTCGAGCTGGAGGCCCCGCTCGTGGGCCGCGGCCTGGACGGTCTGGACCCGCTGGACGGCCTCGACGACCCCGCCGCGCTGGACGACACCGCGGCCGGGATCGCGGGCCGCCCCGCCGCCGGCCGCCCCGTCATGGCCACCCTCGACGACGAGACGCCGCCGAACGGCACCCCCCGCAGCGCCCTGCTGGGCCTGCGCCCGGCCGAGCGGCCGCACACGGACCGGCACACCGAACGCAACGGCGCCCGCAAGGGCGACCGCGACCGCGAATCGCTCGCTCCCACCGGCCCCGTCCGGCTGGAGACCCAGCGCGTGGAGGCCTCGCGATCCGACGGCCCCCGCCCCGCGGGAGCCGTACCGCTGCCGCGCCGCCGCCCCACGCCGACCCTGGTGGCCGAGCACGGCCGCCGGGTGGAGCGTCCGGTGTCGGTGGTGCCGCAGCCCACCCCCGCCTCCGCGGCCGGATCCGGTGACACGGACCCCGCACCCGGCCCGGGCACCGGCGGGCTTCCCCGCCGGGTCCGCCAGGCCAGCCTGGCACCCCAGCTCAAGAAGTCCCCGTCCGCCGCACCCGCCGAAGCCGCCACTGACCAGGGGGCCGACCGCGACGCGGAAGACGTACGTACGCGCATGTCCGCACTCCAGCGTGGCTGGACGGCGGGCCGCAACCAGCACGCACCGCAGCAGTCCGAGACCGAGGCAGGCACCTCCGCCGCCGGCGGTCCCGGATACGAGAACGAAGGGGACGGTCGATGACCGCACCGCAGACCGGCAACGACACCAGGGGCCGCGGCTCCGGCCCGCTCAACTGGCTCCTCGACGAGCTCGTCGACCGGGTCGGCTCCATCCGCAAGGCGGTGGTCCTCTCCGGCGACGGCCTGCCCACCGGCAGCTCCAAGGACCTGACCCGTGAGGACAGCGAGCACCTGGCGGCCGTGGCCTCCGGTTTCCACAGCCTGGCCAAGGGCGTGGGCCGGCACTTCGACTCCGGCCGGGTCCGCCAGACCGTGGTCGAACTCGACGAGGCCTTCCTCTTCGTCATGGCCGCGGGCGACGGCAGCTGCCTGGCCGTGCTGGCCGACGCCGACTCCGACGTCGGGCAGGTCGCGTACGAGATGACGCTGATGGTCAAGCGAGTGGGCGACCACCTGGCGACCGCCCCGCGCACCGGGCTGCCAGCCGGAGGGTGAGTCGTACGGCATGAGCGATTCAGGCCAGGACCACTCCACCGACACAGACACCGACATCGCCGCCGGCTTCGGCTTCCCCGTCGACCCGTCGGCCGACGGCGCCGACCACGCGCACTGGTTCGACGACGACGCGGGTCCCGTCGTACGCCCGTACGCCATGACCCGCGGCCGGACCAGCCACGCGGGTCAGCACCGCCTTGACCTGATCGCGCTCGTCGTCGCCGAAGCGGCGGCCGACGATCCGGTCTGGGACATGACCCTCTCCCCGGAACACGCCCACATCCTCGGGCTGTGCCGGGGCCGACCTCAGTCGGTCGCCGAACTCGCGGCCGACCTCGACCTCGCGGTCGGGGTCGTACGCGTCCTGATCGGCGACCTGGTCGACGAGGAACTGGTCCACGTGACCAGGCCGGTACCACCGGCCGAACTGCCCGATGAATCCATTCTGCGTGAGGTGATCGATGGCCTTCGGGCGCTTTAGCCGCACCGGTGCCATGCACGCGGTGTCGCCGGTCGAACCGCTGACCTTGAAGATCCTGGTCGCGGGCGGCTTCGGGGTGGGCAAGACCACCCTGGTCAGTGCGGTCAGCGAGATCAGACCGCTGCGCACCGAGGAACGGCTCTCCGAGCCGGGCGTCGGTGTCGACGACACCGGGGGAGTGGAGGGCAAGAGCACCACCACCGTGGCCATGGACTTCGGGCGCATCACGCTCCGCGAGGACCTGGTGCTGTACCTGTTCGGCACGCCCGGGCAGGACCGCTTCTGGTTCCTGTGGGACGAGCTGGCCCAGGGCGCGCTCGGCGCCGTGGTCCTCGCCGACACCCGCCGCCTCGCCGACTGCTTCGCGGCCGTCGACTACTTCGAGCGGCGCGGGATCCCGTTCGTGGTCGCGGTCAACTGCTTCGACGGCGCCGACCGGCACCCCGTGGTGACCGTACGGACGGCACTCGACCTCGACCCCGGGGTACCGGTGCTGCTGTGCGACGCACGCGACCGGGAGTCCGTGAAGGACGTACTGGTGGGGGTCGTGGAACACGCGATGTCCCTGGCGCGCGAGCGGCGCCGGAGCCTCTCGGCAGGGGCCTGACGGGCGGCCCGTACGAGGGCCCCCGCGGGGGCCCGTACGAGGGCCCGCGAGCGGTGCCCGTACGACGGGCCCGACATGGAGGCGACCCGTACCCCCGCCGACTGGGGTACGGGCCGCAGCTCTCACGGGGGGTTCGGGGTCCCGGTCGCGGCGCGGGACCGTGGAGCGAGTGTGAACCTGCCGCAGGGGGCCGTCAAGCGTTCGGACAACACGAGCTGTTCAGCGCACGGCGACGACGGCCGACCCGTGCCCGAACAGCCCCTGATTGGCCGTGATCCCGGCCCGTGCCCCCGGCACCTGCCGGTCCCCGGCCGTCCCGCGCAACTGCCACGTCAGCTCGCACACCTGCGCGATGGCCTGTGCCGGCACCGCCTCCCCGAAGGAGGCCAGTCCGCCACTGGTGTTGACCGGGATCCGGCCGCCCAGCGCGGTCGCCCCCTCCCGGACGAGCTTCGCCCCCTCGCCCTGCGCGCACAGCCCGATGTCCTCGTACCACTCCAGTTCGAGGGCGGTGGACAGGTCGTACACCTCGGCGAGCGACAGCTCGCCCGGCCCGAGCCCCGCCTCCTCGTACGCGGCACGCGCGATCGAGGACCGGAAGGAGCCGGCCGCCGGATCCACGGCCACCACCGAGTCGGTGGCGATGTCCGGCAGGTCCAGCACCGTCCGCGGATAGGTGGGCGTCACTGTGGACACCGCCCGGATCCGCACCGGATCGGCCACCCCGCGCGAGCGCGCGAACTCCATGCTGCTCAACACCAGCGCCGCACCCCCGTCGGAGGTGGCGCAGATGTCGAGCAGCCGGAGCGGATCGGCGACCACCGCCGAGGCCGCGACCTCCTCGGCGCTCACGCCCTTGCGGTAGCGGGCGTACGGGTTGAGTGCCCCGGCCGCCGCGTTCTTCACCTTGACCAGGGCGAAGTCCTCCGGGGTGTCCCCGTGGACGGCCATCCGGCGCCGGGCGTACAGCGCGAAGTACGCGGGGTTGGTGGCGCCCAGCACGCGGAACCGCAGCCAGTCCGGATCGTCCGGCCGGTCGCCGCCCGCCGGCGCGAAGAACCCCTTGGGCGCCGCGTCCGCACCCACCACGAGGACCACGTCGGCCAGGCCCGCCAGGATCTGCGCACGGGCCGCGCCGATCGCCTGCGCCCCGGAGGCGCAGGCCGCGTACACGCTGGTCACCCGGGCGCCCTGCCAGCCCAGCGCCTGCGCGAAGGTCGCACCGGCCACGTAGCCCGGATATCCGGAGCGCACGGTGTCGGCGCCGACGATCGACTGCACGTCCGTCCAGTCCAGTCCGGCGTCCGCGAGCGCCGCCCGCGCGGCGGTCCGGCCGTATTCGACGAAGCTGCGGCCCCATTTCCCCCAGGGGTGCATGCCGGCGCCGAGGACGGCGATGTCGGCGACGCTCATGCCGTCCCTCCCACCGGCTTGAACCGCCAGGTGGTCCAGACGGTGCCGGCGTCCTCGTTCAGTACGCCGCCCACCACCTCGACCTCCGCCCCGACCGCCAGATCGGCGACCCCCACCCCGGGCACCGCCTGCCCCAGCACGACCATCCCCTCGGCCTCCAGCTCCACCGCGACCAGCGTGTACGGCTCCCAGGGCGCGTCCGGGTCGGACACGTAGGGCGCCGGCGGCCGGTAGCGACCGTCGGTGTAGGACCAGACCCGGCCCCGCGGGGACAGCGGCACCTCGATGAGCTCACCGCCGCCCGGGCAGTGCGGATTGCGGCAGTACGCGTCCTCGCGCGGGAAGAACACCGCGGTGCAGGCCGAGCACCGGGTGCCGAGCAGCCGGAAGCCGCCGTCCGGACCGTCCTCGGTGAACCACCCGTCCACGACGGGTGTGCGTGTGCGTGCCAAGATCCCTCCCAAGCCAGATGTCTGACGGATCGTCAGAAGTCTGTCACGGGCGGACACCCCTGGCACGGGTTCTCGGCGAGCCACTTCCGGGCGATCTCGCCCAGCTCCGCGTCCCGCCCGGCCAGCATCATCCGGATCATCTGAGCGTCCCCGCGCAGCGACCATCCCGGATTGCCGAAGGTGGCCGGGTTGTTCCCCTCGATCAGGAAGTGCGCCGGCCAGGCGGTCCCGTACCCGATCAGGGGGAGCGCGGCGAGGTAGCGCTTGCGGCCGCGCGCCAGCCCGTAGGCGGTCACGGCCAGACCGGTGAGCGTGCCGGTGAGGTGGATCCAGCGGGTGGCGGCCCGGGAGTGCATCGCGACGTAGTACGGCCAGAATTCCTCGTACGAGCTGAAAGTCATGCGGGCACGGTACTCAGGGCCGCACGGCGGCGACAGAGACGGGGAAATCGAAATACGTGTCCGGATAAGCCTCCGGCTTGTACGTGAAGTGCCACCACTCCTCGGGAAGGTTCACGAACCCCTGCTCGGCCAGCGCCCCCTTCAGCAACTGCCGGTTGGCACGGGCGGCGCCCGTGATCCGCGGGTCGTCGGTGTGCGAGAGCGGATCGAAGAAGTCGAAGGCCGTCCCCATGCCGACCTCCCGGCCCGAGAGTTCCTCCAGGGTCACGTCGAGGGTGCTCCCGCGGCTGTGCCCGGACCGCTCCGCGATGTACCCCTCCGGAATCAGCCGGCTCCGCTCCACGTGCGGGTAGAACTCCGCCTTCCGTGCCAGGTCCTCCGGGCCGTCCGCCTTCCGCGCCCACCGCACGAACCGGTCCACCGCCCGCTGCGGCCGGTAGCAGTCGTACACCCGTAGCGCGTAGCCGCGCCGCAGCAGCCCCCGCTGCGCGCGCCGCAGCGCCTCGGCGGCGGGCCGGGCCAGCAGGCACACCGGCTCCTCGTACCCGTCCACCACCCCGCCGGTGAAATTCCGCGCACCGGCGTACCGCATGTCCTGCCGGACACTCGGATCGACCTCGCGCAGCGCCACGAACCCGGGGCCGGAACCGGACCCGGGTTCGGAGGGCGCCGCCGCCCCGCCGGCCAGCACCGCGAGCACACCCACAACAGCCGTCATCCGCATACCCCTTGGCATACCATCGCCGGATGCCGGCACAGCTGAAGGACTCGCACTGCTCCACCTGCGGAGCGCCGTACTCCACCCCCGCGTGGCCCCGCACCTGCACCGCCTGCGGGGCGACCGCCTACCGCAACCCGCTCCCGGTGGCGGTCACCCTCCTGCCCGTCGAGGATGCTGACGGCACCGGCCTCGTGGTCATCACCCGCACCATCGAACCGGCTCTCGGCGGCATCGCCCTGCCCGGCGGCTTCATCGACTTCGGCGAGGACTGGCGCGACGCGGTCGTCCGCGAACTCCGCGAGGAGACCGGCATCGCGGCCCCCGCCTCCGAGGTCACCCTGGCCGACGCCCTGAGTTCCCCGGCGGGCCACCTCCTCCTCTTCGGCCTCCTCCCGCCCCGCCCCGCCGCCGACCTCCCCGCCTCGAAGCCGACGGACGAGACCACGGGCTGGCACGTCCTCCGCGCCCCGTCCCCGCTGGCCTTCCCCCTCCACACCGAGGCGGCGAACGCCTGGTTCGCGGGCAAGTACGTCTGAGCCCGATGCCCGGAGCCCGATGCCCGAGGCCCTGAGCCCGATGCCCGAAAGCCGGTCCGGCTTTCGGGCATCGGGCTCGGGCGGCCCCGCAACGGTGGCGGCGTCAGTGCCAGTTGCCGATCTGCACGTCGCGCGGGTGCGGCGCGCCGGAGCCCGTCTCCAGCAGGGCCTTCAGGCTCATCAGGAAGATCGCCCACTTGGTGCTGCAGTGGTTCATGAACTCGACGGGTTCGCGCCAGCCCGCGTGCGCGAACAGGAGGATCGTCCACTCGCCGTCCTGGGTCAGCTCGAAGCTGACCGTGGTCCCGACCCACTCGGCCGGACCGTCGACCACCTCCCACAGCACCCGTGCGTTCGGCCGCAGGTCGAGCACCTTCATGTCGAAGCCGCCGAGGTCGCCGAACCGGAACTCCAGGGCGCCGTCGCCGGTGCCGCTCGTGTCGGTCGTCCACCACGCGGCCAGACCCTCGACCGTGGTGAGCGCCTCGTAGACCTTCTCCGGGGTCGCGGTGATGCCTACCCGGTGCAGGATGTCCACCATCTCGCTCTCCTCACTTCCTCCGTGTCACTTCTCTGCGTCCTTGGCCCGTTGGATCGCCTCGGCGAGGCTCTTGACGCGCCGCAGGCGGGCGTCCCAGATCTCGCCGACCGAGTTCAGCTGCGCCACGGCCCGGGCCAGCTGGGCCTCGTCCACCTGGTAGCGCTTCTCCCGTCCCGCCGACGCGGACCGTACGAGTCCCACCCGGTCGAGCACGGCCAGGTGCTTGGTCACGGCCTGCCGGGTCACCGGCAGGTGCGCGCTGAGCGTCGTCGCGGTCCCCTGGCCGTCGGCCAGCAGGAGGTCGATCATGCGGCGCCGGGTCGGGTCGCCTATCGCGGACCAGAGGTCGTCGTCGACGGCGGTGCTCATCGCGTTGCCGCCAGCCGGTCGGCGGTCGCGACCAGGCGCGGCAGGTAGAAGTCCCAGCCCTGCCGGTGGTCGTCGTAGTGGGCTTCGAGCACGGCTGCCTCCCAGCCCCGCTCGCGGAAGCCGCTCTCGCGGAAGCGGACCGTGGTTCCCGTCCCCGCGGGGGCGAGCTCGAAGGTCACCAGCAGCGAGTTGCCCGGACCCGCCGCCTCCGTCTCCGTCTCGTCGTAGGTCCACCGGAACGAGAACATCCGTGGCGGGTCGGCCTCGACGACCGTGAACGGCGCGGACTGGCGCCGTCCGGTGTCCTGATCCGTCCACGTGAGACGGGCCGTCGCGCCTGCGGCCGGCTCGAACGCGGTGGTCTCGGCGCTCCACCAGTCCCGGATGTGCTCGGGGCTGCTGAGCACCTCGAACACCACCTCGGGCGAGGCGTCGATGTGCAGCTCGCGCTCGATGCTCCCGTGCTCCATGGCCGTCTCCCTCTTTCGCAACCTTCGGTTGCATATAAAGCTAGTCCACCGCCGACCAATATGCAACCGATGGTTGCGTATCGGTCGGCGGCGACTTCGACGCCCCGGGCCGTACGGCTACCGGTTCCGTGCGCCTACAGGCCCCGTACGGTGACCCCCTCCACCCGGTTCCCCGCCTCGTCCTCCACCACCACCGCATCCCCCGCCCACCGCACGGTGTACCGCTCGACCACGCCCGCCTCGAACCCCGGCCCCGGGTCCCGGATCACCACCCCACCACCCGTACGCCCCCGCGCCGGCGCCCAGGCCTCCAAGGCCACCCCGTCACCGTCACCGTCACCCCCCGCGGAGCGGACCGGCAGCAGGGACCCCGCCCGGGCCAGCACCGGGATCCGCCCCTGCGGGGCGTCCAGCAGGATCTGCCCCGGGCCCTCGTACGCCGCCCCGGTGGCGGTGTCGTACCACCGGCCCCGTGGCAGCCGTACCGCCCGCCGGTCCGCCCCGCACTCCAGCACCGGGGCGACCAGCAGCGCGTCACCCAGCAGGAACGCGTCCTCGCAGTCCCGCAGCCGCCGGTCCTCCGTCGCCCCCCACCACAGCGGCCGTACGTACGGGGCACCCGTCCGCCGCGCCAGGTGCGCCAGCGTCACGAAGTACGGCCGCAGCCGCTCCCGCTCCGCCATCACCTCCGCCGCCTGCCGCTCCACCTCGGGCCCGAACGCCCACGGCTCCCGCCGCCCCGCCCAGATCGCCGAGTGGGTGCGGAACAGCGGCAGGTACGCACCCAGTTGCAGCCACCGCACGTACAACTCGGGCGACGGCGAACCGCCGAAGCCGCCCACGTCCGGGCCCGAGTACGGCACCCCGCACAAGCCGAGCCCCAACACCAGTGCCAACGAGGACCGCAGCCCCTCCCAGCTGGATTCCACATCGCCCGACCAGGTGCCCCCGTACCGCTGCATGCCCGCCCAGCCCGACCGGGAGAACAGGAAGGGCCGCTCGGCCGGCCGCAGCCGCACCAGCCCCTCCCACCCCGCCCGCGCCATCCCCAGCGCGTACACGTTGTGCCCCTCGCGGTGGTCGCCGCCGGCCCCGTCCATCGCGTGCCGCGCCGACCGCGGCAGCGTGGCGTCCCCGAACGGCGCGAACGACACCGGCTCGTTCATGTCGTGCCAGAAACCGGCGAAGCCCCGCGCGAGCCGTTCCTCGTACAGGCCGCCCCACCACTCCCGTACCGCCGGATCCGTGAAGTCCGGGTACGCGCACTCGCCCGGCCACACCTCACCGCGCACCTCCGCGCCCCGCGCGTCCCGCACGAAGGCGCCCTCCGCCCCCACTGCGAGCCCCGACGCGTGCACCGCGTCCCCCGTCTTCACCGCCGGATCCACGATCGAGACCAGCCGCACCCCCTGATCCCGCAACTCCCGCGCCAACCCGGGCAGATCGGGGAAGGCCTCCTCGTCCACCGTGAACACCCGGTGCCCGTCGTAGTGGTCGATGTCCAGGTGTACGGCCGACAGTGCGAGCCCGCGCGACGCGTACGCCTCGACCACCCGCCGTACCTCCGCCCCGCTCCCGAAGCCCCACCGCGCGTGCTGGTACCCCAGCGCCCACTCCGGCGGCACCGCGGCCGCGCCCGTCAGCCCCGACCAGCCCTGCAGCACCCGCGCCGGCGTCCCCACCAGCACCCAGCACCGCAGCGGCCCGCCCTCCATGCGCAGTTCGCTCGACCCGGGTCGGTCCGCGCCCGAGCCCGCGCCCTCCTCGCCCTCCCGCAGCACCACCCGCCCGTCCCAGGAGTTGTCGTGGAACACCAGGTGCGTGCCCGCGTCCGCGACCACCATCTGCACCGGCATCGTGAGGTACAGCGGATCGGTGCCCGGCCCGAAGCCCCCCTTCGGGTCGGTGTTCCACAGCCGGTACGCCCCGTCCCGCAGCCGCGGCCCCGCGGCCCGCCCGCCCAGCCCGAAGAACCGCGCGTCGGCCGCCACCTCACTGCGCTGCACCCACCGCCCCCCACCAGCACCCACCGCGCCGGGCCCGGCCCCGCTCTCCCCAGAGCCCGCCCCCGCCCCGCCGACCCCGCTCCCGCGGCCGCCGGACGCCCTCCCCAGGCCACGGGAAGCCGTACCGGATCCCACCCAGCTCTCACCGGTTTCCGGCACCTGCCCGCGGGAGAACGCCCCGGCCCCGCCGGAGCCGGTCCCGCTTTCACCAGAGGACGACCCCGGCCCGCCGGCCCCGTCCGCATCCCCCGCCGGGTGCGTCCCGCCCGAGCCGGATCCGGCCCCCACCGCGGCCTCCCCGGCGAGGGGAACCGTCTCCCACCACCGCGGCGGCGCCTCCCGCCGCAGCACCGTCCCGCCCGGGGTGCGCACCTCCACCGCCCCGTGCCGGGACACCGCCACCGTCGCCCGCTCCGACACCACCCGCCAGCCGCCCCCGGTGTCCGGCTCCAGCACCGCACGCGGATCCGGCTCCGGCCCGTCGCCCACCACCGCGTACGAGGGCGTCGGCCCGGCCCCGTCCCAGCCCCAGAACACCGCGCCGCCCACCGTGACCCGTACCAGCAGCTCCGAGCGCGCGAACCGCAGCACACCCCCGCCCGGGCGGGGCTCCGTACCGGTCAGCAGCCCCGGCACGCGCGCCCGCTCCGCGCCCCGGCGCGGGAGCCCCACCGCGTCCGCGCGCCGGTGGCGCCACGCCGCGCGCCAGGCGCGCCGCCCGCGCTCCGAACCGATGTCCTTCACCGCACGCACCAGATCACGACCGTCCATGGAGATCACCCTGCCACCGGCGCCCGGCCGAAGGGGCTGCGTTCAACTGTCGTTCACCCGCCGGGCGACCGCCCGCGACCAGCGGCGGCCCACATACCGCAGACCCCGTGAGCGGCGATGACGACTCTGGTGCGGATGTCGATCACATGGCATCGTCCCTGTGAGCCGTTGCGCGGACACCCACCGGGCGATGGCACCGTACGCACACGAAGCGCGAGCCGCAGACTTGACCGGGAGCCGACCCATGACCTCAGCCACGCAGCCGGAACCCCTCTGGGCGCCGGGCCCCGACCGGATCGCCGCGGCCCGCATCACCGCCTTCCAGGCCTGGGCCGCGACCCGCTTCGGAGCCCCCGCCGACGGCGGCTACCCCGCCCTGCACCGCTGGTCCGTCGACGAGCTCGACACCTTCTGGCAGGCCGTCGCCGAATGGTTCGACGTCCGCTTCACCACCCCGTACGAGTCCGTCCTCGCCGACCGCTCCATGCCCGGCGCCCGCTGGTTCACCGGAGCCACCCTCAACTACGCCGAGCACGCCCTGCGCGCCGCCGAGGACCCGGCCCGCGCCGACGATCCGGCGCTGCTGTACGTGGACGAGACCCACGAGGTCACCCCGGTCACCTGGGCCGGGCTCCGCCGCCAGGTCGGCTCGCTCGCCGCCGAACTGCGCGCCCTCGGCGTACGCCCCGGTGACCGCGTCAGCGGCTACCTCCCCAACATCCCCGAGGCCACCGTCGCCCTCCTCGCCACCGCCGCCGTCGGCGGCGTCTGGACCTCCTGCGCCCCCGACTTCGGCGCCCGCAGCGTCCTCGACCGCTTCCAGCAGGTCGAGCCGGTCGTCCTGTTCACCGTCGACGGCTACCGCTACGGCGGCAAGGAGCACGACCGCCGCGACACCGTCGCCGAACTCCGCGCCGAGCTCCCCTCCCTGCGCGCCGTCGTCCACATCCCGCTCCTCGGCACGCCCGCCCCCGACGGCGCCCTCGACTGGCCCGCCCTCACCGCCGCGGACACGAAGCCCGTCTTCGAGGCGGTCCCCTTCGACCACCCCCTCTGGGTCCTCTACTCCTCCGGTACGACGGGCCTGCCCAAGGCCATCGTCCAGTCCCAGGGCGGCATCCTCCTCGAACACCTCAAGCAGCTCGGCCTGCACTGCGACCTCGGGCCGGAGGACCGGTTCTTCTGGTACACCTCCACCGGCTGGATGATGTGGAACTTCCTCGTCTCCGGACTGCTCACCGGTACGACGGTCGTCCTCTACGACGGCAGCCCCGGCTACCCCGACACGGGCGCCCAGTGGCGCATCGCCGAGCGGACGAAGGCCACCCTCTACGGCACCTCCGCCGCCTACGTCATGGCCTGCCGCAAGGCCGAGGTCCACCCGGGGCGCGACTTCGACCTCTCCGCCGTGAAGTGCGTGGCCACCACCGGCTCCCCGCTCCCGCCCGACGGTTTCCGGTGGCTCCACGACGAGGTCGCGGGGGACCTCTGGATCGCCTCCGTCAGCGGCGGCACGGACGTCTGCAGCTGCTTCGCCGGCGCGGTGCCCACCCTCCCCGTCCACATCGGCGAGCTCCAGGCCGCCTGCCTCGGCACCGACCTGCAGTCCTGGGACCCGTCCGGCAAGCCCGTCATCGGCGAGGTCGGCGAGCTCGTCGTCACCAACCCCATGCCGTCCATGCCGATCCACTTCTGGAACGACCCCGACGGCAGCCGCTACCGCGACAGCTACTTCGAGATGTTCCCGGGGGTCTGGCGCCACGGGGACTGGATCACGATCACCGACCACGGCTCGGTGATCATCCACGGCCGCTCCGACTCCACCCTCAACCGCCAGGGCGTCCGGATGGGCTCCGCCGACATCTACGAAGCCGTCGAGCGGCTCCCCGAGATCAAGGAGTCCCTGGTCATCGGCCTGGAGGAGGCGAACGGCGGCTACTGGATGCCGCTCTTCGTCCACCTCGCCCCCGGCGCCACCCTCGACGAGGACCTGCGCGCCCGGATCAAGGCGACGATCCGCGAGGAACTCTCCCCGCGCCACGTCCCCGACGAGATCATCGAGGTCCCGGGCATCCCGCACACCCTCACGGGCAAGCGCATCGAGGTGCCGGTCAAGCGGCTCCTCCAGGGCGCACCCCTGGCCAAGGCGGTCAACCCGGGCTCCGTGGACAACCTCGACCTCCTCCACTTCTACGAGGAGCTGGCCCGCACCCGCGGCTGAGGCAACCGTCACTGTCAGTGGCGGTGATTACTCTGAGTGAGCAGAAGATCGCATCACTCAGGGGGAGCCATGCCACCGCGCAAGAACGACCACGACACGGACAAGCGCCGCACGCTGCGCCGCGAGGTCCCCAGCACCCTCGGCCTGCTGGCCGACGCCGGGGACTTCGCGGCCATGTGCGGCTACCGCAGCTTCACGTTCGACCACCCCGCCGACTACGCCGAGTACCTCCGCCACGTCGACGGCCTGCTCCGGTCCCTCGCGGCCCGGGGCATCCACACCACCGTCGCCCTCTTCGACCCCGACGCGTACGCCGAGTACTGCGGGGAACACGGCCTCGATCCCGACACGGCCGAGACCCGCACCCGCTTCACCGCGGAACTGGCCGGCGGCAGCGCCGTCCTGCCCTACACCGGTCAGCCCGTCGACGAGATCGTCCCGCTCCTCGTCGACGAGGCGGTCCGCCAGGCCACCTGGGAGTACGCCACCACCCTCCTCGCCGGAATCGGCCGCTGCGCGGACTGCGGCGAGGACATCGGCCACGCCTCCTTCGACCGCGCCACCGACGCGCTCAAACGCCTCGTGGCCGGCGCCGGACCCGGCCACCACCACTTCGTCTGCAGCATCCCGACCGAGGCGGAACAACTCGTCGCCGTCCTCCACGCCGACACCACCGGGGATCCGGACACCCCACCGCGCATCGGGGGCCGCGAAAGCCTCGACTTCGTGACGGTCCTCGCCGCCGGGCTCGCCCTGGGCGGACCCGGGGGACTGGTCGTGCGGAGCACCACCGAAGGCCACCGCGAGCGGGTCCACGGCTGGCGCCTGGACCGCGGCCGCCTCACCGCACTCTCGGCCGCGGCCGTCTTCAACGCCTACTGCACCGACGCCGACACGGGGGAGCCCGTCGCCCCGGAATCCGGGGTCGAATACTGCCCGGGTTACGAGGTCGACGCCCCCGGCCCGCACCACTGAACGACCGAGGGGCCCTCGCCACCGGCGAAGGCCCCTCGATCCACACCGCACCCCGCCCGGCTACTCGCCGGAGAGCACCGCCTGCGCGGCCACGCGCGCCTCCTCGGCGCTGTCCGCCGCCCGGGCGGCCGCCGCGGCACGCTCGCACTGGGCGAGCGTGTACTTGGCGAGCGTCGCCCGCACATAAGGAATCGACGCGGCACCCATCGACAGGGAGGTGACACCCAGACCCGTCAGCACACAGGCCAGCAGCGGATCCGCGGCGGCCTCACCGCAGACACCGCAGCTCTTGCCCTCGGCCCTGGCGGCCTCGGCCGACATGGAGATGAGGTCGAGCAGCGCCGGCTGCCACGGGTCCTGCAGCCGCGACACCGCTCCGACCTGACGGTCGGCGGCGAAGGCGTACTGCGCGAGGTCGTTCGTGCCCAGCGACAGGAACTCGACCTCCTGCAGGATCGAGCGCGCCCGGAGCGCGGCGGAGGGGATCTCCACCATCGCGCCGAACTTCGCCTTGAGGCCCGCCTCGCGGCAGGCGTCCGCGAAAGCCCTGGCGTCGGTGCGGTCGGCGACCATCGGGGCCATGACCTCGAGGTAGACCGGCAGCCCCTCGGCCGCCTTCGCCAGCGCGGTGAGCTGCGTACGCAGCACGTCCGGGTGGTCCAGCAGCGAGCGCAGCCCGCGAACGCCCAGCGCCGGGTTCGGCTCGTCGGCCGGGGTCAGGAAGTCCAGCGGCTTGTCGGCGCCGGCGTCCAGCACCCGCACGACGACACGACCCTCGGGAAACGCCTCGAGCACCTTGCGGTAGGACTCGATCTGCTTCTCCTCGGACGGCGCCTTCTTGCTGTCGTCCAGGAAGAGGAACTCGGTGCGGAACAGACCCACACCCTCCGCGCCCGCCTCGACGGCCGCCGGCACGTCGGCGGGACCGCCGACATTGGCCAGCAGCGGCACCTTGTGACCGTCGGACGTCGCACCCGGACCCGACGAGGCGGCAAGAGCCGCCTTGCGCTCGGCGGCAGCAGCCGCCAGCTCGGCCTTCTTCGCGGAGGTGGGCTCGACGAACAGGTCACCGGTGCTGCCGTCGACGGCGATCACCGTGCCCTCGGCGATCTCACCGGCACCCGGCAGCGCCACGATCGCCGGCACGCCCAGCGCCCGCGCGAGGATCGCGCTGTGACTGGTAGGCCCGCCCTCCTCGGTCACGAAACCGAGGACGAGCGCCGGGTCCAGCAGCGCCGTGTCGGCGGGAGCCAGGTCCCGCGCGATCAGCACGTACGGCTCGTCGCTGTCGGGCACACCCGGCATCGGCACACCGAGCAGCCGCGCCACGATGCGGTTCCGTACGTCGTCCAGGTCGGCCACCCGGCCGGCCATGTACTCGCCGGCCCCCGCGAGCAGATCGCGGTAGGAGGCGAAGGCGTCGTACACGCCCCGCTCGGCCGTGCTGCCGACGGCGATCCGCCGGTCGACGTCCGCCATCAGCTCGGGGTCCTCGGCGATCATCGCCTGGGCCTCGAGCACGTGCTGGGCCTCGCCACCGGCCAGCTGGCCACGCGCGATCAGATCGGCCGCCACGGCACTCACCGCCTGACGGGCGCGCCCCTGCTCGCGCTCCGCCTCGTCCGCGGTGATCTGCTTGGCCGGCGGCTCGAGAACCGCCGTGCCCATGTGCCGCACCTCGCCGATCGCCACCCCGTGGCTCACGCCGACGCCTCGCAGCGTTGTCTCCATTTCACCCGTCTCCGATTGAGCGGCGGGCCGAGCCGCCGCGGTGGATGTCCGACTCACTCGCCCGTTCCGGGCGGGAGGTCACTGCCAGCTGAAGAGAGCGTCGTCAGCCTTCACGTCGCCGGAGTCGACGACGTCGGAGAGGGATTCGGCCGTCGCCTCGAGCGCCACGACGGGGCAGATGGGCGACTTGCCGGCGGCCTCGACAGCGGCGGGGTTCCAGCGGATGACGGCCTGGCCGCGGGTCACGGTGTCGCCCTTGTTCACGAGCAGCTCGAAGCCCTCGCCGTTGAGCTGAACCGTGTCGATCCCGAGGTGCGTGAGTACACCGTGGCCCTCGCCGTCGACCACTACGTACGCGTGCGGGTGCAGGGAGACGACCACACCGTCTACGGGAGCCACCGCCTCCGAGGGCTCGCGCACGGGATCAATGGCGGTGCCCGGTCCCACCATCGCGCCGGAGAACACCGGATCCGGCACTGCCGCGAGTCCGATGGCGATCCCGGCAAGTGGGGACGTCACGCTGGTCATGGGGGCCTCCCAGGGGTGGGGCTCATCGTGTCGCCGTCACTGCCTGTTGCGAACGGCGTACTCGTCTGAAGGATATGTCACTTGATGTTCGGGTTCGCCCGAAGTTGGTCCCGATCCGGGCTGGTCCTTCGGCACGGAGACTAGTGGACTAGACCGGTGGACTAGACCATACGCCTGAATCGATTTGCTTGGGCACCATGGGGCCTGTACTGTCGTCACTCCCGCCAGGACGCCTCGTGTGAACTTCTCGCGAACGGCAGATGGACGGGACTCCTCCTTCATCAACGATCTTGAGCCCCCTTCCGTCTTTTCGTATGCCTTTTCGGTAATACGGCGAGTGGTCAAGGGGCCGGGAAATCGCTGATAGAGTCGGAATCGCCGGAAAGGGAAAGCGTGAAAGCGCAGGAACTGGAAGCATCGAGGAAGTCGGACACGAAAGAGTCTGATAGAGTCGGAAACGCAAGAACACAGAACGAAAGCCCGGAGGAAAGCCCGCGAGGGTGAGTACAAAGGAAGC
>NZ_JOIR01000002.1 GCF_000720115.1 Streptomyces sp. NRRL F-2580
TCCCCGACTGGCTCCACACCTACAATCACCACCGCGGACACACCGCCCTCGCAGGCAAACCACCCGCCAACCGCGTCCCCAACCTCACTGGGCAATACATCTAGGCCGCCTGTCCCCGCGCCCGGCCCGGCTCAGGCCTGCGAGGCCCGGGCCGCCTTGCGCTGCGCCGCGGCCGAGCGGAGCACGCCCGCCGCGGAGATGGCGAAGCCAACGCCCATGAGCATGCACACCGCCCACGCGTACGGCGGGAACGGATCGACGTCGAGGAACAGCGGGGCCATCGTCGCCAGCGTGGCCACGGCCCCGGCGATGAACACGATGCCGCCGGCCTTGACCAGCCCGTCGCCGGGCCGCGCTTCGTCGCAATGAGGAGTAACAGTCACCCCACCAGGGTAGTTCCCTGGCCGAAGGCAGCCGACGGCGAAGGACCGGGGAACGTCTTGTCACCCGGCCCCCGACCATTAGCCTTGAGGTGGCGGGTCACACATGGCCCGCTGCGCTGTTGTCCGGAGCCGTTCCACGGCCCTTCGGACCCCGACGAGCACAAGGACAGAGGACGGACGTGCCTACCGGCAAGGTCAAGTGGTTCAACAGTGAGAAGGGCTTCGGCTTTCTCTCCCGCGACGACGGCGGAGACGTCTTCGTCCACTCGTCAGTGCTCCCTGCCGGGGTCGATGCCCTCAAGCCCGGCCAGCGCGTCGAATTCGGTGTCGTCGCGGGACAACGCGGTGACCAGGCACTTTCGGTGACGGTACTGGACCCGGCGCCGTCCGTCGCGGCGGCGCAGCGCCGCAAGCCCGACGAGCTCGCCTCGATCGTGCAGGACCTCACGACCCTGCTGGAGAACATCACCCCGATGCTGGAGCGCGGCCGCTACCCCGACAAGGTGCACGGCACGAAGATCGCCGGTCTGCTGCGCGCGGTGGCCGACCAGCTCGACGTCTGACCCCCGTACACACACCTGCGCCCCGCCACTCGAAAGAGCGGCGGGGCGCAGTCGTGCGAAGGGGGGGCCGCGGCTACGGGAAGGCCAGCGCGTCGGGCGCGATGGCCGGTACGAGTCCCTCCGCGGCCGCCCGGGTCAGCAGGCCGCGCACCGCCGCATAGCCCGAATCGCCGAGGTCGGCGGTGAACTCGTTGACGTACAGCCCGATGTGCTGGTCGGCGACGGCCGGGTCCAGCTCCTGCGCGTGCGCGCGGACGTACGGGCGGGAGGCCTCCGGGTCGTCCCAGGCCATCCGGACCGACGCCCGGGCCGACTCGGCCAGCTCGCGCAGCCGCCGCGCACCCAGCGTGCGCTTCGCGATGATCGCGCCGAGCGGGATCGGCAGGCCGGTCGTGGACTCCCAGTGCTCGCCCATGTCGGCCAGACGGTGCAGCCCGTAGTCCTGATAGGTGAACCGGGCCTCGTGGATGACCAGTCCGGCGTCCACCCGGCCGTCGCGGACGGCCGGCATGATCTCGTGGAACGGCAGGACGACCACCTTGCCGACGCCCTCGGGCAGGACGTCCGCCGCCCACAGCCGGAACAGCAGGTAGGCGGTGGAGCGTTCGCTCGGCACCGCGACCGTCTTCCCCGCCAGGTCCAGGCCCGGCTCCCGGGTCAGGACCAGCGGGCCGCAGCCGCGCCCGAGCGCACCGCCGCACGGCAGCAGCGCGTACTCCTCCAGCACCCAGGGCAGCACGGCGTACGACACCTTCAGCACGTCCAGCTCGCCGCGTTCGGCCATGCCGTTGGTGAGGTCGATGTCCGCGAAGGTGACGTCGAGGGCGGGCGCGCCGGGGACCCGGCCGTGCGCCCAGGCGTCGAAGACGAACGTGTCGTTCGGGCAGGGCGAATAGGCGATCTTCAGCGGTTCACCGGTGATCGTGCTCATGGCGTTCTCCCCAGTTCGCGAGTACGGGCCCCAGCACGCGGAAGCCGGCGGTCAGCGCGGCGAGCGCGTCCCCGATCCGCCAGGCGGCACGGTCGCGCGGGCCCACGGCGTTGGACACGGCGCGGATCTCCAGTACGGGCAGCCCGTGCGCGGCCGCCGCCTCCGCGACCCCGAAGCCCTCCATGGCCTCGGCCCCGGCCATCGGGTGCCGGGCGGCGAGCTCGGCGGCCCGGGCGGCGGTCCCGGTGACCGTGGAGACGCTCAGCACGGGCGCGAGCAGCGCCCCGGTCGCCTCGGCGGCGCGCGCGGCGAGCTCGGTGGGCGGCAGGTGCACGCTGTGCCCGAAGCCCAGCGCGCTCACGCCCACGAAACCCTCGGGGGTCTCGGCGCCCAGGTCGGCGGCGACGATCGCGTCCGCGACCACCAGGGAGCCGAGCGGGGCGGCGGGCTCGAACCCGCCGCCGATGCCGGCGGAGACGACGAGCTCGTACTCGCCGAGGGCCAGGGCGGTGGCGGTGCCGGCGGCGGCCGCCGCCGGCCCGACGCCCCCGACGAGCACGTCGAAGGCGATGCCCGGAAGGTCCCTGCGGGTGATGAGGTACCCGCCGGGAAGCGTGCGCGGCTCAGGACCGGGAGCGTCCGGATGAGGGGTGAGACCGGTGGCGACGGAGTCGGCCTCCGCCACCACCGCGGTCACGACGAGCGCGCGCACCGGTGCCGTCCGGTTACTTGAGCTTGAGGTTGAAGGACCAGACGGCGAGCGGCTTGCCGTCCTCGCCGATCTGCAGGAACGCCAGCTTCTTCGAGGCGGGGGCCTCGCCCTGGCCGCCGGTCGCGAAGACGTCGGCGCCCGGGAAGCTGCGGTACGTGTTCGAGGAGGGCTCGGTGATCGGCTGGCCGTCGAGCACCGCCGACCAGCGCTTGCCGTCCTCGACGACCTCCGGCTCGACCCCGAGGCGCAGGGTGTCGCCGCGGGCGTACTCGACGGTCTTGGGGTCCTTGAGGTTGGTCAGGCACTCCTGGACCTTCTCCATGGACAGCGGCTCCTTGCCGCCGTGGCAGGAGGCTTCGGTGGACACCGACGCGGTGCCGACCGTCACGGTCGCCAGCGGTGTCGGCTTTTCCTCCCCGCAGGCGGAGAGGAGGAGGAGGCCGGCGGACACGGCTCCGAGGGCCGCGACGCTGCGGCGGGCCCTACCCGAGAAAAGCGGTGCGGTCATGAGCCGAAGGCTATCGGGCCCCTGGGCTGCGCCGCTGCATGGGGTACCCGTGGCCTGCGGCGCGGCGCGGGACTCGGGTCCGGCTCTCATGCCGGGGCTGCGCCCCGGACCCCGTA
This sequence comes from Streptomyces sp. NRRL F-2580, assembly GCF_000720115.1. Classification (GTDB taxonomy): domain Bacteria; phylum Actinomycetota; class Actinomycetes; order Streptomycetales; family Streptomycetaceae; genus Streptomyces. The sequence continues at coordinate 3,214 of NZ_JOIR01000002.1, forward strand.
CGTGCGCTCCGCGCCCGTGCCCTCGAACGCCGGGCGGGCTGGATCAGGCGACCCGCGGCCGGGAGGCGCCGTGGTGGCGGGGCGCGGAGGCGACACCGCGCAGGGCCATCGCCGTGCCGAGGGCGACGATGGCCGCGGCGACGGACATGCCGAGTACGCCGTTCAGCGGCAGGGCGATGCCGATAGCGCCACCCAGCACCCACGCCACCTGGAGCAGCGTCTCCGAACGGGCGAACGCCGACGTGCGCACCGCCTCCGGGACGTCCCGCTGGATCATCGCGTCCAGCGAGAGCTTCGCCAGCGCCTGGCAGAAGCCCGCCGTCGCGCCCAGCACGGCCATGAACAGCCCGCTGAAGAAGACCGCCGCGAGCACCGCGACCCCGAGCGTCAGGCACAGCACCGACGCGATGATGGCCTCGGGGGCCCGGGCCCGCAGCCACGCGCCCACCGCCGTCCCGCAGGCGTTGCCCACGCCCGCCGAGACGCCCACGATGCCCAGCGACACCGCCGCGCTCTGCCCCGCCAGCGGATGCTCGCGCAGCAGGAACGCCAGGAAGAAGATCAGGAACCCGGACAGCGCGCGCATCGAGGCGTTCGCCAGCAGCCCGCACAGCACCGAGCGGCTGACCGTGCGCAGCCCCGGCCGCTTCGAGTGCGCCTCGTGCGTGGACAGCCGCGCCCGGCGCTCGCCCTTCGCCTCGTCCACCCGGTGCGGCAGCGTGAACGCCGCGAAGGCCCCCCACACGAAGATGGCGCAGGCCCCGTACAGCGGCCACTGCGGCCCGATCGCGTTCAGCCCGGCGCCCGCCGGCGCCGCCACGCCCGTGGCCAGCAGCCCGGCCAGGGTGACCCGCGAGTTCGCCTTGACGAGTGAGAATTTCGGCGGCAGCAGTCTCGGCACCACCGCGCTGCGCACGACCCCGTACGACTTGGACGCGACCAGCACGCCCAGTGCCGCCGGATACAGCTGGATCCCCCCGGTCTCCACGGCGCCCGACATGATCAGCGCCAACAGCGCCCGGGCCAGCATGGCGGCCGCCATCGACGCCCGGCGGCCGTGCGGCAGCCGGTCCAGGAGCGGCCCGATCACGGGGGCCAGCAGGGTGAAGGGGGCCATCGTGATCGCCAGGTACAGGGCCACCCGGCCGCGCGCCTCGTCCGTGGGCACGGAGAAGAACACCGTCGAGGCCAGCGCCACCGTGATCATCATGTCGCCGGCGCCGTTGATGGCGTGCAGCTCGATCAGCTTGCCGAGGCCCGATTCCCCCGCCCCGTGCGCGTGCGTGGCGCGCCGGATCCCGCGCGCCGTACCCGTGAACGGAAGGTGCAGGGCACGCCCGACAGCCCGGCCGGCCCGCTTGGCCGGTCCCGAGCCGTCGTCGGACGACCGTGCGGGTGCCACACTCGACATAGTGCCCCACCGGGCCCTCGTGGGCGCCTCCCGGCGCGTCGCGGAGCCGGTGGCTTGTCCGCGAATCGGACCTTGCATGTGTGCCCGAGGCTTAAGAGGAGGTAGCGTGCGTAGCGCGCCACCGGCGGTTGCTCCTGGCCGCGCGCCTCTTCGTGATCCCGCAGAATGGGTTGCAGTGAGGTGCGCCCGGAGTCCGATCGGGTGCGGACGTCGACGCGGCCCTCTGGTCCGCTCCGCCCGCGCCACGTACGGACAGCACCGACGGGTCGTTGTGGACGACAGTACGGACGGCGCACACGTGAGACGGCGTAGGAGAGAACGAGACCAGTGAGTGCTGCGACGACGCGAAGCCGTACCCCGCGTACCCCCGACCGCCTGTGCGTCGAGGCGGTAGAACTCGCCCGCGCGGCGGCCGAGGAGGCCGCCTTCCCCGGAGTGGTGGGCGCGCACGTCTCCGCCGTGGCGGAGGGCGACCGCGTCGTCACCCACTTCTTCGAGTCCAAGGAACCGGGCTACCGGGGCTGGCGCTGGGCCGTCACCGTGACCCGCGCCTCCCGCGCGAAGAACGTCACGCTCGACGAAACGGTGCTGCTGCCCGGCGACGACGCCCTGCTGGCCCCCGAGTGGGTGCCGTGGAGCGAGCGGCTGCGCCCCGGCGACATGGGCCCCGGCGACCTGCTGCCCACCGACGCCGAGGACCTGCGCCTGGAGCCGGGCTGGTCGGGCGAGGACGCCCCGCCGCCGAACTCGGTGGTCTCCACCGAAATGGCCGAACTGGTCGAGGCCGAGGACGCCGACGTCACCGACCGCGCGGTGGTCCCCGTACGGGGCTCCATCACGTCCGTCGCCGAGGAACTGGGCATGCGCCGGGCGCGCGTGCTGTCGCGGTACGGGCTGCACAGCGCGGCCGACCGCTGGGACGAGGGTTTCGGCGCGAAGACCCCGATGGCGCAGGCCGCGCCCGCGTCCTGTGTCTCCTGCGGCTTCCTCGTCGCGATCGGCGGCTCGCTCGGCCAGGCCTTCGGTGTCTGCGCGAACGAGTTCAGCCCGGCCGACGGCCGCCTGGTGTCGTTGTCCTACGGCTGTGGCGGCCACTCGGAGGCCGCGGTCATGCCGACGCCGCTGCGGCCCGCTCCGCCGGTGCTCGACTCGATGGCCTCGGACGAGTTCACCCTGCGGCCGGTCGCGTCCGAGGACACCGGCTCGGTCCCGGTCTCCGACCTCCCGGCCGCGGACCTCGGCCACTCGTAAGGGCGCATCGCCGCGGGCGGGTCGCCGCGCGGCCCGGCGGCGTACCCTCGCCCCATGGGGGACACGGACGCGTACACGGACATGGTGGGAATGACCGGCCGGGTGACCGGGACGGTCGGGCCGGGCCTCGTGGGCGAGGTGATCGTGCGGATCCGGGGCGGGGCGGAGCACTTCCTCGCCCACCCGGTCCACGGCACCGGCCGGCTGGCCGTCGGCACGGTGGTGACGGTGGTCGAGTACCAGCCGCCGCGCACGGTGTACGTGATGGCGGCCTACGACAACTGAGACGGCCGCCACCCCCGCGCGACCTGTGCGTATCAAGATGGCGACAAGAACCCGCCCCCGTCTTCACTCCGGGTCGCGGCAGGCGCAGACTCGCCCTCATCGGTGCCGAACGGCACTGGAACAAAGGGGGCGTTGCCGATGGCTATCGGCGTCGTGGCGGGAATCGTTCTCGCCGCAATCGTGGCCGCGATAGGCCTGTTCAAGCTCATGTGGCGGGTGGCCGAGCCCAACGAAGCACTCGTCATCTCCGGTTCCACGCACAAGACCGAGGGCGTCGGTCAGGGCATGGGGTTCCGGATCGTCACCGGGCGCGGAACGCTCGTCCTGCCGGGGGTGCAGGCGGTGCGCAAACTGTCCCTGGACCTCAACGAGACGCAGCTGTCCGTGGACTGCGTCACCCACCAGGGCATCCCGCTCCGCGTCAAGGGCGTGGTCATCTTCAAGGTCGGCGACGACCTGGTGTCGATCGCCAACGCGGCCCGCCGCTTCCTGGACCAGCAGAAGATGATGCCCGAGCGGGTGCACATCGTCTTCGCGGGCCATCTGCGGTCCATCGTGGGCGGGTTGACGGTCGAGGACATGATCCGCGACCGCGAGAAGCTGACGGGCCAGACCCGGATGGCCTGCGGCACCGAGATGGAGAAGCTCGGCCTGATCGTCGACTCGCTGCAGATCCACGAGATCGAGGACCCGACCGGCTACATCAAGAACCTGGCGATGCCGCACGCGGCCGCCGTGCAGCGGGACGCGCGGATCGCCCAGGCCGAGGCGAACCGGCTGGCCACGGAGGCCGAACAGGCCGCCTTCGCCCGGATGGCCGAGGCGACGCGCGACAGCGAGATCCTGCAGGCCGGCTACCAGGCCGAACGCGACAAGGCGGCGGCGACGGCCCGTCAGGCGGGGCCGCTGTCCGAGGCGGCCGCACGGCAGGAGGTCGTCGTCCAGGAGACCCGCGTCGCGGAACTGGAGGCGCACCGGCGCGAGCAGCAGCTCCAGGCGGACGTACGCAAGCCCGCGGACGCGGCGGCGTACGAGACACGGACCCGGGCGGAGGCCGAGCGCGACGCGCGGATCTCGGCGGCGCAGGCGAAGGCGAAGGAGACGGAGCTCGCGGCGGCCGCGGAGGCCACGCGGGTGACGACGGCGGCGACCGCGGATGCGACGGCCACCGAGGCGCGCGGTCTGGCGCAGGCGAAGGCGACGCGGGCGACGGGTGAGGCCGAGGCGGCGGCGACGCAGGCGCGGGGCCTCGCGGAGGCCGAGTCGGCGAAGGCGCGCGGTCTGGCCGAAGCGGAAGCGATCAAGGCGCGGGCCGCCGCGCTGGCGGAGAACCAGGAGGCGGTGGTCGCGCAGCAGCTGGCCGAGAACTGGCCGGCGATCGTGGAGGCCGGCGCGGGCGCCTTCGGGAACGTGGAGCACATGGTGCTGCTGAACGGGGCCGAGGGCATGTCGGAGATGTTCGCCAAGGCCCTGACGATGGGCGGCACGGGCCTGGGCGTGGCCCGCCAGCTCCTGGCCTCGATGGGCCAGGCCCCTGCGGGCGGCTCCGCCGGCCCCGCGGTCAACGGCCGCGTCCCCATCCGGGAGGAGTAACCCGCACTGTTCAGCCCCTCCGGCGTTTGAGGAGCGGGGTCCGGGGCGGAGCCCCGGCAGCGGCGCGGGCGCCGAAGTGCGTGGTCAGGTGCGGCGCCGCGGTCGGGGGCCAGCCCCCGAACCCCCGCGCCTCAAACGCCGGCGGGGCTTCAATTGCGGCGGCGGCCGAGGAGGCGTTTGGCGGCGAAGACGACCACCAGGCCGACCGCCAGGACCACGGCTCCCTTGCCGAAGCTCCCCGTCGGCTCCGCGGCGGACGGACCCGGCCCGCCGGGGGCGGGCGGCGCGGCCGAGGCGCCCGCCGTCGGGGCCGCGCCCGCCGGGACGGCGATGACGCGGCTGCCCTGCCCCTCGGCGCCGAACATCAGCGTCGAGCCGTCCGGCGTGTACGTCACCGACTCCGCCTGCCCCTGCCACGGCGCTTCCACCCGCTCGCCCTCGCCCTCCGGCCCGCCGTTCTTCCACGGGTACGTGCGCGCCCAGAAGTAGCCCCGCAGCGTCAGCCGGTTCCCGTCGGGGGAGAACGCCCCGTCCGTCACCCACGGCACGTCGGCGACCCGCCGGAACACGTTCGACCCGTCCGCCGAGAGCTCCGCGGGACCCTCGTACAGGCCGCCCTTGTTCTCGTCCTTGCTCGCGATGTAGACCCGCCCCGTCACCGGATGCACCATCAGCGCCTCCGCGTTGCGCGGCCCGTCGGCGTACCGCACCGTGAACTGCGCGGCCTTGACCGTGACGTCGCCCAGTTGCTTCGGCTCCGGGAAACGGTAGATCCAGACGTGCTCCCAGGTGCCGTTGCGGTTGTCGCCGATGTCGCCGACGTAGAGCTGTCCGTCCGGCCCCAGCGAGATCGCCTCGACGTCGCGCGGCTTGCCGATCCCGGTCAAGGTCACGCGGGCCACCGTCCTGCCCGTGGCGGAGTCCACCGCGTAGACGTACGGGCCGTCGTCGCTGTCGTTGTGCGTCCAGTACACGCCCGGGTGGATCCGGCTGGCGGCGAGCCCGCTGGACTCCTTGATCCGCGGATCGGAGATGGTGAACGAGGAGGATCCGGGGGCTTCCGCCGCGAGGGCAGCGCCCGGCAGCACGGCGAGGGCGGCGGCGAGTGCCGCGGAGGCGACGGCGACGGCGGCGGCAACGGCGGTGCCGGCGGCGGACGGCAGGGGCATGCGCATGCCCCCAGCCTGCCAGTACGTGCCCCGTGTCCGGCGTCACAGAGGTTTCTGTCGCGCGATCCGCGATGATGACCGGATGCGTTTCATGTTCGTCGGCGACTCCATGACCATCGGACGCGCCGGCGATTTCACCTGGCGCTACCGCATGTGGCAGCACCTCGACTCGACCTTCGGCGGCCCCTACCGGATCGTCGGCCCGCGCAGCGAGCTGTACGAGGGCTCCGACGCGTACGCCGACCCGGACTTCCCCGCGCACGCCCGCCGCCACCTGGCCGGCTGGGGCGAGGGCTGGCAGCACATGGCCCCCCTCATAGGCCCCGCCGCCGGCGCCGCCCGGGCCGACGTCCTGCTCGTCTCCCTCGGCCTGATCGACCTCGGCTTCTACACCGACGCCGAGCAGACCGCCGCCAACGTCCGCCGCTTCATGGCCGGGGCCCGCGCCGCCCGCCCCGGCATCCGCATGGTGCTGCTGCCCGTCATCCCGAACAGCCGGGCCGAGGAGGACGCGACCTTCGCGGCCGAGGTCGCCCGTTTCAACGAGCTCCTCGCGAAGGCGGTGGCCGATCTGACGACCTCCGCCTCGCCGGTCCTGCTGGCCGCGCGCCCGGAGGCGTACGACATCCACCACGACACCTACGACGGCACCCACCCCAACGCCTCCGGCGAGCACCGGCTGGCGGGGGAGTTCGCGGCCGTCCTGCACCAGGCGTGGGGGATCGGCGGCCCGTACAGGCCCGACCGGGTGCAGAACGACATGCTGTAACACCCCTTTCACGACAGGGCCTTGCTTCGAGCGCACTCCAAGCAGTTGGCTAGTGCCCCATGAAGTACACACAGCTCGGACGTACCGGCCTCAAGGTCAGCCGACTTGTACTCGGCACGATGAACTTCGGCCCCCAGACCGGTGAGCCCGAAAGCCACTCGATCATGGACTCCGCCCTCGACGCGGGGATCAACTTCTTCGACACCGCCAACGTCTACGGATGGGGCGAGAACAAGGGCCGCACCGAGGAGATCCTCGGCACCTGGTTCGCCCAGGGCGGCCGGCGCCGCGAGAAGACGGTGCTCGCCACCAAGGTCTACGGCAGCATGGCGCCCGAGGGCGAGACCTGGCCCAACTACGACCGCCTGTCGGCGCTGAACATCCGGCGGGCCGTCGACGCCAGCCTCAAGCGGCTCCAGACGGACTACATCGACGTCTACCAGTTCCACCACGTGGACCGGCGGACCCCCTTCGAGGAGATCTGGCAGGCCGTCGAGGTCCTGATCCAGCAGGGCAAGATCCTCTACGCGGGCTCCTCGAACTTCCCCGGCTGGAAGATCGCCCAGGCCAACGAGACCGCGGCGCGCGTCGGCCGGCTCGGGCTGGTCAGCGAGCAGTGCCTCTACAACCTCGCCGAGCGGCGCGCGGAGATGGAGGTCATCCCGGCCGCCGAGGCGTACGGGCTCGGGGTCATCCCCTGGTCCCCGCTCCACGGCGGTCTGCTGGGCGGGGTCATCAAGAAGGAGGCGACGGGCGGCCGCCGCGCCTCCGGCCGGTCCGCCGACGCGCTCGCCAACAGCTCCGTACGCGCGCAGGTGCAGGCGTACGAGGACCTGCTGGACAAGCACGGCCTGGAGCCGGGCGAGGTCGGCCTGGCCTGGCTGCTGACGCGTCCCGGGGTCACCGGGCCGATCGTCGGGCCGCGCACGCAGGAGCAGCTCGACTCGGCGCTGCGGGCGGTGGAGCTGGAGCTCTCGGACGAGATCCTGACGGGCCTGGACGAGATCTTCCCCGGCCCCGGAGCGTCCCCGGAGGCCTTCGCCTGGTAGCTACTGCCCGACGGCAGCCGCCACGGCCACGACGACGAACATCAGCACGAGCACACCGGCCATCACACGGTTTCTGGTCTTGGGATCCACCCGTCGAGCCTAACGCGGGCCGCGGATGATCCCGTACGCGGGACGGCTCAACCGCGCAGCGGCCAGGACCCGACCGTCTCGTAGCGGGGCTGCTCGCCCGGAATCCCGCTGACGGGGAGGTTGCTGCGGACGAGGCTGAGCGTGTCGACCTGCCAGGGCGTGCCCTCGAAGTCCGCGAGGGCGTCCAGGTACGGGCGCAGGGGGGTGGCGGCGCCGTGGCCATGGCCGTGGCCGCGGGCCAGGGTGAGGTGCGGGGTGTACCGGCGGTGCTGCTCCATCGGCACCCCGGCCCGCCGGGCCGCGGCGTCGGCCCGCTCCGCGAGCATCCGCAGGGCGGGCAGCTCCCCGGCGGCGCCGACCCACAGCGCACGGTCCCCGAAGTGCCCGCAGCCGTGCAGGCGCAGCGGGAAGGGGGCGGTGCGGTGGGCCGCGCGGTCGAGGCGGGCGTGCAGGTCGGGGACGACGTCATCGCGCACCTCGCCCATGAAGGCGAGCGTGAAGTGCCAGCCCGCTCGCGCGGTCCACGTCAGCCGGTCGTCGCGGACTCCGTCCACGGCCCGGGCCAGCTCGGCGACGGCCGCGTCCGGAGGCAGCACGGCTGCGAACAGTCTCATGCGCCGAGCGTAGCCGCGCGCCCCGCCGCTGCGGGGGCTCCGCCCCCGAACCCCCGGCCCTCAAGCGCCGGACGGGCTGAACATCCAGCCCTTCCGGCGTTTGAGGAGCGGGGTCCGGGGCGGAGCCCCGGGAGGCCCGGCCGCAGGGTCAGGCGGCCGGGACCAGGTCGCGCGGGGCGGCGGCCGGGACGAAGGTCACGCCCCGGCGGCTGACCCGCACGCGGAGGTTTCCGACGCGCGCCAGGACCACCGCGATGGCGACAGAGGCGGCCAGCGAGATCACACCCCCCGCGGCCATGCCGATCCGCGCGCCGTACGTGTCCGTGATCCAGCCCAGCAGCGGAGCGCCCAGCGGGGTGCCGCCGGTGAAGACCATCATGAACAGGGCCATGACCCGCCCCCGCATCTCGGGGTCGGTGGCCATCTGCACGCTGGAGTTCGCCGTGACGTTGACCGTCAGGCCGAAGACCCCGATCGGCACGAGCAGCACCGCGAACAGCCAGAAGCCGGGCGCGAAGGCCGTGACGAGCAGCAGTACCGAGAACAGCACGGCCGCGACCACCAGCAGCCGCAGGCGGGAGTGGCCGCGCCGGGCCGCGAGGAGGGCGCCCGCCAGGGAGCCGGCCGCGATCAGCGTGTTGAAGAGCCCGTAGGTGCCCGCGTCCCCGTGGAAGACGTCGCTGACGTACGCCGACAGCCAGATCGGGAAGTTGAACCCGAAGGTGCCGATGAAGCCCACGAGCACGATCGGCCAGATCAGCTCGGGCCGGCCGGCGACGTAGTGCAGGCCTTCGCGCAGCTGTCCCTTGGCGCGGGGCCGGGGTTCGACCGGGTGCAGTTCCTTCGTCCGCATCATCAGCAGGCCGGCGATGGGCGCGGCGAACGACAGGCCGTTCAGCAGGAAGGCCCAGCCGGAGCCGACGGCGGTGATCAGCACACCGGCGATCGCCGGGCCGACGAGCCGCGCGGACTGGAAGTTGGCGGAGTTCAGGCTGACGGCGTTGGCGACCTGGTCCTTGCCGACCATCTCGGGTACGAACGTCTGCCGCGCCGGGTTGTCGACGACGGTGACGAGGCCGAGCAGGAAGGCGGCGAGGTAGACGTGCCAGACCTGGACGTGTCCCGCCAGGGTGAGGACGGCGAGTGCGATGCCGGTCAGGCCCATCGCGCTCTGGGTGGCGAGGAGCAGGGGCCGCTTGGGCAGCCGGTCGGCGAGGACGCCTCCGTAGAGGCCGAACATCAGCATCGGCAGGAACTGCAGGGCGATGGTGATGCCGACGGTGGAGGCGGAACCGGTCAGGGAGAGGACCAGCCAGTCCTGGGCGATGCGCTGCATCCAGGTGCCGGTGTTCGAGACGACCTGTCCGGTCGCGAAGAGCCGGTAGTTCCGGATCCTCAGCGAGCTGAACATCGAGTTCTTGCCCGCGGGGCCCGCAGGGGCCTTAGTAGGGGTGGATGTGTGGCCGGGTGCGGAGTCTGCTCCGGTTCCCGTACTCAAAAGCGTTCGCCTCCTGGCGTCGTTCCTACCGGTGTGCGAGCTTCTCCAGGACGGGTGCGGCCTCGCGCAGCTTGGCCCATTCGTCCTCGGTCAGCTCGGCCGCGAGCCCGGCCAGGAAGGCGTTGCGCTTGCGGCGGCTCTCTTCGAGCATCGCTTCGGCCTCCTCCGTCTGGCGGACCACCTTTTGGCGGCGGTCGTCGGGGTGCGGTTCCAGCGTGACCAGTCCCTTGGCTTCCAGCAACGCGACGATGCGCGTCATCGACGGCGGCTGGACGTGCTCCCGCCGCGCCAGCTCGCCGGGTGTGGCCTGGCCGCAGCGGGCGAGGGTGCCGAGCACCGACATCTCGGTGGGGCTCAGCGACTCGTCGACGCGCTGGTGCTTCAGGCGCCGCCCCAGCCGCATGACGGCGGAGCGGAGGTCGTTCACGGCGGCAGCATCGTCGCCATGGGAAAGGTCAGGCATGTATTTAGAGTAACTCATTACTCTCTCTAAGGAACACCACTTTTGGCGGTCGTGCGCGGGGTCACTCGTACGGGTGAGTCGGCGGCCGAAAGTGACACGCGTCCGCACCCTCTGCCCCGACTCTTTCGGCATGGGGACACATGTGCTGAGCATGCGCATAGACGGGGAGCTCCTCGACAGGCTCCGGACTCACGCCGCCAAACGCGGAATGAGCGTCCAGGACTATGTGGTCCGGACGCTCATCCGCGATGACTTCGACGAGCGCTTCAAGGCCGCCGTCGACGAGACAGAGAAGTTCTACGGGCTGACGTGAGCCCGGGCAGGGCCTACGTGAGGCCGAGGGCCGGCATCGCGTAGTAGAAGACGAACACCGCGGCCACGACGTACATGGCCACCGGGACCTCGCGGCCCCGGCCGGTCGCCGCGCGCAGGGCGCAGAACGTGATGAAGCCGATGCCGATGCCGTTGGTGATCGAGTAGGTGAAGGGCATCATCACCATGGCCAGGAACGCCGGAACGGCGATGGTGAAGTCGCTCCAGTCGATGTCCTTGATCGAGCCCGCCAGGATCAGGAAGCCGACCGCCACCAGGGCGGGGGTGGCGGCCTGGGACGGGACCATCGTGGCGAGCGGGGTGAGGAACAGCGCCACGGCGAACAGGGCGCCCGTCACGACGTTCGCCAGACCCGTACGGGCTCCCTCGCCGACCCCGGCCGTCGACTCCACGAAGCACGTGGTGGCCGAGGAGGAGGTGGCGCCGCCCGAGGCGACGGCCAGGCCGTCGATCAGCAGGACCTTGTTGATGCCGGGGAACTCGCCGGTCTCCTTGTCGATCAGCTTGGCCTCGTCGCCGACGCCCAGGATCGTGCCCATGGCGTCGAAGAAGCAGGACAGCAGCACGGTGAAGACGAAGAGGATGCCGGTCAGCACCCCGACCTTCCCGAAGCCGCCGAACAGGCTGACCTGGCCGACCAGCCCGAAGTCGGGCGCGGCCACCGGGTTGCCCGGCCACTCGGGCACGGTGAGGCCCCAGCCCGTGTCGGGCACCTTGGCGGTCAGCTGGACGACGACCGCGACGAGGGTCATGGCCACGATGGAGATCAGGATCGCGCCCGGCGTCTTGCGGATCAGCAGGGCCAGGGTGAGCAGCACGCCGATCACGAAGATCAGGACCGGCCAGCCGTCCAGGTGGCCGGTGGCGCCGAGCTGGAGCGGGACCGTGGTGTGGGCGGCGTCCGGGATGCGGGAGACGAAGCCCGAGTCGACCAGGCCGATCAGCATGATGAACAGGCCGATGCCGATGGCGATGCCCTTGCGCAGGCCCAGCGGCACGGCGTTCATGACGCGCTCGCGCAGGCCGGTGGCGACCAGCAGCATCACCACGAAGCCGGCCAGGACCACCATGCCCATGGCGTCCGGCCAGCTCATGCGGGGGGCGAGCTGGAGGGCGACGACCGTGTTCACGCCGAGGCCGGCGGCGAGCGCGATCGGGACGTTGCCGATGACACCCATGAGGAGGGTGGTGAAGGCGGCCGTCAGGGCGGTGGCCGTCACGAGCTGACCGTTGTCGAGCTGGTGCCCGTACATGTCCTTCGCGCTGCCCAGGATGATCGGGTTGAGCACGATGATGTACGCCATCGCGAAGAAGGTGGCGAAGCCGCCGCGGACCTCGCGGGCGACGGTCGAACCGCGCTCGGAGATCTTGAAGTAGCGGTCGATTCCTCCGGAGGGTCCCTGGAGGGAAGGGTCCGGGGCCGTGGCCGTGGGGGTGCTCATACGGTCCTCATTGGGTGGTTCATACGAAGAAAATGGGCCACGCCCAAACCGTTTCAGTATGAACACATGAACGAAGGGCCGTCCATCTCCGCGCGTAGACCATGAATCCGCGCGCCTAGACTTGCCGCATGGCGAAATGGACTGCGAAGCATGAGGCGCCCGAGCCCCTGGAGGGCCCCGTCGTCGCGACCGTCACAGGCGGCACGATCCTGTGGTTCGCCCTCTTCGTCGGCCAGCTCCCCTTCTACGGGTGGTTCGCCGACCGCGGCCAGCTGTGGTGGGTCTGGACCTGCGCGGCCGGCGGCTTCCTCGGCCTGATCGGCATCTGGTACGTCCGCGGCCGTGACGCCGCGCTCAAGCGCCACGCGGCGGAACAGGCCGAGCCGGACCCGGGCCCGCAGGCGTAGCCACCCCGCCTGCGGCTTGGCTCCCGCCTGGGGATGCCGCCGTCTCCCGGCGCGGCCCCGCTGCCGGGGCTCCGCCCCGGACCCCGCGCCTCAAACGCCGGCGAGGCTGAATTTGCGCGGCGAAGCCGAACCGGCCGGTTGGGACGGGGGTGGGTGTGTGCCGGGGTGATCCCCGCAGCCCGGCCCCTACCAACGGACGATTCGGGTCATCCCGAGGTCGGATCTTCCCCCGCTCGGCGGGTAAAGCGTCCGAACCCCGCCTAACGTCGAAGACATGACACAGCGGGCGAAGATCGATCAGGACGGGCCGGAACGAGCCGGCGCCGCCATCGACGCGGGGGTGGAGCTCGATCCGGTCCACCCGGTGCGCCCACCCGCGCCCCGGTTCAGGCCCGGCGGGCTGACCACCGCCGAGGTCGCCGAGCGCGTCGCGCGCGGCGACGTCAACGACGTCCCCGTCCGCAGCAGCCGCTCCACCACCGAGATCGTCCGCGCCAACGTCCTCACCCGCTTCAACGCGATCATCGGCGTCCTCTGGGTGATCATGCTCTTCGTCGCACCGATCCAGGACAGCCTCTTCGGTTTCGTGATCATCGCGAACACCGGCATCGGCATCATCCAGGAACTGCGCGCCAAGAAGACCCTCGACGGTCTCGCCGTCATCGGCGAGGCCAAACCCAGCGTGCGCCGCGACGGCCGGACCGCGGAGATCTCCACCTCCGAGATCGTCCTCGGCGACGTCATCGAGCTCGGCCCCGGCGACAAGGTCGTCGTCGACGGGGCCGTCGGCGAGGCCGAGGGGCTGGAGATCGACGAGTCCCTCCTCACCGGCGAGGCCGACCCCGTCCTCAAGAGGCCCGGCGACCCGGTCATGTCCGGGTCGTTCGTCGTCGCCGGCGGCGGCGCGTTCACCGCCACCAAGGTCGGCCGCGAGGCCTACGCCGCCCAGCTCGCCGAAGAGGCCTCCCGCTTCACGCTCGTCCACTCCGAGCTGCGCTCCGGCATCTCCACGATCCTCAAGTACGTCACCTGGATGATGATCCCGACCTCCATCGGCCTGATCATCAGCCAGCTGATCGTCAAGGAGAACAACTTCAAGGACTCCATCGCCCGGACCGTCGGCGGCATCGTCCCGATGATCCCCGAGGGACTCGTCCTCCTCACCTCCGTGGCCTTCGCCATCGGCGTGATCCGGCTCGGCCGCAAGCAGTGCCTGGTGCAGGAGCTGCCCGCCATCGAGGGCCTCGCCCGGGTCGACGTGGTCTGCCTCGACAAGACAGGCACCCTCACCGAGGGCGGCATGGACGTCACCGGGCTGCGCCCGCTCGGCGGCGCGGAGACGGCGTACGTCAAGAAGGTGCTCGGCGCGCTCGGCGAGTCCGATCCGCGGCCCAACGCCAGCCTCCAGGCGATCATCGACGCCTACCCCGACAGCGCGGAGTGGCGCTGCACCGAGTCGCTGCCCTTCTCCTCCGCCCGCAAGTACAGCGGCGCCAGCTTCAGCGAGGGCGACGGCGAGAACAACACCTGGCTGCTCGGCGCCCCCGACGTACTGCTCCCCGCCGGGGACCCGGCCCTCGAGCAGATCAACGAGCTCAACGAGCAGGGCCTACGGGTCCTGCTGCTGGCCCGCTCCGGCCGCGAGCTCGACGACGAGGACGTCGCCACCGGGGTCAGGCCCACCGCCCTGGTCGTCCTGGAGCAGCGGCTACGGGCCGAGGCCGCCGACACCCTGCGCTACTTCGACGACCAGAACGTCAAGGCTAAGGTCATCTCCGGCGACAACGCGGTCTCCGTCGGCGCCGTCGCCGGCAAGCTGGGGCTGCCCGGCGCGGAGAACACCGTGGACGCCCGCAAGCTCCCGACCGAACAGGCCGACATGGCGCGGGTCCTCGACGAGAACTCCGTGTTCGGGCGCGTGAGCCCGCAGCAGAAGCGGGACATGGTCGGGGCCCTCCAGTCCAAGGGCCACACCGTCGCCATGACGGGCGACGGCGTCAACGACGTGCTCGCCCTCAAGGACGCGGACATCGGCGTCGCCATGGGCTCGGGCTCGGAGGCCACGCGCGCCGTCGCGCAGATTGTCCTGCTCGACAACAGCTTCGCGACCCTCCCCTCGGTGGTCGCCGAAGGCCGCCGCGTCATCGGCAACATCACCCGGGTCGCGACCCTCTTCCTCACCAAGACGGTCTATTCGGTCCTCCTCGCGATCCTGGTGGTCTGCTCGCAGGTCGAGTACCCCTTCCTGCCGCGCCACCTGACGCTGCTGTCCACGCTCACCATCGGCATCCCGGCCTTCTTCCTGGCCCTCGCCCCGAACAAGGAGCGCGCGAAGCCGCACTTCGTGAAACGGGTGATGCGGTACGCGATCCCCGGCGGCGTGATCGCGGCGACGGCCACCTTCATCAGCTACCTGATCGCCCGCCACCACTACACCGGCCCGGTCGCCCTGGAGGCCGAGAGCAGCGCGGCGACGCTCACGCTGTTCCTGACCTCGATGTGGGTCCTGGTGATCATCGCCCGCCCGTACACGTGGTGGCGGGTGGCCCTGGTCGGCGCGATGGGCGCGGCCTTCCTGACCGTCCTGGTGGTGCCGCAGCTCCAGCACTTCTTCCAGCTGAAGCTGGAGGGCACGACGATGCCCTGGCTCGCGGTGGCCGTGGCCGCGGCCGCCGCGACCCTGATCGAGTTCACCTTCCGCTGGGTGAACCGCAAATTTCCGGCCTAGTTGACTCGTTGTTCGTTTGTCCGTGTGAACCGGTGCACCTTCTGAAAGATTGCGACTGATCCACCGTCGTATTCCCAGGGGGGAACCAGCACATGACACCTCGCGCATTACCGGCAGCGGCCCTGGCCCTGGCGCTCGGCCTCGCGGCCGCCGCGCCGGCGGCCGCCGCGCCGGACCCGGCGACACCGAAGGTCTCGACACCCCGAACCAGCCCCACGCCCGGTTTCGCCGGTGACAACAGGTACTCCGACTGCGACACCGACCCGTATTCCGGGGCGGGAGCCGGCTGGGTCGGCCTGTCCGACGTCACGGCCACCGTCAGTGCCGTCTCGCCGTCGGGCGTCCAGCTCCAGACGACGTTCCAGCTCTGGGACGCCTCGTACGGGGGCAGCCGGACCGACCACCCGACCTCCTGGTCCACGGTCCCCGAAGCCGGCACCATGTTCGCCCGCGACCTCCTGAAGGACGGCGGCCAGTACGCCTGGCGCGCCCGCAGCACCGACGGGAAGCTGACCAGCCCGTACACGGCTTGGTGCCACTTTCGCGTGGACCACGCGCCGCCGACCGCCGAGGTCACCACGGACGCCTCCCCCAAGAAGGTCGGAGAGGAGGCGACCTTCACCCTGAAGGGCACCGACACCGGCTCGGAGATCGCTTGCGCCCGATGGCAGCCGACCGGGACGTTCAGCGCCGGCTGGCGCTGCTCGGACGAGGCGACCGACCCGCGTGTCGTCCGGCTCACGGACGGCGCGCTCGACATCAAGGTCAAGCCCACCACCTGGGGCAGCCAGTCCGTCTACCTCCAGACGATGGACAACGCGGGCAACGTCTCCCAGCCCGCCAAGGTGGACTACTACGCACAGCCGAACACCGCTCCTGCCGCCTTCGGCGACATCGACGCCGACGGCAGGCCGGACGTCCTCGTCCCGGATGCCGCGGGCCATCTCCGCAAGTGGGGATCGAACCCGCTGGACACCCCGAGCGCACGCCGGCAGGGTGCCCCGGGCGGCGGTGAGAACTGGGCGGCAGTCCAGTACACCCACCGCGGCACCCTGGGTTACCAGCAGGTGGACGACCTGCTGGCCCACGCCCCGGGCGGCTCGGCCCTCAGCCTGTTCCGGAACGACGGGGACGGCCTGTTCACGGAGCGGGCGTCCATCTCCGTCGGCAAGCCGACCGTCTGCCGGAGCGCGGTGCGCCTGATCATCGACTGCGAACGGCACGGTCTCGGCTCCGACTGGTCGAAGGTCACGCAGATCGCGGCGTACGGATCCCCCCGGGGCGACAGCGCCGTCCGGGGCGTCCTGCCGCGCACCTCGGTGCTGTTCGTGGAGAACGGCCGCCTGTGGCTGGCGGAGCGAGGGGCCACGAACGACCTGAACGACGAGGCGATCCTCATCTCGGGCAACGACGACCGCTGGGCCGGCCAGGAGCTGCTCACTCCGGGGCGGGCCCAGGGAACGGACTTCCCCACCCTGTGGGCCCGCTCCCGGCAGGACGGCAAGATCCGCGCGTTCTCCCTCACCGGTACTCCGGACGCCCCGGTGTTCTCCGCCTTCGCCGACCCGGCCGCCGCGCCCGTGCTGACGACACTGGCCCCGGGCGCGCACCCGCGCGTCGGTTCCGACGGGGACCTCACCGGTGACGGCCTGCCGGACCTCTGGTCCGCGGATGCCGCCGGCAAGGTCACCGTCTTCCCGGGCAGGGGTGCGGCCACCCCGTACCCGGCGGTGACGGGCTTCGGCCCGGCGATCTGACGGGCGGGCACCACACCGGCACATCCCTCCGGCGCCCCGCAGCGGGCGCCGGAGGCGTTTCGGCACGCGCTAGGCGAGGCCCTCGGCCTGTAGGCCGGCGAGGACTGCTTGGCCCAGGGCCTGGACGGCGGACTGGGGGCGGACCATCACCGTGAACTCCTTGACGCGGCCCGTCCCGTCGAACTGGAGCAGGTCGATGCCGTGGATCTGCTTGCCGTCCACGGTGGCGCGGAAGGCCAGGATCGCCGAGGGGGCCTGCGTGCCGTCGGCGCTCGTCTCGGCCGTGCCCTCGAAGTGGCCGACGTAGCGGAAGTCCTCGAAGATCCGCAACAGGACCCCGAAGAGGCCCAGCACCATGGGGCGGCCCTCGAAGGGGGTGAACTTCACCGGGCTGTAGAACCGGACGTCCTCGGTGAACACGTCCTCCACCGCGCTGAGATCGCGCTTCTCCACGGCTGCGCGGAAGCGTTCGGCGGTCTGCTGGTCCAGTTCCCTCATGGCCCCTCCTCATACTCATTAAATTGAGTAGTCATATTCATGAGTATGATGCGGGGGAGGGCGAGGAAAGGGAAGGGGCTGCCGCGATGGCCTTGAGGCACGCCGTACTGGCGGCGCTGCTGGACGGCGAGTACAGCGGGTACGAGCTGGCGAAGTCGTTCGACATCGGCGTCGCCAACTTCTGGCACGCCTCGCCCCAGCAGCTTTACGCCGAGCTGACCAAGCTGGAGAGGGACGGGCTGGTCGAGGGCCGCCAGGTGGTCCAGGAGGGTCGGCCCAACAAGCGGATGTTCCAGGTCACCGACGCCGGCCGCGCCGAGCTGGAGGACTTCGCCGCGGCCGCGTCGAAGCCGCCGGTCATCCGGGACGACCTCCTCGTCAAGGTCCAGAACGCCGACCGGATCGGTACCGCGCCGGTGATCGAGCAGCTCGAGGAGCGGGCGGCCGCGGCCGAGGCCAAGATCGAGCTCCTCGGCAGGGTGCTGCGCAAGATGCGCGGCGACCTGGACGAGGAGGAGTACCTGCTCCGCGGCGAGCGGATCGGCGGGTACCTGACGGGCCTGCGCGGCATCGCCTTCGAGCAGGGCCACCGCGACTGGTGCCGCCGCAGTGCGGCCGTCCTGAGGGAGAGGTCGAACCGTGCCGAACGGTGAGTACCTGCGCTACGTCGCCCTGGGCGACAGTCAGACCGAAGGCCTCGGCGACGGGGACGACACGGCGGGTCTGCGCGGCTTCGCCGACCGGCTCGCCGGACACCTGACGGCCGTCAACCCCGGCCTCCAGTACGCCAATCTGGCCGTACGGGGACGCCTCGCCGGCCAGGTCCGCGCCGAACAGCTCGGCCCCGCCCTGGCCCTGCGCCCCGACCTGGCCACCGTCGTCGCCGGCGTCAACGACATGCTCCGGCCCCGGTTCGACGCCGCGGAGGTCGCCGCGCAGCTGGAGGAGATGTTCGCCGCGCTCACGGCCGCCGGCGCCCACGTGGCGACCGTGACCTTCCCCGACCTGGGCAGGATCGTGCCCCTGGCCCGGCCCGTCTCGCCCCGCATAGCCGACCTCAACGACCGCATCCGCGCCGCGGCCGCCCGCCACGGGGTCACCGTCGCCGAGACCGCCCGGCCGGCCGCCGTGAACGACCCGCGGATGTGGACCACGGACCGCCTCCACGCCAGCCCCGTCGGCCACGAACGGATCGCCGCGGCCCTCGCGCACGCCCTCCGCCTGCCCGGCAGCGACGACAGCTGGACCCTGCCCCTGCCGCCGCGGTCGCACCCCGCCGGCCGGTCCGCCGCCGCGGCCGCCGCGGCCGAACTGCGCTGGGCCACCGGGTTCCTCGGCCCCTGGCTGGGCCGCCGGCTGCGCGGCCGCTCCTCCGGCGACGGCCGCACCGCGAAGCGCCCCCGGCTGCTGCCGCTGAACGCGACGCCCACCGACGCCGCGCCTCAGCCGAACCACCCCTAGTCCGACCAGCCTCAGTCGAACCAGCGGTCCCGCGCCAGTTCCGCCGTGCGCGACGGGTCCTCCAGCAGCGCCGCCACCTCGAAGCGGCGCGGCCACTGACCCGCCGCCCAGGCGAGACCGGCCGCCACGCCCTCCAGCGTGGACGCGTGGAGGGTGCCGTCGGGGGTGCGGCGCCAGTCGAGTTCCGTGCCGCCGGCGACCAGCTCCTCGTGCTCCACGTACGTCACCGGGGTGGCCGGGCCCAGCAGCACGCGCACCGACTCCGGGACCTCGTGCACCTCACCCGGCGTCGTCACCTCCGCCGGGACCGTCTCCGACAGGCGGCGTACCTGGAGAAGCTCCGCGAGGTCCGCCGCGCGGGACGGCGGTACCGGCAGCAGCGGGAGCCCCGCCGTCAGCGGCAGCAGGTCCGGGGCGTCCGCGATCACGGCGTCGGCCGCGTCCACCACACGGACCTCGCCGTCCACCACCGCGCGCAGCTCGTCCGGCAGGGTGACCTGCTCGGGGTCCAGATCGGCCAGCGCCCCGTACAGGCCGTGCAGCTGCCGGCCCGTCACCTCGCGCTCCGGGTCGGCGAGCCGGGCCAGCAGCTCGGCCGCGCCGCCGGGCTCGTCCAGCAGGGCCGCCACGGTGGTCCGTACGCCCAGCGCCCGCAGGACCTGCTCGTCCTCGAAGCCCGTGGCGTCCGCCGGGGTGTAGAGGCCCGCCAGCAGCGGGTCGCCGCCCGCCGCGCGCAGGCCGGCCGGGCGGCGGCCGTCGAGCACCGGGTGGTCGCGCAGCCACCACGCGGTGTACGAGCGCACGGACTGCGTGGTGCCGTCCGGCAGCAGCACCCGTACGGGCTGGGTCAGCGCGTCGCGCAGCGGCGGCTGCGCGAGCATCGCCAGGGCCTGCGGCCAGCAGTCGTCGTCGACCAGGTCGAGGTCCCGCACGGCGACCAGCTCGGTCGCCACCGGCGGCACCGGGGTGTCCGGCAGCTGGTCCAGCAGGTCCTCGCACCACACGTCCACCGCGTCCAGCAGTCCCGCGTCGTCCGGCTCGGCGAAATCCCCCTCGCGGGGCTCCAGTTCGTCCGGGTCGAGCACCACGTCGGTGGCGCGCACCAGCTGGAACGTCGCGAGCACCCCGCAGGCGGTGAGCGGGCCCTCGCCCCACCGCTGCGCCAGCTCGGCGTCCACGTACGGGACCTCGTCCTCGCGGATGACGGAGGCGAGCGCCGAGCCCGGCATCAGCAGTTCGCCCGCCGGGACCAGTTCGCCGTCCTCGTCGGGCAGGGCCAGCGCGCCCAGCCAGGGCTCGTCGCCCGGCGCCAGATCGGCGTCCCGGGCCAGCCCCAGGACGACCTCGGCCAGCTCGTCGGCGTCCAGGGTGTCCGCGTCCTCGTCCCAGACCTCCCCGGCGTCGAGGGAGCCGGCGACGGCGGCCCGCACCTGCGGGGTCGTCAGCACGGCCCGCGCCGTGGCCGGCAGGGCTCCGAGCTTCTCCAGCAGCGGGTGCGCCGCGTCCGGGTGGGCCACCTTCAGCCCCAGCCGGGCCAGGTCCGCCGGGGTGTCCGCGTACGGCAGCAGGACGTGGCGCGGCCCGATCGTCGTGCGGCCGTCGGCGAGCGGCACGGGCAGCCCGGACAGCCGGTCGGGGTCCACCCCGGCGAGGCTGTCGTAGAGCCGGTGCCACCACTCGGGGGTGCGCTCGATGCCGGCGATCCGCTCGATCGCATCGCCCAGCGGGAGCCGGCCCACGCCCAGGGTGCGCAGCTCGGCGCGGCGCTCCAGGCCCGCCGGCAGCAGCGTCGGCAGGACCTCGGCGAGGACGCGTACGGTGTCGGCCCCCGCGCCCTCCACCACCTCGGCCTCGAAGGGGCGCAGGGCCGCGCGCTCCTCGGCGTGCTCGGGCGGTGCGGCCGGCGCGAGGAAGGCCGTACGGGGGAGCCGCTGGAGCACGGCGGCGCGCAGGGCCCCGTCCAGTGCGCCCTTGCCGAGCGGGCCGGGGACCAGGTCGACGAGGCCGGTGCTCACCGGGTCCCAGGCGCCGAGGAGTTCGGCGTACGCGTCGGCTGCGCGCTCCACGAGGAAGTCGGTCAGCGGCCCGGGCGCGGGGTGCCGGCGGGTGGTGTCCAGCGGCAGGGTCGCGATGAGCAGGGCCGGGATGCCCAGGGGCTCGTCGGTGGGGGTCGGCGCGTGCACCACGGGCGCCGTGGCCGGGCGCAGCGGGGCGCCCTCGGAGTCGACGGGCACGGCCCAGGACACCGCCCAGGCGGGGCGCAGCCGTTCCTCGACGGGCCGGTCGGCGAGCAGGGCGCGCTCGATGGGGCCGCCGTGGCGGACGGTGCGCCAGCGGCTGGTGCGGGTGCCGGACGCGGTGGTGTCCTCGATGACGGTGTAGGGGCCCTCGTCGCGCCGGTACAGCGCGCGGGAGCCGCCGGAGGGGGTCTCCACCACGACTTCGTGCAGCCCGGGCAGGGTGAGCAGCAGGGCGTCGTCGATGCCCGCCAGCAGCCGCTCCACCAGGTCCTCGGCGGCGGCGTCGCGCAGCGGGAGGACCACGACGGTGTCGTAGCCGTCGGGGGCGGTGCCCTCGGCGGGCAACGGCAGCCGCAGCAGCGGGACGTGGCCGTCGCGGCGGCGCAGTTCGTCGCCGAGGCCGGGGCTGCCGACGGCGGCACCCCGGGCCAGTTCGCGGGCCTCGGCCAGGGACCAGCGGACGCCGCCGTGCCGGCCGAGGACCGCGGGTTCGTCGCAGACGGCGAGGACGGCCGCGAAGCCGACGCCGAAGCGGCCGACGCTGTCACCGGAGGGCTCCCGCTTGGCGGAGGCGCGCAGGGTGCTCAGCGACTCCACGCCCGTCGCGTCGAGCGGGGCGCCGGTGTTGGCGACGGCGAGCAGGGCGCGGCCGTTCTCGCCCTCGTGCAGGGTGAGCCGCAGCCGGCCGGGCACCTTGGCCCGGGCCGCGGCGTCGGCGGCGTTCTGCGCCAGCTCGATGACGAGCCGGTCCCGGTAGCCGCCGAGCGCGAGGTCCTCCTCGGCGTTGGCGTCCTCGCGGAACCGGGCCGGGCCCGCGCCCCAGGCGTCGAGCACCCCGCGCCGCAGCCGGGCCGTGCCGAAGGGGTCCACGCCGCTCTGTGCCGCCGTCACTCGCACGCTCACGCCGCTGCCTCCACGCTGTGCTGCCGTCAAGAGTTGCCCTCCGGAGTTGCCCTCCGGACCCCTGAAGGTATCGCGTACGGAACTACGCCTTGCCCGTGAGGTGCGCGAACACGACGACGTGGGGTCCCCGTGGCGGTCCGGGGCGGGCCCGCCGTTGCAGGAGGGCGAGAAGACGGCCCCGGGGATCTGCGGGGTGGCCATGCGGCTGACGACGGCGGCCGCGTCCCGCTCGCCGGGGGGTGGGCCGTCCTGCCCCGGTGCTCGGGGCCGAGGTCCCTCCGTCGCTCCGGACGCCGGGCCACGGGAGGGAGTGGCCCGGCATCGCGGGGGCGGCCGGCAGCTCGTGGACCGTCCGCACCGGGTCAAACGGCGACGGCGGCCCACCGACGATCAGCTGACGAGCGCGAACCGGTGGTGACCTGGGGCGACAGTAGGCGTCGCCCCCTCGGTCGGACCAACCTCCCCCACCCGCCCGCGATCTTCGAATGGCTCGATCTCATCGGTGAATTGAACGGCCCGTCCACCGGCCGGGCTCTTCCGTACCCTGCGCGGGACGCCCGCCCCCGGACGCAACTGGAATGCCGACTTTGCGTCTGCTTGAGCTCGGACGCTGGCCGAAACCGTGCGGGGGAGACCGGGAACGCCGAAGCCCCCGGCGACTTCACGTCACCGGGGGCCTCGGTACCGATCGGTACGGACCGTCAGAGCTTCTCGATCACGTAGTCGATGCAGGCCGTCAGCTTCTGCACGTCGGCCGGGTCGACCGCCGGGAACATCGCGATGCGCAGCTGGTTGCGGCCCAGCTTGCGGTACGGCTCGGTGTCCACGATCCCGTTGGCGCGCAGCACCTTGGCGACGGCCGCCGCGTCGATGTCGTCCGAGAAGTCGATCGTGCCGATGACGGACGAGCGCTTGTCGGCGTCCACGACGAACGGGGTCGCGTACTTCGACGCCTCCGCCCAGCCGTACAGGTTGCGCGCGCTCTCCGCCGTACGGCCGGTGGTGAACTCCAGGCCGCCCTGGTTGTTCATCCACTCCAGCTGCTGGTCCAGCAGGAAGAGGGTGGCCAGCGCCGGGGTGTTGTACGTCTGGTTCTTCAGCGAGTTGTCGATCGCCGTCGGCAGCGAGAAGAACTCCGGGATGTGCCGGCCCGACGCGTGCACGCGGGCGGCGCGCTCCAGGGCGGCCGGGGAGAACGCGGCCAGCCACAGCCCGCCGTCCGAGGCGAAGGACTTCTGCGGGGCGAAGTAGTAGACGTCCGTCTCGGTGATGTCCACCGGCAGACCGCCGGCGCCCGAGGTCGCGTCCACCAGGACGAGTGAACCGGCGTCGGCGCCCGCGACGCGCTTGACCGGCGCGGCGACACCCGTCGAGGTCTCGTTGTGCGTGTACGCGTACACGTCCACGCCCGCCTCGGCCACCGGCTCCGGGTGCGTGCCCGGCTCCGAGGAGATGACGGAGGGCTCGTCCAGCCACGGCGCGAGCTTCGCGGCCTTGGCGAACTTGGAGGAGAACTCACCGAAGGTCAGGTGCTGGGACTTCCGCTCGATCAGACCGGCGGTCGCGATGTCCCAGAAGGCGGTGGAGCCGCCGTTGCCCAGGATCACCTCGTAGCCCTCGGGGAGGGAGAAGAGGTCCCGGATGCCCTGGCGCACCGAGCCGACCAGGTTCTTGACCGGGGCCTGGCGGTGGGAGGTTCCGAGCAGGGAGGTACCGGTGGCGGCGAGGGCGTCCAGCGCCTCGGTCCGCACCTTGGAGGGGCCCGCGCCGAAGCGTCCGTCGGCGGGCTTGATGTCAGCGGGAATCTGGATCTCGGCCACGAGCGGAGCGTATCCGGTCCCGGACCGCGCGTCGGAGGCGCGTCCACCCGATGAGACGCGTCCGGACGGTGGGAGGGTGGTGCCGTGACGTCACCCGGGGAACTCGAACGGACATTGCGGGCGGAGCTGCGCGGCGAGGTGGACTTCGGGGCCGCCGCCCGGGCACTGACGACCATGGACGCCTCCAACTACCGGCGCGTCCCCGTCGGCGTGGTCGCCCCGCGCGACGCCGAGGACGTGGCGGCCGCCCTGCGCGTGTGCGCCGAGGCCGGGGTCCCGGTCGTCCCGCGCGGCGGCGGCACCTCCATCGCCGGCCAGGCCACCGGCACCGGAGTGGTCCTCGATCTCACCCGGCACATGAACGCCCTGGTGTCGGTGGACCCGGCCGCCCGCACCGCCGTGGTCCAGCCCGGCCTCGTACTCGACCGGCTGCGGGACGCGGTGCGCCCGTACGGACTGACCTTCGGGCCGGACCCCTCCACGCACTCCCGCTGCACCCTCGGCGGGATGATCGGCAACAACGCGTGCGGCGCCCATTCGGTCGCCTGGGGGACCACCGCGGACAACGTCGCCGAGCTGGCGGTGACGGCGTACGGGGGCACCGCGCACCGGATCGGCACGGGCTGGTCGGGGGCGCCGAAGGGGCTGCGCGAACTGGTCGACAAGAACCTGGCCCTCCTGCGCACCGGGATGGGCGGCGGCTTCTCCCGGCGGATCTCCGGCTACGGCGGACTGGACGCGCTGCTGCCCGAGCGCGGGGTGCGGCTCGCGCGGGCCTTCTGCGGGAGCGAGGGCACGCTCGGGGTGGTGACGGAGGCCGTCGTACGCCTGGTGGAGGCGCCGCGCGCGCCGGTCCTGGCCGTCCTCGGGTACGCCGACGAGAGCGCGGCGGCGGACGCGGCCGCCGGCCTGCTCCCGCACCGGCCGCTGACGGTGGAGGGGATGGCCGAGGACCTGGTCCGCGGGGCGGGGGGACTGCCGCGGGGCCGGGCCTGGCTGTTCGTGGAGATGCGGGACGAGGGCGCGGCGCGGGAACTCGTACGGGCCGCCGACGCCCTCGACGCGGTGGTGGTCACCGACCCGGCGGGGCAGCGGGCCCTGTGGCGGATCCGGGAGGACGCGGCGGGCACGGCGACGCGGCTGCCGGGAGGGGAGATGGCCTGGCCGGGATGGGAGGACTGCGCGGTGCCGCCCGCCCGGCTGGGCGCGTACCTGCGGGAGTTCCGCGCGCTGCTGGCGGCGCACGGGCTGCGCGGATCCCCGTACGGGCACTTCGGTGAGGGCTGTGTGCACGTACGGATCGACTTCGACCTCGTCTCGGCGGACGGTGTGGCCCGTTTCCGGGCCTTCTCCGGCGAACTGGCCGACCTGGTCGTCGCGCACGGCGGCTCGCTGTCGGGGGAGCACGGCGACGGCCAGGCGCGGGCCGAACTGCTGCCGCGCATGTACGGGCCGGAGGTGGTGGGGCTGTTCGGCGCGTACAAGGACGTGTGGGACCCGGCCGGCGGGATGAACCCGGGGATGCTGGTCCGGCCCGCACGGCTCGACGAGAACCTCCGCTTCGCGGTGCTGCCGGCCACGCCGTTCGCCGGTGAGGTCGCGCGGTGCGTCGGGGTCGCGAAGTGCCGCACCACGGACGTCGGCGGCGGGCCGGGGGTGATGTGCCCCTCGTACCGGGCGACGGGGGAGGAACGGCACTCCACGCGCGGCCGGGCCCGGCTGCTGCACGAGATGCTGGCGGGGGAGATCCTGCGGGACGGCTGGCGCTCGACGGAGGTCGCCGAGGCGCTGGACCTGTGCCTGGGCTGCAAGGGCTGCCTGAGCGACTGCCCGGTGGGCGTGGACATGGCCACCTACAAATCGCAGTTCCTGCACCACCACTGGTCGGGCCGCGTCCGCCCGCTCGCCCACTACGCCCTGGGCGGCCTCCCGACCTGGCTCCGCCTGATCACCGCGCTGCGCGTGACGCGCACCGCGAACGCGGCCGCCCGCCTCCTCCCGCTCCCGGGCCTGACCCGACAGCGGGCGCTGCCGGCCCTGGCGACCGAGCCGTTCACCCGCTCCCTCTCGGCTCCACCACACCATCCAGCCTCGCCTGGGGGTCTCCCCGGGCGGAGTCTGGGGGAGTTCGAGGCGCGGGGTCCGGGGCGGGGCCCCGGTTTCGGGAAGGGGCGGGGCCCCGGTTTCGGGAAGGGGCGGGGCGGGGAGAGCCGCCCGCAGGGCCCCACCGTCACCCTCTGGCCCGACACCTTCACGGAGTACCTCGCCCCGGAGGCCGGCCGCGCAGCGGTACGGGTTCTGGAGGCGGCGGGTCTGCGAGTGACCGCACCCGGGGGAACGGTCTGCTGCGCCCTGACCTACGTCTCCACCGGCCGCCTCGACCGCGCCCGCAAGGTCCTCCACCGCACCCTGACCGCCGTCGGCGACGTCCGGGCACCGGTGGTGGTGCTGGAACCCAGCTGCGCCGCGGCCCTCCGCACCGACCTCCCCGCCCTCCTCCCCGACGACCCCCGCGCGGCCCGCCTGGCGGCAGCCGTCCGCACCTTCGCCGAGACCCTGGAGGAGTACGCCCCGGACTGGCGGCCGCCCCGTCTCGACCGCGCGGTGGCCGGGCAGACCCACTGCCACCAGCACGCGGTCCTCGGCGACGCGGCGGACCGGCGGCTGCGCGAGCGCGCCGGCCTCGTGGGCGAGCTCAGCGGCGGCTGCTGCGGTCTGGCCGGGAACTTCGGCTTCGAGCCGGGCCACCACGAGGTGTCGGTGGCCTGCGCGGAGGAACAGCTGCTCCCGGCGCTGCGCGCGGCCGGTCCGGACGCCCTGGTCCAGGCGGACGGCTTCTCGTGCCGCACCCAGATCGCCCAGCTGGGCGGGGTCCGGGCCCGCCACCTGGCGGAACTCCTGGCGGAGGGTCTGGACGACGGCTCGGCGGCGGACGTATGAGGCAAGCCCTGTGAGCCGAGCCCTGTAAGCCAAGCCGTGTAAGCCAAGCCGTGTAAGGCAGGGCCTGTAAGACAGGGCCTGTAAGACAAGCCCTGTAGGCAGGGTCTGTAAGGCAAGACACGGCTCGACACTCCTTACGGAGCGCGTAATCTGGAGAAATGCCCGCACCTTCCGCATCCCCCTCCTCGTCGCCCTCGCAGGCCGCCACGACGGCCCCCGCCCCCGTACCGGCCCCGCTGCCCGCCGAGGGCCAGGGCCGCGGCGGCGGTCTCGGGCCGGTCGCGCTGGTGATCTCGGCGGGGATCTCGGTGCAGTTCGGCGCCGCCCTCGCGGTCATGATCATGCCGAGGGCGGGCGCGGCGGGCGTGGTCACCCTGCGCCTCGCGGCCGCCGCGGTCGTGCTGCTGCTCCTGTGCCGGCCCAAGGTGCGCGGCCACTCCCGCTCCGACTGGGGCACGGTGCTCGCCTTCGGCGTCGCCATGGCCGGCATGAACGGCCTCTTCTACCAGGCCATCGACCGGATCCCGCTCGGCCCGGCCGTCACCCTGGAGGTGCTCGGGCCGCTCGCCCTGTCCGTCCTCGTCTCCCGGCGCCTGGTGAACGTCCTGTGGGCCGGCCTCGCCCTCGGCGGCGTGGTCCTGCTCTCCGGACACGGCGGGGGCGGCCTCGGCTTCGGCTCGCTCGACCCGCTGGGCGAGGCCTTCGCGCTCGGGGCGGGCGCGATGTGGGCGGCGTACATCGTGTTCAGCGCGCGTACGGGCCGCCGCTTCCCGCAGGCCGACGGGCTGGCCCTGGCGATGGCGGTGGCCGCGGTCCTCTCGCTGCCCCTGGGCATCGCCGGCGCGGGCACGGACCTGCTGGTCCCGAGCACCCTCGCGCTGGGCCTCGGCGTGGCCGTACTGTCCTCCGTCCTGCCCTACACGCTGGAAATGCTCGCCCTGCGGCGGATGCCGGCCCCGACCTTCGCGATCCTGATGAGCCTGGAGCCGGCCATCGCCGCCACCGCGGGCTTCCTCGTGCTGAACCAGGCCATGTCCGCGCTGGACGCCCTGGCCATCGCCCTCGTGATCGCGGCCAGCATGGGCGCGGTCCGCTCCCAGATGCGCAAGCAGCCCGCCTGATGGACGTCGACACCTACCTTGCCGGGACCCCCGAGGCCCGCCGCCCCGCCCTCACCCGGCTGCGCGCCCTGTGCCTCGCGGAACTGACGGGCTTCGAAGAGGTCATCGCGTACGGGATGCCCGCCTATGTGCGGGCGGGCGGGAGCGTCGGCGAGATCGCCTGGGCGAACCAGAAGCAGTACATCTCCTTCTACCTGTTGCGCACGGACGTCCGCGACGTCTTCGCCGACCGCCTGGCCGTCCACGACATGGGCAAGGGCTGCCTCCGTTTCCGCAACCCGGCCAAGGTCGACTTCGACCTCCTGCGTGATCTTCTCCGCGCCACGGCAGGGGCGGCGCCGGGCGAAGTCTGCTGAGGGGCGCCCGGCTGCAACCGGACGGTCGTTCCCCGCGTCGTTGCTGACGCGTACGCCCGTCCCGCCGGCCGCGGGGGACCGGCCGGGCGGGCGCACGTCTCTCAGCCGAGCGGCAGGTCCAGGTAGGAGGGCGTCGCCTCGGGGGAGGTGAACGCCAGCGTGGCGCGCGGCAGGTTGGCGTCGCCGTAGAACGGGTCGCGGGCGTCGATCACCAGCATCAGGCGGTGGCCGCGTGGCACGTCGTACGCCGTCGCCTGGAGGTCGATGTCCGCGCTGACCAGGCTGTCCGGCGGGGAGTCGGCGTCGGTGTACGGGGCGTGCGTGACGATGTGGGCCGTGCCGTCGGCTGCCGCGTCGAGGAGGTACGCGACGAAGGTGGAGCCGGGGTTCGCCGCCCGGTAGGTCACGCGCAGCCGGGGCGTGCCGCGCAGCCGGACGGTCTCGGCGGCCGGTTCCGCTTCCCATACGGCGGCGAGGGTGCGGTCGATGTCGTCGGTCGGGTAGACCTTCGGGCGTCCGGCGATCTCGTCGTATCCGGACTCGACGACCTTGTCGGCGACGGTCGCCGGGGTGTCCACCCCGCACACGACGGTCGCGGTCCAGCCGGCCTGCGGTTCCTCGGCCAGTTCCCCCTCGTCGGCCAGGTGCAGGCGTTGCACGCTGTCGGTGAGGGAGGGCCAGCTGGGGCGGGGTTCGAGGGTCTTGCTCCACATGACCTCGCCGAGCACCTGGCCCTCGGCACCGATGCCGTTGTCGATCCCCTTGAGGTGGTGGTCGAACCAGCGGTGGGCGTCCGTCCAGATCCGGTTCGGCAGGCCCAGCATGCCGGTCATCTCGGGCCCGGAGTGGTCGCCGACGGAGACGGCGAGGCGCTTGGGGCCGGTCAGCTCGTTGAACATCTTCAGGGTCTGGTTGGGCGGGAAGAGCGTCTCGTGCCAGGCGTGCGAGAAGAAGACCGGCACCTGGCGGCGGTTGAGCTCTTTGATGTGGCTGAAGGGCGAGCGGGTCTCCGCCCAGCGCAGCGTGCCGGGGATGTCGCGGTTGCCGAGGACGTTGTCGAAGACGCTGTGCGTCTGCGGGCTCAGCCGCGCCTTCGAGGCCGCCTTGAGCAGGGCCCGTACGGCGGCGACGTGGCGGGTGGAGTTCTCGTAGAACGCCTCCCCGAGGTCGCCCCAGCTGCTGAGCGCGACCACGGCGTCGACGCGGGTGTCGTGCGCGGCGACCAGCTGGCTGATGCCGGAGCCGTACGAGTCCCCGAGGAAGCCGATCCTCGTCACGGGCCCGGAGCTGCGCTCGATGATGTGGTCCAGGGCCCGGCTGCCGTCGGCGACGTCGAGCGGGCCGGCCACGTCGACCTGGCCCTCGGAGCCGGCGAAGCCGCGGGCGGAGTAGGCGAGGACGTTGTAGCCGCGGGCCGCGAACAGGCTGGCCTGGACGGCGTACGGCAGCCAGCCCAGGCTGGTCCAGGGCGAGGGCATGACGATCACCGGGCGCGGCTGGGCCCCGGTGTGCCGCCAGAGCGCGGCGTCGAGGAGGTCCCCGTCGGCGCCGGTCACCTTGCCGCGGGTGAACACGGCGAGGGAGCGGACCTCGGCGACCTCCGCGGCGCGGGCGGGGGCGAGGCCGGTGACGTCGCCGCTCTCCAGGGCGGCGACGAAGGCGCTGAGGGCGGTGGCGTCGAGTTCGGGATAGAGGGAGAAGGGGGGTTGGGCGGCTGGAGTCACGTCAGTCCATCCTCTTCGTCGTGGATCCAAAGCGGATCGAACGTGGATCGAATGCGGATCGAACGTGGTGCGCCCGCCCGGGCCCGGAGCGGAACGTTCAGTATCGACGGGACATCCGGTGACGTATCGCGAGTTTCCGGCTTACGGCCTGAATCGCCCCCTCCGTGCCCGGTGGCCGCCGCGCCGCGGGACCTGCGGTCGGCGGGCGGCACCGCAACTGCCGTGCCGTCGTGCCGCTTTGGGGTCGGTGGCGGGAAGGCGCCGCCTGCCGAGAAAATCATGCAAGCGTGCTTGATTGTTTTCTTGGGTGCTGCCAGTCTTCCCTCACGCCGAGAGGGGAGCGCACCGTGCCCGATCCGTCCGCCGTCGACGCAGCCGTCGCCGTCTTCGCAGATCTGCGCGAGGAGGGCCGCGAACTCGAAGCTGTCGTCAGGGAGTTGCCGTATCCCGACTGGGCCCTGCCGACCCCCGCGTCCGGCTGGAGCATCGCCCACCAGATCGCCCACCTGCACTGGACCGACCGCGCCTCACTGCTCTCCCTCACCGACGCCGCCGGCTTCGGCGTCATGGTCGAGGAGGCGCTGAAGGCCCCCGACTCCTTCGTCGACGAGGGCGCGGAAGAGGGCGCGGCGCTGCCGCCCGCCGAACTGCTCGCCCGCTGGCGGGCCACGCGGGCCGCCCTCGACGAGGCGCTCGCCGCGGCCTCACCCGACACCCGGTTCCCCTGGTACGGGCCGCCGATGAAGGCCGCCTCCATGGCGAGCGCCCGGCTGATGGAGACCTGGGCGCACGGCCAGGACGTCGCCGACGCGCTCGGCGTGCGCCGCGCCCCGACCGCGCGGCTGCGGCACGTGGCGCGGATCGGCGTACGGGCTCGCGACTACGCCTATGCCGTACGCGGACTGCCCGCGCCCGCCGAGGAGTTCCGGGTCGAGCTGACGGCCCCCGACGGCGCCAGCCTGTGGACGTACGGACCGCCGGACGCCCCGCAGCGGATCACCGGCCCGGCGCTCGACTTCTGCCTCCTGGTGACCCAGCGGGCCCATCGCGCCGACCTGGCCCTCACCGCGGCCGGTCCCGACGCCGACCGCTGGCTGGACATCGCCCAGGCCTTCGCGGGCCCGGCGGGGGCCGGGCGGGAGCCGGGGTCGGGGCGGGAGCCAGGGTCGGGGCGCGAGTCGGGGGCCGGGCGGGAGCCGGGGGCCGCCCGATGACGCCCCGGCCCCCCGCCGACCGCCCGCTGCGGATCGGCAACGCGTCCGGCTTCTACGGCGACCGCTTCGACGCCCTGCGCGAGATGCTGACCGGCGGTCCGCTCGACGTGCTGACCGGGGACTACCTCGCCGAGCTGACCATGCTGATCCTCGGCCGCGACCGCCTGAAGAACCCGGACCTCGGCTACGCCAAGACCTTCCTGCGCCAGCTGGAGGAGGGGCTCGCCATCGCGCACGAGCGGGGCGTACGCATCGTCGCGAACGCGGGCGGCCTCAACCCGGCCGGCCTCGCCGACGCCGTACGGGCCCTCGCGGCCAAGGTGGGCGTCCCCGTCACCGTGGCACACGTCGAGGGGGACGACCTCACCCCGTACGAGGACGGGGCGCTGACCGCCAACGCCTACCTCGGAGGCGCCGGCATCACCGCCTGCCTGCGGGCCGGCGCGGACGTGGTCGTGACCGGCCGGGTCACGGACGCGGCACTCGTCAGCGGCCCGGCGGCCTGGTGGTTCGACTGGGCCCCGGACGAGCACGACAGGCTGGCGGGGGCGGTGGTCGCCGGCCACGTCCTGGAGTGCGGAACCCAGGCCACCGGCGGCAACTACGCCTTCTTCACCGCGCACGACGTCCGCCGCCCCGGGTTCCCTCTCGCGGAGATCTCCGCCGACGGCTCGGCGGTCATCACCAAACACCCCGGCACGGGCGGGACCGTCTCGGTCGGCACCGTCACCGCCCAACTCCTCTACGAGACCCAGGGCGTGCGCTACCTCGGCCCCGACGTGACCGCTCGCCTGGACACGGTCCGCCTCGCCGAGGACGGCCCCGACCGCGTCCGCGTCTGCGGCGTGCTCGGCGAACCCCCGCCGTCCACCCTCAAGGTCGGCGTCACCCGCATCGGCGGCTGGCGCAACGAGGTCGTCTTCGTCCTGACCGGCCTGGACATCGAAGCGAAGGCGGCCCTGGTCCGCACGCAGCTCTCCGACGCGCTGGAGGGCGTGGCCACCGCCGACTGGACCCTCGCCCGCACGGACCACGAGGACGCCCCGACGCAGGAGACGGCCAGCGCCCTGCTGCGGCTCGTGGTCCGCGACCCGTCCCCGGACCGGGTGGGCCGCGCCCTGACCTCGACGGCGATCGAACTGGCCCTGGGCAGCTACCCGGGCTTCCACGTCACCACGCCCCCGGGCCCGGCCCAGCCGTACGGCACCTTCACCTCGACCCTGACCCCGGCCGCCGAGGTCCCCCACGTGGCCGTCCTCCCGAACGGCACCCGTCTGCCGATGCCCGTTCCGGCCCCTCCGGCGTTTGAGGAGCGGGGGTCCGGGGGCGCAGCCCCCGAAGGGGTCCGGGGCGGAGCCCCGGTTTCGGGAAGGGGCGGGGTGGGGGAGAGCCCCGCAGGGCCCACCACCCGCGCCCCCCTCGGCGCACTGGCCGGCGCCCGCAGCGGCGACAAGGGCGGCGACGCGAACGTAGGCGTCTGGGTCGAGTCCGACGAAGCCTGGGACTGGCTGCACGACACCCTCACCGTAGAGGTGTTCCAGGACCTCCTCCCCGAGACCCGCCCGCACGCAGTGCGCCGCCACCGCCTCCCGAACCTCCGCGCACTGAACTTCACCATCACCGGAATCCTCGGCGCCGGCGTCGCCTCCGGCCACCGCTTCGACCCCCAGGCCAAGGCCCTCGGCGAATGGCTCCGCGCCCGTCACCTGGACATCCCGACCCACTTGCTGCCCGAGACCGCCCCGGAGGGGACCGGCCCATGACCCGCCTCCGCACCACCGTCGACCCGCACGCCCCCGAGCACGCGCAGGCCCGTACCGCCGCCCTGGAACGCCTCGCCGCCCTCGACGCCGAGCACGCGAAGGCCCTCCAAGGCGGCGGCGAGAAGTACACGGCCCGCCACAAGCAGCGCGGCAAGCTCCTGGCCCGCGAACGCGTCGAGCTGCTCCTCGACCCGGACACCCCGTTCCTGGAGCTGTCCCCGCTGGCCGCCTGGGGCAGCGACTATCCCGTCGGCGCCTCCATGGTCACCGGCATCGGCACGGTCGAGGGCATCGAGTGCCTGGTCACCGCCAACGACCCGACCGTCCGCGGCGGGGCCAGCAACCCCTGGACGCTGAAGAAGGCCCTCCGGGCCAACGAGATCGCCCGGCAGAACCACCTGCCCTGCATCAGCCTCGTGGAGTCCGGCGGCGCCGATCTCCCCTCCCAGAAGGAGATCTTCATCCCGGGCGGCGCGATCTTCCGCGACCTCACCCGGCTCTCGGCCGCCGGCATTCCCACCGTCGCCGTCGTCTTCGGCAACTCCACCGCCGGAGGCGCGTACATCCCCGGGATGTCCGACCACACCATCATGATCAAGGACCGTTCGAAGGTGTTCCTCGGCGGTCCGCCGCTGGTCAAGATGGCCACCGGCGAGGAGAGCGACGACGAGTCCCTCGGCGGGGCGGACATGCACGCCCGCACCTCCGGCCTCGCCGACTACTACGCCCTCGACGAGCACGACGCGATCCGCCAGGCCCGCCGCGTCGTCGCCCGCCTGAACCACCGCAAGCCGCACCCCGATCCGCAGCCCGCCGAGGAGCCGAAGTACGACCCGGAGGAACTCCTCGGCATCGTCCCGCCCGACCTGAAGACCCCCTTCGACCCGCGCGAGGTCATCGCCCGCATCGTCGACGCCTCCGACTTCGACGAGTTCAAGCCGCTCTACGGCACCAGCCTCGTCACCGGCTGGGCCACCCTCCATGGCTATCCGGTCGGCATCCTCGCCAACGCGCAGGGCGTGCTGTTCAGCGCCGAGTCCCAGAAGGCGGCCCAGTTCATCCAGCTCGCCAACCAGCGCGACATCCCGCTGCTCTTCCTCCACAACACCACCGGTTACATGGTCGGCAAGGAGTACGAGCAGGGCGGCATCATCAAGCACGGCTCGATGATGATCAACGCGGTCTCCAACTCCCGCGTCCCCCACCTCTCCGTGCTCATCGGCGCCAGCTACGGCGCCGGCCACTACGGCATGTGCGGCCGCGCCTACGAGCCCCGCTTCCTCTTCGCCTGGCCCAGCGCCAAGTCCGCCGTCATGGGGCCCCAGCAGCTCGCCGGAGTGCTCTCCATCGTGTCCCGGCAGTCCGCCGCCGCGAAGGGGCTGCCCTACGACGAGGAGGCCGACGCCGGGATGCGCGCCTTCGTCGAGGCGCAGATCGAGTCCGAGTCCCTGCCGATGTTCCTGTCCGGGCGGCTGTACGACGACGGGGTCATCGACCCGCGCGACACCCGCACCGTCCTCGGCCTGTGCCTGTCGGCCGTCCACAACGCCCCCGTCGAGGGCGCCCGTGGCGGCTTCGGCGTCTTCCGGATGTGAGCCCGCACATGACCCAGCCGATCACCTCGCTGCTCGTCGCCAACCGCGGCGAGATCGCCGTACGGATCTTCCGCACCGCCCGCGCCCTGGGCCTGGCCACCGTCGCCGTCCACTCCGACCCGGACGCCGACGCCCTGCACGTGCGCGAAGCCGACGCGGCCGTACGCCTGCCCGGCGCGGCCCCCGCCGACACCTACCTGCGCGGCGACCTGATCATCAAGGCCGCCCTCGCCGCCGGCGCCGGCGCCGTCCACCCCGGCTACGGCTTCCTCTCCGAGAACGCCGACTTCGCCCGCGAGGTCCTGGCCTCCGGCCTGACCTGGATCGGCCCGCAGCCCGAGGCCATCGAGGCCATGGCCTCCAAAACCCGCGCCAAGGACCTGATGCGCGCCGCCGGGGTACCGCTCCTGGACCCCGTCGACCCGGCCGCCGCCACCCCCGCCGACCTGCCCCTGCTGCTGAAGGCCGCGGCCGGCGGCGGCGGGCGCGGGATGCGCGTGGTCCGCGACCTCGCCGGCCTGGCGGAGGCCCTCGACGCGGCCTCGGCCGAGGCCCGTTCGGCCTTCGGCGACGGCGAGGTATTCGCCGAGCCCTACGTCGAGCGCGGCCGCCACGTCGAGGTGCAGATCCTCGCCGACGCCCACGGCACCGTCTGGGCGCTCGGCACCCGCGACTGCTCCCTCCAGCGCCGCCACCAGAAGGTCATCGAGGAGGCCCCGGCGCCCGGCCTGCCGCAAACCCTGCGGGAGAACCTCCACACCGCCGCCGTCGCCGCCGCCCGCGCCGTCTCCTACCGGGGCGCCGGCACCGTCGAGTTCCTCGTCACCGCCGACGGACGCCCGTACTTCCTGGAGATGAACACCCGCCTCCAGGTCGAACACCCCGTCACCGAAGCCGTCTTCGGCCTCGACCTCGTCGCCCTCCAGCTGCGCGTGGCCGAGGGCGAGGCCCTGCCGACGTCGCCGCCGGAGCCCACCGGCCACGCCGTCGAGGCCCGCCTCTACGCCGAGGACCCGGCCCGGGACTGGCGCCCGCAGACCGGGGCCCTGCACACCCTCGACGTCCCCGGCCAGGTCCGCGTGGACACCGGCTTCACCGACGGGGACACGGTCGGCATCCACTACGACCCCATGCTCGCCAAGGTCATCGCCCACGCCCCCACCCGCGCCGAGGCCGTACGGGCCCTCGCCCACGCCCTCGCCGGAGCCCGCATCCACGGGCTCACCACCAACCGCGAACTCCTCGTACGGTCGTTGCGCCACCCCGAGTTCGCCGCCGGGCAGCTCGACACCGGCTTCTACGAGCGCCACCTCGACGCCCTCACCGAGGCACCCGCGGACGCCACGGCGGCGGCCCTCGCCGCCGCCCTCGCCGAGGCGGCCCCGGCCGCGGACGCCCCGCTCGCCGCCCGTCTCGGCGGCTGGCGCAACGTCCGCTCCCAGCCGCAGATCCGCCGCTACACCGCGGCCGGAGCCGAGTACGAGGTCCGCTATCAGGCCGGCCGGCTCGTCGACCACCCCGGCATCCGGGTCCTGGCCGCCACCCCCGCCCTCGTCACCCTCGAAATCGAGGGAATCCGGCGGGTGTTCCACGTGAAACGTAATTCGAACAAGCCCGACGCGACCGAGATCTACGTGGACTCCGCACTCGGCGCCCACACCCTCACCCCCGTCCCCCGCTTCCCCGACCCCCAGGACCGGACCGAACCGGGCTCCCTGCTCGCGCCCATGCCCGGCACCGTCGTCCGCGTCGCCGAGGGCCTCGCCCCCGGCAGCCCCGTCACCGCCGGGCAGCCCCTGCTCTGGCTGGAGGCCATGAAGATGGAGCACCGCATCCTCGCTCCCGCCTCCGGCACGCTCACCGCGCTCCACGCCGTCACCGGCCAACAGGTCGAGTTCGGCGCCCTGCTCGCCGTAGTCCAGGAGGAAACGCAGCCATGAGCTCCGCCACCAGTACCGTCGAGACCGAAGAGCACCAGGCCCTGCGCACGGCGGTCGCCGCCCTCGGCCAGCGCTACGGCCGCGAGTACCTCGCCCGCGTCGCCCGCGAAGGCGGCCACCCCGACGAGCTGTGGGCCGAAGCCGCGAAGCTCGGCTACCTCGGGGTCAACCTCCCCGAGGAGTACGGCGGCGGGGGCGGCGGCATCGCCGAACTGTCCATCGTCCTGGAGGAACTGGGCGCGGCCGGCTGTCCCCTCCTGATGATGGTCGTCTCGCCCGCCATCTGCGGCACGGTCATCTCCCGCTTCGGCACCGCTGCCCAGAAGCAGGCCTGGCTCCCGGGCCTCGCCGACGGCAGCCGCACCATGGCCTTCGGCATCACCGAACCCGACGCCGGCTCCAACTCCCACCGCATCACCACCACGGCCCGCCGCGACGGCGACGACTGGATCCTCACCGGCCGCAAGGTCTTCATCTCCGGCGTCGACATCGCCGACGCCACGCTGATCGTCGGCCGCACCCAGGACGCCCGGTCCGGGCGCCTCAAGCCGTGCCTGTTCATCGTCCCGAGGGACGCCCCCGGCTTCGCCCGCTCGGTCATCGACATGGAACTGCAGGCCGCGGAGAAGCAGTTCGAACTGGTCCTGGACGAGGTGCGGCTGCCCGGGGACGCGCTGGTCGGCGACGAGGACGCGGGCCTGCTCCAGCTGTTCGCCGGGCTCAACCCGGAGCGGATCATGACCGCAGCCTTCGCCATCGGGATGGGTCGCTACGCCCTGGCCAAGGCCGTGGACTACGCGAAGACCCGGCAGGTGTGGAAGGAGCCCATCGGCGCGCACCAGGCCGTGGCGCATCCGCTGGCCGCGGCGCACATCGAGCTCGAACTGGCCCGCCTGATGATGCAGAAGGCTGCCCGCCTGTACGACGCGGGGGACGACATGGGGGCGGGAGAGGCCGCGAACATGGCGAAGTACGCGGCGGGGGAGGCGTGCGTCCGCGCGGTGGACCAGGCCGTCCACACCCTCGGCGGCAACGGCCTCACCCGCGAGTACGGGCTCGCCTCCCTCATCACCGCCTCCCGCGTGGCCCGGATCGCCCCGGTCAGCCGCGAGATGATCCTCAACTTCGTCTCCCACCAAACCCTGGGCCTCCCCAAGTCCTACTGAGCGCCCCCACCGGGGCTCCGCCCGCGCCTCAATCGCCGGCGGGGCTCAAGGATCGGGGCTCCGCCCCGGACCCCGCTCCTCAAACGCCGGAGGGGCTGAAATCGCGCTCCGCCCAATCCAGCCCCCACGGGGACTGGCAGGGCTGACGCCGGCCACATCCAGTCCGCCGGCGACAGAGGCGCGGGTCCGGGGCGGAGCCCCGGGGGGCGGCGGAGCGGGGCCTCGCAGAGCCCTGCGCAGACGCGCCGCAGGCGGCCGCATACCCTCCCCGGGAGGATCCCGGCCAGCACGGATACCCGCACACCCCTCCGGAGGAGACATGGTCCAACCCGTTCACACGACAACGGCGGCGGGAGTCACCACCCTCACCCTCGACTCCCCGGCCAACCGCAACGCCCTTTCCGCCGACCTCGTCGCAGAACTCCGCGCCGCCCTCGCCACCGCCGCCGCGGACCCGGCGGTCCGGGCCCTCGTCCTCACCCACACCGGCAACACCTTCTGCTCCGGCGCCGACCTCAAGTCCCCCAGTGCCCCCGCCGCCTTCCTGGCCCTGCTCCGCGAGATCGCCGAGCTGCCCAAGCCCGTGGTCGCCCGGGTCACCGGCCACGTCCGGGCCGGCGGCCTCGGGCTGCTCGGCGTCTGCGACATCGCCGCCGCCGGGCCGAAGTCCTCGTACGCCTTCACCGAGACCCACCTCGGCCTCGCCCCCGCCGTGATCTCCATGCCCCTGCTCCCGCGCCTGGACCCGCGTGCCGCCACCCGCTACTTCCTCACCGCCGAGGCCTTCGACGCCGCCGAGGCCGCCCGGATCGGGCTGCTCACCCTTCACGCCGAGGACGTGGACGAGGCGCTGGAGCCCGTACTCGCCGGCCTGCGCAAGGCCTCCCCGCAGGGCCTGGCCGCGACCAAGGCGCTGACCGCCGCCGCCGTGCGCGAGGCCCTGCACCGCGACGGGGCGCGCCTGACGGAGCTGTCCGGGGAGCTCTTCGCGTCCGCCGAGGCCCGTGAGGGCATCACCGCCCGCTTCGAGCGCCGGGACCCGTCATGGGCACTGTGACCAACTCGGCCGGCCCCAAGCAGGCGCGCAGCCGCGTCACCCGCCGCCACCTCCTGGAGGCGGCCGTGTCCTGTCTGGCGGAACACGGGTGGGCCGGTTCCACCGTCTCCGTCGTCGCCGAACGGGCCGGCGTCTCGCGCGGCGCGGCCCAGCACCACTTCCCGACCCGCGAGGACCTGTTCACCGCGGCCGTCGAGTACGTCGCCGAGGAACGGTCCACGGCCCTGCGCGACCTGTTCCACGCCGGCCCGGCCGCCCGCCCCGCGGTGGTGGAGGCGCTCGTGGACCTGTACACGGGCACCCTCTTCCGGGCCGCGCTCCAACTGTGGGTCGCCGCCTCCAACGAGGAGCAACTGCGTCCCCGGGTCACCGAACTGGAGGCCCGGGTGGGCCGCGAGACCCACCGCATCGCCGTGGAGCTGCTGGGCGCCGACGAGTCCGTGCCGGGCGTACGGGAGACCGTGCAGGGCCTCCTCGACATGGCGCGCGGCCTGGGGCTGGCCAACGTCCTCACCGACGACACGGCCCGACGCGCCCGCGTGGTGGCCCAGTGGTCCCGCATCCTCGACGCCGCCCTGTCCTGAGGCACCGTCGGAGGAAACGGCAGGGCGCCGCACCCCGGTACGGGATACGGCGCCCAACGGCGGTCCGATCACGCGATCACGCGGTCTCGGCGATGTCCGCGTAGCCCTCGATCTCCTGCGGGTTGCGCCGGCCCGGGCCCGTGTAGCGGGCCGACGGGCGCACCAGGCGGCCCGTGCGCTTCTGCTCCAGGATGTGCGCCGACCAGCCGGCGGTACGGGCGCAGCTGAACATGGAGGTGAACATGTGCGCCGGGACCTCCGCGAAGTCCAGCATGATCGCGGCCCAGAACTCCACGTTGGTGGCGAGCACGCGGTCGGGGCGGCGCGCGTGCAGCTCCTCCAGCGCGGCCTTCTCCAGCGCGGCGGCCACCTCGTAGCGCGGCGCGTCGAGCTCCTTGGCGGTGCGGCGCAGCACGCGGGCGCGCGGGTCCTCGGCGCGGTAGACGCGGTGCCCGAAGCCCATCAGCCGCTCGCCCTTGTCGAGGGCCTTCTTCACGTACGCCACGGCGTCGCCGGTGCGCTCGATCTCCTCGATCATGCCGAGCACGCGGGAGGGCGCGCCGCCGTGCAGCGGTCCGGACATGGCCCCGACGGCTCCGGACAGGGCGGCCGCCACGTCGGCCCCGGTGGAGGCGATGACGCGCGCGGTGAAGGTGGAGGCGTTCATGCCGTGTTCGGCGGCCGAGGTCCAGTACGCGTCGACGGCCTTGACGTGCCGCGGGTCCGGCTCGCCCCGCCAGCGGATCATGAACCGCTCGACGACGGACTCGGCCTTGTCGATCTCCCGCTGCGGCACCATCGGCAGGCCCTGGCCGCGAGCGGACTGGGCGACGTAGGACAGCGCCATCACGGCCGCGCGCGCCAGGTCGTCGCGGGCGGTCTGCTCGTCGATGTCCAGCAGCGGCTTCAGACCCCACACGGGGGCGAGCATCGCGAGCGCGGACTGCACGTCGACGCGGATGTCACCGGAGTGGACCGGGATGGGGAAGGGTTCGGCGGCGGGCAGGCCGGGGTTGAAGGCACCGTCGACCAGCAGGCCCCAGACGTTTCCGAAAGAGACGTGCCCGACGAGATCCTCGATGTCGACCCCGCGGTAGCGCAGGGAACCGCCTTCCTTGTCCGGTTCGGCGATCTCGGTCTCGAACGCGACGACCCCTTCGAGCCCGGGTACGAAGTCGGACATCAGGCGGCTCCTCAGATAGTGCGAACACGCGCGGCTCCCGGCGTGACTCGCGGTCCGGCGCGGTCATCCCCGTTGATGCCCGGCACGGCCGATGGTCACCCGCGCGGGGACCTTCGGACCGGCCCCAAGATTTTGGCCGCTCCGCCTCGACTGCGGAAGCGTGACATACGGCACACCGCCACCGGCCCGGCTGCGGCAGGATGGCCAGCGTGACCGATCAGGACATTGACCCCGCCACGATGCGCAAGCAGTACCGCTCGGAAATCGTCCTCGAGGAGACCCTCGCCGAGCATCCGATGGACCAGTTCGCCCTGTGGTTCCAGCAGGCCGCCGACTCGCACCTCTTCGAACCGAACGCGATGGTCGTCTCGACGGCCACCCCCGACGGCCGGCCCAGCTCGCGCACGGTGCTGATGAAGCAGTTCGACGGGCGCGGCTTCGTGTTCTTCACCAACTACGCCTCCCGCAAGGGCCGCGAGCTCGCCGAGAACCCCTACGCCGCCCTGCTCTTCCCCTGGCACCCCATCTCGCGCCAGGTGATCGTCACCGGCACCGCGGCCCGCATCGGCCGTGACGAGACGGCGGCGTACTTCCGCTCCCGCCCCCACGGCTCCCAGCTGGGCGCCTGGGCGAGCGAGCAGTCCAGCGTGATCGGCTCGCGCGCGGAACTGGACCGCCGTTACGCCGAGCTCGACGCCCGCTACCCGGAGGGCGAGCAGGTCCCCGTCCCGCCGGAATGGGGCGGCCTGCGCGTGGTCCCGGAGGCGGTGGAGTTCTGGCAGGGCCACGAGAACCGCCTGCACGACCGGCTGCGCTACGTCCTGGACGAGGGCGAGTGGCGCGTCGAGCGGCTCTGCCCGTAGCCGTGCGGCGCCGTGCGGCGCCGTGCGGGAGGGGCCGGTCAGCGGGCCCGCCCGCACGAAAGGCTTCCGGGCCGGCGGGAGCGGCGAACGCAGGCGACCCGCGGGCTCTGGGTCTCTCTCCTGCAGTGAGAGAAGCCGGCCGGACGTACCGGCGAGCCCGCGGGTCGGGTGACTGCTGTGGATTGGCGCCTGGCGATCCCGCCTGGCACCGCACTGGGTGCGTGCGACGACGGGCGCTTAGCCCGCAGCCACCTCACGCGTCCGGATTTCATACATTTCCGGGATCACCTCCTTTCAGTGTGTGTCCACTCTAGGCAGGCCCGTGCCGTTCGCTCAATCGAATTTCGGCGGCAATCCGCAGGCGTATCCATCGGCTCTCCGGAGGAGCCGCAATGGTGATGTCGGCGACGCTACGCACCGTGGTTCGTGAGATGCGGACGGATCAAGAGAGCTCAGTCGAACGTGTGGTCGCCCGGGTCGTGCTTCCCCGGGCCGTAGGGGAGCCGTACTGATTTCCCCGAATGCAGTGTGGGCTGCGTCACGTTCCAGTTGAATGATCCGACGTGCCGCACACGCGAACACCTGCTGGGGGTGCCAGGTGACTGCTTCCGGACGTGACGAGACCGCAGACGATCTGCTCGCCGCGCTGCTGGACGGGATGGACGCCGCCTTGTGCGCGTTCGACGCCGACGGCGTGATCACCCACTGGAACCGCGAGGCCGAGCGGATCCTGGGCTGGTCCGCGGGCGAGGCCGTGGGACGCAAGGGGTTCGAGGGGTGGGCGGTGCGGGCCGCCGACGCGCACGACGTGCAGGACAGACTCATGGCCGCCCAGCACGTGCCGGGACGGCAGGTGCACGAGTTCGCGCTGCTCACCAAGGACGGCGGGCGCGTCCTCGTACGGACCCAGTCGGCCGGGGTGCCGGGCGCGGACGGCAAACCCGCCGGGGTGTACTGCGCCTTCAGCGAGGTGCACGCGCAGATCGACCTGGAGCGGTCCATCGCGCTGAGCGAGGCCCTGATGGAGGACGCCTCGTGGGGCGTCGTCCTCGTCGACGTCGACCTGCGGCCCGCCGTGGTCAACGCGCACGCCGCGCGCGCCTTCGGGACGGGCCGCACCGCCCTGCTCGGACGCCCGCTGGGGGAGCTGCTCACCCAGGGCGTGGAGGAGCTCGAAGGCGCGCTCCAGCACGTGCTCGCCGAGGGAGCGCCGCCCGCGCCGGTGGAGATGTGGGTGTCGGTGCGCACCGCCGAGGGGGTGCGGCGCAGGTGCTGGCGGTGCGGGTTCCTGCGGCTGGCCTCGCCGCTCGCGGAGGAACCGGTGCCGCTGGGCGTCGGCTGGCTGCTCCAGGACGTCACCGAGGCCCGGCAGGAGCAGCTGGACACCGCGCAGCTGCGGTTCCGGTCCCACCAGCTGCACCGGGCGGGGCGGGCCGCCGCGGAGTGCGAGGACCCGGCCGAGGCGGCCGCCGTGCGCCTGGACTTCGCCCTGGCCGGCTTCGCCGAGCACGTGCTGCTGGACGTGCTGGATCCCGCGGCCGACCCGGAGCGGCGAAGGCTCGTACGGTCCGCGGCCTCCCCGCCGGTGCTGCCGGGGCGCGGCTCGATCCCGGTCCGGTACGCGGCCGGGCATCCGGCCCTCCAGGCCCTGGACCGGATCGGCTCGGTGCGCACCTCCGCCCCGCGCGGGGAGGCCGACGCGCAGTGGGCGCGGGCCCGTCAGTGGCCCGAGGGCGCGGCGCACGTGCTGTGCACGGTGCTGCGCAGCCGGGGACGGACGCTGGGGGCGCTGACCTTCGTGCGCGGGCCCACGCGGCTGGCGTTCGAGCGCGCGGACGCGGAGTACGCGGAGGAGGTCGCGGCCCGGGTGGCCGCCGATCTGGACCTGGCGGCGGGAGGACACCTGCCGGCCTAGCGCCCGTCCTGCCGCCGGCCCTCCTGCTTCGGTCCCCGTTCCCGTTCACGCCGGGGATGCCGTCCTTCTTCATCGCCGCGGTGATGGCGGCGTCGAGCCGGACTCGGGGCGGGAGCGGCGGGAGCGGCGGACGTGCCCGGTCACCTCTGATGCGCGGGGCCCGAGCGCCGTGCCCGTCCATCGTGGGAACGGGCTGCCGGTGCGGCGACCGCCCGGTCAGTGCCGGAAGAAGATCCGGTCGCCGTACTCCTGCATCACGCGGCCGTTCCACTCGTGGCCGCCGTCGACGTTGCCCGAGCGCAGCAGCGGGGGCTCCACCCCGCGGGCGGCGAGCTCGCCGGCCGCGGCCGCCATGACCGCCTGCATGATCGCGCTGGTCACGACGGTGGAGGCGGGGGCGAAGGGCGCGTCGATGCCGTCGATGCTCAGCTCGGCGTCCCCGACCGCGATCTTGCTGTCGATGACGACGTCGCAGTGGTCCTTGAGGAAGCCGCCGGAGACGTGCCGCGACTTGGTCTCGATGGCGTAGGCCACCGAGGTCACGCCGATGACCTTGAGTCCGATGGCGCGGGCGTTCATGGCCATCTCGACCGGCAGGGCGTTGCGCCCGGAGA
This sequence comes from Streptomyces sp. NRRL F-2580, assembly GCF_000720115.1. GTDB lineage: Bacteria > Actinomycetota > Actinomycetes > Streptomycetales > Streptomycetaceae > Streptomyces. The sequence goes on from NZ_JOIR01000002.1 coordinate 47,030, forward strand.
GGGAGATGATCACGAGGACGTCGCCGTCGGAGGCGGGGCTGCTGTCCAGGACGGCTCCGGCGAGGCCGTCGACCCGTTCCAGGGCGCTGCCCAGGGTCGCGGGCATGACGTCGATGCCGACCGTGCCGGGGACGGCGAGGAAGTTCATCAGGGCCATGCCGCCGGCCCGGTAGACCACGTCCTGGGCGGGCAGCGAGGAGTGCCCGGCCCCGAAGGCGAAGAGCCGGTTGCCGCCGGCGACGGCGTCGGCGATGAGGGAGCCGGCCTCCGCGATGTGCGGGGCCTCCTCGTCCCGCACCCGCTCCAGCAGACCGATGGCGGCGTCGAAGAACTGACCGGCCAGCTTGCTCTCGCTCATACGACGATGGCCCTTCCGGAGGTGGGGGTGCGTCCGTGTCCGCCGCTCACCGTGCGGTCTGGACCAAGGGCGTGTCAATACGGGCGCCACGAGATGTCCGGGACCGGTCTTGACCCTCGGTACGGGACGGTTGTCGGCCCGATGCGTCAGAATTGGGGGCAGGGCCAGCGCACGCAATCCGAGGGGCACGAATGTCCGGACTGATCGATACCACGGAGATGTATCTCCGCACCATCCTTGAGCTGGAGGAGGAAGGTGTGGTCCCCATGCGCGCCCGTATCGCCGAACGGCTGGACCAGAGCGGCCCGACGGTGAGCCAGACGGTGGCGCGGATGGAGCGGGACGGCCTGGTGGCCGTCGCCAGCGACCGGCACCTGGAGCTGACCGAGGAGGGGCGGCGGCTGGCGACGCGCGTGATGCGCAAGCACCGGCTCGCGGAGTGCCTGCTCGTCGACGTCATCGGCCTGGAGTGGGAGCAGGTGCACGCCGAGGCCTGCCGCTGGGAGCACGTGATGAGCGAGGCGGTGGAGCGGCGGGTGCTGGAGCTGCTGCGCCACCCGACCGAGTCGCCGTACGGGAACCCGATCCCGGGGCTGGAGGAGCTGGGCGAGAAGGCCGAGGCGGACCCGTTCCTGGAGGACGGCATGGTCAGCCTGTCCGAGCTCGACCCGGGCACGGAGGGCAAGACCGTGGTCGTGCGCCGGATCGGTGAGCCGATCCAGACGGACGCCCAGCTGATGTACACGCTCCGGCGGGCGGGGGTACAGCCCGGCTCGGTGGTGAGCGTGACGGAGTCCCCGGGCGGGGTGCTGGTCGGCAGTGGCGGCGAGGCCGCCGAGCTGGACGCGGAGGTCGCTTCCCACGTCTTCGTGGCGAAGCGCTGACCTCGACGACCCGGACGGCTTCCGCGACCTCGACTTCGACGCAGGCGGTCATGCCCGCCGGCGTCGCTTCGTTGCCGGCGTCGGCTCGATTCGTTGGACTGGTGGGAAGTGGGCGGTCCCGGCGCCTCGCGGCGCCGGGACCGGTCCTCCCCTGTTGACCCGGAGCCCCGAGCTCTCAAGGTCTCCCCTTCGGACCGTCTTCCCCGAGCGGCCCGCCTCCCTGTTGAAAGGATCTCCATCGGCAGCGGCGGCCAATCCTTGAGCAAGGTCACTCGAAAGAGCGGTGTTGTGGGCGAGAACCCTGTTTTCGAATGTGGGTTCGATAGTCTGGCGGGGAGCGAAGGGGGTGCATCTGCGGTGGTACAGCGCGTCGATGTGACAGGGGCCGGAGGCGTCCGCCTGGCCGCCTGGGAATTCCGCGAAACGGCCGCCGAGGCCGACCCCCGCCCCGGGGTGCTCTTACTGCACGGCCTGATGGGCCGCGCCTTCCACTGGTCCGGCACCGCCCGCTGGCTCCGCGAGAGCCGCCGCGTGGTGGCCCTGGACCAGCGGGGACACGGCCAGAGCGACCGCCCGCCCTGCGGCCCCGAGGTCCCCACCTCCTTCGGGCGCGAGGCGTTCGTGGCCGACGCCGAGGCCGCCGTCGAGCAGCTCGGGCTCGCCCCCGTCACCCTGATCGGCCACTCCATGGGCGCCCTCACCGCCTGGCAGCTCGCGGCCCGCCGCCCGGACCTGGTCGAAGCCCTGGTCATCTGCGACATGCGCGCCTCCGCCCTCGGCGCGGCCTCCCAGCAGGAATGGGAGGACTGGTTCCGCCGCTGGCCCCTGCCCTTTCCCACCCAGGACGCGGCCCGCCGCTGGTTCGGCGAGGACGACCCCCGGGTGGAGCGCCCCGACCCCGGCCGCGGTGCCTTCTTCGCCGAGGTCATGCACGAGGCTCCGGACGGCTGGCGCCCGCTCTTCTCCCGCCGCGAGATGCTGACGGCCCGCGAGACCTGGGTGCACGACGCCCACTGGGAGGAGCTGGCCAAGGTCCGCTGCCCGACGCTGGTGGTCCGCGGCCTGGACGGCGAGCTGGGCCGGGCGGAAGCCCAGGAGATGGTCCGCGTCCTCCCGGCCGGGCAGTACGCGGAGATCCCCGACGCCGGCCACTACCTCCACTACGACCAGCCGACGGCCTGGCGCGCGGCCCTGGAGCCCTTCCTGGACGGGATCAAGGCCGAGGCCTCGTGACGGGACCGGCAGGGCGTGTCGGTCAGGGAGTGGCAGGGGAGTGGCCATGCGGGCTTGTCAGGGTGCGTGTCAGCGCAGCCGCTACGGGCCCGCGCCCAGGCCGCCGTCGAGGCCGAACTGGGCCGCCAGGGAGTACGCACCACGGTCATGGCCGAGAACGGCATGCGCCTCGACGCCGGCGGCCACGACTCCCGGGGCCCCGTCGCGATCGCCGTCTCCCTGGCCGTGCCGGCCGTGCTCTCCCCCGCCGCGCTCGTCCTGCTCGCCGCCGGGTGATCGTAGGCGCGGAACGGGCCGGTCTCCGCGCCCGAGAGGGAGCGGAGACCGGCCCGTTCGCCGTTCGTGAGCCCGTGCCCGTCAGCCCTTGCTGACGGCCTCCAGGATCTCCGGCAGCTTGCGCGCCACCATCGGGGCCGCCAGCCGCAGGCCCGCCCCGGTGGCCAGCGCGCCCCAGACCACGCCCAGGGGGAGCACGACCCAGGAGACGTCATGGTGGTCGGCCACGTTGAGCCAGATCGTCAGGGCGATCACCGGGGCGCAGATCACCGTCGAGGCGAGCAGCCCGCCGAAGATGCCCGCCCAGGCGAGCCCGACCTGGCCCGGGACGACGTTCTTGAAGGCGCCGTCCGACGGGATGGAGTACGGGAAGCGGGCCGAGGCCAGCGCCCCCGTGCAGAGCATCGAGCCGAGCAGGGCCAGGGCCACGCCCGTGGCCGCCGGAAGTGCGCTCCAGTTGCCGGTCAGCGCGGCCGTGGCCACGGTGACGAGGATCGTGTACGGGACCGTGACGAGGGCGAGCGCGGCGGCGCGGGCGCGCAGTTCCACGTACGCGTCGCGCGGGCCGGAGATGGTCTGCGCGACCATCCAGAACGCCGAGGTGTCCTGCCCGAACTGGTTGTACATCTGCATGCCCAGCATGCCCGCGCCGAAGGTGGCGAGGTAGACGGACCCGGTGCCCTGGAGGGCGTTGAAGACCGGGACGATCAGGCCGATCGCCAGCGCGGTCACCCAGGAGGCCTTGGTCTTCGGGTCGCGGACGACGTAGCGCAGACTGCGCTGGACGGCCGCGCCGGTCCGGCCGGCGGGCAGCAGCGACCAGAGGCCGCCCGTGCCCCGCTCCTTCGTCGGCCGGGCGGCGGCGATGGTCGAACCGTCCGGCGTGACCATCAGCCGGGTCAGGCTCCGCTCCCAGAACCACAGGAGGCCGGCCAGGGCGGCCAGGGTCAGGGCCAGCTGGGCGGCCGCCACCCCGTACGCGCCCTCGCTCACCGAGTCCACCATGCCGACGGCGGTCGCCGGCGGCAGCCATCGCACCACCGCCTCGACGGGCTCCAGCGTCGACAGGCCGCCCGCCTGGAAAAGGCGCTGGCTGCCGAAGTTGACCAGCTGCCCGCCCACCGCGATCAGCAGGCCGCTGAGCAGGGCCAGGTCACGCCCCTTGCGGCTGGTCAGCAGCCGTACGTTGGCCGTGGCCACCGCCCGCGCGAGGGCCACGCAGCCGAGCAGCAGGAGCGGCGCGGCCACCACCGCGGCCACCGCTCCGGCGGCGCCGCGCGCGACGGCGATCGCCGAGCCGGCCGCGAGGCACAGCGTGAACAGCGGCCCGATGCCGACCAGTGACGACGCGAACAGGGCTCGTACGAGAGGACGCGGGCGCAGCGGCAGCATGACGAGCCGGCTGGGGTCGAGCGTCTCGTCCCCGGTGGGGAAGAACAGCGGCATGAACGCCCAGGCGAGCGCCAGGATCGCGGCCAGCAGGACGACGACCGTGCCCGCGTGCGCGTTCCCGTGCAGCAGGGCCAGGCCGAGCGTCAGGGAGAAGCCGAGGAGCAGGGCGAAGGCGAGCGTCGAGAAGTAGGCGGCCTTGCGCTTGGAGGAGCCCTTCAGGCCGTTGCGCAGCAGCGACAGCTTGAGGCGGATGAAGATCGGGGTCAGCGGGACCGCCGCGTCGGAGGTGGCGGAAGCGGCCACCGGGGCGACAGTGCCCGTACGGGCACCAGCGGCACCCGTGGCGGAGGTGCCGGGGGCGGCCGGGGTGGCCGGCGAGGCAGGCGAGGCGGGCGAGGTCATCGCGTGACCGCCCCGGAGCCGCCGCCGAGCCACTCCAGCGCGTCCCCGGCCGCGTCGCGCCCGTGAGCGCCGACCAGTTCGAGGAAGGCCGCCTGGAGGGAGGGCGCGGAGCCCCGTACGTCGGCCAGCGGGCCCGCGGCGCGGATCCGGCCGGCGGCCATCACGGCCACCCAGTCGCACAGCGACTCGACGAGCTCCATCACGTGGGAGGAGAAGACGACCGTGGCACCGGACGCGGTGTAACGTTCCAGCACCCCGCGGATGGTCTGCGCCGACACCGGGTCGACGCCCTCGAACGGCTCGTCCAGGAACAGCACTTCGGGGTTGTGCAGCAGCGCGGCCGCCAGGCCGATCTTCTTCCGCATGCCCGTCGAGTAGTCCACGACCAGCTTGTGCTGCGAGCCCGCGAGGTCGAGGACGTCCAGCAGCTGCGTCGCCCGTTTGTCGGTCTCCTCGCCCGGCAGCCCGCGCATGCGGCCCATGTAGCCGAGCAGTTCGCGCCCCGACAGCCGCTCGAAGAGCCGCAGGCCCTCGGGCAGCACCCCGATCCGTGCCTTCACCTCGGTCGGGTCCGCCCACACGTCGTGCCCCGCGACGAGCACCCGCCCCATGTCCGGGCGCAGCAGCCCGGTCACCATCGACAGCGTGGTCGTCTTGCCCGCGCCGTTCGGGCCCACCAGACCGATGAACTGGCCCGCGGGCAGCTCCAGATCGATCCCGGCCACGGCCACCTGCTCGCCGAAGCGCTTCCACAGACCTTCCACCCGCACGGCGGACGGCGCGGTTCCCGCGCCACCCGTCCCGTACGTTCCACCCGTCGCATCGCCCTGGTCCGGCATGCGCCTGCCTCTCTTGCGTCCCCGTTGGTCGTTCCTTCCTCACCATAGGAGGAGGGGGAGAGGCCCGAGCAGTTACTTATGTCATGACTTTCCGATCATGAACTTCACGTCAGGCCTGGCGACGCTTGCGGTCCGCCGCCGCCTCGCTCCCGCACGCGTACGCCAGCGCGTCGATCAGCTCCTCCGTGTCCGGCAGCCACCGGTTCGCCGGAGTGGGCCGCCGGGCCCACTGGACCGCGCCGCGGCCGCCGAAACGGGTGGGCGGCGCGGCCACGTACTCGCCCTCGCCGCGCGCCACCAGGTCGATGCCGGTCGGCGACCAGCCCAGCTTCCGTACGAGGTCGGCGACCTTGACGCCGGCGCCCGGCAGGACGAAGAACAGCATCCGGTGGTCGGGCGTCAGGGTGACCGGCCCGAGCGTGCGCTGCATTCGCTCCAGCCGTGCCAGCGCCAGGAAGCCGGCCGACTCCGGCACGTCCAGCGCGTCGAACGTCCGGCCCGTCGGCAGCAGGATCGAGGCCCCCGGGTGCTTCGCCCAGACCCGTCGGACCTGGACCGCGCTGCCCGTGGCCTGGGCCGCCCAGTCCTCCACCGCCGGGTGGGCGCCGGGCGCGGGGCAGTCCGCCGCTCCGCAGGAGCACAGCTCCCGGCCGTCGCCGGGCTCCAGCCAGGTGCCGGCGAAGACGTCCCAGTGCCGTTCTTCCGCGTACCGCACGGCATGGTCCAGCAGCAGTTCGCCGCGCTGCTTGGGGATGGGTGCGGTCTCCGTGACTCCGATGGTCTCTTCCACGCCCATCACAACTCCCCGGGTCACCCGGGGTTACGGGCGTAAACCAGCGGGTGGAAGGAGCATCGATCCTGCATACGGGGCGCACTGATGCACGCGTGGGGGCGCGTAGGAGGCCGGGGCGCTGGAGTTGGGTAGCGACACGACGCAGAGCGGAAGATTCTCCGCACATCAGGCGGGAAGTGATCATTCCAACGGATCACCCGCGGTCAGCAGGGGGTTTTCATGGCAGCCAGGCCTCTCGTCGCCCGCCAGCCGAACGAACGGCTGCAGGCGCTCATCCAGGAAGCCGGGTGCTCCAATGCCGGGCTCGCCCGGCGCGTGAACATGTGCGGGGCGGAGCACGGCCTCGATCTCCGCTACGACAAGACCTCCGTGGCCCGTTGGCTGCGCGGCCAGCAGCCACGCGGCCGGGCACCCGGAATCATCGCCGAGGCGATCGGGCGCAAGCTCGGCCGGACCGTCACCATCGACGAGATCGGCATGGCCAACGGCAAGAACCTCGCCTCCGGCGTCGGCCTCCAGTTCTCGCCGACCGTCATCGGCGCGATCGAGCAGGTCTGCGAGCTGTGGCGCAGCGACGTCGGCCGCCGCGACTTCCTGGCGGGTTCGAGCGTGGCGGCCTCCGCGCTCGTCGAGCCGAGCCGTGACTGGCTGATCACCGGGGCGGACACCCAGGTGGCCCGCAGCGGCGGCTCGCGGGTCGGCATGCCCGACGTCGAGGCGGTACGGGCCACCACCGAGGCGCTCAAGGACCTCGACCACCGCTTCGGCAGCGGGCACGTCCGGCCGGTGGTCGTGCACTACCTCAACTCGGTGGTGTCCGGGCTGATCGGCGGTTCCTACCGGGAGCCGGTGGGGCGGTCGCTGTTCGCCGCCGTCGCCCGGCTGACGGAGCTGGCGGGCTACATGGCGGTGGACACCGGCCAGCCGGGCCTGGCGCAGCGGTACTACATCCAGGCGCTACGGCTGGCCCAGGCGGCCGGCGACCGGGCGTACGGCGGGTACGTGCTGGCCGCGTCCATGAGCCACCTCGCCGCCGAACTGGGCAACCCGCGCGAGATCGCGCAGCTGGCGCGGGCCGCCCAGGAGGGCACGCGGGGGCAGGTCACCCCGCGCGTCGAGGCCATGTTCTACGCCGCCGAGGCGCGCGGGCACGCGCTGCTGGGGGACACCCGGGCCACGGCGGTGCTGTCGGCGCGGGCGGTCGGCGCGCTGGAGCGGGCGGAACCGGAGTCGGGCGACGACCCGGTGTGGATCCGGCACTTCGACGAGGCGTACCTCGCGGACGAGCTGGCGCACTGCCACCGGGACCTGGGCCAGGCCGAAGCCGCGGGCAAGCGGGCGGAGGAGGCCCTGCGGGGCCTCCCGGCGGGCAAGGCGCGGCGCCGGGCCATCGGGCTGCTGCTGCTGGCGGCGGCGCAGGTCCAGCAGCGCGAGGTGGAACAGGCCTGCCAGACCGCGACGAAGGCGGCGGAACTGTTGGAGGGGCTGCGGTCGAACCGGGGGGCGGAGTACCTGGAGGACTTCAGGACGAGGCTGGAGCCGTACCGGGAGGAGGCGGCGGTACGGGAGTTCGGGGCCCGCCTGGAAGCCAGGGTCGCCTGACGCTCCAGCGCAGCAGCCCGCACATGCCGGCGCTGCCGTCGCCCATCCCAGCCTCGCCCGCACCACTTCGGCCTCGCCGGCGTTCGAGGCGCGGGGGTCGGGGCGGCGCCCCCGCAACGGGCCCGCCCCCGGCCCACGGTCCGGTCACAGATTGGGGCTCCGCCCCGGACCCCGCGCCTCAAACGCCGGCGGGGCTGGGTTGTGCGGGGCTGCGCCCGGGGCCCTGCGCCTCAAACGCCGTGCGGGGCTGGGTTGTGCGGGCTGCGCCCAAAGCCCTGGGCCTCAATCGTCGGCGGGGCTGGGTTGTGCCCGGGCGGCCTGGATGGTGCCGGCGGCACCGGATGGTGGTGGGCCGCGCCGGATGGTGGCGCGGTGCGCCGGATGGTGCCGGGCTGTGCTGGATGGTGGTGGCGGGGTGGGAAGGGGCGGGGGTTCGGGTCGGGTACCGGGGGCAAACCCTGGCGAGGCTGGGTGCGGCGGTGCGTGACCGGGTAGCGTGACCGACGGTTCCGTAGGGTCGGGCGAGTCGGAGAAGGAGTCCCGGTGGCGCAGAGCGGACAAGGGGGCGCCCCCCAGCCGGGTGCCCCGTGGGGTCCGGACGAGGCGTCCGGGTATCCGGTGTACCCGGAGCAGCCGCAGCCCGGGCCCGCGTACGGGTACCCGCACGCGGCACCGGCACCGGGGCACGTGCTCGGGCCCGGCTACGAGGGGCCGGGGGAGCCGCACGGCTACGGGTACCCGCCGCTGCCCGAGGCCGCGACCCAGTACATTCCGCCCGTGCCGGCGGCTCCCGCGCGCGACGAGGCCGCGACGCAGTACATTCCGCCCGTGCCGGCCGCCTCCGCGCACGACGAGGCGGCGACGCAGTACATTCCGCCCGTGCCGGCGGCTCCCGCGCACGGCGAGGCGGCGACGCAGTACATTCCGCCCGTGCCAGCGGCTCCCGCGTACGGCGAGGCCGCGACGCAGTACATTCCGCCCGTGCCGCCGGGGTCCGCCGACCGCGACCGCGGCGTCGAGGGGTTCGACGGGCTGTTCCGCGGCGATGACGGCTCCGCCGGGCACACCCAGCACCTGCCGCCCGTCCAGGAGCCCGTGCTGCGCCAGCCGCCGCCGCGCCCGTACCCGCCGCGCGCGCAGCGCCCCGTACCTCCCGTGCAGCCCCACCCGCAGCAGCAGTACGCCCCGCCCCCGCCCCCGCCCCCGGCGCCGGAGGCACCCCGCAGGGTCTCGCCCGCCGTCATCGCCGCCGTGGTCATCGGCTTGGCGGTGGTCGGGCTCGGCGTCGGCTCGCTGCTCAGCGACGACAAGCCGCAGAACAACGACCCCGGCGCGGTGCCGGCCGCGCCGGCCGCCAGCGGCGCCTCCGCCGCCCCCGGCGGCGAGGCTCCCGTCGACCCGGCCCGCCCGCAGGCCGTCCAGCTGGACAAGCTCCTCGCGGACAGCAACGACAGCCGGGCCTCGGTGATCAAGGCCGTCGAGGACATCAAGGGCTGCAGCAACCTCGGCCAGGCGGCGGCCGACCTGCGCGACGCGGCCCGCCAGCGCGAGGAACTCGTCACGCGCCTCCAGGAGCTGAAGCTGGACAAGCTCCCGGACAACGCCAAGCTGACCGCGGCCCTCACCAAGGCCTGGCAGTCCTCCGCGGACGCCGACGACAGCTACGCCGCCTGGGCGGACGACGTGGACGCCGACAAGTGCAAGGACGGCAAGGCCAAGTCGACCAAGAACGCAGCCGAGGCCAACAAGTCGAGCGGCGAGGCGACCAAGGCCAAGGAGTCGGCCGCGACCATGTGGAACACGATCGCGGCCAAGTACGGCCTCACCAAGCGGGACAAGTCCCAGCTCTGAGCATCAGGCCGTCCGGGGCGCCTGCACCAGGGTCGGGGTCATGTCGAGGGGCGGCTCGCCGGGCTGCGCCACGAGCCGTCCGGCCTGGACGATCTGGAAGGTGACCTGGCCGTTGACGATGCGGGGGAAGCCGGCGACGGCGCGCATGTCCTGGTAGCGCCAGCTCAGGTCCGGGGTGAGGCCGCCGGTCTTGACGGGCTGGGACTCGTTCAGCGCCCGCTTGACCAGGCGGGCGGTGATGCTCTCGTCGTCCTTGAAGCGCTTCACGATCTCGCTCAGCACGGTGTACGCGATCCAGGTGGTCTGCGCCCCGCTGTCGTCGGGGTCGACGTTGTCGTCGCCGAAGGCGTGCTCGGCGACCACGTTCCGCATCGGCGTCCAGAGCGGATCGGAGCCCACCGGGTGCCAGCTGGTGACGTAGGCGCCCTCGAAGGGGCTCTCCTTGCCGCCGGTGCGGTCCACCAGGGACTGGCTGACGCTGCCCAGGACGGAGGAGATCTGCGGCTTCTTGCGCTGCGCCTCGGTCCGGCGGAAGGCGTCGAAGAAGGTCTCGGTGCGCTCACCGAGGACGGCGGTGACGCAGCCCTTCTCCTTTTCCTTCTCCTTGCCGGTGCCGGTGCCGGTGCCGGTGCCGGTGCCGGTGGTGTGCGCGAGCGCCTCCCGGGCCTGCGGCCCGAAGTCCGCGGAGTCCTCGGCGGCCCGGATGTCGGCGGCGTCGGCCATCTTGTTGGCCCGCAGCCCGGCGTTGAGCAGGACCGGCAGGGTGTCGCCGGCGAGGGTGTCGGGGCGGACGAGGGCGACCTGGGCGCAGGCGCGGCTCAGCTGGTGGCCGGCGCCAGCGATCAGGACGGGCTGGCCGCCGTTGACCGGGTAGGAGAGCGGGGACTGGAACTCCTCGGAGGAGACCCCGTAGCCGCCGATGAAGGGGATGCCCTCCGCCTCCAGCGGGGCCATGAAGGCGCGTCCGTGCTGGCTGTACGAGCCGACGACGGCGACGGCCTTCTCGGCGACCGCCTTGCGGGCGCAGTCGGCGGCGCCGGTGGGTGTGTTCTTCTCGTTGCAGGTCAGTACGCGCAGTTTGTGCCCGTTGATCCCGCCCGTGGAATTCACCCAGCGTTCGTACGCCTTCGCCATGCCGGTCATCCCCGGCATGTTGGTCGCCTTGGTGCCCTCCGGCGCGAAGGTCATGACCGTGATGGTCCCCCCGGAGCCCCCCGGGCCTCCGGGGAGCGCCCCGCATCCGGCGACGAGACAAGCACCCATCGCCGTGGCCACGAAGGTGCGGGACAGGGATGTTGCGCGTCGCGAGATGGTCATGTCCATGCACCATTCCGCCCCACAGGTAACTGTCGAGTGAGATGGACACAACATTCGGTGACGCCCAGGTGAATTAGGGGGGCGCGCTCTCCGTCGCAGGCGCCTGAAGATCGCGTTCAACCGGAACGTACGATCGAAAGCGTGACATTCGCCCAAGGTTCGAAGAACTCTTCCCGCCGCGGTGGCCGCTCCTCCACCATGGGCGGCATGCCCCTCAATGACATGCCGTGGTGGCGCTGGCGCGGCAACGTGCGCTCGGCGCTGCACATGCTCTCCGACCCGGCCTTCCACGAGGACACCTGGCTGACCGGCACCGATGGGTACGGCGACGTCACGGACGCCGTGTACCGGCTCGTCGAGGACACCTGGCTCGACAGCTGGTCGGCCGAGAAGTACGTCGGCACGATCTTCCGCGACTCGCAGGAGGCCGCCCTCGTCGACCTCGCGGTGCTGCGGGTGCTCCGCATCCTCCACCAGGTCGGGCCCGACGCCCCGGTCTCCGCCTACCTGGAGCACCACGCGTGGCCCGAGGCGGTACGTGCCGCCCGCGAGGCGCACGTACGGCTCGCGGAGGCGGACGGGGACGACCCGGACGTCCGGCCGACGTCGCTGGAAGTGTTGAGGATCCTCACCCGCGCGGTGTGAAAGGCTGTGCGGTCATGAGCGACCCGCACAACGAGGCCCCGGCCCAGCCCCAGCCCCAGTACGTCCTGACCGTGTCCTGCCCCGACAAGCAGGGCATCGTGCACGCCGTGTCGAGCTACCTCTTCATGACCGGCTGCAACATCGTGGACAGCCAGCAGTTCGGAGACCGGGAGACCGGACTCTTCTTCATGCGGGTGCACTTCGAGGCCGAGCCCGCGGTGACCGTCGAGAAGCTGCGCGCCAGCTTCGCCGCGATCGGCGACTCGTTCAAGATGGACTGGCAGATCCACCGCTCCGAGGAGCGGATGCGGATCGTCCTCATGGTGTCGAAGTTCGGCCACTGCCTGAACGACCTGCTGTTCCGATCGAGCATCGGCGCCCTGCCGGTCGAGATCGCGGCCGTGGTCTCCAACCACACCGACTTCGCCGAGCTGGTCGCCTCGTACGAGGTCCCGTTCGTGCACATCCCGGTGACGAAGGAGACGAAGGCGGCGGCGGAGGCGCAGCTGCTGGAGCTCGTGCGCGCGGAGAACGTCGAGCTGGTGGTGCTGGCGCGGTACATGCAGGTGCTGTCGGACACCCTGTGCAAGGAGCTGAGCGGGCGGATCATCAACATCCACCACTCGTTCCTGCCGAGCTTCAAGGGCGCGAAGCCGTACCACCAGGCGCACGCGCGCGGTGTGAAGCTGATCGGCGCGACCGCGCACTACGTGACGGCGGACCTCGACGAGGGGCCGATCATCGAGCAGGAGGTCGAGCGGGTGGGCCACGAGGTGACCCCGGACCAGCTGGTGGCGGTGGGGCGGGACGTGGAGTGCCAGGCGCTCGCGCGCGCGGTGAAGTGGCACAGCGAGCACCGCGTCCTCCTGAACGGCTCCCGCACGGTCGTCTTCGCGTAACCACCCCTCCGGCCCGGCCGCACCGTTCAGCCCCTCCGGGGCGGCGCAAATCCAGCTTCGCCGGGGCCGCACCCATCCGGCCTGGCCGCGCCATCCAGCCCCTCCGGCGTTTGAGGAGCGGGGTCTGGGGCGGCGTCCCAGGAGGCCGGGCCGCAGGGGCCGGATACCGGTGCGAGACGCGGTCGGGCCGGTGCGGCCCGGCCGCTGGGGGCGCCGCCCCCAGACCCCCGCGCCTCAAACGCCGGCGGGGCTGAATGGTGCGGCCAGGCCGGAGGATCGGGGCTCGGCTCCGGACCCCGCGCCTCAAACGCCGGCGGGGCTGGGGTGTGCCGACGAGGCTGGGGTGTGCCGGCGCAGCGGGTTGTGCCGGGCGGGCTGGACGGTGCCGGGTAGGCCGCCTGGCCTGGTCGTTGACTGCGCGGCCCGCCGCAGGCGTCAGGCGTCAGGGGCTTCCACCCCGCAGTACGACGCGAACGCCGCCAGGATCTCGTCCTCCGAGATGCGGCCGTCGCCGTCGGCGTCGAGGGCGGTGGCCAGCTGGGGGGCCAGGTCGGGCGGGGTGCCGAGGACGCGCAGGACGCGGGCGGCGGCCTGCGGGGTGGCCCCCGCGCCGTCCTCGTCCGCCACCGCGATCACGGCCCGCAGGAACGGCCGCGCGATCTCCGCGAACCGCTCCGGGTTGTCCCGCAGCCGCTTCGCCGCCCCGGTGATGAACTCCTCGCGGGACACCCGCTGGTCCCCGTCGACGTCCGCGATGCCGGCCATCCCCTGCCAGAACGCCTCCGCCCCCGCGAAGACGGCCTGGCCCCGGTCCGACCGGGCGGCGGTATCGAATTCGGCCAGGACGGCCTTCGCGGCCGTGCTGAAGTCCTCCCGGTCGATGTACCCGGACCCGTCCTGGTCGAAAGTGGCGAATCGGGCGGCGATCTTGCGCTCGTATTCTGCGCTGTCCATGTTCGGCGTTCCGCCTTCACGTATGCGATGGGGTTCAGTTCAAGACAAGGCAGGAGCGTAAGGCCTACGTGGCCAGCGCGTTAAGCGAAGTGGTCAAGGAGGCTGCCGCATCGAACCCGCGCACGGGGAGCGCAGTGGGGCGCGTACACCTGTCCCCATGTGCGGTCGGCGGCACCACCGTTCACGCCCTGCCACGCCCCTATCACGGAGGGCGCACTTCGAGGGTGAGCTTCTCTCAAAACGGGCGCGAACCGCCATGTGCCCACTACATTCGTTGGGTCGACACACGGCTGGGGGCACTTATGCCGAAGGACGTACCACCGCGCTGGGACCGCCGCATGCAGCAACGCCTGGCCCGCGGCGAGGCCGCCGCGCTCGGAGAGCTGTACGACCGCTTCGCCTCGCTCGTGCACAGCCTGGCGCACCGGGTGCTGGGCGACGAGAAGGCGGCGGACCGGATCACCCGCGAGGTCTTCGGCTACATCTGGGAGAACCCGGACGCCTACGACCCCAAGCAGGGCTCCATGCGCTCCTGGGTCGCCCGGATCACCCAGGGCCAGGCGGTGGCCCGGCTGCGCCAGGCCGAACTGGGCCGGGGCTCCCGCGAGGAGCTGGAGCAGAAGGTGCGCAGCGCCAACGCGGCCGCCCGCGCGGACTACATCGTCACCTCCATGCCCGCGCCGCTGCGCGCCGCGCTCGAACTCGCGTACTTCCAGCGGCGCGACTACCGACAGGCCGCCGCCGACCTGCAGATCAGCGAGGACGAGGCGCGCCGCCGGCTGCGGCTCGGCCTCCAGCTGCTGTCGACCGCCAACGCCCTCCCGCAGGAGGACACCGCCCAGTCCGGATACGGAACGCCCCGATGAACGGCCCTGCCGAGTCGCCCGACGACGGATACGAGCGTCCCGGCGGCCGGGCGTGGATACCGGGTCCGCGCGGAGCCGCCGACGACCTGCACCCGGGGTACGCGCCGCAGCCGCCGCGCACGCCGAGGCCGGTGCCGGAACCCGTGCCCGAGCCGTTCCCGGAGCCGGTGGCGCCGCCCTCGCACGCCGTGCTGAAGTCCCTGCTCGGCGCGTGGGCGCTGGCGGCCTGCTCCGCCGAGGAGACGCAGGCGGTCGAGGACCACCTCACCGAGTGCGCACCGTGCGCGGAGGAGGCGTTGCGGCTGCGCGACGCGGTGGGGCTGCTGCACCCGGAGGAGCCCCTCGACCTGAAACCGCTGCTGCGCTCGCGGGTCCTGGAGGACTGCCTTGGCAAGCGGCCGGCGCGCATCCCGGTTCCGGTGTGGGCGAGCCCGTACGACACCGAGACCGCGCGGCTCGACGCGCTGCTGCAGGACTTCGGGGACTCCGAGTGGCACACCCCGGTGCGGCTGAAGTGGTTCGAGGAGGAGCGGCGCCGCTCGCAGCGGACGACGGTGGCGGGGGTCATCGGCCATCTGATGACGGTGGACGGGCTGATCGCCAACGCGCTGGGGCTGGACGACCCGCTGGGTCCGGACGCGCCGCCGGGCGGCCCGACCGCGCGGACGGAGCACTTCTGGAACGCGTCGGCGTACCCGACGACGCGGCAGGTCCGCGATCCGTGGCGGGAGCAGGGGCACACGCTGGTGCGTACGGTGTCCTTCGCCGGCCGGGGCATCGCCGAGCTGGCCGTGGACTACGGGAACTTCGCGCTGCCGCTCGGGGACGCGTTCCTGGAGCGGGCCTTCGAGTGCTGGGTGCACGCGTGGGACATCGCGGAGGCGGTGGACTACCCGTACGAGCCGCCGTCCGGGCCGCACCTGCACGGGATGATCGACCTGGCGGCTCGGCTCCTGCCGGGTGCGCTGGCGCAGCGGCGGCGCACGGGTCTGGCGGCCCCGGCGCGGGGCCTGGTCGCGGCGGGCGCGCCCGGGCCGGACCCTGCACCTGGAGATCGAGGGCGCGGGTGGCGGCGGCTGGGACATCGCCTTGGACTCGCCGGGGGCGAAGCCGTCGCCGGAGCGCACGGTGGCGGAGATCGCCCTGGACGGCATCGAGTTCTGCCAGCTGGCGGCCGGCCACATCTCCCCGCAGGAGGCGGCGGTGGGCCAGCACGGCGACCGCGAGGCGATCCGCGACGTCCTCTTCGCGGCGGCATCGCTGAGCAGGCTGTAGGGGCCGGGCTTGGTGGGCGTGACTCCCGCGCGGTGGATACGGAGCCCACGCGTGCGGGGTTTTCGCCCTCTGGCCCTCCGCTCGCGTGCGGTGGTTGCCCACCCGCCCTCTCGGCGGTGGGGCGGGGGCAGAAGGCCTGCTGGTCGGGGTCAGGGGTGGGCGCCACTCCGACGGGCCGGTTCCCTCTGAGGGCGGGGGCTCGGCGGCGGGATCTCGTCCGCGGGTGAGCCGGTGCGCGGCCGCCGGACTCAGGCGTAGCGTTCGCGGAGTTTGTACTTGAGGATCTTGCGCAGGGCCTCGTTGCGGGGGAGGGAGTCCAGGAGCTCCAGCTGTTCCGGGAGCTTGTGGGTGGCCAGGCCTTCCGCGCGGAGGTACGCCGTCAGCTGGGGGAGGGTCAAAGGGGCCGCCCCCGGGGGTTGTTCCACGACGGCGCAGACGCGTTCGCCGCGGGCCGGGTCCGGGAGGCCGATGACCGCGACGTCCGCGACGCCGGGGAGGCGGTGGAGGAGGTCCTCGATCTCCTTCGCGGAGATGTTCTCGCCCTTGCGGATGATGACGTCCTTGCTGCGGCCCGTGAGGACCAGGTAGCCGTCTTGGGTCAGGTGGCCGAGGTCGCCCGTGATCAGGTAGCCGTCGGCGTCGAAGACCTCCGTCGACTGGTCGCGGTTCAGGTAGCCCTGGCAGACGGCCTCGCCCCGGAGCCGGACCTCGCCGTCCGTGTTCGGGGGGAGCGGGGTGCCGTCCGGGGTGGTGATGCGGATGGACATGCCCGCCGGGGGGCGGCCCTCCGTGGTCGCCAGGTGGTCGGGGGTGTCGTCCGGGGCGCCCATGGTGATCATCGGGACCTCGGTCATGCCGTAGCCGTGGGTCAGCTGGCAGCCCATCTCGCGGACGACGGCGTGGTAGATCTCCGGCGGCTTCGGGGCGCCGCCGCCGGCGAGGAGACGGAGGGTGGGGATGAGCTTCGACGAGGGGTCCTTGCGCTGCTCGGTCAGGAACATCGAGTAGAAGGCGGTCGATCCGCCGGCCACCGTGACCCCGTGGCGGCGGTAGCCGTCCAGCGCGTCGGGCATCGCGAACTTCTCGAAGAGGACCGCGGGGAAGCCGTACAGGAGCAGCATCACCAGGTAGTCCGGGCCGCCTATGTGGGCGTACGGGAAGGCCATCGAGCCGACGTCGTACGGATCCGGGCGCAGGGCGTGCGCGAGGCAGGATCCGCCCGCGATGAGGGAGCGGTCGGTGTGCAGGACGCCCTTGGGGTCGGAGGTGGTGCCGGAGGTCCAGTAGATCCACCGGACGTCCGTGCCGGAGGCGGGTGGCGCGGGGAGGGCGTAGGGGTCGCCGTCCGGGAGGTCCGCGTAGGCCTCGAAGACGCCGCGGGCGCCGAGCCGCCGGGCCATTGCGGGGTGGTCGAAGCCGCGCCAGACCCCGGGGACGGCGAAGAACCCGGCCTTGGACCCGCGGAGCGCGAAGCCGACCTCGCGGTCGCGGTAGAAGGGGATGACGGGGCTCTGGACGGCGCCGATCCGGGCGAGGGCGACGGAGAGCAGGACGGTCTCGATGCGGGTGGGGAGCTGCCAGGCGACGACCGTGCCGGGGCGGACGCCCATGCCGTGGAGGCCGGCGGCGACGCGTTCGGAGCGGTCGCGCAGTTCCCCGAAGGTCAGCCGGCGGTCGTGCGCCGGGTCCTCGGCCGCCTCGATCAGGACGGTGGCGTCCGGGGTCACTGCGGCCCGGCGGGTGATCAGTTCCCACAGGGTGCGGGAGCGGCTCAGTTCTGTCGCGGTCGCGGTGTCCGTCATCCCAGACCTCTCCATAGCTGACGGATAGTCAGATCAAGCGCAGAGCGTAGGGCTCCGGCGCTTGTCGGTCCAGGGGTGGCGGGGCTAGCTTGTTTCTGACGATCCATCAGATTGGCATCGGATTGGGGAGACGGCCATGGGACTGGAACTGCCTCGGATCATCAGCGTCGACGACCACGTGATCGAACCCGCACACCTCTTCGACGTCTGGCTGCCCGCCAAGTACCGCGACCGGGGACCCAAGGCGCTCACCGCCGGCATCGGCGAGCTGGCGTACACGGGCGGCAAGTACGTGATCACCATGGATCCCGACGGCCCGCCGACCGACTGGTGGATCTACGAGGACCTGAAGTTCCCGTACAAGCGCAACATCGCCGCCGTCGGCTTCGACCGCGACGACATGACCCTGGAGGGGATCACCCGGGAGGAGATGCGCCGCGGCTGCTGGGACCCGAAGGCGCGCCTCGCCGACATGGACCTCAACCACGTCGAGGCCTCGCTGTGCTTCCCCACCTTCCCGCGCTTCTGCGGGCAGACCTTCGCCGAGGCCCACGACAAGGAGGTGGCCCTCGCCTGCGTGCGCGCGTACAACGACTGGATGGTCGAGGAGTGGTGCGGCGACAGCGGCGGCCGGCTGATCCCGCTGTGCATCATCCCGCTCTGGGACATCGACCTGGCGGTCGCGGAGATCCGGCGCAACGCCGCCCGCGGGGTGCGCGCCGTGACCTTCTCCGAGATCCCCACCCACCTGGGCCTGCCGTCCATCCACTCCGGCTACTGGGACCCCTTCTTCGCCGTCTGCCAGGAGACCGGCACGGTCGTCAACATGCACATCGGGTCCAGCTCCCAGATGCCCGCCGCGTCCCCCGACGCGCCGCCCGCCGTCCAGGCCTCGCTCAGCTTCAACAACGCCATGGCCTCGATGATGGACTTCCTCTTCAGCGGCGTCCTGGTGAAGTTCCCGACGCTCAAGCTCGCCTACAGCGAGGGCCAGATGGGCTGGATCCCGTACGCCCTGGAGCGCGCCGACGACGTCTGGGAGGAGCACCGGGCCTGGGGCGGGGTCCGCGACCTGATCCCCGAGCCGCCGTCCACCTACTACTACCGGCAGATCTTCTGCTGCTTCTTCCGCGACAAGCACGGGATCGCCTCGATCGACGTCGTCGGACGCGACAACGCCACCTTCGAGACCGACTACCCGCACGTGGACTCGACCTTCCCGCACACCAAGGAGGTCGCCCTCGACCACGTGAAGGGGCTCGACGAGCTGACGATCCACAAGCTGATGCGCGGCAACGCCATCCGCATGCTCGGCCTGGACCTCGTCTGATGGATCTGACCTGCACGGAGGAGGAAGAGGACTTCCGGGCACGGCTGCGCGCATGGCTCGGCAAGGTGCTGCCCGAGCTGCCCGCCAAGCCGTCCCCGGACGACTGGCCCGGACGGCGGGCGTACGACCTCGGCTGGCAGCGCAGGCTGTACGAGGCCGGGTACGCGGGCCTGCACTGGCCGGTGGACGCCGGCGGCCGCGGGGCCACCCCGACCCAGCACCTGATCTTCCTGGAGGAGACGGAGCGCGCCGGGGCCCCGTACGTCGGCGCGAACTTCGTCGGGCTGCTGCACGCCGGCCCGACGATCGCCGCCGAGGGCAGCGCCGGGCAGCGGGCGCGCTGGCTGCCGCCCGTGCTGCGCGGCGACGAGGTGTGGTGCCAGGGGTTCAGCGAGCCGGACGCGGGCTCGGACCTCGCCTCCCTGCGCACGCGGGCGGTCCGCGACGGCGACGACTACGTGGTCACCGGGTCGAAGATCTGGACCTCGCACGCGGAGGTCGCCGACTGGTGCGAGCTGCTGGTGCGGACGGACCCCGAGGCCCCCAAGCACCGGGGGATCTCCTGGCTGGCCATGCCGATGGACGCGCCGGGGGTCACCGTACGGCCGCTGCGCACGCTCGCCGGGTCGACCGAGTTCGCGGAGA
The DNA here is from genome assembly GCF_000720115.1 of Streptomyces sp. NRRL F-2580. Lineage (GTDB taxonomy): Bacteria > Actinomycetota > Actinomycetes > Streptomycetales > Streptomycetaceae > Streptomyces. The sequence goes on from NZ_JOIR01000002.1 coordinate 66,393, forward strand.
TGTTCCTCGACGAGGTGCGGATCCCGGTCGCGAACCGGGTCGGGGCCGAGAACGACGGCTGGCGCGTCACCATGGTCACCCTCTCCTTCGAGCGGGGCACCGCCTTCGTCGGCGAGGTCGTCGCCTGCCGCCGGACCCTGGGCGAGCTGGCCCGCACGGCGAAGGCGAACGGCCGCTGGGACGATCCGGTGCTGCGGCGCAGGCTGGGGCGGCTGTACGGGGAGTTCGGCGCGCTGTGGCGGCTCACCCAGTGGAACGTCAGTGAGTCGGAGGGCTCCGGCGGGGTCCCCGGCATCGGCGGCTCGGTCTTCAAGCTCGCCTACTCGCACGCGCGGCAGGAGCTGTACGAGGTGGCGGCGGAGGTGCTGGGCGCCGCCTCCCTGTCCCTGGAGGAGGAATGGACCCTGGACCGGCTCTCCTCGCTCTCGTACACGATCGCGGCGGGAACCTCGCAGATCCAGCAGAACATCGTCGCCGAGCGGATCCTCGGCCTCCCGAAGGGCCGGTGAGGGGCGTGCACTTCCAGCCGACCGAGGAACAGCGGGACCTGCGGGCGGGCGTACGGGAGCTGCTGGCGGGGCGGTACGGACGCGAGGCGCTGCGCACTTCGGTGGACACGGGCGTCGCCGTGGACCGCGGGCTGTGGCGGGAGCTGGGCGAGGCGGGCTTCTTCGCGCTGCGGCTGCCCGAGTCCGCCGGCGGGGTCGGCCTCGGCCTCCCCGAGGCGGTGCTCGTCTTCGAGGAGGCCGGGCGGGCGCTGCTGCCAGGGCCGCTGGTGGCCACGCACCTGGCCGCCGGGGTGGTCCCGGGGGCCGCGGCGGGGACGGCGGTGGTGACCGCCTTCGACCTGGGGGGCGCTCTGGTGGCGCACCTGGGCGAGGCGGACGCGGTGCTGGGGGCGCCGGGGGTACCGGGGGTGCTGGGGGTGCCGGGGGTGCCGGCGGGCTCACCGGTGCGCTCGGTCGACCCGCTGACGCCGCTGCACCGGGTGGAGTCGCCGCCCGGGGACGTGTCGGAGTACCGCTCCGCGGGTGCGCTGCTGACGGCGGCGCTGCAGGTCGGCAGCGCGCTGCGGACGGTGGAGCTGGCGGTCCGGTACGCGGGCGAGCGGGAGCAGTTCGGGCAGCCGATCGGTGCGTTCCAGGCGGTCAAGCACCTGTGCGCGCGGATGCTGGTGCGGGCGGAGGTGGCCCGTACGGCGGTCTACGCGGCTGCGGTGACGGGCGATCCGGGGGAGGTCGCGGCGGCCAAGCTGCTGGCGGACGAGGCGGCGGTGCGCGGCGCCCGGGACTGCCTGCAGGTGCACGGCGGGATGGGCTTCACGTGGGAGGCGGACGTGCACCTGCACCTGAAACGGGCGTGGGTGCGGGCCGAGCAGTGGCGGACGGCGGGGGAGGCGGAGGAGCTGCTGGCGGCGGAGCTGCTGGACTCGGCGGCCTAGCCGTTCGCGGTCGTCGCGGGGCACGGGAGGAACGATGCGGGACGCATGTCCGATTACAGAGAGTTGATATCGGTTTGTGTCCTTCGCCCCCGCCGTTACGGACCGGAGTCGGGGGCATGCTCCGGTACGCTCCCACAGATGCGAGCGGTTGAGCGGCGCGAGCGTCGCACAGTATGCACCACGCCCACTCCTTCGCGCGGGAATATGCCCGAAGCGCTTGTTGTGGTGACTGTACGTCAACCATGCTGCTCCGCAAGGGGATCACGGTGGGTGATCCCATCCTGTCGCGAGGCGAAGTGTCCGCCGGTTCGGATGGTGTGAGCGGTGCAGGTGCTTCAGGTTCAGCTGGAGGTAGGAGCGGACCCAGCCGAGGTCGGCCGGGCCCGCCGATGGGCCCGGTCCCGGTTGGCGGGGTCGGGCATAGGGGATGACGAGCCGCTCGCCGAGACGCTGATCCTGCTGATCTCCGAGCTGGTCACCAACGCGGTCGTGCACACGGGCTGTCCGGCGGTGCTGCGGATGCTCTTCGGGGGGCCCGGGGTGCGGGTCGAGGTGGCCGACGCGAGCGACCGGGCGCCGGCCCGCCGGCGGGCGGCCGGGGACGACACCGGCGGGCGCGGCCTGGAGCTGGTGGACGGCCTGGCGGACCGCTGGGGCTGGCAGCGCGAGGGCGCGGGCAAACGCATCTGGTGCGAGATCGACCGTGCGGAGAAGGCGGCGTCGGACTGCGCCTCCGACGGCCCGTCGGAAGTTCACCCCCCGACGCGGGAACCGCGCTTGTACCTCTAACGAGGTGTTGACGATCCGTCACAACTTGATCACCCTGGTGTGGAGCGATTCGACGCGAGGGGACGCCAAGGGCACGCCTTGACGAGTGCGGGTCGCGGGGTGGCGGCTGCCGTGCCGCGCTCGGGGCGTGCATGCGCGCCGCCGCCACCCGCATCACCCCACCGGCGAAGGGCTCACCCATCACCCGCTCCCGGACGCCGAGCGCCCGCCTGGACCGCGGCCGCCCGGAATCGGTTCAGGGCGGCGGCGTAGTCGTCCGCGGCGGGATCTCCCGGGGGCGGCGGCGCGAGGTGTCGGCTCGCCAGCTCCTCCGCGGCGGACAGCACCGCCCCGGCGAGCTCGGCATGGCTCACCTGCGCGACCGGCCCGGACCTCCCCTTCACCGTGACCGTCTGCTTCTTCGTGTGGAAGTCGAGCCTGTACGCGGAACCGATGCCGGTGAAGGACGCGCTGGTGGAGCGCCGGCCCAGCAGCGCGACGAGCGAATCGAGAAGGTCGGGTACGGCCAGGAAGAGCATCATCCCCTGGTCTGGCACGTGCCCGACGGAACTCGCCTCGCCCAGCTCGCCCGAGAACACGATGTCCCCGCGGTCGAACGCGCTGGGTTCCCCCTGGCCGGAGCGCACGGTGAACGTGACGATCACGCTGGACCGGGTCCTTCGGGTTCGGTGGGCGGGCCGGGCCCGGCCCCCGCGGGTCGGCGCCTCGTGGGCGGCCTTGCGCGGGGGCGGGGGTCAGCCGTCGGTGCAGATGACGTCGTACGGGCGGCCGATGGCCATGGTCAGTTCGATCGGGTCCGTGGTGCCGGAGGGGCACTCGGACTTCGTCTTGACGAGGCCCAGGACCTTCTGGGCGCCGGAGCCGCCGCAGGCGACCTCCTTGGCCTGGTTGGTCACGCAGTCGCCCTTCACCAGCTGGCCGCCGCCGGCTCCCGCATCGCCGGGGTGGTCGTTCGACAGGTTGCGGCCGCAGACGGTGTTGGTGGGGATGCCGCTCGACTTGGAGCTGCCGTAGGAGATGCTCACGTCGATCATCAGGTCCGTGCCGGGCGGGCACTGGATCGCGCCCGGGAGGATGCTGGCCTCCTTGATGTCGATGGCCTTGAAGGTGGCCCCGGAGTCGGAGCAGCCCGTCCGCTTGTACCCGTCGGGGGCCTTGGCCGGGTCGGGGCCGCCGCAGTCGCCGACCTTCCACGCGCTGGAGGTGTCGGAGGAGGACTCTGGGGAACCGGGGTCCTTGGCCGTGGGCTTGGCGGAGGGGGAAGCCGAGGTGGACGCCGACGGCTTGCCGTCGTCCTTGCGGAGGGTCTGCAAGGCGAAGTAGCCGCCGACGATGATCACGGCGAGGACGATGACGGCGACGACGTTGCCGCCCGAGCGGCGCCCGGGGGCCGGCGGCGGCGTTACCTGGTACGGGTTGGCCATGCGGACTTCTCCTGCGGGGAAGGGGGACGGGGGGTGGCGCGCGTACGGGGACGCGTCATGTCCACCTCATGGTTCCACTGCGCACGGCCCGCGCGCGGCCGGGGTCGTCCGGTCCGGCGCCACCCGCCCCGCCGGGCTCAGAGGACGGCCACCGGGGCCACCGGGGTGCCCGTACCGCCGACGAAGGGTTCCGGCATCGCGGAGAGGAGGAAGGAGTACCGATTTTCTTCTGCACAGGCTGTGGACAACTTTTCGAGGTTCCAGTTCTGGCCCTGGTGCATGCCCATCTCGACCAGGTCGAGGGCGTGCACCGGCAGCCACAGGTCGTCGATCTCCGGCGGGAAGATCTCGAAGGTGAGGGTGTCGTTCGCGACGGCCGCCACGTCCCGGGCGTGGAACCACTCCGGGGTGCGGACCGAGAGGCCGGGCGAGGGGAAGCCGTAGCCGTGCTTGTCGCCCGCCAGGTAGACCTGGATCTGGCCGGTGCGGACCAGGACGATGTCGCCCGGGCGGACCGTGACCCCGCCGAACTCCTCGGCCTCGGCCAGGTCTTCCGGGGTCACCGCACGGCCCCCCTCCAGCCGGTCCAGGCCCTTCGCGCGGGCCACGTCCAGGAGGACCCCGCGCGAGACGATGGGGCCGGCCTTGTCGATGCCGCTGTACTCGGCGCGGCCGTGCGCGGTGATGGTGCCGGCCGGGCGGCCGTTGTAGATCTTCCCCGAGTGCGAGACGTGGGTGAGGGCGTCCCAGTGCGTGCCCGCCTGGAGGCCCATGCTCACGGCGTCGTCGCTGCACGCCACCGTCCCCGGGCCGAAGATCTCCTGGTTGATCTGCACCATCGTGTGCAGCGGGTTGATCCGGCCGGGGATCATGCCGACCTGCACCCCGTCCTCTTTGAGGGGGAGGGCGAGGGGGATGCGGCGGCCGCTGCGGATCTCCGCCGCGGCGGCCCGGACGACCTCGTCCGTGACCAGGTTCAGGGTGCCGATCTCGTCGTCGGCGCCCCATCGTCCCCAGTTGTTGACGCGCTTGGCGATGTCGTGGAAGGCGGCGGGCAGGGTCATGGGCGTCGACAGCTCCTTGCGTGGATACGGCAACGACGGCAACGAGGTCTTGTGCAGGCGTATCTGACTACCCATAGAATCTAACGGTCCGTCAGAAAACGCGGGAAGGGGCCGGACGTGGGGAACTTCTTGGCAGGCAAGGCCGTCGCCGTCACCGGCGCCGGCCGGGGCATCGGGCGGGCCGTGGCACTCGCCGCGGCCGCCGAGGGCGCCAAGGTCGTCGTCAACGACTACGGCGTGGGGATCGGGGGCGGCGAACCGACCAGCGAGGTCGCCGACGGCGTGGTGAAGGAGATCCAGGCCGCCGGCGGCGAGGCCGTCGCCGTCGCCGACGACATCTCCACCATGGCGGGCGGCCAGCGCATCGTGGACACCGCGCTCACCGAGTTCGGCCGCATCGACGGCGTCGTGTGCGTGGCCGGCATCCTGCGCGAACGGATGCTGTTCAACATGTCCGAGGAGGAGTGGGACCCGGTGGTCGCCACCCACCTCAAGGGCACCTTCACCGTCTTCCGCGCCGCCTCCGCCGTCATGCGCAGGCAGGGCTCGGGCACCCTGATCGGCTTCACCAGCGGCAACCACCAGGGCTCGGTCGCCCAGGCCAACTACAGCGCGGCCAAGGGCGGGATCATCTCCCTCGTGCGGTCCGCGGCACTGGGTCTCGCCAAGTACGGGGTGACGGCCAACGCCGTCGCACCCGTGGCCCGTACCCGCATGTCGGCCAACGTCCCCATGGAGCTCAAGGAGATCGGCGAGCCCGAGGACGTGGCCGCACTGGTCACCTACCTGCTCAGCGACCGCGCCAAGGCCGAGGACATCACCGGGCAGGTCTACACGATCGCCGGCCCGAAGATCGCCGTCTGGGCGCAGCCGCGCGAACTGCGCGCCGGGTACGCCGAGGGCTCCTGGACCCCGGAGAAGATCGCCGACTTCCTGCCCGGGACGGTGGGCACCGACCCGATGCCGATGCTGGCGCAGCTGGAGGCCATGGCCAAGGCGGCGGCCGCCAAGGACCGCCCCAACGCGTAGGGGGCCTGAGCGGGATGGACTTCAGCTTCGGGGCCGAGGACGAGGAGCTGCGCGGGCACGCCCGGGCGTGGCTGACGGAGCACCTCGTGGGCCCGTACGCGCAGGTCGTCGGCCGCGGCGGGCCGGGCAGCGAACACGAGGGGGTCGAGGCCCGGCGCGCGTGGGAGCGCGAGCTGGGCCGCGGCGGCTGGATCGGCCAGGGCTGGGAGGCCCCGGCCGGGGCGTACGGGCAGCGGCGGCTTTCGCTGACCGGACAGGTGGTGTGGGCCGAGGAGTACGCGGCGCTGCGCGCGCCCGGCCGGGTCGGCCACATCGGGGAGAACCTCCTCGCGCCCACGCTGATCGCGTACGGCAGCCGCGAGCAGCGCGACCGCTTCCTGCCCGGTATCGCGCGGGGCGAGGAGCTGTGGTGCCAGGGCTACAGCGAGCCGGGGGCCGGCTCCGACCTCGCGGGGATCCGTACGGCCGCGGTACGGGACCCGGCCGACGGGCTCTACCGGGTCACCGGGCAGAAGATCTGGACCTCCCTGGCCCGGGACGCCGACTGGTGCTTCGTCCTGGCCCGCACCGAGCCCGGATCGCGGCGCCACCGGGGGCTGTCGTTCCTGCTCGTACGGATGGACCAGCCGGGGCGGGTCGAGGTACGGCCGATCCGGCAGATGTCGGGGACCTCGGAGTTCAACGAGGTCTTCTTCGACGGGGCGGTGGCGGCGGAGGTCGTCGGCGGGGAGGGCGACGGCTGGACGGTGGCCATGGGCCTGCTCGCCCTGGAACGCGGGGTCTCGACGCTGGTGCAGCAGATCGGCTTCGCGGCCGAGCTGGAGCGGGTGCTGGCGGCGTACGCGGCGGGTACCGCGAACGGGGCGGGTGCGGCGAACGGGCCGGGCTCGGGCGCGGCCCGCGCCGCCGCTCCCGCCGCCGCGGATCCCGTCCTGCGGGACCGGCTCGTACGGCAGTGGGCCGAGCTGCGCACCATGCGGTGGAACGCCCTGCGCACGCTCGGCGCCACCGATGACGCGGGCGCGCCCAGCGTGGCCAAGCTGCTGTGGGGCGGCTGGCACCGGCGGCTCGGGGAGCTGGCGGTGGAGGTCCGCGGTGCGGCGGCCACCGCCGGTCCGGCGGCCTGGGCGCCCGGGCTCCCGTACGAACTCGGACTCGACGAGGAACAGCGGCTCTTCCTGTTCACCCGCGCCGACACCATCTACGGCGGCTCGGACGAGATCCAGCGGAACATCATCGCCGAGCGCGTGCTCGGCCTGCCTAAGGAGTCCAGGTGAGAGGCGTCGTGTTCGACGGCAAGCAGGCCCAGGTGGTCGACGACCTGGAGATCCGGGACCCGGGGCCGGGGGAGGTGCTCGTCGCGATCGGCGCGGCCGGGCTGTGCCACAGCGACCTGTCGGTCATCGACGGGACGATCCCGTTCCCGCCGCCGGTGGTGCTCGGGCACGAGGGCGCGGGCATCGTGGAGGCCGTGGGCGCGGGGGTCACCCACGTGACGCCCGGCGATCACGTGTCGCTGTCCACCCTGGCCAACTGCGGGGCGTGCGCGGACTGCGACCGGGGCCGGCCGACGATGTGCCGCAAGGCGATCGGGATGCCCGGGCAGCCGTTCTCGCGGGGCGGGAAGCCGCTGTTCCAGTTCGCCTCCAACTCCGCCTTCGCGGAGCGCACGATCGTCAAGGCCGTACAGGCCGTGAAGATCCCCGCCGGCATCCCGCTGACCTCGGCGGCGCTCATCGGCTGCGGGGTCCTCACGGGAGTGGGCGCGGTGCTGAACCGGGCCCGCGTCGACCGCGGCGAGTCGGTCGTCGTCATCGGCACCGGCGGCATCGGGCTGAACGTGCTCCAAGGGGCCCGGATAGCGGGGGCCACGACGATCGTCGCGGTGGACGCGAACCCGGCGAAGGAGGCGGTGGCCCGCCTGTTCGGGGCCACGCACTTCATCGACGCGTCCGCCGTGGCCGACTCCTCGGCGGCCGTGCGCGAGATCCTGCCGACCGGCGCCGACCACGCCTTCGAGTGCGTGGGCAACGTCAGGCTGATCCGGCAGGCCGTGGACCTCCTGGACCGGCACGGTCAGGCGGTCCTGCTGGGTGTGCCCGGATTCACGGAGGAGGCGTCCTTCCTCGTCTCCTCCATGTACCTGGACAAGACGATCATGGGTTGCCGGTACGGGTCCTCGCGCCCGCAGCATGACATCGCGCTGTACGCCGAGCTCTACCGGCAGGGCAGGCTGCTGCTGGACGAGCTGGTGACGGAGGTCTACCCGGTGGAGGACTTCGCCAAGGCCGTGGACGACGCCCACCACGGGCGGGTGGCGCGCGGGGTGCTCACCTTCTGACCCCGCGGGCGCCCGTGGCGGGGCGGCCGGGGATCCCCCGGCCGCCCTCGTGCGTGATCACGTGCCAGGCGTCGCCGCCGGCGGGTCAGTCGCTGAAGCGGCCGAAGCGGCCCTTGTGGAAGAGGAGCGGCTCGCCCTCGCCGGCCGCGCCCATGGCGACGACCCGGCCCACGACGATGAGGTGGTCCCCGCCGGTGTGCACGGCCTGGATCCGGCAGTCGATCCAGGCGGGCACGGCGTCGAGCTGCGGGGATCCGGTGACGGGGGCGGGGGTGTGGCCCACCCCGGCGAACTTGTCCGCGCCGCTGACCGCGAAGGACCGGCACAGCTCGCCCTGCTCGGCTCCGAGGATGTTCACGCAGAACACCCCGGCGCGGGCGATCCGGGGCCACGTGGTCGACGTACGGGCGACCATGAAGGTGACCAGGGGCGGGTCGAGGGACAGCGAGGCGAAGGACTGGCAGGCGAAGCCGGCCGGGCCGTCCTCGTCCTCGCCGGGCGGCGCGGTGATGACGGTGACCCCGCTGGCGAAGTTCCCGAGCACGGCCCGGAACTCGGCGGGGCTGACCGGCGCGCGCTCGTCCTCGCCGACGGCGCGCAGGTCCGGACGCGGCAGGGCGTCGACGGGCTCGGGTTCCCGCTCCGCGGCGGAGGTGGGGGAGCCGACTGACCTGAGGTATCGGACGACGGTGGCCGCCATCCCTGCATGTCCCATCACACCGACGATTGAAGCTGACGGTGCGTCAGATGGGAAGGGGCGGGCGCGGGCGCGTTGCCGGATCGCGCTGACCTCGGACCTTCGCGCCGGTCCCCACCGGCCTTCCGCGATCCGGCCAGTGGCTTGAACTCCCTTGTGAGCAAGGCGGGATGGGGCGATGAGGGGGGCGCGGGGGCCCGTGTGTATGGTCTTGGCCAACGACAACGACGTCGGGGGCTGGGGTGGTCATGGGCAACGGTTTTCGCTACCGGGCCGAACGGATCTCACTGGGTGCGATGGCGACCGCGGGCATCCTGGTCCTGCTCGCCGACGTCCTCGGATGGCTCGACAGGATGGCCCCCGGGGGCACGCTCCCGAAGATCACGCTGCTCATCCTCAGCACGGTCACCCTCTTCCTCCTGATGGAGTTCGACCGCCTGAAGGTGCTCGACAGCATCAGCACGCAGATCTCGGGCCTCACGCTCGACGGACTCACCGGCGAACTCAGGCGCCAGCACTACCTGGGCGTGACGAGAGTGCACCCGGTGTTCCCCACCGCGGAGTTCAAACGGCTCGTGGACGGTGCCCGCCGCGAGGTGGCCATCCTGCAGACCTGGATACCCAACCTCGAAGGCCTGGAAGAAGAGCTGGAGAAGGCCGTCACCGAGCGGAACGTCGAGGTGCGCATCCTGCTGGTGCACCCCAAGTCCGACGTGGTGTACCTGCGCGACCAGGCGCTGCGCAGCACGAGGCGCACGGTGTCGGTGAACGCGAGCCTCGACATCCTGCACGGGATCCACTGCCGCCTTCCGGGCGAGCTCCGGAGCAAGCTCAAGGTGCGGGTCTACAACTCCCTGCCGTCGATCTCCGTGTACAAGGCCGACGAGCACTACCTGGTCAGCTCCTTCCTGCACGGGCAGCTCGCCATCGAGTCCACCCAGATCGAGATCGACGGGTGCGACTCCCTGATGGGCCTCCAGGTGCAGAAAGAGCTGAACATCCTGTGGGAGATCGGGAGCGAAGTGGATCTGCGCGACCCGATGAGATCCGTCGACGTCATCCAGTGATCCGGAGAAGGGCTACGACCGTGTGGGAACTGGACAGGTTCGAGGACGAACTGATCGAGCAGTACAGGCGGCATCCGGTGCTCGCGAACATCGAGCGGCTCCCGGAGGAGGCGTTCGCCGAGATCCTGCTCCAGCGGCGCTTCCTGTCGCTCGCCTTCACCCCGGCCTACGACCTGGCGATCGACCTCTTGCAGGACGAGGCGGGGCTGCGGATCGCCCGGATGATCCTGCGCGAGGAGTACCCGGACGACCGCGGGAACACCACGTCGCACCGCGAGGACATGACGGACGACATGCACCGGCTCGGGATCTCCCGGACGGCCCTCGTCCGTTCGAGGCCGACGGCGGCGACGAAGCGGACCATCGAGGACACCTTCGCCCTGATCGCCGAGGAGGGCGACCAGGACCACGCAGACCTCAGGCTGCTGACGGTCCTGCGCTTCTGGGGCGAGATCCTGGTCTCCGTCGAGTACGGGCGGCTGTGGGAGCGCATGGAGCCCCTGCTGGTGCGTGACGGCGAGAACCACTCGCGCTTCTACTACCCGCACCACTATCACGATGCCAAGAAGAACTCGCTGGAGACCGTGAACATACGGGCCACCAGCCACTCCGACCGGCTGGGCAACCGGCTGCGGCAGTTGATCGGCGACGGCGGGGCGACCGCCGACTGCTTCAAGGAGGCGGAGCAGCGCTCGCTGCGGCTCAAGGTGAGCTTCTACGACCAGTTCCTGCCGGCGCTGGAGCGGGTCGGCAGCTGAAGCGGGGGCCTGCCGCGAGGCGCCCTGCCCTGTTACCCCCACACGGGGTTACCCCCACACGGGTGAAACCCCCCGCCCCCGTGGGTCCGTACACCGGGCCGGGGGTGGAGGCTCGGCATCGTGGCAGCGACCCCGTACCGCCGCCGTACTCCCGGGAGGACCCCCATGCTCGGCACCGACTTCCGCACCGGATCACCCAACTGGCTCGACCTCGGCAGCCCCGACACGGCCGCGGCCGCCGCCTTCTACGGCGCCGTCTTCGGCTGGGACTTCGCCTCCGCCGGGCCGGAGGCGGGCGGCTACGGCTTCTTCCAGGTGAACGGGAAGACGGTCGCCGCGCTCGGACCGCTCACCGAGGAAGGGGCGACGTCCGCCTGGATGCACCACTTCATGACCCCCGACATCGACGCCACCGCCGCGGCCGTCCGCGACGGCGGCGGCACGGTCCGGATGGAGCCCGGGGACGTCATGGGGGAGGGCCGGCTCGCGCACTTCACCGACCCGCAGGGCGCCGAGTTCGCCTGCTGGCAGCCCGGGAACACCGCCGGGTTCGAGGTGGCCTCCGAGGAGAACGCGCTGGTGTGGGCGGAGCTCCACGTGCCGGACCCGGTCGCGGACATCGGCTTCTACGCCGGGCTGTTCGGGTGGCGGTACGCCGAGATGGAGGTCCCCGGGATGACGTACCGCGTCCTGAGCACCGCCGACGGGGACCAGCAGGACGCCTCCTTCGGCGGGGTCGCGCCGCTCGGCGAGGGCGCGGGCGGCGGGGAGGAGAAGGCGCGCTGGGTGCCGTACTTCCACGTGGCGGACGTCGACGACACCATCGCGAAGGCGCAGAAGAACGGCGGGTCCGTGGTCATGGAGGCGGCGGACGTACCGGACGTCGGGCGGCTCGCGTGGCTGGCCGACCCCTTCGGCGCGGTGTTCGCGCTGCTCAAGCCGAACCCGCAGATGTAGCTCACCGGCCCAGGTACTTGGGCGTGCGGCGCTCCACGAAGCTCGCCACGCCCTCGTTCGCGTCGGCCGTGGTCATGTTGATCTCCTGAGCGGTGGCCTCGGCGGCCAGGGCCGTCGCCCGGTCACCGTCCAGGGAGGCGTTGACCAGCTGCTTCGTCAGGGCGAGGGCACGGGTGGGGCCCTGCGCGAGCCGCTCGGCCCACGCGCGGGCGGTCGCCTCCAGCTCCTCGGCCGGCACCACCTTGTTGACCAGGCCGAGGCGCTCGGCGTCGGCCGCCGGGAGGGCGTCGCCGAAGAACATCAGCTCTTTGGCCTTCTGCGGGCCGACGAGTCGGGGCAGCAGGTACGCGCCGCCGCCGTCGGGGACCAGGCCCCGGCGGACGAACACCTCGATGAACCGGGCCGGTTCGGCGGCGATGACGAGGTCGCAGGCGAGGGCGAGGTGGGCGCCGATGCCGGCGGCCGTGCCGTTGACGGCGGCGAGGACGGGCTTCTCGCAGTCCAGCACCGCGGTGATCAGGCGCTGCGCGCCGAGGCGGATCATGCGGGCCACGTCGCCGGCGACCCGCTCGGCGGCGGGGGCGCCGCCGCCTCGGAGGTCGGCGCCCGCGCAGAATCCCTTGCCGGTGGCGGTCAGGACGACGGCGCGCACCGCCGGGTCGGCGGAGGCCTCGCCCAGCAGCGCGATGACGCGCTCGCGCTGGTCCCAGGTGACGGCGTTCATCGCCGCGGGGCGGTTGAGGGTGATCCACGCGACGTTGCTCTCGGTGCGGTGGAGGACTTCGTCCTCGGGGATGCGGCTCATGGGTGACTCCCGTTCGGGGGTGGGTGCGGCGCCGTTGCGGGGGCTCCGCCCCCGAGCCCCCGCGCCTCAAACGCCGGCGGGGCTGGATCTTTCAGCCCCTCCGGCGTTTGAGGAGCGGGGTCCGGGGCGGAGCCCCGATCTTTGAGCCTCGCCTGCGTTCGAGGCGCGGGGTCTGGGGCCGAGCCCCGGGCGGCGGCGGGTCAGCGGCAGATGGCGAGGGCGTCCAAGGCCACCGCCCCCTGGCCGCGGGGGAGGACCATCAGGGGGTTGACGTCCAGCTCGGAGAGTTCGTCGCCGAGTTCCAGCGCCATCCGCTGGATCCGCAGGACGACCTCCACCAGGGCGTCCACGTCGGCCGGGGGTGCGCCCCGTACGCCTTCCAGCAGCGCGTGCCCGCGCAGTTCCGTGAGCATCGCGCGGGCCTGGTCCTCGCCGAACGGCGGGACGCGGACCGCCGCGTCGTGCAGGACCTCGACCAAGACCCCGCCGAGACCCACCGTCACCGTCGGGCCGAAGAGGTCGTCCTGGGTGACGCCGACGACCATTTCCACCCCACGCTCCACCATCTGGCAGACCAGGATCCCGTCGAGCGGCACGTTCTCGTAGCGCGCGATGTCGGTCAGCTCCCGGTACGCGTCGCGGATCTGGCTCGCCGAGGTCAGGCCGATCTTCACCAGGCCGAGTTCCGTCTTGTGGCCCAGCTGCGGGCCCGAGGCCTTCATCACCACCGGGTAGCCGACCAGGCCGGCCGCGCGGACGGCCGCCGCCGCGCTCGTCACGAGCTGCTCGCGGGGGACGCGTATCCCGTAGGCGCGCAGCAGCTGTTTCGCCGCGTGCTCGCTGAGCTGCTGGCCGGGCCGCATGAGGGCCTGCGCCTTCCGGTACGAGGGCGAGGGCGTGCGCGGTGCGTCCTCGAAGGGAGAGCGGTAGCCGGCGGTGAAGCGGTGGTGGCCGAGGTACGCGCGGACGGCGGTGATGCAGTTGCCGAAGGTGCGGAAGGTGGCCACGCGGGAGGAGCCGAGGAGGGTGGTGCGGTAGGCGTCCTCGGTGCCGACGGGGGAGCCCCAGATCACGCAGACGAGCTTGTCCGAGGCCTCGGCCGCGTCGACCAGGTCCTGGGCGAGCCTGTCGCTCATGGGCGGGAAGGGGCCGGTGATCGGGCAGATCAGGACGCCGACGGACGGGTCGGCGAGGATCGCGTCGATGATCTTGCGGCCGCGCCAGTCGCCGACCGGGTGGCCGCCGTTGTCGACGGGGTTGGCGACGTTCAGGTACTCCGGGATCCACTGGTGGAGTTCCTGCTGCTTGGCCTCGGAGAGGGTGGGCAGGATCAGGCCCGCCTCCGTCGCCAGGTCGGAGAAGTGGGCTCCGGTGCCCCCGGAGATGGAGTAGACGACGACCCCGTCGGCCTGCGGCTTGCGGGCCCGGGCGAGCAGGGCGGCGGTGTCCTGGAGCTCGTCCAGGCCGTCGACGCGGATCACGCCGAACTGGCGCATGGCGGCGTCCACGACGGCGTCGGCGCCGGTCAGCTTCCCGGTGTGGGAGGCGGCCATGCGGGCGCCGGTCTCGGTGCGGCCGACCTTGACGGCGACGACGGGGACGCCGTTGCGCGCGGCGCGGTCGGCGGCGAGGAGGAAGGACCGGCCGTCCTTGAGGCCTTCGACGTAGCAGGCGATGGCTCCGACCTCGGGCTGCTCGGCGAAGTAGGAGATGAAGTCGGATGTTTCGAGGTCCGCTTCATTGCCCGTGGGGGCCCAGTGGGAGAGCCGGATGCCGAGTTCCTGGAGGGTGTAGACGGGCCGGCCCTGGTGGCCGGACTGGGTGATGAGGGCGATGGCCGGGCCGTCGAGGTCGTCGCGGAACTCCTCGAAGGCGTTGAGGTTGGTGTTGGGGCCGAGCAGGCGCAGGCCCGAGCGCTGGACGGCGGCGCCGAGCCGGGCCTGGGCGGCGGCGCCCGCGTCGCCGGTCTCGGCGAAGCCGGAGGCGAAGGCGACGGCGAACTTCACCTTGGTCTCGGCCAGTTCCTCGATGACGGGGAGCGGGTCGGCGACGAGGAGGACGGCGAGGTCCACCTGTTCGGGCAGGTCGGCCACGGAGGTGTGGCAGGTCAGTCCGAAGACGGTGGGGCGGGTGGGGTGCACGGGGTGGATCCGGGCGCCGACGCGTTCCGCCCAGGCGATGAGCCGGCGGGTGATGCCGGTGTTCGGTCTGCCCTCGGCGTCGGAGGCGCCGATGACGGCCACGGACTCGGGCCGGAAGAACCGGTCCAGGTCGGGCACGTCGGCGTGCAGCGGCCGGCCGCTGACGTCCACGGCGACCGCGTCGTCGGCGGAGGGGGCCGCCGACGAGTGGACGGCCGTCCTGGGGGACTCCCCGCAGGCCTCGACACGTGCGCGGAAGTCGGTGGTGAGGGTGCCGTGAGTAGATCCAAGCATCGTTCCGCCCGCTCCTGCTCGATGAACCTTGATGGAACTGGAACTCAATAACTGACGTGTAGTCAGATTACTGAACTGACGTGCCGTCAGGAACAGGGCTGCGCAGGAAAGCTGGTGGAGGTGATGTGGTGAACGGTGTCAGATCTGCGCGGGGTCGGTCCAGAGCGCGGTTCGGCCAACGGCGGCCTCCTCGGCGGCCTCCTCGACGGCCTCCTCGGTGGCCGTCCCCCGCGGGGCGTCCTTCGGGTGGCGCAGGACCGTGAAGGCGAGGGTGAGGGCGGCGGCGATGAGGGCCGCCCCGACCGCGAACGCCAGGTGGTAACCGCCGGTCAGGGCCTCGGGGGCGGGGCGGCCCGCCTCGGTGAGGGACTCGGTGCGGGAGGCGGCGAGGGTGGAGAGGACCGCGATGCCGAGGGCCATGCCGATCTGCTGGGTGGTGTTGAAGAGCCCGGAGGCCAGGCCCGCGTCCTCCTCCTTGGCGCCGGACATGCCGAGCGAGGTCAGGGCGGGCAGGGCGAGGCCGAAGCCGGCGGCCAGGAGCATCACCGGAAGCAGGTCGGTGAGGTAGTCCGCCTGCTCGGCCCGGCCGGGCACGCGGGTCAGCAGGCCCAGTACGCCGATCAGGAGCACCAGACCGGCCAGCAGGACGGTGCGCTCGCCGAACCGGGCGCCCAGGCGGGCCGAGACGGTCAGGGAGACGAGGCCGATGACGGCCGCGGCCGGCAGCATCGCGAGACCGGTTTCGGCGGCGCCGTAGCCGAGGACGTTCTGCATGTAGAGGGCGACGAGGACCTGGAAGGAGAAGAGGGCGGCGACCATCAGCATCTGGACCAGGTTGGCGCCGAAGACGCTGCGCGAGCGGAGGATCCGCAGCGGCATGAGCGGGTTCGCGGCGGTGGCCTGGCGCAGGAGGAAGCCGGCGAGCAGGGCGAGCGCGAGGGTGCCGAAGCCGAGGGTGTGGGCCGAGGCCGCCCCGTACTCCTCGACCTTGACGACCGTGTAGATGCCGAGCATCAGGCCGGAGGTGACGAGCAGCGCGCCGAGGGCGTCCGCGCCCGCCTTCAGGCCGATGCCGCGGTCGCCGGGCAGGGCGGAGAGGGCGAGGAGGACGGTCGCGATGCCGATGGGCAGGTTGATGAAGAAGATCCAGTTCCAGGTGAGCGCATCGGTGAGCACACCGCCGAGGACCTGCCCGATCGAGGCGCCGGCCGCGCCGGTGAAGCTGAACATGGCGATGGCCTTGGCTCGTTCGCGCGGTTCGGTGAAGAGCGTGACCAGGATGCCGAGGCTGACGGCGGAGGCCATCGCGCTGCCGGCGCCCTGGAGGAAGCGCGCGGCGATCAGGAGGGCGGGGGAGGTGGCGAAGCCGGCGAGGAGCGAGGCCGCGGTGAAGACCCCGGTGCCCGCGAGGAACATCCGCTTGCGGCCGATCAGGTCGCCGAGGCGGCCCGCCAGGAGCAGCAGCGAACCGAAGGCGATGAGGTAGGCGTTGACGACCCAGCTCAGGCCGGCCGGCGTGAAGCCGAGATCGCCCTGGACGGCCGGCATGGCGACGGTCACGATGCTGCCGTCGAGGACCGTCATCAGCGTGCCGGTGGCCAGGACGCCGAGGGCGAGCCCGCGGGAGCGCGAGGCGGTGGGTGCGGGTGCGGAGGCGGTGGAGGGCATTGCGGTCTCTCCTGTCGTTGGGAGGCAACAGGAAGGACCGTAGCAGATAGTTTTGTTGCAGACTATCTTTTACGGATCGGAGTGCTGAGGAGTCGTGGTGTCAGCCCTTCTGGCGTGCCCGCCGGGCCGGCCGCGGCCCCTCCTCGGGCGTCTGCAGATGTCCCGTGACCAGCCGGTTCAGTGCGCGGAGCAGTACCTCGCGCTCGTCGTCCGGCAGGGCGCCGAGGGCGTCCCCGTGCACCCGGTCGACGATCTTCTGGCTCTCCTTCGCGACCTTGGCCCCCTCCTCGGTCACCGCGATGATCCGCGCCCGCCGGTCCGTGCTGGACGGCCTGCGCTCGGCCAGGCCGGCCTTCTCCAGCGCGTCCACGGTCACGACCATCGTGGTCTTGTCCATGTCCCCGATCTCGGCGAGCTGCGCCTGGGTGCGCTCTTCCTCAAGCGCGTGGACGAGCACGCAGTGCATGCGCGGGGTCAGCCCGATCTCGCCGAGCTGCGCGCTCATCTGGGTCCGCAGCACGTGACTGGTGTGGTCCAGGAGGAACGACAGGTCCGGTTCGGTGCGGGTGCGCGTCATGGCGGTCATGACCGCCAGGGTAGCGAAAGTCGATCCGTCGCGGATTATCGACGAACGGACGACTTGCCCTACCGGGGCCGGGACCGGGGCCGGGACCGGGGCCGGGACTAGGACCGCGCCTGCCGGGCCACGGCCTTGGCGATCTTCTCCGCGTCCAGGGCCATCTCCCGGAACATCCCGCTGATGGGATTGGTGAAGCCGGTGAAGTACAGCCCGCGCGCCTGCGGAGCGGTGCGGGCGCCGTGCGCACGGGGCCGCCCCCGCTCGTCGAGCACGCCGAGGCCGCCGACCAGCCCCTCCAGGGCGCGGCGGTACCCGGTCGCCGCGATCACCGCGTCCGGGATGATCCGCGAGCCGTCCGCGAGCACCACCTCGGCGCCGTCGAAGGACTCGACGGCGGCCACCGGCTCCACCCGGCCGCTGCGGACCGCGTCGACCAGGCCGACGTCCTGGACCGGGATCGACCCCTCCTTGACCCTGCTGTACAGGCCGGTCGTCGGGCGCGGGAGCCCGTACGCCGACAGGTCCGGGACCGAGGTCCTGGCGACGAGCGCGCACAGCCGGTCCACGAGCCGCACGGGCAGCCGGCGCACGAGGATCCCGCTGCGCTGGGCCGGCCAGCCCGCGGTGGAGCGGCGCATGATGTGCGGGACGGTGCGCACGGCGAGCCGCACCCGGGCGGCGCCGCCCTCGGCGAGGTCGACGGCGATCTCGGCGCCGGTGTTGCCGACGCCGACGACGAGGACGTCCTGGCCGGCGTACGGCCCGGGATTGCGGTAGTCGGCGGCGTGCAGCAGCCGGCCGTCGTACGCGTCCCGGCCCGGCCAGTCGGGGATCGCCGGCGTGTGGTTGTACCCGGTGGCGACGACGACGGCCGCGGCGGTCAGCACCCGCCCGCCGCTGGCGTGCAGGACCCAGCCGTCCTCGCCCTCCGGGGCGGCCTCGATCCGGGTCACCTCGACACCGGTCACGAGCTCCAGCTCGTGGAACTCGACGTACTTCTCCAGGTAGCGCACGACGTCGTCACGGGAGACCCAGCGCCCGAAGCGGCGCGGCATCGGCAGGCCGGGGAGGGCGGAGAGCCGGCGCGTGGTGTGCAGGTGCAGCCGGTCGTAGTGTCGCCGCCAGGACGTGCCGACCTCGTCGGACTTCTCGACGACCACCGCGCGGACCCCACGGGCGCGCAGCGCGGCGGCCACGGCGAGGCCGCCGGGGCCGGCCCCGATGACGTACACGGGGCGGGGCTGGGTGGTCATGTCGGGTGCTGCGGGGACTCCAGGCATGAGGTGTGATCGTATCGCCACGCTGGGTTGATGGGTCTCGGACAAGGAGGGAATCGATTGCGGATCGGTCACGGCCGAGGCTGCGGGCCGGGCGCCTTTCCCGGTGGCAGGGTGAAGTCCCCGCTTCCGGAGAATCTGGAGTGACCGATGTGGCGACCCGACGGCTGGGACGTGCGCGTCCGCCTGGGAATCCTCACCCCGCACGCCGATGTCGGACCCGAGTCGGAGCTGCGCGCCATGGCCCCGGCGGACGTCGGGCTGCACACCGCCCGGGTGCCGTTCGGTGCGATGGGCCGCGGCGGTGCGATGGATGCGACCATCCCGCTCGCCCCGGTACGGGCCTTCGCCGAGCCGCCGTACGTGGACGAGGCCGCCGAGCGGCTGGCGGACGCACCGGTGGCGGCGATCGGCTTCGCCTTCACCAGCTCCGCGTACGCGATCGGGGCGCGCGGCGAGGCGCGGATGCTGGCCCGCCTCTCGGCGCGCGCCCGCGGACTGCCGGTGGTCGCCCCGTGCGCCGCCACGGTCGAGGCGCTGCGGATCCTGGACGCCGGCCGGATCTGCCTGGTGGATCCGCCGTGGTTCGATGCCGCCCTCGACGATCTGGGGCGGGCCTACTACGAGGACGCCGGCTTCGAGGTGGTGCGCGCGGCCCCGTGCGGCCTGCCCGGCGACCAGAGCCGCATCCGGCCCGACGCCCTGCTGGACTGGGTGGTGTCCTTCGCCCCCGACGAGGCGGCGGCGGTGGTCATCGGCGGCAACGGGTTCCGCGCGGTCGGCGCGATCGAGGCGTTGGAGGCGGTCCTCGGCCGTCCCGTCCTCACCGCCAACCAGGTCCTGTTGTGGGCCGCGCTGCGTGCGGCGGGCGCCGCCACCGACGGTGTCACGGGATACGGGAGGCTCTTCGCGAACCCGTAGCCGGCCGGGGCCTTGCGGGATCGCCTCACATCCGCTGAACTGACGTACCGTCAGATCAGTGTGGAGAGGGATGGGGGCTGCCGATGCAGACCATCTGGCTCAGTGGGGCCGAATGGCTCGCTGTGCTCCGGATAGGCCTCGGCCTGTGGTGGCTGGAGAGCTGGCGGCACAAGGACAAGAAGGGCTGGTTCGAACGCGGCACGGGCATCGCCTGGGCCGCCGACGTCGCGAACAAGCACCGCTGGACCTTCGTCAAGGGCGGCTTCGAACTCGTCGTCGCACCGCGCCCGAAGGCGATGGCGTACGTCGTCGTCTACGCGGAACTGGCGCTCGGGCTGGGCCTGGTGCTCGGCTTCCTGACCCCGATCGCCCTGGTCGGCGGGCTGCTGCTGAACCTGCTCTACCTGGTGCTGATGATCCACGACTGGGCCGAGCAGGGCCAGAACGCGATGATGGCGCTCATCTCGCTCGTCGCGCTCCTCGCCATGTCCTGGCAGACCTGGTCCCTCGACGCGGCGATCGGACTCTTCCTTTGAATCCTCCCCTCCCTGAAGGGAGGGGTTTCCTCACCATTCAGGGCTGATCGGGGATTTCTAGCTCACGCTGCCAGATGGGGCAGCGCCCCGACTGGCCTTACGCGATCGGCACTAGCCGGGTTGAGACCAGCCCGGACCAGCATCACGCGGGCGGAGTTCTTATCCCTGGGGGATACGGCTCCGCACGCGGTGCAGGCGTAGGTTCGTTCTGAGAGGGGTAGTGCGTGCTTGGTTCTCGCTCCGCACTGCGCACAGTCCATGGTGGTGTGCGCGGGGTGTACCAGGTACACGGTCCGCCCGTGCTTGCGGCCCATCTCGACCAGGGCCGTCTTGGTGGAGCTGATGGCCGCGTCGGCGGCCTTGCGGGCCATGGTCGTCCTGGCGAGGAACTTCGGGCGGAAGTCCTCGACCGCCACCGCGTCGTGATCACGGACTACGGACTTGGCCCACTTACGGCCGGTGTCCTGGCGTTGCCGGGCCGCCTTCTTGTGCAGCTTCGCGGTCTGCCGTTTCGCGTGCCGGTAGCCCTTCGACCCGGGTTTGCCCTTCGCCGGTTTCCGGCGGGCCATCATCCGCTGATAGCGCGCGAGGCCGGCGGCGGCCTTCTTGCCGTGCTCGGCGTGCGGGAGGTCGTGGGCATCGCTGGTGGTGGTCGCGGTCTCCCTCACGCCCCAGTCCACCCCGATCACCGCGCCGGTTTCCGCAAGCGGCTCGACCTCGGCGGGGACGACGAACGAGCAGTACCAGTGTCCGAGAGTGTCCTGATAGACACGCACGCTGGACGGGGCGGCCGAAAGGTCCCGCGACCACACCACCGTCAGATTGATGCCGCCCGCCAGGTACAGGCGGCCGTCCTTCAACCGAAAGCCGCGCCTTGTGTAGTTGAGCGACGGCAGTGCTTCCCGCTTCCTCTTCCACTTCGGCATCCCGGCCCGCTGCCGCATAGGCAACCGGTCCTTGATGTCCTTCTGCGCCTTGGCGCGGGACTTCCCGAAATCCCGGATCAACTGCTGCTGCGGAACCGAGGACCCTTCACGAAGCCAGGTGTTCTCGGTGCGGGCTTCGGTCAACATCCTGTCGAGCTGTGCCGGGCCGCAGGTTCGCTTGTCCGTCCCCTCGGGCTGGTCCTTGTTCCAGACAATCTGTTTCGACTTCGCGCAGCACTCGTTCCAGATCCACCGGCACCGGTCCCACTCCGCCATCAGGGCGGTGTGCGCGGTGGACGACACGCGGACGCGGAACGTCCACCGAGCGTACCCGGCGTCCCCCGCCATTGGTGTCGTTTCCATCCCAACAACGTATCCCCGACCACTGACAACAGCCGAAAGGGCAGGCCAGACGAGATGCGAACCGACCTCCGGCGCTCCGCGCCTCCGTCCCAAGGACCCATTCCTCGCCGGCCTGAAGGCCGGGGCCTCCTTGGAGAAATCAGGTGAGTGGCACGGCGCGCTACGACCTCCCCGAGGCGGACGACTTCACCCGGCCCTACTGGGACGCGGCGGCCGAGGGCCGGCTCCTGCTGCGCCGCTGCGGGGACTGCGGGCGGGCGCACCACTACCCGCGCGAGTTCTGCCCGTACTGCTGGGCCGGCGAGGACCGCGTGACGTGGGAGACGGCGAGCGGCCGGGCGACCCTCTACACCTGGTCGGTGATCCACCGCAACGACCTCCCGCCCTTCGGCACGCGCGTCCCGTACACGGCCGCGGTGGTCGACCTCGCGGAAGGCCCGCGGATGATGACCGAGGTGGTCGCCTGCGAGGCGGCGGACCTGCGCATCGGCATGCCCCTGACGGTCACCTTCCGCGAGGCGGCGGACGGGGTGTGTGTGGCGGTCTTCCGGCCGGGTCAGGGCCAGAGCAGCTCACGGACCCAGGAGCCCTCGGCGGTGCGGCGGTAGCGCAGGCGGGTGTGCCGGCGGGTGGGGTCGCCCTGGAAGAACTCCACCTCGTCGGCGTCCAGCACGTACCGGGTCCAGGTCGGAGCCGGCGCGTCCGGCTCGGCTCCGGCCCGCTCCCACGCCCGCTCCGAGGCCCGGACCAGGTCCTCGGCCGACTCCAGCACCTCGCTCTGGTGCCCGGTGAGCGCGGCGGCGAGCGCCCCGCGCGAGCGGACCGCCAGGTCCGCGCGGCTCTCCTCGGGCCCGCAGGCGATGACCCGGCCCCGGATGCGGACCTGCCGGGCCACGGTCGGCCAGTAGAACCCGAGCGCCGCCCGCGGCTGCCCGGCCAGCTGCACGCCCTTGGTGCTGGTGGCGTGCGAGGCGAAGTGCCAGCCCCGCGCGTCGGCGTCGTGCAGCATCAGCGTCCGCACATCGGGCCGCCCCGCGGCGTCCACCGTCGCCAGGCTCATCGTGTGCGGCTCCAACTGCCCCGCCCGGGCGGCGTGCACGAACCACGCCCGGAACAGCGGGAGCGGCTCGGCGGGCGCGGCGCCGGTGTCGAACCCGGGGAGGGGGGAGTCCCACACGCGCAGGGAGTGCAGGGTGGCGTGGAAGTCGTCACTGCCGATCGTCATGCCCCCAGGCTAGGCCGTCGCGATATTTTCCCTGACGGACCGATGAGTTCGGTGTCCGATCGCGGTCATCACTGCGACAGAACCAAACCGAAGGAGAGAAACCATGGCCGAGCCGGTGAAGGGCCCCGCGAGCTACTTCCCCTCGATCGAGAAGAAGTACGGGCGGCCGATCGCCGAGTGGCAGGACCTCATCAGGTCCTCGCCGCTGACCAGGCACATGGAGCTCGTCGCCTGGCTCAAGACGGAGCACGGGCTGGGGCACGGCCACGCCAACGCCCTTGTCGCGCACACGCTCGCCGAGGGCGTATAGCCCCGCCGCTTGTGCCGTGCCGGCCCCCGCCCGTGGCTCGGCCCCGGCCCCCGCTCCTCAATCGCCGGAGGGGCTGGATTGTGCGGCGGAGGCCGGAGGGTGCGGCGCAAAGATCGGGGCTCGGCCCCGGCCCCCGCTCCTCAATCGCCGGAGGGGCTGGATTTGTGCGGCGGAGGCTGGAGGGTGCGGCGAGGCCGGATGGTGGGGGGGCTGAGCGGTCGGGGCAGCCAGGCCGGTTGGGCCGGGGTCGGGTGTGTGTCGGGGCGATCCCCGCAGGGCGTCGAACGCACTTCCGCCAGACTCTCCGACCCCTCGTCACGTTCGGCGCCCGAGGAGACGCCCCGGCGCGCGCCCGGCCCCGGCCCAACCGGCCCCCCGCCAACCCCGCCCGCCCGGCCCCGGCCCAACCGGCCCCCCGCCCGCTCGGCCCGGGTGCACCCCCCGCTCGGCCCCGGTGCAACCGGCCCGGTTCAGCCCCGGCCCAGCAGTACCGTGCCCGAGGAGCAGAACCAGCCGCCCGTGCCCGAGGCCAGGGCGATCTCCGGGAGGCGGCCGTCGCGTTTGGTGACCTGGCCCGGGCCCGCCTCGCCGCGGAGTTGGCGGACGGCCTCGACCAGCAGGAACAGGCCGCGCATCCCGGGGTGACAGGCCGAGAGGCCGCCGCCGTCGGTGTTGACGGGGAGTTCCCCGTCGCACAGTAGGCGGCCCTTCTCCACGAAGGCCCCGCCCTCGCCCTTCGCGCAGAAGCCGAGGTCCTCCAGGGTCACCAGGGTCATGTAGGTGAAGGCGTCGTAGATCTCCGCGAGGTCCACGTCCGCCGGGGTGAGGCCGGCCCGCTCGAAGGCGATGCGGCCCGAGACCGCCGCCGGGGACACCGTGAAGTCTTCCCACTCCGACATCGTGGTGTGCGAGACGGAGGTCCCCGAGCCCAGGATCCAGACCGGAGCCTTCGCCGTGTCCGGTACGTACTCCTCTGCGGCCAGCAGCACCGCGCAGCCGCCGTCCGAGCGGATGCAGCAGTGGAGTTTGGTGAAGGGGTCGGCGATCATCTCGCCCGACAGGACCTCGTCGACCGTTATCGGGTCGCGGAACATCGCGTCCGGGTTGGTCGCCGCGTTGGCCCGGGTCTGTACGGCGACCGCGGCGAGCTGCTCCAGCGTGGTCCCGTACTCGTGCATGTGCCGGCGGGCGGCCATCGCGTACTTGGAGATCAGCGTGTGCCCGTAGGGAACCTCGAACTGGAGCGGTCCGCGGGCCCCGAAGGAGAGGTTCGAGGTGCGCCGGCGGGCCTTGATGTCGGCGCGCGCGGTGGAACCGTAGACGAGCAGGACCGCGTTGGCGTGGCCGGCGGCGATGGCGTCCGCCGCGTGGGCGGCCATGACCTCCCAGGTCGAGCCGCCCACCGAGGTGGAGTCGACCCAGGTGGGGCGCAGGCCGAGGTACTCGGCCACCTCGACGGGCGCGAGCGTGCCGAGGCCGGCCGAGGCGAGGCCGTCGATGACGGAGCGGTCCAGGCCGGAGTCGGCCAGGGCGCGCCGGGCGGCCTGCGCGTGCAGGGCGTAGGGGGTGGGGCCGTCCACCCGGCCGCAGTCCGAGAGGGCGACGCCGACCACCGCGACCCTCCGGCGGGCGCGGGAGGCGGTTCCAGGTGTGAGTCCAGGCATGGGAAGGACGGTACATCTGACGTACCGTCAGATGCTAGAGCCCCGGGCGCCGCCCCGCCCCCAGACCGCCCTCGCTCCGGGCGCTGACCCGCGCCGCCCTACCCGCAGGCCGCCCTCGCCCCGGGCGCCGACGCGCCCGCAGGCCGTCTCGCTCCGGGCACCGCCCCGCCCGCAGGCCGCCTCGCTCCGGGCATCGCCCCGCCCGCAGGCGGCCCTCCCCGGGCGCCGGCCCGTCCGCAGGCCGCCCTCCCCGGGTGTGGGCCCGCCCGCAAGGCCATCTTCGCCCCGGGCGCGGGCCCCCCATCGGCGCCCGCAACCCGCCCTCGCCGCCCCCTGTGCATCTGCCGCCGCCGGGCCTAACATGACGGCCCGTCAGATATGCCCCCGGCCGCCGCCGGGAGGTGCCCCCAGGAGGAGCCAGACGATGGATGCCGCCTTCACCGCGGAGCAGGCCGAGATACGCCGCACCCTGCGCGAGATCCTGGGCAAACGCTGCGGCCCCGACGAGGTCAAGGCCGCGGTTCGCACAGCCCCCGGACACGACCGCGAGCTGTGGCAGCAGCTCGCCGAGCGGCTCGGGCTGCCCGGCCTCGCCATCGCCGAGGAGTACGGCGGCGTCGGCTGCACCCCCGCCGACCTGGCCCTGGCCTGCGAGGAGACCGGGCGGGCGCTGCTGCCCTCGCCGCTGCTGGCCACCGCCGCGCTCTGCGCGCCCCTGATCGCCGCCCTCGGCACCGACGCCCAGCGCTCCGCACTGCTCCCGCCGCTCGCGGCCGGCGGGCTGACCGCCGCTCTCGCCGTACCGGGCCCGGCGCTGGCCACCGCGCTCGCGCTCACCGGCGACGACAGCGCAGGGCACTGGTCCGGCGGCGGCCGCGCGGGCGGGATCCAGGCCCGCGCCGACGCCGCGGGCGCCGGCTGGCGGCTGTACGGGGAGGCCGCCCAGGTGCTCGACGGGCACAGCGCCCCGCTGCTGCTGGTCGCCGCGCACACCGGGGGCTTCGCCCGCAGCCGCACGCTGCTGTTCCTCGTACGGGAGGACGCGCCCGGGCTCGTACGGTCCCGGCAGGCCGTCCTGGACGAGACCCGCCCGCAGGCCCGGATCCAACTGCGCGATGTACCAGCGGAGTTGCTCGGCGACGAGGAGGGCGACGTGGTGGGCGCCCTCGCCGCCACCGGGCGCACCGCCTCCGCGGTGCTCGCCGCCGAGGCCGTCGGCGCGGCCGGGCAGGCCCTCGCCCGAACCGTCGAGTACGTACGCCAGCGGGAGCAGTTCGGCCGGGCGATCGGCTCCTTCCAGGCGGTCAAACACCGGCTCGCCGACCTGTACGTACAGGTGCAGGCCGCCCGCTCCGCGGCCTACTACGCCGCCTGGGACCCGGACCAGGGCGGCCTCGCCCTCGCCCAGGCGCTGGAAGCCCTGCGGGTGACCGCCGGCGAGGCGATCCAGCTGCACGGCGGCATCGGCTTCACCTGGGAACACGACGCACACCTCTACTTCAAGCGTGCGGCGGCCGACGAACTGCTCTTCGGCCCGGTCCACCGGCTGCGGGCGCACGCCGCGGACCGCGCGGGCCTGTTCGCCGCCCCGGCCCCGGCCCCGGGCCCCGCCGCGCCCACGGCGGCCGTACCCACGGCGGCC
The DNA here is from genome assembly GCF_000720115.1 of Streptomyces sp. NRRL F-2580. Lineage (GTDB taxonomy): Bacteria > Actinomycetota > Actinomycetes > Streptomycetales > Streptomycetaceae > Streptomyces. The sequence continues at coordinate 92,312 of NZ_JOIR01000002.1, forward strand.
GCGGCCGCTCCCCACGTCCCGCCCGCCCAAGAGAAGGTGGCCGTCTGATGGCTCCCGTGGCACGCGGCGTCAAGCTGATGCAGAAGGTCTCCTCGACCATGCTCTTCGCCAAGATCGCACCGCACTTCATCCCGGCCCTGGACAAGGCGGTGCACAAGCTCACCCGCGGCAAGGTCATGCTCAGCGCCCAGATGCTGCCGGGCGTGATCCTCACCGCCAAGGGCGCCAAGACGGGCGAGCCGCGCACCACCCCGCTCGCCTGCATGCCGGAGAACGGCGGCACGAGCTGGGTCCTGATCGGCTCCAACTTCGGCCGGCCCGGGCACCCGGCATGGACCGGGAACCTGCTCAAGCACCCGGACGCGGACGTGAGTTGGCAAGGCCGGGACATTCCCGTACGGGCCCGGCTGCTGGCGGGGGAGGAACGCGCTGCGGCATGGCAGGCGGTGCTGGGGTTCTGGCCGCCGTACGCGACGTACCAGGCGCGCATCGAGCGCGAGATCCGGTTGTTCCGCCTGGAGCGTCGCTGATCCCGGGCGGTCGTGCACGCGGCGCGGGCCACGGGCACGGGAGGTGCCGGCGCGGAGCCGCCCAAGGCGGCGTGAGGTCGCCCAAGGCGGCGGATCCCAGGAGGGATCCGCCGTTACCTGGTCGGCTTCTTGCCCGTGATGCCGAGGTGGACGAGCAGCGCCAGGTTCGGCTTGAGCTCGGCCTGCTTGACGCCCCAGGTCTGGAAGCCCTTCTGGTGCGAGGCGACCGCGGCCAGCATCGCGACCAGCGAACCGGCCATCGCCGCGGGGCTGACGTCCTTGTCGACCTTGCCCTTGGCCTGGAGCTCCTTCATCGACTCCGTCAGGGAGTTGGTGACCGAGTTCAGGATCTTCATGCGGATCTTGTAGAAGCGCTTGTCGCCCTCGGCCGCACCGAGGTCGACGACCCGCAGGATCGCGTCGTTGCGGCGCCAGAACTCCAGGAAGCCCTCGACGAGTTCCTCGGCGGCGGACCAACCGGACTTGCCGACCCAGGTCCGGCCCTCGACGAGCGACGTCAACTGCGCGCCCTCGGTGGCCATTTGTTCGGCGATCTCCAGGACGGCGCCCTCGACGTCCGGGAAGTACTGGTAGAAGGTCGCGGGGGAGGTACCGGCCTTGCGGGCGACGTCGATCACTTTGACGTCGCGGTACGGCGAGGAGCTGAGCATCTCGCTGAGGCAGTCGAGCAGCTTCTGCCGCGTCGCCTGGCCGCGCCGGCCGGCGACACGCCCGTCGACGGTGCGTACTTGTCCTGTCATGCCGTCAGCTTACCGAGGGGTGATCGGCGCGCTATTCGGCCGCCTGCAAATGGGGTTACGGGGTCCCTGGCCTGGGCGGGAGGCGGTCCGAAGCGTTTCGGCGGCCGATTTCCGGACGGTCCGGCCCCGGGCGCGCCCCCGGTGCGGCCCCGTAGTCGCGGCCCGGGCGTGTCGCCCGGTTCCGCGAGGTTTCCCCCGAATAGTCTTATCAACAGGCTGTGGACAAGTTTTCGGACGGATCATGGCTGAGAGAGGTGAGAGGGTACACACCCCCGCACAACGGAAGGAACCGGGCCCATGGCCGCATTCGCGGAAGGCGCACCCTGCTGGGTGGACGCCTCGCTTCCGGACGTCGAAGCGGGCAAGCGCTTCTACGGCGAGCTGTTCGGGTGGACCTTCGCGGACAGTGCGGGCGCCGAGTACGGCCACTACACGCAGGCCTACAGCCGCGGCCGCAACGTCGCCGCCCTCGCCCCCAAACCGGACGGCCGGATGCCCACCGTCTGGGGCGTCTACCTCTACACGACCGACGCCTACGCCTGCGCCCAGCGCATCCGCGCCGCCGGCGGCCAGATGGTCATGGACCCGATGCCGGTGGGCCCGTACGGCACCGCCGCCATGGCCGCCGACCCCGGCGGGGCCGTCTTCGGCCTGTGGCAGCCCGGCACCCACCACGGCTTCGATGCCCAGCAGGAGCCGTACACGTACTGCTGGAGCGAGGTCTACACGCGGGCCCGCGACGCCGTCGACGTCTTCTACGCCAAGGTCTTCGGCTACGTCCCGCAGGACCAGGACGACGCCGGCGTCGAGTACCGCATCTGGTCCCCGCCCGGCAAGGCGCCCGGCACCGACACCGCGGTCCTGGGGCGCAGCCTGATCACCGACGCCTTCCCGGAGGCCATGCCCGCGCACTTCCTCGTCTACTTCGCCGTCCCGGACTGCGACCAGTCCGTCGCGATGGTGCAGCGGCTCGGCGGCCGGATCACCGCCGACCCCTTCGACACCCCGTACGGGCGCATCGCGGTCGTCGCCGACAACCAGGGGGCGGTCTTCGGGCTGCTCTCGGAACCCCGCACCAAGGCGGACTAGGTGTGTTCCGGCGGCCCCACCTCTCCGACCGCCCCGACCCCGCACGAGCGGGCCCGGCGGCCCCTTCGCCGAGCAGATCACACCGCGCTGCCCGACGTGCCGGGGCCGGACCCGGTCCGGGCCTGACAGAATCGGGGTTGCGCGACCCGGGCGGCGCCCGGAGTGAGACGCTGCGCGGGGCCCAGGGCCCCGTGTCGGTGGAAGCGGGCCCGGCGAGGGCCCGTACGGGGAGGTGTGGAGGCGAGTGGTGGAGCAGCTGACGCAGCACGACCCGAGACGGATCGGCCCCTTCGAGGTGCTGGGACGGCTCGGCGCCGGCGGCATGGGGCTGGTCTATCTCGCGCGGTCCGCGTCCGGACGGCGGGTCGCGATCAAGACGGTGCGCACCGAGCTCGCCGAGGACCAGCTGTTCCGGGTCCGCTTCACCCGCGAGGTGGAGGCGGCCCGCGCCGTGTCCGGCTTCTACACCGCGGCCGTGGTCGACGCCGACCCGCGCGCCGCCGTGCCGTGGCTGGCGACCGCGTACGTCCCGGCGCCCTCCCTGGAGGAGATCGTCAACGAGTGCGGGCCCATGCCCGCCCAGGCCGTACGGTGGCTCGCCGCCGGCATCGCCGAGGCCCTGCAGTCCATCCACGGCGCCGGCCTCGTCCACCGCGACCTGAAGCCGTCCAACGTGCTCGTCGTCGAGGACGGCCCGCGCGTGATCGACTTCGGCATCGCGAGCGGGGTCTCCAACACCCGCCTGACCATGACGAACGTCGCCGTCGGCACCCCCGCCTACATGTCGCCCGAGCAGGCGAAGGACTCGCGCAGCGTCAAGGGCGCCAGCGATGTCTTCTCGCTCGGCTCCACCCTCGTCTTCGCCGCCACCGGGCACCCGCCGTACCACGGGGCGAACCCGGTGGAGACGGTCTTCATGCTGCTGCGCGAGGGGCCCAACCTGGAGGGGCTCCCCGAGGAGCTGCGGCCGCTGATCGACTCCTGCATGCAGATGGACGCCACGCAGCGGCCGACCCCGGCCGACCTGCAGGCGCAGCTCGCCCCGCACCTGTTCGACGGCGGCGACGACAGCGGCACCGCCTCGGCGTGGCTGCCCGGGCGGGCCGTCGCGATGATCGAGGCCCGGCGCGCGGGAAACCGTACGCCCGCCGCCGCCGTCGTACCCGCGCCCGCCCCCGGCCGGGACGCCGGCTCCGGCCCCGCCTCCGCGGGCGCCACGCACCGCCGCCCGCGCGGTGGCGCCGATCCGTGGGTGGACCCGCGTACCGGCCAGGCCGTACCGCCGCGCCCGCACCGCCCGCCGATGTCCCCGGCGCCCTCCGGCGAGCCGGTGCGCCTGGGCGGGTCGCCGGTGCCGATCGGGCCCGGTCCGCGCGCGACCGCCGCGGCCCAGGCCGCGCACGCCCCCGTCGCGGACTCGGCGACCGGCTGGGTCCGGCCGCCCGGCGGGGCGGCGGCCGTCACCCCCTCCGCGGTGGCGGTACCGAACCCGGGCCCGGCACCGGACAGCGGCCGCTGGCGCCCGTGGCGCTTCCGTATGTCCAACGAGGTCTGGGGCACCCCCACCGTCGCCGGCAACCTGCTGTACGTCACCTCCTTCGAGGTCCACGCGCTGGACGTGGCGAGCGGCCGCCGCCAGTTCAAGACCCGCGACGTGGCCTGGTCCATGGCGGTCTCCGACGGCCGGATCCACGCCTCCGACGGCCCCTCCCTCTATGCGCTCGACGCCTCCGACGGCTCCGAGCGGTGGCGGCTGTCCGCCGACGCCTGGGTGTACGCGCTGCGCGCCGACCGCGGCACGGTCGTCACGGCCACCCGCGGCGGCGGCGTACAGGGCTGGGAGGCCTCCAGTGGCCAGAAGCTGTGGGAGCTGACCGGCGCGCAGAGCGACTTCGAGACCCCGGAGGCGGCCCCCGTCCTCCACGACGGCACCGTGTACGTGTGGCAGGACGCCCGGCTGCGCGCGCTCGACGCCCGCAGCGGCCGCGAGTCCTGGTCGTACCCGGTCGGCGACGCGGCCTCCTGCGGGAACGTGCCCGTGCGGGTCACCCCCGCCCCCGACGGCAACGTCTACATCGCGGCCGGCACCCGGGTGCTCTCCGTGGACCGGGCCTCGGGCCGGGTCCGCTGGCACTTCGAGGCCCCCGCGGTCTTCCTGGCCGCGCCGGCCTTCGCGCCGGGTGCGGCCGTCACCGGCGGCGGGGTCTACCTCGTGGACTACCTGGGCACCGTCTACGCCCTCGACGCGGCCACCGGCCACGACCGCTGGCGGATCGCGACCGAGTCCCGGCAGTCCTCGGACCCGGTGGTCGTCGCGAACGGCAACGTGCACCTGGGCGCGGGCAGCGCGCTCTACACGCTCGACGCCGTCACCGGCACCCCGAAGTGGCGGTTCGCGGCGGGCGGCGAGATCACCGGCCTGCCGGCGGTCGCGGACGGCCGGGTGCACTTCGGTTCCGCCGACCACTGCCTCTACACCCTGGACGCGGCGGGCGGCCAGCTCCGGTGGAAGCTGGCCACGGGCGGCGAGATCACGGGAGCGCCGGTGGCGGAGGCGGGCGTGGTGTACGCGTGCAGCAAGGACCGCTGCGTGTACGCCCTGGACGCGGCGAAGGGGACGGGCACCCGGACGAGCGCTTGACCTGCATACGGGCGGGGCTCCGGCCCCGCCGCGCGGGGAACCGCACCGGGAGTGACAGGATGGACCCCATGAGCAACGTTTACTTCGACATCACCATCAACGGCGCGCCCGCGGGCCGCATCGAGTTCAAGCTCTTCGACGACGTCGTCCCGAAGACCGCGCGCAACTTCCGCGAGCTGTGCACCGGCCAGAACGGCTACGGCTACGCGGGCTCCGGCTTCCACCGCGTCATCCCGCAGTTCATGCTGCAGGGCGGTGACTTCACCAACCACAACGGCACCGGTGGCAAGTCCATCTACGGCGAGAAGTTCGAGGACGAGAACTTCCAGCTGAAGCACGACCGCAAGTACCTGCTGTCGATGGCGAACGCCGGCCGCAACACCAACGGCTCGCAGTTCTTCATCACCACCGTCCTGACCCCGTGGCTCGACGGCAAGCACGTCGTCTTCGGCGAGGTCGTCTCGGGCCAGGAGCTCGTGGACCAGATCGAGGCCCTGGGCACCCAGTCCGGCGCCCCCAAGGGCAAGGTCGAGATCGCGGCCTCGGGCGTCGTCGACGCCGCCTGATCGCACTCCGCCAGTACGGCCGGTCGGCCCCGCCCCCTTCCCGGGGGCCGGGGCCGCCGCCGTGTCCGGGACATCACAGCGGTATCGGCACCGCCGCCCGGATCACCCTCAGCATGTGTTCGTAGGATGACCCCTTGATCAGGCAATCGCGATTACGGGGGCGATTCGGCATGACGACCTTCGACACGGAGTGGGCAGGGCTCAAACAACAGGCGGCGGCCGGCGTGGACATGCGCCTCGCGAGCGCCGCAGCGGCACCTGACGGAGGCGGCAGCGGCGATCTGACGTCCGACAGGGCCGTCTGGAACCGGGCGAGCCAGGACCTCGGCGGCCTGTCGACGAGCATCAAGGGCGCCTTGGGCGCACTGGAGACGGGTCAGAAGGGCGCCGCGGTCGAAGGCGTCCAGAGCGCCACCGCGCACCAGGAGCTGTACCAGTCCTGGAAGACGTACCTGGAGAGCCTGTCGGGCAAGTGCACCTCCCTCCAGGGGCCGCTGGAGAAGGCCGGCAAGGGCCAGTACGACAACGACGAGGCCATCAAGGGCGGCTTCGCGCAGATCAACGGGCAGTACAAGGACACACCCGCCACCGGCGGCAGCGGCGGGGGACGGTGAGTCTGAACCATGGACTACGCAGCACTCGTGGCCCTGAAACCGTCCGAGTTCACCGAGGCGGCCGACGGGTTCAAGGCCGTCAGCGATATGGCGGACCACGCGTACGGTGACACCGAGGGCCAGATATCGGCGCGACTGCGGGCCGGTCTCGACGGCGTCGCCCTGGAGGCGGCGCTGGGATCGCTCCGGGAACTGGCGAAGAACTTCCACTACACGCAGGTCGAATGCGGCCTGGCGGCGACCTCGCTGAAGGCGTTCGCGGCCGCGATGACCGAGGCGAAGAAGAAGCTCGCGGACGCCGTTGAGGACGCGGAGCACCAGAAGTTCAGGGTGGGGGCCGACGGCTCGGTGACCTACCCGCCCGGCGGTACGGAGAAGGACGGGAAGCTGCCCGAGGGCGGCACCGTCACCGGCAGCGCCAAGGGCAAGCCCTCGGGGAACGTGATCGACCCCACGAAGGACGCCAACGACCTGTCCAGCGCCCTGGAGCGGCAGGCGGCGAACATCCACCCCAATCCGAACTTCGGCAAGGCGGTGGAGATCGCCAACCGCATCGCGCAGGCCGTCGCCGAGGCGACCGAGGCCGACGCCCTGTGGGCGCCCAAACTGCGCAAGCTCAAGGCGGACGACGACCTGGTCGTCTCCGACAAGGACTGGGCGGACGTGGAGAGCGACACCTCCGAGGTCCGCAGCGGCGCGAAGGACTACCTGGACCACATCAAGCCCCCGCCCAAGGGCGACGACCCGAAGGCGAACGCCGACTGGTGGAAGGGCCTGAGCCCGGACGAGCAGTCCGCGTACCTGTCCCTGAACGGGGCGGAGGTGGGCGCGATGGACGGGCTGCCCTCGGTGGTCCGCGACGAGGCCAACCGCACCGTACTGGCGGAGACCAAAGCCCAGTTCCAGATCAGGCTGGACGGGATCCCCCCGCAGCCGCAGAAGTACGTGCCCTCGGGCAGGGACTACCCCGCGGTCGTACTCAACCCCGCCTGGTCGGAGTGGGACGAGAAGTACGCCAAGGACAAGGCTTTCCTGGACAAGAACCTCAAGGGCATGAACGCCATCCAGGCCCGGTTCGACGCCACGGGCACGGACGGCCTGCCCGAGGCGTACCTGCTGGGCTTCGACACCAAGGGCGGCGGCCGGGCCATCGTCGCCAACGGCAACCCGGACACGGCGGCCCACACCGCGGTGTTCGTCCCCGGTACGTACACCGACATCACGAAGTCCGAGACCTACATCGGCCACATGTCCAAGCTGTGGAAGGAGACCCACGCCCAGCTCCCCGGCGAGAACGTGTCCACCATCACCTGGATCGGCTACGACGCCCCGCAGAGCATCGTCCCCGAGGCCATGAAGGAGAAGTACGCCCACACGGCGGCGCCCGACCTGAACCACTTCATGGCCGGTCTGGAGCAGGTCCAGGGCGGCGACGAGAAGAGCCACACCACACTCATCGGCCACAGCTACGGCAGCACGGTCGTGGGTGCGTCATCGAACGCCGGTGACCTGCGCACCGACGACATCATCGCCGTGGGCAGCCCCGGCATGCTGGTCGGCCACGCCAAGGACCTGGACGTCGGCGCGGACCACGTGTGGTCGGAGGCGGCCGGCTTCACCAAGGACCAGGTGCCGGCCGGCGGCAAGGCGGCCGGGCTCGGCGGCGGTGCCCACTGGTACGAGGAGCTCCTGCCCTTCGGTTACGCGTGGGGGTCGAACGTGCCATCCGACGAGGATTTCGGGGCCCATATCATGGAAAACGACGCCAATGATCACGGGGACTACTGGAGGAAGGACTCGAAGAGTCTTGAGAATCAGGCGAATGTCGTCGCCGGTCATTACGACAGGGTCACCCGTGGCTGACACGAAGACCCGGGACCGGGTCGCCGGCCGCCGGGTTTCCGGATCTCTGCGGATCAAGGCTCTCGCTGTCGTCCTTGCCGGATCGCTTTCCATGCTGTCTATGGGGTGTTCGAACGTGAAAGAACTGAATTACGAGCCCGTCAGGATGGATCCCGGTCCGGCGCGCACGAAGACGAAGCAGGTCTCCAGCCGCCTGCTGGAGATGACCGGCGTCAAGGGCAAGGTGACCGAGCCCGGCCCGAGTGTGTCGCGCTGCAGCGAGTACGGCGACGACCTGTTCGCCACGGAGCACCCCTGGTCGGTGTACGAGATTTCCGACGCGCAGGTCGAGGAGGGCATGCAGAACCTGCGCAAGGCCCTCGGCGAGAACGGCTGGAAGATCACCAAGGACGGCAAGGCCAACAGCCAGGCCCAGGACCCGGAGATCTACGCCGAGAACAAAGCCGAGCAGTTCGACGTGCACGTGACGGGCCGCAGGAAGACGGAGACCGGGCAGTCGATGCTCCTGTTCAAGGTCGTCTCCGCCTGCTTCCGCGCGGCCTCGGCCTCCGACCTCGACGGCCAGTACTGACCCTGACCCGGCCGCGTCAGGGGCGCTCCGCCGGGGGGTAGGCCTCCGGGGGCGTCGTGGTGGTGTGCGGCGGCAGCGGGCGGACGCGGCGGGTGGGGCGGCCGCGCATGACGGCCGCCGCCAGCACGAGCAGGGCGCCCGCGCCGAAGGCGTTGGCGACCCCGTCGCCGAGGCCCATGCCGTCGACGCCCACGGCGAGGCCCTCGGCGGCCTGGCCCTGGCGGATCGTCCACAGCACGCTGAAGGCGAGGACGACGACCCCGGCCACGGCCATGAGCAGCCGCGAGCGCAGCACGATCGCGATCAGCGCGAGCAGGGCGGCGACGAGGAAGGGCAGCAGGAGCGAGGTCAGCAGGGCGGACTTGTGCGCGGTGATGCCGGCGGCGGTGAAGAGCTCATAGACGCGGTAGTCGCGTCCGTGACGGCCGTCGTACCAGGCACGGAAGGGACTCCAGACGGCGGCCGCCGCTCCGATCAGACCCATCAGCGAGCCGAGTACGTTGCGGATCATGCCCGGCCCTTCGAGCTAGGGGTCTCGATCCCGAGGCTACGCCCGGCGCCTGCGGTGCGCATGTGGGGGCGGTCGGACGGAGTCCGGCCCAGCGGCCCGAAGCCGCAGAGGCCCCCCGGGGCCGAAGGGTGCGAGGGGTGCGTTGGGGCGGTCCGGCGGGGTCGGTCCGTCCTGGCCGGTTACCGGCGCGGCGGTGCACTGATAGCGTGGCCCGCCGTTGTCCAGGGGAGGGGTTCGGGCCATGGTGGCTGGGCGTCGCATCAGGTTCACCGCGGTGCTGGTGGCCGTCGTGTTCGCGCTGACCGGGTTCTCGTCGCACGGCGGAAGCAGCAGCAGCGGGAGCAGCGGCAAGAGCAAGAGCAAGAGCAAGAGCAGCAGCAGCGGGGGCGGCTGCTCCAGCTCCAAGAGCAAGAAGAAGAAGAGCCACGGCAACGGGAGCAGCAGCAGCCCGACACCCTCGGCGAGCGCGACGTCGGCGCCCGCGCGGGCCGTGCTCGTCAGCTGCGTCGGCGCGGACGCCAAGGGGGCCACCGTCCAGGTCACCTCCACCGTGGACGCCGAGCGCACCGTGCGGGTGCCGGTGACCTTCAGCGGTGCGAACGGTGCGACCCTCGACGCCGGCTCCGTGAAGGTCACGCTCAAGGCGCGCGAGAGCCGGACCGTCGTGGTCCCGATGACGGTCCCGGGCAAGGCCGCGGACGTGAAGAACTGCCTGGTGGGTACGGTCGACCGGGCGTAGGCCCCACGCGGCCGGACGCCGTCCCGCCCGGCCTCACCGCACCCGCGGCTCCGGCCCCCCGCGCCGCCCCGTGAACAGCTCCGCCTGCCGCTCCGGTGCCAGGTTCCCCAGCGCGATCAGGGCCGGGGCCTGGGCCAGGGCCTGCTGGAGCGCGGCCTGCTTCGCCGACCACAGGGCCCGTACGGTGCCCTGCACGGCCTCGGTCGGGAAGCCGGCCAGGGTCTCCGCCGCCCGCAGGGCCGCCGGCAGCAGCCCGTCCGGGGCGGTCAGCTCCGAGACGAGCCCGATCTCGTGGGCCCGGCGCGCCGAGAGCCGCTCGGCCGTGCCCATGAGGGACATCCGGGCGGCCTCGCCGAAGGGCATGCGCTGCGCCATGTAGACGGCCTCGTAGGCGCTGACCATGCCGTACGTCGTGTGCGGGTCGAAGAAGGTCGCCGTATCGGAGGCGATCAGGAACTCCGCCTCGCCCAGCAGGTAGAAGGCTCCGCCGCAGGCCATGCCGTTGACGGCGGCGACGACCGGCTTCCACAGGTCGCCGGCCTTGGGGCCAATCGCGATCAGCGGATCGTCGGCCGAGTACGGGGAGCCGGGCTGCGGCACCTCCACGCCGCGGTCGATGCCGGTGCAGAAGGCGGCCGTCCCGGCGCCCGTGAGCACCACCGCCCGCACCTCCTCGGCGAACCGGAACTCACGCCAGACCGCGCTCAGTTCGTCCGCCGTCTCCAGGTCGATCGCATTGTGCTTGCGCTCCCGGTCCAGGGTGACGACCGCGACCCCGGTCGCCTTGTCCCGCTCCACCCGTACGGTCACGACTTCTCCAGCAGCCAGCGCGGCACGGCCATCCCGCCGATCTCGGTGAAGGCCACCTGGACCCGTGCGCCGATGCGCAGCCGGGCCGGGTCCATCGAGTCCAGCGGGGCGTCGGCCGAGGTCACCAGGTTCCCGGCGAGCCGGATGTGCGGGGCGTCGGCGAGCTCCACGAGGACCACGTTGTACGGGGCCTGCGCGGCGTAGGCGGGCAGCAGCGGCGGATGCGGCCGGACGTACGACCAGATCCGGCCGCGGCCGCTCATCCGGCGCCACTCGCTGTCAAAGGATCCGCAGTGCGGGCAGCAGGGGCGGGGCGGGAAGCGCAGCCGGCCGCAGGCGGCGCAGGCCTGGACGCGGAGCTCGCCCCGGGCGGCGTACTCCCAGAAGGGGGCGCCGTCCTCGTCGGGGACGGGCAGGAGCAGCTCGGCCGCGGCCTCGGCGGCGGCTTCGGAGGCGGTGGTCATCGGTCGGTCAGCTCCTCAGCAGGATCGCGGACGTCGGGACACCCTCGCCCGCCGTCACCAGGCAGGTCGCGGCGTCCGGCACCTGGGCGGTGGAGATGCCGCGCAGCTGCTTGACGCCCTCGTTGATCAGGTTGAAGCCGTGCACGTACGCCTCGGACAGGCCGCCGCCCCCGGTGTTGATGGGGAGCCGGCCGCCCGTCTCCAGGGCCCCGCCCTCCGTGAAGGCGGCGCCCTCGCCGCGCCCGCAGAAGCCGTAGCCCTCCAGCGAGAGCGGGATCAGCGGGGTGAAGGCGTCGTAGATCTGGGCGACGTCCACGTCCTGCGGCCCGAAGTCGGCCTGCTTCCACAGGTGGCGGGCGGCGGTCCAGGCGGGACCGGAGAGCGGGTCGTCGTTCCAGTAGTTGACCATGCCGTGGTGCTGGGAGGGCAGGCCCTGGGCGACGGAGTGCACGTAGACGGGCTTCTGGCGGCAGTCCCGGGCGCGCTCGGCGGAGACGATCACGCAGGCCAGCGCCCCGTCGGTCTCCAGGCAGTTGTCGAAGAGGCAGAGCGGGTCGCTGATCATGCGGGAGGTCATGTACATCTCGCGGGTCAGCGGGCGTTCGTACATCATCGCGGCGGGGTTGGCGTTGGCGCGGTTGCGGCAGGCCATGGCCACGTTGAAGAGGTGGTCGCGGGTGGCGCCGTACTCGTGCATGTAGCGGCGGGCCAGCATGCCGATCTCGTCGGCGGGGCGCAGGAGCCCGAAGGGACGGGTCCACTGGCCGGGGGTGGGCAGCTGGACGGCGGTGTTCTTCCACGGGCGCGGGCCGGAGCCGCGTTTGCGGGAGCGCCAGGCGACGCCGACGGTGGCCTGGCCGGTGGCGACGGCGGAGGCGAGGTGGCCGACGGTGGCGCAGGAACCGCCGCCGCCGTAGCCGATCTTGGAGAAGAAGGTGAGGTCGCCGGCGCCGATGGCCTTGGCGACCTCGACCTCGTCGGTCTCCTCCATGGTGTAGGAGGAGAAGGCGTCGACCTCGGAGGGCTCGATGCCGGCGTCGGCGAGGGCGGCCAGGATCGCCCTGCAGGCCAGTTCCTTTTCGGACTGCGGCAGTCGTTTGGCAAAGGCGGTCTGCCCGATGCCCACTATCGCCGTAGCGTCCTTGAGCGTTGCCGCCATCGCCACCTCCGGGGTGCGCCAGTACTGACAGCCGCGAAGGCTACAGCTAATCTGACGGATAGTCAGCTACTGGGTTCGCGGGAGGATGACACGCATGGGCGACGACGCACGCGCAGACCTGCGCTGGGGCAGCATCGCGGGGCTCGTCCGGGCGGCAGCGGTACGGTACGCCGACCAGGAGGCGGTCGTCGACGGCCGCGTCCGCATCAGTTACGCGCAGCTCGGCGAGCGCGTCGAGCGCGCCGCGGCCGCCTGCATGGCCGCCGGGGTCGAGCCCGGCGACCGGGTCGCGGTCTGGGCGCCCAACACCCTGGAGTGGATCGTCTCCGCGCTCGGGGCCGTCTCGGCGGGCGCGGTGCTCGTCCCCCTCAACACCCGGTTCAAGGGCACGGAAGCGGCGTACGTCCTCCAGCGCAGCCGGGCCCGGCTGCTCTTCGTCACCGGCACCTTCCTCGGCACCTCCTACGTCGCCTCCCTGCGCCGGGCCGCGGGCGAGGGCCCCGGCTCCGGGCCGCTGCGCGGACTGCCGCACCTGGAACAGGTCGTCGTCCTCGCCGAGGACGCCCCCGAGTCCTTCCGCACCTGGAAGGACTTCCTGGCGGGCGGGGACCGCGTACCGGCCGGAGCCGTCCGCGAACGCGCCGCGTCCATCCCCTCCGAAGCCCCCTCCGACATCATCTTCACCTCCGGCACCACCGGCAGCCCCAAGGGCGCCGTCATCACCCACGCCCAGTCCCTGCGCTGCTACGACGTCTGGTGCGAGCTCGCCGGCCTGCGCGAGGGCGACCGCTACCTGATCGTGAACCCCTTCTTCCACACCTTCGGCTACAAGGCCGGGATCATCGCCTGCCTGATGCGCGGGGCCACGATGGTCCCGCAGCCCGTGTTCAACGTGGACACCGTCCTCGCCAACGTCGCCGCCGAGCGGATCTCCGTACTCCCCGGGCCGCCCACCCTCCACCAGTCCCTCCTCGACCACCCCCAGCGCGACCACCACGACCTCTCCGCGCTGCGCCTGGTCGTCACCGGCGCCGCCGTGGTCCCGCTGCGGCTCGTCGAGCGGCTGCGCGGCGAGCTGCGCATCGCCACCGTCCTCACCGCGTACGGGCTCTCCGAGGCCAGCGGCATCGTCACCATGTGCCGGCGGGGCGACCCCGCGGAGATCATCTCCGAGACCTCCGGACGGGCCATCCCGGACACCGAGGTGATGATCGTCGGCGCGGACGGCACGCCGCGGCCGGCCGGCGAGGCCGGGGAGATCGTTGTCCGCGGCTACCACGTCATGCAGGGCTACTTCGAGGACCCCGACGAGACCGCCAAGGCGATCACCCGGGACGGCTGGCTGCACACCGGCGACGTCGGGTTCAAGGACGCGCACGGCAACCTGCGCATCACCGACCGGATCAAGGACATGTTCATCGTCGGCGGCTTCAACGCCTACCCCGCCGAGATCGAGCAACTCCTCGGTCTGCACCCGGACATCGCAGACATCGCGGTCGTCGGGATCCCCGATCCGCGGCTGGGCGAGGTCGGCAAGGCGTACGCGGTCCGCCGCCCCGGCTCCACGCTCACCGCCGACGACCTGATCGCCTGGTCCCGGCGGGAGATGGCCAACTACAAGGTGCCGCGCGCGGTGGAGTTCGTCTGCGAGCTGCCGCGCAACGCGAGCGGCAAGGTGCTCAAGCGCGAGCTGCGGGCCCGCTGAGCGCCGTCCCGGCCGGTGCTCGGCGGGCGGTGCTCGGCGGGCGGTGCTCAGCGGGCGTACGAGCCGAGGCCGATCAGGCAGTACACGTACTGGTTGAGGACGGTCCCGCCCCGCGTGTAGCGGTAGGAGAACGCGTACTGCGTCTTGGGGTTGGAGTTGCAGCGGTCCATGTCCGAGGTGCCGGGGATGCTCTCGATCACCTTGTAGTGCGCGTCGGACGCCGAGCAGGAGACCTCGTCCACGCCGGTGACGGTCGTCGGGGTCGTCGAGTCCGGCAACTGTCCGTTGAGGCAGGTGCCCCGGTCGAACGGGCTCGGCTCCGGGGTGGGTACCGGAGCGGGTGCCGCGCTGTACGCGGTGGGCGCGGGGTCCGGGGCGGCGGTGGTGGGGTCGGGGGTCCGCGGCGTGTACGAGGGGGTGTACGAGGGGGTGTACGAGGGAGTGGCCCACGCGCTGGACGAATGGGTCGGGGTGGGGGAGGCGGAGTTCTTGCCGTTGTCGTCGTCCCCGCTGTTCACCGCGATGAAGACGACGACGATCACGGCGGCGACCAGGAACGCCGCGAGGCACCCGCGGCCGTTCGCCATGGAGGACGGGGCGGGCTGCGGCGTGCTGCCCGCGCCCCCGCCCCCGCCTGCGGTCGCGCCCAGCCTGCCGGTCGCGAACGCCGCCCCGACCCCGGCCCCGGCCCCGGCCCCGGCTCCTGCCCCCGCACCGCCCCCGGACACGCGGATGCGCAGCAGTAACTCCTGCTCCCCGACACGGGCCCGGACGAGGTCGCCGTTCCGGCAGGCCGGGATGCGCAGCCGGGCCGGCCCGTTCGCCAGCTGAACGGGGAGGATGACCCCGTGGGCGGCCTGCTGAGGGGTGATCGTTATGGGCATTTCCTGCGACGACACCGGCTGCTCCAAGGGGTGAGGGTGGTGCGGTAGCGCGCTGCCTGACGAACCCTCGTCGATTGTGTCCCCTGCACCGGTGGTGACGCAGTGATTCCGCTAGGTGGGGCGGCGGGCCAGCACCAGCCGCCAGCGCGGAGCGCCTCCGCTCTGCCGCCCGAAGTGCTCCAGCGGCACGGTCTCCACGGTGAAGCCCGCGGCCTCCAGGTCCCGGCGGACCCCGCTGAGCGGGAAGGTCCGGTAGTACATGACGAAGGACGGCCGCCACACCGCGTTGCGCACCCGCATCGCCGCGTCGAAGCCCGCCGCCACCCACCACACCGCGGAGCTCGCCGGGATCGGGGCGCCGATGGGGAAGGCGAAGACCCCGCCGGGGCGCAGGGCGCGGTGCACCCCGGCGAAGAGGGCGGGCCGCTCCGACGGGAGGAAGTGGCCGAAGGCGCCGAAGCTGACCGCCAAGTCGTACGCGTCCCCGAGCGCGGGCGGCAGGGCCCGCGCGTCGGCCCGTACGAAGTCCACGCGCTCGTCCGGGTGGGCGCGCTGGGCCTCGGCCAGCATGCCGGCGCTGAGGTCCACCCCGGTCACGCGGTCCCGGCACAGCCTCCGCAGCATGCCGATCGCGGCGCCGGTGCCGCAGCAGACGTCGAGCCCGGCGCCGAAGGACCCCTCCCGCTGGGCGAGGGTCTCCTCCACGGCGTCGAGCATCCGGTCAGGGGTGCGGAAGGGCGTGTGGTCGAACTTCGGCGCCAGCAGGTCGTAGCCGCGCTCGATCGAGGAGAGGCCCTGCACGGCGAGTTCGCGGACGCTCGGTCCGTGGGAGGAGAACACGCACCCAGCCTATGCCGCGGCCCGGAGCCCAGGGCGGACCGGAGGCGGACGCACGCGTGCGGCGGTCGCGATGGCTCCCCCTCCGAGCCACCGCGACCGCCGTTCCCCCGTTGAATCCCCCGTACGTCTTGCGTTCTTGCGTGGTGCGTCCCGTGTCCTGCGTGGTGCCGGGCGCCTGCTAGGGGCGCGGACCGGACGCGTGGTTGTCCAGCGTCTGGATCTCCTCGGCCGGAGTCGGCGGAGCGGGAACCGGAGCAGGAGCGGGCGTCGGTTCGAGCGGCTTGATCTCGATGCCCGAAGCGTGGTTGTCCAGGGTCTCGACGTCGACGCCCGGGGCGTGGTTGTCGAGCGACTTGCCGTCGGCGTCGGTCGGCAGGATGTTCTCGTTCGTCGTCATCGGTTCTCCTGGTGGATGGGTGGGGCCCGCTCGGCGATTCCCCCGATGACCGCCGAGCGGGTAGTCCTCCAACCGACCCGGGTGCCCCCCGACGCGCCGGGTCGATGCACCTATCGTGCCGACCGGCGATAAACGAACGATGAACGCCTCGTTCAACGGGAGTCGTCGCAGGTCAGGCCGCGATCTCCGAGGCTAGCAGGGCCTGCACCTCGGCCAGTTCCGCGGACCCCAGCTGCCGGAAGACGGCCTCCGCGTCGCGCCAGCACGCCCGTGCCCGGTCCGTCTGGCCCAGCCGCCGCAGCGCCTTGCCCAGCACCGTCAGCACGGTGGCCCGGCGCCACTCCCCGCCGATGCCGCGCAGGGCGATCGCCTGCTCGGCGTGCGAGGCGGCCAGGGTGGGCCGGCGCGCCGCCAAGTGGGCCACGGCGAGCCGGAAGTGGGTCACGCCCTCCCACAGCGGCTGCCGGTTCTCGTGGAAGAGGGACAGCGCCTCGGTGAGCTGGGCGAGGGCCTCGCCAAGCCGGCCCGCCTGGGTGAGCGCGATGCCCAGCGCGTAGCGGCCGTTGGCCAGGCGCAGGGTCAGGCCCATCCGGTCGTAGATGGCGATGCCCTGCTGGGCGAGGTCTATGGCGCTGGAGAGGCGGCCCAGTTCCACGTGGATGCGGGAGAGGTTGCACAGGGCGCTGGCCTCGCCGACGTTGTTGGCGTCGGCGCGGAAACCGTCGATGGCCTCCAGCAGGTACCGCTCGCCGTCCGCGTGCCGGCCCTGGTAGAGGGCGATGATCCCGCGGTCGTTGGGCGCCCAGCAGCTGGGCAGCGGGTCGCCGGCCTCGCGGGCGAGCACGGTGGCCTGGCGGGCCTCGTCGTCGGCCTCGGCGAAGCGGCCCGCGACCAGGTGGACGTTGGTGAGCGTGGTGCGGGCGCGACCCTCGGCGTAGGGGTCCTTGGCGGCCTGGGCGGCGTCGCGCAGGGCGACGGCGGCCGATTCGTACTGCTTGGAGTTGGCCCCGGACTCGGCCAGGTCCTTCGCCGCCCACAGCAGGTCCACGGCCCGCCGCAGGACCAGCGTCTCGCCGCCCCGTACGGAGGCCTGCCGTACGCACGCCAGCAGCGGGCCGGCCTCGGCGTACAGCCAGTCCAGGGCGGTCCGCGGCTCGGCGAAGACCAGCCCGCGGTAGTGGGTGTCGGAGAGGTGGGCGGGGAGCCGGTCGCCGGGACGTTCCAGGGCGTACACCCCGGAGGCGGTGGCCAGGTAGAAGTCCAGCAGCCGGTCCAGGGCCGCCTCGCGCCCGCTCGGGGGCTGCTCGTCGCGTTCGGCGCAGGCACGCGCGTAGAGGCGTACGAGGTCGTGGAAGCGGTAGCGGCCGGGGGCGGCGGATTCGAGCAGGGAGCAGTCGACTAAAGCTTCCAGGAGGTCCTCGGTGTCGTACTCGGGGAGGTCGAGTACGGCGGCTGCCGCCGAGAGGGAGATGTCGGGGCCGTCGGCGAGGCCGAGGAGGCGGAAGGCGCGCTGCTGGGCGGGTTCCAGCTGGCCGTAGCCGAGCTCGAAGGTGGCCTTGACGGCGAGGTCGCCGGCCTGGAGCTCGTCGAGGCGGCGGCGCTCGTCGCCCAGCTTGGCGGCGAGGACGGAGACGGTCCAGGTGCGCCGGGCGGCGAGCCGGGAGGCGGCGATGCGGATGGCGAGCGGCAGGAAGCCGCAGGCGCCGACGACGTCGAGGGCGGCCTGGCGCTCGGCGCGCACCCGCTCCTCGCCGACGATCCGGGTGAAGAGCTGGAGGGCCTCCTCGGGGCTCATCACGTCGAGGTCGACGAGATGGGCGCCGGCGAGGCCCGCCATGCGGACCCGGCTGGTGACGAGGGCGGCGCAGCCGGCGGTGCCGGGCAGCAGCGGGCGGACCTGGGCGGCGTCGCGGGCGTTGTCGAGCAGGACCAGGACGCGGCGGCCGTCGAGGGTGGAGCGGTAGAGCGCGGCCCGCTCGGCGGGGGAGTCGGGGATGGCGGTGTCGGGGGTGCCGAGGGCGCGCAGGAAGGAGCCGAGGACGGCCTCCGGTTCCGCGGGGCGGGCCTCGGTGCCCTGGAGGTCGACGTAGAGCTGGCCGTCGGGGAAGTGCGGGCGGGCGGCGTGGGCGACGTGCACGGCGAGGGTGGTCTTGCCGACGCCGCCGATGCCGGCGAGCGCGGAGACGGCCATGACCTGGTCCTGGGCGCCGCCGGACAGGATGGCGCCGAGCTCGTCGACGAAGCTGGAGCGGCCGGTGAAGTCGGGCACGGTCGCAGGCAATTGGGCGGGCCTCACGTGGACGGTCGCGGCGGCCGGGGCCGGGTCCTCCGCGCGGGCGAGATCGGCGTCGGCGTTCAGGATGCGCTGCTGGAGCGCGGCCAGTTCGGGGCGCGGGTCGACGCCGAGTTCGTCGGCGAGGAGGCGTCGGGTGTCGGCGTAGACGGCGAGGGCCTCGGCCTGCCGGCCGCTGCGGTACAGGGCGAGCATGAGCAGCTCGCGCAGGCGTTCCCGGAGCGGGTGGGCGGCGGTGAGGGCGGTGAGCTCGGAGACGGCCTCGGCGTGGTGGCCGACCTCCAGGTCGAGGTCGAGGCGGGTCTCCAGCAGCTGGAGGCGCCATTCGGCGAGCCGGGTCCGTTCGGTCTCGGCGTGCGGGCCGGGGACCCCGGCGAGGGGCTCGCCCTCCCAGAGGTCGAGGGCGCGGGCGAGGAGCGTACGGGCGAGGGTGCGGTCACCGGCGGCGCGGGCGGCGTCGGCGTCGGCGGCGAGGCTGCGGGCGACGCCGAGGTCGAGGGTGGCGGCGGAGCGCAGCCGGATGGCGTAGCCGCCGGACTCGGTGACGAGCAGCCCGGGGGCGACGACCTTGCGCAGGCGGGAGGCGTACGTGCGGATGGTGGCAAGGGCCTGCTGCGGCGGGTCCTCGCCCCAGATGGCGTCGATGAGCTCGGGTGCGGTGGCGGTGCGGCCGTCGCGCAGCAGGAGGACGGCGAGCAGGGCGCGCTGCTGGGGGGTGCCGGAGGGCAGCAGCTCGGCGCCGCGCCAGGCGCGGACGGGGCCGAGGACGGCGAAGCGGGACTCGACGGGGGAGACGGGGGTGGCCGCGGCGGCGGGAGGGGCGGGAGCGGCAGGGGTGGACTGAGCGCCGGCGGCGGCCCGGGCGGCCGGGGCGGCCTGAGTGCCAGGGGCGGCCGGGGTGGCCTGAGTGCCAGGGGCGGCCGGGGTGGCGGCCATGGCTGCCGTGGCGGCGTCCGGAGTCGGGCGCGGGGTCGGGCGCGGGGCCGGGTGTTTGGACGTGGTGGTGGGCCGGGCTCCCTCGGGGTGCTTCCGCGGGTGCGGGATGGCCGGTACGCCGTCCATCTGTCGTCCCCCTGCCTTCCGTTCGGTGTAAGGGTCAGTCTGCCCTGTCTTGCGCGTACACGTCAGCCCGTCCATGGCCGATCACGGACCAACTAGCTGACGATCCGTCAGATCAGCGCTACCGTATGAGCCATGGAGACCTTCCCGAAGATCATCTCGGTGGACGACCACACGGTTGAGCCCCCCCACGTCTGGCGGGACCGGCTCCCGTCCAAGTACCAGGACACCGGCCCCCGCGTCGTCCGCGCCCCCTTGAAGGAAATGACCTTCCTCGGCGGAAAGTTCGCCCCCGTCATGGGCGCCAAGGGCGACGACGGTCCGATCGGCGACTGGTGGGTGTACGAGGACCTGCACCGGCCGCTCACCCGCCTCGACACGGCCGTCGGGTACGACCGCGACGAGATCAAACTGGAAGTCATCACCTACGAGCAGATGCGCCCGGGGTCCTTCTCGGTTCCCGACCGCCTCGCCGACATGGACGTCAACCACGTCCAGTCCGCCCTGTGCTTCCCCACCTTCCCCCGCTTCTGCGGCCAGACGTTCACCGAGGCCAAGGACCGTGAGCTGGGGCTGCTCGGCGTACGGGCCTACAACGACTGGATGGTCGAGGAGTGGTGCGGCCCCGACGCCCGCGGCCGCCTCATCCCCCTCACCCTGATCCCGCTCTGGGACGCCCGCCTGGCCGCCGCGGAGGTCCGCCGCAACGCGGCGCGCGGCGTGCGCGCGGTCGCCTTCTCGGAGATACCCCCGCACCTGGGCCTCCCGTCCATCCACACCGACGACTGGGACCCCTTCCTGGAGGCGTGCAACGAGACCGGCACGGTCATCGCCATGCACATCGGCTCCTCCTCCCGCATGCCGTCCACGTCCGCGGACGCCCCGCCGGCGGTCGGCTCCACCATCACCTTCGCCAACTGCTGCTTCTCGATGGTCGACTGGCTGATGAGTGGCAAGTTCGAGCGCTTTCCCCACCTGAAGATCATGTACGCGGAGGGCCAGATCGGCTGGATCCCGTACATCCTCGAACGGGCGAACGTGGTCTGGGAGGAGAACCGGGGCTGGGGCGGGGTCGCGGACAAGGTGCTGCGCCCGCCGTCGGAGCTCTTCGCCGAGCACGTCTTCGGCTGCTTCTTCGACGACGCCTTCGGCCTGAAGAACCTCGACTCGATCGGCGTCGGCAACGTCCTCTACGAGACGGACTACCCCCACTCCGACTCGACCTGGCCGAAGTCCCGTGAGGTCGGCGAGGCCCAGATGGGCCACCTGGCACCGGACGTGGTGGACCGCATCGTCCGCGGCAACGCGATCGACCTGCTGGGACTCACGGCCGACGGGCTGTGGCCGGGCCCGGGGGCGTAGTCCACGGCCGGGCGGACCGGGGAGCAGGGCAGGGCGGCGGGCCGCGCCTACGGTTGCCCGGCCACGTGGTGCGTGCCGGCGCTGCGCGGCCCCGCCGCCGCGCCCCGCGAGGAAGCCGCGAGCAGCAGCGCCACGGCCAGGCCCGCCACCGTGAGCACCGGCAGCAGCACCCGTACGTCCACGAGGCCCACGAGTGCGGCCCCCAACGCCAGGGCCAGCGCGTTCGGTACGAAGATCAGCGTGTGGGCGGTGGCGGCCGCCCGGCCGAGGACGGCGCCCGGGACCTCGCGCTGCACCGCGGTCAGCGCGGCGATCAGCACGCACGGCAGCCCCGCGCCGATCGCCACGCTGCCGGCCAGGGCCACCGCGTCGTACGGCAGCGCCCTCGCCCCGACGCCCAGCGCGAACAGGGCCACGCCCCCGGCCGTGAACACCCGGTCCGGCAGCCGCCGCAGGAGCGGGCCCGCCGCGAGCCCGCTCAGTACGGAACCCGCGCCCTGCACCGCGTACAGCACGCCCACGTAGGTGGGCGCGTGCCCCAGCACGCCGTCGGCGACCGCGTAGACCACCGCGCCGTTCAGACCGGCCAGGAACATCACCGCGGCCCCGGTCAGCACCAGGGGCCGCAGCGCGGGCGAGCCCCACAGCTGCCGCCCGCCCTCCAGCACCTGCGCGAGACCGTGCGCCGGCGCGGTGCGGCCCGGCGGCTCCTCGCGGACCCGCAGCAGGGCGAAGATCCCCGCCGCCAGTGCGAAGGTCAGCGCGTCGAGCAGCGCCACGGCCGACCCGCCGTACCGGACGAACAGCCCGGCGCCCACCAGCGGCGCGATCAGTTTCACGCCCTCGTTGGCGGTCAGCCGCAGCCCGTTGAAGTCCCCGAGCAGCCGGCCGTCGACGGCCTGCGGCACCAGGGCCGCCTCCGCCGCCTCGTGGAGGCTGCCGCACACCCCGTACACCAGCAGGACGGCGAACAGCAGCCACACCCGGCCCGCCGAATCGAGCAGGAGAAGTACGGGCAGCAGCGCGGCCATCACGAGGCCGCCGCCGACCAGCACCGGCCGCCGCGGCAGCCGGTCGGCGAGCGTCCCCAGCGCCGGCCCGGCCAGCACGGGCGCCCACAGGGCGAACACCGTGAGCGCCGCGAGGGCGTCCGACCCGGTCAGCGACTTGACCCAGATCCCGGCCACCAGCCACATCGCGGTCGTGCCGAACCCCGACACCACCACCCCGGCGAGGTAGAACCCCGCATTGCGGTCCCGCAGGACCCGTCCCGTTCCGGTCATCGGCCCAGCGTGCGCCTGAGGAGGGGACCCCGGAATCGGGCAACCGCCCTATTCCCCGTGACGCTTCCGCACGACGGGCCGCCCCCGGTGCGACGGGAGCGGCCCGTCGCACCGGGGGCGGGGCGGGTACCTACTTCGGGGTGACCCAGACCTGTCGCTTGTTCGTGTTCGCCGTGTGGAGCTGGACCACGGTGCCGTTGGCGGTCGCGCCGCCGGTCACGTCGAGGACCTTGCCGGACGCCACGTGGACGATCTGGCCCTTGGCGTTCACGGACCAGCGCTGGGCCGCCGTGCCGTTGCAGTCGTAGAGGCTGATCTTGTTGCCGTCGGTGCTCGCGTTGCGCGCGTTGTCCAGGCACTTGCCGAAGGCGCGGAAGGTGCCGTCCTTGCCCAGGATCCACGACTGCGCGGCGGAGCCGTTGCAGGTGTAGAGCTGGATCTGCGTGCCGTTGGCCGCCTTTCCGCCCTTGACGTCCAGGCACTTGGCGCCGATCCCGGTCACCCGGCCCTGCGGGGACAGCACGGCTCCGGCGCCGGCCGCGAGGCGGCGCAGGCCCTGGACGTCGAACTGCTGGACGTAGGTGCCCGCCCGCTTGTCCTGGTAGGCGTACGCGGGCGAGCACATGACGGGGAACTGGCCCGAGTCGGTGCCCTTCACGCAGTCGCTCTTGTTCAGGCTGCGGTTGGCGTGGGTGAGGCCCAGCGTGTGCCCGAGCTCGTGGCTGATGTGGTTGCGCATGTACGTCTCGCCCATGGCGGCGGTCGGCTTGCCGGCCGGGGTGAAGAACGAGTCGTCGATGTAGGCGTCGCCGCTGGTCACGGTCTCGGGCACGGAGGAGCTGGTGAAGCCGCAGCTGAGGTTGGCGGTGCCCGAGCCGTCACGGACCACCTTCCAGCCCTTGCTGCCCATGCTGCCCTCTCCGGCGGGAGGCACGCACGGGCGGTGCAGGACGCCGATGATCACCTCGCCCTTGGGGCGGACGTAGTCCCAGCCGACCGGCCTGGTGTCGACGGTGACCGGCAGGTTCGTGACGCGGCGCAGGTCCGCGGCGGAGGCCTGGACGTACGGGGCCAGCCAGTCGGCGGACTTCTGGTCGTAGAACTTGATCGTGTAGCCGGTCTGCAGCCACTTGGTGGCGCCGCTCAGCTTCCAGCCGTCGCCCTGCGGCGGCGTGGGAGCGGGCGCCGCGGCTGCCGCGGCCGACCGCGTGCCGGCCTTCGGCGGCTCCGCGCCGCCGAGCGACATCACGCCGTCCTCGAAGACGGTGCCGTCGGAGCCGTGGGTGGCGGAGTCCTCCGCGTGGGAGACCGTGGAGTCCGTGGAGTCCGGGGAGTCTGGGGAGTTCGCGGAGTCGTGGGAGTCAGGGGACTCCGGGGCCTCGGCCGCGGGCGGTGCGCTCTCGCCGGTGTCCTCGGTGCCGAACGCGGTGGGGGAGAGCTGCAGACTTCCCACGATGGCGACCGCGGCCGCCGCGGCGACCATGGATATCCGGTGCTTGCCTGTCAATCGCAAGTGTTCGTCGCCCTCTCTCAAGGCTCTTGTGTCATCGGAGCGACGATTAGATCAACATGGCAAATGGGCGTGCAAACCGCACAGTTGGCGATCGGGGTTAGCATCGGGGCATGCCTCGGCTCCAGCTCCTGCGCTTCGACCACGCCCCGGCCGTGCTCGACTTCGAGCGGGAGAACCGGGCCTACTTCGCCGCGTCCGTCCCCGACCGCGGCGATGACTACTTCGCCCGCTTCGACGAGCGGCACCACGCGCTGATGGCCGAGCAGGCCGCCGGACTGTGCCGGTTCCACGTACTGGTGGACGGCAGCGGCGCGGTCGTGGGGCGGGTCAACCTCGTCGACTTGGCCGAGGGTTCGGCCGAGCTGGGATACCGGATCGCCGAGAACGCCGCCGGGCGGGGCGTGGCCACGGCGGCCGTGCGCGAGGCCTGCGATCTCGCGGCCGCCCAGTACGGCCTGAGCACGCTGCGGGCGGTCACGACGCTCGACAACCCCGGATCCCGGGCCGTACTGGCCCGCACCGGCTTCGTGCCCACCGGCGAGATCCGGCTCGACGGCCGCCCCGGCCTGCGCTTTCTGCGCGACCTGCGCACATCCGCCTGACCGGCGCGCCCCTTGCACCCAGCCCTGCCCCCGAGGCATGCTTCGCCAGGGCAAATCGGAAGGATCATCATGCCGGTGGACAAGCGGACCGTCGTGACGGCGGTGCTGTGTGCGGTGGCGGCTCTGGGGGCTTCCGCCGCGGTGGCCGAGCTGGTGCCGCCGCCCGAGGGGGCCGCGCCCGCGCGGGCGAAGGCCGGCCCGACGGCATCGCCGACGGCCACATCGCGATCGCAAGCGTCGAAGCCCCAGCTCTCGACCCCGCCCGGAGCCACCCTCCCGCCCGCCGTCACGCCCCCGCCCGGTGGCCCCGCGGCCTTCACCGGAGCCCTGTTCACGAACGGGCTGGACAGTGACCACTTCTGTACGGCCACCGTGGTGCACAGCCCCGGCCGGAACATGATCATCACCGCCGGGCACTGTCTGCTGGAGGGTGACCAGGGCGACGGTACCGCCGTCTTCGCACCTGCGTACGCGAACGGCATGGCCCCGTACGGCACCTGGAAGATCGAAGAGGTCTTCGAGGACGACCGCTGGGCCGAGGGCACGGACGACGACTACGACCTCGCCTTCGCCCGCCTCGCCCCCGACGCGAAGGGCCGCACCATCGAGGACGTGACCGGCGCGGCCGTCCTCGACACCAGCGGGCGCGCGGGCGAGGAGGTCACCGTCACCGGCTACCCCGCCGACCGCAAGATCCCCCGCACCTGCACGGCGGTCGGCGTCCGCGAGAGCGCCACCCAACAGCGCTTCGACTGCGCCGACTTCCCCGGCGGCACCAGCGGAAGTGCGTGGATCGCCCGCGACGGGAAGATCATCGGCATCCTCACGGGCGGTGACACCGACGACGTGTCGACCAGCACGATCCTCGGCGAGTACGCCGCCTCGTTGTACGCCAAGGCCACCGCCAAGAGCTGATGGCGCGGACCCCGCAGGTCCTGGCCGCCCGGGCGGGACCTGGCTGCCGGGGCCGACGGCGAACGTGAACTCCGGCTGTGTCGCGCAGAATCGCTACGTCCCCACCCGCTGGGGCGGAGCCGCGAGGGCGACCAAGCCGCGAGGGTGACCGAGCCGCGAGGGCGACCTAGCTCAGCAGGCCCAGGTGGACCGGTTCCGCCGGGGCGTTCGTCAGGAGGTCCGGGAGGCGCGGGGGCCACAGGGGTTCGCCGAGGGTGGCCAGGCGGTCCGCGGGGAGCCACTGCCAGTGGATGCCGGGGGACTCCAGGACCGGTTCGCGGTGGGGGCCGCGGGCGAGGTAGACGTGCTCGTGCTGGCGCACCGGTATGCCCTGGTAGGTGAAGTCGTGCTCCCAGGTGCACAGCAGCCGTTCCGGCTCCAGGTCGGTCCACCCGGTCTCCTCGCGCAGCTCGCGCCGCACGCAGTCCTCGGGGCTCTCGCCGGGATCGATGCCGCCGCCGGGCGGCAGCCAGTGGATGCCGACCTCAACGTTGTTCGCGCGGAAGAGGAACACGGATCCGGCCGGGGACAGGATGACAACGCGCGCCGCGTGACGTGGAGTTCGCCTCATCACCTCAGGGTACGTCGGTGATCGGCCCCGGGGGACGGGCGCGTCGTCACCGGTCTTCCGCCCGGCCCACCGCGCCCGCCCCGGCCCACCGCCGCCGACCCCCGACCCATGGCTCCCCCCGACCCGTGGCTCCCGACCGGGCTTGCCCCGCCCCGGGCGGGCGCCCCGGCTCGGCCCATCCCATCCCGGCCCGCCCCGGCCCATCCCGGCCCGCCCCGGCCCGCCCCGGCCCATCCCGGCCCATCCCGGCCCGCCCCGGCCCGCCCCGGCCCGGCTCGGCTCGCCCCGGCCCGGCCGCGGACCGAGCGCGGCCGCCTCACCGCCCTCTACGGTTCGCTGCTGCTCCTCGCGGGCGGCGGACTGGTGGCGCTGGTCTACGTCCTGGTCGGCCAGGGCCTCTACGCGAGCGTCAGCGGGGCCGTCCGTACGGTCAGCCCGGCCTACGCCCTCCCCTCACCCGGTGTCACGCCCGGTGCCTCGCCCTCCGTCCCGCCCGGTACCGCCTCGCCCGGGCCGCGGGCCGACGTGGGACGCAGCTGGGAACCGGCGCGGCGGCGGCCCGCGGGCGAGCCGCCCACCGACGAGGAGCTCAAGGGCTACGCGTTCACCCAGAACCTCTCGCACGCCGTCACCGACGCCACCCGGCACCGGCTGCTCATGTACTCCCTCCTCGCCTTGGCCGTCTTCGCCGTGCTGTCGATCTGGCTCGCCTGGTGGATGGCCGGACGGGTGCTGCGCCCCGTCGGGGTGATCACCGAGACCGCGCGCCGCCTGTCCGGGGAGAACCTCGACGAGCGGATCTCCCTCGACCAGCGGCGGTTCGCCGCCAACGGGGCGCACGAACTGCGCACCCCGCTGGCCGTGCAGCGGGCGGCCGCCGAGATCGGGCCGGCCGGGGACCCGTCGCCGGAGAAGGTCGCCCGGATCCGGGCGAAGCTCATCGGCGTCGCGGACTCCAGCGAGCACCTCATCGAGTCCCTGCTGCTGCTCGCCGTGTCGGAACAGGGGCTGGAGGCGACCGGGCCGGTGGACCTGGCGGCGCTGGCGGCGGCCGAGCCGGCGGCCTGCCCGCAGCAGGGGCTGACCGTCGTACGGACGCTCGCGCCGCTGACCGTGACGGGCGACCGCGCGCTCCTCGGACACCTCCTGCGCAACCTGCTGATCAATGCGGTACGTCACAACCAGGCCGGGGGCCGGATCGCCGTGACGACCTCCGCGGAAGGGGAACTGACGGTCTCGAACACCGGTCCGGTGATCGATCCGGCGGACGTCCCCGGGCTCCTGGAGCCCTTCCGGCGGCGCGCCGAACGGCAGCACACCGCAGGTGAGGGCGCCGGTTTGGGCCTCTCGATCGTGGCGTCGATCGCGCGGGCGCACGGGGCGGAGCTGACGGCCGAGGCCAATCCGGACCCGGAGGGAGGTCTGACGGTCCGTGTCCTGTTCCCCGTGCCGGGCGGGACGCGCACACCGCAGGCGCACGTCCTCTGAAGACCGCCTGATGTACGGTCGGTTCAATGAGCAAGCACGCCCGAGCACGCTCCCGAGCGCCCCGTACGCCCCGCCGCGTGGCCCTGGCCGTCACCCTCGGCCTCGCGACCATCGCGGTCGGCTGGGTGTACGTCGCCCAGGACCCGGACAAGACCGCCGACGCGGCGCCGCAGGCGCGTGCGGACGCCCGCCCGCAGGCGGCGGACCGTGCCGCCCGTGACGTCCGGCGGTCCCCCCTGCAGGGGCTGACCGGCATCAGCGAGCAGACCAGGGAACGGATCCCGGCCGACTCCCGTCAGCTCATCCTGGTCACCGGCAAGGCCGGCGACTCCTCGGAGTCCACCGCCGCGCTCTACACCCGCCCGGCCGCCGACGTCGACTGGGTGCGGGCCGAGAGCTGGCCGGCGCGCAACGGCGCCAAGGGCTGGTCGGTGGATCGCGAGTACGGGGACCTGACCTCCCCGATCGGCGTCTTCGCGCTCACCGACGCGGGCGGCCTGCTCCCGAAGCCGCCGGGCACCCGGCTCCCGTACGACAAGAACCGGGGGTTCGTCGCCTCGGGCCGCGGGGTGAACGGCGAGTCCCTGGCGGGCTCCTTCGACTACGTCGTCGCCATCGACTTCAACCGCCGGCCGGGCAAGTCCCCGCTGGACCCGGTCATGCCGGAGGGCGAGGAGAAGGGCGGCAACATCTGGCTCCACGTGGACCACGACGGCCCCTCGCAGGGCTGCGTCGGCATCCCGAAGGAGGCCATGAAGAAGGTCCTGGAGACCCTCGACCCGGCGGCGAAGCCGGTCATCGTGATGGGTCCGGAAGGCTTCTGACCCGAGGCCGGACCGGGTTCCTCTTCCCCGGCCCGCCGCCGGGCCGGGTCCGGAGCAGCAGCCCGATGTAGGCGAGGTCGAACACGCCGCACAGGATCCCCAGGCCGAGGATGAACGGGGAGTCCTCCACCACCCCGAACAGCAGGGTCGGGGCCAGCGTCCCCAGCCACTTGGCGACGGCGATGGTGAGGGACTGCCCGCGCGGGCCCCGCCGGGCGGCGTACAGGGCGATGAACAGGCCGGACATCAGCAGGTTCTGCAGGAAGGCCGAGTACCGGGTCGCGTCGTGCGTCCCGAAGTGCGCGAGGAACAGCCACTGCACGGCGAAGCCGGTACCGAACACCAGAACGGACCAGGCGGCGAAGAGCGGCCGGGTCACGAAGTCCGGCAGCTCGGCCCGGCCGAACCGCAGGTAGGTGCAGACGATCACCGCGTCGGCCGCCGCCCACACCACGTTCACCACGCCCTGCGCGGAGACTGCGGCCGTGAACTCGTGGACGGCGTAGGTCGCCTCCCAGGCGAAGTTCAGCGCGAGCGCGGCGACGGGCATCGCGTACGTCCGGTCCCGCAGCCCGACGCGGATCGCCTCCACGTACACGATCGTCCAGGCGATCCCGCTGACCAGCGTGAGCATCAGATCCACCCGCGCACCTTAGAGCCGCTGCGTCCGATCCTGCCAGGTGCGCGTTCGCCCCGACCCCTTGTCTGACGGGCCGTCAGCTACGACGATGGCCCGGCACCGACAGGACGAATCGGCGGACGAAGGCGAGGCGGGCCCCATGGCGCGCGTGTTTCCGGAAGGTCGGCTGGTCTACGGGATGCAGCTCCCGATCCAGTCGCAGAGCACCCTCTACGCCGAGCCCTGGGAGGCTTCGGCCACCGCCGCGGATCTCGCCGAGATCGCGCGGGCCGCAGACCGGTCCGGCTTCGGGTACGTGGCCACCTGTGACCACGTGGCCATCCCGCGGCGGCTCGCGGGCCCCATGAGCACCGTCTGGTACGACCCGGTGGCCACCCTGTCCTTCCTCGCCGGGATCACCGAGCGCGTGCGGCTGCTGAGCCACGTGGCGATCCTCGGCCTGCGCCACCCGCTGATCAGCGCCAAGCAGTACGCCACCCTGGACCACCTCTCGGGCGGCCGGCTGATCCTCGGTGTCGGCGCGGGGCACGTCCAGGAGGAGTTCGAGGTCCTCGGCGTGGACTTCGCCCGCCGCGGGGCCGTCCTCGACGAGACCCTGGACGCGCTGCGCGCGGCGCTGGGGCCCGAGGAGTACCCGGAGTTCGAGGGCGAGCGGTTCACCTTCAAGGACCTCGGCCAGCTGCCCCGGCCCGCGCAGGAGCGGATCCCCGTCTGGGTCGGCGGATCCTCGCCCGCCGCCGTCCGCCGCGCCGCGGTCCGCGGGGACGGCTGGCTCCCGCAGGGCGACCCGCGCGACCGGCTCCCGGCGCAGATCGCCCGCATCGGGGAGCTGCGCGCCGAGGCCGGGGTCGCCGGCCCCTGCGAGATCGGGGCGATCACCGAGGCGCTGTACGTGGGCGAGCCCGGCTGGGACACCGGCCGCCGGACCCTCACCGGCAAGGCGGAGGTGCTCGCGGAATCCCTGCGGGAGTACAAGGCGCTCGGCGTGGACCAGATCCAGGTCCGCTTCCGCAGCCGCGACCGCGCCGAACTGACCGACCAGATCACCGCTTTCGGGGCCGAGGTCGGCCCCCTCCTCAACGACTAGCGTCGAGACGATCAGGAGCATGACCATGGGCAAGCTGGACGGGCGCGTCGTCATCATCACCGGCGCGGCACGCGGCCAGGGCGAGCAGGAGGCCCGGCTGTTCGCCGCCGAGGGCGCCAGGGTGCTCCTCGGTGACGTGCTGGACGAGCAGGGCGCGGCGGTGGCCAAGGACATCGGCGAGGACCGGGCCCGGTACGTACGGATGGACGTGAGCCGCGAGGAGGACTGGGCGGCCGCGGTCGCCACGGCGAAGGAGGCCTTCGGCCGGATCGACGGGCTGGTCAACAACGCGGGCATCCTGCGCTTCAACGAGCTGACCGCCACCCCGCTGGAGGAGTTCCAGCAGGTGGTCCAGGTCAACCAGGTCGGCGCGTTCCTCGGCATCAAGACCGTGGCCCCCGAGATCGAGGCGGCCGGCGGCGGCACCATCGTCAACACCTCCTCGTACACCGGCCTGACGGGCATGGCGTACGTCGGCACCTACGCCGCCACCAAGGCGGCCATCCTCGGCCTCACCCGGGTGGCGGCGCTGGAGCTGGCGGCCAAGGGGATCCGGGTGAACGCGATGTGCCCGGGCGCCGTGGACACCCCGATGGCCAATCCGGGGCTGCTGGACCCGGCGAACATGACCGACGAGGCCAGGGACGCCATGGCGGAGCTCTACCGGCGGGTGGTTCCGATGGGGCGGGTGGGGCAGCCGGAGGAGATCGCCAAGCTGGCGCTCTTCCTGACCGGCGAGGACTCCTCCTACATCACCGGCCAGCCGTTCGTCATCGACGGCGGCTGGATGGCGGGCGTCAGCATCCTGTAGCGGTCCCGCGCCCGGGACGGTCTATCTGATGGAGCGTCAGGTATTGACGCTCCCGCCCCCGCGATGGAACAGTCGAGACATCGAATCTGACGCAACGTCAGAAACCAAAGGACGGTGAACCCCTTGGAATTCGGGCTCTTTGTGCAGGGATACGTGCCTGAGGCGCGGTCCAAGGTCGACCCCGAGGCAGAGCACAAGGCGCTGATCGAGGAGACCGAGTACGTCATCCAGGCGGACAAGTCCGGCTTCAAGTACGCCTGGGCCTCCGAGCACCACTTCCTGGAGGAGTACTCCCACCTGTCGGCGAACGAGGTGTTCCTCGGGTACCTCGCCCACGCCACCGAGCGCATCCACCTGGGCTCCGGCATCTTCAACCCGCTCGCCCCGGTCAACCACCCGGTCAAGGTGGCCGAGAAGGTCGCCATGCTCGACCACCTCTCCAAGGGCCGCTTCGAGTTCGGCACCGGCCGCGGCGCGGGCAGCCACGAGATCCTCGGCTTCCTGCCCGGCATCGAGGACATGAACGGCACCAAGGAGATCTGGGAGGAGACCATCGCCGAATTCCCCAAGATGTTCCTCCAGGAGGAGTACGAGGGGTTCCAGGGCAAGCACTGGTCGCTGCCGCCGCGCAAGATCTTCCCCAAGCCGTACGGGAAGGCGCACCCGGCCATGTGGTACGCCGCCGGCTCCCCGTCCTCGTACGCGATGGCGGCGAAGAAGGGCCTGGGCGTCCTCGGCTTCAGCGTCCAGAAGGTCTCGGACATGGAGTGGGTCCTCGACCAGTACAAGACGGCGATCCGGGAGGCGAAGGCGATCGGCGCGTTCGTCAACGACAACGTGATGGTCACGTCCACCGCGATCTGTGCGGAGACGCACGACAAGGCGGTGGAGATCGCGGTCAACGCGAACATGAACCGCTTCCAGTCCCTGGTCTTCCGCTACCACGACACCTTCCCGCGGCCGGAGGCGATCCCGCAGTGGCCCGAGACCCTGCCGGAGTACAACGCGGAGATCATCGAGCTCCTGATCGCGGAGGAACTGCTGATCTGCGGTGACCCGTCGGAGGTCCGCGCCCAGTGCAAGCGCTGGGAGCAGGCGGGCGCGGACCAGCTCTCCTTCGGTCTGCCGACCGGGGTCTCCTACGAGGACACGATGACCACGATCAAGCTCATCGGCGAGCACGTCATCCCGGAGATAGACACGGACCCGGTGCACCGCACGACGCGCTTCCGTCAGGCCGTCTGACACGACGGGGAACGGGGACGGCGTCTTCCCGGACCGCCGTCCCGCACCAGCCCCGGCCGGGCGGCCTCCGGCCGGGGCCAAATCCAGCCTCGCCCGCGTTTGAGGCGCGGGGTGTGGGGCGGAGCCCCACGGGACGGGCCGCAACGCGAAGACCGGCAGAAGGGACGTCATGCTCGACCACCTGATCAAGGGCGCGACCGTAGTGGACGGCACCGGCGCCCCCGCCCGCGTCGCGGACGTGGGGATACGCGACGGCCGGATCGCGGCGATAGCCGCACCCGGCACCGTCACCGAAGACGCCCGCAGCAGCGAGGACGCCACCGGCCTGGTCCTCACCCCCGGCTTCGTCGACCCCCACACGCACTACGACGCCCAGCTCTTCTGGGACCCGTACGCCACGCCCTCCATGAACCACGGCGTGACCACCGTCGCCGGCGGCAACTGCGGTTTCACCCTGGCGCCGCTCAACCCGGCCCGCCCGGAGGACGCCGACTACACGCGCCGCATGATGAGCAAGGTCGAGGGCATGGCCCTCAAGGCCCTGGAGGAGGGCGTCGACTGGACCTGGTCCACCTTCGGCGAGTACCTCGACGCCCTGGAGGGCCGGATCGCCGTCAACGCCGGCTTCATGGTCGGCCACTGCGCGCTGCGCCGCCACGTCATGGGCGAGGACGCCGTCGGCGGCCAGCCCACGCCCGAGCAGATGCAGCAGATGCTCGACCTCTTCCACGACGCCATGAACGCCGGCGCCTGGGGCCTGTCCACCACCCAGTCCTCCACCCACTCCGACGGCTCCGGCGCCCCCGTCGCCTCCCGGCACGCCAAGCCCGCCGAACTCCTCGCCCTCTCCAGGGCCGTCGCCGAACACGAGGGCACCCAGCTCGAAGCGATCGTCGCGGGCTGCCTGGACCAGTTCGCGGACGAGGAGATCGACCTCTTCGTCGACATGAGCGCCGCCGCCGGACGGCCGCTCAACTGGAACGTCCTCACCATCGACGCCGCCGTCCCCGAACGCGTGCCGCGCCAGCTGGTACCCAGCGAGCGCGCCCGCAAGGCCGGCGGCCGGATCGTCGCGCTGACGATGCCGATCCTCACCCCCATGAACATGTCCCTCGGGACCTTCTGCGCGCTGAACCTCATCCCCGGCTGGGGCGAGGTCCTCGGCCTGCCCGTCCCCGAGCGGATCGAGAAGCTCCGCGACGCCGGCGTACGCGCCGAGATGCTGCGCCGCGCCGACAGCAAGGAGGCCGGGGTCTTCCGGCGCCTCGCCGACTTCGGCCGGTACGTCATCGGCGACACGTACAGCAAGGAGAACGAGGGCCTCTCAGGCCGCGTCGTGAACGACATCGCCGCCGAGCGCGGCCAGGACCCCTTCCAGTGCCTGGTGGAGATCTGCGCCAACGACGACCTGCGCACGGTGCTCTGGCCGATGCCCACCGACAACGACCCGGCGAGCTGGGCCCTGCGCGCCGAGACCTGGCAGCACGAGGACGTCATGCTCGGCGGCTCCGACGCCGGCGCCCACCTGGACCGGATGTGCGGGGCCCCGTACACGACCCGTTTCCTCGGCGACTGCCTGCGCGGCCGCAAGCTGGTCCCGCTGGAGCAGGCGGTACGGATGCTCACCGACGACCCCGCCCGGCTGTTCGGGCTGCGCGAGCGCGGCCGGATCGCCGAGGGCTACCACGCGGACCTGGTCCTCTTCGACCCGGAACGCATCGAGGCCGGCCCCGCGACGCTCGTCCACGACCTGCCCGGGGACAGCCCGCGGCTGGACGCGCGGGCCATCGGCATCGTCTCCGTACGGGTCAACGGCGTGGAGACCATCCGTGACGACGAGGTCACGGGGGCGGTCCCCGGGATCGTGCTCCGTTCGGGCCGCGACACGAGGACCGTGAGCACCCGATGACCGACGCGCAGCCGCAGCCGCAGAAGCTCTACATCGGCGGCGAGTGGGTGGAGCCCGCCGGCGGTCACTACGAAGTGGTCAACCCGGCGGACGAGTCGGTCGTCGGGCTCGCCCCCGAGGCCTCGCGCCCGCAGGTCGAGGACGCGGCCCGCGCCGCGGCCGAGGCGTTCGAGGGCTGGTCCCGTACGAAGCCCGAGGAACGGGCGGCGATCCTCGACCGGGCCGCGGACATCATGCAGCGCGAGTTCGAACCGTGGACGGAGCTCGCCCGGGCCGAGACGGGCGCACCCACCGGGATCGCGCGCGGCATGCAGGTCGGCGTCGGGGTGGCCCGCTTCCGCAGGTACGCGCGCGGGGCCCTCGAACCCGTCGAGAAGGGCCTCCCGCCGCAGGTCACGGAGGCCGGTCCGATGGGGAGGGCGAGCATCCTCGGCGCGCTGGAGGTGCGTCAGCCGGTCGGCGTGGTCACCTGCGTCACCTCGTACAACAACCCGTGGGCGAACCCGGCGGGCAAGGTGGCCCCCGCCCTGGCCATGGGGAACACGGTGGTGGTCAAGCCCGCCCCGCAGGACCCGCTGTCGGTGTTCCGGATGGCGGACGCCCTGCACGAGGCCGGGGTGCCGGCGGGCGTGGTGAACGTGGTGAACGGCCAGTCGGTGGAGGTCGGCGAGGCCGCCGTGGACTCCCCGTACGTGGACATGGTGTCCTTCACCGGTTCCACGGGCGTCGGGCAGCGCATCGCGGAGGTCTGCGGCCGGACGATGAAGCGGCAGTTGATGGAGCTGGGCGGCAAGGGCGCGGCGATCGTCTTCGGGGACGCCGACCTGGACGCGGCGGTGATGGGCATCGGCACCACCTTCTCCTTCTACTCCGGGCAGATCTGTACGGCCCCGACCCGGGTGATCGCCCACCGGTCGGTCTACGACCAGCTGATCGAGAAGCTCACCGGCTACCTGGCCTTCATGAAGGTCGGCGACCCGGCGGCGGCCGGCACGGTGGTGGGCCCGGTGATCTCGGCGGCGCACCGGGACCGCGTGGAGTCGTACGTCGAGCTGGGGAAGAAGGAGGGCGCGCGGATCGCGTACGGCGGCGAGCGCCCGGTGGTGGGGGAGGACGGCAAGGGCTTCTACGTGGCCCCCACCCTCCTCGTCGACTGCACGAACGACATGCGGGTGGTCCGCGAGGAGATCTTCGGCCCGGTGGTCGTGGTCGTCCCCTTCGACGGGGACGAGGACGAGGCGGTCCGGCTGGCCAACGACAGCGACTTCGGCCTGTTGAGCTACGTGTGGTCGGGGGACTCGGCGCGCGCGTTCCGCGTGGCGCGGCGGCTGCGGGCGGGCGGGGTCGGTGTGAACACCATAGGCCGCAACATGGAGGCGCCGTTCGGCGGCTTCAAGCGCAGCGGGGTGGGGCGCGACGTGGGCTCGTACGCGCTGCACGCGTACAGCGAGATCCAGTCGATCGTCTGGACCGGGTGAAGCGCGGCGACGGCCGGCCGGGGTGCGCTCCCCGGCCGGCCGTCGCGTTCCTACGCGTCCTGGTCGGTCCCGTCGGCCCAGCTGTAGCCGAAGGACGCGGCGAGTTCGCTGCTGCCGCGCCGGAGTGGGGCGAAGCCCTTCGGGTCGGACCTCGCGATCCGTTCCAGCGCGGCGGCCGCCCGTTCCTCGGGCGGGCTGCCGTCATCGGGCAGCCGCCAGTCGAAGTACAGCCGCAGCGGCTGCCCGTGGCGGTCCTCGGCGCCGTCCGGGGGTGAGAACACGAGCCGCGCCACCGTCGTGTGCGGCTCACGCCAGTCGGTCCCGACCCAGCTGACGCCGAGGTCCCACCGCCGCACCAGCTCCGGCCGCTTCCGCAGACCGGCCGCGATCAGTCGCGCCGTGCGCCGGGCCGGCCAGCACCAGGAGTGGTCCCGCTCGGCGCGGTCGACCTCGGCGTCGTACGCGGCCGCGTCGAAGCGGTACGCGGGCGGCGGCGGGCCGACCGTGCCGCGCCAGCCGTCCCACACCACCTCGTCGCCGTCCCGGCGGATCGTCACGTACAGCGCGCCGCAGCAGCCCTCGGTGCAGGACGCCTCCGCGAGTTGCACCTCCCGCGGCTCCGGTCCGGCCCCCAGGCCGCCGGTGTCGATCAGGAGCTCGGGCGGGTTGCCCGGCCCCTTGTCGAACAGCGCGGGCAACAGCGGCAGCCCGTCGACCAGGATGCGGGTCTCGACGGTGGGCGAGGACGCGGCGGTGTGGACCGCGACCACTTCCCACCGCGGGCGGCCGCCGGCCGCGGCGCGGGCGAACGGCAGGTCCCGGGTGCGCCGGAACCACTCCGCTCGCCGGTCGTCGGGTACGGGCTCCCGCGCGACCTCGGCCGGCAGCCGGTCCAGGGCGTCGAGCAGGGCCTGACGCCGCCCGGGCCGCCAGTTCAGCAGTACGGCGGGGCCGCTGTGCAGGTCGAGGGCGATCGACAGCAGGAGCGACTGGTGTTCCGGGGTCGGGGGCAGCCGGTCGGCATGCCGGACCAGGGCCTCGTACACGGCGCGGGCGGGCAGGTAGTCGAGGATCGCGGAGCGGTGGTCCCGCTGCGCGGCCATGTGGTGCAGCAGCAGGCCGGTCTGCGCGAGCAGGTCGGGGTCCTCGGGATGGGCGCGGAGCAGCCCGTGCAGGTCGG
This sequence comes from Streptomyces sp. NRRL F-2580, assembly GCF_000720115.1. Lineage (GTDB taxonomy): Bacteria > Actinomycetota > Actinomycetes > Streptomycetales > Streptomycetaceae > Streptomyces. The sequence continues at coordinate 128,755 of NZ_JOIR01000002.1, forward strand.
CGGCCTCGGCGATGCGGCGGGCGAAGAGCAGGGCCCGTGGGTCGTCGGGCACCGCGACCAGCGCGGCCCGGACGGCCTCCGCGTCGCCGGTGGCGATCGCCTCGATGAGCGGGGTCAGCAGCTCGGACCGGTCCCGGCCGCGCAGCACCAGCAGGGCCGCCGCCTGCCGGTCGAGCGGGTCGAGCGCGGCCGTCGCCACGGATTCGAGGCCGGAGAGGGTGCCGAGCACCTGGAGACAGGGCACGTCCTCCGGCTCGCCGAGGCGGATCAGCAGGGCGATCCCGATGCCGACGGCCACTGCGGTGCTGCCGGTGCGGGTCAGCTGCCGGGCGGTGCGCCGGGCGGCGTCCGGGTCGCTCAGGTCGAGCTGTGGGACGTGCGCACGGACGGTACGCGCGTGCAGCCCCAGCTCGCGGGCCCGCCGGTGGACGGCCGCGGCGGCCCGGACGGGGTCGTGGTCGGCCAGCAGGGGGGTGAGCACGGCGCGCACTGCGGCCCGCGTCTGCTCCCAGGTCCGGCGAGGGCGGTCGGGTCGTCCGGCTTCCGGCGGGGATCCCTCGGGTAGCGGATAGCCGCGGCGCGGGACCCGGCCGTCCGGGTCGATGCCGCGCCGGAAGAGGGCGTAGTCGTACAGGGAGGTCGTCCGGGGGGCGAGCGGCTCGCGCTCGTCGCGGACGCTCATCGGGCGGGGCGGGACTCGATTCCGTAGGTCATGCGAGGAGCCTGCCAGGCCGGGTCAGGACGCGTCCAACGAAAATCCGGCCTCGCCCCGGAGGAGCTCATCGGCCGTGGGCACGGGGGCGGTCTCGCGGATGCGGGCCCGGTCCGGGGGCGGGTGGGCCGGTTGTGCCGGGGCCGGGCGCGCGCCGGGGCGTCTTCTCGGGCGCCGAACGGGGCGGGGGCCGGAGCCTGCGGCGGTAGCGCGTTCGACGCCCTGTGGGGACCGCCCCGGCACACGCCCGGCCCCGCCCCCACCGGCAGGCTGGTCGGAGCCGAAGGGAACGGGCTGGTCCCGGTCCCGGCCCCGCCCCGTCGCTCAGTCCACGTAGTAGTCGGTGAGGACGCAGCCCTTCACCAGGGCCGGTTCCTTGCGGTAGCCGCTCGGCGGGTTGAAGTCCGCGTGGCAGTTCAGCATCAGCAGCCCGGCCTGCGGGCTCAGCAGGGCGCTCATGGCGTCCGAGCTTTCGGATCCCATGGCGAAGTCCTGCCCGATGACGATGCCGCTGTTGGGGTTCCCGCCCCCCTCCGCGGCGACCTCGGCCTTGAAGGCGGTCTGGAAAGCCTTCGCGTCCTTGATCATGTAGATGCTGGTGCGGCCTCTGCTCCCGCAGATCCCGCGCTCGGTGACGGTGCCGGCCTGGAAGAACTTCTCGTCCGGGCCCGTGCTCGAGTGGCTGCCCGCGGGGACGGCCTTGATCGGGTCGCACGGGGTGAACCCGTTGACGAAGCGGGCGGCCGCGGCCATGGTCGCCGCCTTGGGGAGCTTCTGGAAGGCCGTCCCGTCCTTGGGGGCGTTGCCGTTGACGCCGCCGTTCTTCGTCGGGTTCTCCAGCGTGCCCTCGTTGGGGCCGCCGTCGCCGGTGCCGTTGGCGGCGCCGTTCGCACCGGCCGCAACGGAATCCCCGCCGACGCCGCCGAGCGGCGGGTTGTCGCCGCCTCCGCAGCCGGTGAGGGAGAGCAGGGCCGCGGTGGCCGAAACGGTGATGATCAGTGGCTTGAAACGCATGTGCGCGGTGTCCCCCGGTAAATGACCTTGGATGGCGGCGACTGTAGGACGCTGGTCATGTCCGCGGCAAACCGGGCGGCGAAAAACTCGCACGGGAAAGTTTGAAGAGCCTTAAAACGGACATGGCTACGGTTTCCGCATCCTGAAAGCTTCTCTTGAGAGCCTGCCGAACCATGGCGGGAGGCCGAGATGAACCTTGTATTAAGCGTTCGTTAACGGCCACAGCCTCGGGATTCCAAGGCGTTCGGGGCGGGCGGATTCCGGACTTCGATCCTCCAGATGTGGAAAACGCACCATCTAACGTCCTGACCCATGACTCAGCTGGACGTTCGGCCTCGGGCCGGAGACACGGTAAACGGCGTCGCCGAGGGCGACGTTCGCGGCAAGGGCCTCGGCAAGGGTTCCGTCGGCCTCGTGGGAAGCGCCGTCATCGGCATCTCCACCGTCGCCCCCGTCTACTGCCTGACCTCGACCCTGGGATCCACCGCGGGGGAGGTCGGCCTGCAGATGCCGGCCATCTTCCTCGCCGGCTTCCTCCCGATGCTGCTGGTGGCCTTCGCGTACCGCGAGCTCAACAAGGCCATGCCGGACTGCGGCACCTCCTTCACCTGGACCGTCAAGGCCTTCGGCCCGCGGATCGGCTGGATGTGCGGCTGGGGCCTGGTGATCGCCACGATCATCGTCCTCTCCAACCTCGCGGGCGTCGCCACCTCGTACTTCTGGCTGCTGGCCGGTGAGATCACCGGCAACGACTCGATCGCTGCCCTGGACGACAACAAGCTCGTCCACATCGCCACCTGCCTGACGCTGATCGCCGTCGCGACCGCCATCAGCTACCGCGGCATGACCGCCACCAAGGGCGTCCAGTACGCGCTGGTCGGCCTCCAGCTCGTCGTGCTCGCCCTCTTCGTCGCGATGGCCTTCCAGAAGGCCTCCGCCGGCACCTTCGACACCGGCCTGGACTTCTCCTGGTCCTGGATGAACCCCTTCGCGGTCGAGTCCATGGCGGCCTTCACCGCCGGACTCTCGCTCTCGATCTTCATGTACTGGGGCTGGGACGCGTGCCTGGCCACCAACGAGGAGACCACCGGCTCCACGAAGACCCCCGGCCGCGCCTCGCTCATCGCCATGGTCGTCCTGGTCGGCTCCTACCTCGCCACCGGCATCGCCGCCCAGATGGCCGTCGGCGCGGGCGGCGAAGGCCTGGGCCTCGCCAACGAGGAGACCTCCGGCAACGTCTTCGCGGCCCTCGCCGGCCCCGTGATGGGCCCGGCACTCGGCATCCTGCTCTTCGTGGCCGTCCTGGCCTCCGCCGCGGCTTCCCTGCAGACCACCTTCATCCCGGTGGCCCGCACGGTCCTCGCCATGTCGACGTACGAGGCGCTGCCGCCCTCCTACGCCAAGGTCCACCCGAAGTTCAAGACCCCGGGCCGCGCCACCGTCATGGCGGGCGTCGCCACCGGAGCCTTCTACACGGTGATGACCCTGGTCAGCGAGAACGTCCTGACCGACACGATCTTCGCGCTCGGCCTGATGATCTGCTTCTACTACTCGCTGACGGCCTTCGCCTGCGCCTGGTACTTCCGCGCCGAGCTGCGCCGCTCCACCCGCGACCTGCTCTTCAAGGGCGTCTTCCCGGTCCTGGGCGGGCTGCTGCTGGCCGCGGTCTTCTTCAAGACGCTCTACGACGCCTGGGACCCGGCCTACGGCTCCGGCTCCACCATCCCGGGCCTCGGCGTCGGCAACGTCTTCGTCATCGGCGTCGGCCTGCTGGCCCTCGGCCTGGTCATCATGTTCGTCACCGAGCGCCGCAGCCCCGCCTTCTTCCGCGGCCAGGTCCTGACGAAGTCCACCCCGGCCCTGGTGGTCGAGGACTGACCACCCCCGCGCACCCCCTGCGGACCCCCGCTGAGTCACCCCCGCGGCCCCGGATCGATCCCCCCGATCCGGGGCCGCCGGCGTTCCGGGCACCCCGGGCGGTGACCCGGGGCGTGGGGGAGTCGTTGGGCCGGGCATGAACGCCATGAAGCGCACCCTCGCCGCCCTGGTCGTCACCGGTGGCGCCGCCCTCGCACTCACCCCCGTCGCCGCACACGCCGACGAGCCCGCCGCTCAGGCGCCCCCGGTCGTCGACCGGGTGGTCGACATCGTCGACCATCCGGCCCGGACCGTCCAGGACGCGAAGACCGCGGTCGCGGTCACCTCCTCCGCCGCCGGCAACGCCGCGGGGGCCACGGACGCCTCCCTCACCGCGCCCCTGCACACCCTCCCCAAGACCCCCGCGGTCAAGTGACCCCGCCCCCGCCGGTACGGGTCACCAGGACCAGCGGGATCTCGCGGGCCGTCGCCGCGCGGTAGGCCGCGTACGAGGGCATCGCGGCCACCACCACCGGCCACAGCCGCTCCGCCTCGGCCGGCGTGGCGCGGCGGGCCGTCGCCGGGAAGGTCTCGGCGCCGACCTGGAGGGTGACGGCCGGGTCGGCGGCCAGGTTCAGGTACCAGGCCGGGTGCCGGTCCGCGCCCGCGTTGGAGGCCGTCAGGACGTACGCCGCGCCGTCCCCGCCGTCCGCCCCGTCCCGGACGTAGGCGAGCGCGGTGCGGCGGAGCAGCCCCGACCTGCGGCCCCGCGTGGTCAGCAGCAGGTCCGAGATCCCCGGGCGCGGCTGCCCGGCGGTCTCCTCGAAGCGGCGGATGTGCGCGGCGACCCAGGCGTTCGGGCTGTCGGTCGCGGTCGCGGTCGCTGTCGCCGTCGCGGTCTCTGCGTACGGTGCGGTGGTCATGCCGGGACCACCCCCGCGTGCGTCCGGTGCAGCGACGGCGCCCCGGCCTCGTCCACCACGGCCCGGGCGAAGTCCGCGTGGCTGATCCGGCTCGCGGCGTCCGCCGGGGCGAATCCGTACCCGCCGGCCACCGCGCCACCGCCCACGGCGAAGTCCCCGGCCGGGCTCAGCACCGCCCAGTCCAGCCCCGCCGGAGCCTGCGCCCGCAGCGCGTCGGTCCCGGCCGCGTGGCCGGCGTAGAACTCCCGCCACTCCTGCGGGTACCCCGGCGTGTCCATCAGCGGCGCCCCCGACGCCGTGGGCAGTACGGAGGCCAGCCCGACCGCAACCAGTCGCCGTACGCCGGCCCGCGGGAGCCCCGTCGCCAGCGCGCGGCCGACGGCGGGGAAGAACGCCCCGGGGGCCGCCTGCGCGTCGTACACCGCGACCACCGCAGCGTCGTGCCCGGCCGCCAGCCGCGCCACGTCCGCCGCCGAGGTCACGTCCCCGTCGGCCCGGCCCGCCTCCGTGACCTCGTACCCGCGCGCCCGGGCCTCGGCGGTGACGGCCCGGCCGACGCGCCCGCCGGCCCCGAACACGACGAGCCTCTTCGTCTTCTTCTCGTTCGTCATGTGGGGGAGCGTAGGGAGAGGCCTGGTTACCGAACGGATACCGGCCTACGGTGTGGATCATGAGCCAACCCGCGCCCCTGGACCCGGAGATGTTCGACCCCGTCTGCCCGTCCCCGCTGGTCCCGTTCCGGATCGGCGACAAGTGGGCCACGCTGATCCTGCGCTGCCTGGAGGGCGGCCCCCGCCGCTTCTCGGAGCTCAAGGTCCCGCTGCGCGGCATCACCGCCAAGTCCCTGACGCAGTCGCTGCGCGGTCTGGAACGCGACGGCTTCGTCACCCGCACCGAGTGCGACACCCCCGAGCGCCGCGTCGAGTACGCCCTCACCCCGCTCGGCCGCGGCCTCCTGGGCCCGCTCGACGCGGCGTGCGAGTGGACCCGGGAGCACTGGGACGAGCTCATCGACGCCCAGGAGGCCGCCCTGGCCGCACCGTCCGCCCTGGCCGCACCGGCGGCTCAGCCCCAGGTGCGGGAGCAGAGCACGAGCCGGTAGCCGTCCGGGTCCTCGATGGTGACTCCCCACTCGTCCCAGTACGGGTTGTGGGCGGCGACCCGCGTCCCGCCGTGCTCGACGAGCCGCTGGACCAGGGCCTCGTCGGGCGTCGCGCCGAGGTAGAGCACGAAGAGGTCGTCGACGGTGGGCACGGGCAGGATCGGGTTCGAGGCGTCACGGGTGAGCTCGAAGTGCCAGCCGCCGCCGGCCGGTCCGACCATCAGCAGGTCGTGCTCCCCGGGCGCGCTCCCGGTGGTGCGCCACTGCACCTCCAGGCCGAGCCCGTCGACGTAGAAGCGTTCGGCGGCCTTCAGATCGAGTGAGGGCCGGGCGACACGGACGTGTGTACGTGAATCGATCATGCGCGGCAGCGTACGAAACCCGGGCGTGGCACGGGTAGTTCAGCCACGCCGAAGCTTTGGCCAGTAATTGCCCGAGGCGGGCCGTGTCCGAATTCCGCTTGCGGCCCGGCACCCGGGTCCCGCCTGCGCGGTACGGTCCAGCCGCCGATTCCCTTGGCCCCGGGCGGACGGCGAGTATCAGCCACATGGCGTCTGACCTGCGAAAATGATGATGCCGGGCTCGATCTTGCGGCCTACGATCGACCCTCACTCACATGGGGGAGACACATCATGAACAAGAACCTTTTCCGCGCCTCCGCGGTCGCCGCGGCCGCCGTCGCCTTCTCGGGCGTCATCTCCGTCTCGCAGTCCGCCAGCGCGGCGCAGACCTGCTCGACGGCCGTCGCCAACGCCCGGATCGACGCCATGCCCGGCATCATCCCCGAGGCCCAGCTGAACGTGCCGACCTGCGTCGAGGTGCTCCCGGACAACAAGGTCCGCGGGAAGGCGACCGTCAACTGGGAGTTCATCAACGACGGCCAGTCCGACATGACCAGCAAGCGCTACACCTCGTTCAAGGTGACGACGCGGCTGGAGAGCCGTGTGCCGGGCGGCACCGACGTCGTGGTCACCAGCAAGACCTGTGACCTCACGGCCAACATCAACGCGGCCCCCATGAGCGCCTTCGCCTGTCTGACCCCGTCGGCCACCTTGGACCCGAGCAAGCAGTGGTCGGGCGACGCGACGGTCGTCTACGACATCGAGGGCGACAACAAGGGCCCCATCACCTGGCAGCTGACCGGCTCGCCGCTGATGAGCTAGTCACGTCGCCCGTACGGTCGGCATCCACGGGCGGGCGGAGCTGCTTGGGTGGGCGCGTCCCACCCAAGCGCTCTAGCCCGCCGTGATCCCGCCGAGGAAGACACCCCAGCTCGCGGGCGTCACGGCGAGCTCGGGGCCGGCCGTCACCTTGGAGTCCCGGATGTGGACCGTGTCCGCGCAGGCGGCGACCTCGACGCAGCTGTCGCCCTCACTTCCGCTGTGGCTGCTCTTGAACCACCGGAGCTGGGAGCTGTTCACAGGGATCCTCGCAATCGCATCAACAGGGCCCTGCTGTCCGCAGGATTGAGGGCCTGGATGCGAAGTTTGGCATACCGCTGATGGAGGACGCTGACGGCTTTCGGGTCAGAGATGACCTGGCCCGTCTTTTGTCCTTCGCTGTACCCCAGCCATTCGTGCTCATCGGTTTCCAGGAGTTGAAAGGGGCCGTCGGTGCCCGCGTGATCCGGGCTGACCGTCGGCATGATCTGGACGTCGACGTTGGGGAGCCTGCCGCACTCCAGGAGGCGGTCGATCAACTCCCGTGTGACCTCCGGGCCTCCCGTCTGCCGCTCGATCAGCGCCTGCTCGATGATGAAGCTGAAGAGGACGTACGGGGTGCGGAGGAGCAGTTTCTGCCGTTCCATGCGGGCTGCCACACGGGCGTCGGCCTCCTCGGGAGTCGCCAGCGGCGGGACGTTGTCGATGAGCGCGCGGGCGTACGACTCGGGTTGCACCAGCCCAGGCACAGACCGGCACTCGTACGTATTGAGGGTGACGGCGCCCTCCTCCAGCTCCGCCCACCGCCGGAACCAGGACGCCAGCCCCCGCCGCCGTGACAGCCGCTTCGCCGCGATGTCGATGACACCGAAGGTGTCCAGGACGGCCTCGGTCTTGCTGATGAACTTCCGGGACGGGTGGCGGCGGCCCTGCTCGACCGAGCCGACGTACTGGACCGAGTAGCCGATCTTCAGACCCAGTTGTTCCTGCGTCACGCCCGCCCGTTTGCGGGAGGCCTTCACCGTCTCGCCGAAGCTGCGCAGGTCGTCGTCCGGTTCGACCTCGCCGTCACCGCTGTCGTCGGCACTCACCATGGCGGTCACCTCCCCGACAGGAATGTTCACGCACGGTGACTCTCACTGTCCAGGGAGTGGACTCGTACAGTTGGTTTGTACGAGTCCGGGTGGTGTTGAACCGCCCAGGCCAGGCGGGACGTTGGCGCCATGACCACACCCCCTGGCTCCGCGCCGGCCCTCGTACGCGTGTTCACTCAGCGTTTCAGTTCCACCCGGCGCGGCGCCCGCCTCGCCCGCCAGCTGGCCCTCGTCGAGCTGCACGACTGGGGGTTTCCCGAATCCACCGGGCTGTCCGCCGACGCGGGGCTGCTCGTGGCCGAGCTCGCCGCCAACGCCGTCACCCACGGCAGGGTGCCCGGGCGGGACTTCGAGCTCAAGCTGACGTTGCTGGAGAACGCCCTGCGCGTCGAGGTGTCCGACGCCCGGCGTGACCGCCGCCCCACCCCGCTGCCGCACGCCTACCAGGCCGAATCCGGCTACGGCCTCCGTATCGTCGAGGCCCTCGCCGCCGGCTGGGGCGTCACGGACCGGCTGATCGGCAAGACGGTCTGGGCCGAGCTGGCCCGCCGGGCCGGGCCGCGGCCGTAGGCGCCGGGCGCCCCCGGGCGGTCAGGACCGCCAGCGCGGCGCTTCGTCGTCCGGGGTGTCCGGGCTGGCGAAGTGGAACGGTACGCCGAGGTGGGCGGCCAGGGCGCCGCCCGCGCGGGTGGCGGCGGCCGCCGAGGGGTGCTGAGGGCCGGTGTCGGCGCCGTCCAGGGCGCGTACGGCCGTGCCCCAGTAGATCGTGGCCAGGCACTTCTCCCCGGCGGGCTCGTCCGTGATCGCCAGCAGGTTCACGAACCAGTCGTGGACGGTGTCCCCGTCCCAGACGGCCTCGATCGCCACCACGCGGCCGCCGATGCCGCGCGCGAGGGCGGAGAGCGAGTCCAGGTCGAGGGGCGAGTCGGGCGTACGGGCCACTCGGTCGCCGAAGTGCAGGTAGCGCAGGTGGACGATCTCCTGCGCCTCCCGCAGACCGATGCCGTGGGGGCGCCCCGCCTCCCACACGAGCCGGACCGCCTGGAGGCTGCTGTCCTGCAGGACGTAGCCGTCGGCCTGCGTCCGTATCCCGGCCGGGAGGGCCTGCCACTGGCTTTCGGCGTCCGTTCCTCGGTTCGTCATGGCGTCATGATCAGCGCGGCGGGCGGCGGCCGTCGAGGGGATTTCGGCGGGCTACTCCCGCGAGGGCCGGGGCGGACCGTACGTGCGGCGGTGCAGCTCGGCGATCTCCTGGTCGGAGCGGCGGCGCTGACCGGCCGTGAACATCGTGCCGCCGATGAGGACGAACAGGCCGCCGGTGATGCCCAGGCCCAGCGGGTCGAGGGCGCGGCTGCCGGTGGTCTCCATCCAGGGGTCGAGGCCGCCGAGCCGGTCCTTGAAGAGGACGACGTGCCCGCCCGGCGTCACCTGCGCGTAGCAGTTCCGGATGGCGTCGAGCTCGTGGCTCTCGCCCGACGGCTCGACGACGCGGCAGGAGAAGCGGGAGTCACCCTTGGAGTTGGTGTACTCGCGTGACTCCGCCACCACCGCGTCGACCCGTTCGCCGAGCAGCTTCAGGTACGACTCGTTCAGGTTGGACCCGGCGAAGACGCCGAGCGCCATGGTGCCGAAGCCCACGAGGGTGGCGGCTCCCGCCCGGTTCCAGTTCGAGCCGGCGACGGCCGCGCCGAGTCCGGCCGCGGCGAGGACGACGAGCACGCCGACGTACAGCAGGCCGTACGGGAACTGGGAGACGAAGCCGCCCAGCGTGCCGCCCCCGGCGATGAGCGCGGCCCAGAACAGGGAGTTCCGTGTGCGCCGGGCCCGCGGCGGGCCCGCCTTCCCCATGGGCCCGGATGCCCGGGCCGCTGTGCCGGCCGTGTCCATGTCGCTCTCCTCCGAGCCCCCGTGTGCGCTCCGCCCGAGCCTATGCGGCGGCCGGGCGGGCGTGCCCGGAGGGCCCAAGGGCTCAGAGGTACTGGGCGAACTCGTCCAGGGTGCGCAGCACCTGCGGCTTCGGCGCCGAGGGCAGCTGGAGGACGACCTCCTCGATGCCCAGGTCGGCGTAGTGGCTCAGCTTGCCGGGGCTGGGCCGGACGGCGTACGGGACCACCTGGAGGGACTTGGGGTCGCGTCCGGCGGTCTCCCAGACCTGGCGCAGCACCGGGAGCGTCTCGGTGAGGCCGCCGCCGCCGATCGGGAGCCAGCCGTCGGCGTGGTCGGCGATGGCGGCGAAGAGCTTTGGACCCGCCGCGCCGCCGATCAGGGTGCGGGGGCCGTGCAGGGGGACGCCGGGGGCGAGTTCGCGGGGGGCCTGGACCGGCTTGGGATGGGCGCTGCTCGCCTGGACGGAGCAGTACTGGCCGACGTACGCCGTGGGCTCCGGGGCCCACAGGGCGCGCATCAGGGCCATGCGGTCGCGGACCAGCTCGCGGCGGGTGGGCCACTCGACGCCGTGGTCGGCGGCCTCCTCGACGTTCCAGCCGTAGCCGATGCCCAGGGTGAAACGGCCGCCGGAGAGGTGGTCCAGGGTCGCGACCTGCTTCGCGAGGTCGATCGGGTCGTGCTGGGCGACGAGGGTGATGCCGGTGCCGAGGTGCAGGCGCTCGGTCACGGCGGCGGCCTGGCCGAGGGCCACGAAGGGGTCGAGGGTGCGCCCGTACATCTCGGGGAGTTCGCCGCCCATGGGGGCGGCGGTGTCGCGGGCGACCGGGATGTGGGTGTGCTCCGGGAGGTAGAGGCCGGAGAAGCCGCGCTCCTCCAGGCTGCGGGCCAGGCGTACCGGGGAGATGGTGCGGTCGGTGAGGAAGATGGTCGTGGCGATCCGCATGGGTACTGGCACCTCCGAGACGTGGGACCCGCAACGGTACGGGCTGGACCCGCGATTGTTGAGGGGGCGTCAGGTGGCGGGGGCGAGCTTCGGCCGTACGCCCGCCGTGCGTCAGCCGCGCGGGTACCGGGCCAGCCAGCCGGAGGAGGCCTCCGTGGGGCTGTGGAGGCTCGGGCCCTGGGTCATCTCCAGGGCGAAGTCCTCGGCCATCTCCAGCAGCGTGGCGCGGCCTTCGAGCTCGGCGAGCCAGGCGGCCGGGAGGGCCGTCTCGCCGTGGAGGGCGCCGAGCAGCGCCCCGCACAGGGCGCCGGCGGCGGTGGAGTCGCCACCGTGGTTGACGGCGAGGCGCAGGCCGTGGGCGATGTCCTCGGCTACGAGGGCGCAGTAGACGGCGACGGCGAGTGCGTCCGCGGCGTCCGGGCCGCCGGTGTGGGGGCCGTGGCCGTGGGGGGCGTGGGCGTCGGGGCTGCCGGCGTCCGGGCTGTCGGCCGCCCGGCCCAGGGTTTCGACGGCCCGGGGCCCCGGCGAGCCCTGGGTGACGGCCGACAGGGCGCGCTGGAGCGCGTCCGTGACGGGCTGGTGGCCGGGGCGGCCGCCCAGCAGCCCCAGGGTCCGCTGGACGGCCGCGTCGAGGGAGTCGCCGCGGGTCAGGCCGTGGACGATGACGGCGAGCGCGCCGGCCGAGAAAAAGGCGGTCGGGTGGCCGTGGCTCTGCGCGGCGCACTCGACGGCGAGCTGGAGGACGAGGGCCGGCTCCCAGCCGACCAGCAGCCCGAAGGGGGCCGAACGGGTGGCGGCGGCCGCGTCGCGGGCGGCGGGGTTCTTCGGCTGGTCGAGGGTGCCGAGGACGTCGTCGGCGAAGCCGGTCAGGCAGGCGCGGGCCGGGCCGCGCCGGGCGTAGAGCCACTCCTCCTGCGCGAGCCAGCCGTTGTCCTTGCGGCGCTCGTCGGGGCCCCAGTCGTTCTGCGTGGCGGCCCAGCGCAGGTACGCGCGGTGGATGTCGGTGGGCGGGTGCCAGGCGCCGGTGTCCCGGCGCACGTGGGCCCGTATCAGCCCGTCCACGGTGAACAGGGTGAGCTGGGTGGCGGCGGTGACCCGGCCGTGGCGGCCGTGGGCGGGCGCGGTCAGGCCGTCGGGGCCGTGGGCCTCGCGGATGTCGTCGAGGGTGAGGCGGGCGAGGGGCGCGCCGAGGGCGTCGCCGAGCGCGGAGCCGAGGAGCGTGCCGCGGACACGGCTGCGGAAGTCCTGCTGCTCGATGCGGCCCCACAGCCCGGTGACGACGGCACGCGCGAGCGTCCGCCCCTCGCCTGCGGCGGGCTCGGCCACCCCCTGCCCCGCGGGCCCGGCTCCGGCCGCGGGCGCGGGCCCGCGCCCGGCGGTGCCGTCGCCGGTCCCGTGCCCGGCCACGGCAACGGGCGCACCCGTGTGCCCGGTTCCCGCCGCAGGCGCGGTCGGTCCGGCAGGGGGGCCGGCCGCGGGCCCGTGTCCGGCGGGGCCGGCGGGGCCGGCAACGGGTGCGGCCAGGTGCCCGGTTCCGGCCGCGGCTGCGGGGCCGTGCCCGGCAGGGCCGTCGCCGGCCCCGTACCCGGCGTCGCCAACGAGTGCACCGGTGTGCCCGGTTACGGCCATGGGCGCGGCGGCTCCGGCCGCCGGCCCGTGACCGGCGGGGCCGGCGTCGCCGAAGGGCACGGCCGGGTGTCCGGTTCCGGGGCCCGCCCCCTGCCCTGCGGGCCCGGCGGCGAACCGGGCCCCGTACCCGCCGGAACCGGCTACGTCCAGGGGCGGGGGGCCGGCCGGGACCCCGGGCGGGGGTCCTGCCGCGGGTTCGGAGCCGACCACCGGCGCGGCGGGTACGCCCGCGGGCCCGGCTACGCCCATGGGCGCGGGCATGTGTCCGGGTCCGACGGGCCCGGCTGCGGGGTGAGCCGCGGGCTCGGCGAAGGGCAGGGGTTCTGCCGCGGCTCCGGCTACGCCCATGGGCGCGGGCAGGTGTCCGGGGCCGAAGGGTCCGGGTCCGGCTGCGGCGACGAACCCCGCCACCGGGTCGGCCGGGAATTCGGCTGTGGGTCCTGCCAAGGCTCCGGGGGTGAACCCGGCGCCGGGGCCCGCCGCGGGCTCGGCGGCGGGTGCGGCGAGGGGCGGGGGGCCGGCCGGGAATCTGGCCAGGGGGCCCGCCGCGGCCGGGCGGCCCGGCAGGGCGTGTCCGGCTTCGGGTACGGGCCCCGTTCCGCTGTTCGTACCGATCACTTCGTCCACCCCCGGCACCGCGCTCCCCGCTGACCACTCCACCCGATGCCCGGCGCCCGGCACTGCACTCGTACCCGCCGCGCATGCGAAAGCCTCACCGTAGTGGACAGCTTCGATCGAATCCGGAAGTGGTTCGCCAAGAGGCCCGTAAGTGATCAGAGAACGGCCAGATCACCAATATTTCCGGCCGCCCCTCTGGCTCATGACACGTTTTGCCACTTGCCGTCGAACCGGTTGGTTTCGGCCATGCCTCGGCTCCGCCTCCTTCCAGACCCTGCCGAAGACCCCCGACGAGGCCGTCAAGGCCAGGGTCGACGCCGAGAAGGCGATGGTCAGCGGCGACGGCGGCAAGAAGGCGTACACCCAGGTCTTCGACGGGATGCGCAACGACCGCAGCCGCTCCGTCCTCTTCCACTGCACCGCCGGCAAGGACCACACCGGCTCAAGAAGGACCTGCTCGTCGGCTGACCGCCCCCAGGAGCGTGCGCGGGCCCGGCCGGACGCCACACCGGCCGGGCACCGCGCGCCGCCGTCAGTCCAGTACGGGCAGCAGTTCCGGCAGGTGCCCGTCCGAGGCGCGGGCCGCGTCCTGCCGCTCCCGCGGCACCTCCCCGTACAGCGTCGTACGGGCCTTCGCGGGCCGCCCGGCCGCCTCGGCGACGGCGATCAGGTCCTGGACGGACTTGTACGAGCCGTAACTCGACCCCGCCATCCGGGAGATGGTCTCCTCCATCAGGGTCCCGCCCAGGTCGTTCGCCCCGGACCGGAGCATCTCGGCCGCGCCCTCCGAGCCCAGCTTCACCCAGCTCGTCTGGATGTTCGTGATGTGCGGGTGGAGCAGGATCCGCGCCATCGCCGTCACCGCACGGTTGTCGCGGACCGTCGGGCCAGGCCGGGCGATGCCCGCCAGGTACACGGGCGCGTTGGTGTGGATGAAGGGGAGCGTCACGAACTCCGTGAAACCACCGGTCTGCTGCTGGATCCGGGCCAGGGTGCGGAAGTGGCCGAGCCAGTGCCGCGGCTGGTCCACGTGCCCGTACATCATGGTCGACGAGGACCGGATGCCGAGCTCGTGCGCCGTCGTGATGACGTCGATCCAGTCCGCCGTCGGCAGCTTCCCCTTCGTGAGCACCCAGCGGACCTCGTCGTCGAGGATCTCGGCCGCCGTGCCCGGGATGGAATCCAGCCCCGCCTCCTTGGCCGCCGTCAGCCAGTCCCGTACGGACATCCCCGTCCGCGTGGCCCCGTTGACGACCTCCATCGGCGAGAAGGCGTGCACGTGCATGCCGGGGACCCGCTCCTTCACCGCGCGCGCGATGTCGAAGTACGCCGTCCCGGGCAGGTCCGGATGGATGCCGCCCTGCATGCACACCTCGACCGCGCCGACGTCCCAGGCCTGGGCCGCGCGGTCCGCGACCTGGTCCAGCGACAGCGTGTACGCGTCGGCGTCCGTGCGGCGCTGCGCGAACGCGCAGAAACGGCAGCCGGTGTAGCAGACGTTGGTGAAGTTGATGTTCCGCGTGACGATGTAGGTGACCTCGTCGCCCACGACCGACCTGCGCAGGTCGTCGGCGATCCGGCACAGCGCGTCGAGGGCCGGGCCGTCCGCGTGCAGCAGCGCCAGCGCCTGCGCGTCGGTCAGCCTCGTCGGATCGTCCGCGGCCTGCGCGAGGGCGGCGCGCACGTCGGTGTCGATGCGCTCGGCCACCATCCCGGGAGCCGCCGCCTCGCGCAGGGCGTCCCAGTCGCCGTAGACGTGGTCGAAGTCCTCGCGGCGGTCCCCGGTGCGGCCTTCGGAGTCGATGGTGGCGTGCAGGTCGGTGCGCCCGTAGGCGACGAACCCCTCGTCGGGCTCCTGCCAGGGCCGCCCCTCGACGGTGGCCGTCTCGTCGGCCAGCCCGGTCTCCGGGTCGGCCAGCGCCCGTACGTGCGGCAGCAGCCGCGGGTCCAGCCACGGCTCGCCGCGCTGCAGGAACTCCGGATAGATGGTGAGGCGTTCGCGCAGCTCGAAGCCGGCGGCCCGGGTGCGCTCGGCCAGCTCCTCGATGTGCGGCCACGGGCGCTCGGGATTCACGTGGTCGGGGGTCAGCGGCGAGACCCCGCCCCAGTCGTCGATGCCGGCGCCGATGAGCAGCGCGTACTCGGCGTCCACCAGGTTCGGCGGGGCCTGGATCCGCGCGCTCGGGCCCAGGATGTGCCGGGCGACGGCGATGGCGGCGGCCAGCTCCTCCAGCTCCGCGTCCGGCATGCCGCGCATGGCGGTGTCCGGCTTGGCGCGGAAGTTCTGGACGATGACCTCCTGGATGCCGTGGTAGCTGCGCTGGATCCGGCGGAGCTCGAAGAAGGCCTCGGCCCGCTCCTCGTACGACTCGCCGATGCCGATCAGCACCCCGGTGGTGAAGGGGACGTTCGAACGCCCCGCGTCCTCCAGCACCCGCAGCCGTACGGCCGGTTCCTTGTCGGGGGAGCCGTGGTGGGGGCCGCCCGGCTCGGACCACAGGCGGGTGGCGGTGGTCTCCAGCATCATGCCCATGCTCGGTGCGACAGGCTTGAGGCGCTGGAGGTCGGACCACGACATGACGCCGGGGTTGAGGTGCGGGAGCAGCCCCGTCTCCTCCAGGACGCGGATCGCCATGGCGCGGACGTAGGCGAGGGTGTCGTCGTAGCCGTGCGCGTCGAGCCACTCGCGGGCCTCGGGCCAGCGGTCCTCGGGACGGTCGCCGAGGGTGAACAGCGCTTCCTTGCAGCCCATCGCCGCGCCCTGGCGGGCGATGTCGAGGACCTCGTCGGGGGAGAGGTACAGGCCGTGGCCGGCCTTGCGGAGCTTGCCGGGCACGGTCACGAAGGTGCAGTAGTGACACCGGTCGCGGCACAGCCGGGTGAGCGGAATGAAGACCTTGCGCGAGTACGTGATGACACCGGGGCGCCCGGCGGCGGCGAGCCCGGAGTCCCTTACGCGTGCGGCGGACGCGGCGAGGTCCCGCAGGGCCTCGCCGCGCGCCTGGAGGAGCACGGCCGCCTCGGTCGCGTCGAGCGCGACGCCGTCTCGCGCCCGCCGGAGCGCGCGGCGCATCGCGTTGTCGGTCGGAGCGTCACTCGGAGTGGTCATGAGCCGAGCATACGATCCGACGTTCCGGTGGTGGGGCGGCGGTGGAGTGGCTCATCTCATCAGCTCACCGGCGTTGACCAGCAGAGACTGGCCGGTTATCGCCCGCGCCCGGTCGCAGGCGAGGAACACGGCGGCGTCGGCGACGTCCCCGTCGGTGGCGAGATCGGGCAGCGCCATGCGCTCGGTCAGCCGCGCGTGGACCTCGGCCTCCGGGACGCCCTCGGTGTGGGCGGTGAAGGTGACGAAGGCCTGCACGGGCGGCCCCCACATCCAGCCGGGCAGCACGGTGTTGACGCGGATCCGGTGGGGGCCGAGCTCGCGGGCCATGGAGTACATGGCGGAGGTCAGGGCCCCCTTGGAGGCGGCGTAGGCGGCCTGCTGCACCTCGTTGGGCGCGGCGACGGCGGACTGCGTCCCGATGATGACCACCGAACCCCCGCGCTCCTTGAGCGCGGGCAGACAGGCCCGGGTCATCCGCAGGGTCCCCAGCAGGTTGACGTCGATGATCTGCTGCCAGGTCCCGAAGTCGGCGTCCTCCAAGCCCCCGAAGTACGAGTCCCAGGCGGCCACGTGCACGACGGCGTCGAGCCGGCCGAAGCGCGTGAGTGCGAGCGCGGCGAGGGCCTCGCACTGCCCCTCGTCGGAGATGTCGGTGGGGCGGTACGCGGTATGGGTCCCCTCGGGGTCGATCTCGGCGGCGGACTTGGCGAGGTTCGCCTCGGTCCGCGCCCCGAGCACGGCGTTCCCCCCGTCCCGCACGACGGCGGCGGCCACCTGGTGCCCCAGCCCGGCCCCAACGCCGGAGACGATGACGGTCTTCCCTCGCAACAGCATGACGGACCTCTCCGGACGGCACGGCACATCTGACGGTTCGTCAGGCTACGGCGCGGGCGCGGCGGTGTGAAGGGGTGCGCGGCGCGCGCTCACGCCGCCGCAGCGAGCAAGCCCCGCACACGCGCCTCCGCGATCCGAAGGAACCCGGGAGGAGCTTCGCCCGGGGCGATGCCCTCCGTGTCGACCCGGCCCAGCAGGCGGGCCATCGGGCGGTTCATCTCCATCCGCCATCCTCCTCTTTAAGCGGCGGAGCCCCGTCTTGATGCCGGCCCGGAATCGCGTAAGGTCGCTCACCGCTCTACAGAAGGCTGCTCGGGTCATCGGGGGTGGATGGATCCTGAATCCTGCATCAATCGATGCCCTCGGAAGCCTCGAGAAACTTCTTCCGGTCACGTTCGATGTATGGCGAAAGATCGCTGAGTAGGTGCAGGATCTCCCGCATTTCCCTGGCGAGGTCAGGGTGCGCGACCCAGGTTGCCGCTTCGCGGGTGAGTACCGCCGACAGCAGGTCATCGTCATAGAAGCCCCCATCGTTCTGGGCTGGTGCCGTTTCGCGGAGAATTTCAAGTGCGCGGGGAAGCGTCCACCGTAGCCCGACATCCTGTCCAATGAGGCGCCCAAGTTCGTACGCTGTCAGCCCGCCAACCGGGCGCCGCCGTAGCCCGTGGACCGTTTTGACCAGACTGGTCGACTCGGCCGGCGGATCAGGCCAGCTGTCCCCTTCGAGTTCTTCGAGGGTGCGGCTGGCTTCGGGGTTTTTGTTCATTTGCGTCCTTCACATGGGCGGGAGCTATCTATGTCCGATTGAATGAAGGAAGCCATTTAGGCGATCAAGCATTTGAATTGCTTCCTTCCGTTTGTTTATCAGTACCTCGAGTCCGCGGTCGGTGATGGAGTCCGGGAGATTGGAAATCTCACGCTCCAGCGTCCTCCTTACGTGATCGAGTCCGTTTCTGGCCTGGGTTAGGTCGGCGATGTGATCAAATGGTGTTCCGTCCTTCTTTCTCGCTACGACCTCTCCGCCGGCCTCTCTTCGCGCGGCATCGTAGTGATTGTGATTTGGTTGGGAGTTGATTTCCCCTACCGGGTCTGCCTTTATGTTTTCTAGCTTCTCTATCGCGCGCTGAGCTGCATCGCTCAGCCCCAGCTTGGGGCACGGCGTCAGGCCCAGGGGATCCGACCACGTGTGGGGATTGTGGACGTACGTGGCCGGGTTGGGGGCCGGGGCCAGGCCCAGGGGGTCCGGGGTGAGGTAGCGGGCCGTTTCGGGGTCGTACGTGCGGAAGTAGTTGTGGTGGAGGCCCGACTCGGGGTCGAAGTACTGGCCGGGGAAGCGGAGGGGGGTGTAGGCGGCGGCGTCGCGGGTCCAGGCGGTGGAGCCCCAGAGGGTCGAGCGGGCGCGCCAGGCGATCTCGCCCGCCTCGTCGACCAGTTCGCGCGGGGTGCCGATGAGGTCCGTGACGATGGCGAAGAAGCGGTCGTCCGTGGTGCCGAGGACGCGTTCCGCCTGGGTGAGCGGGTGCAGGCCGTGGTGGGTCCAGGTGAGGGTGACCGGGCCGGCCGTCTGCTCACAGAGGGTGGTGCCGTCCCACGTGAAGAGGGTTTCCTCCGCCACCTCGCCGGTGGGCGCGAGGCGCTGCTTGGCCGTGCGGCGGGACAGGGCGTCGTAGCGGTAGCGCCAGCGCGTGCCGTCCGGGGTGGTGACCCCGGTCAGGCGGTCCTCCGCGTCCCACTCGTAGTGCCAGGTGTCCGGCTTGCGCGAGAGGCGGGTCTTCTGCCGGAGGGTGACCCGGCCGAGGGCGTCGTGTTCGTAGCGGACCGAGCCGGCGCGGGTGATGCGGGTGCCGGTGTACGAGCGGTCGCCCCGGGCCTCCGCGCCCGGGTGACGGGACGGCCAGGAGGCGGCGGTCTGGTTGCCGGCGTCGTCATAGGCGTAGCGCTCGGTCCAGTCGGTCGCGTCGACCGCGGTGACGCGGGCCGCCGGGTCCAGGGTGAAGGTGCGGGGACCGGCGAGCGCGTCGTCGATCGCCGTGAGGGCGCCGTCCGCGCGGTAGCCGTACCCGCGGCGCTGGAGGGTGCGGCCGTCCCGGCCGACGAGGTGCTGGTCGGTGAGGCGCCCGACCGGGTCGTAGGCGTGGGCCAGGGTCAGGTCCGGGCCGATGGCGCGGGTCAGCTCCCGGCCCGCGGCGTCCCGCTCGAAGGTCAGGGTGCGGCCCGACGCGCTGAGGGCGCTGCGGCGGCCGGCCGCGTCGTACGTCCACTCGGAGAAGGCCCCGGCAGGCGTGGTGCGGCCGGCTCCGCGGCCCGCGGCGTCGTAGGTGCGGGTGAGGGTGCGCCCGTCGACCGTCTCCGAGACGACGCGGCCGTACTGGTCCCGTACCAGCGCCAGCGTGGTCCCGTCCGGCGAGACGGCCCGGGCCAGCTCGTCGAAGGCGTCGTACGCGTAGGACGTGACGCCGTCCGCCGTCTCCTTGCGCAGGAGGAGGGAGAGGGCGTCGTGCGCGTACGTGGTCGTGGCGCCGAGTGCGTTCGTACGGGAGACCAGGCGGCCCGCGGCGTCGTAGCCGTAGGTCAGGGTGCGGTCGTCGAAGTCCGTCTCGGAGGCGAGACGGCCCGCCGAGTCGTAGGCGTAGGTCCAGGTCAGGCCCTGGGGGTTGGTGACCGAGGTCAGGCGCAGCTCGGTGTCGTGGGTGAAGGAGTAGCGGACGCCGTCCGGGCCCGTCCGGGCGGTGAGGAGGTCGAAGTCCCCGTACTCGGAGAGCGTCACCCCGCCCACCGGGTCGGTGTGGGAGGTGCAGTTGCCCTCGCCGTCGTAGGTCCAGGACTCGGTGCTGCCGTCGGCGGACTGCCGGTGCAGCAGGCGGCCCTCCACGCTCCAGGTGAGGCGGGTGGTGTGCCCGAGCGGGTCGGTGACGGTGATCGGGCGGCCGAAGGCGTCGCGCGTGTACCGGGTCGTCGCGCCCAGCGGGTCGGTGATCTCCACGGGCAGGCCGGCCGGATCGCAGCGGACCGTGGTGACCGCACCCAGGGCGTCCGTCACCGAGGCCAGGTGACCGCGGACGTCATAGGTGAAGCGGTTCGTCGCCCCGTGCGGGGCGGTGGCGGAGGTGCGGTTGCCGTGGCCGTCGTACGTCGCGCGGGTCACCCGGCCGTCCGGCTGGGTCACCGTGACCGGCAGGCCCAGCGCGTCGTACTCGGCCTGTACCTCGCGCCCGTCGGGGCGGACCACCGTGGTGAGCCGCCCCTGCTCGTCGTAGACGTAGCGGGTCGTGTGGCCGAGCGGGTCGGTGCGGGTCAGGAGGTGGTCGTACGCGTCGTGCGTGAACTGGGTGACCGCGCCCGTCGGGTCGATTTCCGCGGTGATCCGGGCGCGGTCGTCGACCAGGTACCGGGTCGCGTGGCCGTGGGAGTCGGTGTAGGTGGTGGAACCGTCCCCGTAGGCGAAGCGGACGTCGAGGTGGCCGTTGGCGCCGGACTGGGCGACGCAGCGGTGCTGATCGTCGTAGACGTAGTCGAAGTGGCGGTCGTTGGTGTCGGTCCAGGAGGTGATCCGGCCGAGTTCGTCGTAGCCGAACCGGAGCGGGCGGCCGGAGGAGTTGGTGACGTGGGTGAGGTGGCCGTCCGTGTACGCGTAGCGGAGCACTTCGGTGCCGTCGGCGAGCGCGAGGCCGGTTATTCGGCCTTCCGACGAGCTGAGGCGCAGCTCGTAGCCACCACTGTGGGACAGGGCGGTGGGCGTGCCCGTCTCGTCGTACGCGAAGGCGACCCAGGCGCCGCCCCGGTCGTCGAGCTGGCTGAGGAGGCCCTCGTCCGTGAAGTGGCGGACGAGTCCGGACTCGGGGTCGGTGACCGTGTATCCACCGTCCGCATCGAGGACGAGCGGCCAGCGCTGACCGTGGCCGGGGAGCACCGGAGTTCCGGGCTCCGGGTGCGGATAGGCGAGCAGGCTGCCGTCCTCCCGTACGAGGATCACGCCTTCCTCGTCGATCTCCAGGCGCTGGTCGACCGTGGACGCCCACGTCGGACCGAACCAGCGGCCCGCGCGGTACGAGGACTCGAACGTACGGGTGAACACGAGCGGCAGCGAGCCCGGGAGGACCAGGTCGGTCTGCGGCAGGACCATCCGGCCCGTCGCGACGTCGACCGGATCGCCCTTGCACTTCAGGTCCGCCTTGCGGCGGGCCACGGCCTCGGCCTCGGCCTTCGTGGCCGCCCGCGCGGCGCCCGTGCTCGCCGCTTCCTCGGCGAAGCGGGCGCCGGCTCGGAGGGTGGGCAGGCCCTTCGAGCCGATGAGGTCGGGAAGGAGACGGCCCTTGAACTCGCTGGGGTCCGCCATGTAGCTGTCGATCAGCGGGCCGGGGATGCGTTCGGGGTGGGACGCCGTGGAGACGAGACCGGCCAGCGTCATGGTGAAGTTCTGCTGGAAGTCGGCCGGGTGCGTCAGGTTGTACGGGTCGAACGGGTTCAGGCTGCGGGCGAAGTTCAGCGTTCCCGCCGCGCCCTTGGCCACGCCGCCCGCGAGGTGGGTGAGCTCGACTGCCTCCGAGCCCGCGTAGTCGACCAGCCCGGCCAGGAGCCGGTCCTTCGCCGGGGGCTCGGCCGGTGCGTGCTCCATGGCGGCCTTCAGGGTGCGCTCGGCCGTCGCGGCGGCCTCGTCGCGCTGTCTGCGGGCCTCGTCGAGGATCTCCTTGGCCCGCTTGCGGGCGGCCTCACCCGGGTCGGCGCCCTCCACCGGCACCGGACCCGGATCGCGGCCGGCCTTCGACGCCGCCTCGAAGGCGTCCTCCTTGGCGACATGTGCCTCGTGGGCGTCCTTCGTCGCCTTCACCGCCGCCTTGTGGAGCGCGATCGCCTCGCCCGCCTGCTTCTGTGCCCACTCCACCGTCTCCGCGTACCGGGTGAGCGCGCCGCTCGCCGACTCGCACGCGTCGGAGGCGCGCAGCCAGTCGGTGGGGTGCATCGCGAACTTCTCGCGGAACGTGTCGGCGGCCTGCCCCTTCCACCGGCCCGAGTCCAGGGCCCTCATGCCCTGCCCGACCCGTTCGAAGGCGGCCTGGAAGTCCGTGAAGTGCTTGGCGGACGCCCGGATCGCCGACGGCTTGCCGTGGACCAGCTCGTCCGCCTGCTCGCTCTGGCCGAGCTCCTGCTCCGGTACCGAAGCCCCGAGACGGGAGGCGACGCCGTCGCCGAAGTCCTCGACCTTGTCGGCCCAGTCGTGCGCGCCGACTTTGTCGAGTGCGCCGCCGACCTCGTCGGTGGCCCGGTCCACCCCGTGACCGATGACCTTCTTCGCCGAGTCGACCCCGTCCCCGATCTTGTCGAGTCCCTTGTCGACCAGGCCGCCCCAGTCCGTCATCAGCCCTCACCACCCGGCTGCGGCTCGGGTGCGGGGCCGACCATGCCGTCCACCAAGCCGTCCATGTCATCGCGCAGGCCGACGGCGTCGAGGATCTGGTTGGACAGGAGGATGTCCGAGCTGTTGACGTCCCGGACGGCCGTCTTCCAGGCCTCGTTGCCGTTCTTCGTGGCCTCGTCGAAGGACTCGGGGCCGTAGTCGGCGTCCCGTATCTGGGTGATCGGGTTGTCGGAGAGGACCTCGCCCCAGTTTTTGTCGATGACGTCCTTCTCGGAGGCGTACGGATTGCCGAGCGCCGCGTTCGTCACGACCTTGAAGCTCCCCTGGATGTACTGCTCCTGTTCGTGCACCAGGCCCGCCGACAGCCCCACGTTCTTGGCGAACGCGTTCCCCTGCTGCACCAGCGAGCGGACTCCCCAGCCCCAGCGCTCGCAGAACGTGCCCAGTGTTGACGTCAGACCCGCGTGCCCGGTCTCCAGCCCGCTGAGCCCCAGCTCGGTGAAGCCGCCGCCCATGCTCGCCGTGCCCACCGACCCGAGTTCCTTCAACTCGGCCAGGCTGTCCGTGATGCCCTTGGCGATCTGGCCCAACGCCTGCTTCGAGACGTCGAGGTCCGCGCCGTCCCCGCTCACGCGGCCGCCTCCCCGTCGAGCGCCGCCGCGTCCGGGACGATCCCCCGCACGGGCGGGAGCAGCATGCCGTCCGGCCCCGCCGCGTTCCACGCGACCCCGCACGGAAAGTCCAGCGCCGGCACGATCCCGTCGAGCAGCCGCGCGCCGACCACCCGCCGGTACGTCCACGCGCGGTCGCCCTCGGCCCGGGCCTCGGCGAACCTCCCCAACGCCTCCTCGTCGGAGAAGACGCAGATCCAGTCCAGCCCGCCGAATTCGGCCGTCCACAGCCCGCCCCGCGCGTCCAACGGCACCAGGACCACCCGGCTACGGAAGTCCGCCAGCCGCTCCAGCACGGCCTCCCGGGCCTTCGCCACCGGATCGGGCCCCGCCACCGGAGCGGCCTCCACCGAACCGGCGGCGACCACATCCGACGGCCGCGAAGGCCTCGAACTCGCGTGCCGTGCAACGGCATCGGCGCGCAGCCGACCCCACTCCTCGTCGAACCCCACCTGGACCCCCACCCCGTACGTCCTGATCGAACGAACCTTCGCCTGCTGTGGTGAAGTGAGTCAACTTCACTGTTCTGTAGTGCACAGATCGAGACAGGCGTGCGGGGTTCTCGGTGGCCGGTGTTGTGGGTTGGCTTTGGCCGATCAGCGAGTTGGTGGGTATTCGGCTTCTGTGCTCGCGTGGCGGGATTGCGTTGCAGGAGCAACAGTGTCCCGCCTGCCGGAGGGGGTGGGCTCAGATGCCGCCGTACTCCGTCAGGGCGCGGCCCAGGCGGGCCGCGCCTTCCCTGATCTCCGGTGGGGTGTGGGTCGTGAAGGAGAGGCGGAGGGTGCGGGGGTCCGGGGTGGTCGGGTGGAAGGGGGCTCCCGGGACGAAGGCGACGCCGTGGGTGACCGCCGTCTTGAGGAGGGCCGTCGCGTCGTGGCCCTCGGGCAGTCGGGCCCATATGAACATGCCGCCCGCGGGGAGGTTCCACTCGCAGTCGGCCGGGAGGGTCCGGCTCAGGGCGTCGTGCAGGGCGTCGCGCCGTTCGCGGTACGCCGTGCGGACCGTGGCGATGTGCGCGGTCAGGTCCGTCGTCGCCAGGTAGTGGGCCGCCGCGAGCTGGTCCACCGTCGAAGTGTGGAGGTCCGCGACCTGCTTCGCGACCACCGCGGCCCGGCGCAGGGCCGCCGGGGCCCGGAGCCACCCCAGGCGGAGCCCCGGCGCCATGATCTTCGAGAAGCTGCCGATCAGGGCCGTACGGTCCTCCGCCCCCGGGTGCGCCGCGAGCCACGGGACGTCGGAGCCCTCGTAGCGGAGGTCCCCGTACGGGTCGTCCTCCACCAGCCACAGTCCGAGGCGCGCCGCGATCCGCGCCACCGCCGCCCGCCGGGGGGCCGGCAGGGTGCGTCCCGTCGGGTTCTGGAAGGTGGGGACGGTGTAGAGCAGCTTCGGGCGTTCGCGGGCCACGAGGTCCGCCAGGGCCTCGGGGATGATGCCCTCCCCGTCGCAGGGCACGGCCACCACCCGCGCTCCCGCCAGCCGGAAGCACTGGATCGCCGCCAGGTAGGTGGGGTCCTCGGCCAGCACCACGTCCCCGGGTTCGATCAGGGCGGCGGTGATGAGGGCGAGGGCCTGCTGGGAGCCCGAGGTGACGATGACGTCGTCCGCGTCGGTCGGCAGGCCGCGCGCCGCGGCGCGGGCGGCGACGGCCGCGCGGAGTTCCGGCGCGCCCTCGGTGGTCGAGTACTGGAGCGCGCGCCGGGCCGACACCGCGAAGGCGGCGTCGTACGCGGCCCGCAGGCCCTCGGTGTCGAAGAGCTCGGGCGCGGGGAGGCCGCCGGCGAAGGAGATGATCCCGGGGCGTTCGGTGAGCGCGAGGATCTCGCGTACGGGAGAACCCTCGACCGAGGTCGCGCGGGCGGCGAACGCGGGTGGCGGCGACGTGGGCACAACGGCGTTGGCAGGCATGGCGGTAGCAGGCATGGGCGCTCCTCCGGGGACGGGTGCGCGCATCGTAGTCAGGTGAAGTTGTAGACGCCATGTATTTATCGGGCGGTGGACCGTGGTGGACGGTGGCGAACGGACCCCTCCCCATCTGACGCCGCATCAGCTAGACCGTTCCCATGACGACAGGAGAGCAGGAACCCCGGCAGGGCACCCGGCAGGGCACCCGCGTCGACGACTACGCCGCGCTCGCGTCCGTCGGCCCCTACGGTGTCCGCCCCGGCCACGCGCTGATCACCATGGTGGAACCGCACCCGGGCCACGAGTACGCGTACAACCGCTGGTACGAGGACGACCACTACTACGCCGGCGCCATGGCCATGCCGTGGATGTACGCGGGCCGCCGCTGGGTCGCCACCCGCGAGCTCCAGGAGCTGCGCTACCCGGAGAAGTCGGCCGTCGCCCAACCGGTCACCGCGGGCTGCTACATATCGACGTACTGGGTCACCGAGGGCCGCTACGACGAGCACATGAAGTGGACCGTCGGCATCAACAAGCGCCTGAACCGCGACGGCCGCGTCTACCAGGACCGCACCCACGTCTTCACGGCCTTCCAGGACCACGCGGCCACCGTCTACCGCGACGGCGCCGCCGGCCCGCGGGACTTCCACGCCCTCGACCACCCGTACGCCGGCCTCGTGGTCCAGGTCGTCGACGCCGACGGGCCCGAGCAGCGGGCCGAGTTGCTGGAGTGGCTGCGCTCGCACGCCCTGCCGAAGCGGCTGCACGGCTCTCCGGCCGCGCTGGTGACGGTCTTCCGGCCCACCCCGCTGCCCGGCGACCGGATGACGTACGTCAAGCAGGTCGAGGGGGTCGACACCAGGCTCACGCTGCTGTGGTTCCTGGAGGCCGATCCGCGCGAGTGCTGGGACCGCTTCCGGGGGCTGGACGCCGAGGTCGCGGAGGCGGGGCTGGGGCGGGTGGAGCTGGTGGCGCCGTTCATCCCGACGGTGCCGGGGACGGACCGGTACGTGGACCAGCTGCGCTGACCGTGCGTGCGCCGGTGCCGGTGCCGGTGCACCTGACCGTGCCGGTGCCGGTGCCGGTGCCGGTGCTCGTGCCGCTGACCGTCTCGGTGCCGGTGCCGGTGCCGGTGCCGATGTCGATGCCGGTGCCGGTGCTCGTGCCCGTTTTCGTACGCGGACATGGCCGAGCCCCCTCGGCCAAGACGGCGGACCGGTCGAGAGGGCTCAAGTAGGAGGGATGGTGGGGACGCGACATGATCTTCAGGCGAGGCGTCCCAGGCGGCCCTCGGTGACGTCGGCGACGAAGGAGGTCCAGGAGCCGGGCGCGAAGGTGAGGGACGGACCGTCCTGCACCTTCGAGTCGCGGACGGCGATGGCCTCCATGACGGGGGACTTGACCTCGACGCAGGCGCCGTTGGCGGAGTAGGAGGACTTGATCCAGTTGTCCGTGGCGCCCTGACGAATAGCCATGTTTCTCTCCGGTGAGCGAGTAGTTCCGGTGTCTTGTCGGCCATTTCCGGCTGACCTGATCGACGCTACCCGTAGCTCCTGATAGGTGAAGGAAGCGTTCACCCGACCGAGTGGCATATTCCATTCAGGCCTTATGTGGCCGGGGAGTGACGGTGTACCGTACCGACCCCTTCGCCACTCGCCCGGTACATCACGTAGTCATTCGGCCTATTCGCCCTTGTCGGCATATTCGTCGATAATCCCGGAGATGAACTGGCGGGTCTGGTCGACGTTGAGGGCCTGCGCGCGCAGGTGTTCGTACATCACGCTGTACCTCTGCACGTCGTTGGCCTTCTCCAGGTACAGGTCGCTCGTCACGCCCTCGATGTAGACGACCGTCGAGTCGGACGCGTCCGGGAACTCCAGGATCGCGTACTGGCCGTTGACCCCGGGATGGGCGCCCAGCGAGAAGGGCATCACCTGTACCGTCACGTGCGGCTGCTCCGACTGCTCTATCAAGTACTCCAGCTGCCGGGTCATCAGCTGAGCGTCGCCCACCTGCCGCCGCAGCGCGGCCTCGTCGATGACCGCCCACAGGCGCAGCGGGCCGAGCTCCGGGTTGTTGTTGTCGGTCTCGGAGAGCCGCTTCTGGCGGTGCATCCGGACCTGCACCCGTTTGTCCACGTCGGCCGGGGCGGTCTCCGGCCACGCACCGCGGACGAGGGACTGGGCGTACTCCGTGGTCTGGAGCAGGCCAGGGATCACCAGGGGTTCGTACGTGCGCAGGCTGGCGGCGTCCGTCTCCAGGCCGATGTAGACGCTGTACGGGATGTCGCCGAAGGCGTGCCACCAGCCCTGCTGGCGGGAGTCCTTGGCCATCTGCATGAGCGAGTCGATGAGCCGGCGGTCCTCGACCTCGTACACGTCGCACAGGTCGCGGACGTCTCGCTGGCTGATGGACCGGCGGCCGTTCTCCAGCCGGCTGATCTTCGACTGGGAGACGAGGAGGCGCTCGGCGACCTGTTCGGCCGTCATGCCCTTGTCCTCGCGGAGCTTGCGCAACTCCATGCCCAGTCGGCGGCGTCGGACGGTGGGATTGACATTGGACGCCACGGGAACGGCACCTCCGCCTTCTTCTGTCGTGCAGCGATCTCTCTGCGTGTCTGATGTCGAGCAGACTGCCACCGAAGCGGGCGCCGCCGCTGGGGAACGGCAGGGAAAACACAGACGCGCGGGGCGGCGGGGTCGGCGAACCGGCCCCGCCACCCCGCGCGCTGGCGGCTCCCGAACCGGGTCTTTGCGGACGTCGGTCACGGCGATGGCGTTGCGATGGAGCTCAGGTGGAGCTGGCCTGGATCCGGGTGGATCCGTGGACCGGAACTGGTCGTAACCGGTGGATCAGTGCGCGGCCGCGCGGGCCATCGCACCGGTCCGGCGCGGCTGCAGCGGGACGCTGCTCGCCGTGGCCCGGGCCGGTGGTGCCGGTGCGCGGTCACGGCGCGGCTGTGCGGCCACACCGTTCTGGACGTCCATCACGGCATGCGCCACGAGTCCGCCCATCGGGTCGTGCCGGATCAGGTCCCGCAGTCGGGACCTGGACGACCGCCCCTCGTTGCCGGGGTACAGGTGCTTGCCGAGTCCGACCGCGTGGGCCAGTGCGGCAAGCGCCGCGGTCCGCGGGTCCGGCGGTACGCCGGTGCGGATCGCACTGTCGAGCCGGGCTCGGATCTCCCGGCTGATCTCCGTGTCCGTCGCCTGGTAGCGAGTTGTCGGCAACACACCGCACATCTGTCCCGCGACGGCATGGACCATGCCGCAGCGCTCCAGATGAGCGAGGTAAATCTGACGGAGCCCCAGTCGGGGTCCGCCGATCCAGTGGACGGCCCGTACCGGGCTGCCGCGCCTGCGCAGCAGTTCCAGTGCGGAGTCCAGAGTCGGATCTCCTGTCGGCCGTGGCATCACCACGGCGATACGATCCCCATCAGGGGCTATCCGTCCTGCCAGAGCCAGCTCCACTAGCTGTGCCCCGGCCAGGCCGAGGTCGAGCGACTGCGGCTGCGCCGTGGTACCCGTGGCCGGGTCCAAGGCGAGCAGCAGAAGCTCCTCCGGAATTGTTCTGCGGCTCCTGCCCATCCATGCCTCCCCGCGTGGATGAGTGACAGGGTGACGCCTCTCACATTCATCTGTCGAGAGCGCGTGGCCGCTTTGTGGGGGAACCCGCAGCTATGTCGTTCTCGTCTAGCACGTGGGCGATGCCCCCGAGACGGGACACTGTTAGACATTCGGACAGCCGGACGTGGCGGCGATGGAGGAGGAACGGTGGCGGGCGAGTCCCCCGACAAGTCGGTAGATGCAGGAGCGCCGGGGGCGGCGGAGTCGTCCGCGGAGCGTGATCCGAGGCTGTCGGTGTTCCGGCCGAGGGATCCCGAGGACCGGGACGTTCGCGCCGGCGAGGCGGAGAGGGCGACGAAGGCGGAGGCGGCGGCGGAGTCGGAGACGGCGGGCGGGACCGACGCGGTTCCCGAGGCCGAGGCCGAGTCCACGGCTGAGCCCGAGTCCGAGTCCGAGTCCGAGCCCGAGTCCACGACCGAGGCCGAGGCCGAGGCCGCGGCTGTGCCCGTGGCCGAAACCGACGGCGCGCGGGATCCGCTGCGCGAGGCGGTGGCGGCGTGGGTCGCCAAGGCCGACGAAGCCGCGGAGACCGCCGAACGGGTGGATTTCGACGCGGATGCGGAAACCGATGCCGATGTCGATGTCGATGCCGCTGTTGATGCGGATGCCGAGGTGCGGGCGGAAGAGCCCGACGCCGACGCCGCCGAGCCGGCTGTCGCGCCGCAGCGTGAGGCCTCTCCGGGCACCCGTGCCGAGGAGCCGGTTGCGGCTTCCGTTTCTGGTTCCTCTTCTGGTTCCTCTTCTGGTTCCGCTTCTGCTTCCGATTCCCGTTCCGGTTCGGCTGCCGAGGCGAAGCCCGCGGACAGCGAGCGCACTGCCGTCTTCCGTGCGCTGAAGCCGGATGCCGCTTCCGCTTCCGCTCCGGCCGAGGAGGAGGCGAAGCCCGCACCTGCGGTCGAGGAGCCCGCGGACAGCGAGCGCACGGCTGTGTTCCGGGCCGTGAAGCTTGATTCCGCTTCGACCCCCGCCCCGGAGCGGCCCAAGCCCGAGCCTGCTGCCGACGAGCCCGCGGACAGCGAGCGTACGGCCGTGTTCCGCGCGGTGAAGCCGCCTTCCGTTTCGGCTCCGGCTCCGGCTCCGGATCCGGTCGAGGAGGCGAAGGCCAAGGCCGACAAGCCCGCCGACAGCGAGCGCACCGCCGTCTTCCGGGTCCCGAAGGTGGATGCCGTCAAGGCGGAGACCCCCAAGCCGGCCGCCCTGAAGCCGGGTGCCGCGAAGCCTGCCGCCCCGAAGACGGACGCCCCGAAGCCTGCCGCCCCGAAGCCGGACGCGCCGAAGCCGGGCGGGCCGAAGCCGGCGGAGCCCACGGCGCCCAAGGGCAGCACCTTCGTTCCGCTGCGTCCGGAGAGCGTCGCACCGGCGCCCGAGGTCCGGCAGCGGCCGAAGCTGCCCGCCGCCATGGACCCGTCCGAGCGGACCACCCAGCAGCCGCTGCCGCCCAAGCCGCCGCTCGACATGCTGGCGGACCTCACGAACAACCCGCCCCCGCCGCCGAGCCCGATGCGCACGGCGGTCCGGCGGATCAAGATCTACGCCCCGCTCGTCGCGCTCCTCGCGATCATCCTGGCCGTCGTACAGCTGGTGCGCCCGCTGCCCGAGCCGACGCTCGTGATGACCGCGAAGTCCTCGTACACCTTCGAGGGCGCCAAGCCGCAGCTGCCCTGGCCCACCGAGGGGCAGGCTTACATGGCGGCCGCCGGCCTCGGCACGCTCGGCCAGTCCGGCGAGCAAAAGCCGGTGCCGATCGCGAGCGTCACCAAGTCGATGACGGCGTACATCATCCTGCGCGACCACCCCATAAAGAAGGGTGAACAGGGCGAGATGATCGACGTCGACAAGACGGCCGAGACCGAGGGCAAGAAGAACAACTCGACCGACAACGAGTCCACCCTCGACACGGTCAAGGAGGGCGACAAGATCTCGGAGTACGACGCGATCGCCGCCCTCATGATCCCGTCGGCCAACAACATCGCGCGGCTGCTCGCGCGCTGGGACTCCGGTTCCCAGGAGGCGTTCGTCAAGAAGATGAACGACACCGCCAAGGAACTCGGCATGACCAACACCACGTACACGGACCCCTCGGGTCTGGACGCGACCACGGTCAGCACCGCCGAGGACCAGGTCAAGCTGGGTCTGAAGCTCGTCGAGATCGAGACGCTGCTCGACATCACCAAGAAGCCCAACTGGGTCGACCCCACCGGCAAGAGCTGGCGGAACTGGAACGGCCTGACCGGCCCCGCGGGCGCCCTCGGCATCAAGACCGGTACGACGACCAAGGCGGGCGGAAACCTGCTTTTCGCCGCGCAGAAGAAGGTCGGCAACACCAACCAGCTGATCGTCGGAGCCGTCCTCGGCCAGCACAAGCCGGCGATCATCGACACCGTGCTCGCCGCGAGCAAGCAGCTGATGGTCGCCACGCAGAAGGCCCTCGACGGTGCGACCGTCGTGAAGAAGGGTGAGGTCGTGGGCTACGTCGACGACGGTCTCGGCGGCCGGACGCCCGTCGTGGCCACCGCCGACGTGCAGGCGGTCGGCTGGGCCTCGCTGACCGTCGAGGTCAAGCTCGCGGACGGCGACGCGAAGATGCCGCAGACGGCGAAGGCCGGGACCGAGGTCGGCGTGCTGACCGTCGGTGAGGGCGCCAGCCAGGTGAAGGTGCCGGTGGCGCTGCAGAGCGACCTCGCCGCGCCGGGCATCGGCAGCAAGCTGACGCGCGTCGGCTGACATCCGGTGAGAGCGTGGATCCGGCGCCCCGGGCAACCCCGGGGCGCCGGGGCGCGTCTTGGCACCCGGGACGTGTGCGCGTGTGGACTCATGTGTTGGGGAGAGCGGCAGTGACCACTGCTGAGCAGCAGGGCAGGCGCCGGGAAGCCATCCCGCCGGCCGACGGCGGAGGCGCCGAACGGGGCTCCGGGGTGCCCGAGCCGTCCGCCGGCCACGACACCGCACCCGGCGCCGCTCCCGCCGCTCCCGGCGCCATACGGCCCCACGGCCCGGTCCGGCCCGGCCCGACCGATGGCGGTCCCGATGCCGGTCCCGATGCCGGTCCCGATGCCGGCCCCGAGGCTGGTCCCGAGGCCGGTCCCGATGCCGATTCGCCCGCCGACGACGCTTCGCCCGCTGATGTCGAGGCCGAAGCCGGTGCTGATTCGGATGCCGGTTCCGGCGCCGGTGCAGATGCCGCCGCCCCTGCCGATGCCGAGGGTGTCGGCCCGTTCCGCGCCGCCCTCGGCTGGGCCCGGCGCCACCCGGTGGCCGTCGCCACCGCCCTCGCCGCCGTGCTGCACGTCGTCTGGTTCTTCACCTTCGCCAACAGCGGCGGCGACCTCGCCGCGCAGGACGCCTGGGCCGAGTTCGTCGGCCGCCATCCCGACTCCGCGTACAACCTCGCCTGGTACGGCGGCATGCACCCCGTCTCGTACAGCGTGGTCTCGCCGTACCTCATGCACATGCTCGGCGTCCGCACCACGATGATGATCGCGGGCACCGTCTCGGCGGGCCTGCTCGCGCTGATCCTCACCCGCTGCCGCGGCGCCGTGCGCGAGCCGCTGTGGCCCGCCCTGGCCGGGGTTTACGGGCTGTTCTGCAACGCACTGTCGGGCCGCGTCACCTTCGGCCTCGGTGCGATGTTCGCGCTCGCCGCGGTCGCCGCGGTCTTCTGCTGGCCCCGCAAGTGGGCGCGCCGTCGCTGGGCCAAGGCCGCGGTGGCGGCCCCGCTGGCCGGGCTCGCGACCGCCGCCAGCCCCGTCGCCGGCCTGTTCCTCGGGGTGATCGCGGCCGCGCTGTTCCTGAGCCGGCGGCGCCCGGGTGCGTACGCGCTGGGGCTGGCTCCGGTGGCCGTGGTCGGGCTGTCGGCCTGGCTCTTCCCGTTCTCCGGGACGCAGCCGATGAAGATCGGTTCGGCCGGGCTGCCGTTCGTGTTCGCGCTGCTGATCGTGTTCCTGGTGCCGAAGCGGTGGAAGACGGTCCGGATCGCCGGCGCCGTCTACGCCCTCGGGGTCTTCCTGACCTGGGTGATCGACTCCCAGGTCGGCTCGAACGTCACCCGGATGGTGATGCTGTTCGGCGGGGCCGTGCTGCTCGCCGCCCTCGCGTACGAGCTCCCGCGCTCGCGCCGCTGGTACGGGTTGCTGCTCGCCTTCGTCGGGATGAACGCCTGGATCACCGCCAACAGCATCACGGACATCATCCGCACCACCCCGGTGGCCGCCTGGAACCGTGAGCTGGCCCCGCTCGTCGACCGGCTGCAGAAGGCGGGCGCCGACCGCGGACGGGTCGAGGTGGTCCCCGCCAGCAGCCACCGCGAGTCCTCCGCCTTCCCCTCGTACGTGAACCTCGCGCGCGGCTGGAACCGGCAGGCAGACCTGGAGCGCAACCCGCTCTTCTACGACGACACCCTCACCGCCGACAGCTACCGGGCCTGGCTGGAGCGGTGGGCCGTGCACTACGTGGTGCTGCCGGCCGACAAGCCCGACTCGGGCGGCGAGGACGAGGCGAAGCTGGTGCGCGAGGGGCTCCCGTACCTCCAGCAGGTGTGGGGCGACGCGAACTGGCAGCTGTTCAAGGTCCACGAGCCGACGGACCTGGTGGCCGGACCGGCGACCGTGGTGCGGGCGAGCGCGGACCGGCTGGTCATCGACGTGAAGAAGCCCGGGCGCGTGCTGGTGCGGATCCCGCACTCCCCGTGGCTGGGGCTGGTGGACGGGGCGGGCAAGCCCGTACCGCCGCCGCAGGAGACCTTCGCGTCGAAGGCGCGCGGCGGGAACGGCGAGGGCGGCGCGCTCCGCAAGGAGTACGCGAACACGGCCGGATGCCTCTTCAAGGCGGCCCCGGACGACAGTGGCGACGTGTGGACGGAGCTGCTGGCTCCGGCGCCGGGGGAGTACCGGGTGGCGGCGAAGTACCAGCTGCCGCGGGGGACGCCCTGCCCGGAGGACCTGGTCCACCAGACGCTGGGGCAGCCGAAGCTGCCGGCTCCGCCGCGCCGGTGATCGGGACCGCGCGCCGGTGATCGGTACCGCTTCCCGGATCCTTGATCGGAATTCTTTACATTCCGGTCCGGGTGCGTTGGTCCGTATATATGCATACGATCCCAGTAGTCCGATTGGGTGCTTCCCGAAGGAGTTGACGACGGGATGAACAAAGAGCAGAAGCGCGACGTCCGGACGGCCCTCGCGCAGGCGCAGGAGCAGGCGCAGCCGCCGCGTGTGCCGGGTCACGGCTTCGACGGTCCGGTACGGAGCAAGGTCAAGGGCGGGCTGCACACGAAGGCCGCGCTCAAGCGGGCCGGCACTCCGCAGGGGGACCGCATCGGCGAACGCACCAGTGGCCTGAGCTAGCAGACGGGGTCGGCCTGTCACTGGACGTAGCCCTTCCGGTTCCGGCCGGAGGGGCTTTTCCCGTCTACGACTGGTCGCCGGGTGGTGGCGGGAGAATCGTTACATCACCGAGGGAACACCCACATGTGCCCCCCGTAGCGGCAGGGCCGTCCCACCCGCCCCCATGACCGCACGGAGTCCGTAGGCCATGACCAGCACCCTCGCCCCCGTCCGGCGCGCCTGCCTCCGCCGCGCCGCCCCTGTCCGCCGCCCCGCCCCCGTCCGGCGGGCCGTCCGCGCCGTCCGCCGGACCCGCCGGGCCGTGGGGAGCGCCACCCTCGCCGTCGGCTGGTGGACCGAGGGGGTCACCCCGGGCGAGAAGGGCGTCTCCGTGCTCGTGGCCTGATCGGGCCTCCGGCGCGGACCCGCCCGATCCGCCCCATCCCGCCGACCCCACGCGGAGACGGGCGCACTACCGTGAGCTGGCCGGGGAACCGTGAACGGGGGACGCGGAACAGGGGACGGGGAACGGGGAACGGGGACCATGAACGACAACGAGCGCGGCACCACCGGCATGGGCGCCGGCAGCACCACCGGCAGCACCACCGGCAGCACCACCGGCAGCGGCACAGCCATGCGCACCGGCACCGGCACCGGCTTGGGCACAGGCGTGGGGACCGGCGTGGGGACCGGCACCGGCACCCCGGCGGAGCCCCGCCGATGAGGGTGCGGCCGGCGCGCCCGCGGCTGCCCGCTTGGACCTCCACCCTGATCTGGAAGGCCGCGGTCTTCATCACCCTGATGTGCTGCGGCCTCGCGGCGCTGCTCGGCGTCCTCGTGCACCGCGCCATGACCCACCAGACCGTCGGCACCGCCCGCGAGAAGGCGCTGACCAAGCTGGAGCGGACCATCAAGGCCTACGAGACGGGCGCGCGCCTGCCGCGCGGCGAGGGCATCGACCCGGTCGGCCTGCCCCCCGAGCTGCGCGCGCTGGCCGTCGGCGGCAAACGCGGCACGGCGCTCGGCGAGCAGCGCGGCCGCGCCGCCATGTGGGCGGCCGCGCCCGCCGAGGAGGGCGCCGCGATAGCCGTCTCCGTGGACTTCCGCGCCAGCGAGCAGACCATCGCCGATCTGGACCGGGCCATCCTCGGCTCCTCCGGGCTCGCCATCGGCGTCACGCTCCTGATGGGCGCGTTCGGCGTCACCCGGATCACCCGGCGGCTGCACCTGACCGCGCAGGTGGCCCGCCGGATCACCGCCGGCGACCTGGACGCGCGGGTCGACGACAGCGCGCGGAACAAGGACGAGGTGGCGGCGGTCTCCCGGGCCCTGGACACCATGGCCGCTTCGCTCCAGGGCAAGCTCGAAGCGGAACAGCGGTTCACGGCGGACGTCGCCCACGAGCTCCGCACCCCTCTCACCGGCCTGAACGCCGCCGCCGAGCTGCTGCCGCCGGGCCGCCCGGCCGAGCTCGTACGGGACCGGGTGCAGGCGATGCGCTCGCTGACCGAGGACCTGCTGGAGATCTCCCGGCTGGACACGCGCAGCGAGCGCGTGGAGCTGGACTCGCACGACCTGGCCGACCTGGCTGCGCGCACGATCCGGGCCTCCGGCACGGACACGGTCCTGGAGGTGCTCTCCTCGCCGCGGGTGGAGACGGACCGGCGCCGCCTGGAACGGATCCTGGGCAACCTCGTGGCGAACGCGCACAGCCACGGCGCGGCCCCGGTCACGGTCACCGTGGACGGCCGGACCCTGACCGTGACCGACGAGGGCCCCGGCTATCCGGAGTACCTGCTGGCCAGCGGCCCGCAGCGGTTCCGCACGGAGGGCACCAACAAGGGCCACGGGCTGGGCCTGACGATCGCCGTGGGCCAAGCCAGGACCCTCGGCGCCACCCTCGCCTTCCGCAACCGGGAGACGGGCGGCGCCGAGGCCCGGGTCACGCTCCCAGGGCCCGCAGCACCGGGAGCAACTGCACCTCCTCGGCGTCGAGATGAGCCTCCAGCTCGCGGCTGAGCCGCTCCACCCGCACACCGAACCCCGCACCGTCCGGCGCGTCCAGCGCCCGCACCAGCTCCTGCTGGAGCCGCGCTATGACGCGGTGCTCGGCGTCGAGTCTGCGGAAGAACTCCCGCATGTGGGGGTGCTGTTGCTCCAGGTACGGGAAGAGCCCGGCGTCCTCGCTCTTGTGGTGGAACTCCAGCGAGTGGCAGAACGCGAGGCAGTGCTGGCGCAGTTGCAGCCCGAGGGGCAGCGGCCCGCCGCCGCTCGGCTCCTCGCGCGCGCGTTCCCGTACGAGCTCCCGTACGAGGGCCAGCTGCGCCCGCAGCCACCCGTGCACGTCGAGCAGCTTCCCGGCGATGCCGCCCTCGCCCGCGGCCGCCGCGTGCGTCCGCTGGAGCGCCACGACGGGGATCACCCGCCCGGTGCGCGCCTGGTATTCCCCGTACCCGGGCTCCTCGCGCACCACGCGCGCGAACAGCTCGTCCCGCCGCACCCCTTCGGCGGGCACGGCGACGGCCTCGTACTCCTCGGTCCCGGTCTCGACTTGTACGAGGGGACGCGCGAGCAGGTTGTGGTACCAGGCGGGATGCCGGTCCGCCCCGGCGGCGGATCCGACGACGAGCAGGTCCCCGCCGTCGTGGCCCGCGTCGCGCAGGAGCCCGAGCGGGACGGTGTGCGGCTTCCCGGACCTGGCGCCGGTGGTGGTGAGCAGGATCAGCTCGGATCCTTCGAAGGGCCCGCCGACGCGGCCGGTATTGGCCCTGAACTCATCAATGACGGTCTGATTGAACGAAAATGACATGGAGTGTGAACGTCCTCACGGTGTGTGCGTGCGATGGCAGCGGCAAAACCGAGGGAGATCACCCGTAGCCGGTGGCGTGAATGCCCATGGGCCCGGTCCTTCGAAAACAGGTGCCTGCCCAACCACCGCCCGGCCCACATCTCAGTAGGCGGCGTCACGCGACACGTGTCCCATGGAACCACAGAGCGACGAAGGACCCCCAACCGTTCCCGGCTGGAGGTCCTCGAAGTGTGCCCTCGGCAGGATTCGAACCTGCGACACCGGCTTTAGGAGAGCCGTGCTCTATCCCCTGAGCTACGAAGGCAGGGTGCGGAGACCTGGTTGTGAGGCCGGGCCACCGCGGTCAGTGTAGCGGGTGGTGCTTGATCCGCATCTGTGATCCATCGCGCCCGGCGTTCCCGGGCGCTGCGGTCAGGCGTCGGGGGGCGGGACGGGTGTGGCCTGGTGGTAGTACATCCGCCACCCGTCGTCCGGCTCCTGCCTGCGCCAGAGGGAACTCCGTCGCGCCCGGGCCCCGCCGAGCGTGGTCTCGTACGTGAGGTGCACCAGCCCGGGTGCCAGCAGGACGCCGGTGATGTCCGAGGGCTCGTAGCGCGGTCCGTCCACCGCCGCTCCGTCCATCTCGGGCAGCGCGGCGAGGATTTCCTCGTACGTCCACCGGCGGCCGGAGGCGCCGACTTCCACGAAGTGCGGGTCGAGGAGGGGCCGCGTCAGCGACTGCGACGTGCGTCGCACACCCGGGTCCATCAGGCGCAGCTCGCCCGCGATCGCTTCGCCCACCGCGTCGGTCTCTTGGCTCATCCGCGCATCTTCGCCCAGGCTGCCGTGACCCCGACAGGGCGCGGTCCTCGGGCGTGGTGCCCCTCTTCGGGGAGGGGCACCACGGGACCGGGGTGGGTCAGTAGCGGTCGTGGGAGGCGTTCTCGTTGTACAGGCCGGAGACCAGGTTCTCCGCCGGCCAGTAGTCGCCGCAGTTCGGGGCGAAGCTCTGGCTCGGGCCGCTGTAGCCGGAGTTGAAGTAGACGCGGTAGTCGGCCACGCATTCGCCGTTCGACGCCGAGGCCGCGTTGTTCTTGACCGCTTGGCCGCTGCCCTCGTTCGTCATCGTGCAGGCGGCCGCGGTTCCGGAGATCAGGCCGGGCCGGAAGACGTACCGGACGAGGGTCGCCCCGTTGGGCGAGTAGCCGAAGTAGTCAGGGATGTCACCGTCCGAGACGAAGCACGGGCTGGCGGAGTACCAGGTCTGCGCACCCCGGCTGTTGAAGTGGATGGCGAAGCAGTAGCGGTTGCCCGTCGAGGTGCACGCGTCCCCCTCGTAGACGGTGGCAGCCGACGCCGGCGTCACCGAGAGGGACAGCGCGCTCAGAGCGCCGACTGCCGCGACGGTGGCGATTCTCTTGATGATGTTCATCGGTTCCCTGCCACTGAGTACGCCTGCACGGCCTTCGCCGCGTTCTTGTCCTTCGCGGCCCGCTCCTCCGCGAGCTTCGGCGCGTTCTGCTCGATCGCCTTCCGCTGCTTCTCGGTCTCCTTGCCGTTCCAGACCTTGATCAGGTCGGTCTGCTGCTTGCACTCGACGTCGGCGACCGCGTGCGCGATCTCTTCCTGGCCGGCGGTCGGGGCGGAGACGGGGATGCCGAGGGAGCGGAGGTCTTCGAGGGGGTGGCTCTGCTGGTAGCCCTTCCCCTTCATGCAGGAGGACCACTGCGCGAACGCCTTGACGACGTCCGGGTCGCTCTTGGTCTCGTCGAAGACCCTGACGCCGACCGTCTCGGCCTCTGGGGTCTGGGGCACCGGGAACATCCGGCGGGTCTCGCCGCGGCAGCCGTCCTGCGGGACTTCCTTGCCCGCGTAGGTGTTGCCCTTGAGCTCGGGCCCCTTGCCGGTGAACACCGCGGTCTCGGCACCGGGAGCGGGCTCCCAGCGCGCGGGTTCCTTGATGTCGGTGGGGAGGTGGTGCCCGTACTTCTTCGCCACCTCCGGATCGGAGACGCCGTAGCGCCGCCCCATGGTCGCGTCCGCCTGGGCCCGCGCCGCCTGGTCGGAAGCCTGGGGCGGGCCGAAGTTCTTGAATCCGTAGCGTGCCATGCAGGACCGCCACTGGTCCTGTACGGCGACCTTCCAGGCATAGCCGTCGGCGGGCTTGGCGGTGAATTCGTCCAGCGGGAGCGTGAGCCCCACCGCGAGCCCCTTGGTGGGAGCCGACGGAATCTGGTCGAGCGCCATCCGCGCGGGTGCGGCATTTGCCGGCGCGCCCGGGTCCTGAGGCGGGTTGCCCGCCTGTTGCGTACCGCATGCGGCGAGTAGTGCCACGAGAGTGGCGGTACCCGCTATGGCTCTGATCGGTCTCAACGTGAAGGGCCTTTCGCGTGATCGGTCTGGTGCCGAACTTCGGCGGCGGGGGGCTTCAAGCATTTCGGGCCGCGCTCACGTTACCCGCCGCGAAGAGTTCCGATTGTGAAGACTTTCGCGCTTACGGGGCGAGGGATTCCGGATCGGATTTGGCTCGAATGAAGAAGGGTGAATAAGCCATTCCGGTTTTACTCCGTCGACGAGTGGTGGCGGCCGGTGCGACGGGCCGCGGCGGGTCTTCACAGGTCGGTGCCGGGTGAGCGGGTGGCGGGGCGGGTCCGCCCGGTGCGGGGTCCGGGCGGTTCTCGGCCATCGGAGGAAGGTTCCCGGAGAATATTCCAACGGGCTTTCGATTCCTCCGGGTTAAGGTGCCGGTGGCCGCTTGGGATCAAGGGGCGCAGTCACCAATGGGGGAAGAAATGAAGCTGAAGCGTGTGGCGGCCGCGGTCGCGGCCCTTTCCGCGTTCGCAGGAGTGGGTCTCGCCCTGGCGGCGCCGGCGAGTGCCAGTTCCAGCTTGGGCAGCACCTGCTCCGACCTGCGTTCCGACGGACAGTGTCTCCAGCTGTTCTACAACAGTGGTTTCGGTGGTTCCTATTCGTTCTACGAGGGCACCACCAGCGTTCCCGTCATGGCTTCCGGTGACAAATTCCTGACCGGCGGGGCGGGTCAGGGGCGGGAAATCAAGAACAACGCCGCCTCGGCCAAGAACTTCACTTCCCAGGGCTTCTGGGTGAGCATTTACTACAACAGCTGGTACGACGGCCCTTGTGACTCGATCGCGCCGAACAAGTCCGCCTCGAAGCTGGTGAACACGTACAACGAGAACGCGTCCGCCTACACCGGCAAGGGCGACGGCTGCTACGTCTTCAACTGACCGGCCCCCGACGCATCCCCAGAGGCATAGGCGTACGCAGTGAACTCATGCGCAAGGAGAAGGGGGCGGCCCGGCCGGGTCGCCCTCGGGGCGTTGTGCCTCGGTCTGGTCCTCGCCGTCGCCGGCTGCGGGAGCGGAGGAAGTGGCGGGAGTGGCGGGAGTGGCGGCAGCGGCCGCGGGCCGGAGTCCCGGCCCGTCGGCGCCGACGCGCCCTCCGCGACTCCCGCCGCGAGGGCCCCGGGGCCGAGCGCGCGGCTGCCGATCGCGCGCTACAGCCTCACCACCGAGGAGTCGGCCCTGCTCTCGAAGGCCGAGCGACGGGCCATGGCCGAGTGCATGAGCCGGTACGGCCTCCCCTACGACACGGTCGCCGAAAGCCCGGCGGGATCGTCCGACCGCAGGTACGGCCTCCTTGACAAGACCGAGGCGCAGACCCACGGCTACCACCCCCCGAAGGCGTCCGACCTCGGGCTGAAGAGGCCTTCCGACGAAGCCTGGCGGGTCCTCATGGGCGGCGTCGGCACGTACAAGGGGCGCGAGGTTCCGTCCGGCGGCTGCGTGGCGGAGGCGGGCAGGGCCCTGCGCGGCGACGCCGAGCCGCCCGCCGCGGCGAAGACGGCCCAGGAGATCTCGGTCAGCGCGTTTGAGGAATCGCGTTCCGTACCCGAGGTGAAGAACGTCGTCGCCGACTGGTCCGCGTGCATGAAGGCCAAGGGATTCACCTACGCGTCCCCGCTGGACCCGGCGGACGACTTCACGGGCCGGCCGGGCGCGAGCCCGCAGGAAGTGTCCACGGCCATGGCCGACGTGGCCTGCAAAGAGGAGACGAAGCTGGTCGACACCTGGCTGAGCGTGGAGGCCGGGATCCAGCAGACCAAGCTGGCGGCCCACGGTGACGCGCTGGCGGTGCTGGAAGAGCGGCACAGGCAGCAGCTCGACGCCGCCCGCACGATCCTCGCCCGGGCCGGGGAGTAGCGCGCGCGGAACCCACCGGAAGGGCACGCCGACGCCAGTCGACGTGCCCTTCCGGCTTCTCGGATCGAGGATCCGCCCGATCCGGGAGGCACGGTCTAGCCGCAGTGGATGTCCGAGAACCTGTCGCCGGCGGAGGATCCGTCCGGCGAGCCGGCCTCTCCCGCGACGTTGATGCAGTAGCCGTTCGTACCGGTCACGTTCACCGGGCCGGCGTAGCTGGTGTAGTGGCCCGAATCGCTCACCCACTCGCCGTCGACGTTGCTCCTGCCGATGTGGACCTGCATGTAGGTGCGCTGGCCGGCGTACTTCCGGGCGATGTTCACCGCGCAGTTCGTGCCGCCGTTGCCGCTGGAGTAGTAGACCTGGATGGTCGACCAGACCTCGCCGTGGGCCATGATGTTGTAGCTGCCCTTGAGGTTGCCGGCGCAGCCGTACCCGGCCGCGGAGGCGGTCGGGGCGAGTGCCAGGTTCGCGGCGCCGATGACCATGGTGGCGGCTGCGAGGGTGACGAGGGTCTTGCGCATGACGTGCGTACCTCTGTTCGGATTGCGGCCGAAGTCCTCTTCGGCCAAGGGGATGTGACGGGAAACCGGCACCGAGTGGCCGAGCCTCAGTGGTTGATGTCGACCACGATCCGGTTCGGTGCGGTGAGCTTGGAGATCCGGTACGAGGCGTGGTCGCCGAGGGCGACTCCGATGTTGAACTCGCGGGCCTCGGGATCGGTGGCGCCTGTGAGGCCCTGCCCCTTGAGGCTCGGGAAGTCGTAGCTCTGGTACTTCGGGCCCGTGTACACCGACTTGAGGGCGGCGAAGTCGAACCCGGTCGCCCGGGACAGCTTGATCTTCAGGTACTGCTTGCCCGTGATCGGGAGCACGTGCTCGCTCCCCTCGTCACCGCAGCAGGTCAGCGGCGTGGTCTGGGTGGTCGTGGTCCACTGCGGGATCGGGCCTTCGCCCAGGTCGATCACGAAGCGGTCGAAGCCCGGGTGGGTCGCGGCGCGGACGCCGAGGACGCAGGTCCCCTGGCAGTCGGGGGCAGCGGCCGGGGAGGCCGGTTCCGCGACGGTGGCCGGCGCCGGGAGCGCGGACGCCTGGGCCTGGGGCACGGCGATGCACAGCGCGCTCGCGGCGACCGCGACGGTGGATGCCAGGAGGCGAATTGCCTTTTTGGAATGCACGAGAATACTTCCCCTCATCATGCTCGTCATGCGCGAATTGGTCTCATGGCGACAGACGGTCCGGACGTGCGGACACGAAGTGCTGCTTGTGGTTCGGGGGGTTCGTCCGCATTGCAGGATTCGGCGATCCGGAAGCCCGGTCCTCACGTGCCCGTACCTCCCCCCGTATTCGGTGTGGACGACGTGAATGTCGTCGAGCGGGGGGATGGTGTGCGCCGGCTGCGCGGCGGGATCGACCGCTGTGCCGACCGGGCGGAACGGCGCGCGCAAAGGTGGTCGTTCCTGCGCTCGCGAGCCGGGTGGCCGGGTGGCCGTCTCGCGGTGGTGCCGTGGTGCGTGCTCAGCCCGGATCCGACGTGCGGAACGGGCAGCGCACCGCTCGGCGGAGGTTCCCCCCGTCCCGCCGAGCAGGTGCGTCAACGCGCCAACCGCTTGAGGTGGTCGGGCCGCCCGGCGGTGTCACCGACCTCGCACAGGACCACCGGAGGCGGGTGTCTGCCGGGACCATACCCATAAGTAGCCCCAGGCCGGCGGGGTTTTCCGGCGGTGTCGCCCGTGGACCGGCGGCTGCGGCCGTTCCGCGGGGCGGGTGCTCGGCCGCCGCCCCCGCGGGGTGCCCGAGTGCTCCCGGGCCCTTGGGGCATGGGCGCGGGCCGGTGCTGCGGGCGGTCGCAGGCGCGTCCGGATCCCGCTGCGAGATGTCCGGTTCCGGGCTGTTCCGCCAGTCGCCCGGGGTGGGTTTCACGCCGTTTGAATTCGGCTGGAAATATATGGTGCGCTGGCGAGAAAAAGCCCACCGAGCAGGGCTTGAAAAGTGGAGCTGATCCATCCGGAAATGGGTGTGAGATATGGCTCATCCCGCCACCTCAAGTGTTCCTCAGATAAGAGTTGGGCGGCTTGACTCGATCTGGATACGCAATGAAGATCTGTGGGTGCGGAGGGGGACTGCGTGATGTGGATCAGCCGCGTGTGTCCCCTTCGTGGCGAAGAGATCTACCAGGGGGAAATGCCGTGAAGTTCCAAGTGCTCGGACCGGTTGAGATAGAGACAGAGGACGGGGCCCAGGTATCGCCGAGAGCGCTCAAGCTCCGCTCCCTGCTGGCCTATCTCTGCGCCCATCACGGTGAGGCCGTGTCCTCCGGCCGGCTCATCGAGGCCCTCTGGTCCGGAACCCCTCCCCAGACCGCCTCCACCGCACTGCACGTCTACGTGTCCAAGCTGCGCAAGCACCTCCAGGCGCTCGACCTCGACGCCGCCGCGCTCATCACCACCCAGCCGCCCGGGTACCGGCTGCGGCTCGTCGGGTGCGATCTGGACGTCTACGAGTTCGACCGGCTGCTGGCAGCGGCCCGGGAGTTCCGTCGGGCCGGTGATCGCGAAAGGGCTTCGAGGACCCTCGACCAGGCCATCTCGCTCTGGCGCGGACAGGCCCTCGAAGACCTGCGTGCCATCCCCGCCTTCGAGTCCCTCGGCCGGCGGCTGGACGAGCGCCGCTCCTTCGCCCACGAGCAGCGGTTCGAACTCGAACTCGAGCTCGGGAACCACAAGGCTCTCGTCGGTGAGATCTACGCCCTGCTCGACGACCGCTCGACGTGGGAGAACCTCTATGCCTACCTGATGGTGGCCCTCTACCGCAGCGGACGCACCGCCGAGGCCCTGGCCACGTACAGCAAGGTCCGGCGCAACCTGGTCGAGGACCACGGGATCGAGCCCGCGCCGCGCCTCCAGCGGCTGCAGCACGCGATCCTGACGCACGCCCCCGCCCTCGACGACTGTGGCGCGGAACAGCTGGTCGGCGTGACCGCCGCGTGAAGGGGCCCGGCCTGCTGCCCGGGCTGACCGCGGGGCGACCCGGGACGACCCGGAGCGATCGGGGTCGAGGACACGAGGAACGAGGAGAACCACTGATGGTCGGGTCGCGTGCCGCTGCGGATACCCGCGCCGTCCCCTGGTGGCCGCTGCTGCGGCCGCACGGGGACGTCGAGCCCCGCGTACGGCTCCTGGTGTTCCCGCACTCCGGGTCCGGCCCCGGCACGCTCTACCCCGTCGTCGAGGCGCTGCCCGCGCACGTGGAAGTGCTCGGGCTGTCGCTCCCCGGGCGGGAGCGCCGCTTCGGCGAGCCGCCGGGCTGCCGGCTCGACCAGGTCCTGGACTCCGTCTCCGACGAGGTGCTCGGCCGCGACCCGCTGCCCACGGTGGTGTTCGGGCACAGCCTGGGCGCGCTCCTCGCCACCCGCGCGGCCCTCCTCCTCGGCGGGCAGTGCCGGGCGGCCGTCGTCAGCGGCCAGGTGCCCGGCGGGGCCCCGCGCCGGGCCCATGCGACGGCCACCCACGAGGACGCCGTACGGCTGCTGCGCGAGGGCGGGGGCACGCCGGAGTGGGTGCTCCGGGATCCGGACATGCTGGCGCACGTCACCGGGGTGCTGCGGGCCGACATCGCGCTCAGCCGGGAGGCCGCTGTGGGATTCGGGGACGTACGCCTCGACGTGCCGCTCCACGTGCTGGGCGGCACGGCGGACCCGCTGGTCCCGGTCGAGCCGCTCGACGGCTGGGCCGCGCACACGACCGGGCCGTGCCGGGTACGCCGTTTCGCCGGAGACCATTTCTTCCTGCTGGCCCAGGAGAACAAGGGCGAGGTCGGGGACATCCTGCGCCGGGCCCTCGACGGGGAATTCCGATAACCCGACGGCGGCGTCGCCGCTCCGCCTCGGCCGTTCAGCCGCCCTGCGGCCCGGCGGCCGAGGCGGAGCGGCTCTTCACGGTCGCGGCATAGGTGTCCACGTATTCCTGGCCGGACAGCGCGGAGATCTCCCGGGTGATCCGGTTCGTGACCGCGCGCCGCGTCCGGCGGTCGGACTCGCACCCGGAATGCTCGGGGAAAGTCATCGGGGCGCCGAAATGCGCCTCGAAGCGCGAGACGTAGAGCCGTTTGGCGCCGGCCGGGTGCACCCGCTCGGTGCCGACGAGGCCGCACGGGATCACCGGCGCCCCGCTGCGCAGCGCTATCCACGCCGTGCCGGTG
Organism: Streptomyces sp. NRRL F-2580; assembly: GCF_000720115.1. Lineage (GTDB taxonomy): Bacteria > Actinomycetota > Actinomycetes > Streptomycetales > Streptomycetaceae > Streptomyces. The sequence continues at coordinate 173,720 of NZ_JOIR01000002.1, forward strand.
TTCCCCTTGTAGAGGCGGCCGTCGGGCGAGCGCGTGCCCTCGATGTGCACGCCCACCCCGTGTCCCTCGCGCATGATGCGCAGGGAGGTCTCCAGGCCCGCCATGGTCGCCGGGCCGCTCGTGTTGTCGACGGTGATCATCCCGACGGAGCGGAAGAACAGGCCCTGCAGCCGGCCCTTGAGGCCGGGCATGTTGAGCCACCCCTGCTTGCCGATGAAGTAGAGGGGCCGCGGGGTGAGCAGGGCGATGAATATGGAGTCGAAGAACGACAGGTGGTTGGCCGCGATGACGAAGGGGCCGGATTCCGGCACGTTCTCGACACCGGTGACCCGGGGTCGCAGGACGAGCGTGAGCGGAATGAGGAGAAGCCGCCTCAGCAGCATCCGGAGCATGTTCGGGTCTCCTTCTCTGAACGTCTCGACCGAGCGTCCAACGGGAACATACGGGAAGGGGGAAGTGGGTCGAAAGGGCGGACAAGAGCGGTTTAGTCGTGCGGTCAGACGGGCGAAAGCAGCGCTTTAGCGAGAGCCATTCCGGCTGTTGTTAGGCTGCTTGGGCGCTTCACCGATCAGGATTCAGAGACGAGGATGTCGTGCTCCAGCCCGCCGATCTTGCTTCCGTCCGTGCCTTCGTCGAGCGCGAACTCGTCGACTTCGGGGCGGAGCCCGACGCGGTCACGGACGGGGCCCGGCTGGAGGAGCTGGAGATCGACTCCCTCGGTGTCGTCGAACTCACCGCGTCCATCAAGCGCGAGTTCGCGGTCGACGTCCCCCTCGAAGCACTGACCAAGGACATCACGGTCGCCGGGGTCGTCGCCCTGATCCGTGGCGGCGCGGCCGCGGCCTGACCCCGTACCGCTGCCGCCGCCCACAGGGCGCGGGGCCGGTCCCGGACCACAAGTCCGGGACCGGCCCTTCCCCGTACCCGGCCTAGTCCGTGAACACCGGCGCGTAGCGCCGCCGTTCCCACGGGTACGCGGGCAGGTCGACGACCCGGCGCGGCAGGTCCGCGAACCCAGGCTCCGCGCCCGGCGCGACCTCCTCGGCCTCCGGCGGCGCGAGGCCCTCCGCGACCGCCGTCAGTACGGCCGCCGCCCGGTGCCGGTCCGCCGCCGTGACGCGGACGCGGGTGGCCAGCGGCGTACGGCCGTGCGTGACGGTGTACGCGAAGGCCGGGTACTCCTCGTCCTTGAGCTCGGCCAGCCGCCCCGCCAGCCGCGCCGCGTAGGCCCGCAGCGCCGCCGGGGTCCGCGCGGACACCTCGAAGCCGCCGACCGCGACTGCGGCCCCGGACCCCCGGCCGGTCCCGGAACCGGGTCCGGCCGGGGCCGGCTCCTCGGCCACGCCGAGCACGACGTGCGCGTTGGTGCCGCTCATGCCGAAGGAGCTGACGCCCGCGTACGCCCCCGCCGCCGCCGGCCACGGCTCCAGCTCCGTCGGGATGCGGAAGCCCGTTCCCGACAGGTCGATGCGCGGGTTGAGCGTGGTGAAGTGCGGTACCGGCGGGACCGCCCGGTGCCGCAGGCTCAGCACCGCCTTGATCAGGCCGAGCACGCCCGCCGCCGCCTCGGTGTGGCCCAGGTTGGCCTTGGCGGAGCCGAGCAGGACCGGAGCCCCGGAGCCCGTCCGGCCCAGGGCCGCCGCCAGGGCCTCGACCTCGATCGGGTCGCCCAGCGAGGTGCCGGTGCCGTGGGCCTCCACGTGGCCGATGTCGGCCGGGCCGAGGCCGGCGTCCGCCAGCGCCCGCTCGACGAGCCGGGTCTGGGCCCGCACGTTGGGGGCGGTGAACCCGGAGGCGCGGCCGTCGTGGTTGACCGCCGAGCCGTGGATCACCGCGTGCACCCGGTCGCCGTCGCGCACGGCGTCCGCCAGCCGCTTGAGGACGACGACGCCGCACCCCTCCGAGCGGGTGAAGCCGTTGGCCCGCGCGTCGAAGGGGCGGCACACCCCGTCCGGGGACAGGGCGCCCGTACGCGCGGCGAGCTCCGTCCCGTTGGGTGACAGCACCAGGTTCACCCCGCCGGCCACGGCGATGTCGCACTCGCCGCCGCGCAGGGCCTGCCGCGCCAGGTGGACCGCGACCAGCGAGGAGGAGCAGGCGGTGTCGACGGCCATGGCCGGACCGGTGAACCCCAGGGTGTGCGCGAGCCGGCCGGCCGAGAAGCAGTGCCCGTTGCCGGTGGCCCAGTACGAGTCGGGGCCCTCGCGCATCCACTCCCGGTAGTCCTGGCCGGTGATGCCCACGTACAGGCCGGTCCCGGCGGCGGCCGCCCGGGCGGCCGGGATGCCGGCGTCGTCCAGGGCCTCCCAGGCCACTTCGAGCAGCATCCGGTGCTGTGGGTCGAGGGAGCGGCCCTCGCGGGGCGCGACGCCGAAGAACGGGCCGTCGAACTCCAGGACCTCGTCCAGGAATCCGCCCCGGTGCGGTACGTCGTCCCAGGCGTCCCCGAACGGAGGGCGCCGGGACGGCGGGATCGGGCGCACCGCGTCCGCTCCCGAGGCCAGCGCCCGCCAGTAGCCGTCGAGGTCGTCGATCCCGCCGGGGGCCCGCAGGCCGATGCCGACGACGGCGATCGGCCGGGCACCCCGCAGGGCCGCGAGCTCCTCGCGCAGGGTGCGGATCGTCTCCATGGCCCGGCTGACCGGAGTGGCCCGGCTGACCGGAGTGGCCCGGACGGCCGGGGCCGCCCCGCCGATCGGGGCCGCCCCGCCGACCGGGATCGCCCGGCCGATCGGGTTCTCCGGGGTGGCCGGAGCCGAACCCGCCGTCTCGGTGTTGTCGTGTCCCACTGTCATGCCTCCTGTTCCGCGAGCCGCTCCACCAGGGCCCCGGCCAGCGGCCGCAGGGCGCCGTACGTCCACAGCAGCGTCGGCGAGAGCCGCAGCCCGAAGTCCGCCTCCAGCCGGTTGCGCAGCTCCAGGCTCATCAGCGAGTCCAGTCCGAGGGACTTGAGCGGGGTCTCCCGGTCGATGGACTCCGCCGGCAGCCGCAGCACCCGGCCGGCGAGCCGGCGTACGCGCTCCTCGACCACCGTGAGCCGGTCCTCGGCGGCGCAACCGTCCAGCAGCTGCCGGAAGTCGCCGCCCGAGCCGGCCGCCGGGTCCCCGGTGGCGCGCAGCAGGCTCCAGCTGGGCCGCCCGGCCGCCGCCGGGTACGTCTCGAACCAGCGGCGCGGGTCCAGGGCGACGTACCCCACGACGCTCTCGCCGTCCCCGAGGAACGACTCCAGTGCCTGCCAGGCCTCGGCGGGCTCGAAGCCGTCCATGCCGCGGTCGGCGAGCCGGTCGCCGCGGTCGGCCGCGCGGGCCGCGAGGCCGACGCCGTCGAAGGTGCCCCACTGGACGCTGAGCGCGGGCCGCCCCGCGGCGCGGCGGGCCGCGGCCAGCGCGTCCATGTACGTGTTCGCCGCGGCGTAGGCGGACTGCCCGACGTTGCCGACGAGCCCGGCCGCCGAGGAGAACAGCACGAAGAGGTCCAGCGGATCGTTCGCCGTCAGCCGGTCCAGCTCGGCCGCCCCGTCGGCCTTGGGCGCCAGCACCCGGGCCACCCCCGCCACGTCGAGGTTGCGGACCACGGCGTCGGAGAGGAGGCCCGCCGCGTGGAAGACCCCGCGCAGCGCCGGGAGTTCGGCCCGGATCCGGGCGAGGGCCAGACCCAGGGACGTGGCGTCGGCGACGTCCGCGTGCAGCACCGACACCCGGGCGCCGGCCGCGCGGAGCTCCGCGACGCGCCGCGCGGCCTCCTCGGTCGGCGCCGAACGCCCCAGCAGGGCCAGGGCCGTCGCGCCCCGCGCCACCAGGTGCTCGGCGAGCGAGAGGCCGAGGTCGCCGAGGCCGCCGGTGACGAGGTAGGTGCCGTCGGGGCGGAACCGGCCGTGCGGCAGCGGATCGGCCACCACGCGGTCCACGGTCTGCGGCCCGTACAGCACGAACTTGCCGATGTGGTCGCCGTGCGACATGGCGCGCAGCGCCTCCGTCGCGTCGTCGAAGGTGTAGTGGGTGACGGGCAGCGCCGTGAGCAGGCCCGCCTCCACCGCGTCCCAGACCGCGCGGAAGAGCCGCGCGAACCGCTCGGGGCGCCGCATCACGAGTCCTTCGAGGTCTACGGCCGCGAAGCTGACGCCCTTGCGGAACGGCGCGAGGCCCAGCGTGCGCTCCCCGTGGATGTCCTTCTTGCCGACCTCGACGAACCGGCCGTCCTCGGCGAGGACCTCCAGTCCGCGCGCGAGGGCGGCGCCGGTCAGCGAGTTGAGGACGACGTCGACCCCGCGGCCCCCGGTGCGGGCGCGCACGGCGTCCGCCCAGGAGGGGTCGCGCGAGTCGAAGACGTGTTCGATGCCGAGTTCCCGCAGGTAGGAGCGCTTGGCCGCGCTGCCCGCCGTCGCGATGACCTCGGCGCCCAGCAGCCGGGCCACCTGCACCGCGGCCAGGCCCAGACCGCCGGCCGCGGAGTGGACCAGTACGGTCTCGCCCGGCTCCACCCGGGCCAGGTCGTGCAGCGCGTACCAGGCGGTGGCCAGGACGAGCGGCAGCGCGGCGGCGTCCTCCTGGGTCATCGCCGCGGGCACCGGCCGTGCGTGGTCGGCGCGTACGGTCACGTGCGAGACGATCGCGCCGAAGACGCAGGCCACCACCCGGTCGCCGACGCGGAACCCGCTCGTGCCGGGGCCCACCGAGACGACCCGGCCGGAGCAGTCCCCGCCGAGCAGCTCCTTGCCCCCTGCCTCGTCGGGGTACGTGCCCACCGCCTTCATGACGTCGATGAAGTTGAGGGAGGCTGCGTCGACCTCGATCTCGATCTCGCCCGGTCCCGGTGCGCGGCGGGTCAGCGGCAGGTAGCGCAGCGACTCCCACAGCCCCGGCCGCGGGCCCGGGTGCAGCCGGAACGGCTGGCGGACCGTGTACGGCAGGGGGGCGCCGGCCCCGTCCGGCCGGTGGCCGCCGCGCTCCAGGCGGCCGGCCAGCCGCAGTCCGTCGCCGCGCTGCAGGACCTGGTCCTCCCGCTCGGCGTCCAGCAGTTCGCGTACGACACCGGACGCCCACGGGCCGTCGCCCGCGGTGTCCACGAGCCGGACCGCGAGATCCGGGTGCTCGCCCTGCAGCACCCGGCCGAAGCCCCAGTACAGGGCCGCGCCGGGATCGGGCGCCTCGGCGGCCGAGGCCGCCTGCGCCCGTGTGGTCAGCACGGTCAGGCGGGGTGCCACCGGCCGGTCCGAGCAGGCGACCGCGAGCGCGCCGAGGGCCGTCAGGCCCGCCCGCTGTTCCGCCTCGCCCGCCGTCCGGTCCGGGGCGACGAAGACCACCTCGCCGCCGTCCACGGCCCGCACCGCCTCGGCCCAGGCCGCGGCGTCGGCGGCCGCGGGCGGGCTCACGGCGTCGGCGCCCAGCGCGCCCGCCAGTTCCCGGGCCGTGCCCGCGGCCGACTCCGGGCCGCACACCAGCCAGGGGCCCTGCTCGCCGCCGGGCCCGGCGTACTCCCGCTCGTGGAAGCCGAAGCGGTGCACGCGCTCGGGGGCCGGCGCGGACCGCTCGCCCGAGCGCAGGCGGCGCAGCTCCAGCCCGGTGACGCGGGCCACGGGCTGGCGGTCGGATCCGTACAGGGCCAGGTCGAAGAGCCCGTCCGCCCGGCGCAGGGCGTGCACCCACAGCTCGGTCAGGTCCGAGGGCCGCCCCGGCAGCAGCGCGAGCCGTTCGATGCCTACGGGCACCACGGTGTCCCCGTGCCCGCACAGCGCCAGGGAGAGCTGGAACGCCCCGTCCCACAGGGCGGGGTGCAGGACGAACCGGCGGGCACCGGGCCGGCACTGCTCGGCGAGGACCACCCGGCCGATCGCCTCCTCGCCGCGCACGCGCAGTTCGCGTACGCCCTGGAAGGCGGGGCCGTACCGGAGTCCGCGCTCGGTGCAGGCGCGGTAGAACGCGGCGCCGTCGACGGCCGGCTCCCGCAGCAGGGCGGCCGGGAACTCCGGTACGGAGGCCTGCTCGTTGCGGTACGAGGCGTGCGCCGTCATGTGCCGGGTCCAGCCGTCGGCGCCGTCGGCCAGCGACAGCACCTCCAGGCCGGCGCCCTCGCCGGAGTCCTCCCGCCACACGCCGCCCAGGTGCAGCCCGCCGTCGGTGAGCGTCATGTCGCTCAGGAAGGACAGGCCGCGCAGCGACTGCGGGACGCCGCCGGTCCGGGCGGCCGCGGTGCCCAGGCACAGCTCGACGGTGGCCGCCGCGGGCACGACGACGGCGTCGTGCACCCGGTGGTCGGCGAGCCAGGGGTGGGATCCGGTGCCGATCTCGGCGGTGCCGTGCCAGGTCCCGGCCTCGGTCGGCAGCGGGACCAGCGGGAAGGCGAAGGCGGCCGAACGGCCCGCACCGCGCTGCGGCGCACCGACCCAGTGGCTCTCGCGCTGCCACGGGTACGCGGGCACTCCCGCGTCGCGCGAGCGGGGGCGCGGGCCGTACGGGGTCAGACCCGCCACGTGGGCCTCCGCGAAGCTCTCCGCGAGGTCCTCGGGGGCGCCCCGGTCCCGGTGCAGGGTGCCCAGGACGGCCGGCGGCTCCTTGCGCAGCGCGCCGATCTGCTCCAGCGCCGGCACCAGGACCGGGTGGGCGCTGACCTCCACGACGTGGGTGACGCCCTCGTCCAGGAGCGCGTCGACGGTTCCCGCGAACATCACGGGGCGGCACAGGTTCTCCACCCAGTACGCGCCGTCCATCTCCGGGCCGTCCAGGACCGCGGTGCGCACCGTGGACATGAGCGGGATCCGCGCGGCGGCGGGCCGCACCGGGGCCAGCACCTCGTGCAGCTCGTCGGCGAGTTCGAGCATGAGCGGGCTGTGGGAGGCGTAGTCCACGTTGACGAGCCGGCAGTACGTGCCGTCCGCCTCCAGGAGCTCCTTCAGCAGCAGCACCGAGTCGCCGTCGCCGGAGAGCACGCAGGAGTGGGGGCCGTTGTGCACGGCGAGCGCCACGCAGTCCTCGAAGCCCTCCAGGGCCCGGGCGGCCGAGTCCGCGTCGAGGTCCACGGCGAGCATGCGGCCGGTGCCCGCGGCGGTGCGCAGCAGGACGGCGCTGCGCCGGGCCACGACCAGGGCGGCGTCCTCCAGGGAGAGGATCCCGGCCACGGTGGCGGCGGCGATCTCGCCCTGGCTGTGGCCGACGACGACGTCCGGCTCCACGCCCCCCGCGCGCCAGGCGGCGGCCAGGGCCACGGAGACCGCCCACAGCACCGGCTGGACGACGTCGACGCGGCCCGTCCAGGCGTCGCCGTCCCGGCCGGTGAGCACATCGGTCAGGGACCACGCGGTGTGCGGGGCCAGGGCGGCCGCGCACTGGTCGATCACGTCCGCGAAGGCGGGGTCCTCGGCGTACAGGCGGGCGCCCATGGCGGCCCACTGCGAGCCCTGGCCGGGGAAGACGAAGGCGGTACGGCCGCGCTCGCGGGCCCGGCCGGTGACCGTGCCGGACGAGGTGGCGTCCGGCTCGGCCGCGTACGCGTCGAGTGCGGCGCGCAGCCCGTCGCCGTCGGTGGCGATCAGCCCGGTCCGGAAGGGGAACTGGTCGCGCTGCCAGCCGAGCGTCGCGGCGATCTCCCGCGGATCGGCGCCGGGCCGGTCGAGGGCGGCGCGCACGTCGCGGGCGCGCTGGAGCAGCGCGGCCTGGCTGTGGGCGCTCAGCGGCAGCAGGAAGGGCGCGTCGGGGCGGCGCCGCGCGGAGCCGTCTGCGCCGACGGCGCCGTCGTCTCCGGTGGCGGACGCGGTGTCGGCCGGCGGGGCGGTGGTGATCACGGCGTGGGCGTTGGTGCCGCCCCAGCCGAAGGAGCTGACGCCCAGGTAGACCGGGCCGTCTTCGGGCAGCGGCAGCGGTTCCCGCACGACTTCCAGGCCCAGTTCGTCGAAGGGGATGTCGGGGTTCAGCTCCGCGGAGTGCAGGCTGGGCGGCACCACGCCGTTCTTCAGCGAGAGCACCGCCTTGAAGAGGCCGGCGAGCGCGGCCACGGGCTCCAGGTGCCCGATGTTCGTCTTGACCGACCCGATGCCCAGCGGCCGGCCGGCCCGCTCGGGGGCCTGGCCCAGCACCCGGCCGAGGGCCGTCGCCTCGACGGGGTCGCCCGCCCGGGTGCCGGTGCCGTGCGCCTCCACGTACGCGACCCGGTCGAGGGGGATGCCGCTGTCCTCGTAGACGCGGCGCAGCAGGTCCTCCTGCCCGGCCTGGCTGGGGGTCACCAGGCTGGTGCCGCCGCCGTCGTTGTTCGCGGCGGTCCGCACGATCACGGCGTGCACCCGGTCCCCGTCCCTGCGGGCCCGCGCCAGCGGCTTGAGGTAGACCGCGGCCACGCCCTCGCCGCGGACGAACCCGTCGGCCCCGGCGCCGAAGGCGCTGCACCGGCCCTTCGGGGAGAGCCCGCCGAAGTGGGTGAGCCCGATCGTCACGTCCGGGGTGAGCATCAGGTTGGCCGCGCCCACCAGCGCGCCGTCCACGTCGCCTGCGCGGATGGCCTGGCAGGCCAGGTGCAGGGCGACCAGGGAGGAGGAGCAGCCGGTCTCCAGCGTCAGGCTGGGGCCGGTCAGGCCGAGGAAGTACGAGATGCGCGCGGACAGCATGTCGAGCGCGTTGCCGGAGATGGAGTGCTGGGTGGGGCGGGCGCCGCGGTCCTCGCGCAGCCGCTCGTAGTCCTGCCACAGACCGCCGAAGTAGACGCCGGTACGGGTGCCGGCGAGGCTCGCGGTGGGCACCCCGGCGTCCTCCAGCGCCAGCCAGGTGGTCTCCAGCATCAGCCGCTGCTGCGGGTCGAGCACCTCGGCCTCGCGCGGCGAGACCCCGAAGAACGCGGCGTCGAACGCGTCGACGCCCTCCAGGAACCCGCCGTGGCCCTGGATCTCCTTCTCCGGGTCCAGGGGCTGATCGGTGTTCCAACGGGCCGCCGGGATCGGGCGGATCGCGTCGCCGCGGTCCATCAGCAGGTCCCAGAACCGGTCCGTGTCGGGAGCGTCGGGGAACCGTCCCGCCATCCCCACGATGGCGATCGGCTCAGCCGGGTCGTGATGCACTTCCTACCTCCGTACGGCAGGGGTCCGGAGGTCCGGTTCTCCCTGGTGGGTTCATGGGTTCGTCGCCGCGCGCGGGGCGGGACCGGGGCCTTACCGCAGGACCAGGGCCGCGGCCTGTCCGTCGTCGTCGGTCGTCAGGACCAGGGCGGGGCCGCCCGCCCGCTCGCGCGGGACGTCCGAAGCCGCGAGGGCGGGCAGGCCGGGGTCCCGACCGGCCAGGCCCGCCGTGGGCGGGACGCGCCCGTCGGCCAGGGTCCGCGCGGTCAGCGCCACTTGCAGCAGGGTGCCGGCGCCCGCGCAGTCCCCGAGGGCGCCGAAGGGGCTGTAGACGGCGGCCCCGGAGCCGACGGCGCCGTGCACGGCGAAGGCCTCCGCGCGGTCGGTGTGCCGGGCGCCGGCGGCGGAGGAGCAGACCACGGACAGCTCCCCGGGCCGCACGCCGGCGTCGGCCAGCGCCGCCGCGATCGCGGGAGCGGCGGCGCTCCCGCCGTCCGCCCCGCCCCGCAGGACGCTCAGGCCCGCGATCTCCGCGTGCACCCGGGCACCCCGGGCCCGGGCCCGCGCGGTGTCCTCGACGACGAGCACCACGGCCGCCTCACCGGGCGGGGCGCCGGCGCGGTCCGCGGCGAACGGCCGGGGGGCCCGCGCCGGCCCGCCGGCGAGCCGCAGCGGATCCAGGACGTCCACGGCCGCCACGAGCACGGCCTCCGCCTGCCCCGTACGGATGTGGTCGGCGGCGACGGCCAGGGCGTGGGCCCCCGAGCAGCGCCCGGCGGTGACCGTGAGGATGCTGCCCTGCGCACCGGAGGCCATGGACAGGTCCGAGGCCGCGGCGTTCAGGCTGCCCTGCGGGCCGGCATACGGACTGACCAGCTCGGGGCCCAGGGTCAGGCCGTCGCGCATCACCGTCAGGTACCCCGACAGGCCGCCGGCGGCGGTGCCCAGCACGACGGCGGTCTCCTCCGGGCCGGGCGTCGTGGCCGGCTCGAACCCGGCGTCCCGCCAGGCGAGCATCCCGACCCGGGAGACCAGCAGGGACTCCCGGCTCAGCGCCCGCAGCCGCTTGCGGCCGAAGGCCGGCACGTCGGGCAGGTCGTCGGCGAGCGCACCGGAAAGGGCCCGCACCGGACCCGGGTACAGGCCGTCGGTGGCGGCCGTCTCCGTGAAACCGGTCCGGCCGGCCAGCAGCGCCTCCCAGGTCGCGTCGAGGCTGCCGCCGAGCGGACTGGCCAGGGCCATGCCGGTGACGGCGGCCGTGGGGCCGTGCGGGCTCATCGTGCGCTCCCCGCGGTGCTCGTGACGGTGCTGGTCGCCGTGCGCGTGGCCGTGCGCGTGGCGCTGTCCATGCGGGTGAAGACGGTGCACGCCGTGTTGCCGCCGAAGCCGAAGGCGTTGTTGACGGCCACGCGCACCGGGGTCTCGCGCGCCGCCCCGCGCACGACGTCCACGTCGCACTCCGGGTCGAGGTCGACCAGGTTGGCCGTCGGCGGGATCACTCCGTCGCGCAGCGCCAGTACGCACGCCACCGCCTCGATGGCGCTCGCCGCGCCCTGGGTGTGCCCGAGCGCCCCTTTCAGCGAGGTCACGGCGGGCGTCCGCGGGCCGAAGACCGCCCGCAGGGCCTGCGCCTCGATCCGGTCGTTGGAGGGGGTGCCGGTGCCGTGCGCGCTGACGTGGTCGACGCGGTCGGGGGAGATCCCGGCCCGCTCCAGCGCCCGCAGCATCGAACGGCGGGCGCCGCTGCCCTCGGGGTGCGGGGCCGTCATGTGGTGGGCGTCGGACGCCGAGGCCCAGCCCGCCAGTTCGGCGTGGATGTGCGCGCCGCGGCGGCGGGCGTGCTCGTACGACTCCAGGACCAGGGCGGCGGCCCCCTCGGAGACCACGAGCCCGGCGCGGGCCCGGTCGAAGGGCCGCAGGAAGTCGGGGGCGAGGGAACGCAGGCTGGCGAACATCATCATGATGCCGCTCGACAGCTCGTCGACCCCGCCGGCGATCATCACGTCGGCGCGGCCCGCCCGGATGGTGTCCGCGGCGTGGGCCAGCGCGCTGTTGCCCGAGGCGCAGGCCGTGGCGACCGCGAGGCCCGGTCCGAGGAAGCCGAGGTCGCGGGCGACCGCGGCCACGAGGTCCGGCGCCGGCCGTCCCGCGCCGTGCGGGGCCGCGGCGGGCTCCGCACCGCGGTGGAAGGCGGTGACGGCCGGTTCCAGCCCGGCCCGGCCGCCGAGGAGCGTGCCCAGGCAGACACCGGCCCGGTACGGGTCCCCGGTCCACCGGGGGATGCCGGCGTCGGCCGCCGCGGCCGACGCGGCGGCCGTGGCGAGCCGCAGGCTGCGGTCACCGGCGGCGCGCGGCGCGTCGAAGCCGGCGACCTCGCCGGCGAGCCTCGCCGGGAAGTCCGCCGCGTCGGCGCGGCGCAGCGGGCCCGTGCCGACCACTCCGCGGACCGCCGCGTCCCAGAACCCCTCCACGGTCGTGCCGATCGGCGTGAGCACGCCGAGCCCGGTCACGACGACCCGTACGGGCCCTGTCCGCGCCGCCGTCGTCGCTGCCGTCGTTGCCATCAACGCGCCCCCTCAGTTGCTGATGCCGCCATCGACCCGGATCACTTGCCCCGTGATGTAGGCGGCGCGCTCGGACGAGAGGAAGGCGACGGTGTCGGCCACTTCCCGCGCGGTGCCGATCCGGCCGAGCGGGATCTTGGCGAGGACGCCCGCGCGGGCCTTCGCCGTCATTCCCCCGGTCATGTCCGTGGCGATCAGGCCGGGCGCGACGACGTTGGCGCGGATGCCGAACCGGGCCACTTCCTTGGACAGCGACTTGGTGAAGCCGATGATCCCGGCCTTGGCGGCCGCGTAGTTGGCCTGCGTGGCGCTGCCGCGCACCCCGGCCACGGACGACAGGGTGACGATGCTGCCCCGGCCCTGCTTCATGAGGGCGAAGACCGCCGCGCGGCACACGTGGTAGGTGCCGGTGAGGTTGGTGTCGACGACGCTGTTCCAGGCGTCCGCGTCCATCGTGACCAGCGGGCCGTCGTGGACGATGCCCGCACTGGTGACGAGTGCGTCGATCTCCCCGAGCCGCTCCTGCGTCCGGTCCAGGAAGGCGCGTACGGCCTCCGCGTCCGTCACGTCCACCGGCGCGTCGAAGACCCGGCCCCCGTGCTCGGCGGCGAGGCGTTCGACCGCGTCGGCGTCCGCGGGCCGGGAGCGGTAGCAGTAGGCGACGTCGTAGCCGTCGGAGAGGAACCGCTCCACGACGGCCCGGCCGATCCCGCGCGATCCGCCGGTGACCACGGCGACCTTGCGGCCGTCCTGCGGCATCACGCGGTCCCGAGCTTTTCGGCCAGCAGCTCGTGCACGACCTTGAGGGAGCGCATCAGCTGGAGGTTCGACTCGTCCATCTTCACGCCGTACTTGCGCTCCAGGGTCACGAGGATCTCCAGCGCGAGCAGGGAGTCGACGTCCAGGTCCTCCCTGAAGTCGGCGGTGTCGGTGACCTCGGAGGCCTCGACGTCCAGGATGTCCGCGATGGTGGAGCGGAGTTCCTCGATGTCCACGGCGGTGCCGGTCTGCTCGGGCATGATCGTTCTCTCCTGGGGTGGAGTGGGGTGGGATGTGCGGGTGCGGGTGCGGGACGGTGGTCAGACGAGGCCTTCGCCGCCGTCGACGTCGATGACGTTCCCGGTGATCCACGACGAGTCGGTGGCCGAGAGCATGACGACGGCCTCGGCGACGTCCTCCGGAACGGTGAGCCGGCCGTGCGGGTTCGACTCGGTGGCGTACCGGGCCAGTCCGTCGCTGCCGGGGATGCGCAGCAGCGCCGGGGTGAGGGTCAGGCCGGCGCGCAGGGCGTTCACCGAGACGCCGGAGGGGGCCAGTTCGACGGCCAGCTGGCGCACGTGCGAGGCCAGGGCGGACTTGGCGGCCGACACCGCGCCGTAGCTGGGCATCACCCGGCCGTCGCCGCGGCTGGTGAGCGCGAACACCTTGGCGCCGCGCGGCAGCAGCCCGGCCACGTACAGGTCGCGCACCCAGTAGACGAGGCTGTGGCCCATGACGTCGACGGTCATGTCCATCTGCCGGGGGGTGATGACCTCCTCCTGGCCCTCCTGGGGGAGGAAGGGCAGCAGGCTGCCGAAGGCGAGGGAGTGCAGCAGGACCCGTACGCCCTCGGGCCCGGCCAGCCCGGCGAGCAGCGGCACCAGCTCGGCGCGGGTCTGCTTGCTCGCGGCGTTGCGGTTGTGGAAGGAAACCCGCACGCCCGTGGCGCGCAGCTCCTCTACCAGCTCGTCGACTTCCTCCTGCTGGGCCGCCGTGCCGAAGTGGACGCCGAAGACGTTCGCGCCCTCCTTGGCCATGGCCCGCGCGGTGGCCCGGCCCATGCCGCTGGAGGCGCCCAGGATCAGGCACCAGGAGCCCTTGAGGGAAGTCAGCATGTGCACCTCTCAGTTGGTGGGTTCGGGGGTGTGCGCCGCGGCGAGCGCCACGTTGCCCGCGCGGGAGGCGACGACGACCAGCCGGGTGCCGCCGCCCGCCGGGAGGGGGCGCTCGGCCAGCCGGACCACGGGGGCGAGCGACCCGGCCCGCGCCCCGGACCGCTGGACGGACACCGGGGCGCGGCCGGCGCACCAGGCGCGCAGCACGCGGGCGACCGTGTCCCCGACGGGCGAGGGGTCGGCCAGCAGCTCGACCTCGTACGGGGCCGGGCCGCTCGCGCAGAGGGCGTCCAGTGCCTCCCGCACGGAGTCCTCCGCCCGCCCGCGGCCGTCGGCCCCGGACAGCGCCGGCGGCGGGAGGAAGCGCAGTACGGTCCGCAGCACCGCGCCGCCGGCCGGTACGGGCCCGCCCGCCGGACGCAGCACGAGCAGCGCGGCGCCCGCTTCGGGCTCGGCGTCGCCGGGGCGGGGGTCGGGCGCCTCGGCGGCTCCGGCCAGCACCACGGCGCCGCGGCCCGCGGCCAGTTCGAGTGCGGCCAGGTGAAGGGCCTCGACCCCGGCCACCCGCGGTGAGGTCACCGTCAGGTTGAAGCCCTTGAGCACGTGCTCGGTCGACAGGCGGGCGGCGACGAGGTTGACCGAGAAGTACGGCACGCTCATCGGGCTCAGGGCCCCGGCCCCCTCGCGGCGGACCGTCTCCTCGATGCCGGCGTGCAGGGCCGCCACGGCGCTGTTGGTGCCGACGACGGCGCCGCGGAGCTCCGGGGCGTGCCGGCCGGCCTCCTGACCGGACGCCTCCAGGGCCGTACGGGCGGCCGCGAGCAGGTACTGGCAGGCGGGCGGCAGGTACTTGTGCCCCCGGCCCAGCCGGGCGCGGTGGTCGAACCACGCGGCGTCCGGGGGAGTGCCGTCCGGCGGCACGACCAGCGCCGCGCCGTGGACCACGGACTCGGCCACCACGGCTCGCGGCGCCGCCGTCCCGGCTTCCGTCCGCGTCACCGTGCCTCGCCCCCGAAGACCATGGAGAAGTTGCTGCCGCCGAACGCGTACGCGTTGACCAGTACGTTCGGGTGCTCCAGCGGGGTCGGCCCGTCCTGCGGCAGCCGGACCGGGCACTCGGGGTCCGGGCTGGCCAGCGGGATGTTGGCGGGGATCTCGCCGTGCCGGGCGATCAGCGCGGCGGTGACGGCGGCGAAGGCCGCCGCGGCGCCGGCGGTGTGCCCGATGAAGGCTTTCAGGCTGAACAGCGGTGTGGCCGGGGCGCGGTCGCCGAGCACCTCCCGCAGGACCCGGTACTCGATCACGTCGTTCTGCACGGTGCCGGTGCCGTGCGGGATGACGCACCCGATGTCGCCGGGTGCCCGTCCGGCCTCCTCGAGGGCCGCGCGCGCCGCCCGTACCGGCTGTTCGCCGCCGGGGTCCGGGGCGGTGGGGTGGTGGGCGTCGCAGCTCCACGCGGTCCCCAGCACCCTGCCGTACGCGGGGCGGCCGGCGGCGGCCCGCGCCGACTGGAGGACGAGCACGGCGGCCCCCTCGCCGAAGACGGTGCCCCGGCGTTCGGCGTCGAAGGGACGGCAGGTCTCGGGGTCGGCCGCGCCGAGTCGGCTGAAGCTCGCCGGCGGCACCCAGGCGATGCCTTCCGCGCCTCCCAGCAGCACGGTGTCCGCCTCGCCGCGGCGGATCAGGTCCACGGCGACGGACAGCGCGTACCCGCTCGCGGCGCAGGCGTTGCTCACGCTGATGTTCGGGCCGAAGGTGCCGAGTTCCGCGCCCACGGTGGCGGCGACGGAGAACACCGGCTCCCAGGCGCCGGCGGGCGCGCCGTCGCGGGTGCCTTCGCCGTCGCCCGCGCCCTTGGCCGTGCCCGCGCCCTTGGCCGTGCCCTTGCTCTCGCTCGTGTGGTCGCCCTCGCGCGCGCCGCCCTCGCCGCCGGCCGTGCCGATGACCACGGCCGCCCCGGCGATCTCGCGCGGCTCCAGGCCCGCGTCCGCGACCGCCTCGCGGACGGCGCTCAGCGCGAACCGCGTGGCACGGCCCGGCGCCGCGTGCGCGGCGTCCGTCGCCGGGGCGCCGTCGGGCACCTGGTAGGCGAGGACGTCCGGCACGCGCTCGGTCAGGCCGGGTACGGCGGTGGGGCGCCCGGCGGCGGCCTTCAGCCCCGTCCAGAACGCGTCCGCGGTGCCGCCGAGGCAGCTGACCGCGCCGATGCCGGTGACGAGGACAGCCGGGGTGGCAGAGAGGTCCAAGGGGTCAACCCGCCTTCGTGGGAGGCGCGGACGGCGCGGCGAGGTGGTCGGCGAGCAGCCGGTGGACCGCGTCGGCGAACGGCCGCGGCCGCTCGGTCATCGGGAAGTGGCCGCAGTCCCGCAGCAGTTCCAGCCGTCCCTGCGGCAGGGCGTCCGCCAGCAGGGCGGCGTCCCGCGGCGCGGCGAACCGGTCGTTCTCCCCGGCCACGACGAGCACCGGCAGGTCCAGCCCCCGTACGTCGACGAAGGGGCTGCGCAGATAGCTCTCCCAGAAACGCAGCCAGCCGTACGGACCCACGCGGTCGCGCACGAGGACGGCCATGTCCCGGAGCGTCTCGGGGGAGGGTTCGCGGACGGACGCGATGCGCAGTGCCTCCTCGAACACCTCCTGGAAGATGCCGAGGTAGTGGCCGGCGGTGTCCCAGTGGAAGTCGGCCGGGTCCCTGCGGTGGAAGGGCGATACGAGGACCAGGGCGCGGGGCCGCTCGGCCCGCGGGCTCCCGGCGAGGTACTCCAGGGCGAGGACGGCCGAGAAGGAGTGCGCGACGACGACGTCGGCCCCGCCCGGCACCCGGCCGAGCGCGGCACCGATCCACTCGGCGGGGTCTCCGCGGTGGCTCCACGCGGACGTGCCGGCCGTTCCCCAGGGCAGCTCCGCGTTCCACAACTCGACGGCGGGTGAGGTGAGTTCGGAGAAGGACCGCCAGGTGGTCCCGCTCGCCGCCAGCCCGTGCAGGGCGAGCACGCGCACCGGGCCGGCGCCGCGGGCGGGCCGCTCCAGCCGGACCGCAAGACGACTGCCGCTCATCCGCACCCCGTTCCTGGACCGCCTCGGCCGGTTCTTCGAACAATTGGCGCCGATCCGGAAATTGCGAGTTTCGATCGACGCGGCCGGTTTTCTCTTCCCACGCGAAGTGCGGAATTGTCCCGAGCCGACGGCGAGCGTACCCGGGCATGACTAAAACGAGACTAAACAGTTCTGTCCGCACGGCAGTTGCCTGAGGTCAAGAAGGAAATTAAGGCGGCCTTTAGGGGGCTTTTGGAGAGCGTGTTTAGGCTATTGCGGAAGCCGAATCAAGGAGAGAGCGATGCTCGACAAGGTCATGGACCGGCTGCACGATCCGGCGGTCTACGCCCTGCCCGCCATGGCGTTGCTGATCGTGATCGAGCTGCTGGCGATCAAGTTCGGCGACGACCACGACGAGCGCCCCGGCTACGACCTCCGGGACCACCGGGCGAGCATCCTCACGGGATTCGGCGCATTGTTCTCCTCCACCGTGCTCCGGACCGTGGCCCTCGCGCTGTACCTGCTGGTCTACGAGTACATAGCGCCGTGGCACCTGTCGTCCACGTCGTGGACCACGTGGGTGTTCCTCTTCTTCGGCGTGGAGTTCCTCCTCTACTGGTACCACCGCGCCGCGCACGGCATCCGGCTCATCTGGGCCGGCCACCAGGTCCACCACTCCAGCCAGTACTTCAACCTCTCGACCGCCCTGCGCCGCAAGTGGGCCCAGTGGTTCGAGAAGATGATCTGGCTTCCGCTGCCGCTGCTGGGCGTGCACCCCGCGCTGGTCTTCACCATGCACTCGGTGCACCTGGTCTACGGGCTCTTCGCGCACACCGAGAAGATCGGCAAGCTGCCGCGCTTCATCGAGTACGTCTTCGTGACGCCCTCGCACCACCGCGTCCACCACGGCAACGACCCGGAGTACCTGGACAAGAACTTCGGCAGCATCCTGATCTTCTGGGACCGCATGTTCGGCACGTTCCAGCCCGAGGTGCAGCGCCCCACGTACGGCCTCACCAAGCAGATCGAGACCTTCTCCATCTGGAAGATCCAGGTGCACGAGTTCGGCAACATGTTCCGTGACGTGCGCGGGGCGAGCACGCTGCGCCACAAGCTCGGCTACGTCTTCGGCCCGCCCGGCTGGAAGCCCGCCGAGGACGGCGCCGGCCGGCGCGACGCGGGCACCCGCGACGGAGCCGGCGAGACGTCGGGGCGGGCGGCCGCGGGCCGGCCGGGTGAACTCCTCACATGAGCAGGGCGAACGGACACACCGCGGCCGCCGAGGGGCAGGGCGCGGCGTCCCCGCCGCGCCGCGGGGTGCGGGGCCACCCCTGGCTGACGCTGCTGACCCTCTCCGTCGGGGCCATGATGGTCTCGCTCGACGGCACGATCGTCACCGTCGCCCAGCCGGCCATGCAGGACGACCTCGGAGCGAGCCTGACCGGCATCCAGTGGGTGACGAACGGCTACCTCCTCGCGGTCGCCGCCCTGCTGATCGCCGCGGGCCGGCTCGGGGACCGCTACGGCCACCGCACCGTCTTCCTCGTCGGAGCCGCGGGCTTCACGGCCACCTCCGTGGCCATCGGCGCCTCCGGGAGCCTGGGCTGGGTCATCGGCCTGCGCGTCCTGCAAGGGGTGTTCGGCGCGCTGATGCAGCCGGCCACCCTCGGCCTGCTGCGCACCGCCTTCCCCGCCGAACGCCTCAACATGCCGATCGCCGTGCGCAGCTCGGTGATCGCCGCGTCCACCGCGGCCGGACCCGTGGTGGGCGGCCTGCTGGTCGAACACGCCTCGTGGGGCTGGGTGTTCTTCCTCAACGTCCCGCTGGGCGTTGTGGCACTGGCCCTGGGCGTCCTCGTCCTGCGCGACACGCGCGGCGAGGCCGCGCCCGGCCGGCTGGACCTGCTGGGCATGACTGTACTGGGCGGTGCGCTGTGCCTGCTGGTCGGCGGCCTGGCCACGGTCGCCGACCAGGGCCGGCCCGATGCCCGGACCCTGGCCCTGCTGGCCGCGGCGCTGCTGCTCGGCGGCTTCTTCGCCTGGTGGCAGCGGCGCGCCGGCGATCCCCTGGTGCCGCCCCGCCTCTTCCGGTCGCGACGGTTCACGGTCGGCGTGCTGACGCTGCTCTCCATGGCCTTCGTCATGGTCGGCGCTCCGTTCGTCCTGATCTTCTACTTGCAGAACGTGCTCGGGCTGTCCCCGGCCGACTCGGGGGTCCGGGTGCTGGGCCTGACCCTGCTGATGATCGTGGGCGCACCGCCCGCGGCCATGTGGATCAGCCGGTCCGGGCCCCGGACCCCGGTGGTCCTCGGACTGTCCGTCACGGCCGTGGCCATGTGCGCCCTGTCCCGGCTCGACGCGCAGTCGGGGACCCTGGAGATGACGCTGTGCTTCTTCCTGCTCGGGCTGGGCTTCAGCCCGGTGATGGTCGGCGCCACCAAGCTCGTCATCAGCAGTGCGCCGGTGGAGCTGTCCGGCGTGGCCGGCGGCATGCAGCAGACGGCCATGCAGGTGGGCGGCAGCCTGGGCATCGCCGTCGTGGGCGCCGTCGTCGCGGCGCACAGCGCCTCGGCGCTGCCCGGCCGGCTGGCCGCGCAGTCCGTGGCGGTCGCGCCCGGCGCCATGGACGAGGTGGTCCGCAGGGCGGCCGTCGGCCTGGCACCGGATCCCGGGTCGGTGGACGCGGCCCAGGCCGTCCTGACCCGGATCGCCCAGTCGGTGTTCCTGGAGGGCATGCAGCAGGCCCTGCTGGCCACCGCGGCGGTGGCCGCGTTGGGTGCCTTCGCCGGCCTCTTCGCGGGGCGCGGGCGCGCGGACGGAGGGCACGGCACGTGATCGAGCGGATCCTGCCCGCCGGCGTGGCCAGTTCGGCGGAGTACGCCGACGTCACCGCCGCCGACTCGCTCTACCCGGAGGAGCTGGCCGCGGTGGCCGGGGCCTCCGAGGGCCGCCGGCGGGCCTTCGCCACCGGACGGCACTGCGCGCACCGTGCGCTGGACCGCCTCGGCGTGCCCGCCGGGCCGCTGCCCGTAGGCGGTTCGGGGGAGCCGCTGTGGCCGGCGGGGGTGGCCGGGGCCATCACCCACTGCGAGGGCTACCGGGCGGCGGCCGCCGCCCGGTCCTCGGAGCTGGCGGGCCTCGGCATCGACGCCGAACCGCACGTCCCGCTGCCCCCGGGGGTCCTGGAGGCGGTGGCGCTCCCGCACGAGCGCGGCCGGCTGCGGGCCCTGTCGCGGTACCGGCCGGGGCTGCACTGGGACAAGGTCCTCTTCAGCGCCAAGGAATCGGTCTACAAGGCGTGGTTCCCGCTCACCGGGCGCTGGCTCGACTTCACCCAGGCCGAACTCAGCTTCCGTCCCGCACCGGGCCCGGCCGCCACCGGCGGCGAGTTCCACGCCCGTCTGCTGGTCGAGGGCCCGGTCGTGGCCGGCCGCACCGTACGGCGTTTCACCGGGCGCTGGCTGGTGGCCGACGGGCTGGTGATCACGGCCGCCACCGTCTGACCGCCCCCCCACACGCACGCACGCGGACTACAGGAGAAGGCATGACCACCGGTACGACAGGGGCACGCGGGGAGCACAGGACCTCCGGAGCCCGGCAGCTCCGGGAACTGTTCGCCCGCCCGGGCACCGTACGCATCATCGGCGCGCACAACCCGCTCGGTGCGCGCCTCGCCGAGCGGGCCGGCTTCGACGGGGTCTGGTCCAGCGGCCTGGAGGTCTCCGCCTCCCAGGGCGTGCCCGACACCGACATCCTGACCATGAGCGAACTCCTCGCCACGGCCGCCTCGCTGGCGGCGGCGGTCGGGGTGCCCGTCGTGGCCGACTGCGACGCCGGCTACGGCAACGCCCACAACGTCATGAACATGATCCGCCGGTACGAGGCGGCCGGCCTCGCCGGCGTCTCCATCGAGGACAAGCGCTTCCCGAAGGTCAACAGCTTCATCCCGGGCCGTCAGGAACTGGCCCCCATCGCCGAGTTCTGCGGGAAGCTGCGCGCCGCCAAGGCCGCCCAGACCACGCCGGACCTCATGGTCATCGCCCGGATCGAGGCCCTCATCGCGGGCTGGGGCATGGACGAGGCCCTGCGCCGCGGCGAGGCGTACGCCGCGGCCGGTGCCGACGCGGTGCTGATCCACGCCAAGGGCAGCTCGCCGGAGCCGGTGCTGCGCTTCCTGGAGCGCTGGACCCTGCCGACCCCCGTCGTCGTGGTCCCCACCACCTACCACACCATCACGGCCACCGAACTGTCCGAGGCGGGCGCCAAGATGGTCATCTACGCCAATCACGGCCTGCGCGCGGGCATCGCCGCCGTCACCGAGACCTTCGCCTCGATCCTGCGCGACGACCGCACGACCGGCATCGAGGACCGGATCGCCCCGCTGGCCACCGTGTTCGACCTCCAGGGCATGTCGCTCCAGAAGCAGCACGAGGCCGCGTACATCACCCCGTACGCGAGCCGGGCGCGCGCCGTCATCGTCCCCGGCCCGCCCACCGCACCCGGCGCCGGCCTGCTGGCCGAGCAGAGCACCGCGCTGCGCCGGGCCGACATCGAGTCGGTGTCGGCCACGGCGGGCGCCCACGGCCACGCCCAGGAGGCCCCGCAGGACGTCGTGCTCCTGCCCGCGCGGGCGGACGCCGCCGGCGCCGTGCTGGCACTGGACGACGCCTACCTCGCGGGCACCGTGCTGGTCTCCGACGACGTGTTCGTGGAGGGCGAGCCGCTGCGCCGGCTCGTCGCCGCCGGCGGCGACCTCGCCGTCCTCGTCGACGTGTCCGCCGGGTCCGGCGCCGCGCGACGCACCGACGCCCTGCCGCTGGCCCTCGACTCCGCGGCCCGCGACGGCCGGCGCATCGGCGGCGCCGCGGGCAGCGCGGTCCTCGCCGCCACCGGACCCGTCGCGGACGGGGAGTTCGCCGGCGCCGCGGCCTTCTCCGCCGAGGGCTTCACCGCGCTGCGCCAGGTCGCCGAGAAGCGCCGCGCCAACGGCTCCGAGGCCACCCTGGCCGACCTGCTCACCGACCTGCTCGCCGCCGGGCACCGCGTCCGGGCCGTGGAGATCGCCTCCGGCTGGCTGGAACTGCGCACCCCGCAGGACGTCAGCCGCGCCACCGAGCTGTTCGCCACCCGGGAGAGCGGCCGGTGAGCGCGCCGACCACGCGGCCCACGACGGCGACCCAGGGCGTCCTGGAACCGCGCACCCTGGTCGAACTGTTCCGGCGGCACGGGCACGGCCCCTTCACCGGCGTGCCCTGCTCCTTCCTCGGCCCCGTCATCTCCTGCCTGGAGGCCGAACACCCGGGGGAGTACGTCATCGCGGCCAACGAGGGCGAAGCCGTCGCCCTGGCCGCCGGCGCCGTGCTCGCCGGGCGCCGGCCGGTGGTCATCCTCCAGAACTCCGGGCTGGGCAACGCCGTCAACCCGCTGACCTCCCTCTGCCACACCCTGCGCCTGCCGGTCCTGCTCCTCGTCACCTGGCGCGGCCGCCCCGGCCACCCCGACGAGCCGCAGCACGAGCTGATGGGCCGCATCACCCCCGACCTGCTGACGTCCATGGGCGTGCGCAACGAAGTGCTGCCGGACGACCCCGCGCTCCTCGCGCGGCGGCTGGAGGCGGCCGCCGCCCACATGGCCGCCACCGGACTGCCGTTCGCCTTCATCGTGCCCAAGGGCGCCATCGCCCCGTACGAGGCCCCCGGCCGGGCCGCGGCCACGGCCGAAGCCCCGGCCGGCCCGCGGCTGATGAAGCGGGCCGAGGCGATCGGCCACATCGTCTCCGCCATGGATCCGCGCACCCTGCTCGTCGCCACCACCGGCAAGACCGCGCGGGAACTGGAACGGGACAGGGACCGCCCCGAGAACCTGTACGTCGTCGGCTCCATGGGCTGCGCCTCCAGCGTGGCCCTCGGCGTGGCGATGCACGCCCCGGACCGGCGCGTCGCCGTCCTCGACGGCGACGGCGCCGCACTCATGCGGCTGGAGGCGATGGCGACCATCGGCCGGCAGAGGGACACGGACCTGTGCCACCTCCTGCTGGACAACGAGTCCTACGAGTCCACCGGCGGCCAGCCCACCGCCTCCGCCGGCGTCGACTTCGCGGCGATCGCCACGGCCTGCGGCTACCGGGCCGCCCACGACGTCGCCGACGCGGACGCCCTGCGCGCCGCGGTACCGCGCGCGCAGCGGGACGGGGGAGCCCAGCTGATCCGCGTCCGCATCGCCCCCGGCTCGGACCCGAACCTCGGCCGCCCGGCCCTCGCCCCGCCCGCCTCGGCAGCCCGATTCAAGGAGGCGATCGCCCGATGAACGACAGCACACCGGCCCGCCCGGAGCGGCTGGTCCTCATGAACCCCGGTCCCGTCAACACGGACGACCGGGTGCGCGCGGCGCTCGCCGGACCCGACATGTGCCACCGCGAGCCGGAGTTCTCCGACCTGCTCACCCGGGTACGGCACAAGACCACCCTGGCCGCCGGCGGAGACGAGCGGCACACCTCCGTCGTCCTCACCGGCTCGGGCACCGCCGCCGTCGAGGCCGCCGTCAGCTCCGCCGTGCCCCACGACGGCGCCCTGCTCGTCATCGACAACGGGCACTACGGCGAGCGGTTCCGGCACATCGCCGACGCCCACGGCATCCGCAGCCACCGGCTCGAACTGGGCTGGGCCACGCCCGTGGACCTCGCGGCCGTGGACCGGGCCCTGGCCGCCGACCCCGGCCTGACCCACGTCGGCGTGGTCCACCACGAGACCAGCAGCGGCATGCTCAACGACGTGGCCGCAGTGACCCGGATCGCGCACGCGCACGGCCGCGAGGTCGTCGTCGACGCCGTCAGCAGCATCGGCGCCGAACGCGTCTCGCTGGCCGCCGACGGCATCGACTGGCTGGCGGGCTCCGCCAACAAGTGCCTGGAGGGCGCCCCCGGCCTCGGCTTCGTCAGCGCGGCCAAGACCGCCTTCGAAGGGCTGGCCGACGCCCCGCGCCGCAGCTACTACCTCGACCTGCACCGCCACCACACCGCCCAGGAGAAGGCCCAGGCCCCGGCGTTCACCCCCGGCATCCCCGCCTTCCACGCCTTCGACACCGCCCTCGACCTGGCCCTCGCCGAGGGCTGGGAGGCCCGCCACGCGCGCTACTCGGCCCTCGCCGGGCGGCTGCGCGCCGGCCTGGAGGCACTCGGCCTGGAGCTCCTGCTCCCGCCCCGACAGCGGGCCGCCTCCCTCACGGCCGTCCGCATCCCGGCCGGCACCGGCTACGCCACCCTGCACCGGGGCCTGCGCGCCGAGGGGTTCGTCATCTACAGCGCCCAGGAACAGCTGGCGGCGGACTTCTTCCGGCTCTCGACCATGGGCCGGATGACCGGGCAGGACATCGACCGCTTCCTCGCGGCGCTCGCCCGCATCCTCCCGGCCCGGGGCTGACCCGCCACCCTCCCGGCCCGGGGCTGACCCGCCACCCTCCCGGACCGGCACCGAAGAACCGTTCCGACCACCGAATGAGGCGCCCGTGACCACCCCCCGAGCTGACGCGTCCGGCCGCCCCGCGGCGACGGCGGAGCCCTACCGGCTCGCCGTGGTGGGGGGCGGCCCCAGGGCCACGTACGCCCTGGAGAGGCTCTCGGCGACGATCGACCGGCTCGGACAGGGGCGCCGCCTGGAGGTCCACCTCTTCGAACGCACCGGCGCGTTCGGCGCGGGCCGGGCGCACAGCCCCGACCAGGCACGCACCAGCTACCTCAACCGGATCGGCGCCCAGGTGGGCTTCGCCGCCGACGAGACGGTGACCGGCGCCGGCCCGCTGCGCCCCGCCGCCGAGCGGCCCACCCTGCACGAGTGGTGCCGGCGCCGCTTCGAGGAGACCGGCGACCCGGACCTCGACCTCGGCCCGGAGGACTGGCCCAAGCGCTACGTGCACGGGCTCGCCCTGAGCGACATGTTCCGCGCCTTCGCCGCGGACCTGCGCCGCCACCCGGGCGCCGCACTGCACCTGCACCACGCGGAGGTCGTGGACCTCGCCCCCCTCGCGGACCACCGGCTGGAGGTCGTCACCGCCGACGGCGAACGCCGCCCCGCGGACGAGGTGCTGCTGCTGACGGGCCACTCGTACCACGATCCGCGGCGCACCGCCGACGGCCGCCGCACGGCCCGCCCCGCCGGCGGGACCTGCCACGTCCCGCACCCGTACCCGCTGGACGACCGGCTCGACGCCGCCGGCTGCGGACCGGAGTCGGTCGTCGGCTGCGCCGGCATGGGGCTCACCGCGATCGACACGATCCTGCACCTGACCGAGGGCCGCGGCGGCACCTTCCACGAGGACGCCTCCGGCCTGGTCTACCGCCCGAGCGGCCGGGAGCCGGCGGCCGTCGTGGCCTTCAGCGGCTCCGGACTCTTCACCTTCGCCCGGCCCGACAACCACAAGCCCAGCGACGGCTCCGGGGACCACCCCGGCACCTTCCTGACGCGCGAGGCGGTCGACCAGCTGCGCGCCCACGCCGGCCGGCCCCCGGCCGGCGGCGGGCCCGGGCGGGCGCAGCTGGACTTCGAGCGGGACCTGCTGCCCCTGGTCGTCCTGGAGATGGCCCACCTGCACTACGTCACCCTCTTCGGCCCCGCCGCGGCGCTGCTGCTGACCCAGCGCGCCCTGCCGGGCTACCTGGCCTTCGTGACGGGCGCGCCCGCCGACGGCCCCGGCCACCTCCTCGCCCCGCTGGAGCGCGCGGTGGACGGGATCGCCGACGTCCTGGAGTCCGTCCTGCGCGGCAAGTCCACGCTGTCCGCGGCCCAGGGCACGGTCTCCTGGCAGGTGCGGGACGTCCTGCTGCACTGGACCCGGACCGTGTACGGCGCCTCGGCCGAGGCCGAGGTGCGCCGCCACGTCGACCGCTGCCTGCCGCCCGGCCCGGTGACCGACGCCCTCTCCTCCGCGTGGGGGCTGGAGACCTATCTGCACGGCAACCGCTTCGACTGGCACCGCGCCGTCTCCCCGGTGCCGCCCGCCGGCTCCCCCGGGGAGTTCCGCGCGTCGGTCCGCGCGTTCATGGCGCGCGACCAGTTGTGGGCCCGGCAGGGCAACGTGCGCAACCCCCACAAGGCGGCCGCCGACGGCGTCTGGCGCGACCTGCGCCAGGTCCTCTCGTACGCGGTGGACCACGGGGGCCTGACCGCGGCCTCCCAGCGGCACTTCCTCCAGCGGTACGTGCGCCACCACAACCGGCTGGCGAACGGCGCGGCCCCCGAGATCATGGCCAGGCTGGCCGCCCTGATCGACTGCGGGCTGCTGGACGTGGGCGCCGGACCGGACGCCCGGGTCCGCCTCGACGAGAGCACGGGCAAGGCCGTGGTGGAGGGCCCGCACACGGGCCTCTCGCGCCCCGTCGACGTCCTGGTCGAGGCCCGGATGCACGGCTTCGACCCGCGGCTCGACGTGCTGCCGCTCTACCGGAACCTGCTGGACCGGGGCCTGGTGCGGCTGTGGCGCAACGAGTCCGCGGACGGCGAGGTCTTCCAGCCGGGCGGGCTCGACCTGACCCCGGAGTTCCACCCCGTCGCCTCCGACGGCACGCCGGACCCGCGGATCACCGTCCTGGGCGTGCCCTCCGAGGGTGCCCGGTCCTTCCTGCTGTCCGCGCTGCGCCCGAACGCCGACCACTACGTCATGCGGGACACGCTGGTGTGGCTGGACCGCTTCTGGCCGAGGGCCACGGCCCGCTGACCCGGGCCGCCGACCCCTCCCCGGCGGCCAGCGGAAACACCGATGGGCCCCCGCGTGACGCGGGGGCCCTCGGCATGCCGGCGCTGCGGGCCGGAGCATGCTGCGGGTCTAGAACATGTCCTTGTCGACGCCGACGGCGATCAGGCCCGCCACCACCAGCACACCGATGGCGACGAGCCCGGCGCGGCGCCAGGCCGGCACCGCGCACACGCCGACGAGCGCCGGGCCCAGCGCCAGGGCGATCAGGTTCGGGGCGTTGGTGTCGGGGGCGTCGTGCGGCGCGAAGGGACCGATGACGGCCAGCGCGCAGGTCTGCAGGGCCAGCGACGCCGCTGCCGCCGCCTTCCGCGGCCGCACCCCCACCAGGGGCAGGGCGACGGCGAAGACGACCGCGGCCAGGACCACCCACGAGAGGATGCCGGTCAGCGGGTAGTACGTGAGACAGACCGACGTGCTGTCCGCGCAGCTGCGCTTGTCCTCGGCGTCGGCCCACTGCCACAGGGCCAGTGCCAGCCACCCGGTGAGGCCGCCGGTGAGGGCGGCGCCGGCAACGCCGTAAGCCTTGTTCATGGAGCGAAGCCTTTCAGAGGAACGGGCAGGGGCCCTGAGTACGGATACTCAGGGCCCCACCGTGGGAGGCCGCTACTTCATGGCCCTCCACGCGGCGCTGTTGAGCGTGCTCTCCAGGGAGTTGGCGTACAGCCGGGCTCCGGCGATCTTCGGGTGGAAGGACTGGGCGGAGGTCGGCAGGCCGTCCTCGTCACCCGGGGTCTTGTCCGTGACGATGCCGTGGATCGACTCGGGGCTGCCGCAGATGGCCTTGCCCTTGAAGGCGCCCGTGGGGTCGGAGAACTGGACCTTGACCCCGGCCGCCCTGGCGTCGGCGGCGGCCCCGTCCATCTCCTTGACCAGCAGGGCGCCGATCTCGTTGAGCCAGGGCTGCTCGTCCCCGTTGATGCCCGGGATGCAGATGGTGCCCTCCAGGAGGGGCGGGTAGCCCATCAGCACGATCTTGGCGTGCGGCGCCCGCTCGGCGATCTCCTTGAGCGTGGTGACGATGGAAGGCCGGACCTTCTCCTTGATCAGCCGCGGCTCGGTGACCTTGAGCGGTTCCGACTGGTCGCTGAGGTTCGCGTGCTGGCAGTTGAGGAGTCCGGCCGCGTAGAGGCATTCCTTGATGACGTCGGTGAACCGCGAGTCGTTGCCGCCGATCGACATCGTCACCAGGGTGGTGTTCTGGTCGAGGTAGCCCTTGTCGAGCTGCGGGAGCTCCCCGTAGGAGGCCTGACCGAACTGGCCCTCGGCGTTCTTGGCGCCCTTGACTCCCTTGTCGTCATTGGCGGAGAGGATGTTCTCCGTCTGCGCACCCGAGCAGGCGATCAGGTGGTAGTCCATGTTGGGGTCGCGGTCGTCGGACATGGCGCCGATCGACTTGGAGTACCCCGGCAGGGTGGCCTGGCGCGACCACGCGTACGTGGACCGGTGACAGGCGTTGCGGAGCTTCTTGTCCTTGCCGAAGACGTCCGTCTCCTTGTAGTAGTCACCGCCGCCGGAGGCGGAGGCACCCTCACCGGAGGAGTACGAGTCACCCATGGCGACCGTGAAGTTGGTCGGCTTGGCGGCGAGCGGCTGGAAGCCGACGGCGTCCCAGGCGATGTCCTCGGAGCCGTCCCCGTCCTTGCTGTGGTTGTCCAGGATCACCTGCGGGGTGCCGGTGAAGTTGAAGACGCCGAGGTCGGCCCACTTGTTCTCCATCACCCGCTGTGGCTGCACGCGCACCGCGCTGGTGGAGTCGGTGCCCTTGACCTGGTAGGCGGCCTGGCGGGTGTGCGCCCCGTGGTCCGGGATGTGGACCCAGACGCGCATCCAGCCCCGGTCCGGCTTGTTCAGCGTCCAGGTACCGGAGGTGAACAGCTTGGCGCCCTCGGCCGTGTTCTTGTCACGGGTGTGCGCGAACCAGAAGTGGTTGCGGAAGCCCGCACCGATCTGGTGTGTGTCGATCTTGCCCGGGTAGGCCCCGCCCGACCCGCTGAAGGTGAACTGGAACGTGCCGGCCGAGACGTTGTTGGCACAGTTGCGTGCTCCACCGGCCGGGTAGTACCCGTTGGGCAGGTCGTCGATGACGTGGGTGCCCTCGGGGAGGCCGATGGTGCAGCGCGGCGGGTACGAGGCCTCGTCCGGCTGCTCCGGATAGGTGTCGTTGAACCGGTGGACGGGTGTACCGCACTGCGCGTCCTTGCAGTTCTTCCAGGTGGCCGGCTTGTTGTACCAGCACTTCAGGTACAGCGGGTCCTTGGTGTTCGGGTCGCCGGGAAGCAGGCAGGCGCCCTGGCCGGTCTTGTTCGAGTCGGTGTCGCTGATCTTGGATCGGTCGCAGTCGTTGGACGCGTCGCAGAACAGCCCGATCGGCGGCATCGCGCGGGTGCGCTCACCCGGGTTGAGCCACCAGGCCTCGCGGAAGCCGGCGGTGAAGTGGCCGGGCTTGTCCATGGCCTCGATCGGGCGGGCCGCCCAGCCGATCACCTTCTCCTGGTACGGCCAGTGCTGCGGGGCGGCGGCGTGGTAGTACGCGTTGCCGCCGCTGGCGTCCTCCAGGAACGGCGTGCGGTTGGCCTTCCACAGCGGGTTGGCCGGGTTGTTGGTCCAGCCCACGCCCCACTTGCCGCTGTTCTCACCCGCGGTCGACTTCGCGTGGTAGCCCGCGTTGTACGCCCACAGGGCGTACGTCCAGTTCTCGATCCACTTGGGGTGACCGTCGTTGATGACGAGGCCGTCCCGACGGGTGGAGTTCCACTTCTCGATGAGGATGTTGACGCCGGACGCGATGTTGGCCGCGTAGTCGAGCGCGACGGCCTCCTGCTGGACGGTGGTCTTCGGGGTCTCCTTGTCCTTCTCGTGGCCGTGCACGCGCATGCCGTCGGTCACCTGGGTGATGCCGTAACCGCAGTCCGCGTCCGCCCAGTCGATGGCCCACGGGTCGGTCTGGGTGCCGTTGGCGGCGTACTTGACCCCGTAGAAGTTGCCGATCAGGGAGTTGGCGGTGACACCGGGCACGGCGTAGCGCGTGGCCTGCCACATGTTCGACTCCTGCGCGGTGATGCCGAGCAGCACCTGCGAGGGCACGTGCCACTCGTCACCGCGGTCGGGAGTGCCGTTGGGGTCGCCGTCCAGCGTGGTGAGCGGGAAGAGGGACTGCGGCGCGTAGGCCGCCATGCCCGTGTTCTTCCAGTTCGCGGGGCGGGTGGCGCCCTTGTTGAGCTGGCCGATGACGGTCTGGTCGACCGCCCACTCGACCTGCCGCGGCGTGGGCTGGAAGGCCTGCTTGCGGGGGTCGTTGCGGGGGACCGAGCAGAACCGGTCGGCGTCGACGGTGTCGTTGGCCGGAGCCGCCGCTGCTGCCGAGGAGACGCCGGAAGGCGCGTTCTTGGCGTTCGGCTTGGCGGCCGGCTTGCCGCCGCCGGCGTTCTCCAGGGCGGGGGAGGTGCTCTGGCCGTCCTGGAGGGACTTGCCGCCACCGATCGGGTCGGAGGTCGGGAGGGCGTCGAGCTCGACGGTCGTGCCCGTGTCCATGGCCTTGATCGTGGTGCGCGCGGCGCGGGCGCTCAGCGAGTCCTCCGGGCGCAGCCGGGAGTCCTTGCCGTCGGCCCAGCGGGTCATGACCGTGGCCTGGCCCTCGCTGGAGACAGTGGCCTCCTTGGCGATGCCGCCCGGGTTCTTCACCGCACCCGGCAGCTTGCCGGTGCTCGTCGCCGTACCGGTGACGAACACGGTGCCGGACGGGGTGCGGGCCAGGTCGAAGGCCTCCAGCTTGCCGGTGGCCACCTGGGTGCCCTCGGCCTTGCCGTCGGCCTTCTTGACGTCGGCGGCGGTGACCCGGTCGACCTCACCCGTCGGCTCGGGCGCGGTGGGACCGCCCTTGGCCGAGGGGGCGAGCACGCCGCCGGGCTTCCCGGCGGGCTTGGCGCCGGGCTGGACGCGGTCGATGAAGGTGACGCCGCCCTCGGCGTCGGCCATCAGCTGGAACGGGATCGCCGAAGTCCGCTTGATCGGCGATACCTTGGCTTCCTTGCCGTCCTTGCCGTCCTTGGTCACCTTGACCAGGGTGGGACCCTGGGCGGCGACGATCTCGCCGCCCACCGGGATCGCCGAGGTCACCTGGCCGGGCACCGTCAGGACGTCGGCCTTGGCCGTGGGCGCGTCGATGCTGACGAGCCGCGTCTCGTTCTTCGGGGCCGTCTCGTCGGCGAACTGCGAGAAGACGGCCGTGTCCCCCGTGCCGCAGCCGGGGGAGAAGTAGCCGAGGCTGGCCTGCACGGGCAGCTTGGTGATCTGGCCGGTCCGCAGGTTGACGATGGCGGTGAACGCGCCGCGCGCCATCAGCTCCGGCTTGTTGGTGAACGTACGCGGCGCGTACGCGACGGCGGCGTGCGTACCGGACTGGGTCAGGCAGGCGTTGCCGATCCAGGTGTCGGTGTCGAAGCCGGGCTCGGACAGCGTGGCGGCGGTGCGCCACTTGTAGCCGTCCTTCTCGTCGGCGAGCAGGACGTGGAAGCCCGTGCCGTCGCCGGACGTGGTCCACGCGCGGTCCTTCGACCCGCGGTAGTCCTTGCCCAGGGCCGCGGAGCGGTCCTGCTCGGGAACGGCCTCGGGCTTGGGGGCGTCAGCGCCGGGGGACTTGGCGCCCTGGTCGGCTGTCGCGTTCGTCGGCGGGGTCGGCGCCGGGGCGGCGAGGGCCTGCGACGTGGCGATGCCGGCTGCCATGGACAGGGTGAGGGCGGCGGTCACGGGTATCCGTGCCCGTCTCAATCTGTTGCGGTTCACTCTTCGCTCTCTGGATTTGTAATGTACATGTCACATCACAGCGCGTCGGTGGCTCCGCCTCGGGGCTCGGCGCGGTGCCGGACCGGAGGGGTGCCGCCGGACGGTGGGCCGGTGAGAGGGGCGGCTAGTTGCAGGCGCCGACGCCGCGCGTGTGGTCGACGACGACCTGGCCGGCCTTCTTCATGTACGAGTACACCGTTCCGCACCAGCCCTTGTTCTGGTACACGGGACCGGCGTAGGTGGTGAAGGTGCCGAAGTCCTCGGTGTCCGGGGTGCTGGTGTAGTTGTCCTTGAGGCGGACGCCCATGTACTGGGCCGAGCCGGTCTCGTTGTGCAGGACGGCACAGGTCGGCCGGTCGTTGAGCCGCGGGCCGGTCTCCTGGCCGTTGGTGTAGACGTAGATCGTCGCGTAGCGGCGGGCGTCGGGCAGCCGCTCGGCCAGGACGATCTGGTCGTAGCCGGCGCCGCACACGGTCGAGGCCGCGGCGGCGGCCTGCTTGTTCGCCTGCACGAGGGTCTTGGTGGACGCCGAGGCGTCGGCGGCGACGGTGAAGTGCTGCCCGGGGGTGTCGGCGATGGCCGCCTGGGGAGCGACGAGGCCGAGCGCGGCGAACGTGGTCGCGGTGGCGAGCGTGATCCGCAGCGAGGTCTTCATGGACATGGGGTGGTCACTCCTCTGAATTGCCATGATGTGGCGCGAGCGAGGAGGAGCGGTCCGCCGTTTGCTCAGTGTCGGCCCCCCCGACGATCGCTTGGGGAAGCTACCAAGGACGATTCCGGGAGGAATTACGCATCAAGCCGATACCGCCGGGCACCGGAAGGAATTTAACCGCAGTGCACGAACCGGCTTTAGCCAGAGGATAGGTGCGGTGAACCGCATTCAGGTCACGGGCGCGGGAATGGCCGGAGCCGCGCTGGCGCGCGACTCCGGCAAGGGCCCCGTGATGGACCTACGGCCTACGGCCGGGTGATGCGGACCTGGTAACTGCCGTTGCGCAACTGGCCCACCACCGAGACGCTGACGCCCGCCTTCTCGTCGGTGAAGGTCTCGCCCGGCCGGAACGGGGCGTCCGACAGCTCCGCGTGCACATTGGGCCGGCGCGTGCAGCCGCCGCTCGCGTTCGCGCTGTCCGACACCGTGATCGGGCCGTGCCCGGTGTCCACGTCGGAGTCCACCTTGTAGACGAGGACCCCGGGCTTGCAGACGGCCTCGTCGTTCCCGGATCGGGTCCGCACCTCCACCGCGTACCCGGCGCTCTCCGAGAGCGGGACGAAGGCCAGTTTCGTCCCGCCCCGCACGCCCAGCGGGGACAGGGTGTGGTCACTGGTGCCCGGCTTGGACGCGCAGCTGATCTGCGTGCTGTCCAGCCAGCCCAGCTTCCACTTGTGCCAGCCCATCAGGTCGTTGTTGGCGCCCCAGTCCTCGCTCATGATGTCCCAGTGCCCGACCGTGCTCCCGCCGTCGGTGGTGTAGAGGTCGGGCAGCCCGAAGACGTGCCCGTTCTCGTGCGGGAGCACCCGGTAGCCGGTCTCCCGGTAGGTCCCGGAGCCGTCGTCCTGCCGGCTGTAGACGAAGGACGTGTTGGCCAGCGGCACCCCGTCGGCGACGGGGGCCTCCCCGTTGCCCGAGAAGGTCACCGACAGGACGGTGTCCAGGGCGGACGGCCCGGCGTTCGGCGTGAGCAGGATGTTGATCAGGTCGTACCGGCTGAAGTCCACCTCGGGGTCGGCGGCCTTCGCGATGTGCTCGACGAGCTGCCGGTAGCCCGGCTCGTACGGGGACCCGCGCTCGATCCCGTACGCCGCGAAGGGCATCGGCATCCGCAGCCAGGTGCTTATCGGGGCCTCGGGCCGGTAGCTGAGCCGGCCGTACGAGCTGGTGCGGAACCAGTCGGCGGTCTGCGGGAAGAACTCCGCCAGCCGGTCCGCGGCCGCGCCCTCGCCCTTGGCGTCGGGGAAGTCGACCATCAGGTTCAGGGCGCGGACCTCGCCGGTGGAGCGCGAGTACCCGGCCGGGGTCGGCAGGCCCTCGGACATCTGCACGCCCATGGTGCCGGCGATCCGGCAGGGCGCGAGAGCCGATTCGACGGTCGTGGCCACAGGGCCGGCCGCCGAGTGCCCGCGACTGGATATGCCGGTGCTGGCGGTCGCGGAGACGCCGAGGGCCAGCGCGGTCAGGCCGATGAACGCGCTGGTGCGGCGGGGCTTGCGTATCCGGTGGCGGGTCTGCGGCATGGAGATCGCCTTCGGGTCCGCGGCAGCCGGCCCTGTCCCGGACTGCGCTCTGTGCGATCACCCTCCGACGGGCGCGGCGCGCCCGCGCGCCGGGAGAGGCCGAACGTGCAAGGTGCTGTGACTCGGGTCACACGAGCGAGTGAAATAACCGGGGACGGCTTCCCCGTTTGTACGTGAGTCCCGCAAAGCGGGGACCGGCTCCCCGTTTGGGCGGGCCGAACGAGCTGTCCGTACGGCGAGCCGTCCGTACCGCGTGTCACCGTGCCAGGGAGGCCCCGGAATGAAGCGCCCCACCGCCACCGCCCCGGCGGCCCCGTCCGCCCTCGTGGCGGCCGTGGACCTGGCCCCGGCCGTGGACCCGGCCATGGCCCCGGCTGTGGCCCCGGCTGTGGCCGGGACCGCGAAGTCGCCGCGCGTACGGGAGGGGGCCGGCGCCCGCGGGTCGAGCGCGTCCCGTGCGGTCGGCGTCCCGCGCCCGCGCGCCGACGCCGTGCGCAACCGTGAGCGGATCCTGACGGCGGCCCGCGAGGTCTTCGTCGAGTTCGGCGCCGCGGCCCCCTTCGACGAGGTGGCCCGGCGGGCCGGCATCGGCAACGCCACCCTCTACCGGCACTTCCCCGACCG
This sequence comes from Streptomyces sp. NRRL F-2580, assembly GCF_000720115.1. Lineage (GTDB taxonomy): Bacteria > Actinomycetota > Actinomycetes > Streptomycetales > Streptomycetaceae > Streptomyces. The sequence continues at coordinate 207,616 of NZ_JOIR01000002.1, forward strand.
CCCCACCCTCGTCCGGCAGGTCGTGCTCTTCGTGATGGACCGGGTCACGGCCTCGGCCGAGACCTCCCTCGCCGAGGAACCGGACGCCTTCGCCGCGCTGTGCCGCTTCACGCACGCCGCGGCCGACGAGCGGATCGGCGCCCTGTGCCCGATGCTCGCCGAGGACTTCGACCGCGAACACCCCGAACTCCTCGCGGCGCAGACCGCTTTGCAGACGGCCGTCGAGACGCTGCTGGCCACCGGCCAGGGCGCCGGAGTGATTCGTACGGACATCGGCGTCGGCGACCTGATGGTCGCCCTGTCCCAGCTCAGCCGCCCGCTGCCCGGCACCGCCTGCCTCGACACCGACCGCTTCGCCCACCGTCACCTCCAGCTCTTCCTCGACGGGTTGAGGGCTCCGGCCCGCTCCGAACTGCCGGGTTCGGCGGCCACTTTCGACGACCTCCGGCAAAAAACCATGTGACGCGCACAAAGCTCGCCGACTAGCCTTTTTCAGTCATTCCGCACAGTGAAGTGGGTACCTCCATGTCAAAAACAGCCGCGACTGCGCCGCTGGCTGCCGATCCCAGCCGCTGGAAGGCACTCGTCTTCATAGCCCTGGCCCAGCTGATGGTCGTCCTCGACGCGACCATCGTGAACATCGCCCTGCCCTCCGCCCAGACCGATCTCGGGATCTCGGACGGCAACCGCCAGTGGGTCATCACCGCGTACGCGCTGGCCTTCGGCGGACTGCTCCTCTTCGGCGGCCGCATCGCCGACAAGTGGGGCCGCAAGAACGCCTTCGTCGTCGGCCTCATCGGCTTCGCCCTGGCCTCCGCGCTCGGCGGCGCCGCGAACGGCGAGGCCATGATGCTCGGCGCCCGCGCCCTCCAGGGTGCCTTCGGCGCCCTGCTCGCACCGGCGGCCCTCTCCCTGCTCGCGGTGATGTTCACCGACGCCAAGGAGCGCGCCAAGGCCTTCGGCATCTACGGCGCGATCGCAGGCGGCGGCGGCGCCGTCGGCCTGATCCTCGGCGGCTTCCTCACCGAGTACCTCAACTGGCGCTGGACCTTCTTCGTCAACATCCCCTTCGCGATCGTCGCGGCCGTGGGTGCCTGGATGGTCATCCGAGAGCCCGCCGGCGGCCGCAACCGCGCGCCGCTCGACATCCCCGGCGTGATCCTGTCCACCACCGGCCTCGTCGCGCTGGTCTACGGCTTCACCCGAGCCGAGTCGGCCGGCTGGTCGGACGCCCTCACCGTGACGATGTTCGTCGCCTCGGTGGTGCTGCTGGCCGCCTTCGTCCTCGTCGAGTCCAAGGTGAAGTCCCCGCTGCTGCCGCTGCGCGTCCTGCTGGAGCGCAACCGCGGCGGTGTCTACCTCTCGCTCGGCCTGGCCGTCATCGCCATGTTCGGCCTGTTCCTCTTCCTGACCTACTACCTCCAGGTCGTGAAGGGCTTCTCGCCGGTCAAGACCGGCTTCGCCTTCCTGCCGATGATCGCGGGCATGATCACGGGCTCCACCCAGATCGGTGCCCGTCTGATGACCCGGGTCGCGCCGCGCCTGCTCATGGGGCCGGGCTTCCTGCTCGCCGCCGTCGGCATGCTGCTGCTGACCCAGCTGGAGGTCGGGTCCTCGTACCCGGCGCTGATCCTGCCGGCGCAGCTGCTGCTCGGCCTCGGCATGGGCACGGCGTTCATGCCGGCCATGTCCCTGGCCACGCACGGGGTGAACCCGGCCGACGCCGGAGTCGCCTCCGCCATGGTCAACACCTCGCAGCAGGTCGGCGGCGCCATCGGCACCGCGCTGCTGAACACGATCGCCGCCTCGGCGACGACCGCGTACCTGACCGACCACGCGGCCGAGGCCGCGGCGGGCGGCCCGGCCGGGCAGCTGATCCAGGCGCAGGCCATGGTCGAGGGCTACGCCTCCGCCATCTGGTGGGCGGTCGGCATCCTGGCCGCCAGCTCGGCCATCGCCCTGACGCTGATCAACACCGGCCGTCCGAACGTCGGCGGTCCGGTGGCCTCCGGCGCCGGCGAGGGCGCGGACGCCGAGCTCAAGGTTCCGGTGATCGCCCACTGACGGCGGTGCCCGCACGGGAATGACTGATCACCCCGCTTGGTTCAAATTTGAACCAAGCGGGGTTAGTCTTTTCGGGCAGCCCTGTACCGACGACGGAGGAGCGCCCCATGACCCCGGCCACTGCACCCCAGCCCCCCACGGCGCGGGGGACCCGCATGCCGGCGCTGTACCTCAGCCACGGGGCGCCGCCGCTCGCCGACGACCCGGTCTGGCCGGGCGAGCTGGCCGCCTGGTCCGCGGACCTGCCCCGCCCCACGGCGATCCTGATGGTCTCCGCCCACTGGGAGGAGGCGCCGCTCGCCCTCGGCGCCACCGAGCAGGTGCCGCTCGTCTACGACTTCTGGGGCTTTCCCGAGCACTACTACCGGGTGTGCTACGAGGCCCCGGGCGCCCCGCGGCTCGCCGCCTCGGTCCGGGCGCTGCTCAAGGCCCCCGGCGCCCCCGTCCAGGACGTACCGGGCCGCGGCCTCGACCACGGCGCGTACGTCCCGCTGGTGGAGATGTTCCCGGAGGCCGACATACCGGTGCTCCAGATCTCCCTGCCCACCCTGGATCCGCGCCGCCTGATGGACATCGGCCGCAGGCTGGCGCCCCTGCGCGACGAGGGCGTCCTCATCGTCGGCAGCGGCTTCTTCACCCACAACCTGGCCGCCCTGCGGCACAACGGCGTCCCCGGCTGGTCCGCGGAGTTCGACGCGTGGGGCCACGAGGCGCTGGCCTCCGGCGACATCGACTCCCTGCTCGACTTCGAGACCAAGTCCCCTTCGGGCCGCCTGGCCCACCCCCGCACGGAACACTTCGCCCCGCTCTTCGTCACGCTCGGCGCGGCCGAGGCGACCGGCGACCTCACCACCCGCCGCGACCCGGTGGACGGCTTCTGGATGGGCCTCTCGAAGCGCTCCCTCCAGTTCGGCTAGCCCCGCCGACGGCGAAGCTCTCCAGGCCGGTTTCGGATGGAACGGGCCACTTGTGGCGTATCAGGCCATTCCCTCGGCCGTGCAGGCAACCAGAAGCCGGTGCGGACCGTCTTCAGGGTAGGAGTGCAGCCAGGGGCGGAGCTGTTCCGGAGTGACGGCCGTCTCACGGACGGAGAGGTCGTGGAGGTCCGTGAGTGTCGCCGGATCGGCCTCGGTTCCGGGCCTGACCTGCACCTCTTCGGGTTCTCGCGGTATTCGGTCCCCTCTGGTGGCGGGGCAGGATACTGCAAGATCTCGCAAAGGAGGGAGCGGCGTGGGAATTCTGTCCCGATTCCAGTCGTTGTTTCCTTCGGAAGCGGGCACTCGGGAGAGTGTCCGAGGACGTACCGCCCCACCAGGTGGCCGTCCGGCAGCCGCACCGCGACCGAACTTCATCGCAAGGGAGCACGCATGGCAACCCGCGCCGTCGCCCGTCGTCAGTCCACGAGCAGCGCCCGCGCTGTGGGCGGGGAGATCGCAGACCGCGACCTGGTCGGCATGTACCTGGACGAGATCGCGCGCACCCCGCTGCTCGACGCCGCCAAGGAAGTGGAGCTCTCGCAGATCATCGAGGCGGGCGTCTACGCCCGGCAGATCCTCGACGGCGAGATAGAGCGCGAGGGCGACTCCCCGGCACGCGAGGAGCTGGAGGCGCTCGCCGCCGAAGGCGAGCGCGCCAAAGAAGTCTTCATCCGCTCCAACCTCCGCCTCGTCGTGGCCGTCGCCCGGCGCTACCCGCGCAGCGGCCTGCCCCTCCTCGACCTGATCCAGGAGGGCAACGCCGGCCTGGTCCGCGCGGTCGAGAAGTTCGACTACGCCAAGGGCTTCAAGTTCTCCACGTACGCCACGTGGTGGATCCGCCAGGCCATCACCCGCTCCATCGCCGACCAGTCCCGCACCATCCGCCTCCCCGTCCACCTGGTCGAGGAGCTGGGCCGGATCCGCCGGGTCCAGCGCGAGTTCAACCGCGAGAACGGCCGGGACCCGGAGCACGCCGAGATCGCCGCCGAGCTCGACACGACGGAGAAGCGCGTCGGCGACGTACTGGACTGGGCGCGCGACCCGGTCAGCCTCAACATGTCGGTCGACGACGACGGCGACACGCAGTTCGGCGACCTCCTGGAGGACACGTCCGCGATCTCGCCCGAGCAGTCCGTGCTCTCGCTGCTGCGCAGCGAGGAGCTGGAGGACCTGCTCGGCAAGCTCGACCAGCGCACCGCGTCGATCATCAAGATGCGGTACGGCATCGAAGACGGCCGCGAGCGGACCCTGACGGAGGTCGGCAAGCAGCACGGCCTGACCCGCGAGCGGATCCGCCAGATCGAGAAGCACGCCCTGCTGGAACTGAAGCGGATGGCACGCGACACCGGCTTCGACGCGGTGGCCTAGAGCGGCCCGCAGCCCCCTATACGAGCCCCGGTGCCTATCCCCCCCAGGCGCCGGGGCTCCCCTTTGGCTGTTCAGCCCCTCCGGCGTTTGAGGAGCGGGGGTCTGGGGGCGGAGCCCCCAGGGGGCCGGGGCGGAGCCCCGGTTACGGGGCCGCGGCCGCGGTCAGGCGGGCGGCCAGTGCGGCGGCGGCGCTCGCCAGAGAGGCAGGCTCCCGCACCGTGAACGGCACCCCCGTCAGCGCCAGCCGCGCCACCACCCACTCCGGGGCATCCGCGCTCTCGAAGCGCACCACCGTCTCCCCGCCATCCCCCGGGAGGGCACCGCCACCCCCCGGGAGGGCCCCGTTCCGCAGCCACTCCGGCAGCTCCGCCGCCCCCGCGGCAAAGGCGACCTCCACCACGTACCGCTCCGTGTCCCGCGCGCCGAGCCCCCGTCGCACGAACTCCTCCGCGTCCACCGGCAGGGCCCGCGCCGCGAACCGCGCCCCCGTCGCGAAGGCCTCGGACACCCGGTCCACCCGGAAGGTCCGCCAGTCCTCGCGCTCCAGGTCGTAGGCGACCAGGTACCACCGGCTCCCCGTGCTCACCAGCCGGTACGGCTCGACCAGCCGCCGCGACTCGGCCCCGTCGCCCGCCCGGTAGGCGAACCGCAGCCGCTCCGGCCCCGCCACCGCCGACGCCATCACCGTCAGCGTCCGCGGATCCACGCTCGCCCCGTCCCCCCGGGTCAGTGCGATGGTGGCCGACTGCAGCGCGCTCACCCGGTGCCGCAGCCGCGACGGCAGGACCTGTTCCAGCTTGGCCAAGGCCCGTACGGAGGCCTCCTCGACCCCCTCGATCGCGTGCCCGGCCCCGGCCCGCAGCCCCACCGCGATCGCCACGGCCTCCTCGTCGTCGAGCAGCAGCGGCGGCATCGCCGCCCCCGCCACCAGCCGGTAGCCGCCCTCCGAACCCAGCGTGGCCTCCACCGGGTAGCCGAGGACCCGCAGCCGCTCGATGTCGCGCCGGATGGTCCGTGCGCTGACCCGCAGCCGCTGCGCCAGCTCGCTCCCGGGCCATTCGCGCGGGGTCTGGAGGAGGGACAGCAGGGACAGGAGCCGTGCCGGGGTGTCGGTCATGCATTCCAGGTTGCCAGCGAAATAGGACACCGACTGACCTAGATGGGGTCTAGGTTTCTCTCCATGACCACCGAGACGTCCAAGACATCGCCCGAAAGAGAGAACGGGCCCGTACGAGAAGAGCGGAACGACGTAGCCCACGACGCACCCAGTTCACCCGCCGACCGCCGCCGCTGGCTGGCGCTCGCCATCGTGATGACCGCGGCCTTCATGGACCTGGTCGACGTCACGATCGTCAACATAGCGATACCCAGCATGCGCGAGAACTTCGGCGCGTCCCCCAGCGCGATCCAGTGGATCACCGCCGGCTACGCCCTCGCTTTCGCCGCCGGCCTGATCACCGGCGGCCGTCTCGGTGACATCTACGGCCGCAAGCGCCTCTTCCTCCTCGGCATCGCCGGCTTCACCGCCGCCTCGCTGCTCTGCGGCATCGCCGCGAACCCGGGGATGCTCGTCGCCTCCCGCATCCTCCAGGGCGGCATGGCCGCGCTGATGGTCCCGCAGGTGCTGGCGATCATCCACGTCACCTTCCCGCCCCAGGAGCGCGGCAAGGTCTTCGGCATGTTCGGCGCGATCGTGGGCCTCGGCGCCGTCTCGGGCCCGATGCTCGGCGCGCTGCTCACCGAGTGGAACTTCTTCGGCCTCGAATGGCGCCCGATCTTCCTGATCAACCTGCCCGTCGGCATCGCGGGCGTGATCCTGGGCCGCAAGTTCATCACCGAGTCCAAGGCCCCCAAGGCCCTGCGCCTGGACCTCGGGGGTGTCGTCCTCGCCACCCTCGCCATGGTCATGCTGATCTTCCCGCTGACGGAGGGCCGCGAGAACGGCTGGCCGCTGTGGGGCTTCGTCTGCATGGGCGCGGCGCCGTTCGTCTTCGCGGGCTTCATCGCCTACGAGAAGTACAAGATCAAGAAGGACGGCTCCCCGCTCGTCGAGCTCTCCCTCTTCAAGGTCAAGAGCTTCGCCGGCGGCATCGCCGTCCAGCTCACCTTCGGCATCGCGACCGGCATCTTCTTCCTGGTCTGGACGATGTACATGCAGATGGGCCTCGGCTGGAGCGCCCTGCGCGCCGGCACCACCGGCATCCCGTTCTCGATCGCGGTCTCGGCCGCCGCGGGCATCTCCGTCGGCAAGCTCGTCCCGCGGTTCGGCCGCAAGGTGCTCCAGGCGGGGGCGCTGATCATGGCCGCCGGTCTGCTCCTCTACATCTGGGAGTCGGAGCGCTACGGCATGGAGATCGCCTCCTGGCAGATGGCCGCTCCGCTGGTCCTCATGGGCATCGGCATGGGCCTGATCGTGGCCCCGCTCAACGACACCACGCTGTCCGAGGTGCCGCGCCAGGACGCTGGCTCGGCCTCCGGGCTGATCAACACCACCGGCCAGATGGGCAACGCGCTGGGCCTCGCCCTGACCTCCGTCGTCTTCTTCGGGCTGATGGACGACGACAAGGTCTACGGCCCGCCGTACGTCGAGGCCTTCCGCGGCGCGCTGTGGTGGGTCGCGGCCGTGCTGCTCGTGATCTTCGCGGTGATGTTCCTGATGCCGCGCAAGCCGATCCCGATCGACCAGCGCGAGGGCGCCGCCGAGCACGCCGCCGGGAACAGCGGCCCGGCCGCCGAAAAGGTCCCGGTCGCCTAGACCGCGTACGTCCCACGACAAGGGACACCCCACGGACATGCCCGCCCCTCCCGGGCGGGCATATCCGTTTCCCCCTGCGTCCTGGGGCCCGCCACCCCGTAGTCCGTACCGGGTGGGACGGGGCGGGCGACGGGCGCGCGGCGACCGCTTCCTGACCCGGCAGCAGGCGGCTGCCGCCCTGCTCTACGCCCCGATCGCCGTGATCGGCGCCTTCCCCGAACTCGCCGAGCCGCTCGGGCTGCAACCCATCCGGGCTTAGGCGCTGACGCTGATCGGCCTGATCGCGCTGGGGCACGCCCTGGTCTGGCGGTTCATGGCGGCGAAGGCCGCGCCGCCGCCCAGGACCAGGCCGCCGGCTCGGGCCGCCACCCCGGCGGGAGCGTCACCGTACGCGGGCGCGGTGCTCCATCGCTTCGCGCGCGGCCGCCTCGCTCTCGTACACCTCGCACATGTGCCGTCCGTCGGGCGTCGCCGTGTGCTCGACCTCCCAGAGGCTGAGTTCCGTCCCGTCCAGCAGCACGAAGGCGTGCTCGTACAGGCTGAAGCCGGCGTCCCGCCCGTCCGACAGGCACTGGCGGCCGCCGAACGCCTGCGTGATCTGGTGCGCGTACGCCGTCTTGAGTAACGCCGCCACCGGTTCGCCGGGTCGATCGCCGTTCTCCGCGCGGCGCAGCACCCGCCGGGCGTGGTCGGCGGACTGCGCCACCGCGTACTCACGGTGCCGCCGGGCCGGCGCCGAGGCCGCGAACAGCGCGCTCAGCGCCGCCACGTCGTTCTCCGGCTCCTCGTCGCCCGGCAGCAGCACCGGATCCGGGGCGGCGGCGGAGGCCTCTCCGAACAGCCGGGACACCGCCAGGCAGGTCTCCGCCTTGCTCGCGAAGACCTCGTGGCGGACCCTGCGGTCACCCTCCGGCAGGTACGTCAGCTCCCACAGGCTGACCGAACCGCCGTCGGCCAGCAGATAGGTGTGCCGGTGGGTCTCCCGCCAGACGCCCGTCGCCGGGCTGTGGTGGGTGGTGTAGAGCGAAGAGCTGTGGGCGAGCGCCGTGCCGAGGCGCTCGACCAACCTGTCGGGCAGGTCGAAGGAGTTCAGGGCGCGGCCGAGGAGTCGGTCGAGGTGCGCCTCGGTTGTCTCGTACGGATCGCTCACGGTGGGTCTCCAGGCCGTCGCAGCTTGTCACTTCACGGAAGCTCAACGTAACCCCTGGCTCTGACATCACGTCCGGGGTTCGGTAAAACGTCCGGGAAGCATCGGAGGTTCCCGCCACCCCTTCAGGTCAACTTGCGTACGGATGGGCACGGTTAGGCCCGCTCTGTGCGGGAGCGCGGGACTATGGGCCACATGGCAACGAATACAGTGGGCGTCCCACGCCAGCAGGGACGGCCCCGCAGTGGACACGAGGGCGAACGGGACACCCCGTCCAAGGGGTTGGCCTGGCTGCTGGCCCTCACCGGGGCGGCCGGGCTGCTGGCCTCCTGGGTGATCACCCTCGACAAGTTCCTCCTGCTGGAGGACCCGGACTTCAAGCCCGCGTGCAGCCTGAATCCGGTCGTCTCGTGCGGCAGCGTGATGCAGAGCGAGCAGGCGGCCGCCTTCGGCTTCCCCAACCCGATGCTGGGCCTGGTCGGGTACGCCGTCGTGGTCTGCGTCGGCGCGGGCCTGCTGGCCGGCGCCCGCTACCGCGGCTGGTTCTGGCTCGGACTGAACGCCGGCACCCTCTTCGGCATCGGCTTCTGCACCTGGCTGATGGTCCAGTCGCTCTACGAGATCAACGCGCTGTGCCTGTGGTGCTGTCTGGCCTGGGTGGCGACCCTGCTGATGTTCTGGGCGGTCACCGCGCACAACGTCCGTACGCGCGTCCTGCCCGCCCCCGGCCCGCTGCGGGGCTTCTTCACCGAGTTCGGCTGGGCACCGCCCGCCCTGCACATCGGAGTGATCGGGATGCTGGTCCTCACCCGGTGGTGGGACTTCTGGACCGGCTGACCGCGGCCGGAACGCCGTGCCGCGGCACGGCACGCGCGAGGGCCCCGGCGGCTGGACGCCGCCGGGGCCCTCGTCGGTTTCGGCGAGCGGAGGTCAGCTGCCGACGGAGGCGTTGCCCGACAGGACCGGGATGTTGTCCAGGATGTGCGAGAGCGGCTCGTCGCCCTTGGCCTGGGTGGAGTTCTCGGTGCACTGCTGGTTCTGCGGGTTCGACAGGACGTTGATGTCCTGGACGCCGATGTTGAGCGCGGCGATCAGCGACTGGGCGTTGACCTTCGCCGGCAGACCGATGCAGGGCTTGTTCAGGGAGCCCTGGACCACGCTGAGCTGCGGGCTCAGGTCACCGTGCGTCTTCTGGTTGCCGTAGATCTGCTGGGCACCGTTGCCGTTGACGGTGGTGACTCCGCCGTCGTTGCCGATGGCCATGGCCGGAGCCGCAGCGGCAGCGCCCGCACCGACGGCAACGGCGGAGACCGCGGCTGCGGTCATGAACTTCTTGAACATCTTGATCCTTTTGTCGCACGAGTGCCCGCTGATGGAGCGCCCTGGTCAACTGCCCTACCAGGGGGTTGGTTCCGCTCCTTCACTCAAACGGCCTGCGCGCGCCGAATTTTTCCCCGGCCCGGGTGAGTGGCCTGCGGACGCGTGCGCGAAGCCCGTACGCAACCCGCATAGGCACAGGTTCCGGTTGCGCTCCGTAGGAGGTGTTCGCACGGTGGGTGAGGAAGCGGATCGCCCGGGTCCGTTTGTGTGCCACCATCAGAAGGAACGCTCATGCACCGCACGAAGCCGTCCCGTGCCCGCCTCCTCGTCCCGTCGGCTCTCGCCGTCGTCATACTGTCCGGCGCGGCCGCCCCCGCGGGCGCCGCGGACGGTGACGGCTCCGCGGCACTCAACAGGCGGGTGGCCTCCGTCCAGCAGCAGGTCGACAAGATCGAGCGGCGCGCGGCCGCGGCCGGTCCGATCGACGACCTGCTCGCCGGTCTCACCAAGACGCTCCAGGACCTCCTCGCATCAGTGGGAGGCCTGCTGCCGGTGGGGGTGACGCTGCCGCCGATCGAGCTGCCGAAGCTCCCGGAACTCCCGGACCTGGAGCTTCCCGACCTGTCCGGTCTCATCCCGGCGCTGCCCGCGCTGCCCGCACTGCCCGCAGTGCCCGCGACCCCGGCGGTTCCGGCGACCCCGGCGCTTCCGGCGATCCCGGCGGTTCCGGCGGTTCCGGCGGTTCCGGAGCTTCCCGCGATCCCCGAGATCCCCGCGATCCCCGAGATCCCGGATGTCCCGGACCTCCCCGCCCTGCCGTAGGGGCGGAACGGCCGGGAACGCGCCGCATGGTTACGACAATTGAGCCGAACAGGTCTGATCGTGCGCGTGGCCGTGTCGTCATGGGAGGGTGGACCGTTTCGCTCGATGTGAGCCCCGGTTCGGGGCAGAACATCGAACAGAAGGTGCACTTCCCATGAACTCTGCCAAGAAGGCCGCCCTGGTCCTGGCCACCGCTGGTCTCGCTGCGGCCGGTGCCGCCGGCTCCGCCGCCGCCGACGCGCAGGCCGAGGGTGCGGCCGTGGGCTCCCCCGGCGTCCTGTCCGGCAACCTGCTGCAGGTGCCGGTGCACATCCCGGTCAACGTCTGCGGCAACACCGTGAACATCATCGGTGCGCTGAACCCCGCGTTCGGCAACCACTGCTTCAACGACTGACGTTCACTGCACGACCGACCGTGGGCGCCCCGGCCTCGCCGGTGGCGCCCACAGTCGTGTCGGTACGCGTTTCAGCCGGGGCGGTTCAGCCCTGGCCGCCGTTGAGCTTCACTCCGCCGAGCAACGGGGACGCCTGGGTGGCGCCGTTCGCGAGGCCGAGCACCGTGCCGGGCACTTCGTTGCGGACCTTGTTGACCTGCTGGACCGTCCCCACGACCTTGTTCACGCTCTCGCCCTGCTCGGCCAGCGCGTTGCCCACCGTCTGCGGGGCCGACTCGGTGAACGGCCCGACGGCGTTCAGCGCCTCCGTCGCCCCGCTGGTCAGGCTCATGGGGGGCAGCGCGGCCGGGGGCTCGGCGGCGAAGGCGGTGGCGGAGGCGCCGAGGGCGGCGACAGAGCCGGCGACGACAGCGGCGACCTTCGTGAGCTTCATTATCGAAATCCTCTTCTTTTTCGTGGGCAGAGGCGTCAGCGGCGACCGTCGCACCGCTTTCGCCCTGGGTAACGATTCCCCGCCGCTGCGGAAACGCGGACGCGTGCGCGGTGCGGAACGGGTTCATGACAGCGGCCGGAGAATCCGACGAGGGATTCTCCGGCCGATATTTCTTCTGATTACCGGGCTTGCCCGTCAGGCGATACGGGACCGCCGGTACAGAATGGCGCCGCCAAGGACGAGGGCCATGGCGAGGGCCGCCGCGGCCGCGGGCTGACCCGCCCCGGTCTCGGCCAGCACGGGCGCGGTCACGTGCGCCGGGGCGGGAACGGGAGCCTGCGCCGGGACCGGCGCGGGGGCCGGAGCCGGAGCAGGGGCCGGGGCCGGTGCCGGGGGCAGGTGGACGGGGGTGTCACCGCCGGGGGCGGCCGGCGGCTGGTCCGCGGGAGGTACGACCTCGGGCGCCGGAGCCGGGTGCTCCACGGGCTGGCTCCCGTGCGGCGGCCGGGGCTCGGGAGCCTCGTCCACGACGGGTGCCGGAGCCGGGAGCGTGTGCGGGGCCTCCTCGGCGGGCGGTGCGGGCTGCTCCTCCACGGGCTCCGGCATCGGGTGCGGCGCGTCGGGCGAGGGCGCGTGGTGCTCGGGCGGAGGCGGCGCGGACTCGCCGTGGTCGTCGCACTCGTCCTCCTTGCCCTCCTCCTCGCCGGGGCCGCCGTAGCCGCCCTCGTGGCGGGGCTCCTCGTGGCGCGGCTTCGCGTGCCGGGGGCCCGCGGGGCGGGGCTCGTCGGGCCGGGACGCCTCGTGCCGGGCTTCTTCGTGGCGCGCTTCTTCGTGCCGGGCTTCCTCGTGGCGCGCTGCTTCGTGGCGCCGCGACTCCTGGCGCTGCTCCGGCGCCGCGTGCCGGCCACCGCGCTCGTCGAGGTAGCGCTCGAAGGCCTCGGCGTTCTCGGGGCTGAGGTAGCGCCCGTAGTCGTAGCCGTCGTCGGCGTGCGAGCCGGTAGAGGTGGCGCACGTGTTGCCCATCGCAGGGTTGAGCGCCGCACCGCCGTCCACGCTGTTGCCGCACACGTTCGGCGCGAAGGTCACCGGTACCGAGACGCTGTTGCCCGCCAGCACACCCGGCGAATGCGAGACCTCGGCCGTCGCCCCGGGGTGCGCGTACGCCGCGCCGGCCGCGATCGACAGCAGACTCGACGCGGCCGCCGCGGTGAGCATCCCCTTGCCCAGTACCTGTCGGCTCAGTACCTGTCGCATGGGTCCTTCCCTGTCTACCGGCGCTGCGGCCGGTGCTGAATCGAAGGTGGCCTCGGAGTGCACCGCCGTGCACTCCGAGGCCACCCCGAGGAGGTTTGCCCTTGCGGGCAGGCGCTTCGTCAGGCGTTGACGCAGGTGTTGCCGAACGCGGGGTTCAGCAGGGCGATGACGTTCACGGTGTTGCCGCAGACGTTGACCGGGATGTGCACCGGAACCTGCAGCAGGTTGCCGGACAGGACGCCGGGGGAGCCCACGGCCTTGCCCTCGGCGTCCGCGTCGGCCATGGCGGGGGAGGCTGCACCGACTGCCATCAGGGCGCCGGCGGCCAGCACCACTGCCTTCTTGTACGTCATTTTGATTCGATCCTTCCCGCAGAGGCGTATCCACTGCAGAATTAGCAACGAGCGGCGAGGGGAAAAGAAACCGCAGATTGTCGACGGGGGGCCGGCAATTCACTCCGATGCTCGGGGGGTGAATTCGGGGTGCCGGCGGATTTGTGTCGCGAATTCCCGGGGCGGCGAAGCGCGAGGCCCGGCTTCACATGCGGCGAGGCCGCCGCCACCCGAAGGTGCGACGGCCTCGCTGGCGCGGGCCTCGGTCAGCTGCCCTGCGAGACGTTGCCGGACAGGACCGGGATGTTGTCCAGGATGTGCGAGAGGGCCTCGTCGCCCTTGGCCTGGGTGGAGTTCTCGGTGCACTGCTGGTTCTGCGGGCTGGACAGGACCGGGATGTCCTGGACGCCGACGTTGACCAGGGCCAGGACGGACTGGACGTTGGCCTTCGCGGGGAGCGCGATGCAGGGCTTGTTGAACGAGCCCTGGATCAGCGCCATTTGCGGGCTCATGTTGCCGTAGGTGGCCTGGTTGCCGTAGATCTGCGCGGCGCCGTTGCCCTGGACGGTGGTGACGCCGTTGTCGTTCCCGACCGCCATCGCCTGCGGCGCCATGGCGGCACCGATGCCCACGACCGAGGCGGCAACCGCGGCCGAGGCCATCATCTTCTTGATCATTGTCGTCCCTTTTTTGCAAGATTGCCCGGTAGCGGAGCACCCGGATCAACGGACCTGCCCCGGCTCGGGTTGCGTGCATTCACCCGGATGCAGCCGTTTCGGGCGGCGCGGTTGACGGTCAGGCGTTCACGCAGGTGTTGCCGAAGGTGGGGTTCAGCAGGGCGATCACGTTCACGGTGTTGCCGCAGACGTTCACCGGGACGTCGACGGGGACCTGGAGCAGGTTGCCGCTCAGGACGCCGGGGGAGCCGCCGGTGAAGCCGTTGGCCGTCGCACCGTCCCCGCCGTGTGCGGAGGCGAGGCCCGCGCCGCCCATGAGCGCGGCGGCGCCCGCGACGGCGGTGGTGGTGCCGCGCACCAGCCTCTTCTTCATCTCCGCATTTCCTTTCGGTTCGAACAATGGTGCCCGGATAACGACCCGCCCGTTCCGAGGGTGCGTGCCATCGCCCAAAAGGCCGTACGAGCGAGTCCGGCGTGATTTCCAGCCCGATTTCTGACAAAGTTCACTCCTGTTTTGTCCCCCTGATCGAAAATGGAGACAGGGTCATGGGTTCCTCCCGCAGAATCCTCGGCACGCTCGGTCTGCTGTCCTGCCTCACCCTTTCCGCGACCGCCCCGATGGCGTGGGCGGCGCCCGGTCCCAAGGAGCTGCCCCGGGTTCCGTTCACCCAGCGTTACCAGGCCGTGCAGCACGGCGGGCTGGTACGGGCCTCCAACTCCGGCATCAGCTGCCGCAGGGAGGAGTCCCCGCAGGCCGAACCCTGCGCCGACGTGAAGCGCGGCGCGGCCGGCGTCAACAGCGACTTCGAGATGTTCTACAGCGAGGTCGACAAGGACCCGGACACCTACAACTCCACCCGCGCCGAGCTCAAGGTCCCGCAGGGCGCGAAGGTCTCGTACGCCCGCCTCTACTGGGGCGGGAACCTGCGGGTGGGCGAGCAGAAGCCGCCGGAGGACAACGGCCGGGTGCTGGTCGCCGAGCCCGGCGGCGCGTACAAGGAGGTCCTGGCCGACACGGTGATGGGCCACCGCTCGGACGCGGGCAGCGATGCCTACCAGGCCTCCGCCGACGTGACCCCGCTGGTCCGCAAGGGCGGCGCGGGCATGTGGACGGTGGCACAGCTCAACATCGCCATGGGCCACTCCGAGGTGGGGGCCTGGGGCGGCTGGACGCTCGTCGTCGCCTACGAGCACCCGCAGGAGCCCCTGCGCCGGATCTCGCTGTGGGACGGCTTCGAGGGGATCGCCGCCCGCGCCGGGGACGGGACGGTCGAGATCGAGGGCCTGAACGCGCCGGCCGGGTCCGCCGGCCGGGTCGGGGTGGTTGCGTACGACGGAGACCGCGGCACCCTCGGGGACTCACTCACCGTGACGGCCGACAGTGGGCGCCGGGTGAGCCTCAGTGACGGAGAAAATCCTTTTAATGATGTTATGAATTCCACGATCACGGAATTCGGCGACCAGTCGTTCGTGCGGCAGCCCGAACATGTGAACAATCTCGGATATGACGCGGACGTCTTCGACCTGAGTCCCGTCCTGTCCGGTGGCGCCCGCAGCCTGAACTTCAGGTTCACGGGTGAAAGTCAGGGTCATTTCCTCGGTGTGCTCTTCGTTCAGACAGACGCGCGCCGCTGAACGTAGGAGACCACTCCACGTGCCCACACAACCTCGGGCGGCACAGCCCACGACCGTCCTCCATCTCGTACAGCCCGTCGACGGCGGTGTGGCCAGGGTCGTCACCGACCTCGTCCGCGCCCAGACCGCCGACGGCCTCCGTGCCGTCGTCGGCTGCCCGCCCGGCGGCACCCTCGGCGACGCCGCCCGTTCCGCCGGCGCCGAGGTGCTCACCTGGCGGGCCGGGCGGGCTCCCGGACCCGGGCTGCCCGCCGAGGTGCTCGGCGCCCGGCAGCTGCTCCGCCGGGTGCGGCCCGACCTGCTGCACGCCCACAGCGCCAAGGCCGGACTCGCCGGGCGGCTCGCCGCGCGCGGCACCGTGCCCACCGTCTTCCAGCCCCACGCCTGGTCCTTCGACGCGGTCGGCGGGGCCACCGGCGCGCTCGCCCTGCGCTGGGAGCGGTACGGGGCCCGCTGGGCCGACCGGGTGCTCTGCGTCAGCGAGGCCGAACGCCGCGCGGGCGAGACCGAGGGCGTCACCGCCCGCTGGTCGGTGATCCGCAACGGCGTGGACCTGGACCACTTCCGCCCCGGCGGACCGGACCCCGGACCGGACCGGGCCCGGGCGCGCGCCGAACTGCCGCTGCCCGCCGCCTTCCTTGACGGCCTGGTGGACGGGGGTCCGCTCGCCGTCTGCGTGGGCCGGATCTGCCTCCAGAAGGGTCAGGACATCCTGCTGCGAGCCTGGCCGGAGCTGCTGGGCACCGTCCCCGGAGCCCGACTCGCGCTCGTCGGCGACGGCCCCGACACCGAACGGCTGCGTCGAACGGCCCCACCCGGCGTGCTCTTCGCGGGCGCCGCCGCGGACATCCGACCGTGGCTTCGGGCCGCCGATCTCGTTGTACTGCCGTCGCGGTGGGAAGGCATGGCGCTCGCCCCGCTCGAAGCCATGGCCTGCGGTCGGCCGGTCCTGGTCTCCGACGTCAGCGGCGCCCGGGAGAGCCTGCCGCCCGGCCAGGGACGCCTGTGCCTGGTGCCGCCGGAGGACCCGACGGCGCTGGCCAAGGCCCTGGGACGGCTGCTCGCCGAGCCGCGGCTCCTCGCCGAACTGGGGGAGCAGGCCAGGCAGCACGCCCGGACCGACTTCGACGTGCGGCGGACCACGGAAGCGGTCACCGGCCTGTACCACGAACTGCTGGGCAGGCCCCGGCCCTTGAACCAGGAGCGCATCAGCCGATGACGATGGACAGCGCACCCGCCCGGCACACCGGGCAGGGCGGCACGGGGCCCGCCGGCGGCAGCGCCTTCGCGCCCGCGCCACACGCGGCGGGCCGCCGCTCCGCGACCGCCATCCACCCCCCGCGCGGGCCCAGGACGGACCAGGCCAGGTCCGCCGTGCGCCCGCAGCGGGTCCGTCGCCGCGGCCGGGTACTGCCGCTGCTCACCGCCGACGCGCTGGCCGCCGTACTCACCGCGACCACCCTGCCCGCACCGGCGCTGCCGGCCCCGGTGGCGGTGCCGGCCGTCGCCGCCCTCCCCCTGCTGCTCGCCGCGCTGCACGCGCAGGCGGGGCTGTACCGGCCTCGGCTCGCGCCCTACGCGCTCCTCGAACTGCCCGCGCTGGCCGGCCGGTCCGCCGTCCTGTGGTGCGGGGCGGCCGCCGTACTGGCCGCCGTGGACCCGGCGCGGGCCCTGGGCTGGAACGTCCTCTTCACCGCCGTCTGCCTCCAGGTCGTCCTGGCCTGCGCGGGACGCGGCCTCGTCAACCAGCTCCAGCGCCGCGCGGCCGTCCGCCGGCCCGCCTCCGCCCTCGTCGTCGGACCCGGCGCCGGGGCGGCCGCGGTGGCCGCCGCCCTCCACGGCCGCCCCGAGTTCGGGCTGCGCCCGGTCGGCCTCGCCGACACCTCGGCCGGCGCCGAGGCCGACAGCGGCGCCCTGCCCTACCTCGCCACCCACGAGGACATCCGGCGCGCGGTCATCCAGAACTCGGTCCGGCACGCGGTGTTCACCCGCCCGCCGGAGGCCGACGAGCGCACCGCCTCCCTCGTCCGGCTCTTCCACGACCACGGCTGCCGGATGTGGCTCGCCGACCCGGCCGGCACCGCCAAGGTCACCGGGATGCGCCTCGCGCACCCCGCCGACCAGCTGTGGGGGTACGCCGTGCAGCCGCTGCTGCCGCGCCCGGCCCGGCCGCTGGAGCGCTGGGCCAAGCGGGGCATCGACTCGGTGCTCGCGCTGGTCGCGCTGATCGCCGCCGCACCCGTGCTGGGTCTGTGCGCGCTGGCCGTACGGCTCTGGGACGGGCCGGGGGTGATCTTCCGGCAGGAGCGGGTCGGCCTGTACGGGCGCCCCTTCACCCTGCTGAAGTTCCGTACCCTGCGCGCCGACGAGCACGAGGCCGCCACCCGCTGGAGCGTCGCGGGCGACCGCGGGATGAGCCCGGTGGGCTCCTTCCTGCGCAAGTCCTCGCTGGACGAGCTGCCGCAGCTGTGGAACGTCGTGCGCGGCGACATGAGCCTGGTCGGACCGCGCCCCGAACGGCCCTTCTTCGTCGCGAAGTTCTCCACCGTCCACCCCGGCTACGAGGCCCGCCACCGGATGCCCGTCGGCATCACCGGCCTCGCCCAGATCAACGGCCTGCGCGGGGACACCTCCATCGAGGACCGGGCCCGCTTCGACAACCACTACATCGACACCTGGTCGCTGTGGCAGGACCTGTGGATCCTCGCCCGCACCGCGGCCTCCTTCTTCCGCTTCCGGCTGGGGGGCAGCTGATGAGCCTCGTCGTCTCCGGTCACCGGGCCCTGCCCGGCCTGCCGGTCCTGCTGCGCCGGCACTGGCCGCTGCTGCCGCTCGCCGCGACCGTGCTGTTCCTGCTCGCCCCGCTCCCGGCGGGGGACGCGACCGCCTCCGGGAAGGTCGGTCCGGCCGACGCCGCCTCGCTGCTGCTGGCGTTCGTCTGCGCGGTGCAGGCGCTGCGCGGCCGGGTGCGGGCGCTGACCCCGCTGGGCGTGCTCGTGCTCGGCACGCCGGCCGTGGGCCTCGCCATCGCGACGATGACCGCGGGGGATCCGTACGCCGCCCTGCCGGGCTTCGTCCGCTACCTCCAGGTCTTCGTGCTCGTCCCGGCGGCCGTGGTGCTGCTGGTGCGCGACGCCGCGGAGTTCCGGCTGGCCGCCGGGTGCTTCGTGGTCCTGGCGCTGGTGCAGGGCGCGGTGGGGGTCGTGCAGTACGCCACCCACACCGGGGCCTCTTACCAGGGCCAGGACGTCCGTGCCGTGGGCACCTTCGGCCCCGGTGACGTCATGGGCATGGCCACCGTGGTGGCGTACGGGCTGATCGTGGCCACCGCGGTCGGGCTGGCGCCCGGGCTGCCGCGGCGGGTCCGGCGGATCGGCGGGGCCGTGGCGCTGGTGCTGGTGCTGCCGCTGGTGCTGTCGTTCAGCAGGGGCGTGTGGATCGCCACCGCCGGCGCGGCGGTGCTCGTGATGGTGCTGGCCGGGATCCGGCGGGCGCTGAAGGTGCTCCTCGCGCTCGCCGCGGCGGGTGTGGTCCTGGTGGGCGGCCTCGGCGTCGGCTCCGACATGGTCGCCGAGCGGCTGACCTCCATCACCCAGGTTTCCAGCGCCCCCGACCAGTCGGTGACCGACCGCTACACGATGTGGGCCGCGGCCGAGTCCATGTGGCGCGAGCGGCCCGCGGTGGGGGTGGGGCTGAAGGGCTTCCCGGCCAACCGCGACGGGCACTCCTCGCTGGGGCTCTCCTCCGGCAGTGACACCGCGGGCGCGGGACAGGCGTACCTGCGCCAGCCGCTGCTCTCCCCGCACAACATGTACCTGCTGGTCCTGAGCGAGCAGGGGCTGATCGGGCTGATCGCACTGGCGGGCGGCTGGGCCGCGCTGCTGGTGGCGGGGCTCCGGCGGCTCGCCGCCCGCGAGGGCATGCGGGACTGCGGGCTGATCGCGATCGGGCTGGTCGTGTGGCAGCTGACCGACTTCCTGTACGCGGACATCGGGGGGCCGTCCACGGTCCTCACCGGGGTGATCATCGGCCTGGCGGCCTGGTGGGCGCTGCCCTCCCCGCAGGACGCGGGTCCACCGCGCGGGGCGGCCGCGCCGTCCGGGGCGGCCGGCGGTGCGGGTGCACGGGGTAGGGCCCCCGGGGTTGCGGCTCGCCCGTGACGGACACCACGCCTTGGCGGCCCGCCTCCGGCCCCCCGGCCGGGGCGGGCCACGCCCGTGTCCCGGGTGCCCCGGACCTGCGTCCCCCGCGGCCGGTCCCCGGCTCCACCGGCCACGCGGCCGGACGCCAGGCCGGGCAGGATCCGGCCGGTACTCCGGGCCCTTCGGCCCCCGACGTCGCGGCGGGGCCCGTGCCGGGCGGCGAGCCGGCCGTGCGGGAGGGCCTGTTCGGATCCGCCGGCCACGCCCGGAACGTCCCCGTGCCCGGGTCACCCGGCGCCGGAGCGGACCCGGCCGCCCCCGGTTCCGCCGTCGGGGGGCCGGGCCCGGGCGGCCACGGGGCGGCGCCCCGTCCGGCCACCGCGGCAGATCCGGCCGTGCCCGTTCCGGCGGCCCCGCGGCTCGTCGCCGGAGGCCGTCCGGGCCCGGGCGGCGCCGTGCCGGTTCCGGCGGACCCGGGCTTCGTCGCCGGGGGCCTGCCGGGCGGTGAGCCGGCCGTGCGGCAGCCCGTGTTCGGCTCCGCCGGCCGTCAGGGCGGGTCCTCGGGACGACGCGGCGTACGGGTGGCCGCGCGCGCCGCGGGCGCGCCGGCCGACGCGCCCGAAGCCCCGGCGCCGGCGGCCGGCCGCCCCGGCCACGTCCGTCGCGTGGGCGAGCCCTCCGTACCCGCCGCCCCCGGCGGGGCCCCGGCGGCGCCCACCGGGGGCCGGTTCGGCAGGGCCCGCGGCGCCGGCGGGACCTCCGCCCCCGGCGCCCCCGGCGGCAGCCGGACGGCCGGGTCCGCCGAGCTCCCCGACCCCGCCACCCCCGGCGGGAGCCCGCCGCTCGGTAGGTTCCTGGCGAAGGCCGCCGCGGTCACCGCGGGCCTGACCGCCGCCGGCGCGGTGTTCGGGCTCGTGCGCGACCAGGCCATCGCGCACCTCTTCGGCGCCGGGCACGACAGCGACGCCTTCCTGATCGCCTGGACCGTGCCCGAGATGGCCTCGACGCTGCTCATCGAGGACGCCATGGCGCTGCTGATGGTGCCCGCGTTCAGCCACGCCCTGGCCCGCCGGGCCGCCAGCCGGGCGGGCCTCACCCGCAAGGAGGCCCGCGCCCAGGACCCCGTACGGCTGCTCGTGGCGGCCACCCTGCCCCGGCTCGCCGTGTTCGTGGCCGCCGTCGCCTCCCTGCTCATCGTGGCCGCGCCGGCGGTCGTCGCCGTGCTCGCGCCCGGCCTGCCCGACCCCGAACTGGCCGTCCAGTGCACCCGGATGACGGCCCTGACCGTCATCTCCTTCGGCATCGCCGGATACTTCAGCGCTGCGCTGCGGGCCCACCGCTCCTTCGTGCCGCCCGCCGCGATCTACGTCTCCTACAACGTCGGGATCATCGGCACCATGGTCGCCCTGAACGCCCTGTGGGGCGTGCGGGCGGCCGCCGCGGGCGTCGCCGTCGGCGGGCTGCTGATGGTCCTCATCCAGCTGCCCGCCTTCATCCGCAACGTGGGCTTCGGCCCGCCCCGCGCCAAGAGGGCCCCGCGCAGCCAGCGCGACCGCGACCGCCCCACCCTCATCGCCTTCGGGGTGATCGCCCCGGTGATCTTCTTCGCCGTCTTCCGGCAGTCGCAGGTGCTCGTCGAGCGGTTCCTGGCCGCCTCGCTCCCGCCCGGGGCGATCTCGCACCTCAACTACGCGCAGAAGGTCGCGCAGATGCCGATGGTGCTCTCCCTGATGATCTGCACCGTCACCTTCCCCGTCGTCGCCCAGGCCATGGCCGGCGGGGAGCTGGAGAAGGCCCGGCGCCGCGTGGAGCAGGACCTCGCGCTGGCCTCGCTCGCCGTCCTCATGGGCACCGCCCTCGTCATCGGCTACGCGCCCCAGATCATCCAGGTCCTCTTCGAACGCGGCGCCTTCACCCATCAGGACACCCTCGCCACCGCCTCCGTCATGCGCGTCTACGGAGCCGGACTCCTCGGCCACTGCCTCGTCGGGGCACTGTCCCGGCCCTTCTTCTCGACCGCCCGGCCCACCTGGTTCCCGGCGTTCGCGATGGGCGCCGGACTGCTCGTCAACATCGTGGCCGGAGCCTTCGCCGTCGGCTGGTGGGGCACCTACGGGATCGCCGCCGCCAACGCCGCCGGCATCTCCACCACCGCCGCCCTGCTGCTCACCGGGCTCGGCTCGCGGATCATCGCCATCCAGGTCCGCCGGGTCGCCGTCAGCATCGGACGGCTCGCCGTCGCCGCCGTCGCCGCCTGCGCCACCGGCTGGATCGCCGGGCCGAAGATCCCCGACCCGATGCTCAGTGCCGCCCTCGGCTGCCTGCTGGTCCCGGCCATGTTCGGAGCCACCGGCATGGCCATACGCGCCCTCGAAGTCACCGCCCTGCCCGGTCAGATCTCCCAGTTCACGCAGAGGTTCCGCAATGTCCGCTGACACCGACACGGCCCCCGCCGCCGTGCTGGTCCCCGCCCGCCGGACCGCTTCGCCGTGGGTCCTGATGTACCACTCGGTCGCCGAGTTCACCGACCCCGCCGAGGATCCGTACGGCATCACCGTCACCCCGCAGACGCTGGAGGCCCAGCTGCTGTGGCTGGACTCCCGCGGCCTGCGCGGGGTCTCGGTCGGCGAACTCCTCCGGGCCCGCGCGGCCGGCCGCGGCGCCGGGCTGGTCGGGCTGACCTTCGACGACGGTTACACCGACTTCCTCACGCACGCGCTGCCGCTGCTGCGACGCCACGAGTTCACCTCCACCCTCTTCGTGCTGCCCGGACGGCTCGGTGTGGACAACGTGTGGGACCCGCTGGGCCCGCGCAAGTCGCTGCTCACCGCCGAGGGCATCCGCGAAGTCGCCGACTCCGGACAGGAGATCGGCTCGCACGGCCTGCTCCACCAGGACCTCACCGCGGCCCCCGACGACGTCCTCCAGCAGGAGCTCCGCGGCAGCCGCGACCTGCTGCGCGAGCTGACCGGAACCCTGCCCGAGGGGTTCTGCTACCCGTACGGGCACCTCGACGTCCGGGTCGTCGACGCCACCCGCGCCGCCGGCTACGCGTACGCCTGCGCCATCGACCCCGGCCGGCTCGCCGGCCCGCACGCCCTGCCCCGCACCCACGTCAGCCAGGCCGACGGCGGCGCCCGGCTGCGGATCAAGCAGCTGCGCCACCAGGCGCAGGAGCTGCGTCGCCGGGCGGTGCGCCGGTGAAGGCCCTGCACATCATCACCGGCCTCGGGGTCGGCGGCGCCGAGCAACAACTGCGCCTGCTGCTGCGGCACATGCCGATGCAGTGCGACGTGCT
This sequence comes from Streptomyces sp. NRRL F-2580, assembly GCF_000720115.1. Lineage (GTDB taxonomy): Bacteria > Actinomycetota > Actinomycetes > Streptomycetales > Streptomycetaceae > Streptomyces. The sequence continues at coordinate 230,234 of NZ_JOIR01000002.1, forward strand.
GACGCTGACCAACCCCGGGCCGGTGGCCGAAGGGCTGCGCGCCGACGGGGTCCGGGTCGTGCACCTGGGGATGCGGGGCAACCGGGACCTGGGGGCGCTGCCGCGGCTGGTGCGGTTCATCCGGCGCGGCGAGTACGACCTCGTGCACACCCACCTGTACCGGGCCTGCGTGTACGGGCGCCTCGCGGCCCGGCTCGCGGGCGCCCGGGCGACCGTGGCCACCGAACACTCCCTCGGCGAGGGCGAGATCGAGGGCCGGCCGCTGTCCGGCGGGGTACGGGCCCTGTACCTGGCCTCGGAACGCCTCGGCGCGGCGACCGTGGCCGTGTCCGACACCGTCGCCGCCCGGCTGGAGGGGTGGGGGGTGCCGGCCGCGCGGGTGCACGTCGTCCCGAACGGGATCGAGGCCGTCCGCTTCCGCTTCGAGGAGGGCGTCCGGCGCTCCACCCGGGCCCGGACCGGCCTGCCCGAACGCGCCTTCGTCGTCGGCGGCGTCGGGCGGCTGGTCCCGGGCAAGCGGTTCGACGTCCTGGTGCGGGCCGTGGCCGCGCTGCCGGGAGCGCACCTGCTGCTGGCCGGGGACGGGCCGGAGCGGGCGGGGCTGCGCCGGCTGGCCGCCGAGCTCGGCGCGCAGAGCCGGATCCACCTGCTGGGGGAGCGGGACCCGCTGGGCGACAGCGCGGACGGCCGCACCCCGGGCATCCCGGCGCTGCTGGCAGCCATGGACGTCTTCGTCTCCCCGTCGCGGGAGGAGGCCTTCGGGCTCGCGGTCGTGGAGGCGCTGGCCGCCGGACTCCCCGTCCTGCACGTGACCTGCCCGGCCATCGACGACCTGCCCGCCGCCCAGGCCCCCGGGGCCCGCCGCATCGGTACCGGCACGGAAGAACTGGTCGCGGCGCTGCGCGGGCACATGGAGGCGGGAGCGCGCCGGCTGCCCCCGCCGCCGGTGGTCCGCCGCTACGACATCGCCCGCAGCGCGCGGCAGCTGCTGGACGTGTACGACCTCGCCCTCTCGGCCGCGCCGGGCACCGCCGGAGCCGCCCGGAGTCCGGGCGCTCAGGGCGCGCAGCCCGCTCCGGGCGCTCCGGGCCCGTCGAGTCCGCCGGGCCCCGCCGGCCGGGACCCGGCGCTGCCGGAACCGTCGGTCCCGGGCGCCGCCGGGCCCGGGCGGGTGCCCGGCGCCGGGGCCGCCACCGGAACCGTCGTCGGTGCCCGGCGCGAGCCGGCGGGCCCCGGACCGGCGGAACCGACCGGAACCGGCTGAACCGTCCCCTCCCCGAACCACCCTCCACCCAGGAAGCGAGCACGCTCATGGCCGATACGACCGATCAGAAGAAGTCCGACAAGAAGCCCGAGCACAAGTCGGAGCAGAAGGCCGAGAGGAAGACCGCCGAGCGGAAGCCGGACCACCGCTCCGAGCGGAAGTCGCGGCGGCGGCTGCCGAAGCCCCCCGCCTGGTGGCCGCTGCCCGTGTGCGCCGTGCTGGGGCTGGCCGCGGGCGGGGCGTACGGGGTGCTTAAGGCCCCCGAGTACGCCGCCACCAGCTATGTCGTCGCCGTGCCCGACGAGACCACCGAGCCGGCCACCGCCCTCGGCTTCGCGCAGGCGTACGCCCGGATCGCCACCAGCAGTTCCACCCTCGGCTACGCCCAGCCCCGAGCGGGCATCACCGCCCGTCAGCTGCGGACCCAGGTGCGGGCCGAGACCTCGCCCGAGTCCCCGATGATCGCCATCACGGGCACCTCGAAGAGCCCGTCCGAGGCCGCCGACATCGCGAACGCGGTGGCCGACGCCCTGTCGCTCAGCAGCAACCAGGCCGCCAAGAACACCGGGGTCCAGCTGCTCCTCTTCAACCAGGCCGTGGCTCCGACCGAGCCCGCCTCCCCGTCCGCCGCCATCAGCGGCGCCGTCGGGATGTGCGCCGGCGGGCTGCTCGGCGGGCTGTGGCTGCTCGCCCGCCCGGGCCGGGCGCGGCGCTCCGAGGAGCCCGGGGACGGGCCCGCGGTCCAGGCCCCGGCCCGGGCCGTGGCCGCGGCGCTGGCCGAGCCCGCGGTGGCGTCCCCGGTCGAGGAGTACGCCTCACTCCCCGCCCAGGGTGAGCCCACCTCGGCCAAGGAGAAGGAGTCCGTGCGATGAGTCCGGGCTCCGCCGGGGCCCTGTCGGTGACGCTGTGCCGCGACCCCCGGCAGTTCGCCGCGCTGGAGGAGCCGTGGAACCGGCTCTTCCGCGGCTGTCCCACCGCCACCCCCTTCCAGAGCCACGCCTGGCTGCACTCCTGGTGGCTGTCGTACGGGAAGGACGGCCGGCTCCGGATCGTCCTCGTCCGGCGCGGCGAGGAACTGGTCGGCGCGGCCGCACTGATGCTCGTCCACCGGCCGATGCCGCTGCTGGTGCCGCTCGGCGGCCCCATCACCGACTACTTCGACGTGCTCGTAGCCGCGGAGCACGCCGAGCAGGTCGTCCCGGCGCTGGCCCACGGGCTGCACCGGGCCGGCCGCCGGGCCGTCGTCGACCTGCGGGAGGTGCGTCCCGGTGCGGCCGCCGAGGAGCTGTACCGGCAGTGGCCCGGGGTCCGCGCCCGGCTCGCCGACTCCACGTGCATGGAACTGCCCACGCTGCCCTTCGACGAGCTGGTCAAACGCATGCCGGCCTCCGGCGCCCAGCGGGTGCGGGCCAAGCTGCGCAAGACCGACGCGGCCGGGATCGAGGAGCACGAGGTCACCGAGCAGGAAGTGCCGCGTGCCGTACGGACCCTGCTGCGGCTGCACGAGAAGCAGTGGCGCGGCCGCGGGGTGACCCCCGAACACCTGAGGCCCCGCTTCGCCGAGCACCTGACCCGGGCCACTCGGCGGATGGTGCGGGCGGGGGAGGGCCGGCTGACGGAGTTCCGGCTGGACGGGAAGGTGGTGGCGGCCAACGTCACGCTGCTGTCGGCCGGACTCAGCGGCGGCTACCTCTACGGGGCCGACCCGGACCTGCGGACCCGGAAGGTGGACGTGGCGACGCTGCTGCTGCGCTACGAGGCCGGGCGGGCCCTCGCCGAGGGCAGGCCGGTGGTGAGCTTCCTGCGCGGCAACGAGCCGTACAAGAACCACTGGCGGCCCGAGACGGTCGTGAACCAGCGGTTCCTGCTGGCCACCAGCGCGCTCGCGCCCCTGCTGCGGCTGCACGAGTCGCAGCTGACGGGGCGCGAGCGGGCGGTGGACGCGCTGAGGGAGGCGTTGCCGGCCGCCAGGGACTGGCGGGCGCGGCTCAACGAACTGCGGGTGCGATGACCCGTCTAGAAGGGCCAGAAGCCGAAGTCCTTGCCCCAGTCGAAGGTGATGCAGACCGACTGCTTGCCGACCAGCTTGGAGAGCCACTCGCCGAAGTTGAGCGGCACGCACCACTGCGAGCTGTTGACCGGCGGCCGCTGCGGCTGCGGCAGGGGCTTCGGCGGCATGGGGTCGGGCTTCGGCACGGCGGGCGTGGGCACGACGGGCGGGACCGAGGGCGAGGGCGACTGGCCCGGGACCTCGGGCGACGGCTTGGGCACCTCGGGTGTCGGGACGAGCGGGCTGGGCGTGACCGGCAGCGGGACCTCGGGCTTCGGGGTGACGGGTGCCGGGACGTCGGGGCTCGGGCTGACGGGCGCCGGGACCTCCGGGCTCGGGGTGACCGGCGTGGGGACGAGCGGGCTCGGGGTCACCGGGCTCGGCGTCACGGGGCCGGGGGCCACGGGCGAGGGCTTGGGGACCTGGGGCGTCGGGACCTGGGGCGTCGGGATGTCGGGAGTGGGGACCGAGGGCGTGGGGATCTGCGGGGTCGGGCTCTGGGGCGTCGGGATCTGGGGCGTCGGGACCGACGGCGTGGGCACGACCGGCGTGGGCACCACGGGGGTCGGGACCACCGGGGTCGGGATCACGGGCGTGGGCACCACCGGGGTCGGGATCACCGGGCCGGGCCGCTCGGGCGTCAGCGCGTCGCGGAAGACCTTCGCGGACTCCGGGTTCTGCTTGCACTGCCACACGCCGTGCGGGCAGTAGTCGGTGATGGTGTGGTAGAGCGGCTTGTGCTGCTCGATCCACTTCAGCATGCGGCGTACGTACTCCGGATTGTCCCCGCGGCGGAAGAGCCCCCACTCCGGGTACGAGATCTCCTTGCCGTGTTCCTTCGCGAAGTCGACGTGCTTCTGGAGCCCGTACGGCTGGGTGATCTGGTCGTCGAAGGTCCTGCCGGGGGCCTGGTCGTACGAATCCATGCCGATGATGTCGACCACGTCGTCGCCCGGGTAGCACTTCGTCCAGCCGATGTTGTCCGTACCCCGGTTCGGGGCGAAGTCGAACTTGAACTCCGCTCCGGGCACCGCGCGCATCGTGGTGACGATGCGCTTCCAGTACGCCTTCCAGTTCTCCGGGTCGGGCGCGCAGCGGTGGGTGTAGGTGGCGCCGTTCATCTCCCAGCCGAGCACGATGACCGTGTCCGGAACGCCCAGCGCCACCAGCCGCTTGGCGAGCCGGCGGAAGTGCCGGTCGTAGTCCCCGTCGGCGCCCGCCCTGATCAGCCGGGCCACCTCGTAGTCGGGCACGCCGCCCTCGTTCCGTTCCTGCATGGGCACGTTGAGGACGAACATCCGGTCGTCCTCGGCCTGGCGCCATTCGGCCCAGTCCTCCAGGAACGAGACCCGGCCCTCGATGCCGGCCCACTGGTCACCGGGGAGATAGGTGTGTCCGACCCGGATCTCCCTGCCGCCCAGCCAGTTCGACAGGTGCGGGATCCGGGCCACTCCCGGCGGCCCGAAGTCGAGGTAGGCGCCCATGGCGATGTCGGAGCCCTCGGACCGGTTCTCACCGGGAGCCGCGAGCGCGGCCCCGGTGGCGAGCAGTCCGGCCGTGACCGTACCGATGCAGGTGCTCGCCAGTCGGCGGCGTGGTCTGGGCATGGCGTCTCCCGAGCTTTCCTGAATCGGTGTGCTTACGAAAGACGTTAGGCATCAGATCTGACGAATGGCCTGTTCGGTGACTGCCGCGTAGGCCATTAGCAGGTGCACACCACCCCCGCTTGGTCCGACTAGGTGAAAGACACCGTTGCCATGCACGCGTATCTCAACCATGTGCCCGCCGTCGTGCTCAGACTCGATCGGAATCCGTTCCACCACGGAACCCTCGGCGCCGTCAGATCCCTTGGCCGCAAAGGCGTGGAGGTCCATGCCGTCGTCGAGGCCGGGGGAGGTCCCATGGGGCGTTCGCGGTACCTGCGCGCCGTGCACGCCGGGCCGGCCGGCGGGTTGGACCCGGAGGCGCCCGAGGCGCTGCTGGAGTGCCTGACCGGGGTGTCGGAGCGGATCGGCCGTCAGGCCGTGCTCATCGCCATGGACGACCTGAGCGCCATCGCCGTGTCCCGGGTCGCGTCCATGCTCCACGAACGGTTCCGGATCCCCCATCAGCCCGACAACCTGCCCGCCCGGGTGGCCGACAAGGCCGAGCTGTCGCGGCTCTGTTCGCGCTGGGACGTCCCGCACCCGGAGACCGTGATCCCGGCGAGCGGGGCCGAGGCGGCCGAGGCGGCCTGGCGGCTCGGCCTGCCGGTGGTCGCCAAGTGGAGCCGGCCCTGGCTGCTGCCCAGCGGGGCCGACGGGCTGCGGAGCACCACGCTGGTGCACACCGCCGCCGAGGCGCGCCGGCTGTACGAACGCTCCGCGGAGGCCGGCAGCCGGCTGCTGCTCCAGCGGTTCCTGCCGGCCGGTCCCGACACCGACTGGTTCTTCCACGGCGCCTTCGCCCGGGGCGGGCGTCCGCTGCTCGCGGGATCGGGCCGCAAGGAGCTGTCCTGGCCGGTGCGGACGGGGCTGACGGCGGTGGGGCGCTGGCTGCCGGATCCGGCGGTGGAGGCGGCGGCGCTGCGGCTCGCCGAACGGCTGGGCTACCACGGGATCCTGGACCTGGACTTCCGCCGGGACGAGCAGGGGTGCTTCCGGCTGGTGGACTTCAACCCCCGGCCGGGCGCGCAGTTCCGGCTGTTCACGGACGCGGCCGGACTGGACGTGGTCCAGGCGATGTACCTGGATCTGACGGGTCAACGGGTCCCGCGGCCCTCGGGCGGTCCGGGCCGGGTGTTCGTCGCCGAGAACTACGCGCTGCTGGCGGCGGTCCGGGGCGGTGCGCTGCCGCGCCGCCGGGCGGCGGAGCACGTGGTGGGCTCTGTCGGTCCGGCAGCGGCGGCCGGCCGGCCGGACGGTGCCGTGGATCAGGTCCCGCCGGTGGTCGCCGGCCAGCGGACCGGCCCGCGGCGGGCGGCGGAGCCCGAGCCGGAGCCGGAGGCCCGCCCGGACCACCACGGCGCGGCAGCCGGCGCGCAGCCGGCGCCGGCGGACCGGCCCGTGCGGCCGGGGCGGGGCGGCGGGGTCGAGACGGCGTGGTTCGCCGCCGACGACCTGCTGCCGTTCCTGGCGATGCTCGGCGCCTTCCTCGGGCGCGGTGCGGGCAAGGGGGTACGGGTCCTGCGCGGGGTCCCGGCGCAGGGCCGCCGCACGGCGCGCGCGGTCGTCCGTACGCCCCGCCAGCGCGGGGAGCAGCCGACCGCCGCTCCCCCTCCCCCTCCCGCGCCCGCTTCCGCTCCGGCCTCCGGCCCCGCCTCCCGTCCCGTCCCGCCGGAGGCGTCGGCCGAGCCGGACGAGCTGGTGACGCGTTGACCACGGCCGGCGCGGCGGACCGGGCCGGGCCGGGGACCATCGAGCTGGAGGAGCGGCCGTGACGCGGATCGACGATCTCGTGGTGATCGGTGCGGGCCCGTACGGGCTGTCCATCGCCGCCCACGCGGCGGACGCGGGGCTCGGCGTACGGCTGCTGGGCCGGCCCATGGCCTCGTGGCGCGACCACATGCCCGACGGCATGTACCTGAAGTCGGAGCCCTGGTCCTCCAACCTGTCCGCGCCGGACGGGCGGCACACCCTCGCCGATTACTGCGCCACGCGCGGACTGGCCGCGGAACACGGCACTCCGCTGCCGATCGACACGTTCAGCGCGTACGGGATGTGGTTCGCCCGGCAGGCCGCACCGGAGGTGGAGGAGGTGACCGTCACGGAGGTGACCCCGCAGGGCGACGGCTTCCGCGTCCGCACCGCCGAGGGACCGCCCCTGCTCGCCCGCACGGTCGCCCTCGCGGTCGGGGTGATGCCCTTCGTCCACCACCCCGAGGGGCTGCGCGAGCTCCCGCCCGCCCACTACTCGCACAGCAGCGGCCACCGCGACCTGACCCGCTTCGCCGGCCGCGAGGTCGCCGTGCTCGGGGCCGGGCAGGCCGCCCTGGAGACCGCCGCCCTGCTGGCCGAGCAGGGCGCCCGGCCGTGCCTGGTCGCCCGGCGCTCCCGGCTGAACTGGAACACCGTCCCGCAGCCCCTGGACCGGCCCGCGCTGCGCGCCCTGCGCGATCCGCACAACGGCCTCGGCACCGGCTGGCGCAGCTGGGTGTGGTCGGAGCTGCCCTGGGCGGTGCGCCGGCTGCCCGCGTCCACCCGGGAGCGGATCGCGGCGACCGCGCTGGGGCCGGCCGGCGCCTGGTGGCTGCGCGACCGCTTCGAGCGGCGCGTCCCCGTGCTGCTCGGGCACCGGCTGCACCGGGCGGTCGCGGTGGGCGAGCGGACCCGGCTCGGGCTGTCGACCCGGGCCGGGGAGTCCGTGGTCCTGGACGTCGCGCACGTCATCGCGGCCACCGGCTTCGTGCCGGACCTGGCCCGGCTGGAACTGCTCGACGCGGGGCTGCGGGCGGGCCTGGGGACCGTGGGGCACAGCCGGGCGCCGGAGCTGAGCCCCTGCTTCGAGTCCTCGTGGCCCGGGCTGTTCTTCGCGGGGCTGCTGACGGCTCCCTCATTCGGCCCTTCCATGCGATTCGTGCACGGCGCGGGCTTCACGGCGGGGAGACTGGTGAGAGGAGTCCGCAAGCGCCTCGGCGCCCGGGGTCCGCGGCCGGGCTCCACCGGTGTCGCCCGGTTCGACAGGGCTGCTTACCCCGGGCGTCCTCCGGGGGTACCCCCAGGGCATCCGACGACGTATCTGCGGTGAGATCCGCGGTGAAAGGGGTCCGTGATGAGCGCGGAGCGAGCACAGGGCCGCGGCTGGGTACGCATTCCCGCCAGCCGCGCGGAACAACCCGCCACGACGGCCAGGGCCGGCGGGTTCGAGCGCGCCCCGCACGCGGCTCCGTACGCGGGCCCGTACGGGAGTCCGTACGCGAGTGCCCCGGCCGCCGACCAGGCCACGATCTACCTGTCGGTCGTCAAGCGCTGGCGGGAGGCCGGGCGCACCCTCCCGGGGCATCCTGACGAGGAGTGGGAGCGGCTGATCTCGCAGCCGTGCTGGCCCGGCCGTTAGGTGGTGTGGAGGTGGCAGCGGCGGAGCGCGAGGGAGCGGAGCCGGTCCGGCGGCCCCCCGTGACCGCGCCGGGGGAGCGGCTCGCGCTGAACGGCATGGGCAGCTTCGAGTGGGACCTGGACGCCGGGACGGTGGTGCTGGACGAGGCCGCGATGGACGTCTTCGACCTGCGGCCGGAGGAGTTCGACGGCACCCCGGAGGGGGTCGGGCTGCACATCCCGCCCGAGGACGGGGTCCGGCTGAACGAGACCATCGCCGGGGTCCTGGAGAGCGGCGGGGACACCTACGGCGCGTACTTCACGGTGCAGCGGCGCGACGGCCTCGACCAGTGGACGCACACCTCGGGCCGGATCCTGCGGGACGGCGGCGGCCAGTCGCAGCGCATCGTGGGGATCGTCCGGGACGCGACGGCGGAGCTGGCCCACGCGACGCTGCTGCGCAAGCTGGAGGCGGCCCGCGCCCAGCAGACGACGATCGTGCAGCGGACCACGGAGGCCCTGTCGAGGGCGGTGACGGTGGACGACGTCACGGCCGCGCTGACGGGGGCGGGCGCGCTGGAGCGGCTGGGTGCGGACGGGCTGGCCCTGGGGCTGGTCGAGGGCGGCACCATCAAGATCATCGCGTTGAGCGGGGAGTCGCTGGAGGTCCTCAGCGAGCGGCGGTTCACCCGGCTGGACGGTTCGCTGCCGCTGTCGCACGCGGTGCTCACCCGGCAGGCACGTTTCGTCACCTCGCTCGCCGAGCTCGGCGGCGAGTTCCCGCTCCTCGCGGACTACCTGAGCCGGATCCGGTTCGACGCGGCCGCCTACCTGCCGCTGATCGCGCAGGCCAAGGCCATCGGCGGGCTGGTCCTCTTCTACCGGCGGCGCAGCGAGTTCAGCCCGGAGGAGCGCAACCTGTGCCTGGGCCTGGCCGGCATCGTGGCCCAGTCCCTCCAGCGGGCGCTCCTCTTCGACCAGGAGCGGGAGTTCGCGACGGGCCTGCAGGCCGCCATGCTGCCCCGCCGGATCCCGGACATCACCGGCGGTGAGATCGCGGTCCGCTACCACGCCGCCTGGAGCGGGCGGGAGGTCGGCGGCGACTGGTACGACGTGATCTCGCTGCCCCGCGACCGCGTCGGCATCGTGGTGGGCGACGTACAGGGCCACGACACGCACGCGGCGGCCATCATGGGCCAGCTGCGGATCGCGCTGCGGGCTTACGCGGGGGAGGGCCATCCGCCGTCCACCGTGCTGGCCCGGGCCTCGCGCTTCCTCGCCGAACTGGACACCGAGCGCTTCGCCACCTGCATGTACGCGCAGGTGGACCTGGAGACCGGAGGCGTACGGGCGGTCCGCGCGGGCCATCTCGGACCGCTGATCCGGCACACGGACGGGCGTACCGGCTGGCCCAACGTGCGCGGCGGCCTGCCGCTGGGGCTGGCCTCGGTCTTCGAGCAGGAGGAGTTCCCAGAGACCCGGCTCGACCTGGTCCCCGGGGAGACGCTCGTGCTGTGCACGGACGGCCTGGTGGAGGAGCCGGGCACGACCATCACCCAGGGCATGGAAGCCCTGGCGCAGGCGGTGCGCAGCGGTCCGCAGGCGCCCGAGGCGCTCGCCGACCACCTCTCGGACCGGCTCTGGGAGCGCTGGGGCTCCGGGGACGACGTGGCCCTGCTGGTGCTGCGCCGGGCCCCCGACCCGGGCACCCATCGGGCACCGCGCATCCACCAGTACGTCCACCAGGCCGACCCCGAAGGCCTCTCGGAGGCCCGGTACGCCCTGCGCCAGGCCCTGCGCGACTGGGGCATGCCCGAGCTCGCCGACGACGTGGAGCTGGCCGCCGGGGAGCTGCTGGTCAACGCCCTCCTGCACACCGACGGCGGGGCGGTGCTGACCATGGAGGTGCTGCCGGAGCCGGTCCGGCGGATCCGGCTGTGGGTCAAGGACCGCTCCAGCGTGTGGCCGCGCCGGCGCACCCCGGGGGAGGCGGCCACCACGGGGCGCGGGCTGCTGCTGGTGGACGCGCTGGCCACGCACTGGGGTGTGGAGTCCCGGGGCGACGGCAAGGCGGTGTGGTGCGAGTTCACCGTCGGCGGCCGCCCCCGGAGCGCCGAGTGACCTGCCGGTCACCCCGGGTTGTGAGGTGCCGCTGGTGGGGTGATGATGCGGTCCATGGAACGGATCGTGTTGTGCGCGGGCTGAGCAAGGCCGCCGTGACGGGAGTCCTGGCGCTGGTCCTGCTGGTGGCCGGAGCGCCGACCGTCGTGGACTGGACGACAGGGCGTCCGCACGCGGACGCCGAGTGCCGGTCGGTGGCCTTCATGTCGATGACGGACGTCGCACCCGAGTGCCGCTGACGGTGGCCGGCGCTGCCGGGCCGGGAGCCCGGTCCCGGCAGCGGCGGCCACCGGACGGGCGGGCGCGTGCCACGGGCCCCTTGTCGCGCGGTCGCTCAGTGCCCCTCGCGGACCTCGACGTCCTCGCTGTCCTGGGCGACGGTGGTGACCGACCGCGGCATGAGGCCGGAGAGCCGGATCTCCTGGAGCTCCCCGGTGACCGTCGCGTGACCCGGGTGGACGTGCACGAAGGAGCCCGGCGCGTGGGCGACCCACCTGCGCTCCGCGCCGTCGCAGACGACCTCTTCCGCACCGAGGCTGAGCCGGGTGCCGTCCTGTACGAGGGTCGCCTTGATCTGCATCGCCCCCATGGGTGACGCCTGCTCGCAGTGGTAGGTGCCGGAAAGGATGACGCCGCCGTCCTGCGTGAGGTGAGCCTCAGGGTGTACGGAAATGCCCTGGTCGAAAACGGTGGCCCCGGCCGGGACGGTGAATACCGTCGTGGCGGCCAGTGCGGAGAGGGCTGCCAGTGCCATTCGGCGGCCGGACATGCGCATTCTTCCTCCAGATGGATCGGGGTGACGGGAATCCGCCGGAACGCATTGTGCTGGCAGTTGGCCGCGACCGGCCGCACGCACCCCCCGGGCGCACTCGTGTCGGTGAGTGCAATTGCCTGCTCGGGCGCGTGAGACTGACCGAAATACATCCCCGAAGGGATCCTGAATGCGCCAGTCCGCCGCCCGTCGCCACACCCCCGTCCTCGCCGCCGCCCTTCTCCCGCTCCTCCTCTTCGGTGCCACGGCCTGCCAGAGCGCTCCCGTGGAATCCGCGCTCGCCCCGGCCGTGGCGCCCGCCGTCCCGGTGGACGACGGGGCGCCGGGCGGGGAGGCACCCGTACGGCCCGCCGCGAAGGCCGCCCATGTGGGTGACTCCGTACGGGTGGACGGTGCGCAGGTCGGGCGGCACCTCCAGGCCGTGCTGGCCGCGTACGTGGACCCGGCGATCAGCGTCGAGAAGAACTACGCCCCGCCCGCCGGCAAGCGCTGGGTGGCCGCCCAGATGTCCTTCGTCAACGTGGGCGGGGCCTCGTACGGGGCGCTCGGACGCGTGTGGGCGCACGACAGCGCGGGCGGGCGCCACCCGGTGGTGTCCACCGGCGAGCTGACCACCGGCAAACCACTCGTCTTCGATTCCCTGGAGGTGGGTGAGCGGGCCGAGGGATGGGTGGTGTTCGAAATCCCGGAAAACGCGCGCATTGTGCGCCTCCAGTACCAGGACGCGAACATGCAGACGAATTCCGGAGGGGGATTCTGGGAGGTCTAGCCCGCCCGGGTGAAAGGCCGTGAAAGGGCCGGGGGCGGGACCACTAGGGTGCGGCGCATGACTTCTACTCAAGCCGAAATCGACAGGTCCCAGCTCGGCACCCTTTCGGTGCTCGCCTGGATCGGCGACCCCTCCGAGGCGCACGACATCCCGTACCTCCTCGCCTACACCCTCGGTGACGGCCCCAAGGGCCGGGAGGCCGGAGAGGCGGCGGCCCGCGGGCTGCTGGAGGAGATCGGCCTGCCCATCGGCGACGTCGTCATGGACGGCACCCGCAACCCGGCCGCCTTCCCGGTGCAGATCCTGTTGGAGGGCAACCAGATCGCGCTCACCCTCCCCGGGATGAACGCGCAGTGCACCGCCCCCGACGAGTGGGTCGCCGCCGCGGACGAGAGCGGGCAGGCCTACTTCCTGTTCGCCACGCGCGCCTGGCCCGAGGCGGTCCCCGGGCAGCCGGTCGACGCGGAGACCCTGCAGGCGTTCGCGGGCGACGAGTCCGTGCTCGCGGGCAGCGCCCACTGCGTCCTCGCCGTGCGGCGCCTGCAGAAGTAGCCGCGCCCCGGGTGCCGCCACCACCAGCTCCGGCCGCCGGGCCCCCAGCCTGCCCGGTGGCCGGTCCCGCTCCTTCCCGGGCGGCGTCAGGGGCGTTCGAAGGCGAACTTGAGCGAACGGACCCGGTTGTCGAAGTTCGACCCCGCCAGGTCCGGCAGCCCCACCGCGCGCAGCCCGACCGGCCGGGTGAGCAGCTCGCGGAAGAGCGCCTTCATCTCCACCCGGGCCAGGTGCGCGCCCAGGCAGAAGTGCGGGCCGCCGCCGCCGAACCCCAGGTGCGGATTGGGCGAGCGGGTGATGTCGAAGGCGTCCGGATCGGGGAAGACCGCCTCGTCGCGGTTGGCGGACGCGTAGTACAGCACCACCTTGTCGCCCGGCCGGAACACGTGCCCGTCCATGGTGTGCTCGGCGGCCACCGTCCGGCGGAACTGGATGATCGGCGTCGAGTGGCGGATCATCTCGTCCACCGCGCCGTCCGCGTACTTCTCGAAGTCCGAGAGCAGCAGGTCCCGCTGGTCCGGGTGGTCGGTGAGCAGCGTCAGCCCGTGAGTGATCGCATTGCGGGTGGTCTCCACCCCGGCGACCATCAAGAGGGAGAAGAAGGCCCCGAGTTGGCGGGCGCCGAGGGCCTGGCCGTCCACGTTCGCGCAGACCAGCGCCGAGATCAGGTCGTCGGTGGGGTTCTTGCGCCGCTCCCGGCCGATGCCCGCCACCATCCGCTGCATGCGGGCGAGCGCACGCAGCCCGCGCCCGGGCATCCGCAGCCGGGCCGTCAGGCCCCGTTCCACGCCGATGTTCTCGGAGGCGTGGTTGACGCGGTCGGCGATCTCGGCGCGGTAGTGCTCCGGGATGCCCATCATGTTGCAGATGACGTCCAGGGGCAGCCGGGAGGCCACCGCCGAGACGAACTCGTCCGGTTCGTCGGCGAGCACGTCGTCCACGATGCGGGCCGCCACCGCGTGGATGTCCTCCTCGGCCGCCGCCAGCAGGCGGGGCGTGAACGCCCGCTGGACGATCTTGCGGAGCTGGGCGTGGTCGGGGCCGTCCAGATTGACCATCGAGTCACCGAACAGCGCACGGACCCAGCGGGCCGGTTCGGGGGTGGTCACACCGGGGGCGCTGGCGAAGACCTTGGGGAGGCGACTGGCCTCCTGTACCTGGGCGTGCCGGACGAGGGCCCAGTGCCCGGGCCCTTCGGGGACGAAGACGGGCGAGCCTACGGCCCGCAGGCGGGCGAACGCGGCGAGTCGGTGGGCGGGGGGCTGCTGCCAGAAGCCGGCCTCGGCCAGTTCCCTGCCGGGGTCTTCGCCGGGACGTTGCGGGGGGAGTGTCATGGCCTGGAAACGGCTGCGGGGGCGCCGGGGTGACGGTCGGCGGCGGCCCGGCTGTTTCAGTCCCGCCGGCGTTTGAGGCGCCGTCCGGGGAGAGCCCGGCAACGCGCCGCAGGTGTCAAAGGTGCGTTCGCGCCGACAGCGTCACGCCCACGGCGACCGTGGCAGCCGACACCAGCCCCGCCCACAGCACCGCGTACGGGCCCGTCCACGCGCACGCGAGCGTCACCACGGCGGCGACCGGCAGCACCAACTGCTGCGCCAGGCCGCGCTTGAAGTGGCGGGAGTGCAGCAGCCACACCGTCAGCAGGAACAGCGCGGCCGGCACGGTCACGGCCGCATTGGCCGCGAGCTGGGAGATGTGCGCCTTGTGGACCGCGTGCTCCACCGCGACCTCGATGCCCGCGCCGATCGCCGCACCCGAGGCGAAGATCAGCAGGTGGCCGTACCCCCACGGGATCGCCTCGCGGTTGGAGGTCAGGTGCTCGTGCATCGGTACGGCGAAGTAGATCCACCACGCGGCGAACACGATCAGCAGCCCGCCCGCGGCGATGGGCAGCAGCAGGTCGAGGGCCTCGTGCTCGTCGAGCGCCGACTTGACCGCGACCGTGCTCGCGGCGATCGTCTCGCCGAGCACGATGATGGTGAACAGGCCGTACCGTTCCACGATGTGGTGGGCGTGCCAGGGCGTCTGGTGGCCGCGTTCGGCGATCACCGGAACGAGCAGCTCGCAGGCGGCCACGACCAGGAACAGCCACCGCTTCCAGTCGTTCGGGGCGAACAGCAGCGCCACCCAGCCGAGCTGGCAGACCACCAGTCCGGCCGCGTACTTCAGCGCCGCCGTGCGGGCCGTGCCGGTCTCCCCGGAGGCCGCCCGCAGCCACTGCGCCGTCAGCGCGACGCGCATGATGATGTAGCCGACGACGGCGACGGTCCAGTCGTTCTCGTCGAAGGCGCGGCTCACGCCGGCCGCGTAGACGAGGACGCCGGCGATCTGCACCAGGGTCGCGATCCGGTACGGCACGTCGTCGCAGTCGTAGGCGGAGGCGAACCACGTGAAGTTCATCCACGCCCACCACACGCCGAAGAACACGAAGAAGTAGCCGATCACCCCGGTGACGGGATGGCCCTCGGCCAGTGAGTGCACCAGCCGCTGCCCGCACTGCGCGATCGCCACGACGAAGCAGAGGTCGAAGAACAGCTCCAGCGGGGTGGCCGCGCGGTGGTCCTCGTGGCGGCTGCGCGCGGTCATGGGGGAGTAGGCCATACCGGCCAGGAGACCAGAGGAACCGCCCTTCGGCAGGCCGGACGCGCTGCCGGCGGCGCCGCTGTGCCCCGGGCGGCGGCCGTGCGACAGACCGGGGCAGCGGACCAACGCACGGGGGGCGACGGGACCTTGTCCCGTGGCCCGACGGTGCCTTCTCCTCTGCCGCGGGGTGCCTCCGGGACCGGAGTCCGGCTGGGTCAGCACCAGGCGGGCCAAGCGCAAGCACAACTGGCTGATGACCTGGCTCTACGTCGACACCTTCGGGTCCTTCATCGGCTTCGCCGCGGGCCTGCCCCTGCTGATCAAGAACAACTTCGAGGCGCAGGGCTACCAGGCCACCACCTCTGCGTGGATCGACCCCTTCATCGGCGCGCTCATGCGCTGGGCCGGCGGCTGGCTCTCCGACAAGATCGGCGGCGCCCGGGTCACCCTGCTGTCCTTCGTCGGGATGGCCGCCGCCCTGGTCGTGGTGATCTTCGCGCTGCCGTCCGATGGGGACCAGGGCAGCTTCTGGGCCTTCTTCCCCGGCTTCCTGGCGGCCTTCGCCTTCTCCGGCCTCGGCAACGGCTCGACCTTCCGGCAGATCCCGGTGATCTTCCGGGACCGGCACATGCGGGAGGCCGAGGGCATGGGGCCCGAGGTGCAGGCCGCGACCCTGAAGCAGTCGGAGATGGAGGCGGGCGCCGTCACCGGCTTCTACGCGAGCTGCCTCGCGTTGTGCTGGTGGTTCTGCGCCCGCAAGGGCGCCGAGGCCCCCAGCTGAGCGGGGCCGCAGCCAGGGGCGGCCGTACCCTGGAGGCATGAGCAGCGCCCCCGCCTCCGACCCGCACTCCTCGCGTCCCGCCCCCGCCGCTGGGGCCGACCGGCCCCGGCCGAAGCCGAAGCTGGACTTCGACGACCCGCTCGACCGGCAGTCCTCGGACGACACCGACCGGGGCTGGGGCGAGCGGCCGCCCGCCGGCGGAAGCGCGGCCGACCTGGCCCGCTTCCTCGACGAGAAGCCTCCGCACCACATCTGACCGGCCGGGGCCGCCGGTGCGGTCGCACCGGCCGGACCGGTCAGAACCCGTCGTGCGAACCCGACCGGCCGCTGCCGACGCCGTTGGCACGCTGCGCGACCAGCTCGTCCCGGATCTCCTTGAGGACCTCCAGCTCGGTGATCTCGACGAGCTCCTGTGCGCCCTCCCGCGCCTTGCGGCGCGCCTCCTGCCGCGCGAGGTACTTCGACATGGGCAGGACCATGAGGAAGTAGACGACCGCCGCCGTGATCACGAAGGTCAGCGTGGCGTTGAGCACCGAGCCCCAGAGGATCTCGACACCCGTCGGCTGGCCGTTCGGGCCGACGCCGCAAGGGCTCTTGAGGCAGGACTTGTAGCCGTCCAGGCTCTGCGTACCCACCGCGCCGATGATCGGGCTGATGAGCCCCTTGACCACCGAGTTCACGATGTTCGTGAACGCGGCGCCGATGACCACGGCCACCGCCAGGTCGACCACGTTGCCGCGCATCAGGAAGGCCTTGAAGCCTGCCAGCACGCTCTCCTTCTTGTTCTCGCTCACGACTGAGCCTCTCTTCATATCTGCCGAACACGGAGCCAACGGTTCCGAAAGCTACGGCAGTCCGGGCACACCGTGTCCAATCGCCCCTCACGTCAAGGCGAATTGACCGGCCCCGTGTGCGAATCAACACAATGTCACCGCCAGTCGCGTCACGGCGCCCGCCCCCACGAGATCCCGCGCGGTGTCCCGGGGCACGGACAGGACCACCAGCGCCCCGCCGTCCCCAACACCCTGCTCGGGAGGGGGGACTTCGGCGACCCGGGCTCCGGCGGCCACCACCCTGGTCGGTCCGGCGCGCTCCGCCGCGACCACGTCCACCCGGTCCCCGGGCCGCAGCAGCCGCACCGTCGCGGCGTCCGCGATGCGCACCGGGGCCGACACCATCCGCACCGCCGCAGGCGCTGCGCCACCCTGCGCGGCCCGGGCCGGCGGTGGCGCGGCGCCCCGGGAGGCCTGCGCCTCCGTACCGCCCACCGCGAGGGCCGCCGCCACGACGGCCAGTCCGGCCGAGGCCACCCGTCGCCTGCGCCGCACGGCCCGGCGCAGCCAGTCCCCGCCCCGCCCCACGCGAAGCGGTGGGAACGGCGGGACCGGACGCGCGGGGGGACACGCGGAGGACATCGAAGAAGCCGAAGAAGGCGTGGAAGCCGAAGAAGCCCTGGAAGCCGTGGAGGCCGTGGAGGCCGTGGAGCAAGGGGACATGACGAACACCACCAGACCGAGTGAGTTGCTGTGGCCCGGACCCGTCGCCCGGACACCCCTCACGATCCGGCCTCCCGCGGAATCCCGCCGGAGCCTGTGGACGATCCCCAGCCTGTGGACAACCCCCTCACCCGCAAGGGTTACCAGGCGCCCCGGGCCCGCCTCAGCGCGGCCACCGGGTCCGCGGCCCGGGCGATCGACCGGCCCACCACGACGTGCGAGGCCCCGGCCGCGAAGGCCGCCTGCGGAGTCCCCAGCCGCGCGTGCCCGCCCGTCCCGCCGTCCGCCCCGCCGTCCGCGCTGTCCGGGCCCAGGGTCACGCCCGGCGTGACGATCAGCCGCTCCGGCCCCAGCAGTGCGCGCAGCGCCCCGGCCTCCCGTGGCGAGGCGATGACCCCGTCGCAGCCGGCGCCCACCGCCAGCCGGGCCAGCCGCAGCACCTGCTCCTCGGTGTCCGCCTCGATGCCGATGTCGGCGAGGTCGCCGGCGGTCACGCTGGTGACCACGGTCAGCGCGAGCACCCGCAGCCGCGGGAACTCCCGCGCCGCCTCCACCGCCGCGGCCATGATCCCCGTACCGCCCATGGCGTGCACGGTCACCATGGACGCGCCCAGCGCGCCGGCGGCCCGGACGGCGCCCGCGACGGAGTTCGGGATCTCGAAGAGCTTCAGGTCGAGGAAGACCTCGTGCCCCCGCTCGACGAGGTCCCGTGCGAGTCCGGGACCCGCTGCGGTCAACAGCTCCAGGCCGACCTTGTAGAAGCCGCACGCGTCGCCGAGGCGCTCGACGAGCTCCTCGGCCGCCCGGCGGTCGTCGAAGTCCAGGGCGACGATGACCCTGCGGTCGACAAGGGGGAGTCCGGTGTTCATGCCGCCATTGTCGAGGTCACCGCCCGGCCGGGACCTGGCAGGCCTGCGCGAAGCCCTGACCGGTCAGGCCGGAGGCGCTGTGGACGCGCGAGCGCCAGTCCTCTTAGGCGCCGGCTCCGCCGGGCGCCGCGGGTGCGATCCCAAGCGCGCCGAGGAGCCGGGCCGCGAGCTCCTCCGCGCAGATCTCGGAGCCGGTGAGGACCGCCCGCACCCCCTCCGGGTCGGCGGTCAGCCCGCCTGCGGCCGCCCAGTCGAGGGCGCCCGCCAGGGCCGTCTCCACGGGGAACCGGTCGACGGGTATCTCGTAGTCCTCGGCCATGTCCCGGTTGAGCAGCGCCTTCCAACGGCCTCCGGCGAAGGTGGCGGCCTCGACGAAGCCGACATCGCTGTCGAGGTACGCCACCGTGAGCACCGGCGCCCCGGTCCGCCGGGCCAACGCCGCCGCGGCGCCGTCCGGCTGGTCCGGGTAGTACACGGCCGACCACCCACCGCCCAGGTCCGCGTCGCCGTCGACGTCCGCGCACCCGGCCTCGGCCGCGAACTCCCGCAGCTCCGCCACCGTGGCACACGCCACGGCCATCCCGCCCCAATTTCCCATGCGCGCAGGCTAGGGGAGGTCACTGACACTCCTGCGCGGAGCCCGCGGCAGGAGGGACTCGGGAGGAACTACGGCAGCTCGATGCCCAGGTCCCAGCCGTCGTGCGCGTGCGTGCAGAGGCAGGCGCGGGACTCCGTCTCCGGCAGGGCCGCCACCGCGTCGAAGAGGACCTCGCGCAGCCGGCCGACGTTCTCGCCGAACACCTTCAGCACTTCGGTGTGGGAGACGCCCTCGCCCGTCTCGGCGCCCGCGTCCAGGTCCGTGACCAGGGCCATCGACGTGTAGCAGAGCCCCAGCTCGCGCGCGAGGACCGCCTCCGGGTGTCCGGTCATCCCGACGACCGACCAGCCCGCGGCGGCGTGCCACCGTGACTCCGCCCGCGTGGAGAAGCGCGGCCCCTCTATGACGACCATGGTTCCGCCGTCCACCGGCTCCCAGTCCCGGCCCCGGGCCGCCGCGATCGCCACGGACCGGCCCACCGGGCAGTACGGGTCGGCGAAGGTGGTGTGCACGACGTTGGGAACGGAACCGTCGGGGAGCGGCTCCCCGTCGAAGAAGGTCTGCGCACGGGACTTCGTACGGTCGACCAGCTGGTCGGGAACGAGCAGCGTGCCCGGTCCGTACTCGGCCCGCAGGCCGCCGACCGCGCACGGGCCCAGCACCTGGCGGACGCCGACTGAGCGCAGGGCCCACAGGTTGGCCCGGTAATTGATCTTGTGTGGCGGGACGGTGTGGCTGCGTCCGTGCCGGGGGAGGAAGGCCACCTGGCGGCCAGCCAGCTCACCCACGTACAGCGAGTCGCTCGGAGGCCCGTACGGGGTCTCCACCTGGACCTCGGTGACGTCCTCCAGGAAGGAGTAGAAGCCCGAACCGCCGATGACACCGATCTCTGCGTTCACCATGCGGCCCACCCTAACCGGGCATGCCGAAGGCCCCGCTGCCCGGTCAGGGCGGGCGGGGCCTCAGGGTGAAGCGATCAGGCGGCCGACGTGGAGCTGCTGGTCGAGGACGACGAGGACGTCGAGGAGGACGCAGCGGCGGTCGACGTCGTGGACGACGACGAGCTCGCGGCCGGCTTCGAGGCAGGGGTGCTGCTCGACGAGGCGCCACGGCTGTCGTTCCGGTAGAAACCGGAGCCCTTGAAGACGATGCCGACTGCGGAGAACACCTTCTTCAGGCGTCCGTCGCAGCTCGGGCACACGGTCAGCGCGTCATCGGTGAACTTCTGCACGGCCTCAAGGCCCTCGCCGCACTCGGTGCACTGGTACTGGTAGGTCGGCACGAATTTCCTCCTGGCACTCTGACTCAATGAGTGCTAACGACGCTCCATGGTGACGTATTCCGGCGGATCAGTCCACCGTCACCGGCACGCGGTGACCCATCCCACGCTCGTTCACCCGGTTACGGGCGGCCGGAGCGGCGGTCGCGGCCGCCGGCCCGGACGAGTTCACGACCCGGCTCGGGGCCTTCGGGGCCAGCTTCCCGCGCAGCGCCAGCAGGGTGGCCAGCGCGAGCGCGGTGGCGGCCATGGGCACCAGGAAGCCGTACGAGGAACCGTGCGCGTCCGTCAGACGGCCGGCCAGCGTGACCGCGATGGCCTGGCCGAAGGCGATCGACCCGGTCAGCCAGGTGAAGGCCTCGGTCCGGGCGTTGGCGGGGACCAGCTGCTCGACCATCGTGTAGCCGGTGATCAGCGCCGGGGCGATGAACAGGCCCACGACCAGGCCGAGGGCGCCCAGCAGGATCATCGAGTGGGCGGCCCACAGGACGGACGCGGCGGCGGTGAGACCGATGTAGCCCAGGATCAGCCGGCGACGCGGGCCGATCTTCCAGGCGATGGCGCCCATGGCGATGCCGGCGATCATGTTGCCGGCGGCGAAGACGCCGTAGAGCAGGCCGTTGGCCCCGGGGTTGCCGATCTCGCTGGAGAAGGCGGCGAGCGAGACCTGCATGCCGCCGAAGACGGCGCCGATCCCGAGGAAGGCGAAGATCAGGACGCGCAGGCCCGGGAAGGACAGCGCGAAGGCGCGCTTCTCACCGGTGGTCGACGGGGCGTGCGGCTTGGGCTGGGTGGCGCGACGGGCCGCGAAGAGCAGGCCGCCGAGCAGTGTCAGCGTGGCCTCGGTGACCAGGCCGGCCGCCGGGTGGACGCCGGTGCACAGGGCGGTCGCCAGGACCGGGCCGACGACGAAGGTGAACTCGTCGGTGACGGACTCGAAGGCGGCGGCCGTGGGAAGCAGCGGCGAGCCCTCCAGCTTGGCGGCCCAGCGGGCCCGGACCATCGGGCCGACCTGCGGCACCGAGGCGCCGGTGGGGACGGCGGCGATGGCCAGCGCCCAGACCGGAGCGCCCAGGAGGGCGAGCGCGGCCAGGCCGCTGACGGCGGCGGCGTGCGTGAGGACCACGGGGAGCAGGACGGCGCTCTGGCCGAGGCGGTCGGTGAAGATGCCCATCAGGGGGGCGGAGAGTGCCATCGAGACGCCGGTCACGGCGGCGACGATGCCGGCGGCGCCGTAGGAGCCGGTGGTGTGCTGGACCAGCAGCAGGATGCTGATGGTCAGCATGCCGAAGGGGAGGCGCGCTGCGAAGCCGGGGAGTACGAAGCCGAGGGCACCGGGCGTGCGCAGGAGCTGTCCGTAGCCGGGGCGGGCGGAGTTTTCGGTCGTGACCGCGGATGTCACGGCCTTGCCTTTCCGCTGCCTGGTAGAGCGTCCCCGTCTGCGGACGGTGCTTCGCCTTGTGAGCGGCCGCACCCGTACATGTGGGAGCCCCGAGAGCTGTCCTCTTGCGCAGAACCGAGTGATACCTGGGCGCCCACTGCGGGAGGGAGCCACGGCCGCTTTGCGGTCGCGCCAGCTCTGCGTCAGGCAGAGTTGGTTCGATCTGTTGTGCCTTCATCGTACAGGGGATCCCACTACCACGCCCTGTGATTGCGCTGACAACCTGTGTCTTCACCTGCGATTAACGGGAGTTTCGCACGTGAGGGGCTTAGGGGTAGGGATGAAACCGGGCAGATCGCACTGAAAATAGCGAATTGGAACGTCGCTCTAACGGGATCTGGTCCCGTTCCCCGTGCCCAGCCACCCCGCCAGCTTGCCGCCGCGCGCCACCGCCCGCAGCCGCGCCTCGGCCGCGTCCCGTACCGGATCCGTCGCCACCACCAGCAGCTCGTCGCCACGCCGCAGCACGGTCGACGGCAGCGGTACGAAGCTCTTCGCGTCCCGGACCACCAGCGTGACCGAGGCCCCCGGCGGCAGCCGCAGCTCGCTCACCTCCACGCCGTGCATCCGCGAGGCGGGCGGGATCTCGAAGGAGAGCAGGTGTCCGCGCAGCTTCTCCAGTGGCGCCGACTCGATGCCGAGGTCGGAGGCGGTCTCCTCCCCCTTGCCGAGGTTCAGCTTGCGCGCCAGCCAGGGCAGGGTCGGCCCCTGCACCAGGGTGTAGACGACGACCAGGACGAAGACGATGTTGAAGACGCGGTCGCTGCCCTCGATCCCGGACACCATCGGGATGGTCGCCAGGATGATGGGCACGGCGCCGCGCAGGCCCGCCCACGACATCAGGGCCTGCTCCTGCCACGGGATCCGGAAGGGCAGCAGGCTGATGAAGACCTCCAGGGGCCGCGCCACCATCGTGAGCACCAGCCCGATGACCACGGCGGGCCAGAAGTCGTGGACCAGCTCGTGCGGGGTGACCAGCAGGCCCAGCAGCACGAACATGCCGATCTGGGCGATCCAGCCGAGCCCGTCCGCGAACCCCCGGGTGGCCGGCCAGTGCGGGAGCTTCGCGTTCCCGAGCACCATCGCGGCCAGGTACACCGCGAGGAAGCCGGAGCCGTGCGCGATCGCGCCGGCCGCGTACGCCGTGATGGCGATGGCCATGACGGCGATCGGGTAGAGGCCGGAGGCGGGCAGCGCGACGTGCCGCAGGCCGTAGGCGCCCAGGAAGCCCACGGTCAGGCCGATCGCGACGCCGATCGCCAGCTCCAGCGCGATCTTGCCGAGCAGGACGTACCAGTCGTCCACCGGGCCGACTGTGGAGAAGGCCACCACCAGGATGACGACGGGTGCGTCGTTGAAACCGGACTCGGCCTCCAGGACGCCCGTGATCCGGGAGGGCAGCGGGACCTTCCGCAGCACCGAGAAGACGGCCGCCGCGTCGGTCGAGGAGACGACCGCGCCGATCAGGAGGGCTTGCCGCCATTCCAGTCCGACCAGGTAATGCGCTCCTGCCGCCGTCACGCCCACGCTGACCGCGACGCCCACCAGGGAGAGGACGATCGCCGCCGGCAGGGCCGGCTTGATCTCTTTCCACTTCGTGCCCAGACCGCCCTCGGCGAGGATCACCACGAGTGCGGCGTAGCCGATGACCTGCGTCAGCTCGGCATTGTCGAATACGACGTTGCCTATGCCGTCCTGGCCTATCGCAACGCCTATGCCGAGGTAAATGAGCAGGCTGGGCAGGCCACTGCGTGAAGAGACGCGCACCGCCGCGACGGCGACGAGCAGTACGAGCGAGCAGACCAGCAGAAGCTCATTGAGCGTGTGGACAGTCAGTGGGCGGCCCTCCTCAATGCACCCGGCGGATCGATCCTCCCGGCGACAAGTTCGGCAAGTAGTTCGTTACTTTACCTAATCTTTGACGCGCCCTTTACGCGATACCCACATTGTGAAACGCCTCTTCGCCCCTGTCGTTCGGACCTCTACCCCTGGAGGATCAACGAAGCCGGTCCTGCGCCTATGGTTGCTCCCAGCACTCCCAGGACCACCCTGCCCCTCTAAGGACAGCGATGCCCGCCAACGAAACCGCTCCTCCCGCCAAGAAGAAGGGACGACGCGCCCGTCTGATCGTGCTCGTACTGGTCCTGGCGCTCTTCGCGGGCCTCGGCTACGGGGCGTACTGGGGCGTGGACAGCGTGCGCGCCTCCTTCCCCCAGACCACCGGCTCCCTCAAGGTGCCCGGCCTGACCGGGACCGTCGACGTCAAGCGCGACGCCAACGGCATTCCGCAGCTCTACGCCGACAACGACGACGACCTCTTCCGCGCGCAGGGCTTCGTGCACGCGCAGGACCGCTTCTGGGAGATGGACGTACGCCGCCACATGACCTCCGGGCGGCTCTCGGAGATGTTCGGCTCCGGCCAGGTCGAGACCGACGCCTTCCTGCGCACGCTCGGCTGGCGCCAGGTCGCGCAGGCCGAGTACGACACCAAGCTGTCGCCCGAGGCCAAGAAGTATCTGCAGGCCTACGCTGACGGGGTCAACGCGTACCTGAAGGGGAAGTCCGGCAAGGACCTCTCCGTCGAGCACGCGGCGCTCAAGCTGAGCGACGACTACCAGCCCGAGCAGTGGTCGCCGGTGGACTCGGTGGCCTGGCTCAAGGCGATGGCGTGGGACCTGCGCGGCAACATGCAGGACGAGATCGACCGCGCGCTGATGGCGAGCAAGCTCTCGCAGGCGCAGATCGACGAGCTCTACCCGCCGTACCCCTTCGACCGCAACAAGCCGATCGTCGAGGGCGGCAAGGTCGAGGGCGGCAAGTACACGCCCCAGGGCCCGGGCTCGACGGGCTCCGGTTCCGGCTCCAACGGCACGGGCTCGGGCAGCGGCACCGCCCTGGGCTCCCCGGCCTCCACGGGGACCGGAACCGGAACGGCCGCAGGATCCGGCCTCGCCGACAACGTCACCGCCCAGGGCGCGACCGTGGGCCTGCGCGACCAGCTGACCGCCCTCGCCGCCACCCTGGACAAGGTCCCCGCGATCCTCGGCCCCAACGGCAGCGGCATCGGCTCGAACTCCTGGGTCGTCTCGGGCAAGTACACGACCACCGGCAAGCCGCTGCTCGCGAACGACCCGCACCTGTCCCCGCAGCTGCCCTCGGTCTGGTACCAGATGGGCCTGCACTGCCGCACCGTCTCGGCCCAGTGCCAGTACGACGTGGCCGGCTACACCTTCTCCGGCATGCCGGGCGTGGTCATCGGCCACAACGCCGACATCGCCTGGGGCATGACCAACCTCGGCGCCGACGTCACCGACCTCTTCCTGGAGCAGGTCAAGCCCGAGGGCTACGTCTACGACGGCAAGGTGCTCCCCTTCACCACCCGTGAAGAGGTCATCAAGGTCGCGGGCGGCGACAGCAAGAAGATCACCGTCCGCACCACCAACAACGGTCCGCTCGTCTCCGACCGCAGCGAGGAGCTCGCCACGGTCGGCACCCGGGCCCCCGTCGCCAGCTCCGCCCCCGACCGCGGCGACGGTTACGCCGTCGCCCTGCGCTGGACGGCGCTGGACCCGGGCAAGACCATGGACGCGGTCTTCAAGCTCGACCGGGCCAAGAACTTCGACGACTTCCGCAAGGCGGCCGCCGACTTCGACGTGCCCTCGCAGAACCTGATCTACGCCGACAACAAGGGCCTCACCGGCAACATCGGCTACCAGGCCCCGGGCCGCATCCCGATGCGCAACCAGGGCGACGGCCGGATGCCCGCCCCCGGCTGGGACTCCAAGTACGCCTGGAAGGGCAGCAAGGACGGCAACGCCGGCTACGTCCCGCAGAGCGAGATGCCCTTCGACTCCAACCCGTCGCGCGGCTACATCGTCACCGCCAACCAGGCCGTCGTGGAGAGCGGGACCGGCGCGGGCAAGTACCCGTACCTGCTGACCACCGACTGGGGCTACGGCGCCCGCAGCCAGCGGATCAACGACCTCATCGAGGCGAAGATCAAGGACGGCGGGAAGATCTCGACCGACGACATGCGCACCATGCAGATGGACAACAGCAGCGAGATCGCCGCGCTGCTGACCCCGATGCTGGCGAAGATCCAGGTCTCCGACCCGGGCGTGCGCGCCGCGCAGAAGCTGCTGGACGGCTGGAACTACACGCAGGAGCCCGACTCGGCGGCCGCGGCCTACTTCAACGCGGTCTGGCGCAACATCCTCAAGCTGTCCTTCGGCGACAAGATGCCCAAGGAGCTGCGGATCGAGGGCAGCTGCATGAACGTCCTCGGCAACGGCACCGGTCCCGCCGACGATCTCGCCAAGACCGTCCGCGAATGCGGCACCCGCGGCACCGACTCGGCGCAGCCGGACGGCGGCGACCGCTGGTTCGAGGTGGTCCGCCGCCTGGTCAAGGACGAGAAGTCGCAGTGGTGGAGCTCGCCGAGGACCCTGACCCAGCCCGCGACCACCACCCGCGACGAGCTCTTCGCCCGGGCCATGAAGGACGCCCGCTGGGAGCTCACCGCCAAGCTCGGCAAGGACCAGTCCACCTGGAGCTGGGGCCGGCTGCATCAGCTGAACCTGAAGAACCAGACGATCGGCACCGAGGGCCCCGGCTTCATGCAGTGGCTCCTCAACCGCGGCCCGTGGAACCTGGGCGGCGGCGAGGCCACCGTCAACGCCACCGGCTGGAACGCCTCCAGCGGGTACGGGGTCACGTGGGTGCCGTCGATGCGGATGGTCGTGAACCTCAACGACCTCGACAAGTCCCGCTGGATCAACCTGACGGGCGCCTCGGGGCACGCGTACAACTCCCACTACACGGACCAGACGACGCTGTGGGCCAAGGGAGAGCTGCTGGAGTGGCCCTTCGGCAAGGACGCCGTCGAGAAGGCCACGGTCGACACCCTGACCCTCAATCCGGCCGGTTCATGAGCTGAAGCGGCGCACCCCCGACGGGGTCGCCACCGCTTGTACGGGGTGGTCGTGCGGTTCCTCCGGGACCCGCGCGACCACCTCGTCGTCGTAGAGGAGCACCACCAGCGCGGGACGGACCCCGGCGCGCTCCAGCCGCTCCAGCACGCGGTCGTACGAGCCCCCGCCGCGGCCGAGCCGCATGCCGCGCCCGTCGACGGCGAGGCCGGGCAGCAGCACGGCGTCGGCCCCGGTCACCGCGTCGGGTCCCAGCGCCGGGCCGGTGGGCTCCAGCAGGCGCATCTTCCCGGGGTGGGCGGCCTCGGCGAGGCTCAGCGGGCCTTCGTACGCCGCCCAGTCGAGGTCGTTGTCGGGCAGCAGCAGGGGCAGCAGCACGCGCTTGCCGGCCGCGCGCAGGGCGTCGAGGAGTGCGCGGGTGCCGGGTTCGGTGCCGACGGAGACGTACGCCGCCACCGTCTGCGCCTCGGCCAGTTCGGGCAGTTCGAGGGCCCTGACGGCGAGTTGCGCGGCGGCCGTGCGGCAGGTTCCGGGGGACAAGGCGCGACGGGCGGCCAGGAGTTCGCGGCGCAGCCGGGCCTTGGCGGACGCGGTGGACGGGTTCTCGGTCACGAGGAAATCAAATATCCTTGCGAATCGGGTCATACGTGGATCTACCTGCTGCGATCTCGTCTGGCGTTCGGCAGGACCCACTATCGTTCGGGGCATGACTATGTTGCACCCCGTGATCAAGAAGGCCGTGATTCCGGCCGCGGGCCTCGGTACTCGCTTCCTTCCGGCGACCAAGGCGACCCCGAAGGAAATGCTCCCGGTCGTGGACAAGCCGGCCATCCAGTACGTGGTGGAGGAGGCCGTCGCGGCCGGGCTCGACGATGTCCTCATGATCACTGGGCGTAACAAGCGTGCCCTGGAAGACCACTTCGACCGGAACTACGAGCTGGAGTCGGCTCTCATCGCCAAGGGCGACGACGACCGCCTGAAGAAGGTCCAGGAATCCAGCGACCTCGCGACCATGCACTACGTCCGTCAGGGCGACCCGCGGGGCCTCGGCCACGCGGTGCTCTGCGCCGAGCCGCACGTCGGCCGCGAGCCCTTCGCCGTCCTGCTCGGTGACGACCTCATCGACCCGCGCGACCCGCTGCTGCGTCAGATGGCCGACATCTACGCCCGCACCGGCGGCACCGTCATCGCGCTCATGGAGGTCGACCCGGCCAGCGTCCACCTCTACGGCTGCGCCGCCGTCGAGGCCACCGACGAGCAGGACGTGGTCCGCATCACCGGCCTCGTCGAGAAGCCGGAGCCCGAGGACGCGCCCAGCAATTTCGCGGTCATCGGACGCTACGTCCTCAACCCCGCGATCTTCGACATACTGCGGGAGACCGAGCCGGGCCGCGGCGGGGAGATCCAGCTCACCGACGCCCTGCAGAAGCTTGCCGCCGACGAGAGCGTCGGCGGCCCGGTGCACGGCGTGGTCTTCCGGGGCCGTCGCTACGACACCGGGGACCGCGGCGACTACCTGCGGGCCATCGTCCGCCTCGCGTGCGAGCGCGAGGACCTCGGCCCCGAGTTCCGCACCTGGCTTCACCGTTACGTCACGGAGGAGATGTAGCACCTTGAGCAGTTCCGCACCGCAGCATCCACGACCGGCGGGCGGCCACCGTCTGTGGTCCGTGGACGAGCACCTCGCGGACGTCCTCACGGCCGTCCGGCCGCTGGAGCCCATCGAGCTCCAGCTGCTGGACGCCCAGGGCTGTGTCCTGGTCGAGGACGTCACCGTGCCCGTCGCCCTCCCGCCCTTCGACAACAGCTCCATGGACGGCTACGCCGTCCGCACGGCCGACGTCCAGGGTGCGAGCGAGGAGTTCCCCGCGGTGCTGACGGTCATCGGGGACGTCGCGGCGGGCAGCGGTGAGCTGCCCACCGTGGGCCCCGGCGAGGCCGCCCGGATCATGACCGGCGCCCCGCTGCCGCCCGGTGCGGAAGCCGTCGTACCGGTGGAGTGGACCGACGGCGGCACGGGCGGCGGCGCGGTCGCCGGGATGACCCCGGCCAGCGCGGCCCCCGAGCAGGCGGGCGGCGAGGTGCGGGTGCACCGCGCCGCCGAGGTGCGAGCGCACGTCCGCGCGCGCGGCAGCGACGTACAGGCCGGTGACCTGGCGCTGGCAGCCGGGACCGTCCTCGGGCCGCCGCAGATCGCCCTGCTGGCCGCCATCGGGCGCGGCACCGTACGGGTCCGGCCGCGGCCGCGCGTGGTGGTCCTGTCCACCGGCAGCGAGCTGGTCCAGCCCGGCGAGGCGCTCACCTCGGGCACGATCTACGACTCCAACAGCTTCGCGCTCGCCGCGGCCGCCCGGGACGCCGGAGCCATCGCCTACCGCGTCGGCGCCGTCGCGGACGACGCCGACACCCTGCGCGCCACCATCGAGGACCAGCTGATCCGTGCCGACCTGCTGGTCACCACGGGCGGAGTCAGCGTCGGCGCGTACGACGTGGTCAAGGAGGCGTTGTCCTCCGTCGGCGCGGGCGACGAGGCCTCCGGGGACGTGGACGGCGCCGGGATCGACTTCCGCAAGCTCGCCATGCAGCCCGGCAAGCCTCAGGGGTTCGGCACGATCGGCCCGGACCACACCCCGCTGCTGGCCCTGCCCGGCAACCCGGTGTCCTCGTACGTCTCTTTCGAGCTGTTCGTGCGCCCCGCGATCCGCACCCTGATGGGCCTGCCGGAGTCCGAGGTCCGGCGGCCGAGCGTCCGGGCGGTGCTGACGGCCGACAAGGCGCTCGGCTCCCCGGCCGGCCGCCGCCAGTTCCTGCGCGGCAAGTACGACGCGGAGAGCGGAACGGTCAGCCCGGTCGGCGGATCGGGCTCCCACCTGATCGCCGCGCTGGCGCACGCCGACTCGCTGATGGTCGTACCGGAGGACGTCACCTCGGTGGAGCCCGGGACCGAGCTGGAAGTGGTCCTGCTCGGCTGAAGTGCGGCCGGTGCGGGTAGCGTGTTGCACCACACAGGCCCCTCGGGGGCCCGGACGGAAGCGACGCGCAGAGTATGAGCACGCAGAGCAGGCTGACCCATATCGACGAGGCCGGCGCGGCCCGGATGGTCGACGTCTCCGAGAAGGACGTCACCACCCGGACGGCCCGGGCCAGTGGACGGGTGCTGGTCTCCCCCCGGGTGATCGAGCTGCTGCGCGGCGAGGGCGTCCCCAAGGGTGATGCCCTCGCCACCGCGCGGATCGCCGGGATCATGGGGGCGAAGAAGACCCCCGACCTGATCCCGCTCTGCCATCCGCTGGCGGTCTCCGGCGTGAAGGTCGACCTCAAGGTCGCCGACGACGCCGTCGAGATCCTCGCCACCGTGAAGACGACCGACCGTACGGGCGTCGAGATGGAGGCGCTGACCGCCGTCGCCGTCGCCGGCCTCACCGTGATCGACATGGTGAAGGCGGTCGACAAGGGCGCGGTCATCACGGACGTCCGGGTGGAGGAGAAGACCGGCGGCAAGTCCGGCGACTGGGCGCGCTCGTGAACGCCCCGCGCGGCGGTGAGGTGCACAGCCACGTCGGCCACGTCCCGCAGACCCAGGAACCCGTGGCCGCGGCCGCACCCGCCGCCACGGGCCGGGCGCTCGTCGTCACGGCCTCCAACCGGGCCTCGCAGGGCGTGTACGCCGACAAGGGCGGCCCGCTGCTGGCGCAGGCGCTGGAGGAGCTCGGTTTCACGGTGGACGGCCCGCGGGTCGTCCCGGACGGCGATCCCGTCGAGCAGGCGCTGCGCGAGGGCGTGGCCGGCGGCTACGACGTCATCCTGACCACCGGCGGGACCGGGATCTCGCCGACGGACCGCACCCCCGACGCCACCGCGCGCGTGCTGGACTACGAGATCCCCGGGATCCCGCAGGCCATCCGCGCCGAGGGCCTGGCGCAGGTGCCGACCGCGGCCCTGTCCCGGGGCCTCGCGGGAGTCGCGGGGCACACCCTCATCGTCAACCTCCCCGGTTCGACGGGCGGGGTGCGCGACGGCCTCGCCGTCCTCTCCCGCATCCTTCCGCACGCCGTGGACCAGATCCGGGGCGGCGATCACCCCAGACCGGCGGGACCCTCCGGGAGCGAGAGCTGAACGGCCCCTCCTGGCCGGTCGTCCTGACGGACGGCGACGTGACCCTCCGGCCGATAAGACTGCGGGACCAGAAGGCCTGGCGCGAGGTCAACCGGCGCAACCGGGACTGGCTCCGGCCGTGGGAGGCGACGATCCCGCCGCCCGCGCCGTGGGGGCCGGTGGTGCAGCGGCCCACGTACCGCCAGATGGTCCGCCATCTGCGGGCGGAGGCGAACGCGGGCCGGATGCTGCCCTTCGTCATCGAGTACCAGGGCCGTCTGGTGGGCCAGCTGACGGTCGCCGGGATCACCTGGGGCTCGATGTGCGCGGCCCACGTCGGCTACTGGGTGGACCGCGAGGTGGCCGGCCGCGGCGTGATGCCCACCGCGGTCGCGCTGGCGGTGGACCACTGCTTCGGGAAGGTCGGCCTGCACCGGATCGAGGTGTGCATCCGCCCCGAGAACGGGCCGAGCCGGCGGGTCGTGGAGAAGCTGGGCCTGCGCGAGGAGGGACTGCGTCCGCGGTACCTGCACATCGACGGGGCCTGGCGCGACCACCTCGTCTACGCGGTCACGGTGGAGGAGGTGCCGGAGGGGCTGCTGCGCCGCTGGCACCGGGCGCGGCACAAGACACCCCCGAAATAGATAACCGAATATCTGTTCGAATTAATGGGACGGCAAGGGGCCGGGGACCGATTCGCCCATAACCTGATCCGAAGAATCACAAAAAAAGTCCGTGATATCAGCGAGATCGCGCGACACACCGGCCCAATTGGCCGATCCCCCCGCCCACGCCCCTCTACGGTGTGAGGTGTGAGCAGCAGCGGCCTCATCTACGCAGTCATTGTCGGGGCCTGGGCCGCCTACTTGGTGCCCATGTGGCTCCGGAGGCAGGACGAGCTGAACGAGGCCCGTCCGACGGAACGCTTCTCCACTGCCATTCGGCTGCTTTCCGGCCGGGCGGGAATGGAGCGCCGTTACGCCAAGGGGCTGCGTGAGCGCGGTGACGAGGAGGCGGGGCCCCAGCCCCACGCGGACCCGGACGCCGCGACGGAAAAGGTGAATTCCGTCGACGCCGACGCCCGGGCCGTTGGCGTGCCCCCGACCAGGGCGGAGCCGAGACCGGCCGCCGCCGAGCGGGAGCAGCGCGCGGAGCGGGCCCGGCGCGAACAGCGCCTCCAGGTCCTCGCACGCCGCCGGCGCACCACCGCGCTCCTCTTCCTGGTCTTCACCCTCGGCGCGGTCGTCGCGGCGGTGGGCGGCCTGCGCTTCCTGTGGGCCCCCGCGGTGCCCGCCCTCCTGCTGAGCGCGTACATCGTGCACCTGCGGGTCCAGGAGCGGCGGCGCTACGAGTTCACGATGGACCGGCGACGCGCCGAGGCGGCCGCGCGGCAGCTGCGCGAGAACCGGCCGCGGCGCCGCGACTCCGGGGACACCGCCCCCGCGGGCGCCGAACCGGACCCTGCACCACCGGTCTCCCCGCAGGAGGCCGGGCGGCGCGCGCTCGTCGAGCAGACCGACCACGCCGAGTGGGTGGACCAGCAGCGCGAACGCGAACGCGGCCCCGCCCGCGGTGACAGCTGGGAGCCGGTCCCGGTCCCGCTGCCGACGTACGTGACGGCCCCGGTCGCCCCCCGCGCCACCGGCCCGGCCGCCCCGGACGGCTGGAGCGCGACCCGCTCCAGCACGGCCGAGCCGACGGAACCCCGCCTGCGCGCGCAGCCCGCGGCCCCCAAGCCGGACGCGAAGCCGCAGACCACCCCGCGCCCCCGCGGCCAGGCCGGCGGCCGCACCCCGCTGTTCGACCAGTACGAGAGCGACGACCGCCCGCGCGCCGCCAACGAGTGATCGGTGACCTGCGCGGACGCTCCGGGAAACGCGTTTTGGAGCAGCCGCGCGGGGATGCTAATGTTTCACACGTCGCAAGGGCCTGTGGCGCAGTCTGGTAGCGCACCTCGTTCGCATCGAGGGGGTCTGGGGTTCAAATCCCCACAGGTCCACAGACGATGAAGATCCCGCCCGATCGTAAGATCGGGCGGGATCTTCTGCTTTTCCGGCGCTTTCCCGCGCTTCCCGCTGAGACCGTACCGGCGGGTAAACCCCTGCGTTCCTTCAGCCACTGGCCGATAAACTCCGCCTGCCCGTAACTCCCGTGATGGTCACCGGGGTCGGGCTGCTTTGACTGGGGGGTTCATGAGCTTGCTGCCGATCGGCAGAAGACCGCGGGACAGACGGGGGAGAGGGGCCCGCGCGGGTGTCGTCTCCGGGGCGTTGCTGCTCGCCGTCCTGACCGCCTTCACCGGCCAGACCGGAGCCGCGTTCGCGGCGGCCGCGCCGCCCGGGGCCACCGCCTCGGCGCAGGCGGAGCCCGCCGCGCCGGCCGGGCCCAAGGCGCCGCCGAAGGCGGACCCGAAGGCCGACCACGAGGCCGCCGTGCGTGCGCTCGGCAAGAGCGACGCCGCCGAGACCTGCCCCGCGGCCCTCGTGGCGCACACGACCGTCACCTGCACGGTCGACCCGTACAAGACCGCCTCCTTCACGCTCGCACTGCCGCAGCAGAAGGACGTCGTCCTGTACCAGGTCGTCACCCAACGCTGGGCCAACCACAAGCTGGTGGCCCCGGACGGCACCACGGTCACCTGTGAGAACGTCCTCGGCTCCGGCAGCGCCGGCGGGGCGCAGCGCTGCCCCACCGGCACGGCCGGCACGTACAAGCTGGAGGTCACGGACTCCTACGGTGCGCAGAACGCCATCTCCGTGTCGTACGTCCCGCTGCTCTCCTCCACCGCCTGCAAGGCGGTCGGCGCCGCCGACCGCAAGCTCGGCGCCCCGACCGTGTTCCACGGCTCGCCGGCCGCCGGTTCGGCGGGCGACTGCTACACGCTGGACCTGGCCGCGAACGACGTGCTGCGCAGCTACGCGTCCACGTACCGGGTGGGTCAGGACGTCTACGACGCCACCGGCAAGATGGTCTGCGGCACGGACAGCCACCGTGGCGAGACCCTCGACTGCAAGCTCACCGGTACCGCGCCGTACCGGATGTCGGTGCTCCAGGGCTCCGGCACCGCCGAGGACTACGACCTCACCGTGGCCCGGCTCTCCAAGCCCGAGGGCTGCGCGGTGGTGGAGCCGCAGGCGTTCGGGGCCGCCCCGGACCTGAGCTCCACGGCCCGCTGCCGCACCCTGCGGGTGGCGCAGGCCGCGCACCACACGTTCGCTCCGGTCGCCTCCGCGAGCGTTCCGTACGGCGCGCTGTTCGACGCCCAGGGCGCCGCGATCACCGCCTGCGGGCAGGGCGCCTGCGACCTGACCCCCGGTGACCACACCTGGGCCGTCGACCCCCGGAGCACCGACGCCGGCGCGTTCGGGATGGCCTTCCACTCCGCCAAGGAGACCCGCGGCTGCACCGCGACGCACGACAACGGCCTGGTGGCCGGTCCGGCCACCGGCACCTTCGGCGGGCCCGGGCAGCGGCTCTGCCTGACCCTGCCGACGGCGACCGGCAACGGTGTCTACCTGCTCAACCGGCCGCCCGCCGAAGGCACCAGCGCGGCCGTCACGGTCTACGACGCCGCCGGTGCCAAGCAGTGCGAGGAGGACGGCTACGCCTACTACGTCTGCAAGCTGACCGGGACCGCCCCCTTCCGCGCGGTCCTGAGCGGCACGGAGTCCCGGGCGTTCCGGCTGGTCATCCACCGGACCGGCGAGACCGCGGGCTGCGCCGCGTGGCCGCAGACCGGGTTCGACGGGTCCTGGGGGGCCGAGGTCCCGCTCGGCGGGGAGACCCGGCAGCAGTGCCTGAGCCTGCCGGCCGACAAGCACTCCACGGCCGAGATGCTCGACTACACCAACGAGCAGAACAAGGTGAACGGCACGATCCAGGTGGTGGACCCCTCGGGCAGCACGGTGTGCTCGACCGTCGGCGGTTCGACCACCACCTGCGCTCTCGGCGCCGGAGTGCCGTACACCGCCATGGTCGTCTTCACCGGCTGGGGAACGGACACCTACAAGGTGGTCCGGCGTGACATCTCGCCGACCGCGAAGTGCACCGCGCCCGCCTCGACGACGGTCACCGGCCAGTCGACCTCCTTCGACCTGACGTCGGCCCTGGACGCCCGCTGCCTCCGGGTCACCGGCGCCGCCACGGACAAGTTCTGGCTGAGTTCGCGGACCCTGGAGGACCCGCGGTACGCACCGTCGACGCTGCTGACGGCGGTCGATTCCAACGGGAAGCTCGCCTGCCGCCAGTGGGGCCTGTCCTGCCGGGTCACCGGGTCGACGTCGTACGTCGTGATCGTGCTCGCCTCCGGCTACCGGGACAAGCCGATCCACACCAACGTGGACACCTGGAAGGTCGGCACGGCCACCGGATGGGCGCCGGAGTGCACGGCCAACCCCGTCTCCGTCAAGGGCTTCCCGGCGCGGAGCGGAGTGCTCTCCGAGTCCTCGACGGGCTACTGCGCCGTGGTCGACGTGAAGCCCAATCAGGCCTTCAAGGTCGCCGGAAACAGCAGCACGACCAACAGCGAGCACCCGTCCCTGAACCTGCACGGTGCGGCTCAGTGGGCGAGTACCGGCGTCGAGTTCCAGTGCACCCAGTTCGCGGGCGTGTTCGGCGCCCGGTGCCTGACCCTCGGGAACGCCGAGGCCGGCCAGGCCGTACTCCTGATGAGCGCAGGCCGCAGCGCCACGCCCGTGGAGTACAGCATGCAGGGGCTGTGCGACTCCGAGTGCACCCTCCCGCAGCCGGGGGCCGTGCCCACGTCCATCAGCCCGGCGACGGGCGCCGCCGGCACGCGGACCCACGCCGTCGTGCACGGTACGGGGCTCACCCTGGACACCAAGCTCCACCTGGTGCGCAGTGACACGGCCGGCGACCCGAGGCCGGTCATGAAGGTGCTCTCCGTGAACGCCGACGGCACCGCGCTCGACGTGCTGGTCGACACCAACGGGCTGGCGCCGGGCACCTACGACGTCGCGCGCGACAACTACGTGCCCACTCCCGGAGTGCCTTCCGCGGGCTACCTGCCGAAGGCGTACACGGTGACGGCCGCGGCGGCGCTCTCCAAGAGCCGGTTCGTGCCGATCGCTCCCTCGCGGTTCCTGGACACGCGTGACGGCACCGGGGCCGACAAGGCCCGCGTCGGTCCCGGTGGGGTCGTGACGCTCCAGGTGGCCGGTGTGAAGGGCGTCCCGGCGAGCGGGGTGACCGCGGTCGTCATGAACGTGACCGCCGTCAACCCGACCGAGGCGGGCCACGTGATGGTCTACCCGAACGGGCAGCCGAAGCCCGCCGTGTCGAACCTCAACTTCTCGGCCGGGCAGATCGTGCCCAACCTGGTGACCGTCCCGGTCGTCAACGGCAAGGTGGACCTGCGCAACAACGCCGGTTCGGTCGACCTGATCGCGGACGTCACCGGGTACTACACCGACAAGGCGGCCACCGGTTCCCCCCTGACGCCGATCACGCCCACCCGGTTCCTGGACACGCGTGACGGCACCGGGGCCAACAAGGCGCGCGTCGGCCCCGGTGGGGTCGTGACGCTCCAGGTGGCCGGTGTGAAGGGCGTCCCCGCGAGCGGGGTGACCGCGGTCGTCATGAACGTGACCGCCGTGAGTCCGACCGAGGCCGGCCACGTCACCGTCTACCCGAACGGGCAGGCGGCCCCCGGGGTGTCGAACCTCAACTTCACCGCCGGGCAGGTCGTCCCGAACCTGGTGACGGTCCCGGTCGTCAACGGCAAGGTGGACCTGCGCAACAACTCGGGCTCCGTGGACCTGATCGCGGACGTCACCGGGTACTACTCGGCCACCGGGTCGACGTTCTCGGCCGGTTCGCCGGTGCGGCTGCTGGACACCCGCTACGGTCTCGGCGCCCGCGCCGGATCCGTCGGCCAGGGCGGCGTCGTCAGCCTGCAGGTCGCCGGCGTCGAGGGCGTACCGCTGACCGGGGTGACCGCGGTGGTCCTGAACGTCACCGTCACGGCGCCCACGCAGGACGGCCACCTGATCGTCCAGCCGCACGGGGTGCCGCGTCCCAACGTGTCGAACCTCAACTTCACGGCCGGACAGACGGTCTCCAACCTGGTGGTCGTCCCCGTCGTGGACGGCCGGGTGACCTTCTACAACAACACCGGTTCCGCCGATGTGATCGCCGACCTGAACGGCTGCTTCACCTCCTGACGGACCCGCGGAAACCACGAAGGGCCCGCCCGGTCACACGACCGGGCGGGCCCTTCGGCGTCGGTCAGTTCACCGAGTCGAGCCGGGCGCGCTGCTCCGCGGTGAGGTCGAGGTCCACCGCGCCCAGGTTCTCCTCCAGCTGGGCCACCGAGGAGGCGCCGATCAGGGGGAGGATCGGGATGTCGCCGCCCATCAGCCAGGACAGGACGACCTGGTTGACGGTGGCGCCCGTCTCGGCGGCGACCTCGCGGACCGCGTGGAGGCGGGGGCTGGTGCCCGCGTGGTCGAAGCCGGGGCCCAGGGGCTTGTCGGTGCGGACGTAGGCGCCGGCGATCAGCGGGGAGTACGAGACCTGGGTGAGGGACGGGTTGTCCCGGAGGTAGCTGAGCAGGTCGCCGCTGACCAGGCCCTGGTTGCCGTCGGGCGAGCGCAGGCTGGGCACGTCGGTGCGCTGGCGCAGGTAGCTGTGGTGGTGCTGGAGCACCTCGTAGCCGGGTACGCCGGCCGCCGCGGCCAGCGTACGGGCGCGTTCCACCCGCCAGGCCCAGTGGTTGCTCGCGCCCAGCAGACCCGCCGTGCCGTCCGCGACGACCTCGGCGAAGCCCCGGACGGTCTCCTCCAGCGGGGTGCGCTCGTCCATGATGTGCGCGTACAGCAGGTGGATGCGCTCTATGCCGAGCCGCTCCCGGCTGCGCTCCGCGGACTCCCGGATGACCTTGGCGGACAGGCCCTCCACGTCGAGGCTGAAGCCGCTGGTGGGCTGGTTGGGGCGGGCGCCGAGCTTCGTGGCGACGGTGATCTCGTCGCCGCCGCCGCGGCTGCGCAGCCAGCGGCCGACCAGCGCCTCGCTCTCGCCGCCCTGGGTGCCGTTGACCCAGAACGCGTAGTTGTTGGAGGTGTCGATGAAGGTACCGCCCGCCTCGGCGAAGCGGTCGAGGATCGCGTACGCGGTGGCCTCGTCGACGGTGGTGCCGAAGGTCATCGTGCCGAGACTCAGCACGCTCACTTCGCGGCGGGTCTCGGCAGCGGTGCCGATGACACGGTATTTCACGGTGATGCCTTTCGATTCAGGGAACTGGACGCGTCCGCACGTGCGCACGGTCCGGGGAAGGCGAAGCGGTTCTCCTCACCGGCCCGTTGACGACCGCTCGTCGAGGAAGCCGCTCCGGGCGATGAGGTACGCGAGTTGCGCGCGGCTGCGGCTGCCGAACAGTTCGGCCGCCCAGCGCATGTGGTTGGACACGCTGCGCGGGCTCATGCCGAGCCGCGCGGCGATCGCCTCGTCGGTGTGGCCGTTGACCATGTGGCGCAGGATCGTACGGCGGACGTCGTCGGTGAGCTCGGCCGGCAGCCTGCCGGCCGGGTCGTCCCGCAGCGGCGCGGCGCGCTGCCAGGCGTGGTCGAAGATGCCGGCGAGGTAGCGGACGACCCCGGGGTGCTCGATGGCCAGGGCGACCTGGCTGCGCTCCGCGCCCGGGTCGGGGACGAAGGCGATCCTGCGGTCGCAGATGATCAGCCGGTCGAACACCTCGTCCAGGGTGCGGACCTCGCCGCCCGCCCGCGAGATCTGCTCCACGTAGGCCAGCGTGGGCTGGTGGGAGCGGACGGTGTGCTCGTAGATGGTGCGCTGGCGGACGCCGCGGCCGAGCGCGGCGAGATCGCTGGGGAGCGCCTCGTCGAGCGTCCTCTGCGGGCGTCCGCCGCCCGGCTGGGCGGTCAGCAGTTCGTCCTGGCAGGCCTGGACGGCCGCGGCGACGGTGGCGGTGATGGTGCCCGGACCCCGCACCGTGCGGACCGGATGGGCGTCCGTGCGGTCGTAGCTCTCCAGGTAGACCTCCTGGGCGCGGGAGATCGAGGTGCGGACGGCCTCCAGGGCGTTCCTCTTCTCCTCGATGGCCCGTTCCAGGCGGTCCACGCGGGCGTCGGCCGCGAGCCGGGGCGGGACGGGGGCGAGGGAGCCGTCGGGCAGCCGCCGGACGAGCCCCAGGTCGAGCAGGCACGGAGGGCAGTCGCCGTCGGGATCCCACCCCCGCAACAGGTCCGCGTAGTGCCGGAGGCCGTCCGTGCAGATCTCGCCGCCACCGGCCCCGGTGGTGGCGCCCGCGTCGCTCGTGTCCGTGTCCATGCACATATGTCCACCCTGCTGGTTTGCGCAATGCGTGATCATCCTGCCTGCCGGCCGCTGACTACGGGAACGCCTGGCGCCACCATGAATTCCCGGGGGTGAACCGCATCGGGCCATAGGCCGGGAAGGTGGGAAATGATGGGGTCATGGGGATCAGTGACGAACGGGACAGTGGGACGGCGGGAGCCTGGGCGGCCCTCGGAGGAGCACCGGAGCTCGTCCGCCGAGTCCGCTTCACCGGAGCCGGCGACCTCGAAGAAGGGCCGCTGCCGGTGCGGGAGTTGGCGCGAGCCACTGTGAGTGTCTGCGGACTGGCGGCGGGCGAGCTCGCCGCGGCGCGGGGCGCAGGCGCGCCGGGGGACGCGCCTCCCCTCGTGGTGGACGAGGGCGCGGTCGCGACGGCCTTCGTCAGCGAACGGCACCTGCGCGTGGAAGGCCGGGCGCCGGTGACCTTCGCCCCGCTGTCGGGCTTCTGGCAGGCCGCCGACGGATGGGTCCGTACGCACGCCAACTACCCACACCACCGGGCCGCGTTGGTGCGTTCGCTGGGACTGCCGTCCGCGACACCGGAGGCGCTGCGCGCCGCGGTGGCGGCACGGACGGCCGTCGAAGTGCAGGAACTCGCGTACGGGGCGGGCGGACTCGCCGTCGCCGTGACGCGGGAGTACGGGGCACCACAGCCGCTGGTGGAGTGCGTACGGCCGGCCGGCGCGCGGGGGCGGACGCTCGGCGCGGCCCCGTCAGGTCGACCCGCCACGGGGGTGCGGGTGCTGGACCTGACGCGGGTCATCGCCGGGCCCGTCGCGACGCGGACGCTCGGGCTGCTGGGGGCGGACGTACTGCGGATCGACTCGCCGGGGCTGCCGGAGGCGGACGACGCGTACGCGGACACCGGCTTCGGGAAGCGGTCGGCGCGGCTGGACCTGACGGCGCCCGGGGACCGGGCGGTCTTCGAAGGGCTGCTGGCCGAGGCCGACGTGGTCGTGAGCGGGTACCGGCCGGGGGCGCTGGAACGCCTCGGGCTCGGGGCGGCGGACCTGCTGGAGCGGCGGCCCGGGCTGGTGGTGGCCGAGCTGTGCGCGTGGGGGTGGACGGGGCCGTGGGCGGCGCGCCGGGGGTTCGACTCGCTGGTGCAGGCCGGGTACGGGATCGCCGCACGCTGTGCGGGTGCCGGGGGTGTGCCCGGGGTGTTGCCCGCGCAGGCGCTGGACCACGGGACCGGGTACCTGGTGGCGGCGGGTGTGCTCCGGGCGCTGGCGGGTGGGGGTGGGCAGCGGCTGCGGTTCTCCCTGGCGGGGACGGCGTCGTGGCTGGTGCGGGATCTGGCGCCGGTGCCGGGGGCCGGCGGCGCGTATGAGGCGGAGCCGTGGCTGCGGGAGGCCGGGTCGGGGTACGGGGTGGTGCGGCACGCCGCCAGTCCCTTCGGGGAGTGGGAGCGTGGGCCGTCGCGGTGGGGCACGGACGCCGCCGCCTGGCTCCCGCGGTAGGCCGGCCGCGCGCCGGCTGCTGGGGGCGCTGCCCCCAGACCCCCGCGCCTCGAACGCCGACGGGGCTGATGAGAGCGCCTCGAACGCCGGCGGGGCTGGATTTGGCCCGGCGGGGCTCAGCGCAGCGGCTTCGCCATGCAGCGGCTGGAGTCGTGGAAGCGGTAGTGGCCGAACTTGCGGGACATCGTGTAGCCCGCGGAGAGGTAGAGGGCTATCGCTTCCGGCTGCTGGTCGCCCGTTTCGAGGACCATGCGGAGGCGGCCCGCCGCACGGGCGTCGGCTTCCAGGGCGGCCAGGATGCGGCGGGCCAGGCCCAGGCCGCGGGCTTCCGGGACGACGTACATGCGCTTGAGTTCGGCGTCGCCGTCCGAGTAGCCCTCGTCGTTCTCGTCCTGGACGCGCCAGCCGCCGCTCGCCACCGGGGCGCCCGTGGCGTCGTACGCCAGGAGGTACAGGCCGCGCGGCGGGTCGAACATCGCCGGGTCCAGGAACGTCGCATCGCCCTCGCCGTCGTACCGCTGCCGGTACTCGAGCTGGACCTGGTCGTTGAGTTTGACCGCGTCCGGGTGGTCGTACGGCACGGTGCGGAGCTGGATCCGGTGAGGCATTCGAACATCGTACGGAACCCTTCCGTCGGGCCCCCGCCCCGGCGCCCGCGGTGAGACGGGAACGCCCGGCAGGGGGCCGGCGGGTAGGCTGCCCCCGTTTTGTGCGATGTGGGGAGCTTGTTTTGATCACTGTGACGTCCGTGAATGTGAATGGGATCCGCGCCGCCGCCAAGAAGGGCTTCGGGGCGTGGCTCCAGGGCTCCGACGCCGACGTGGTCTGCCTCCAGGAGGTGCGGGCCGAGGCAGCGCAGATTCCGGAGGAGGTCCGGACTCCCGCGGGCTGGCACACCGTGTTCGCGCCGGCCGCCGCCAAGGGGCGGGCCGGAGTCGCGCTCTACACGCGGCGGGCGCCCGAGCGGGTGCAGATCGGATTCGGCAGTGACGAGTTCGACGCGAGCGGGCGGTACGTCGAGATCGATCTCCCCGGTGTGACCGTGGCCAGCCTCTACCTGCCCTCGGGCGAGGCCGGGACGGCGAAGCAGGACGAGAAGTACCGGTTCATGGACGAGTTCCTGACGTACCTCGCCGCGCTGAAGGTGCGGGCCGCCGCCGACGGGCGCGAGGTCGTGGTCTGCGGTGACTGGAACATCTGCCACCGCGAAGCCGACCTCAAGAACTGGAAGACGAACCGGAAGAACGCGGGCTTCCTGCCCGAGGAGCGGGAGTGGCTCGGCAAGGTGTACGCCGAGGCCGGGTACGTGGACGTGGTGCGCGAGCTGCACCCGGACACCGAGGGCCCGTACTCCTGGTGGTCGTACCGGGGCCGTGCCTTCGACAACGACGCCGGCTGGCGGATCGACCTCCAGGTGGCGACGCCCCGGCTGGCCGCCAAGGCCGTCAAGGCCTTCGTGGAGCGGGCCGAGACGCACCCCGAGCGCTGGTCGGACCACGCTCCCGTGACGGTCGTCTACGAACTGGGTTCCTGACCGGCGGCGGAGGCCGGCAGGCGGTCCATCGCCATCGTCAGCTCGGCCTCGACCACGCTCTTCGCCAGCGGACGCAGCCGGGTGAGCGCGTCCGGTGAGGGCGAGATGTGGGTCGATATCAGCTCGGTGAACAGGAGCGCCATCGCGTCCGCGTGCTCGCGGACGCGGCGCCCGGTCTCCAGGACCGCTGCCAGCGGGACGCCCTCGCGGACCAGGGCCGAGGAGACGTCCAGCAGCCGCCGGCTGACGTGGACGATCGCGTCGCCGTCGACGGCGAGGTAGCCGAGGTCCAGGGAGGCCGCCAGGTTCTCCGGGGTGACCTCGCCCTCGAAGTAGTCGGCCAGTGCCTCCGGGGTGAGCCGCACCGGGGTCTCCTCCGACCAGCCGATGCCGAGCAGCTCGCCGAGCTGGCTGACGTCGCGGCCGCTCTCGAAGGCGGCGGTCAGCTCGGCGATGCCGCCGAGCGTGTGACCGCGCTCCAGCAGGGCGGCGATGGTGCGCAGCCGGGCCAGGTGGTGCTCGTCGTACCAGGCGATCCGCCCCTCGCGGCGCGGCGGTGGGAGCAGTTTGCGCTCGCGGTAGAAGCGCAGGGTGCGGACCGGGATGCCGGCCGCCTCGGCCAGCTCCTCCGTTCGGTACTCGCGCACCGTCTTGGCTTCCGTCTTCGCTTCCGTCTCATCCTTCGCCACAGGCGCACCTTATGGCGTACCGACAGTAACTTTCCCGGCGTGACCCCTACCCATGAGTACGGGGCTGCTCTACCCTCCCGATTGTGCCAGTGATTGCTGGCAGTGTTCCGATGGTATCTGCGGATGATGCGGAAGGCGGCGGGCATGGGCGGCAAGGACGAGCGCGGGCGCGAGCACGTACGGGTGGCGGTGATCGGGTCGGGCTTCGGC
The DNA here is from genome assembly GCF_000720115.1 of Streptomyces sp. NRRL F-2580. Lineage (GTDB taxonomy): Bacteria > Actinomycetota > Actinomycetes > Streptomycetales > Streptomycetaceae > Streptomyces. The sequence goes on from NZ_JOIR01000002.1 coordinate 273,068, forward strand.
GGGCTCGGCGCGGCCGTACGCCTGCGGCGCGAGGGGATCACGGACTTCGTCGTCCTGGAACGGGCCGACTCGGTCGGCGGCACCTGGCGCGACAACAGCTATCCGGGCTGCGCGTGCGACGTCCCCTCGCACCTGTACTCCTTCTCCTTCGCGCCCAACCCGGACTGGCCGCGCACCTTCTCCGGCCAGCCGGCCATCCGCTCCTACCTGGAACACGTCGCCGACACCTTCGGGCTGCGCCGGCACATCCGGCTGGACTCCGAGGTCCGGTTGATGCGCTGGGACGCCGACGAGCTGCACTGGGAGATCGAGACCTCCTCCGGGCACCTCACCGCCGACGTCGTCGTCTCGGCGACCGGGCCGCTCTCCGATCCGAAGATGCCGGAGGTCCCCGGGCTCGCCGAGTTCCCCGGCAAGGTCTTCCACTCCGCCCGCTGGGACCACGACTACGACCTGCGCGGCAAGCGCGTCGCCATGATCGGCACCGGCGCCTCCGCCATCCAGATCGTGCCCGCCATCGCCCCCGAGGTGGAGCGCCTCACCCTCTTCCAGCGGACCCCGCCGTGGGTCATGCCCCGCACCGACCGGGCCATCACCGCCGTCGAGCGCTGGCTCCACCGCCAGCTGCCCTTCACCCGGGCGGCCCGTCGCGGGCTGCTGTGGGGGCTCCGGGAGCTCCAGGTCAGCGCCTTCACCAAGCGGCCGAACCAGCTCGGGCTGATCGAGTCGCTGGCCAAGGCCAACATGGCCCGCTCGATCAAGGACCCGGCGCTGCGCGCCAAGCTGACGCCGTCCTACCGGATCGGCTGCAAGCGGATCCTGCTCTCCAGCGAGTACTACCCGGCCCTGGCCCGGCCCGACGTGGACCTCGTCGCCTCCGGCCTGAAGGAGATCCGCGGCTCGGTGCTGGTCGCCGCCGACGGGACCGAGACCGAGGTCGACGCGATCATCTTCGGGACCGGCTTCCACGTCACGGACATGCCGATCGCCGACCGGGTGGTCGGCGCGGACGGACAGACCCTCGCGGACGCCTGGAAGGACGGGATGCAGGCGCTGCGCGGGGCGACCGCGGCCGGTTTCCCCAACTGGATGACGATCATCGGCCCGAACACCGGGCTCGGGAACAGCTCGATGATCCTGATGATCGAGTCGCAGCTCAACTACATGGCGGACTACCTGCGTCAGCTCGGCGTGCTGGGCGGGAAGGTCGCGCTGGCCGCGCGCCCCTCCGCCGTGAACCAGTGGAACCGGCAGGTGCAGGCCCGCATGGAGCGGACCGTGTGGAACACCGGCGGCTGCACCAGCTGGTACCTGGACGCGCAGGGCCGCAACACGACCGTCTGGCCGGGCACTACGGGCGAGTTCCGCCGGGAGACGCGGAGCGTCGACATGGCGGAGTACGAGGTCGTACGGGTGCGGGAGCGCGAGTTGGTCCCGGCGGTGGCGGCTGCCGCCGCGCCGAAGCCGCCGCGTCGCTCCCGCGGGGACGCCGTGGGGGCCGGTGCCGCACCGCTGCCGGGGGCGCTGCCCCCGGACCCCCGCGCCTCAGACGCCGGCGGGGCCGCAATGGCCGAAGGCGGAGCCTCAAAGGCAGGCTTCGGGGCGGAGGAGGTCGCGTGAGCCGGTTGACGCACGTCACCTCCGGGCCCTACTCGCCGCCCGCCGCGCGGCGGGAGCTCGTCGCGGACTCCGCCGACGGGGCCCGCCTGCACGTCGAGGTGCACGGGGACGAGGGCGCGCCGGCCGTGGTGCTGGCGCACGGCTGGACCTGCTCCACCGCGTTCTGGGCCGCGCAGGTACGGGCCCTGGCCGCCACCCACCGGGTCATCGCCTACGACCAGCGCGGCCACGGGCGCAGCCCCGCCGCCCGGGTGCACAGCACCACCGCCCTCGCCGACGACCTCGTGGCGGTGCTCGGCGCCACCTTGGCCCCCGGGGAGCGGGCGGTCGTCGCCGGGCACTCCATGGGCGGCATGACGATCATGGCGGCTGCCGGTCGGCCGGAGTTCGCCGAGCACGCCGCGGCCGCGCTGCTGTGCAGCACGGGCAGTTCCCGGCTGGTCGGCGAGGCGCGGGTGCTGCCGGTGCGCGCCGGGCGCGCCCGGACTCGCGTCACCGGCGCGGTCCTGGGGTCCCGCGCCCCCCTCGGGCCGGTCACGCCCGTCGCCAGGAAGATCCTCAAGTACGCCACCATGGGCCCCGGCTCCGCGCCCGACAAGGTCGAGGCGTGCGCCCGTATCGTCCACGCCTGCCCCACCGGGGTGCGCCACGCCTGGTCCAAGGTGCTGGCCGGGCTGGACCTCGACGCCGAGGTGGCCCGCCTCACCGTGCCCACCGCCGTCATCGGCGGCACCGCCGACCGGCTCACCCCGATCGTGCACGCCCGCGAGCTCGCCGCCGCGCTGCCGAACTGCGTGGGCCTCACCGAGCTCACCGGCATGGGGCACATGACCCCGGTCGAGGCGCCCGAGGCCGTCACCCGGGCCGTGCGGGAGTTGACCGAGCTGTATCTCCACACCACCGAGAAGGAGAAGACGCCGTGAGTGCTCGCAGGAGTCTGGAAGGCCAGGTCGCCGTCGTCACCGGCGCCGCCCGCGGGGTCGGCGAGCTGCTCGCCCGCAAGCTCTCCGCCCGCGGGGCGCGGATCGCCCTCGTCGGCCTGGAGCCGGAGGCCCTCAAGGAGGTCTCCGAGCGGCTGCACACCGACAGCGACCACTGGTACGCCGACGTCACCGACCACGAGGCCATGGCCCGCGTCGCGCAGGAGGTCAAGCAGCGCTTCGGCAAGGTCGACATCGTCGTCGCCAACGCGGGCGTGGCCGCCGGCGGGCCGTTCGCCGACTCGGACCCCGACGCCTGGCGCCGGGTCATCGAGGTCAACCTCATCGGCGGGGCCGTCACCGCCCGCGCCTTCCTGCCCGTACTGACGGAGAGCCGCGGCTACTTCCTGCAGATCGCCTCGCTCGCCGCGATCACCCCGGCGCCGATGATGACCGCCTACTGCGCGTCCAAGTCGGGCGTCGAGGCCTTCGCGCACTGCCTGCGCGCCGAGGTCGGCCACAAGGGCGTCAAGGTCGGCGTCGGCTACCTCTCCTGGACGGACACCGACATGGTGCGCGGGGCCGACCAGGACGAGGTCATGCGGGAGCTGCGCCGGCGGCTGCCCTGGCCGTCGAACCGCACGTACCCGCTCGGCCCCGCCGTCGACCGGATCGTCGCGGGCATCGAGCGGCGCTCTGCGCACGTGTACGCGCAGTGGTGGCTGCGCGGGATGCAGGGGGTGCGCGGGTACCTGCCCGGGCTCATCGCCACGGTCGGACAGCGCGAGATGAAGCACTTCGAACCGCGGCTGTCCGGTGTTTCCAAGGGACTTGTGGGGGCCGGCGGGGCCGCGGACGAGAAGGAGCGCACGCAGCGTCACTGATCGAAATGCGAGCTTTGTCCGTCCGTGCAAGTCTGGTCGAGGCCCCACCACCAACACCCCTCATGGAGTGAACAGCATGGGTATCAAGGACCAGTTCCAGGACAAGGCCGACGAGCTCAAGGACCGCGCGCAGAACGGCGCCAAGGGTGCGAAGGACGAGGCGACCCAGCGCACCGCCAAGCTCCAGGAGAAGTCGAAGCGCAGGCCGCAGCAGGAGCAGGCGGACCGGGCGCGCGACGAGTTCGACGCCTGACCGGACTGCCGTAGGACCTGCGAAGGGGCGCGATCCCCGATGATGTGGATCGCGCCCCTTCCGCATGCTCCTCTCCCGGAAGGCCCGTTGCTCACGGGCCGTTCACTCCCGCGGCGGCAGCTTCGGACGGCGCCGGTCCGGCACGTCCGTGTAGCCGGGCGGCACCGCGGCCGGGTCCTGCTCCAGCAGTTCCAGCGCCAGGTGCACGGCGTCGTCCAGCTGGGCGTGCCGCCCCTCCGCCCAGTCGAGCGGCGTGCGCAGGATCGCGAGGTCCGGCTCCACGCCGTGGTTCTCCACCCCCCACCCGTACTCCGGGAACCACGCGGCGTTCATCGGCACCGTGATCACCGTGCCGTCGCCGAGGGTGTGCCGGCCGGTCATGCCGACCACCCCGCCCCAGGTGCGCTGGCCCACCACCGGGCCCAGCCCCAGCAGTTTGAAGGCCGCGGTGATCATGTCCCCGTCCGAGGAGGTCGCCTCGTCGGCCAGCGCCACGATCGGACCGCGGGGCGCGTTGGAGGCGTAGGAGACCGGCTGGGCGTCACGCGTCAGGTCCCAGCCGAGGATGGATCGGGTCAGCTTCTCCACCACCAGCTCGCTGATGTGGCCGCCCGCGTTGCCGCGTACGTCCACGATCAGCGCGGGCCGGGACATCTCCATCCGCAGGTCGCGGTTGAACTGCGCCCATCCCGAGCCGCCCATGTCGGGGATGTGGAGGTATCCGCACCGGCCGCCGCTGATCTCCCGGACCACATCGCGCCGCTTGGACACCCAGTCCTGGTAGCGCAGCGGCCGTTCGTCGATCAGCGGCACGATGGCCACCCGCCGGGCGCGGCCCTCGCCCTCCGCGGGCTGGAAGGTCAGCTCCACCGTGGTCCCGCCCGCCGCCGACAGCAGCGGATAGGGGCCGGCCACCGGGTCCACGGGCCGCCCGTCCACATGGGTGAGCACGGCGCCCTCCCGGATGCCGGTGCCGGCCAGCGGGGAGCGGGCCTTGGAGTCCGAGGACTCGCCGGGCAGGATCCGGGCGATCACCCAGGTCCCGTCCTTGGGGTACAGGTTGGCGCCGAGCAGGCCGATCGCCCGCTGGTAGTGCGGGGGACCCTCGTTGCGGCGTGCGGGGGAGACGTAGGCGTGCGAGGTGCCGAGCTCACCGACGACTTCGCGCAGCAGGTCGGCGAACTCGTCGGGGGAGGCGACCCGTTCGACCAAGGGGCGGTACTGGCTCAGCACCCCGTCCCAGTCGATGCCGCACATCTTCGGCTCCCAGAAGTAGGCGCGGATGATCCGTCCGGCCTCCTCGAAGGCCTGGCGCCACTCGGCCGCCGGGTCCACCTCGTGCAGGATGCGCCGCAGGTCCAGGTAGACGGTCGAGTCGCTGTCGCCCGACTCGGTCGCCGGGACCGCGCGCAGGTCCCCGTCGTCGTTGATCACCAGCCGGGTGCCGTCGCCGCTGACCGCGAACCAGTCCAGTCCCGAAGCCAGTTCGGTCTTGCGGGCCTTGGTCAGGTCGAAGTGCTCCAGCGTCGGCTTGCCGCTGATGTCGTTCGGGTTGGCGAAGGTCTCGCCGAGCGCGCCCGAGATCGGCCAGCGCAGCCACACCAGCCCGCCCCCGTGCACCGGGTACAGGGCCGAGTACTTGGACGCGGACACCGGGAAGGGAGTGACCCGGCTCTCCAGCCCCTCCACCTCCACGGTCACGGAGCCGTCGCCGTCGCCCGGTTCTCCTTCGACCGGGTCCAGTCCCCCCGCCGCGGGCCGGCCCTCGGCGGAGAGAGCGAAGGGGGAGGGGGTCGCGGAGGACAGCGGCACCAGGTACGGGCGGCAGCCCAGCGGGAACGACAGGTCGCCGGTGTGCACGTCGTAGACCGGGTCGAAACCGCGCCACGACAGGAAGGCCAGGTAGCGCCCGTCCCGGGTGAAGACCGGGTTCTCGTCCTCGAAGCGGCCGTTGGTGACGTCGACGATGACGCGCGCGCCGGGGCCGGAGATCCGGGCCATCTTGATCTGCCGCAGCGAACGGCCGATGCCCGGGTGCGACCAGGTCAGCCAGGCTCCGTCGGGGGAGAAGGCCAGGTCGGTGACGGGCCCGTTGATGGACCGGATCAGCTCGGTGACCTCGCCGTTGGACTCCTCCGTCGCGTTGACGAGCAGCAGCCGGCCGTCGTTGGAGGCGATGGCGAGCCGCTCCCCGTCCGGGTCCGAGAGCAGCTCGGTGACGCGCCCCAGCTCGCCCGAGGCCAGCCGGCGCGGCTCGCGTTCCCCGGAGGCCCGGGGCAGGTAGGCGATCTCGATCGCGTCCTCGCCCTCGGCGTCGGTGACGTAGGCGACCTGTCCGCCGCTGCCGAGCATCTCCGGCAGCCGCACGCGCACGCCCGGCGTGTCGGCGATGGTCCGGGCGGGCCCGTCGCGGTGGGTCAGCCAGTACAGGCTGCCGCGCACCACGACCGCGCTGGCCCGGCCGGTGGTGTCCACGGAGAGCGAGTCGACGTTGCTGGCGGCCGAGGCCTGGTAGGGGCGCCGGCCCGCGCGGGGTCCGCCGAGGCGGACCTGGAGCCTGCGCGGGACGGCGTCGGGGGCCAGGGACTCGACGAGCCAGAGCTCGCCGGCGCACTGGTAGACGATCCGGGAGCCGTCGCTGGAGGCGTGCCGGGCGTAGAACTCCTCGTGGTCGGTGTGGCGGCGCAGGTCGGTGCCGTCGGGCAGGACGGAGTACAGGTTGCCGATGCCCTCGTGGTCGGAGAGGAAGGCGATCCGGCCGCCCACGAACATCGGCGCGTCCAGGTGCCCCTCGACGTCCTCCAGCAGCTGCCGGCCGTGCAGCCACAGCCGGCCGGTGGCCCCGCCGCGGTAGCGCTTCCAGGCGGCGGGCTCGTGCGGGGGCTTGCCGGTGAGCAGCAGGGTGCGGTGCTCGCCGTCGACGTCGGCGACCTGGATGTCGGAGACGGGCCCCCAGGGCAGGCGCCCGCCGGGGCTGCCGTCGGTGGGCAGCTTGTACGCCCAGGAGTAGTACGAGAACGGCTGTCCCCGGGAGGAGACCGCCAGGATGTTGCCGTCGGGGTCCCAGCCGCAGACCCGGGTGTCGGTGGCGCCCCAGTGGCTCAGCTGGCGGGCGGGGCCGCCGTCGACGGGGGCGAGGTGGATCTCGGGGTCGAGGGTGCGCCAAGTGGTGAAGGCGATGTGCTTGCCGTCGGGGGAGAACCGCGGGTGGTTGACCCGGGTCCGGTCGACGGTGAGCCGCCAGGCCCGGCCGGGTGGCTGCCCGTCGGGGACCAGCGGGGCGACCCACAGGTCGTCCTCGGTGGCGAAGCACAGGAGGTCGTCGTGCAGGTGCGGGAACCGGAGGTACGCGACGTCGTGACTCACCCCCCAATGCTTTCCGCGGCAAGGGGCCCTGGCAACTCGTACAGGTGATCCATGCCACTCCGCCCAGCGAAACGGAACGGTTTCGTTTCGCTGGAGGCGGGGGTATCGTATGAAGCGTACGGAATCGTTTCGTTCGGACGGAGGCGCGGAGATGACCGAGGCGATGGCGGCCCGGCGCAGCCGGATCACCCCCGAACGGCAGGCCGAACTGCACGAGGCGGTCCTCGACCTCCTGCGTGACGTCGGCTACGAGGCGCTGACCATGGACGCGGTCGCCGCCCGTACGAAGTCCAGCAAGGCCACCCTCTACCGCCAGTGGGGGAGCAAGCCGGAACTGGTCGCCAAGGCCCTGCGATGCACGCAGCCCGTCTCGCTGCGGGAGATCGACACGGGCAGCCTGCGCGGGGACTTCGCGCTCATGGTGGAGCACTCGGACGACGCGCAGATGGCCAAGGACACCGCGCTGATGCGGGGTCTGGCCCATGCCGTCCACGAGAGCCCGGAGCTCCACAAGGCCCTGCGGGACCTGCTGGTCGACCCGGAGATCAACGGTCTCCAGGCGATGCTCCGGCGGGCGGTGGACCGAGGCGAGATCCGCCCGGACTGTCCGGCCCTGGACTTCGTACCGCACATGCTCATCGGGGCGTTCATCGCGCTCCCGCTGATCGAGGACCGTTCCGTGGACCGGGCCTTCCTCGGTGAGTTCATCGATGCCGTGGTCTTCCCCGCCCTCGGCGTCTGATCCACCCCGTCCCCTTAGGCTCCACCGCTTCCTGCTGCTCCTGACACGCCGCTCTCGTCGTCGGGCCGGCTCTCTACGCCCTGATCCATCCGGATCCATCCCACGACCTGAACGGGAGAACCACCGACGTGGCTACCTTCCTCTACCGGCTCGGCAGGGGCGCCTTCCGGCGCCGCGGCCTCGTCGCCCTCCTCTGGGTGGCGCTGCTGTTCGCCGCCGGCTTCGGCGCGGCCTCGGCCGGCGCCCCCACCTCCGGCTCGTTCTCGATACCCGGCACGGAGGCCCAGAAGGCCTTCGACCTGCTGGACAAGAAGTTCCCGGGCATGGCCGCCCGCGGCGCCACCGCCCGCATCGTCATCAAGGCCCCCGAGGGCGCGAAGGTCACCGATCCCGGCCCCAAGGCCGAGGTCCAGAAGATCGTCTCTGATCTGAAGACCGGCCCGGGCGCGGCCGAGATCTCCTCCGTCGCCGACCCGTACGAGGCGCAGGCCGTGAGCCAGGACGGCTCCACCGCCTACGCCAGCGTCAAGTACAAGGTCAGCGGCATGGAGCTGAAGGACGCGACCCGCGACGCGCTCAAGGACTCCGGCGAGAGCGCCAAGGCCGCCGGGCTGAACGTCCAGATCGGCGGTGACGCGCTGATGGCGGCCCCCGAGACCGGCTCCGGCGAGATCATCGGCATCCTCATCGCCGCGATCGTCCTCGTGATCACCTTCGGCTCGCTGATCGCGGCCGGGCTGCCGCTGCTGACCGCCCTGATCGGCGTGGGCATCGGCGTCTCCTCCATCACCGCGCTCGCCAACGTGCTGGACCTCGGCTCCACCACCTCCACCCTCGCGATGATGATCGGCCTCGCGGTCGGCATCGACTACGCCCTCTTCATCGTCTCCCGCTACCGCGTGGAGCTCGCCGAGGGCCGCGAGCGCGATGAGGCCGCGGGCCGCGCCGTCGGAACCGCCGGCTCCGCCGTCGTCTTCGCCGGTCTGACCGTGGTCATCGCCCTGGTGGGCCTGGCCGTCGTCAACATCCCGATGCTGACCAAGATGGGCTTCGCGGCCGCGGGCACCGTGGTCATCGCCGTGCTCGTCGCGCTGACCCTCGTCCCGGCCATCCTCGCCTTCGCGGGCAGGATGGTGCTGCCCGCGGGCAAGAAGAGCCGCCTGTTCGGCAAGGGCAAGCCGGCGGGTTCCGAGAAGAAGGCCAACGGCGGCACCCGCTGGGCCCGCTTCGTCCTGCGCCGCCCGGTCATGGTGCTGCTGGCCGGTGTGATCGGCCTCGGCGTCGTCGCCATTCCGGCGAGCAAGCTGGAGATGGGCCTGCCGGACGACGGCGCCCAGCCGGTCTCCACCAGCCAGCGCCAGGCGTACGACCTGCTGTCCGAGGGCTTCGGCCCGGGCTTCAACGGCCCGCTGATGGTCGTCGTCGACGGGGACAAGGCCCTCGCCGACTCCACCGTCGACCGGATCAAGGGCCTGGACGGGGTGGCCGCGGTCATGCCGCCGATGCCCAACGAGGCCGCCGACGCCTCGATGATCACCGTCATCCCGAAGGACCGTCCGTCCTCCACGCAGACCGAGGACCTGGTCCACGAGATCCGCGACGGCAGCGGGAACGACGTCATGGTCACCGGCGCCACCGCGATGAACATCGACTTCTCGCAGAAGATGAACGACGCGCTGCTGCCCTACCTGGCACTCGTCGTCGGCCTCGCCTTCCTGCTCCTCATGCTCGTGTTCCGCTCGGTCCTGGTCCCGCTCAAGGCGGCCGTCGGCTTCCTGCTCTCGGTCGTCGCCGCCCTCGGCGCGGTCGTCGCGGTCTTCCAGTGGGGCTGGCTCGGCTCGGTCTTCGGCGTGGAGCAGACCGGCCCGATCATGTCGATGATGCCGATCTTCATGGTGGGCGTCGTCTTCGGTCTGGCCATGGACTACGAGGTCTTCCTCGTCACCCGGATGCGTGAGGCGTACGTCCACGGCGAGCGCCCGGGCCAGGCCGTGGTGACCGGCTTCCAGTACAGCGCGCGGGTCGTCGTGGCCGCCGCCGTCATCATGATCGCGGTGTTCTCGGGCTTCATCGGAGCCAGCGAGCAGATGGTCAAGATGATCGGCTTCGGTCTGGCCGTCGCCGTCTTCTTCGACGCCTTCGTGGTCCGCATGGCCATCGTGCCGGCGGTGCTCGCACTGCTCGGTCACAAGGCCTGGTGGCTGCCGAAGTGGCTGGACCGGCTGCTGCCGAACGTGGACGTGGAGGGCGAGAGCCTGCGCAAGCACCTCTCGAAGGCCCCGCAGTCTCCCGAGGGCCCGGACAAGGACCGCGAGCTGGTCAACGCCTGACCTGGCACCGTCCGGCCGACAGGACGGCCCGGCCCCGCACCGCCCGCTCGCCGGGCGGTGCGGGGCCGGGTCCGTTTCGTGCCCGGGCCTTACGCCCTACGGGTGGCGGCGGCCGGCGCGTACGCACGGCGCAGGAAGCGGCGCAGCGCGGCGATGTCGAACTGGATCACGGCGACGCCCTCCGGGGAGTGGAACTCGACGACCGCCTGGACGCGGCCGCAGGGCCAGACGCGTACGTCCCCGGTCCCGGTCGGCGCCTGGAGGCCGGCCTCCAGCAGGGCGAGGGGGAAGACCCACTCGTTGTCGGTTCCCTCGGGGGAAAGGTCGGCCGGGAAGACGATCCGGACGGCCAGCGGCTCGGCGGGGGCGTAGCGCAGGGCGACCGGGATGGTCCGGTAGAGGGGATCGTCGGTGATCACACGGGCCAGTACCCGCTCCTCGACCGGGGTCGTGGTCGAGGACGTGGGGGCGGTCGCGGTCGCCGTCGCGGTCGCGGTGGCTGGTGGATTCTCGGCGGTGGCTGACATCGACCAGGCTCCTCGAAATCGGAACATTTGCGTCCGTTTGTCCCCAGCCTCGCACATTCCGACGAAACCGCACGGACGTATTTGTGATGGCTGCGCTCTTGCCAACGGTTTGCAACTGGGCACTATTCTTGAACGGTTAAAGACTGCGTTAAGGCGTACGGAAGCGGAGCCACCCCATGCATGTGCCCGACGGTTTCATCAATGCACCCGTCTCGGTGGCCGCCGGAGTGGCGGCCGGAGCCGCGGTCGCCCTCAGCCTCCGCGGCGCCCGCCGCGAGCTCGACGAGCGGACCGCCCCGCTGGCCGGCCTCGTCGCCGCCTTCATCTTCGCCGTGCAGATGCTGAACTTCCCGGTCGCCGCCGGCACCAGCGGCCACCTGCTGGGCGGGGCCCTCGCCGCGATACTCGTCGGCCCCTACACCGGTGTGCTGTGCGAGTCCGTCGTCCTGCTCATGCAGGGCATCCTCTTCGCCGACGGCGGGCTGACCGCCCTGGGCGTGAACATCACCGTCATGGGCGTCGTCACCGTCGTCGTCGCCTACGCGATCTTCCGCGGGCTGCTCGGGATCCTGCCGCCCACCCGCCGCTCCGTCACCGCGGCCGCCTTCGTGGGAGCCCTGCTCTCGGTGCCCGCCGCGGCCGCCGCCTTCACCGCCGTCTACGCGATCGGCGGCACCACCGACGTGGCCATCGGCAAGGTGTTCACCGCCATGGTCGGCGTGCACGTGCTCATCGGCATCGGCGAGGCCGCCATCACCGCCGCGACCGTGGGCGCCGTGATCGCCGTACGGCCCGACCTGGTCCACGGGGCCCGCGGGCTGACCGCGCCGCTGAAGCTGCGCGTCGACGGCGAGCTCGTCGACGCACCCGCGGCCGCCGCCCCGGTGGCCGCCCGCTCCACCGGGAAGGTGTGGGCGACCGGCCTGGTCACCGCGCTCGTCCTCGCCGGGTTCGTCTCCTACTACGCCTCCGCCAGCCCCGACGGCCTGGAGAAGGTCGCCGCCGACAAGGGCATCGACGCGAAGGTCGAGGACCACGCCGCCGCCGACTCCCCGCTCGCCGACTACGGCGTCAAGAACGTCGACGACGCCCGCCTGTCCGGCGGCCTCGCCGGGGTCATCGGCGTCGGCGTGACCGTCGTCGCCGGCACCGGGATCTTCTGGGCCGTGCGCCGCCGCCGCACCGGAGAGCTGACCGCCACCTCCGTCTCGGCGGGCTGACATGGGAGCCGGCCACGCCCACAAGCTCTACCGGCACGGGCACACGCCGGTGCACGACCTGCCCCCGCACTGCAAGCTCGCCGCGACCTTCGCCTTCGTCGTGGTCGTCGTGTCCACACCGCGGGAGGCGGTATGGGCCTTCGGCCTGTACGCCGCCCTCATCGCGGCGGCCGCGGCCGTGGCCCGGATCCCGGCCGGCTTCCTGCTGCGCAGGCTGCTGATCGAGGTCCCGTTCGTCGCCTTCGCCGTGCTCATGCCCTTCGTCGCCGAGGGCGAGCGGGTGGAGGTGCTCGGCATGTCGCTGAGCGTCTCCGGCCTGTGGGGCGCCTGGAACGTCCTCGCCAAGGGCACGCTCGGGGTGGCCGCCTCCGTCCTGCTGGCCTCCACGACCGAGCTGCGGGCCCTGCTGCTGGGCCTCCAGCGGCTGAAGCTGCCGCCCCTGCTCGTCCAGATCGCCTCCTTCATGATCCGCTACGGCGACGTGGTCACCGACGAGCTGCGCCGGATGTCGATCGCCCGCCGCTCACGCGGGTTCGAGGCCAGCGGGATCCGGCACTGGGGGGTGCTGGCCAAGACCGCCGGAGCACTGTTCATCCGCTCCTACGAGCGCGGCGAGCGGGTCTACCTCGCGATGGTCAGCCGCGGCTACGCCGGCTCGATGCCGGTGATCGACGAGGTCTCGGCCTCGCGCGCCCAGTGGGCGTACGCGGCCGTGCTCCCGGTGACGGCCCTCGCCGTCTGTCTGATGGGATGGACGCTGTGAACCTCTCCCCTTCGCTGGAAGTCTCCGGCCTCGCCTACGCCTACCCCGACGGACACCAGGCCCTCTTCGGGGTGGACCTGACCGTCGGGCGCGGCGAGCGGGTCGCCCTGCTCGGGCCCAACGGCGCCGGCAAGACCACGCTGGTGCTGCACCTCAACGGCATCCTGGGCGGCGGGGTCGGCGCGGTGACCGTCGCCGGGCTGCCCGTGGAGAAGCGCAACCTCGCCGAGATCCGGCGCCGGGTCGGGATCGTCTTCCAGGACCCCGACGACCAGCTGTTCATGCCGACCGTCCGGGAGGACGTGGCCTTCGGGCCGGCGGCGGCCGGAATGCGGGGCGCCGAGCTGGAGGAGCGGGTCCGGGCCGCCCTGGACCAGGTCGGGATGGCGGACTTCGCCGACCGGCCCCCGCACCACCTGTCCTTCGGGCAGCGCCGCCGGGTCGCGGTGGCGACCGTCCTGGCCATGCGCCCCGAGATCCTGGTCCTCGACGAGCCCTCGTCCAATCTGGACCCGGCCTCGCGCCGCGAGCTCGCGGACATCCTGCGCTCGCTCGACGTGACCGTACTGATGGTCACCCACGACCTGCCGTACGCGCTGGAACTGTGCCCGCGCTCGGTGATCCTCAGCGAGGGGGTCATCGCGGCGGACGGCCTCACGCAGGACCTGCTGTGCGACGAGAAGCTGATGCGGGCCCACCGGCTGGAGCTCCCCTTCGGCTTCGACCCCCGCTCGGTCCCGGTGGCATAAGCCCCGGTCGCCGGTTGTTGAAGTGCTCGTGGAGATCCAGGGTGTGGTGGCGGAGGGCTTCGAGCCCGTCCGGGACGCGTTCGTACGCAATTTCGAGGTGCTCGGCGACCGCGGCGCGGCCGTCGCCGTCTACCGCGACGGCCGCAAGGTCGTCGACCTGTGGGGCGGCACCAAGGACGCCGACGGCACCGAACCCTGGACCGGGGACACCGCGCAGATAGTCCGCTCCGCGACCAAGGGCGTGGCCGCCGCCGTACCGCTGCTGCTGCACCAGCGCGGGCTGCTCGACCTGGACGCGCCGGTGGGCTCGTACTGGCCGGAGTTCAAGACGGGCGACAAGGAGCGGATCCTGGTCCGCGACCTGCTCGCGCACCGGGCCGGCGTCCCGGTGATCGACCGCGGGCTGACCGCCGCCGAGGCCGCGGACGGAGTGTCCGGGGCGCACGCCATCGCCGCGCAGCGGCCGTTCTGGGAGCCGGGCACCGAGCACGGCTACCACGCGCAGACCTACAGCTGGCTGCTGTCCGAGCTGGTGCTGCGGGTGACCGGCCGCACGCTGGGCGCCGTACTGGCGGAGGAGATGACCGAGCCGCTCGGCCTCGACTTCTGGATCGGACTGCCGGAGGCAGAGGCGCACCGGGTGGGCCGGGTGGCCCCGGTCGACCCGCCGGAAAGCGCGGGCATGCTCAGGACCCGGCCGCGCAGAAACGTCTCCGAGGCCTACGCCGACCCGGACTCCCTCACCCGCCGCGCCTTCCGCGCCATCGACCCGCTGCCCGACGAGAACGACCCCGCCTACCGGGCCGCCGAACTGCCCGCCTCGAACGGCATCGGCACGGCCCGCGCCCTGGCCCGCTTCTACGGGGCCACGATCGGTGTGGTCGAGGACGGCGCGCGGATCTTCACCCCGGCCACCACCGCGCTGGCCGGCCGCGAGCTCTCCTCGGGCCCGGACCGGGTGCTCGTCGTGAACACCCGCTTCGGCCCCGGATACATGCTGCACGGCCCCGCCTCGCCGCTGCTTTCCCCGGCCTCCTTCGGGCACCCCGGCCGCGGCGGCTCCCTGGCCTTCGCGGACCCGGACGCCGGCATCGGCTTCGGCTACGTCACCAACGCCCTGGCCAAGTCGGTCACCGCCGACCCGCGCGCCCAGGCCCTGGTCCGGGCCCTGCGCTCAGCCCTCTGACGGCTCCGACGGCCGCTCGCGTACATCGGCCACGGTGGCCCCGGCATGCCGGACGAGCTCGCCGGGAGCCATCGGGAACACCGTGTGCGGGGTCCCGGCCGCGGCCCAGACCGTGTGGTGGGCCAGCAGCGAGCGGTCGGCCAGCACCCGGGTGCGCGTACGGTGCCCGAAGGGCGGCACCCCGCCGATGGCGTAACCGGTGGTCTCCCGGACCACGGCCGCGTCCGCCCGGGTCACCCGGGCCGCGCCCAGCTCGCGGCCGACCGCCGCGACGTCCACGCGGGAGGCCCCGTCCATCAGGACCAGGACGGGGACGCCGTCCGCCGCGAAGATCAGCGACTTGACGATCTGGCCGAGCTCGCAGCCGATCGCGGCCGCGGCCTCGGCGGCGGTCCGGGTGGCCTCCGGGAAGGCCCGTACCTCGGCGTCGATGCCGAGGGCGGCCAGTGCCTCGGCGAAACGGGGGTGCGCGGTGGTCGTCATGCCCGGACGCTAGCGCCCGCCGCGGGGAGGCGTCATCCCACTTTCACCCCGCGGACACCCCACCCGACGTGGGCGGTCAGCCGGCCTTCAGGACCTGCGGCCGACGGTCAGTCGGCCTTCAGGACCTGCGCGACGATCGGCCCGGCCGTGCCCTGTTCTTGACGCGGCTCTCGCACTGCTCGGCGCCGGGGCGCCGCGCAGGCTTCGGGCCGCTGCGCCGGACTCCGTCCGTCGGCCGGGGAGCCGGCGGCCCGCAGGCTGCCGGCGGTCAGCCGGCCTTCAGGACCTGCGGCCGGCGGTCAGTCGGCCTTCAGGACCTGCGCGACGATCGGCCCGGCCGCGTCGCCGCCGTGGCCGCCGCCCTCGACCATCGCGGCCGCGGCCACGTCGCCGCTGTAGCCCGTGAACCAGCTGTCCGGGTTGCCGGCGCCGTCGACCTCCGCCGAGCCCGTCTTCGCGCCCTTGTCGCCGCCCACCGACCGCATGACCTTCTCGGCCGTGCCGGCGGTCGCCGTCTGCCGCATCATCGCGACCAGCTGCTGCTGCACCGAGGGCTTCATCCGCCGCTCCGCCGTCGCGATCTTCCGCCCGTCGAGCTCCGGCGAGACCAGCAGCGGCTGGCGGAACACGCCGGTGCGCGCGGTCGCGGTGACGGACGCGATGTTCAGCGGGTTCATGGTGATCTTGCCCTGCCCGATGTACCCGGCGGCCTCCTCCGCGCCCGTCGCCGTCGGGACCGTGCCGTCGACGGACTGGATGCCCGTCCTCCAGTCCAGGTCGATGCCGAAGACCTGGTTGGCCTCCTTCGAGAGCGCCGCGTCGTCGTGCACCTGCGCGACCGGCTTGATGAAGGCGGTGTTGCAGGACTTGGCGAAGCTCGTCGCGAAGTTCGCGCCCGGCAGCTCGAAGTTGTCCAGGTTGTGGAAGGTGCGCCCGCCCCAGCGCACGTCCTTCGTGCACTGCGCCGGCTTGTCGGCCGCGACCAGTCCGCGGTCGATCAGCATGGCGGCCGTCACGATCTTCATCGTGGAGCCGGGAGCCCTGGCACCCCGCATCGCCGCGTTGAAACCGTCCGTGCGGTGGTTGGCGACGGCCAGGATGTGCCCGTTGCTCGGCTGGACGGCGACCACCGAGGCCTCCGGGTACTTGGCGACCGCCTGCTCGGCCGCCGCCTGCACCTTCGCGTCCAGGTACGTCTTGAGGGTGCTCGGCTCGCCTTCGACCAGGGTCAGCAGGGTCCGCTTGGGGGACTCCTTGAGGGCCGGCTCGATCCACACCTCCGCGCCCGGCCGGCCGCCCGTCTTGCCGCCGTAGTTCTGGCGCAGCTCGTCGAGGACCTGCCGCAGCGAGGGGTACTTCTCCGGGGTCAGCTCCTCGCCGTTGCGGTCGACGGCCCTGACCGGCGGGTTCGCCGCCGCGCCCGCGCGCAGCCTCTCGTCCTTCTGGAGCTGCGGGTGGATCACCGACGGCTGCCAGTCGACCAGCGGCTTCCCGCTGGTCACCCCGCGCACCACCGTCAGCTGGGAGTCGTAGGCCAGCGGCTTGGTGGTGCCCTCGTACGTGATCTCGGCCTCGACCTTGAAGGGGACGGTGGTGCCGTTCGGCGGGCCGGGGGTGATCACGGCCTTGGAGACGTACGCCTTGGTCCTGAAGTCGCCGACGGCGGTCTGCGCGGCCGCGGCATTGTTCGTCAGCTCGGCGGCCACCCGCTCGTCTCCGGCGGCCCACGCGGCCAGGAAGGCCTTTGCGGTCGCGGCGGTCTCCTTCGCGCCTACGGGTCCGCTGCCCTTCTCGGCCTGGACGGAGATGTCGCCGTCCTTTGCCTCGCCGCTGTCCCCGACCAGGGCGTACACCCCGTATCCGGCGCCGCCGAGCATCGCGAGGAACACCCCGCCGATGATGGCGCCCTTGGCTGCCCCGTTCACTGCGTCCCCTCCCCAGGAGCCACGGCTCTCTGAACATGTTCAAAGAACCCTTGGTGTGGACCCTACGCTGCGGAGCGAATCGTTCCGGGCGTTGTTACCGGACCGGAACATCGCGACTGCGAAGACCGTTGTACGAACTGATGACCACGACGAGGCCCACGGCAGTGAAGGCGCTCCGCATCGGCGGACCGCCTCCCGAGCGGATCTGGTACACCTCCTACGGCTCGAACATGCACCGCGGCCGGCTGGCCTGCTACCTCGCCGGGGGCACCCCCGCGGGCGGCGCCCGCCGCCAGCCCGGCTGCCGCGACCCCCGCGCGCCGGCCCGCTCGGTGGCCGTGGAACTGCCCGGAAGTCTGTACTTCGCCACCGAGTCCCCGGTGTGGACGGGCGGCCGCGGGTTCTACGACCCGACGGCGCCGGGCCGCACCCGCGGACGGGCCCACCTGGTCACCGCCCAGCAGTTCACCGACATCGCCGCCCAGGAGATGTACCGGGAGCCCGGCGCCGACGCCGACGTCGACCTCACCCGCGTCCTGCGCACCGGACGCGACGAGCTGGGACCCGGCCGGTACGAGACGCTGATCTGCTCCGGCGCCCTGGACGGCATCCCGGTGCTGACCTTCACCGCGCCCTGGGCCATGCACGAGGTGGAGTGGGTCAGCCCCGCCGCCGCGTACGTCGCGCACCTGGCGGCCGGGCTGCTGGAGTCCGGGTCCTGGGACGCCCGCTCCGTCGCCGACTACCTCGCCCGCTGCCCCGGCGCGGCCGGCCGCTGGAGCGCGGACCGGATCGCAGGCCTCCTGACCTGACGTGCGCGCCCCGGGGCCGTGCTCTAGCGTCGAAAGGGCGAGGGGGACCGCAGCGTCGAGTACGGTCGCCCCTTCGAGTGCCCGCTCTTCGTCTTCGCCCCCGCCCGTGGTCCGGCGCACCCGCCGATCGCGGGACCGACCGAGAGAGCAGGTGCAGCGCATGCGTCCGTCCGCCCGTATCCCCGGCGTCCTCGCCGGCCTCGCCCTCGCCGTCGGCGGCGCCGTCTTCGTCGCCCCAGCCGCCCACGCGGACAGCAAGGCCTGCGAGCAGTCCCTCCAGCAGCACAAGGTACAGGTCACGGACGATGTCCGGCAGGCCTGCTACGAGGGTCAGATCGGCAACCAGACCAGCTGCAGCGCCAGTCTCACCGAGGCCGGCGTTTCCAAGGAGGACGCGGCCAGCGCTTGCCAGGTCGCCCCGAAGTAGCACCGAGAAGGCAGCAACGACGACGGGCCCGGCACCAGGAGGTGCCGGGCCCGTCGTTTCGCCTGCTAGACCCAGGTGTCCAGCCACATGCGGCCGCGCCAGGAGTCCATCGGGAGGGTCTGGCCCGTGTAGATCGGCCAGAAGTAGATGAAGTTCCACACGATCAGCAGGACCAGCACCCCCGCCCCGATGGCGCCCAGTGCCCGTCGGCGCTCGGACGAGCCCGCGGGGCCCAGGAGGGCGCCGATCATCATCGCCACCGCCAGGCACAGGTACGGGACGAAGACCACCGCGTAGAAGTAGAAGATCGTCCGCTCCTGGTAGTTGAACCAGGGCAGCAGACCCGCGCCCACCGCGCACGCGATCGCACCCGCCCGCCAGTCACGGCGGAAGAACCAGCGCCACAGCACGTACAGCAGCGCGAAGCAGCCCGTCCACCACAGCAGCGGGGTGCCCAGCGCCAGCACCTCGCGGGCGCACTTGCCCGCCTCGGTCGCCGGGCAGCCGTCGGTGCCGGGCGCGGGGGACTCGTAGAAGTAGGAGACCGGACGGCCCAGGACCAGCCAGCTCCACGGGTTCGACTCGTAGGTGTGCCCCGAGGTCAGCCCGACGTGGAACCGGTAGACCTCGGTCTCGTAGTGCCACAGGCTGCGCAGCCACTCCGGCAGGAACGACAGCGCGCTGTGCTGGTCGTTCTTGGCCGCCCAGTCGCGCAGATAGCCGCCCTTGCCGTTGTCCGGGCTGAAGATCCAGCCCGACCACGAGGCCACGTAGGTCACGATCGCGACCGGCACGGTGGACACGAAGGCGGGCAGCGCGTCGCGCCGCATCATCGCCGCGTACGGGGCCCCCGCGCCCGCGGTGCGGCGCGCGGCCGCGTCCCACAGCACGGTGAGGACCCCGAAGAAGGCCAGCACGACGAAACCGTTCCACTTCGTGCCCGCGGCCAGGCCCAGGCAGACCCCGGCCAGGATCCGGTACGGCCGCCAGCCCAGCCGCAGCGTCTCGGCGATCTTCATGTCGGGCCGTGTCCGGCCCTCCGGATCGACGGGCAGCGCGTCCGCTAGTCTGAGCCGGGCCCGGTCCCGGTCGATGAGCAGCGCCCCGAACGCGGCGAGCACGAAGAACATCAGCACCAGGTCCAGCAGCGCGGTGCGGCTCATCACCAGGTGCAGACCGTCCACCGCGAGCAGCGCGCCCGCCAGACAGCCCAGGAACGTCGAACGGAAGAGGCGCCGCCCGATCCGGCACAGCATCAGCACCGACAGGGTGCCGAGCACGGCGGTCATGAACCGCCAGCCGAAGGGGGTGAAGCCGAACATCCACTCGCCGAGCCCGATCACCCATTTGCCCACGGGCGGGTGCACCACGTAGCCCGGGTCCACCGGCAGCGCGACCCCGTCCGGGTTGGCGAGGATCGACGAGTCGATGTCCTTGGGCCAGCTCGCCTCGTAGCCCTGCCGGACCGTGGCCCACGCGTCCTTGGCGTAGTACGTCTCGTCGAATATCACCGCCTTCGGGCTGCCCAGGTGCACGAACCGCAGCACCCCGGCGGCCAGCGCCACCAGCAGCGGCCCCGCCCACCCGACGATGAGCTGCCAGGTCCCCCACACCTCCGTCGGCAGACCGAAGGTCAGCCACAGCTGCCGGGACGGCCTGGCGTACGGCGGCACCAGCCGGGTGCGGACGTCCGCACGCGGCGACGCGGCGGCGGCCGGCACGTAGCCGAAGCCGCGCAGCCGGCGCAGCCAGGTGGGCGGCTCTTCTTCGCGCCCCGCCGGCGAGGCGGCAGGGGCGGCCCCGGCGGGGCTGGGCGACGGCGTCGCGGTACTGGTCACCGGCACATCGTAGGGAAGAGAACGGTGTGTGCCCCAGTGGCCGGGGCCTGACGCGGGGCGGCGGGGCGCGGGACTGAGAGGATGGGCGGGTGACAAACGACCAGCCCCGCGGTACCCAGCCCACCACTCACGCCGCCGCGGCCGAAGGCCTGACGGGCACGCTCGTCCTCGCCGGCACCCCCATCGGCGACCTCGCCGACGCCCCGCCGCGCCTCGCGGCCGAGCTGGAGCGGGCCGACGTGATCGCCGCCGAGGACACCCGGCGGCTGCGCCGGCTGACCCAGGGCCTCGGCGTCCACACCACCGGGCGTGTCCTGTCGTACTTCGAGGGCAACGAGTCGGCTCGCACCCCCGAGCTGGTCGAGGCCCTGGCCGGCGGCGCGCGCGTCCTGCTCGTGACCGACGCCGGCATGCCCTCGGTCTCCGACCCCGGCTACCGGCTGGTCGCCGCCGCCGTGGAGAAGGACATCAGGGTCACCGCCGTCCCCGGGCCGTCCGCGGTGCTCACCGCGCTCGCCCTGTCCGGGCTGCCCGTGGACCGGTTCTGCTTCGAGGGGTTCCTGCCGCGCAAGGCGGGCGAGCGCCTCGGCCGGCTGCGCGAGGTCGAGGCCGAGCGGCGCACCCTCGTCTACTTCGAGGCCCCGCACCGGCTCGACGACACCCTCGCCGCGATGGCCGAGGTCTTCGGCGCCGGGCGGCGGGCCGCGGTCTGCCGCGAGCTGACGAAGACGTACGAGGAGGTCAAGCGCGGCGGGCTCGGCGAGCTCGCGGCCTGGGCCGCCGAAGGGGTGCGCGGGGAGATCACCGTCGTCGTGGAGGGGGCCCCGGCCGCCGGACCCGGTGACGTGGACGCCGAGGAGCTGGTGCGCCGGGTGCAGGTGCGCGAGGAGGCGGGGGAGCGGCGCAAGGAGGCCATCGCGGCGGTCGCGGCCGAGGCCGGGGTACCCAAGCGCGAGGTGTTCGACGCCGTGGTCGCGGCAAAGAATGCGGCACAGAAGATGCCGTAAGTCGGTAAAGAGCTAACCTGAAAAGCAAAGCTCAGACCGGGCACCGGGCGCTTTCGGCATGGACTCGCCCAAAGACCGTCCAACACTGGACAGGGCCTGATGCGCTCCCGCCCGAAGAGGCGTCCACTGGCAATGGCACCAGTGGAACAAGAGGAGCTGGCATGAGTGAGATCGCTGACACCCCGGTACCCGTCCCCGCCGCGGTACCCACCGCAGTCCCCGCCGCCGTCTCCCGCCCCGACGTGCAGACCGTGCACGAGGCCTACTCCTTCGCCTGCATGAGGTGCGGGTACGCCTGGGAGCAGGCGTACGCCATCGAGCACCACGTCGACGGCAGGGGCGAGCCGTTCATCATGTACACGGTCAACGGCGAGCGGGTGCCCTCCCCGCTGTCCAACCCGACCTGCATGAACTGCGGCGGACACGTCGTACGGATCATGCGCGCGGGCCAGGTCTCCTCGGTGCTCGGCATGATCGACCACCTCTACCACCACCGCATCGCCCCCGGGATCGCCGGACCGGTGCCGGCCGGGGCCAACGTCCCCCGGACCCCGAAGCCCCGCAAGGGCACGCACGACTCGCCCGGACCCGTCGCCGTCGACCAGGCCCGGGAGCGCCGGGGCCCGCTCTCCCGCCTGATGGGGTTCTTCCGCCGGTCATAAGATCGGCCCTATGAGCCCTAGCCCTTCCTCCGCCTCCAAGGACGCACTGCCCCCGCTGCCCGAACCCCTCCGGGTGGCGGTGGCCGACTCGCACACCCACCTCGACATGCAGGCGGGCACCGTCGAGGAGGGCCTCGCGAAGGCCGCCTCGGTCGGCGTGAGCACCGTCGTCCAGGTGGGATGCGACGTGAAGGGCTCCCGGTGGGCCGCCGAGACCGCCGCCGCCTACGAGAACGTCCACGCGGCCGTCGCCCTTCACCCGAACGAAGCCCCCCGCATCGTGCTCGGGGATCCTGGGGGAGGGGGGCCGCGGCAGGGCGCCCGGGCCGGCGGCGGCGAGAGCGCCCTCGACGAGGCGCTCGCCGAGATCGAGGCGCTGGCCGCCCTCGACCACGTGAAGGCGGTCGGCGAGACCGGCCTCGACTACTTCCGCACCGGCCCGGAGGGGATGGCCGCGCAGGAGCGCTCCTTCCGCGCCCACATCGAGATCGCCAAACGGCGGAACAAGGCACTCGTCATCCACGACCGCGACGCCCACGCGGACGTGCTGCGCGTCCTGCGCGAGGAGGGCGCCCCGGAGCGGACCGTCTTCCACTGCTACTCCGGGGACGCCGACATGGCCCGCGAGTGCGCCGCCGCCGGGTACTACATGTCCTTCGCCGGGACCGTCACCTTCAAGAACGCCGCTCCGCTGCGCGAGGCGCTGGCCGTGGCCCCGCTGGAGCTCGTACTCGTCGAGACCGACGCGCCCTACCTGACCCCGGCGCCGTACCGCGGCCGGCCCAACGCGCCGTACCTCATTCCGCTGACGGTACGGGCGATGGCCGCGGTCCGCGGTATCGACGAGGACGCGATGGCCACCGCGCTGGCCGCCAACACGGCGCGCGCCTTCGCCTACTGAATCCGCCCGGATCCGCCTGCCGAATCCGCCGCTGAATCCGCCCGTCCACCGTTGGTCCACCGCTGACCCACCGGCGTTCCGCCACCCCGGTCCGACACGCTGGGTGTCCGTCTGACTTTGGAGCGTGACGACTCCTCCGCTAGGGTGCCGTGCCCGAACCGGGGTGCCGTATCACCAGTGGAGCGAGCGTCGTGAGCGATACGCAGGGCAGTCACCGCCGTGGCGGTCCCGTCCCGGAGGCGTACGGGGCCGAGCCCCAGGCCTGGACGGCCGGTACGGGGGGCCCCGGGGACACGCTCCGGGACCCCGACCCCGCAGTCCCCGCCCCGCGCCCCGGCAGCCGGCGGGCGGGGCGGCGCCGCCGCGTCGCGGACACCGTCACCGGCCCCGGCCTCCGCGGCGCCGGGATGCCGGCCGAACGCGCCGGGCCGGCCGGGCTGGCCGGGCTGGCCGGGCTGGCCGCATTGGAGGAGCTCGCCGAACTGGCCGAACTGGCCAGGCTCTCCGAAGCCGACACACTGGCCGCCCCCGGCTCGGGCCGCCGCCGGGCCGCGAGCCCGGCCGGCGCCGTCGTGGCACCCGCCCCCGCCGCACCCGGCGGGAACTGGCG
>NZ_JOIR01000003.1 GCF_000720115.1 Streptomyces sp. NRRL F-2580
GCGCCCACCCCGGCCCCGCCGGTCTCCTACCCGCCCTCCCCCTGGCTCGGCGGCGCCACGACCCCGGCGGCGCCCACCCCGGCCGCGCCGGTCCCGGCGGCGGCCCCCGCCGCACCCCCGGCCGCCGCGGCCGGCACGGGGAAGATCAACCTCGACAAGGGCCGGGTCAGCCTCCAGAAGAACCAGACCGTCTCCCTGGTCAAGGGCGGCCGCCCGCTGCTCTCCCAGGTCAAGATGGGCCTGGGCTGGGAGCCCGCCTTCGGCGGCCGGGACATCGACCTCGACGCCTCCGTCATCGCGTACGGCCCCCAGCGCAACCACATCGACAGCTGCTACTTCGGCAAGCTGTCCATCCTCGGCGGCTCCGTCAAGCACTCGGGGGACAACCTCACCGGTGAGGGCGCGGGCGACGACGAGGTGATCGTCGTGGACCTCGGCCGGCTCCCCGCCGAGGCCACCGGCCTGGTCTTCACGGTCAACTCCTTCTCCGGCCAGAAGTTCACCGAGGTGGCGAAGGCCTACTGCCGTCTGATCGACGCGGCGAGCGGCGAGGAGCTGGTGCGCTTCGACCTGACCTCCGCCGAGCCGCAGACCGGCGTGATGATGGCCAAGCTGATCAAGCAGTTCAGCGGCGAGTGGGAGATGACGGCCATGGGCGAGTTTGTGAAGTCGCGCACAGTGCGCGGCATGGTCAAGCCCGCCGCACAGGCACTCTGAGCAGGTGGGCGGGCACCGGCAGCCACGGCGGCGCATCCCGGGTGATGGATGCCACGCGTAATCCGTAAGTGGCTGTCAGTGTCCGCCCGTAGCCTTGAAACCATGCACGAGACACTCACACCCGCGGGTCCCGCCCGCCCGTCCGCCGCCGAGGCGAACGAGGCGATACGGCACCTCGTCGAAACCCGGGTGGACGGCGAGTGGCCCTCGGAGGCGTATGAGTTCCTGCTCTCCGAGTGGGCCGAGGCCTCGCGTGCGGAGGTTTCCGCAGGCCCCTGAGCGCGGGCGGCCGTCCGCCCGCGCCCGTCCGTACGCACGGGCCCGTCCACACGCCCGCCCGCACGGGCCCGTTCGCCCGTCCGCACGCACGGGCCCGTCCACACGCCCGCGCCCACGGGCACACCGCGCGCCGTCCGCGTCAGTGACCGCGCCGCCACGGCCCGGTGATGGCCAGCATGATGCCCGGGGTCTGGATGTTGGCGAACAGCGTGCGCCCGTCCGGGGAGAAGCACACCCCGGTGAACTCGGAGTACTCCGGCTCCTCGGCCGATCCGACATTCAGCTCGTTGCGCGCCAGCGGGTAGGTGCGGCCCGACTCGGTCGCGCCGAACAGGTGCTGCAGCCCCGAGCCGTCCTCCGCGATGACCAGGCCGCCGTACGGAGACACGGTGATGTTGTCCGGCCCGTCGTAGCCGCCGTCCACCGCCGGCTCCGCGTTGACGCCGATCAGGACGGTCAGCCGGACCGTGCGCCGCTTCGGGTCGTAGAACCACACCTGGCCGTCGTGCGCCGCGCCCGGGCTCTCCTCACGGGCGTAGGAGGAGACGAAGTACGCGCCCCCGTCGGCCCACCACATGCCCTCCAGCTTGCGCCCGCGCGTCACCACCCCGTCCGCGAACTGCTTGCGCACCGGCACGGTGCGCGCGTCGCGGTCCGTGACGTCCACCCAGTCGACCCCGTAGACGGTGCCGATCCTCGTCGCGCGCGAGAGGTCGTCGACGAACCGGCCGGAGCTGTCGATGCACTTGGCGGCCTGGAGCACACCGGCGTCGGCCGCGAGCGTACGGAGCCTGCCGCGCCCGTGGTGGAAGCCGCGGGGCGGGGTCCAGCGGTAGAGCAGCCCGTTGGGGCCGGAGGCGTCCTCGGTCAGGTAGGCGTGGCCCTGGCGCGGATCGATGACCACGGCCTCGTGGTCGTACCGCCCGAACGCCTTGATCGGGCGCGGGTCGCGGTTGGCGCGGCGGTCGTGCGGGTCGACCTCGAAGACGTAGCCGTGGTCCTTGGTCATGCCGTTCTTGCCGGCGAGGTCCGAGTTCTCCTCGCAGGTCAGCCAGGTGTCCCAGGGGGTGGAGCCGCCCGCGCAGTTGGTGGACGTACCGGCGATGCCCACCCATTCGGCGACCTCGCCGCCGCGCCGGACCTCGACGACCGTGCAGCCGCCGGCCGCGGCCGGGTCGTAGACCAGGCCCTCGGTGAGCGGGACGGGATGGGTCCAGCCCGAACGGGGTCCCTTGAGCTCGTGGTTGTTGACGAGGAGGGTGACTCCCCGGTGGCCTTCGAAGGCGGCGGTCCCGTCGTGGTTGGACGGGGTGCTCTCGCCCGACTCCAGCGTGGTGACCCCGCTGTGCGTGATCACGCGGTACGTGAACCCGGCGGGGAGGGCGAGGATGCCGGCCGGGTCGGGGACGAGCGGGCCGTAGCCGGGCTCGCAGGGCCGCCCGTGCTCGTCGCGGTGGGTGCTGTCGTCGGCCGCCAGCGCTCCCGGGGCGGTGGCGAGTGCGCCGACCGTCCCGGTGAGGGCCACGCCCGCGCCGGCGATGACGGTACGGGCGGTGAAGTCTCTGCGGCTGAGCGGCATCGGGTCTCCTGGGGTGGGGAGGTGGTGCGCCTGTCGTGCGGTCGTCGGCGCACACGCTCGCGCCCGCACGTGAACGGCGGCTGAACTACCCACGAAGAGGATCAGTCCCCTTGCCGGTGGCCGGAATGGCCAACTCCGGCCCCAGGAACGGCGCATTGTCGCCACTGCGCCGACCGCCCGGCTCAGGGGCGGCGGGAGCGCGCCTTGAACGCGGCCTTGCGGGCCTCCTTCGCCGCCTTCTTGTCCGGGTGCAGCCGACCCATCGCCTCCAGGACGTACGCCGTCGCCGGGTGCTCCACCCGCCACACCTGCTCGAAGAAGCCCGCGTGATGAGCGGTCAGGGTCTCCATCAGGAGCGGCAGCTCCTCCGTCTCCCCGTCGGCGGCCAGCTGCGCCGCGATCGTGTCGACCGTCAGCCAGAACACCATCTCCGGGTCCGGCGCCGGTACGTCGGCCACCCCGCGTTCCGCCAGCCAGACCCGGGCGAGCCCGCCGAGCTCCGCGTCGTCCAGCACCGCCCGGACCGCCGGCTCGGCCTCGGGCCCGGCCGGCGCCAGGGCCTGCTGGCACCGGAGCCGGCGCAGCGGGCCGCCCTCGTCGTCCCCGCGCGCGGCGGCCAGCAGTTCGGCGACCGCGGCGGGCAGTTCGCGGCCGGCCAGCCACTGTTCGATCTCGGCCTGGGCGGCGTTCTCGGGGTAGAAGGCGACCGCGTCGAGCAGTGCGTCGGCGCCCTTGTCGGCCAGCTCGCCGACGGCGGGGGCCTCGACCCCGGCCTCCAGCATCCGGGCGCGGATCCCGTACAGGCCGAGCGGGGTGAGGCGGACCAGGCCGTAGCGGGAGACGTCCTCGTCGTCCGCGGTGCTCGCGGTCTCCGGCTCCAGCGGTCCGTCGGCCTCCGTCATCAGCTCCTCGTCGACGGGCCGGAACTCGACCAGCCCGATCGGCGCCAGCTGCCTGAACTGGCCGTCGAGGCGCATCATCGCGTCCGAGACCTGCTCCAGCACGGCGTCGGTGGGCTCGCCCATGCCGTCCGGCACGACCATCGACGCGGCGAGCACCGGCAGCGGAACCGGCCGGTCCGCCGCCCCGCCCTCGGTGACGGTGAGCAGGTAGAGGTTGGCGAGGACCCCGTCGAGGAAGTCCGCCTCGCGGCCCGGGTTCCAGTCGAGCTGGTCGAAGTCGATCTCGCCGCCCGCGTCCAGCGCGTCGACGAGGCCGTCCAGGTCGGGCACCGCCGCGTCGGCGAGCACCGTGTCCAGGGCCGCCAGCCAGAGGTCGAGCACGTCGCCGGGGGCGCCGCTCGTCACCAGCGCCAGGTCCTCGCCGGGCGCGGCCGTGCCGAAGCGCTCCTCGCCGCCCTGACCGGGTTCTTCGCGGATGCCCTGCCCGGCGTCCTCCTCCGGCTCCGTCACGTCGACCAGGCCGGTGTCCACGGCCACCCGCCAGGCCTGGCCCGCGTACCCGGTGGAGTCCTCGTCGGCGGCGTCGAGGCCGAGCACCGCGACGGCCTCGGGCAGCTGCTCCGCGACGAGTTCGCCGCCGACGTCGACGCGGGTTCCGGGTCCGGCCCAGCGGGCGAGGCGTACGGCGCGCGCGAACAGCGGGGCGACGAGGGCGTCGCGGGCCAGTTCCGCGTCGGAGTGCAGCCGTACCGGCGGCAGCGTGGGGTGCGACTCTGCGGACATGGTGCTGTTCTCCTCGCGGACGCGGTGGGGCCGGGCGCGCAGCCGGGCCGGCGGGTCGTAACGGCCGGTTGGTCCGTCATGTGCGCGCGGACATCGGCGACATGGCCGACATGACAGGCAAGGCGGCGCGGGGCAGATGTGGCGCAGATGACAGTGGTGGCCGTCGTTCGGCGCCCCAGCGTAGACGCATTTCGGGACCATCCGGCGGGCCATCACCGTTGGTTCATCCCACAGTCAGCTGCCGTCTTCCCTGGAGGGCTTGACAACTTTGCTGGCCACGCAGGAAATTGACGCGCGTAGATGTATCGGGAGCGGCACGCCTCCCGCAGATCTCGCTGCGACCCCGCTGCCGCGCCCCTCCTTTCCCTCTCCCACACCGGAGTTCCTGCCCATGCGCTCCTCGCATCCCCGTTCCGCCGCCGTCGCGGCCCTCGTCGCCACCGCACTGGCCACCGGCCTGCTCGCGGGCTCCGCCGACGCGGCCGAAGGCGCCGTGTCCGCCGATCCGATACGCATCCACGACATCCAGGGCACCACCCGGATATCCCCGCTGAACGGCAAGCAGGTCACCGACGTCGAGGGCATCGTGACGGGCGTGCGGACGTACGGCTCGCGCGGTTTCTGGATCCAGGACCCGGACGCCGACGACAACGACGCCACCAGTGAGGGCGTGTTCGTCTTCACCAGCTCCGCCCCGACCGTCGCCGTGGGCGACGCGGTCAAGGTCGCCGGCACCGTCGGCGAGTACGTCCCCGGCGGCCTGACCTCCGGCAACCAGTCGGTCACCCAGATCTCCAAGCCGACGGTGACCGTGGTCTCCTCCGGCAACGCGCTGCCCGAGGCCACCGCGATCAACGAGTACTCGGTGCCCGCCGAGTACGCCCCGGCGGGCGACCCGGCCGCCGCCGGCAGCATCAACGGCCTGGCCCTGGAGCCCGCGCGCTACGCCCTGGACCACTACGAGTCCCTGGAGGGCATGAACGTCAAGATCGGCACCTCCCGCGTGGTCGGCGCCACCGACCCGTACTCGGAGCTGTGGGTCACGGTGAAGGGCTGGGAGAACACCGCCAAGCGCGGTGGCACGATCTACGGCTCCTACGAGTCCCAGAACACCGGCCGCCTCCAGATCCAGCAGCTCGCGCCCCTCGCGCAGCAGCCCTTCCCGGTGGCCAACGTCGGCGACAAGCTGACCGGCACCACCGAGGGCCCGCTGGACTTCAACCAGTTCGGCGGTTACACGCTGGTGGCCCGCACCCTCGGCACGGTCCAGGCGGGCACCCTCGCCCCCGAGAAGACCAAGCCGCAGGCCGAGCAGGAGCTCGCGGTGGCCACGTACAACGTGGAGAACCTCGACCCGACCGACCCGCAGGAGAAGTTCGACGCGCTGGCGAAGGCGGTCGTCGAGAACCTCGCCTCCCCCGACGTCCTCGCCCTGGAGGAGATCCAGGACGACAACGGCGCCAAGAACGACGGCACCGTCTCCGCCGAGCAGACGCTGACGAAGTTCACCGCGGCGATCACGGCGGCGGGCGGCCCGGCCTACCAGTGGCGGACCGTCAACCCGGAGGACAAGAAGGACGGCGGCGAGCCCGGCGGCAACATCCGCCAGGTCTTCCTCTTCAACCCGGCGCGGGTCTCCTTCACCGAGCGCGCCCCGGGCGACGCGGTGACGGCGACCGGCGTGGTCAAGGAGAACGGCAAGGCCGCCCTGACCCACTCCCCCGGCCGCGTCGACCCCGCGAACCCCGCGTGGGCGGACAGCCGCAAGCCCCTCGCGGGCGAGTTCGTCTTCCGCGGCAAGACGGTCTTCGTGATCGCCAACCACTTCGGCTCCAAGGGCGGCGACGAGAGCCTGACCTCGCACCACCAGCCGCCGGTCCGTTCCTCGGAGGCCAAGCGGCTGCTGCAGGCGCAGGCCGTGAACGGCTTCGTCAAGGAGATCCTGGCGGCGGACAAGAACGCGAACGTCCTGGTCCTCGGTGACATCAACGACTTCGAGTTCTCGGCGACGACGGACGCGCTCGCGGACGGCGGGGCGCTGTACCCGGCGATCAAGTCGCTGCCGAAGGCGGAGCGCTACTCGTACGTCTACCAGGGCAACGCGCAGGTGCTGGACCAGATCCTGACGAGCCCGGCGATCAAGAAGTTCACGTACGACAGCGTGCACATCAACGCGGAGTTCGCGGCGCAGAACAGCGACCACGACCCGCAGGTGCTGCGCTTCAAGCCGTAACCACGGGGCCGCGGGGGTCCGGCCGCCGTCCCGGCCGGGCCCCCTGCCACAATCCGGCCATGGACTTCCGCAACACCACGCGCCGGGACCTGCCCGCCGTACTCGCCCTGCTCGCCGACGAGGACCGGGTCCTCGACCCGGCCTCGATCGTGGTCGGCGAGGCGCACGAGCGGGCCTTCGCGGCCATCGGGGCGGACCCCCGCAACGAGATGCTGGTCCTCACCGACGGGGTGGCCGGGGAGGAGGTCGTCCTCGGCTGCCTCCAGCTGACGTACATACCGGGCCTGGGCCAGAACGGGCAGGAGCGGGCCGTGGTGGAGGCCGTACGGGTCCGCGCGGACCGGCGGGGCGCGGGACTCGGGGCGGAGCTGATGCGCCTGGCCGTCGAGCGGGCCCGTGAGCGCGGCTGCGGCCTGGTCCAGCTGACGAGCAGCAAGCGGCGCACCGCGGCCCACCGTTTCTACGAGCGGCTGGGCTTCGCGCGCAGCCACGAGGGCTTCAAGCTGCGGCTGAAGCCGTAACGGGCCTTTTCCGGGCAAGGTGGGGACTTTCGGCCCTGCCGTGACGCTCGACACATCCCTACCGAATCCACCGGTTGTGGTGTTGAGTATCTCCACGCCCGATCTTGCCCCGGCTTGTACCGCCCCCTCCCTGGAGGATCCGCGTGTTCCCCTCCATCTCCCTCGCCCAGGAAATCGGCCTCGCCGTCCTGCTCGTGGCCGCGATCGCCTGGGTCGCCGGCCTCGGTCACATGCTGTGGGACAGCCGCTTGCACCACCCGGAGCCCAGCGCCCCCGAGGGTCTGCCGATGATCCCGGCGCAGCGCGGCTCCGCCGGGCACCCTATGGAGTCGGTGGAACTGACCGAGGCGGAACAGCAGGCCTTCGCCGGCCTGATCCGCACGATCCCCCTGCACTGACCGCCGCCGAACCGGTCGCCGCGTCCTCGGCCTACTCGTGGGCGCGCCCCGGGGGCCGTCGCCGTCCCACCGCGCCGATCAGGGCGCAAACGCCGGCGGTCACGACGATGCTCCCCACCATGACCATCCCCACGCCGATGACGAAGAGCCCGCTGGCGTCGTCCGACCAGTCGTAGGCGGCGGCGATCGTCAGGCCGGCCGTGACGCCCGCGACGGTGGCCGCCGCGTGGCCCCGGAACGCCGCCCAGCACACCGGCACCAGCAGGGTCACCACGAGCCCGATCACCTGCCAGGCCTCGTAGGGGCCGGTCTGCGAACCGTCGGGCTGCACGTCGCGCTGCTGGTCCCAGCCCAACCAGGCGGCCCAGGCCGCCGACGACACCACGGCGAGCAGCAGAGCGGTCAGGAGGCGGGGAGCGGGGCCGGACAGGAGTCGTCGTCTCATGCACCCCAGCCTTCCCTCCGGCCCCACCGCCGACCAGAGCGCGCGTACTCAGTCCCGACCGAGTACGGGCCCCGCCCATGACCGAGCGCCCTCCCGGCCCCCGAGGGGCTGGAAGGGCGCTCGGTGCTGACCGCCGGCAACCGGCGAAGCGTCAGTTGTGGCTGTGCAGGACCTCGTTCAGGCCGCCCCAGGCCGCCTTGTACGGGCGGGCCTCGACGGCGCCGGTGACCGAGTTGCGGCGGAAGAGGATGTTGCTGGCGCCGGAGAGCTCCAGGGCCTTGACGATCTGGCCGTCCGGCAGGGTGACGCGGGTGCCCGCGGTCACGTACAGGCCGGCCTCGACGACGCACTCGTCGCCCAGCGCGATGCCGACGCCTGCCTCGGCGCCGATCAGGGTGCGCTCGCCGATCGAGATGATCTGCTTGCCGCCGCCCGAGAGGGTGCCCATGGTGGAGGCGCCGCCGCCGATGTCGGAGCCGTCGCCGACCACGACGCCCGCGGAGATGCGGCCCTCGACCATGGAGGTGCCGAGGGTGCCGGCGTTGAAGTTGACGAAGCCCTCGTGCATGACGGTGGTGCCCTCGGCGAGGTGCGCGCCGAGGCGGACGCGGTCCGCGTCGGCGATGCGCACGCCCTTGGGGGCGACGTAGTCGGTCATCCGCGGGAACTTGTCGATCGAGGTGACCTGGAGGTGCAGGCCCTCGGCGCGCGCGTTGAGGCGGACGGTCTCGACCTGGTCGATCGCGACCGGGCCCAGCGAGGTCCAGGCGACGTTGGCCAGCAGGCCGAAGACGCCGTCGAGGTTCTGGCCGTGCGGCTTGACCAGGCGGTGGCTGAGCAGGTGCAGGCGCAGGTACGCGTCGTGCGCGTCCAGCGGCTTGTCCTCCAGGGAGGCGATCACCGTGCGGACGGCTACGACCTCGACGCCACGGACCGCGTCCGTGCGGATCGCCTTGGCCGCGGCGGCGCCGAGGAGCTCCACGGCCTGCTCGGCGGTGAGGCGCTCGGTACCGGCCGGGCCGGGCTCGGCGACCAGCTCGGGAGCGGGGAACCAGGTGTCGAGGACGGTGCCGTCGGCGGTGAGGGTGGCAAGTCCGGCGGCGACGGCGCCGGTGGTACGCGTAGCAGTCATATCCGAAACCTAACCGGCGACGGCCGTCGGTCGCGAACCGGTCTCATGTGCCGGGCGCGCGCGTCGCGCCACGTGCCGGGCCCGCCGGGCATGCGCCCCCCACAGCGCCGCACCCGCCCCCGCAGCGAGCACCGCGCAGAGCGGCCACAGCAGCCCGGGCGCGACGGAGTACAGGGCTCCGCCGAGCGGCGGCCCGAGGACGACCCCGCTCACCGACACGCCCGCGTACAGGCTCTGGAACCGCCCGATGGCGTGCTCGGGCGCCTGGTCGGCCATGTAGGCGGTGGCGGTGGTCTTGTAGAGGATCTCCCCGAGGCTCAGCAGGATCATCATCGCCACGGAGCTCCCGATCCCGGCCCCGAGCAACAGCGCCGCGTACCCGGCCCCGACGAGCACCATCCCGGTGCCGATGACCGGCAGGGCGGGCCGCTCGCGCAGGGCTACGGCGGCGGGCAGTTCCAGCAGCAGGATCACCCCTCCGTTCAGGGCGATGACGAGCCCGAAGACGCGCGCGTCCAGGCCGTGGTCGGCGAGGAAGGCCGGGAAGGTGGAGTACTGCTGGCGGTAGACGACGTCGGTCACCAGGATCGCGCCGAGCAGCACCAGCACGGCGGGGCGGGCGCGCAGTTCGCGCCAGAGGCTCTGTTCGCCGTGGCCCGGACCCCCGTCCTGGGCCACGGCGGGTATGCGGGAAACGCCGCGGGCCGGGACGACCCGCGCGGTCCAGACGGCGAAGAGGAGCGTGCCGATGCCGTCGCCGACGAAGAGCCAGTCGTAGGAGAGGCCGGTGGCGACCAGGGCGCCCAGCGGCGGCCCGAGGGTGAATCCACCGTTGGAGACGCAGCGCACGAGGGCGAAGGCCTGGCGGCGGGCCCCCTCCGGGACGGCGACCGCGACCAGCGCGGAGTTGGCGGCCCGGATCACGCCGGAGGCGTACTGGGCCACCGGCAGGGCCGCGTACAGCAGCGGGGTGGGCAGCAGCGGGAGCGCCGTCAGGGCGATGCCGCCGAGGGTGGCGGCGGTGAGCAGCACCCGGCGGTGTCCGAAGCGGTCGCCGTACCAGCCTCCGGTGAAATTGCCGGCGATCAACCCGACGCCGCCGATGCCGACGGCCAGGCCCGCCTGGGCGGCGCCGAGGCCTCGCGGGCCGGTCAGGTAGAGGAAGACGAAGACGAAGGTGAAGCTGACGACGGCGTTGACGAAGACCCCCGCAGCCAGCAGCCACACGACCCTCGGTATGTCCTTGAACCCCTGCAGCACACCCATGTCCCCCTGGATCCATCGACTAAGTTCCCTTTGGGAACTGACTATGTCAGCATGACAACCTCGGGTCAACGGACAAAGGAGCTCCCATGGCCCAGCGCACACACCTCGGCGACGCGGACTGCGCCATCGCCCAGGCCCTCGACGTGGTGGGCGACTGGTGGACGCTGCTGATCGTGCGCGACACCGCGCGCGGCCTGTACCGCTTCGACGAGCTCCAGCGCGAGCTGGGGATGTCCCGCAAGGTGCTGACGGAGCGACTGAAGATGCTCGTCGAGGCCGGGGTGCTGACGCGCGAGCCGTACCAGGAACGTCCGGTGCGGTACGAGTACCGGCTGACCCCGCGCGGGCGGGGGCTGCTGCCGGTCCTGGTGGCCCTCCAGGACTGGGGGGACACCTGGGTCCTGGGAGAGGGAGAGATGACGGCGACGACCGGGGAGGCCTCGCGGGAGGCGGAGCGGGTGCACGCGCTGCGCGGCACGCGGGTGCCGGAGCTGCTGCTGCCGGACCGTTTCGGCGGACTGAGCGACCCGGTGGCGGACACCCCGTTCACGGTCCTGTACTGCTTCCCGGGCGCGTACGCGCGCGCCGAGGCCTACCCGCCCGGCTGGGCCGGCATCCCCGGCGCCAAGGGCTGCACGTTCGAGTCGTGCACGTACCGCGACCAGCTCGCGGAGTTCACCGCGGCCGGCGCCACCGTGCACGGGGTGTCGTCCCAGCGCCCGGACGAGCAGCGGGAGTTCGCCGAGCACGAGCGGCTGCGGTTCCCGCTCCTCTCGGACGCGGACCTGGCGCTGACGGCGGCGCTGCGGCTGCCGACGTTCCGCGCGGCGGGCGTGACCCGGATCAAGCGGCTCACCCTGGTCGTGGACCGCGGCCGCACGGTCCGCGAGGTGTTCTACCCGATCGGCGACATCGAGGCGAGCGTGGCCGCGGCGCTGGCGGCGGTCCGCTCCGCGGGTTAGCGGGGCCCGCGAGTCGGCCGGGCCGCCGGGCCGCGGTGGGGGCCGGGCCGCAGCTGCGCGGATCCCCCACCCCGTCCCGTGCCGCCCCCCGCCCCGAAACCGGGCTCCGCCCGGGCCCGGCCCTCAGACGCCGGACGGGCCTGAGGACCCGGACCCGCGGAGCACCCGGCCCAGGACCTCGCGGGCGTACGGCTCGTCGTACGGGGTGTCCGTCAGCAGGACCTGGAGGCCGATGCCGTCCATGACGGCCACGAGCGCCCGCGCCGTCACCGGATCCGTCCGCTCGGCGAGCGCCCCGGACACGGACTCGCACCACTGCGACGCCACCGGCCGCAGCGCCGGGCGGCGCAGGGCCGCGAGGTAGAGCTCGTACTCCAGCTCGACCCCGCTCCGGTCCGCTGCCAGGAGCTCCCCCAGCAGGCGGGCCAGCGTGCGGGCGAGGTCCGCTTCCGGGTCGGCCAGCGCCGCCGAGTCCGCCACCGCCCGCGCGAAGCCCTCGTTGGCCTGGCGCAGCGCCGCGACCAGCAGGTCGTCCAGGGTCTTGAAGTGGTACGTCGTCGACCCGAGCGGTACGTCGGCCTCCGCGGCGGCGCTGCGGTGGCTCAGCCCCGCGATGCCCTTGGCCCCCACCACGCGGATCGCCGCGTCGATGATCCGCTGCCGCCGGTCCGGGTCGTAGCGCCGCACGCCGGGGGACATCAGTGCGCTCCGCCGAGGTTCAGCAGGACCACCCCGCCGATCACCAGGACGATTCCGGCGATCTTCGCGGCGGTGGCCGCCTCACCCATGAACACCATGCCGATGGCGGCGATGGCGGCGGTGCCGACGCCCGCCCATATGGCGTAGGCCGTACCGACCGACATCGACTTGAGCGTCTGCGCGAGCAGGGTGAAGGCGATGACGTACCCCAGCAGGGTGCCCAGCGAGGGCCCAGCCTGGTGAAACCGTCGCTGTACTTCATGGCGGTGGTTCCGGCGACCTCCGCGGCGATGGCCGCGGCAAGCAGTACGTAAGGCATGTGTACGAGGGTACACATCGATGCGTACACCCGTACACATCAGCGACCCGCCGCACGACCCGGGACTCCTGCGGCCCGCGGCGCTACCCTGTCCGCCTCCTCGGGAGACGAAGGGGCGGCCCGCGCATGGCGCAGCATGGGATCCACCAGGGCGGCGGCCGGCTGCCCCCGCGCTCTCCCCGGCCGGGCGTCATACCCCTGCGCCCGCTGGCACCGGGGGAGATCCTCGGCGGCGCCCTCGTCACCCTGCGCCGCTACGGCGGCCGACTGCTCGGCGCCCTGCTCCTCGGCCAGCTCGGCGGGCTGCTGCTGGTCGCCGTGGTCGCCGGGGCGGCCACCCTCGCCTCCCTGACCCGTACCGCCGGCAGCCGGGCCTTCGTCTACGCCCTCGTCCCGGCCTTCGCCCTGTTCCTGCTGTTCGGCTGGGCCCTGTCCGGCGCCCTGGCCGCGGCCCTGCTCCGGCCGGCCGTGCTCGGGCGCCGCGTCGCCGCGCGCGAGCTGCTGCGGACCGCCCTGCCCCGGACGCCCGCGGTGCTCGGCGCCGGGCTGCTGGCCCTGCTCGCCGCCGTCGGCCCGGGCGCCGGCGCCTTCGCCGCCGGGCTGCCGGCGCTCGCGCTGCTCCCGCTGGCCCCGGTCGCCCTGTGGCTCGCCGTGCTCTTCGCCCTGGCGCCCACGGCCGCCGGGTACGAGGGGATCGGCCCCGTGGCGGCCCTGCGCCGCTCGGCCCGCCTGGTGCGCGGCGCCTGGTGGCGGACCCTGTGCGTCACCGCACCGGCGGCGGCGTTGGCGCTGGGTGCCGCGTACGCCCTCCAGTACTGGTTCGGCGCCGTCGGCGTGCTGCTCGCGGCGGCCCTGCTGCCGGCCTTCCCCCAGCTGACCGCCGGCCTGCTCTACGCCGACCGGCGGCTCCGCCGTGAACACCTGTCCGGGTCCTTCACGGCGGAGCCCCTGATCACGGGCTCAGCGTGAACCAGGCCGCCCGCGCCTTCTTCCACTCGGCGTGCGTCAGGTCCTTGGCCTCGGTGCCGTCGCCGTAGAGGTCCGCGGACCCGCTGTCGGTGACCAGCTGCACCCGGGCACCGGAGGCCGTCAGGTCCGGGACGTCCACGACGGCCTCCCAGCCGCCCGGGTCGGTGGTCGGCAGGTCGGCGCGCTTGACCGGGGCGTGCCCGGGAACGCCGTCCCACTGGTAGAGCGCGTACGGGTCGGAGTTGTCGTCCGCGGCCCAGGAGCCGGCCAGGATCAGGTACTGCCCGGCCGCGTTCTTGCGGAGGTCCCGGACGGCCAGCCCGCCGAGGTCCAGCTCGATGCCCGCC
The DNA here is from genome assembly GCF_000720115.1 of Streptomyces sp. NRRL F-2580. GTDB lineage: Bacteria > Actinomycetota > Actinomycetes > Streptomycetales > Streptomycetaceae > Streptomyces. The sequence continues at coordinate 13,552 of NZ_JOIR01000003.1, forward strand.
CCGAACACGGCATTGGCCCCGCTCGCCAGGACCTTGTCGAAGTTGGTGACGGGCACGATCAGCGCCTTGCCGCCCGGCACGGCCGGTGCCAGCGGGGCCCGGAAGCCCAGGTAGGCGGTGGTCGTGGAGCCGGGCGCGAACTCCAGCCCCTCCACGTTGAAGCCGTCGATCTGCTGGGGTGCCTCGCCGGCCGCGGTGCCCGCCGCGAAGCCGTAGCGGTTGCCGTTCGCCGTGTCCCAGGCGACCAGGTCCTCGCGGAGCTTCTTGTACGAGCGCCCGTACGCCAGCTGCGTGCCCGTACCGGATCCGCTCACCGTGGTGGTGAACACCGTGTTCCGGGGCGCCTTGTACTCGCCGTCCTTGTTGTTGCCGAGCGAGCCCGTCCAGTAGACGGTGTCGCCGATCCGGGTCGCCCCCTCGATGTCCACCTCCTTGCTGACCCCGAGCTGCGAGCTGAAGTCCCAGGTCCTCACGGGCGCGCCCGAGCGGGAGCGGTCGTACAGGCGCAGCACGTTGGACTCGTCGTCCGCCACCACCGCGTACCCGCCGCCCACGTCCACGGCGGCCGAGGCGTCCGCGGAGCCGGTGAAGTAGCGCGCGTCGGCCGGGTTCTGCACGGCGGCCGAGGCGGCGTAGGAGAGGGTCTTGGTGGCGGTCTTGCCGCCCAGCCCGGTCACCTTGACGGTGAGGTCGGTGTAGCCGAGGCCGCGCGCGGCGACGGCCAGCTGCCGCACCGCCCCGACGCCGGTGACGGTGACGTCGCCGGTCCCGGCGACCGAGGCCTTGCTCGACGCCGAGGCGCTGACCGTCAGGGCGGAGGCGTCGGCCCCGCTCTGGCCGACGGTGACGTTCACGACCGGGTCCCCGACGCCCCCGAGGGCCCCGGAGAGGTAGGACGCGGACAGGGCGATCGTCGGCGTCCCGTACGTCACGGCCTGTGCGGGCGCGGTCAGCCCGACGATCAGCAGGGCGGCGGCGCCGGCTGTCCCGGCGGCGAAACGAACGGTCACAGAGGGTCCTCTCGTATGCGGCGCCACGTCGTGACGGCCGTCGAGAAGGTTCGGCGACGGGGGACAACTCCGGGTGCACGCCGTCCGTCCACCCGGAGAACAGCGTTCCGGATCAAGAAGACAACGGCGGAAAGCGGAGAGGGCCCCGGCACGACCGTGCCGGGGCCCTCATCCGCGAGCGGTGATCAGACGTTGAAGCCGAGCGCGCGGAGCTGCTCACGACCGTCGTCCGTGATCTTGTCCGGGCCCCACGGCGGCATCCAGACCCAGTTGATCCGGAGTTCGTTGACGATGCCGTCCGTCGCCGACTTCGCCTGGTCCTCGATGACGTCCGTCAGCGGGCAGGCCGCCGAGGTCAGCGTCATGTCGAGGGTGGCGATGTTGGCGTCGTCGATGTGGATGCCGTAGATCAGGCCCAGATTGACGACGTCGATGCCCAGCTCGGGGTCGACCACGTCGTAGAGGGCCTCGCGGACCTCTTCCTCGGTGGCCGGCTTGATCGACGCCTCGGGCGTCGCGTTCTCGGTCATGCCGTCTTCCTCTCCGCGTCGCCCAGAGCCTGGGCGGTCGCGTCCTTCCACGCCATCCAACTCAGCAGAGCACACTTCACGCGAGCCGGGTACTTGGAGACCCCGACGAACGCGACCGCGTCCTCCAGCACGTCCTCCATGGCCTCGTCCGGCTCGATCTTGCCCTTGGACTGCATCATCTCCAGGAACACGCCCTGGATCTTCTGCGCCTCGGCCAGGTCCTTGCCGACCAGCAGCTCATTGAGTACGGACGCGCTGGCCTGGCTGATGGAGCAGCCCTGGCCCTCGTACGAGACGTCGGTGAGCGTCTCGCCGTCGTACTTCACGCGCAGCGTGATCTCGTCGCCGCACGTCGGGTTGACGTGGTGCACCTCGGCGTCGCCCTCGCGCAGGCCACGCCCGTGCGGGTGCTTGTAGTGGTCCAGGATCAGTTCCTGGTACATCGAATCCAGCTTCACAGCGTCCTCGTCAGCCTCATCGTCGTCGACTCGTCGTCACCCGAAGAAGTTCCGTACGTGCTCCAGCCCGTCGACCAGCGCGTCGACCTCGGCCGGAGAGGAGTACAGATAGAAAGACGCTCGCGTCGTCGCCGGAATTCCGTAGCGCAGGCAGACGGGGCGCGCGCAGTGGTGTCCCACGCGGACCGCGATGCCCTGCTCGTCCAGCACCTGGCCGACGTCGTGCGGGTGGATGTCGCCGAGGACGAAGGAGATCGCGGCGCCGCGGTCCTCGGCCGTGGTGGGGCCGATGATCCGCAGGTCCGGCACCTCGGCGAGGCGCTTGATCGCGTACTCGGTGATCGCGTGCTCGTGCGCGGCGATCTTGTCCATGCCGATCGCGGACAGGTAGTCCACGGCCGCGCCGAGGCCGACGGCCTGGGCGATCGGGGGCGTACCGGCCTCGAACTTGTGGGGCGCCGGGGCGTAGGTCGAGGCGTGCATCGACACGGTCTCGATCATCTCGCCGCCACCGAGGAACGGGGGCAGGTCCTCCAGGAGCTCCTGGCGGCCCCAGAGGACGCCGATGCCGGTCGGGCCGCACATCTTGTGGCCGGTGAAGGCCACGAAGTCGGCGCCGAGCGCCTGTACGTCCAGCGGCATGTGCGGGGCGGCCTGGGAGGCGTCGATCAGCACCAGGGCGCCGACGTCCTGGGCGCGCCGGACGATCGCCTCGACGGGGTTGACCGTGCCCATGATGTTGGAGACCAGCGTGAAGGAGACGATCTTCGTCTTCTCCGTGATGACCTCTTCGATGTTGGACAGGTCGAGCCGGCCGTCGTCGGTGAGGCCGAACCACTTCAGCTTCGCACCGGTGCGCTGCGAGAGCAGCTGCCACGGGACGATGTTGGAGTGGTGCTCCATCTCCGTGATGGCGATCTCGGTCTCGCGGTCGACCCGGTAGGGCTCGTCCGCCCAGCCGAGCATGTTCGCGACCAGGTTGAGCGACTCCGAGGCGTTCTTGGTGAAGATCACCTCGTCGCGGCTCGGCGCGTTGATGAAGGCGGCGACCTTGTCGCGAGCGCCCTCGTACAGCGCCGTGGCCTCCTCGGCCAGCACGTGCACGCCACGGTGGACGTTGGCGTTGTGCTGCTCGTAGTACTCGTTCAGCGCGTCGAGCACCTGGCGCGGCTTCTGCGAAGTCGCCGCGTTGTCCAGGTAAACGATCTTCTTCCCGTCGTGGACCACACGATCCAGCAGGGGGAAGTCCTTGCGGATCGCCTCGATGTCGAGGAGGCCAGGCAGCTGTGTCACGCGGTCGCGCCACCCTTCACGTACTTGTCGTAACCCTCGGCCTCCAGCTGGTCGGCGAGCTCGGCGCCACCGGACTCGGCGATACGGCCGTTCGCGAACACGTGCACGAAGTCGGGCTTGATGTAGCGCAGGATGCGCGTGTAGTGGGTGATCAGCAGGGTGCCGACCTCACCGCTCTCGCGGACGCGGTTGACGCCCTCCGAGACGATGCGCAGCGCGTCGACGTCGAGGCCGGAGTCGGTCTCGTCGAGGATCGCGATCTTCGGCTTCAGGAGCTCCAGCTGCAGGATCTCGTGGCGCTTCTTCTCACCGCCGGAGAAGCCCTCGTTGACGTTGCGGTCGGCGAAGGCCGGGTCCATGTGGAGCTGCTCCATCGCGGCCTTGACCTCCTTCACCCAGGTGCGCAGCTTCGGCGCCTCGCCGCGGATGGCGGTGGCCGAGGTGCGGAGGAAGTTGGAGACCGAGACGCCGGGGACCTCGACCGGGTACTGCATGGCGAGGAAGACGCCGGCGCGGGCACGCTCGTCGACGGACATCTCCAGGACGTCCTCGCCGTCGAGGGTCACGGTGCCACCGGTGATGGTGTACTTCGGGTGACCGGCGAGCGAGTACGCCAGGGTGGACTTGCCGGAGCCGTTCGGACCCATGATGGCGTGCGTCTCACCCTGCTTGACGGTGAGGTCGACGCCCTTGAGGATCTCGCGGGCGCCGTTCTCGGCCTCGACGGAGACGTGCAGGTCGTGGATTTCAAGCGTTGCCATGGATACCTCAGGACTCCTGGGTGAGGGAGACGAGCACGTCGTCCCCTTCGATCTTTACGGGGTATACGGGTACGGGGCGCGTCGCGGGCAGACCGGAGGGCTTGCCGGTGCGCAGGTCGAAGGCCGACCCGTGCAGCCAGCACTCGATCATGCAGTCCTCGACCTCGCCCTCCGAGAGCGAGACGTTCGCGTGCGAGCAGATGTCGTTGATCGCGAACACCTCCCCATCGGTGGAGACGATGGACACCGGCGTGCCGTCGAGTTCCACCCTCTTCGGGGTGTTCTCCTCCAGCTCGCTCAGCGCGCAGGCCTTGACGTAATTCATCAGACGGAACCCTGGAGCTCGGTCTCGATCTTGGTGAGCAGGCGCTCCTCGATGTCCGGGACACCGATCTGCTGGACGAGCTCGGCGAAGAAGCCGCGGACGACCAGACGGCGGGCCTTGTCGGCCGGGATGCCACGGGCCTGGAGGTAGAAGAGCTGCTCGTCGTCGAAGCGGCCGGTCGCCGAGGCGTGGCCGGCGCCGACGATCTCGCCGGTCTCGATCTCCAGGTTCGGCACCGAGTCGACGCGCGCGCCGTCCGTGAGGACGAGGTTGCGGTTCATCTCGTAGGTGTCGGTGCCCTCGGCGGTCTTCTCGATGAGCACGTCACCGATCCACACCGCGTGGGCGTCCTGGCCCTGGAGCGCGCCCTTGTAGACCACGTTCGACTTGCAGTGCGGCGCGTCGTGGTTGACCAGGAGGCGGTGCTCCTGGTGCTGGCCGGCGTCCGTGAAGTACAGGCCGAAGAGCTCGGCCTCGCCGCCGGGGCCGGCGTAGCTGATGCGCGGGTGGATGCGGACGACGTCGCCGCCGAAGGTGACCACGACCGACTTGAAGGTCGCGTCGCGGCCGATCAGCGTGTTGTGCTGCGAGCAGTGGACGGCGGTGTCGTCCCAGTCCTGCACGGAGACGACGGTGAGCTTGGCGCCGTCGCCGACCAGGAAGTCGACGTTGGCGGCGCGCACGGCGTCACCGGTGTGGTCGATGACGATGACGGCCTCGGCGAAGGCCTGCACGTCGAAGACGGTGTGTCCGAAGGTGGTGCCGCCCTCGCCGTGCAGCGAGAGGCGCACCGGCTCGGTCAGGACGGCTTCCTTGGGCACGGTGACGACCGTGGCCTTGGCGAAGGACGAGAACGCCTGGGCGGCGATCCGGTCCACCGGGGTGCCGGCCTTGCCGATGCGCGGGTCGTCGCGGTCCACCGACTCGACCGTGACGCCCTCGGGCGCGTCGATCTGGGCCTTGATGGCGCCGTCGGCGACCGCCGTGCCGTCGTGGAGACCACGCAGGCGGGCCAGCGGGGTGAAGCGCCACTCCTCCTCGCGGCCGTGGGGCACGGGGAAGTCCGCCACGTCGAAGGACGGGGGGGCACTCATCCGGGTGGCGACGGTGGACTCGGCGGCCACCGCGATCGCGCCGGCGGTGGTCGAACCCGCCGGAATGTTCTGAGCCTCAGCCATGGCTGTCTTCGTGCTCTCTTCCTACGTCAAAGAATGTCTGCGGGACTCGGGCGGGTCGGAATTACCCGACCGAGCCCTCCATCTGCAGCTCGATCAGCCGGTTCAGCTCGAGGGCGTACTCCATGGGCAGCTCGCGCGCGATGGGCTCGACGAAGCCGCGCACGATCATGGCCATCGCCTCGAACTCCGTCATACCGCGGCTCATCAGGTAGAAGAGCTGGTCGTCGGAGACCTTGGAGACGGTGGCCTCGTGGCCCATGGAGACGTCGTCCTCTCGGACGTCCACGTAGGGGTACGTGTCCGAGCGGGAGATGGTGTCGACGAGGAGCGCGTCGCACAGCACGTTGGACTTCGAGCCGTGGGCACCCTCGCCGATCTCGACCAGGCCGCGGTACGAGGTGCGGCCGCCGCCTCGCGCCACCGACTTGGAGACGATGTTCGAGGAGGTGTTCGGCGCCATGTGGACCATCTTGGAGCCGGCGTCCTGGTGCTGGCCCTCGCCCGCGAAGGCGATGGAGAGAGTCTCGCCCTTGGCGTGCTCGCCCATCAGGTAGACGGCCGGGTACTTCATGGTGACCTTGGAACCGATGTTGCCGTCGATCCACTCCATGGTCGCGCCCTCGTACGCCACGGCGCGCTTGGTGACCAGGTTGTAGACGTTGTTCGACCAGTTCTGGATCGTCGTGTAGCGGCAGCGGCCGCCCTTCTTCACGATGATCTCGACCACGGCACTGTGCAGCGAGTCCGAGGAGTAGATCGGGGCGGTGCAGCCCTCGACGTAGTGGACGTAGGCGTCCTCGTCCACGATGATCAGCGTCCGCTCGAACTGGCCCATGTTCTCCGTGTTGATACGGAAGTAGGCCTGGAGCGGGATGTCGACCTTGACGCCCTTGGGCACGTAGATGAACGACCCGCCCGACCACACGGCGGTGTTCAGCGACGCGAACTTGTTGTCGCCGACCGGGATGACCGTTCCGAAGTACTCCTGGAAGAGCTCCGGGTGCTCCTTCAGCGCGGTGTCCGTGTCGAGGAAGATGACGCCCTGCTCCTCCAGGTCCTCACGGATCTGGTGGTAGACGACCTCGGACTCGTACTGGGCCGCGACACCGGCGACGAGGCGCTGCTTCTCCGCCTCGGGGATGCCGAGCTTGTCGTACGTGTTCTTGATGTCCTCCGGCAGGTCCTCCCAGGAAGCGGCCTGCTTCTCGGTGGAGCGCACGAAGTACTTGATGTTGTCGAAGTCGATGCCGGAGAGGTCGGAGCCCCAGTTCGGCATGGGCTTCTTGTCGAACAGCTTCAGGCCCTTGAGGCGGAGCTTCAGCATCCACTCGGGCTCGGACTTCTTCGCCGAGATGTCGCGGACGACATCCTCGGACAGACCCCGCTTGGCAGCGGCGCCGGCCGCGTCGGAGTCGGCCCAGCCGTATTCGTAGGTGCCCAGGCCATCGAGCTCAGGGTGAGCAGTCTCCGTGGTCATGCGGGGTTCCTCCCGGCCGTACTTGCAGATACTGATGTGTCGGTCTGTGTCGTGCTCGCGCTACGCGGAATGAACGTCGTGCACACCCCGTCGCCATGGGCGATCGTGGCGAGGCGCTGCACGTGTGTCCCGAGCAGGCGGGAGAAGACCTCGGTCTCCGCCTCGCAGAGCTGCGGGAACTGCTCGGCGACGTGGGCGACCGGGCAGTGGTGCTGGCAGAGCTGTTCACCGCTGTGCGGACCGGGAGCGCTCTTCGCCGTAGCAGCGTACCCGTCCGCGGTCAACGCCTTGGCCAGGGCCTCCGCGCGGTCCCCGGGGGCGGCCGCGTCGACGGCTTCCCGGTAGCCACGCGCCTGCGTCTCCATCCGCGCCCTGGCGAAGGCGGCGACGGCCGCCTCGCCCTGTTCGCCGCCGCCGACCGACTGCGCGATCCAGCGCAGGGCGTCGGCGGCGAGGGTGTCGTAGGACTGGTCGAAGGCGTCTCGGCCGCAGTCGGTGAGCGCGAAGACCTTGGCGGGCCGACCCCGGGTGCGCGCACCGTACACACGCTGCTCACGGGGTTCGACCACGTCGTCGGTGACGAGCGCGTCGAGGTGGCGGCGGACGGCGGCCTGGGTGAGGCCGAGGCGCTGCGCGAGGTCGGCGACGGTGGACGGACCGTGGTCCAGGATCGAGCGCGCCACTCGGTTGCGGGTTGACCGCTCCCCGGTGGCGAGCTCCCCCTGGGGGGCCTCGTTCTGCCGTTCGCCGTATTTCACAACGCCATTGTTGCGTAATTAGTCGAGCCCCGACAAGCCGTGACGGAGGCCACTCCTGGTGGCCTCCATCACTAAGGGTTACCTTATTTGTCGACGCAGAGTTACTTGGAGGGGAAGATTCCGCACCCCTCCCGAGTGGCTTCGGGGAGCCGGTAAACGGCCCCCACCAGCACACCTCCGCCCATTGGCGTTCCCCGCCCCGGTGCACGCCGCGTTCCGGAAAAGATCACGGAAAGCGGCTGGGCCATCCGGACAGCCCGACGGAAAAGAGCCGTATTTCGCTACGCCAGGTCAGCAACGGGCCGCCCTTTACCCCTCGACCCCGGGGCCCGTGCTCCCTCCCGCGGCTCCGTAGACTCACCCCTCATGAGCAACGACCCCGCCGTGGAGATCCGCGGACTGGTGAAGCGGTACGGCGCCAAGACAGCGGTGGACGGCCTGGACCTCACCGTCCGTACGGCATCCGTCACCGCGGTCCTCGGTCCCAACGGCGCGGGCAAGACGACCACGGTGGAGACCTGCGAGGGCTACCACCGCCCCGACGCCGGAACCGTCCGCGTCCTCGGCCTCGACCCCGTCGCCCAGGCCGAGGCGCTGCGCCCGCGGATCGGCGTGATGCTCCAGTCCGGGGGCGTCTACTCCGGAGCCCGCGCGGTAGAGATGCTGCGCCACATGGCCAAGCTGTACGCCGACCCGCTCGACGTCGACACCCTGGTGGAACGCCTCGGACTCGGCGGCTGCGGCCGCACCGCCTACCGCCGGCTCTCCGGCGGCCAGCAGCAGCGCCTGGCCCTGGCCATGGCCGTCGTGGGCCGCCCCGAGCTGGTCTTCCTGGACGAGCCCACCGCCGGCCTGGACCCCCAGGCCCGCCGCGCGACCTGGGACCTCGTACGGGAGCTGCGCACCGACGGGGTCACCGTCGTCCTCACCACCCACCACATGGACGAGGCCGAGCAGCTCTCGGACGAGGTCGCCGTCGTGGACGCGGGCCGGGTCATCGCGCACGGCAGCCCCGAGCAGCTCTGCCGGGGCGGCGCCGAGAACACCCTGCGCTTCACCGGCCGCCCCTCCCTCGACCTCGCCTCGCTGCTGAAGGCGCTGCCCGACGGCACCCAGGCCGCCGAGCTCGTCCCGGGCACCTACCGGGTCACCGGCGACGTCCACCCGCAGCTGCTGGCCACCGTCGCCTCCTGGTGCGCGCAGCACGGCGTGATGCCGGACAGCCTCACCGTGGAGCGGCACACCCTCGAAGACGTGTTCCTGGAGCTGACCGGTAAGGAGCTGCGCGCATGAGCGCCGGTACGTTCACCCCCAACCCGGGGGCCGCGCCCGTGTCCCGCATGATCCTCGCGCAGACGGCTCTGGAGACCCGGATGCTGCTGCGCAACGGGGAGCAGCTGCTGCTGACCGTGATCATCCCGGCGCTGCTGCTGACCCTCTTCTCCGCCGTCGACATCGTCACGGTGCCCGTTCAAGAGGGGGGCGGCGAGAAGTCCGTGGACTTCCTCGCCCCCGGCATCCTCGCGCTCGCCGTGATGTCCACCGCCTTCACCGGCCAGGCCATCGCCACCGGCTTCGACCGCCGCTACGGGGTCCTCAAGCGGCTCGGGGCCTCCCCGCTGCCGCGCTGGGCCCTGATGGCCGCCAAGACCCTGTCGGTGCTGGTCACCGAGGTGCTCCAGATCGCCCTGCTGACGGTGATCGCCTTCGCCCTGGGCTGGTCCCCGCACGGGAACCCGCTGTCGGTCGCCGCGCTGATCCTGCTGGGCACCGCCGCCTTCTCCGGGCTGGGGCTGCTGATGGCGGGGACGCTCAAGGCCGAGATGACGCTGGCCGCCGCCAACCTGGTCTTCCTGCTGCTGCTGGTCGGCGGCGGGGTGATCGTGCCCCTGGAGAAGTTCCCGGAGGCCGCGCGGTCCGTCCTCGGGCTGCTGCCCATCGCGGCCCTGTCCGACGGCCTGCGCGAGGTGCTCCAGCACGGGGCCGCGCTGCCGTGGGGCGACGCGGCCGTGCTCGCCGGCTGGGCCGTACTCGGTCTGGGCGCCGCCGCGCGCCTCTTCCGCTGGGAATGAAACCCTTCCCCTCGCGCCGAGAATGCCGCGAGGATGGGCGCCTCCACACATGAAGCCGGGGGGCGGACATGGTGCAGCGGGAGGCCGTACTTCGGCTGGACGAGCAGTGGGCACAGGTGCGGTCGGGGGCGGCGCACGCGGAACCGGAGGAGCGCGAGCGGCTCCTCGACGAGCTGATCGGCGCCCTGCGCCCCCTCGCGGACGACCCGCAGTGCACCGCGCTGCTCGGGCTGCGCCTCGCCGACCGGGCCGCCCTGCGGTTCGCCGCGGGGGACCGCGCGGGAGCGCTGGCCACGATCGAGGAGGGGCTGCGCAGCTCCGAGCGCGCGGCCCGGTACTCCCCCGAGTTCGCCCGCTGGTACGCCCGCGGGCTGATCAACCACGGGGTGTGGCTGGCCTGGCCGCTGAGCGACGGGGCCCGGCTGCCGAAGCACCCGCTGGGACCGGCCGGCGGAGGGGGGCCGAGCGCCATGGAGCGGGCGGCCGGGGAGCGCGCCCGCGACCTGACCCGGAGCGCGGTGGAGGTGTGGGCGGGACTGGACCAGCGCGATCCGGTCAACCGGCGGGGCCTCGCCCAGGCCAAGGTGTTCCTCGGGGACCGCCTCGCCGAGCTGGGCTTCGCCGAGGACGCGGTGGCCTGGGCGGTGGACGCGGAGTCCGACTTCCGGCAGCTGCTGCTCGCGGATCCCGCCGCGGAGGCGTCGCAGGAGGCCGAGGAGGCCCTGGACCACATCGGCCGCCAGCTGGAACTGCGGCTGCGCTTCCTGGCCTTCGAGTCCCTGGTCGGCCTGCGCGCGCGGGGGCTGATGCCCGAACGGCTGCTGCCGCAGGCCGTGGTGGCCGCCCGCATCCAGGGGGCGGAGGAATCCGAGGTCGCGGCCCGGCTGCGCCTCGACCCCGAACAGGTGCGGACGATGCTGGAGGTCACGCCCTGGCTCGCGGTGTGGCGCGTCGAGGTGCGCGGTCCTGACGGACTATGGAACGTATTAGCGCATCCCTGGCACAGCACCACAGAAGTAAGGAACCAGACGGCCGAGGACGTAGCGGGCGAACTGGTGCGCGGGTTCGTCGGCTCGACGGACTACCCGGGCGACGGCGTCCCCTGGCGCATCCTGCTGTGGTGGCACGAGGAGGGCGAGCCCGCGGGAGCGAAGTACCGCCTGGTCGTCGGCCCCGACGCCGCCATGGGCACCCCCTCGTGAAACTTTGCACAAGGGGTCGCCTACGATATGGGGCGTGTTGAACCCCCTCGCCCACATCGCCAGCCGCTGGACCCCGTCACCCCGGACCGTCCAGCGGGCCGCACTCGCCGCGCTCGTCATGAGCGTGGTCATCGTCGTCACCGGCGGCGCGGTACGGCTGACCGGGTCCGGCCTCGGCTGCGACACCTGGCCCAAGTGCACCGACGACAGCCTGATCGTGACGCAGGAGCAGGGCTTCCACGGCGCCATCGAGTTCGGCAACCGCATGCTGACCTACGTGCTCAGCGCGGCCGTCGGCTGGGCGATCATCGCCGCCCGCTCGGCCAAGCCCTGGCGGCACTCCCTCACGAAGCTCGGCTGGGTGCAGTTCTTCATCGTGATGGCGAACGCCGTACTCGGCGGCATCACCGTCCTGACCGGGCTCAACCCCTACAGCGTGGCCGGGCACTTCCTGCTCGCCACCGCGCTGATCACCGTGACGACGCTCACCTGGCAGCGCACCCGCGAGGGCGACGGCTCCCCCAGGCCGCGCGTGCCCGGCCCGGTGCGCAAGCTGTCGTGGGCGCTGCTCGCGACCACCCTGGTCCTGATCGCGGCGGGCACCGTCGTGACGGGCTCCGGCCCGCACGCCGGTGACAGCAGCGAGATCCGGCGCATGCCCTTCGACTGGGACGCCACCGTCCACGTGCACGCCGTCGCCGCCTGGCTGGTGTGCGCGCTCGCCGTCGCGATGTGGCTGGTCCTGCGTGTCGTCGACGCTCCGGCCGACACCCGGGCGCGCGCCCGCGACCTGCTGGTCGTGCTGCTCGCCCAGGGCGCCATCGGCTACGTGCAGTACGCCACCCAGGTCCCCGAGGCCCTGGTCGCCGCCCACATGCTGGGCTCCTGCCTGGTATGGATCGCCGTGCTCCGGGTCGCACTGAGCCTGCGCGAGCGGCCGGCCGAGCAGGCGGAGATCCCCTCCCAGGGCGACCCGCAGCTCTCCGCCGTCTGATCCCCCCAGGCCCGTCAGGGCGTGTCGGGGCCGTCCAGACGGTAGACGCGGCGGGCGTTGCCCGCCGCGACCAGGCCGGCCACCCGGTCCGCGTCCGGCCAGGACCAGGACCCCTCGGCGACCCAGCCGCCCAGCACCCGGCCCAGCGCCTCCCGGAACACCAGGGCGCCCACCGCGTGCAGTTCGGGCAGCTGCCGGCCGCCGCTGGAGAACAGCACCTTCCCGAACGGCGCCAGCTCCAGCAGTTCGGCCAGGACCGCCGCCGCCCGCGCCCCGGTCTGCCCGAGGGCCGCGCCGGCATCGGCGTAGACGTGCGGGAAGGCCGCGGCGAGCTGCGCCGTGTGCCGGTGGTGGGGGTATCCGCCGATCAGCACCAGCCGCGCGCCCAGGCCCGCGGTGGCCCGTACGAACTCCGTCAGCGGGGCGGGATCGGCCGCGCCCGTGTGCAGCTGGAGGGGCAGCCCGGACGACACCGCGCTCCACAGCAGGTGCCGCAGGAGTACGGGGTCCCGTACGGCTCCGCCCCGGGGCCGCCCGGCCAGCCACCGTCCGGCCGCCCCGCGCACCTCGCCGGGACCGGGCGGATCGGGTACGGAGGCCGGGGCGCCGGCGCCGTCGAAGGCGGCCGCGCAGGTGAAGGCCGCGGCCCCGGCGGCGGCGTGGTGGACGGCCTCGGCGAGATTGGCGAGGAAGGCGGAGACCGTCCCGGAGGTGTCGGCCACCTGCTCGGCCAGTACCTCCAGCCGGACCGACTCGAAGGCCTCCGCGTCCCCGGCGAGCGCCAGCTCCTTGGGCCCGGTGAGGTCCCCGGTCCCTCCGGTGTCGACCAGGTACGCGGCGACCCCGGACCCCCTGAGCAGCCGCCGGGCGGACTCGGCCGCGCCCAGCTCGCGCCGCCGCGCCAGATAGCGGGCGGGGGCGGCGTGCGGCTCCAGCCCCAGCAGCGGCGGGCACCAGCGGCGCACCGCGAAACCGGTCTGGGTGTCGAAGAAGGTGGTGCCCGCGGCGGGCGGGCCGGCCGAGCGGATCAGCTGGGCCTCGAAGGTGCCCAGGCCCAGCTCCGTACGGAGTACTCCGTGGCAGTACTGGTCCACCAGGGGCGGCGTTTCGATCATCCGGGCATCCCGTTGCGGACGTGAGGAAGGGGCTTCCACACGTCCTAACGGGTGAGCGGGGTGTGAGGTGTTGCTCGCGCTGTTGACCGATCGCCCGGACAGGGCTTAGTTCTCGCGTCCGCCGAGCTGGATGCCGGCCATCCGCGTCCACTCGTACGGGCCGGTGCGCACGCGCGCGGCGAACTCCCCGTCGAACTCCTCGTGGAGGGTCAGCCCGGCCTTCGCGGCGGCCAGCTGCGCCGTCGCGAACGTCGGCGCCACCAGGTCGCCCCAGCCGCCGTCCGTTCCCACGAGCACGATCCGGGTGCCGGCCTGCCCGATGTGGGCGAGCTGGCCCTCGGCGCCCCCGTGCTTCTTGGCGAAGGCGCCGATCTGCCTGGCGAGCTTCGCCGCCGTACGGTCCTGCTTCTTGTCCGCGGCGCCTGCGGCGGCTGCGGTGTCTGCGGTGTCTCCCATGGAGGGCATGCTACCGGCGAGTAATCAGCGGAGGAAGGGATCCACGGCCACCGCCACGAACAGCAGCGACACGTAGGTGATCGACCAGTGGAACAGGCGCATCTCCTTGAGCTTCGCGCCCGTCACGCCCGCCTTGGCCCGCGCGTGCAGCGCGTGCGCCTCCCACAGCCACCAGCCGCCCGAGACCAGCGCGACCGAGGTGTAGAACCAGCCGGTGTACCCCATCGGGGTCAGCAGCAGCGAGACCGCCACCATCACCCAGCTGTAGAGGACGATCTGGCTCGCCACGGCCTTGTTGCCCGCCACGACGGGGAGCATCGGCACGCCGGCGCGCGCGTAGTCGTCCTTCACCTTCATGGACAGCGGCCAGTAGTGCGGCGGCGTCCAGAAGAAGATGACGAGGAAGAGGACGACCGCGGCCCAGGAGACCTCGTTCGTGACCGACGACCAACCGATGAGCACCGGCATGCAGCCCGCGATGCCGCCCCAGACGATGTTCTGGGCGGTGCGCCGCTTCAGCAGCATCGTGTAGACGACGACGTAGAAGAGGAGCGCGCCGAGCGACAGCGCCGCCGACAGCCAGTTGACGAGCAGACCGAAGAACAGGGTGGAGACCACCGCGAGGGTGAGGCCGAAGGCCAGGCACTCGCGCGGGCTCACCATGCCGGTCACCAGCGGGCGCTGCGAGGTCCGGTCCATCAGCGCGTCGATGTCGCGGTCGATGTACATGTTCAGCGCGTTGGCGCCGCCCGCGGACAAGTAGCCGCCGAAGCAGGTCACGAGGACCAGCCACAGGGACGGCACGCCCTGCTCGGCCAGGAACATCACCGGCACTGTGGTGATCAGCAGAAGTTCGATGATCCGCGGCTTGGTCAATGCCACGAAAGCCATGACGCGGGCCCCGAACGGCCGGTGACCGGGGCTCGTCCCGAGCACCGCCGCTGGACGGGATTCGACGGCCGTCACGCACACCCCTGAGAGAGAATCCAGCAAGCTACGACCCGGGCCGCCATCGACATGAAGGCCCGGTTGAGGCTTGCGCGTACCACGCCACTGTAGACGTTGCACTTACGTCGCCCCGCGCCGGGGTCGCCCCGTGTTGGGCCGATCGGACCGTGCATACCTACGGGGGACGGCGCGGTCGGGGCCCCCGTGGGCGGGTGAACACCGGGCGGCGGCGCGGTGACGGACTGCGTGCACTCGAATAGCTGCACGCCGTTGCGGGGGTAGGCTCGGAATCGCGCCGGTGCACCGTTCGTCACCGGGAACAGACATGTGGAGAGGAGCCCTGACCCACGGTGAGCACCAAGCCGACCACCACAGAGCTCGAGTGGACCGAACTGGACCAGCGGGCCGTCGACACCGCCCGCATCCTGGCCGCTGACGCGGTCCAGAAGGTCGGAAACGGCCACCCCGGTACGGCGATGAGCCTGGCCCCCGCCGCGTACACCCTCTTCCAGAAGGTGATGCGGCACGACCCGGCGGACCCCGAGTGGGTGGGCCGCGACCGTTTCGTGCTCTCCGCGGGGCACTCGTCCCTGACGCTCTACACCCAGCTGTACCTCGGCGGGTTCGGGCTCGAACTGGACGACCTCAAGGCGTTCCGCACGTGGGGTTCCAAGACCCCCGGTCACCCGGAGTACGGCCACACGGCCGGCGTGGAGACCACCACCGGCCCCCTCGGCCAGGGTGTCGCCAACGCGGTGGGCATGGCCATGGCCGCCCGCTACGAGCGCGGCCTGTTCGACCCGGAGGCCGCCCCGGGCACCTCCCCCTTCGACCACATGGTCTACGCGATCGCGGGCGACGGCTGCCTCCAGGAGGGCATCTCCCACGAGGCGTCCGCGCTGGCCGGCCACCAGAAGCTCGGCAACCTCGTCCTGCTGTGGGACGACAACCACATCTCCATCGAGGGCGACACGGAGACGGCCGTCTCCGAGGACACCCTCAAGCGCTACGAGGCCTACGGCTGGCACGTCCAGCGCGTCGCGCAGCAGGAGAACGGCGACCTCGACCCGAAGGCGCTGTTCGCCGCCCTCCAGGCCGCCAAGGCCGAGACCGGGCGCCCCTCCTTCATCGCGGCCCGCTCGATCATCGCCTGGCCCGCCCCGCACGCCCAGAACACCGAGGCCGCGCACGGCTCGGCGCTCGGCGACGACGAGGTCGCGGCCACCAAGCGCGTCCTCGGCTTCGACCCGGAGCGGAGCTTCGAGGTCTCCGACGAGGTCCTCGCGCACACCCGCGGCCTCGGCGACCGCGGCCGCGAGGCCAAGGCCGCCTGGGAGAAGGACTTCTCCGCCTGGCGCACGGCCAACCCGGAGCGCGCCGCCTCGTTCGACCGCATCAACGCCAACGAGCTGCCCGCGGGCTGGGAGGACGAGCTCCCCGTCTTCGAGGCCGGCAAGGGCGTCGCCACCCGCGCCGCCTCCGGCAAGGTGCTCCAGGCCCTCGGCGCGGTCATCCCGGAGCTGTGGGGCGGCTCGGCCGACCTGGCCGGCTCCAACAACACCACCATCGACAAGAACTCCTCGTTCCTGCCGAAGGACAACCCGCTGCCGGAGGCCGACCCGTACGGCCGCACCGTCCACTTCGGCATCCGCGAGCACGCCATGGCCGCGACCATGAACGGCATCGCCCTGCACGGCCACACCCGTGTCTACGGCGGCACCTTCCTGGTGTTCTCCGACTACATGCGCAACGCCGTGCGCCTGTCGTCCCTGATGCACCTGCCGGTGACCTACGTGTGGACGCACGACTCCATCGGTCTCGGCGAGGACGGCCCGACCCACCAGCCGGTCGAGCACCTCGCCTCGCTGCGCGCCATCCCGGGCCTGAACGTCGTCCGCCCGGCCGACGCCAACGAGACCGCGATCGCCTGGCGCGAGATCCTCAAGCGCCACACCAAGGTCTTCGGCAAGGGCGCCCCGCACGGTCTGGCGCTCACCCGCCAGGGCGTGCCGACCTACGAGCGCAACGAGGACGCCGCCAAGGGCGGGTACGTACTCTTCGAGGCCGAGGGCGGTCCCGCCCAGGTCGTGCTCATCGGCACCGGCTCCGAGGTCCACCTCGCCGTCGAGGCCCGCGAGCAGCTCCAGGCCGAGGGCATCCCGGCCCGGGTCGTCTCGATGCCGTCCGTCGAGTGGTTCGAGGAGCAGCCGCAGGAGTACAAGGACAGCGTCCTGCCCTCCTCGGTGAAGGCCCGCGTCGCGGTCGAGGCCGGCATCGGCCTGACCTGGCACCGGTACGTCGGCGACGCCGGCCGCATCGTGTCGCTGGAGCACTTCGGCGCCTCCGCCGACGCGAAGGTGCTGTTCCGCGAGTTCGGCTTCACCGCCGAGGCCGTGACCGCCGCCGCCAAGGACTCCCTCGCAGCCGCCGCGCGCTGACGCCGGTCCAGAACCAAGTAGGAGATGTAATCCCATGACAGACGCACTCAAGCGCCTCTCCGACGAAGGCGTGGCGATCTGGCTGGACGACCTGTCCCGCAAGCGCATCACGTCCGGCAACCTGGCCGAGCTCATCGACCAGTCGCACGTGGTCGGTGTCACCACCAACCCGGCGATCTTCCAGAAGGCGATCAGCGGCGGCGAGGGCTACGAGCAGCAGCTCACCGACCTCGCGACCCGCAAGGTCACCGTGGAGGAGGCCCTGCGCATGATCACCACGGCGGACGTCCGCGACGCCGCCGACATCCTGCGCCCGGTCTACGACCGCACCGACGGCCAGGACGGCCGCGTGTCGATCGAGGTCGACCCGCGCCTGGCGCACAGCACGCCGGCGACCATCGCCGAGGCCAAGCAGCTGGCCTGGCTGGTGGACCGCCCGAACACGCTCATCAAGATCCCGGCGACCAAGGCCGGCCTGCCGGCGATCACCGAGGTCATCGGCAAGGGCATCAGCGTCAACGTCACGCTGATCTTCTCGCTGGAGCGCTACCGCGAGGTCATGGACGCGTACCTGGCGGGCCTGGAGAAGGCCAAGGCCGCCGGCCTGGACCTGTCCCTGATCCACTCGGTCGCCTCCTTCTTCGTGTCCCGCGTGGACAGCGAGATCGACAAGCGCCTGGACGCGGTCGGCACCGACGAGGCGAAGGCCCTCAAGGGCAAGGCGGCACTCGCCAACGCCCGTCTGGCTTACGAGGCCTACGAGGAGGTCTTCTCCTCGGACCGCTGGGCCGCCCTGGAGCGCGTCGGAGCCAACAAGCAGCGTCCGCTGTGGGCCTCGACGGGCGTCAAGGACCCGGCGTACAAGGACACCCTGTACGTGGACGACCTGGTCGCCCCGAACACGGTGAACACCATGCCGGAGGCCACCCTGGAGGCCGCCGCCGACCACGGCCGGATCACGGGTGACACCGTGCGCGGCACCTACGAGCAGGCGCGTGCCGAGCTCGACGCGGTCGCGAAGCTGGGTATTTCGTACGACGATGTGGTGCAGCTGCTCGAGGACGAGGGCGTCGAGAAGTTCGAGGCGTCCTGGAACGACCTGCTGAAGTCGACCGAGGCGGAGCTTGAGCGCCTTGCCCCCACGGAGGCCTGAACACCTTGTCTGTGAACGGAGCGAACCCGCTTCGTGACGCACAGGACCGGCGGCTCCCGCGCATCGCGGGGCCGTCCGGCCTGGTCATTTTCGGCGTTACGGGTGACCTGTCGCGCAAGAAGCTGATGCCTGCCATCTACGACCTGGCCAATCGCGGCCTGCTCCCGCCGGGCTTCTCGCTGATCGGGTTCGCCCGCCGCGAGTGGGAGCACGAGGACTTCGCCCAGGAGGTGTACGAGGCCGTCAAACAGCACTCGCGCACCCCCTTCCGGGAGGAGGTCTGGCAGCAGCTGGTGCAGGGCTGCCGGTTCGTGCAGGGCGATTTCGACGACGACGCGGCGTTCGAGACCCTCAAGGCGACGATCGACGACCTGGACAAGGCGCAGGGCACGGGCGGCAACTTCGCCTTCTACCTGTCGGTCCCGCCGAAGTTCTTCCCCAAGGTGGTCCAGCAGCTCAAGAACCACGGGCTGGCGCAGAAGGAGGGCTCCTGGCGGCGTGCCGTCATCGAGAAGCCCTTCGGCCACGACCTGAAGAGCGCCGAGGAGCTCAACAAGGTCGTCCACGAGGTCTTCCCCCGGGACGAGGTCTTCCGGATCGACCACTACCTCGGCAAGGAGACCGTCCAGAACATCCTGGCGCTCCGCTTCGCCAACACCATGTTCGAGCCGATCTGGAACCGGTCGTACGTCGACCACGTGCAGATCACCATGGCCGAGGACATCGGCATCGGCGGCCGGGCCGGGTACTACGACGGCATCGGCGCGGCCCGTGACGTCATCCAGAACCACCTGCTGCAGCTGCTCGCGCTCACCGCGATGGAGGAGCCCGGCTCCTTCCACCCCAAGGCGCTGGTGGCGGAGAAGCTCAAGGTCCTCACGGCCGTCGAGCTCCCCGAGGACCTGGGCAAGCACACCGTGCGCGGCCAGTACTCGGGCGCGTGGCAGGGCGGCGAGAAGGTCGTCGGTTACCTCGAAGAGGACGGCATCGACCCCAAGTCGAAGACCGACACCTACGCGGCCATCCGACTGGAGATCAACAACCGCCGCTGGGCGGGCGTCCCGTTCTACCTGCGGACGGGCAAGCGCCTGGGCCGCCGGGTGACCGAGATCGCCGTGGTCTTCAAGCGTGCCCCGTACCTGCCGTTCGAGTCGGGCGCGACCGAGGAGCTGGGGCAGAACGCCCTGGTCATCCGGGTCCAGCCGGACGAGGGCGTGACGGTCCGTTTCGGTTCCAAGGTTCCGGGCACCTCCATGGAGGTCCGGGACGTCACGATGGACTTCGCCTACGGCGAGTCCTTCACGGAGTCGAGCCCCGAGGCGTACGAGCGGCTCATCCTCGACGTGCTCCTCGGCGACGCGAACCTCTTCCCGCGTCACCAGGAGGTCGAGCTGTCCTGGAACATCCTCGACCCGATCGAGGAGTACTGGGACAAGCACGGCAAGCCCGCGCAGTACCCGGCGGGCACCTGGGGTCCGGTCGAGGCGGACGAGATGCTCGCACGAGACGGACGGAGCTGGCGCCGGCCATGAAGATCGACCTCACGGAGACCAACTCCAGCAAGATCAATGCCGCGATGGTGCAGGCCCGCCGGGACATCGGCACGCCGGCCATCGGCATGGTCCTCACGCTGGTGATCGTGACCGACGAGGAGAACGCGTACGACGCGCTCAAGTCGGCGAACGACGCGTCCCACGAACACCCCTCGCGGATCGTCGTCGTCATCAAGCGGGCCAGCCGCTCGCCGCGCAGCCGCCGCGACGCCCGGCTCGACGCGGAGATCCGCGTCGGGGCGGACTCCGGCAGCGGTGAGACGGTCGTGCTCCGCCTTCACGGCGAACTGGTCGACCACGCCCAGTCGGTGGTTCTCCCACTGCTCCTGCCGGACGCCCCGGTGGTCGTCTGGTGGCCGGACGGTGCCCCCCAGGACCTGGCGGGCGACCCGCTGGGGACGCTGGGCCAGCGCCGGATCTCGGACACGTACTCCTGCGAGGACCCGATCCGGGAGCTCAGCGCCCGGGGGGCGTCGTACGCCCCGGGGGACACGGACCTGTCGTGGACCCGCATCACCCCGTGGCGCTCCATGCTGGCCGCCGCACTGGACCAGCAGAACCTCTCGGTCGCCTCGGCGACCGTCGAGGGCGAGGACGAGAACCCGAGCTGCGAGCTGCTGGCCATGTGGCTGGCGGACCGGCTCGACGTCCCGGTCACGCGCACGCTGTCCTCGGGCCCCGGCCTGACGGCGGTACGCCTGTCCACCAAGGACGGCGACATCGTCCTGGACCGGGCCGACGGGGCACTGGCCACGCTCTGCATGCCGGGGCAGCCCGACCGTGCGGTGGCGCTCAAGCGCCGCGAAACGGCCGAGCTCCTGGCGGAGGAGCTGCGCCGGCTGGACCCGGACAACACGTACGAGTCCGCGCTGAAGTTCGGCGTGACCAAGCTCCAGCCGCCGGCTCCGGCCAAGGCCGAGGCCCCGGCGAAGCCCGACACCGAGGCCGAGGCCGAGGCCAGGCCGCAGCCGAAGCCAGCGGCCAAGCCGTCGAAGAAGGCCGCGCCCAAGTAATCGGGCCCTGCGGGGCTCTCCCCCACCCCGCCCTTTCACCGTTTCCGGGGGCTCCGCCCCAGACCCCGGTCCTCAAACGCCGGACGGGCTGAAAGACTCAGCCTCGCCGGCGTTTGAGGCGCGGGGGTCCGGGGGCGGAGCCCCCGGTTTCGGGAAGGGGCGGGGTGGGGGAAAGGCTCCGCGCAGCGGTACCCGCACCCGCACCCCTGAACTACACAGAAGGCGGCAGCACATGGGTATGACGACTCCCCAGGTCGTCGTCCACCGGGACAAGGAACTGATGGCCCGGGCCACCGCGGCCCGGCTCATCACCAAGATCGTGGACGCGCAGGCGGCCCGCGGCACGGCGTCCGTGGTCCTCACCGGCGGACGCAACGGCAACGGCCTCCTCGCCGCACTGGCCGCCGCCCCCGCCCGCGACGCCGTCGACTGGGCGCGCCTGGACCTCTGGTGGGGCGACGAGCGGTACGTCCCCGCCGACGACCCCGAGCGCAACCACACGCAGGCCCGCGAGGCCCTCCTGGACTCGGTCCCGGTGGACCCCGCCCGCGTGCACGTGATGCCGGCCTCGGACGGCCCGTACGGGGCCGACGTCGACGCGGCCGCGGCCGCCTACGCGGCCGAGCTGGCGAAGGCGGCCGGCCCCGAGGACCACGGCCCGGTCCCCCGCTTCGACGTGCTGATGCTGGGTGTGGGCCCGGACACGCACGTGGCCTCGCTCTTCC
This sequence comes from Streptomyces sp. NRRL F-2580, assembly GCF_000720115.1. Classification (GTDB taxonomy): domain Bacteria; phylum Actinomycetota; class Actinomycetes; order Streptomycetales; family Streptomycetaceae; genus Streptomyces. The sequence continues at coordinate 35,011 of NZ_JOIR01000003.1, forward strand.
CGGAGCACCCGGCGGCCCGCGAGAGCGAGCGGACGGTGGTCGGCGTCCACGGCGCCCCGAAGCCCCCGCCCACCCGCATCTCGCTGACGCTCCCGGCGATCCGGGCGGCTCGCGAGGTCTGGCTGCTGGCGGCCGGCGAGGACAAGGCCGGAGCGGTCTCCATCGCCCTCGGCGGGGCGGGCGGGGTGCAGGCCCCGGCCGCGGAGGCGTACGGCCGCTCCCGCACCCTGTGGCTCCTGGACCGCGCGGCGGCGGCGAAGCTCCCGACCGGAATGTACCCGCCGGCCTCTTCCTGACCCGTACGACCCGAAGGGCCCGCTCTCCCGAGGAGAGCGGGCCCTTCGGCCGTCCTGCCGTCAGGTCCGGCCGCGCAGCTTCCGGTACGTGGCCACCAGGGCCTTCGTCGAGGCGTCGAGGCCCTCGACGTCCACGCCCTCGGTCAGGGCGGGCTCGACGCGCTTGGCGAGGACCTTGCCGAGCTCGACGCCCCACTGGTCGAAGGAGTCGATGTTCCACACCGCGCCCTGGACGAACACCTTGTGCTCGTAGAGCGCGATCAGCTGGCCCAGCACCCCCGGGGTGAGCTCGGTCGCCAGGATGGTGGTCGTCGGGTGGTTCCCGTGGAAGGTCTTGTGCGGGACCAGCGATTCCGGGGCCCCCTCGGCGCGCACCTCGTCCGCCGTCTTGCCGAAGGCCAGCGCCTGGGTCTGCGCGAAGAAGTTGGCCATGAGCAGGTCGTGCTGGGCCGCGGGGGCCTCCTCCAGCTCGGCCACCGGCTTCGCGAAGCCGATGAAGTCCGCGGGGATCACCTTCGTCCCCTGGTGGATCAGCTGGTAGTAGGCGTGCTGCCCGTTGGTGCCGGGCGTGCCCCAGACCACCGGGCCCGTCTGCCACTCCACCGGATTGCCGTCGCGGTCCACGGACTTGCCGTTGGACTCCATGTCCAGCTGCTGCAAGTACGCGGTGAAGCGCGAGAGGTAGTGGCTGTACGGGAGCACGGCGTGCGACTGGGCGTCGAAGAAGGCGCCGTACCAGATCCCCAACAGGCCCATCAGGAGCGGGGCGTTCTCCTCCGGCGGCGCCGTGCGGAAGTGCTGGTCCATCAGGCGGAAGCCGGCCAGCAGGTCGCGGAAGGCGCCCGGACCGATCGCGATCATCAGGGAGAGGCCGATGGCCGAGTCGACGGAGTAGCGGCCGCCGACCCAGTCCCAGAACCCGAACATGTTGGCCGGATCGATGCCGAAGTCGGTGACCTTCTCGGCGTTGGTCGACAGCGCCACGAAGTGCCGTGCCACGGCCGCCTGTCCCCCAGCCTCCGGCCGGGAGGTGCCCCCATCGCCGAGGCCGGCCAGCAGCCAGCCGCGCGCCGAGGTGGCGTTGGTGATGGTCTCGATGGTGGTGAAGGTCTTGGAGGCGATGATGAACAGCGTCTCGGCCGGGTCCAGGTCCCGCACGGCCTCGTGCAGGTCGGCGCCGTCGACGTTGGACACGAAGCGCACGGTCAGAGCGCGGTCGGCGAAGGCGCGCAGGGCCTCGTAGGCCATGGCCGGACCGAGGTCGGAGCCGCCGATGCCGATGTTGACGACGTTCTTGATGCGCTTGCCGGTGGAGCCGGTCCACTCCCCCGACCTGACCTGGTCGGCGAAGGCCGCCATCTTGTCCAGGACGGCGTGGACGCCGGGGACCACGTTCTCGCCGTCCACCTCGACGACGACGTCCCTGGGCGCGCGCAGGGCGGTGTGCAGCACCGCCCGGTCCTCGGTCGTGTTGATCTTCTCGCCGCTGAACATCGCCTCGCGCAGCTCGGCCACGCCGGTGGCCGCGGCCAGCTCGCGCAGGAGCGTGAGCGTCTCGTCGGTCACGAGGTGCTTCGAGTAGTCGATGTGCAGGTCGCCGACCTGCAGGGTGTAGTCGGCACCGCGGCCGGGATTCTCCTCGAACAGCTCCCGCAGATGCGTCTGCCCGAATTCCTCCCGGTGCTTGCCGAGTGCCAGCCACTCCGGCGTCCGGTTGAGCTTCGTCCTGCTGTCTGCGTTCATCTCGGACATCAACCCGTTTCTTCCATCCTGTCGTGCCCCGCCGTTCTCCAACTTAAGGGATCAGAAGCGGCGCAACGCACACAAAGAGGCCCGGCTCCGCAGGAGATGATTCCTGCGGAGCCGGGCCTCACGTCACACATATGGGGCGGTGTCAGATCTCGCCGCGGAGTTTGGCGAGCGCCTCGGCGAGGATCGCCTCGCCGTCGGCGTCGGAGCGCCGTTCCCGTACGTACGCCAGGTGCGTCTTGTACGGTTCGGTGCGCGGCGGCGCGGGCGGGTTGTCCCGGTCCTGGCCGGCCGGGAACCCGCAGCGCGGGCAGTCCCAGGTGTCCGGCACCTGCGCGTCGCTGGCGAAGCTCGGCTGCGTCTCGTGCCCGTTCGAGCACCAGAAGGAGATGCGCAGGCGGGGCGCGGACTCGCCGCGCTCTGCCTCACCCATCGGCCCCGCTCCGACCCGGCTACCACGGATCGCGTTGCCACTTGCCACGGTCGTAACTCCCTGCGTGATGGTGCCGCGGAGTGTGAGTGGAATTTCCGCCGCGGAGCGCCCAAGTCTACGTAAGGCCCAACGCACGTCCAGTGAGCGGAGTTACTGATTCCGCGCTACGGACGCCGGACCTCATGATAGGCCGGGCACCACCGACAGGACTGCCGGAATGGCCAGAACGGTCAGCTGCTCGACTTCATCAGCAGACCGAGCGCGACGATGCACGCGAACCACAGCAGACCCACGACGACGGTGATGCGGTCCAGGTTGCGCTCCGCGACGGAGGAACCGCCGACCGACGACTGCATTCCGCCGCCGAACATGTCGGAGAGGCCGCCGCCCTTGCCCTTGTGCATCAGCACGAGCAGCATCAGCAGGGCGCTGAAGACGATCAGGGCGATCGAGAACCCCATAATCACGGCTGATTCCTACTTTCTGGCTTTTTCAGGCTTTCCGGCTTTGCGGGATGTGCGCGGGGGCCAGAGGCTGGTGGTTCAGCCTCTGGCCCCCGCAAGGGTACGACGGATCCGCCCTACCGCATACTTACTGGTCGCGGAAGCGGACGATCTTGACGAACTCCTCCGCGTCCAGCGCCGCGCCGCCGATCAGGGCGCCGTCGACGTCGGGCTGGGCCATGATCGCCGCGATGTTCCCGGACTTCACCGAGCCGCCGTACTGGATGCGGACCTTGTCGGCCAGCTCCTGCGAGTACAGCTCCGCGAGGCGGGTGCGGATCGCCCCGCAGACCTCCTGGGCGTCGTCGGGGGTGGCGACCTCGCCGGTACCGATGGCCCAGACGGGCTCGTAGGCGATCACGATGGACTCGACCTGCTCGGCCGGGACGTCCTTGAGGCCGCCGTCGAGCTGGCTCAGCGTGTACGGGACCTGCTGTCCGGCCTTGCGGACGTCCAGGCCCTCGCCGACGCACAGGATCGGGGTGATCCCGTGCCGGTAGGCGGCCTTGACCTTGGCGTTGCAGATCTCGTCGGACTCGCCGTGGTACTGGCGGCGCTCGCTGTGGCCGACGGCCACGTACGTGCACTTCAGCTTCGCCAGCATGGAGCCGGAGATCTCGCCGGTGTAGGCGCCGGAGTCCTGCGCGGACAGGTCCTGGGCACCGTACTTGATCTTCAGCTTGTCGCCGTCGACCAGGGTCTGGACCGAGCGGAGGTCGGTGAAGGGCGGGAGGACCGCGACCTCGACGGCGTCGTAGTCCTTGTCGGCGAGCGCGAAGGCGAGCTTCTGGACGTGGGCGATGGCCTCCAGGTGGTTGAGGTTCATCTTCCAGTTGCCCGCCATCAGCGGGGTACGACCGTTTGCAGCGTCAGACATAAGGGGTCAGCCCTCCAGGGCGGCGAGGCCGGGGAGCGTCTTGCCCTCGAGGTATTCGAGGGAGGCGCCGCCACCGGTCGAGATGTGGCCGAAAGCATTCTCGTCGAAGCCGAGGATGCGGACCGCGGCGGCGCTGTCTCCGCCGCCGACGACGGTGAAGGCGCTGCTGTCGAGCAGGGCCTGGGCGATGGCCGTGGTACCGCCGGCGTAGTCGGGGTGCTCGAACACGCCGACCGGACCGTTCCAGAAGACGGTCTTGGCATCGGTGATCTTCGACGCGTACAGCTCGCGCGTCCGGGGACCGATGTCCAGGCCCTCCTTGTCCTTCGGGATCGCGTCGGCGTCCACGGTCTCGAAGACGGCCGGGGTCTTGCCCTTGAGGTCCGGGAAGTCCGAGGAGACCAGCACGTCGACCGGGAGGACCAGCTCGACGCCGGTCTTCTCGGCGCGCTCCATGTACTCCTTGACCTTCTCCACCTGGTCCTTCTGGAGCAGGGAGATCCCGACCTCGTAGCCCTTGGCGTAGAGGAAGGTGTAGGCCATGCCGCCGCCGATGAGGATGCGGTCGGCCTTGCCGAGCAGCTCGTCGATGACGGCCAGCTTGTCGGAGACCTTGGCGCCGCCGAGGACCACGACGTAGGGGCGCTCGACCTCGGCGGTGAGCTTCTTCAGGACGCCGACCTCGGTGGCGATGAGGTAGCCGGCCGCGTGCGGGAGGCGCGCCGGCAGGTCGAAGACCGAGGCGTGCTTGCGGTGGACGGCGCCGAAGCCGTCGCCGACGTAGACGTCGGCGAGCTCGGCGAGCTGGTCCGCGAAGGCGCCGCGCTCGGCGTCGTCCTTCGAGGTCTCACCGGCGTTGAAGCGCAGGTTTTCGATGACGGCCACCTGACCGTCGGTGAGGGCCGCGACGGTCGCCTTGGCGGAGGCGCCGACCGTGTCGCCGGCGAAGGCGACGTCCGCGCCGAGCAGTTCGCCGAGGCGGGTGGCGGCGGGGGCGAGCGAGAAGGCCGGCTCCACGCCGGTGCCCTTCGGGCGGCCCAGGTGCGAGGCCACGATGACGCGGGCGCCGGCGGCGGCGAGCTTCGCGATCGTGGGCTGGACGGCGCGGATGCGGCCGTCGTCGGTGATGGTGCCCTCGGCCAGCGGGACGTTCAGGTCCGCGCGGACGAAGACCCGCTTGCCCTTGACGCCCTCGGCGAGGAGTTCATCGATCGTCTTCATGTGTACCTACTCCTTTGTGCCCTTCGCTCGAAGGGCGAGGAAGGGAGAACGAGGCAAGCAACAGGGCCCGTGCGGCGCTTCGTCGCGCTGCTCGGACCCTGTGCTCACATCGTGGTGCCTTGCCTATGTGCTTAGAGCTGACCGCCGACGAAGACGGTGAGGTCGACGAGACGGTTGGAGTAGCCCCACTCGTTGTCGTACCAGCCGACGACCTTAACCTGCGTGCCTTCCTGGACCATGGTCAGGGAGGAGTCGAAGGTGCAGGACGCGGGCCAGTTCACGATGTCGGAGGAGACGATCGCGTCCTCGGTGTAGTCGAGGATGCCCTTCAGCTGCCCCTCCGAGGCCTTCTGGAAGGCCGCGTTGATCTCTTCCACCGTGGTCTCGCGGGAGAGCTCCAGGACCAGGTCGGTGACCGAACCGGTCGGGACCGGGACGCGCATGGCGATGCCGTCCAGCTTGCCCTTGAGCTGCGGGAGGACCAGCGCGGTGGCCTTGGCGGCACCGGTGGAGGTCGGGATGATGTTCTCGGCGGCGGCGCGGGCGCGACGCAGGTCCGAGTGCGGGAAGTCCAGGATGCGCTGGTCGTTCGTGTATGCGTGGACCGTCGTCATCATGCCCTTGACGATGCCGAAGTTCTCGTCGAGGACCTTGGCCATCGGCGCCACGCAGTTGGTGGTGCAGGAGGCGTTGGAGATGACGTGGTGGTTGGCCGCGTCGTACTTGTCCTGGTTGACGCCCATGACGATGGTGATGTCCTCGTCCTTGGCCGGAGCCGAGATGAGGACCTTCTTCGCGCCGGCCGCGATGTGCTTGGCGGCGTCGGCCTTCTTGGTGAAGATGCCGGTCGACTCGATGACGATGTCGGCGCCCAGTTCACCCCAGGGGAGGTTCGCGGGGTCGCGCTCGGCGAAGGTCTTGAAGGTCTGGCCACCGACGGTGATGCTGTTGTCGGTGTGGCTGACCTCGTGCTTCAGCCGGCCCAGAATGGTGTCGTACTTGAGAAGGTGCACCAGGGTGGCGTTGTCAGTCAGGTCGTTGACACCGACGATCTCGATGTCCGCTCCCTGCTCCAGGAGCGCCCGGAAATAGTTGCGGCCAATGCGGCCAAAACCGTTGATGCCTACGCGGATCGTCACGAACCGATCTCCTCGTTGGTGCGCCGGTTAGTGCGCCGGCGAGCTGAAATGGGATGTCCCCGACCGCTTACGACCCTACCTCTCCGTGAGCTTTTGGGTGACATCGGTCGGAGCCTGACACTCCCCCCACTTCGTGGGGGACCCCCGCCCCGGTCCCGTTCCTGACGCTCCGGAACGGGACCGGGGGACCTTGGTCCCGGTCACTCAGGGTGAGCGACGAAGGGGCCGTCGATCAGCGGTTCAGTGTGCGCAGCGCCTTACCGACGAGTAGGGCGCGGTCCGCCGCGGCGGGCAGGTGTTCCAGTCCGAAGCCCAGCAGGACGGTGTCACGGGTAGTGACCGCCGCGTAGGACTTGAACAGCTCGCCGGAGCGGGACCAGTCGCCGGGGACATCGGGACTTCCGGCGGGTGCGGCCTGGGCCGTCCAGACACCGAGGGAGGACTCGAAGCCCTCGACGGCCTGTTCCGCGCCGCCGACGGACAGGCGCGCCTCGTCCGCGAAGACGCCGCGGCCGCCCGAGCCCGGGTCGGTGATGTAGGAGAGCGAGACCTCGACGGTCTTGCCCGCGTACGCGCTCAGGTCGAAGGAGACCTGCTTCCAGCCGCCGGAGGAGCCGGTGAAGCTGTTCCACTGGCCGCTGGTGCCCTGCGCGGTGCAGCCGCCGGAGTCCAGGGTGAGGTAGCGCCGCAGGAAGGGGTGGTCGTTCACGAAGAACCCGGCCGCGCACTCCTCCGGCACCGTGGTGCTGCTCAGTCCGTCCCGGTCCGCCAGCGTGGTCCAGTCGTCGCCGCCGGCCGTACGGGCTTCCAGCGCGGCGTGGTCGTAGCCCTCCTCGGTGTTCCAGTTGAGGGCGAGCTTCAGCTGCGGCTGGTCGGCCGCGGTGACGCCGGTGAGGTCGATCGTGCGGACGAGGCGCTTCCAGTCGTCGTCCGCGTGCAGGGCCGAGGCCATCCCGGTGCCCGAGTAGGGGGCGTACGGGTTCACGACCCCGGTGAACTGGCCCGCCTGGGCGCTCTTGAACTGCGGGAACTGCGCGGGGGCCAGGCTCTCGGAGGTGACGGTGTAGGCGCCGGGGGCGTTCAGCGGGTTGCCCGCGGCGTCGCCGAGGCCGCCCTTCGCCCCGGCCAGGGAGCCGGCGCCGGTGAAGCCGTTCGCGCCGGGCGTGCTGGTCCGGCTGTACGCGCCGAGCCAGTACTGGCTGAAGTCGTTGGTCACGGCGCGGCCGACCTGGGCGTTGCCGCCCGCCAGCTCACCGGCCTCGATCAGCTTGCCGCCCTCGTTCAGGAAGTCGCGCACCGCGAGCTGGGTGTCACCGCCGGGGGTCTTGGCCCCGGTGTAGTGAACGGCCGTACGGAAGTGCGAGAGCACGCCGAGGTGGTGCGGGGCACCCTGCGTCGCCACGTCCCAGACCGCCGCGGACTTCCCGTTGGCGCGCAGGGCGTCGACGTAGCTCTGGGCGTGCTGGGCCTTGGCCCCCTCCTCGGCGATCACCAGGACGTCCGCGCGCGGCCGCTCGGCCACCGTGTACGTGAAGTGCTCGCTGGAGACCTGCTTGCCGGCGCGGTCGCGCCCGGTGAACCAGACCTCCACCTTGTCGCCGGGCTTCGCGCCGTCCACCTCGGCGCGGTACTCGTCGAACCAGTTGTTGTCCTCGCCGCCGTAGGCCTCGCCGCCCTTCCATGCCTTGAGCCCCTCGTCGTGCGTGCGGCCGCCGTTGATCCGGAAGTTGAGCTCCTTGTCCTTGAGCGCCTTGCGGGCCGTGACGGAGACCGTCTGGTCCTCGCCGCGGGCGACGTAGGAGGTGGTGAAGGGGTCGACGGTGAAGTCGGCGGCCTTCAGGCCCAGGGAGGACTTCGGCTGGTCCGGGTGCTCGGCGCTCTCGGCCACGGACAGCGCGAAGGGGACGTTCTTGGCGAACTCCGCCTGGATGAGCTTCTCGTCGTCCGGGAAGTTGAACCCGGAGGCGCAGTCCTCGGGCTTCCACTGGTCGTTCGGGTCGGCCGCCGAGGCGGTCTGGCAGGTGGTCATCTCCGGCGTGAACATCATGATGCCGTTGACGTTGGAGGCGTGGCCGTCGGCCTCGCCGTTCGTCGTGTAGAGCTCGGAGGAGACCTGCGGGTAGTAGCCGGGGACCGCGGGGTTCTCCGGGGTGCCGGCGAGCGCCTTGTAGGCGACGTCGTCGGGGGTGGGGGTGGCCACCTGCCAGCCCACGCCGTAGAGCAGCAGCTCGGCGGCGGAGTGGTAGTTGATGGCGTAGTCGAAGCCGATGCGCTTCTCGAAGGCGTCGAGGGCGGCGGTCTCGGGCTCGGAGGAGGCCTTCGGGCCGCGGTAGGTCTCGCTCGCCTGGTTCGGCGAGGAACCCTCGTTGTCGTAGCCCCACTTGTAGGCGAAGTTGCGGTTGAGGTCGATCCCGTCGCCGGCGGTGATCTTGCCGTCGCCGTTGTTGTCGCGCAGGTTCTTGCGCCACAGCCGCTCGCCGTCCGGGGCGTGCGTGAAGTCGTACCCGTCCGGGTTGGCGGAGAGCAGGAACCACAGCTCGGTGGAGTCCACCAGCTTGGTGATCCGCTGGTCCTTGCCGTAGTTGTCGATCGTGTGGTGCATCAGCCGCCGGGTCATCTCGGGGGTGATCCACTCACGGGCGTGCTGGTTGGACATGTAGAGCACGGAGGGCTTGTCGCCGTCCTTGGTCTTCTTGGCGTTCTTGCTGACCTTGAGGGCGAGGATGTCCTTGCCCCGGACGGTCTTGCCGATGGAGACGACCTTGGTGAGCGCCGGGTTCTCCTGCGCCGTGCGCAGGATCTCCTCCTGGAGGCCGCCCTTGCCGCTGTACGGGCGGAACACGCCGTCGCCGGCGGCCTTGGCACGGGCCAGCCCCTGGGCCCCGATCTTCCGCTCGGCGAGCTTGACGCCCTGGGCGGCGAGCTCCTCGGCCTGGCCGCCGGTGAGGAAGAGCTCGACCCGGGCGGTCCCGCTCTCCGGGGCGCGCTCGCCGAGCTCGTGGGCGTCCTGGCCGGCGGCGAGGACGAGCGGGACCTGTTCCCGGGTGATGTCGGCGTCGTAGACCCGCACCTCGTCGGCGCCGGATGCGGTGCCGGAACCGGGCTGGGCCTGGGCCGCCGCGGGTAGCGCGGCGAGTGTGGTTGCGAAGACGAGTGCGCTTGCGGCGAGGATCGATCTCGCGCGGTGCCTCATGTGCCCCCCTGGGCGTCGTCTGCCACGAAAGCGTTCGGACGCCAGACTCAAGACCGGCCCATGCTCATGTCAATGGGGCCTACGGCAAAGGGGCCCGCACGAGTGATCGCGCGAGCCCCTTTGCCGTACAGGGACCGTCGGTTAACCGGCCATGTTGTCGGCCATCTCCTCGCTGAGGTCGAGGTTCGACTCGGTGCCCGGGATGCCGAGGTCCTGGGCCCGCTTGTCGGCCATCGCCAGCAGGCGGCGGATCCGGCCCGCGACGGCGTCCTTGGTCAGCGGCGGGTCGGCGAGCGCGCCCAGCTCCTCCAGGGAGGCCTGCTTGTGCTCCATGCGCAGCCGGCCGGCCGCGGCGAGGTGCTCGGGGACCTCCTCGCCGAGGATCTCCAGCGCGCGCTGCACGCGGGCTCCGGCGGCCACCGCGGCCCGCGCCGAGCGGCGCAGGTTGGCGTCGTCGAAGTTGGCGAGGCGGTTGGCGGTGGCGCGCACCTCGCGCCGCATCCGCCGCTCCTCCCAGGCCAGCACGGACTCGTGGGCGCCGAGGCGGGTCAGCAGGGCGCCGATCGCGTCGCCGTCGCGGACGACGACCCGGTCGACCCCGCGCACCTCGCGCGCCTTGGCGGCGATGGAGAGCCTGCGTGCGGCGCCCACCAGGGCCAGGGCGGCCTCCGGGCCGGGGCAGGTGACCTCCAGGGAGGAGGACCGGCCCGGTTCGGTGAGCGAGCCGTGGGCCAGGAAGGCGCCGCGCCAGGCCGCCTCGGCGTCGCAGGTGGCCCCCGAGACCACCTGCGGGGGAAGGCCCCGGATGGGGCGCCCGCGGCCGTCCACGAGGCCCGTCTGGCGCGCCAGCTGGTCGCCGCCGGCCACGACGCGGACCACGTAGCGGCTGCCGCGGCGCAGTCCGCCGGGGGCCATCACCACCAGGTCCGAGGAATGGCCGAAGATCTCCAGGATGTCCTTGCGCAGGCGTCTGGCCGCGATCCCGGTGTCGAGCTCCGCCTCGATGACGATGCGGCCGCTCACCAGGTGCAGGCCGCCCGCGAACCGAAGGATCGCCGAGACCTCCGCCTTCCTGCAGCAGGTCCGGGTGACGGGAAGGCGGGAGATCTCATCCTTCACCGCGGGCGTCATCGCCATGGGCCGATCCTTCCATGCATCCGAAAAATACGGTCGTACGCGGCGGCCAGCAGCTCCGGATCGTGCTTCGGAGAACCGTCCTGCCTGGCCACGGGGGCCAGCTCGACCGCGGCACCGAACCGTTTCGCGGCATCGGCGAGGGACTCGCGGTCGGGTACGGCGGCCTCGTCGGCCAGCACCACGTCCAGGGCGAGTTTAGGGGCGTGTCGGGCCAAAACCTCCAAATGACGCTGCGGAGAGAAGCCCTCTGTTTCGCCGGGCTGCGGCGCGAGGTTCAGCGAGAGGACCCGCCGGGCCTTCGTCTCGACCAGCGCGTCGAGCAGTTCCGGCACCAGCAGGTGCGGAATGACGGAGGAGAACCAGGACCCCGGGCCGAGAACCACCCAGTCGGCGTCCAGGACCGCCGCGACGGCCTCCGGCACGGCCGGCGGGTCGCCGGGCACCACCTGTACGGAGAGCACCTCGCCCGGGGTCAGCGCCACGGTGGCCTGCCCGCGGACGGTGTCCACGTCCTCGGGTCTGGCCGGATCGTGCCCCCTGACCAGGGCCTGGAGCTCCAGCGGCACCGCCGACATCGGCAGCACCCGGCCCTGGGCACCGAGCAGCCTGCCCACCAGGTCGAGGGCCTGGACGGGGTCGCCGAGCTGTTCCCACAGGGCGACGATCAGCAGGTTGCCGACGGCGTGCCCGTGCAGGTCGCCCTCGGACTGGAAGCGGTGCTGGATGACCCGGGCCCAGGTCTGGCCCCAGTCGTCGTCCCCGCACAGCGCGGCCAGCGCCTTGCGCAGGTCGCCGGGCGGCAGTACGCCGAGCTCCTCCCGGAGCCGGCCGCTGGAGCCGCCGTCGTCGGCGACGGTGACCACGGCGGTGAGGTCACCGGTGATCCGGCGCAGGGCGGCGAGGGAGGCCGACAGGCCCTGGCCGCCGCCGAGCGCGACCACCTTGGGCGCGGCGCCGCGCCGGCGGCCGGAGCGGCCCGCGCCGTCCTCGCCCCGTCCCGGGGTGAGACGGCGCAGACGGCTCAGGCGCGGGGTCCGTGCGGTCACTCGCGCCCCATGTCCCGGTGGACGACGACGGTCTCGACTCCCTCGGAGGCGAGGCGGGCGGCGAGCTTCTCGGACATGGCCACGCTGCGGTGCTTGCCGCCCGTGCAGCCGACCGCGATCGTCACGTACCGCTTGCCCTCGCGGCGGTAGCCGGTGGCGATGAGCTGGAGCAGCTCGGTGTAGCGGTCGAGGAACTCCTTGGCGCCGGGCTGGCTGAAGACGTACCCCGACACCTCCTCGTTGAGCCCGGTGAAGGGGCGCAGCTCCGGGACCCAGTGCGGGTTCGGGATGAAGCGGCAGTCGACGACGAGGTCGGCGTCGACGGGGAGGCCGTACTTGTAGCCGAAGGACATGACGGTGGCCCGCAGCTCGGGCTCCTCGTCCCCGGCGAACTGGGCGTCCATCTTGGCGCGCAGCTCGTGCACGTTCAGGCTGGAGGTGTCGATCACCAGGTCGGCGTCGCCGCGCAGCTCGCGCAGCAGGTCGCGCTCGGCGGCGATGCCGTCGGTGATGCGCCCGTCGCCCTGGAGCGGGTGCGGACGGCGGACCGACTCGAAGCGGCGGACCAGCGCGTCGTCGGAGGACTCCAGGAAAACGATCCGGCGGGTGACGCCGCGGCTGTCGAGGTCGGCGAGGGACTCGCGCAGGGCGTCGAAGAACTGGCGGCCGCGGACGTCGACGACGACGGCGATGCGTGCCACGTTGCCCTGGGAGCGGGCGCCGAGCTCCACCATGGTGGGGATCAGCGCCGGCGGGAGGTTGTCGACGACGAACCAGCCGAGGTCCTCCAGACACTTGGCCGCCGTACTGCGGCCGGCCCCGGACATGCCGGAGATGATCACCAGCTCGGGGATGGCCGCCTCGGCGGTCTCGCCGGGCTCCACTGTCGTGCCCGTACTCACCTGTGCTCCGTCTCGGTCGTGCGTGGTCTCGTGCTCGGTCATTGCTCGGTCCCCCGTTCGGACGATGGCTCCCGGCTACCGCCGGGAGGTGCCCCCACCCGCGGGGGCGGGGTTCTCATCCTCAATGATCTCTCCTGTCGCCATGTTGACGGCAGGGCCGGCGGGGACCGCCCCGGCGAGGGCCGCGGCCACGGTCTCGGCCGTCTTGCGTCCTATGCCCGGGACCTCGCAGATCTGGTCGATTGTCGCCTGTCTCAGCTTCTTCACCGAACCGAAGTGCTTGATCAGGGCTTGTTTGCGGCTCTCGCCGAGGCCGGGCACCTCGTCCAGGGGGCCGGACTTCAGGCGCTTGCCGCGCTTGTTGCGCTGGTACTGGATGGCGAAACGGTGGGCTTCGTCACGCACCCGCTGGAGCAGGTAGAGGCCCTCGCTGGTGCGGGGCAGCACGACGGGGTCGTCCTCGCCGGGCAGCCAGACCTCCTCCAGCCGCTTGGCCAGGCCGCACACGGCGACGTCGTCCACCCCGAGCTCCTCCAGGGCCCGCTTGGCGGCGGCGACCTGCGGCTGCCCGCCGTCGACGACGACGAGCTGCGGCGGGTACGCGAAGCGCTGGGGCCGCCCGTCGTCCTCGGGCACCGCGCCCTCGCCGTCCTCGGCCTCCCACTCGCCGGTCTTCAGCTTCTCCTGGAGGTAGCGGCGGAAGCGCCGCGAGACCACCTCGTGCATGGAGCGGACGTCGTCCTGCCCTTCGAACGACTTGATCTGGAACCGCCGGTACTCGCTCTTGCGGGCCAGCCCGTCCTCGAACACGACCATCGACGCGACGACGTCGTCCCCTTGGAGGTGGGAGATGTCGAAGCACTCGATGCGCAGCGGGGCGCTGTCGAGCTCCAGGGCCTCGGCGATCTCCTCCAGGGCCCGGGAGCGGGTGGTGAGGTCGCTGGCGCGCTTGGTCTTGTGCAGGGCGAGGGACTGCTGCGCGTTGCGGTGGACGGTCTCCATGAGGGCCTTCTTGTCGCCGCGCTGCGGTATCCGCAGGCTGACCTGGGACCCCCGGCGGTCGGCGAGCCACTGGCTCAGCGCGGCCGTGTCCTCCGGCAGCGCCGGGACCAGCACCTCCTTGGGGACGGCCTCGCCCTTCTCCTCGCCGTACAGCTGCTGGAGGGCGTGCTCGACGAGCCCGGCGGTGTCGACGGCCTCCACCTTGTCGGTGACCCAGCCGCGCTGGCCGCGGACCCGGCCGCCGCGCACGTGGAAGATCTGCACCGCCGCTTCGAGCTCGTCCTCGGCGACCGCGATCAGGTCGGCGTCGGTGGCGTCGGCCAGCACGACGGCGTTCTTCTCCATGGCCCGGCGCAGCGCCCCGATGTCGTCGCGCAGCCGGGCGGCCTTCTCGTACTCCATCTCCTCGGCGGCCTCGTGCATCTCCTTCTCCAGGCGGGAGAGGTACGTCCCCGTCCGCCCGGCCATGAAGTCGCAGAAGTCCTCGGCCAGTTCGCGGTGCTCATCGGGGGTGACGCGGCCGACGCAGGGCGCGGAACACTTTCCGATGTAGCCGAGCAGGCAGGGGCGGCCGATCTGGGCGGAGCGCTTGAACACTCCGGCGGAGCAGGTCCGTACCGGGAACACCCGGAGCATGAGGTCGACGGTCTCGCGGATGGCCCAGGCGTGTCCGTACGGACCGAAGTAGCGCACGCCCTTCTTCTTGGGCCCGCGCATGACCTGGACCCGGGGGTACTGCTCGTTCATGGTCACGGCGAGGGAGGGGTAGCTCTTGTCGTCCCGGTACTTGACGTTGAACCGGGGGTCGAACTCCTTGATCCACGAATACTCCAGCTGGAGCGCCTCGACCTCGGTGGACACCACGGTCCACTCGACGGAGGCGGCCGTGGTCACCATGGTGGCGGTACGGGGGTGCAGGCCGGCGACGTCCTGGAAGTAGCTGGCCAGGCGCTGGCGCAGGCTCTTGGCCTTCCCGACGTAGATCACCCGGCGGTGCTCGTCGCGGAACCTGTAGACCCCCGGGGAGTCGGGGATCTGTCCCGGCTGGGGGCGATAGCTGGAAGGGTCGGCCATGCCAACCACCCTACTGGCGCGGTCCGACAACGCGCCGCAGCCCTCCGGGCCCGGTCTGCGGATCCGGGCCGTCCGCCGCTCGGGGCTCCCGGGCTCCGCCCGGACCCGTAAAGAACGGGGCTCCGCCCCGGACCCCGTGCCTCAAACGCCGGCGAGGCTGTATTTCAGCCCGTCCGGCGTTTGAGGACCGGGTCGGGGGCGGAGCCCCGGGAAACGGCGAAAGGGCGGGGGGAGCCGCCCACAGGGCCCGGCCGCTGGCCGCAGCCGGACCCTGCTGGTGCGGGGTTACCCCGCAGTCACGGCCCGGCGGCGGCGCAGGCCCAGTGCCCCGGCCCCGCCGAGCGCGAGGGCACCGGCGGCAGCCACCACCCCGCCCGGAATCCCGGCGCCCTCGGCAGGGGCTTCGGCGTAGCCGCCCGCACCGCCCCGCGAGGCATACGCGGAGCCGGGGAGCTTGTCCCCGTAGGCGGCAGCCACCCGGGCCCGGTACCCGTCCAGGCCGGCGCCCCCGGCGCCCACGGCCCGCACCGCGTCCTCGTCCAGCGGCAGCACCCGGCCGCCCCCGGCCACGTACCACGCGTCGATCTGCGGCTCCCGGAACACCGTCCCGCCGGGCAGTTTCTCCGCGCCCAGGCGCGCGTAGCGGAATTCGTCGTCGCCGGTGGCGATGTTCACCACCTGCCAGCCCGCCTCCGTCCGCGCCGTCCACAGCGCGGCCTGCTGCCCGTCGGAGGAGACCGCCTTGCTGGCGAGGAACTCCAGGCGGGCGACGGACGCCCCCGCCCGGCCCGCGACGAAGTCCGGGGAGAGGTGGTTGACCGGTATCGCCTCGCCCTCGATCCGGGGTCGCGCGGCCGTGAGGGAGACCTTGCCCTCCCGGGCGAAGAAGCGGGAGAGCGTGGCGAGGGTGTCGGGTGCGGTGGCCGCCCGCGTGGCGGCGGCCCGGTTCTCGGCGGTGGCGGCCTCGGGCTGCGGCACGGGACCCCCGGGAGCCGCGGCGGCGAGCGGGGCGAGCCCGAGGAGGGCGGTGGCGGCGAGGACCGCGGCGGCGGTGGCGCGCAGGGTCATGGCGGTCACGCCCCGATCCGGTAGAGGGAGTGGGTCCAGGAGAAGGTGCTGTTGTTCACGTACCAGGCGTGCGAGGCCCAGTTGTAGCGGTCGCTGGAGGGCCAGGGGTCGCCCCAGTACACCCAGTTGCTCGCGGTGTCGTAGCCGTAGACGACGTGCATGTGGCCGCCGCCGTTCGACCACTGGATCCGGGTCTCGATCGGCCGGTTGGCGTTGATCTCGCTCTGGACGGTGGAGTACTGGAGCCAGCCGGTCACGTACGAGCCGGGGTTGATGCCGGCCCAGCGCAGTCCGGTCTGGACGTTGCCGAGGGTGGCCTGGTTGTTGGGGCACTCGGAGCCCTGCTGGCGGTTGAAGGCAGCGTTGCAGAACTGGTTCTGGGTGTGGTTCCGGCCGAACCAGGTGGCGATGGTGTTGCCGCCCGCGGCCCAGCACCAGTTGGTCTTCTGCTGCGCCTGCATGGTGATGTTCAGGCGTTTGTAGGCCAGGGCGGAGTCGGTGCCGGTCTCGGCTGCCGTGGCGGTGGCGGTGCCGACGGGCAGGGTGAACAGCACGGCGGTGAGGAGGGCGGCCGGGGAAAGCCGCCGGTTTCGGGTGCGCATCGCGTTCCTCCCGGTGTGGGGAGTGGGGGGTGGAGGAGCGCGTCCGGACGCTGTGGAGGAGCATCGAACAGTTGTCGCGATCAGGTCAACACGCTTCAATACGCGGTGACGTTGCAGTGTGAACGGTGGGGCTGCGGTGTGAACGGTTGCTGTCGTTCCACCTGGTCCCCCGGAGCCTCCGGCGCGATCCTCCGCGCCGACGCGTGTGAACGTTCACAGAGGAGTCGTGATGGCGCCGACGGGGGACACGGCCGAACTCGGCCGGTTGCTGCGCGGCGGCCCCTTCCACCTCGCCCTGCGCGCCGCCCTCGCCGCGCGCGGGCTGCCCCTGCACCGGATCCAGCACCGGCTGGCGGCACGGGGCATCAAGGTCGGTGTCACCAGCCTCAGTTACTGGCAGCAGGGCGCCCGGCGGCCGCGCCACGCGGAGTCACTGCGGGCCGTCACCGCACTGGAGGAGATCCTGGAGCTGCCCGAGGGCGCCCTCCTGCGCCTGCTCGCCGCGCCGGAACCCGGCCCGGGGCCGGCCCGTCCGGCCACCCGCTCGTACCGGGCCCTGTTCAGCATGGGCGCCGCGGTGGAGCGGCTGCTGGACGGGATGGAGCTGCCGCCGGACGGCGGACTGCACTCGCTCGGCCACCACGAGCGGGTCCGCATCGGTCCGGCGGGCGAGCTGCGGGTCCGCGAGTCGCAGCAGATCGTCCGCGCGCACCGCGACGGGGTCGACCGCTACCTCGCCGTCCACCACGGAGACCCGGGCTGCGACGTCTCCCGGATCCGCGTGGCGGCGTACGAGAACTGCCGTACGGGCCGGGTGCGCTGCCATCCGGAGGCCGGGGTGGTGGTCGCGGAGCTGCTCTTCGACGCGCGGCTGCGGCGCGGGGACACCTACGTCTTCGGCTACGGCATCGAGGACGGCACGGGCTCCCGCAGCGGCGAGTACGTGCGCGGCTTCAGCTACGCGGGCGGCCAGTACATGCTCCAGGTCCGCTTCGACGAGGCGGCCCTGCCGGTGCGCTGCCGGCGCTTCGCCCGTACCGGGCCGAAGGCCCCGCGCACGGGCCTCGCGGACCTGACGCCCAGTGGCCGGCACCGGGCGGTGCACCTGGTGGAGCAGACGGTGCGGCGCGGGATCCTCGGGATCAGCTGGGACTGGGAGTGACCTGCGCGGGGTCAGCCCGCGATGAGCTTGCCGTTCTCGGCCCGGACGGGGACGGCGGCCAGCGGGGCGGACGCCGGGCCGCGCAGGACCTTGCCGGTGGCCACGTCGAAGCGGCTGCCGTGGCAGGGGCAGTTGCCCTGACCCTCGACGATCTTGTCGAGGACGCAGCCGGCGTGCGTGCACTGGGCGCTGAACGCCGTGTACCGGCCCTCCGCCGGGCAGCTGACGATCAGCTTCCTCTCCCGGTACAGCTTGGCGCCGCCCACCGGGACGTCGGACGCCGCGCCGAGCTCCACCGGCGCGGTGGGCGTGGCGGGGGTGGCGCTCCCGCTGTTGGTCTCGGTGGAACAGGCCGCGAGCGTCACTCCGGCGCCGGCGGCCCCGGCGAGCGCGGCGGCGCCCTTGAGGACGGTGCGGCGGGCGGCTGACTGCGACGCGGGCATGCGGTTCTCCTGGGGTGCGGGCACGGTGGGGCGGGGTACGGGTACGGCTACGGGCGGAGGCACGGACCGTGCGCGGGCGGAAGCCCGGCCGGGGCACCGGCCCACCCGACGATACCGCCGGCGCATGGGGTACCTTCCCCCGCGTGATCGTCGTCGGCGGAGAAGCCCTCATCGACCTGGTGCCCGCGGCGCGGCCGCCGGGCGCGCTGCTGCCCCGGCCGGGCGGCGGACCGTACAACACCGCGCTCGCCCTCGGCCGGCTCGGCGCCGAGGCGGCCTTCTGCTCGCGGGTCTCGGCGGACGGCTTCGGCGAGAGCCTGCTGGCCGGGCTGCGCGCGGCCGGGGTGGACGTGTCGCTGGTCCAGCGCGGACCGGAGCCGACCACGCTCGCCGTGCCCTCGCTGGCCCCGGACGGCTCCGCCTCGTACGGCTTCTACGTCGAGGGCACGGCGGACCGGCTGTTCACCCTGCCCCCCGCCCTCCCCGACGGGGTACGGGCCCTCGCGCTCGGCACCTGCTCGCTGGTCCTGGAACCTGGCGCGAGCGCGTACGAGGCCCTGCTGCGCCGGGAGTCGCGGCGCGGGCTGCTGACGCTGCTGGACCCCAACATCCGGCCGGCGCTGATCGCGGACCCGGCGGCGTACCGCGCACGCTTCCTGGAGCGGCTGCTTCCGAGCACGACCGTCCTCAAGCTGTCCGAGGACGACGCGGCCTGGCTGGGCGGCGGGGTCCGCGACTGGCTGGCGGCGGGGCCCTCGGCGGTGGTGCTGACCCGGGGCGCGGCGGGCCTGACCGTCTGGACGCGGGAGGGCGCGGAGCACTCGGTGGCGGCCCGCCGGGTCGCGGTGGCCGACACGATCGGGGCGGGCGACACCGTCAACGCCGCCCTGCTGCACCGGCTGGCCGGGGCGCCGGGGCAGCCGGTGGACTGGCCGGACGTCCTGGCCTACGCCGCCCACGCTGCGGCCCTGACCTGCACGCGGGCGGGCGCGGAGCCCCCGTACGCGGCGGAGCTCAGCGGATAGCGGCCCACAGGGTCCCGGCCACGGCCGGGGCGAACTCCTCCACCGGCTGGACCACCTGGGCGCCGGAGAAGTGCAGGAAGAAGGCCCGCTGGAAGCAGGCGCCGAGCAGCAGGGCGGCGGCCGCCGCCGGATCGGCGTCGGCCCGCAGCCGGCCGGCGTCGAGCTCCCGCCGCAGCCGGCCGGCCAGCGCGTCGAGGACCACGTGGGGCCCGGAGCCGATCTTCTGCACGCCCTCGCGGTGGCGGATGAGCAGGGCGGGTTCGGCGAAGAGCGAGGCGGCCATGGGCATGGCGTCGGCGTAGAAGAGCGAGGCGTGCCGGGCGATGTCGGCGAGCGCCTCCTCGACCCCCTGCTCCGCCGGATCGGGATCGGCGTCCAGGGCGGCCATGAGCGGGCCCGCGTTGGGGGTGCGCTCCATCAGCACGCGGACGAACAGCTCCTCCTTGTTCGCGAAGTACTTGTAGAGCGCGGCCTCCGAGCACCCGGCCTCGCGGGCGATGGCCTTGGTGGTGGCGTTGGCCAGGCCGCTGGTGCGCATCAGCTTCTCGGCGGCGTCGAGCAGCCGCTCGGGGGTGGGACGGCTTGACTTCGGGGTGAGCATTCACTCACTCTAAAGGCAAGCAGAGGTGAGTAAACACTCACCCACCCGCATTCCCCTATGTCAGGGAGCCAGGATGAAACTCACGGTGTTCGGAGCCACGGGCGGCGTCGGCCAGGAGGTCGTCAGGCAGGCACTGGCCGCGGGGCACGAGGTCACGGCGGTCGTCCGCGACCCGGCCCGGCTGTCGGTGCCGGCCCACGACCGCCTCCGGGTGGCCGTCGTCGCCGATCTGACGGACGAGGACGCGCTGGTCCCCGTACTGGCGGGCCGATCCGCGGTGATCTCCGCGCTCGGCGCGGCGAGCAACAAGCAGGCCAAGGCGGCCCCGGTGACGGGCCCGGCGGTACGGGCCATCCTCGCGGCGATGGACCGGGCGGGCGTGACCCGCCTCTCGGTCGTCAGCGCGGCCCCGGTCGGCCCGCCGGCGCAGGGCGAGAGCGTGCTCACCCGGGCGGTCGTCTACCCGCTGCTGCGCCGACTGCTGCGCGACCTCTACGCGGACCTCGCGGTCATGGAGGCGGAGCTGAGCGCGAGCGGAGCCGAGTGGACGGTGATCCGCCCGCCGATGCTCCGCGACAAGCCGCACACGGGCACGTACCGCCGCGCGCTCGACGCCAACGTCCGCGGCGGCCGCGCCATCCCCCGCGCGGACGTCGCCGACGCCCTCCTCACCACCCTCACCGACCCGGCCTACACGGCCCACACGGTCGGCGTCGCCTCCTGAGGGCGCTGGGAAATCCAGCCCCGCCGGCGTTTGAGGCGCGGGGGCCCGGGGGCAGAGCCCCCGGCAGCGGCGCCGCAGACGAAGAGGGGCCCGGCCGCGGCCGAACCCCTCCTGCCGAGCTGCGCAGCGGCTACGCCTTGCGGGCCCGCGACGCCGTCTTCTTGGCCGGGGCCGTCTTCTTGGCCGGGGCCGCCTTCTTCGCGGAGGCGGCGGTCTTCTTGGCCGGAGCCTTCTTCACCGCGGCCCGCGCCGGAGGCGTCCCGTCGGAGACCCGGTCCGCCCCCAGGATGTCCCGCAGGAACTTGCCCGTGTGGCTGGCCCCCACCGACGCCACCTGCTCCGGCGTGCCCTCGGCCACCACCAGACCGCCGCCGTAGCCGCCTTCCGGGCCCATGTCGATGACCCAGTCCGCGGTCTTGATGACGTCGAGGTTGTGCTCGATGACGATCACCGAGTTCCCCTTGTCGACCAGCCCCGACAGCACCTTGATCAGCTTCGAGATGTCCTCGAAGTGCAGACCCGTCGTCGGCTCGTCCAGCACGTACACCGTCCGGCCCGTCGACCGCTTCTGCAGCTCGGAGGCCAGCTTCACGCGCTGTGCCTCACCGCCCGACAGCGTCGGCGCCGACTGGCCGAGGCGGACGTAGCCCAGCCCGACCTCGTTCAGCGTCTTCAGGTGGCGCGCGATCGTCGGCACGGCCTCGAAGAAGCCCAGCGCCTCCTCGATCGGCATGTTCAGGACCTCTGCGATGGACTTGCCCTTGTAGTGGACCTCCAGCGTCTCCCGGTTGTACCGGGCGCCGTGGCACACCTCGCACGGGACGTAGACGTCCGGCAGGAAGTTCATCTCGATCTTGATCGTGCCGTCGCCGGAGCAGTTCTCGCAGCGGCCGCCCTTCACGTTGAAGGAGAAGCGGCCCGGCAGGTAGCCGCGCACCTTCGCCTCCATCGTCTCCGCGAAGAGCTTGCGCACGTGGTCGAAGACACCGGTGTACGTGGCCGGGTTGGACCGCGGGGTCCGGCCGATCGGCGACTGGTCGACGTGCACGACCTTGTCGACGAGGTCGTCCCCGTCCACCCGGGTGTGCCGCCCCGGCACCGAGCGGGCGCCGTTCAGCTCGCGCGCCAGGTGCGTGTAGAGGATGTCGTTGACCAGCGTCGACTTGCCCGAGCCGGACACGCCGGTCACGGCCGTGAGGACGCCCAGCGGGAAGGACACGTCGATGTCCCGCAGGTTGTTCTCCTTGGCGCCGTGGACCGTGAGCCTGCGCTCGCCGTTCACGGGCCGGCGCACGTCCGGGATCGCGATGGAGCGCTTGCCCGACAGGTACTGCCCGGTCATCGACTCGGTGTTCTTCAGCAGGTCCTTCAGCGAACCGCTGTGCACCACCTTGCCGCCGTGCTCACCCGCGCCCGGGCCGATGTCGACGACCCAGTCGGCCACCTTGATGGTGTCCTCGTCGTGCTCGACCACGATGAGCGTGTTGCCCATGTCCCGCAGCCGGACCAGCGTCTCGATCAGCCGGTGGTTGTCCCGCTGGTGCAGGCCGATGGAGGGCTCGTCCAGCACGTACAGCACGCCGACCAGGCCGGAGCCGATCTGCGTGGCGAGCCGGATGCGCTGGGCCTCGCCGCCCGACAGGGTGCCGGCGGCCCGGTTGAGCGAGAGGTAGTCGAGACCGACGTCGACGAGGAAGCGGAGCCGCTCGTTGACCTCCTTCAGGACCCGCTCGGCGATCTTCTTGTCGCGGGCGTCGAGCCGCATCCGTCCCAGGAAGTCCGCGCACTCGCTGATCGACATGGCGGCGACCTCGGCGATGGACTTCTCCATCACCGTCACGGCGAGCACGATCGGCTTGAGGCGGGTGCCCTCACAGGTCGGGCAGGGAACCTCGCGCATGTAGCCCTCGAAGCGCTCGCGGCTGGCGTCGCTCTCCGATTCCGCATGCCGCCGCTTGACGAACGGCACGGCCCCCTCGAAGGCCGTCGTGTACGCCCGCTCGCGCCCGTACCGGTTGCGGTAGCGGACCTCGATCTGCGTCTTGTGCCCGTAGAGCAGGGCCTTCTTCGCGCGCGCCGGCAGCCCGGCCCACGCGATGTCGGTCCGGAAGCCCAGCTCCCCGGCGAGCGCGCCGATCAGCCGCTGGAAGTAGTCCTTGGTGTGGCCGAGCGACCACGGCGAGACCGCGCCCTCGTCCAGGGACTTGTCCTCATCCGGAATGATCAGCTCGGGGTCGACCTCCATGCGCGTGCCGATGCCGGTGCACTCGGGGCAGGCGCCGAAGGGAGAGTTGAAGGAGAAGGAGCGCGGCTCCAGCTCCTCGAAGGAGAGGTCGTCGTACGGGCAGTAGAGGTGCTCGGAGTACATCCGCTCACGCTCGGGGTCGTCCTGGGCGAGGTCGACGAAGTCCAGGATCACCATGCCGCCGGAGAGGCCGAGGGCCGTCTCCACGGAGTCGGTGAGCCGGCGCTTGGCGCTGTCCTTGACGGTCAGGCGGTCGATGACCACCTCGATCGTGTGCTTCTCCTGCTTCTTCAGGGTGGGCGGCTCGGAGAGCTGGATGGTCTCCCCGTCCACCCGGGCCCGGCTGTAGCCCTTGGTCTGCAGGTCGGCGAAGAGGTCGACGAACTCGCCCTTGCGCTCGCGCACCAGCGGCGAGAGCACCTGGAAGCGGCTGCCCTCGGGGAGCGCGAGCACCTTGTCGACGATCGCCTGCGGTGACTGCCGCGAGATGGGGCGGCGGCACTCGGGACAGTGCGGCTTGCCGATGCGGGCGAAGAGGAGGCGGAGGTAGTCGTAGACCTCGGTGATGGTGCCCACGGTCGAGCGCGGGTTGCGCGAGGTGGACTTCTGGTCGATCGAGACGGCCGGGGAGAGGCCCTCGATGAAGTCGACGTCGGGCTTGTCCATCTGCCCGAGGAACTGGCGTGCGTACGACGAGAGCGACTCGACGTAGCGGCGCTGGCCCTCGGCGAAGATCGTGTCGAAGGCCAGGGAGGACTTGCCCGAGCCGGAGAGTCCGGTGAAAACGATGAGTGAGTCGCGGGGCAGGTCGAGCGAGACGTTCTTCAGGTTGTGCTCGCGAGCGCCACGAACGATGAGACGGTCGGTCACGCCGGTCCGCACCTTTCTTGAGAGAGCGGGGGCACGGGCCCCCGTCCCAGGGTATGGGGGGCGCCTCTGCGGTGGAGATGGAGTCTGGACTTCGAGCGTATAGCACGCACATTCGATTTACGGCACTCCGAAGACCTCTTCACCCGATCGTGTGGCCGAAGTCCCGGGACCACTAGGCTCGACTCATGACTGATCATGTGCACGACCTGCGATCTGTACGTGAAGCCACGGACCGGCTGCTGACCGCAGTCGCGAAAATGGACGACGCGGCCCTCGCCGAGGAGTCACATCTCCCCGGCTGGACGCGCGGCCACGTCCTGGCCCACCTCGCGCGCAACGCCGACGCCCTGGTGAACGTCTTCGAGGGGCGCCCGATGTACGAGAGCGCCGCCTCGCGCGACGCGGACATCGCACGCGACGCCGGCCGGCCCCTGGAAGAACACCTCACGGACCTCCGTGATTCCGGGGCCCGCTTCCTCGCCATTACGGAGCCCGACCAGGACTGGTCCCGCACCGTCGAACTGCGCAACGGCATCACCGACCTCGCCGCCAACGTGCCGTTCCGCCGCTGGGTCGAGGTCGAGCTGCACCACGTCGACCTGAACATCGGCTACGAGCTCGACGACCTGCCCGCGGAGTTCACCGACCGCGAGATCACCTTCCTCGCCGACCGCTGGTCCGCGCGCCCGGAAGTGCCGCCGACGGCCCTGGTCACCACCGACGGGCGGACCTGGCGCACCGGATCCGCCGGGGAGCCCGTCGTGACCGTGTCCGGCACCGCCGCCGGCCTGCTGGCCTGGCTGGCCGGCCGCGGCGACAAGGGCGCCTCCCTGACCACCGCGGGCGGCCCCCTGCCCGAGCTCCCGCCGCTCTAGGATCAGGACATGACGTACACCGGAGAGGTCAAGGTCGGCGGTCCGGCCGACGTGCACGAGCTCGCGGACCTGATGATTTCCAAGGTCGCGGTGGGCCCCATGAACAACAACGCGTACCTGCTGCGCTGCCGGGCCACCGACGAGCAGCTGCTCATCGACGCGGCCGCCGAGGCGGACACGCTGCTGAGCCTGATCGGGGACGACGGCATCGCGTCCGTCGTCACCACCCACCGGCACGGCGACCACTGGGGCGCGCTCGCCGAGGTCGTCGCGGCGACCGGCGCGCGGACCTACGCGGGTGCCCAGGACGTCGAGGGCATCCCGGTGGCGACCGACGTGGCCGTGGCGGACGGGGACACGGTCCAGGTCGGGCGGGTCAAGCTGACCGCCCGCCACCTGGTCGGACACACCCCCGGCTCGATCGCCCTGATCTACGACGACCCGCACGGCCACGCGCACGTGTTCACCGGCGACTGCCTCTTCCCCGGCGGCGTCGGCAACACCCAGGGCGACCCGAAGGCCTTCGCGAGCCTGATCGACGACGTGCAGCACAAGCTCTTCGAGCAGCTGTCGGACGAGACCTGGGTCTACCCGGGCCACGGCAACGACACCACGCTCGGCGCGGAGCGTCCGCACCTGGCCGAATGGCGCGAGCGCGGCTGGTAGCCGGGGCGACGCGTCAACTTCGGTACGCGACGCACTCCTTCCGGTCGTTGACGGCCGAACGCACGTCCCGAGGGGCGGGGGACGGGGTAATTGGTGCACCATGCACCAGGACCCCTCCCCGCCCCTCGCGTCCTCCCCCGTTCCCTCCCCCGCCTCACCCGTCTCGCCCGTCTCCCCGACCACCGCCGCGTCCGCCGGCGCCCGGCCCGCCGATGCCGATACCGACGCCGATACCGGGGCCGACGACGCGACCCGCCCCGGCATGCTGCGGCTCGCCTTGGCCTCGCTCGCCGGTACCGCGATCGAGTTCTACGACTTCTTCGTGTACGGAACGGCCGCCGCCCTCGTGCTCGGCCCGCTCTTCTTCCCTTCCTTCTCCCCGCTCGCCGGGACCCTCGCCGCGTTCGGCACCTTCGCCGTCGGCTTCCTCGCCCGCCCGCTCGGGTCGGCGGTCTTCGGCCACATCGGCGACCGCTACGGCCGGCGCCCGGTGCTCCTCGCCTCCCTCCTCCTCACGGGCCTCGCCACGGTCGCCGTCGGCTGCGTGCCCACGTACGGCTCGATCGGCGTGGCCGCGCCCGTGCTGCTGCTCCTGCTGCGCTTCGTGCAGGGCCTCGGGCTCGGCGGCGAGTGGGGCGGCGCGGTGCTGCTGACCGCCGAGCACGCGCCGGAACAGCGGCGCGGGCTGTGGTCGAGCTTCCCGCAGATCGGCCCGCCGGTGGGCTTCCTGCTGGCCAACGGCCTGATGCTGGGGCTGTCCGCGTCGCTGAGCGACGCGCAGTTCACCTCGTGGGGGTGGCGGGTGCCGTTCTGGGCCGCCGGGCTGCTTGCGCTGGCCGGTCTGTGGCTGCGCCGCTCGGTGGAGGAGACCCCGCAGTTCAAGGCGCTGACCGGGACCGGGCGGCGGGCCGAGGCTCCGCTGGCCGAGGTGGTCCGCGGCCACTGGCGGCTGCTCCTGCTGACCGGCGGGGCGCTCGCCGTGGCCTACGCCGTCTTCTACACGGTCACCACCTGGGCCCTCGCGTACGCCACCGAGCGCCTCGGCCTGGCCCGGACGGGGGTCCTGGCCTGCATCATGGGCGCCGTGGCGCTGATGGGCCTGGTCACCCCGCTGGTGGCGGTGCTCGGCGACCGGTACGGACGTCGGCCGCTGTGCCTGGCCGGGTGCACGGCCTGCGTCCTGTCGATGTTCCCGCTGGTGGCACTGCTCGGTACGGCCGACCCGCTGCTGATGACGCTGGGCTTCGCGGTGGCGCTGCTGGGCATGGTGACGATGTTCGCGGTGGTGGGCGCGTACCTGCCGGAGCTGTACGCCCCGCGCATCCGCTGCACCGGCGCGGCCGTCGGCTACAACCTGGGCGGGGTGCTGGGCGGGGCGCTCACCCCGGTCGTGGCGACGGCGTTGGCGGACGGCCCGGGTCCGCCGTGGGGCGTCGCGGTGTACCTGACCGGGATCGCCCTGCTCAGCCTGGGCTGCTTCGCGCTGCTGCCGGAGACCAGTCCGCTGGTCGTCCGGGCGGGATCGGGCGCCGGGAGGGAAACGGAAGCGGGGGCGGCCGAAGCGGCCGCCCCCGCATAGCTCGTAGCCGCGGTTACGCGTCGATGCTCTCCTCGCGGGTGGCGGCCTCGGCCGCCGCCTGCTTCTTCGAGGCCATCAGGCTGGTGATCGTGGTGATGACCAGGACACCGCAGATGACGCCCAGGGAGACCGGGATCGAGATCACCGGGACGTGCACCCCGTTCTCGTGCAGGGCGTGCAGCACCAGCTTGACGCCGATGAAGCCCAGGATGATCGACAGGCCGTAGCTGAGGTGGACCAGCTTCTTCAGCAGGCCGCCGATGAGGAAGTACAGCTGGCGCAGGCCCATCAGGGCGAAGGCGTTGGCGGTGAAGACGATGTACGGGTCCTGGGTGAGGCCGAAGATCGCGGGGATCGAGTCCAGGGCGAACAGCACGTCGGTGGTGCCGATGGCGAGCATGACGACCATCAGCGGGGTCAGCACGCGCTTGCCGTTGCTGACGATGAAGAGCTTGGTGCCGTGGTACCGGTCGGCGACGCCGAACTTCTTCTCGACGGACTTGAGGAGACGGTTCTCCTCGAACTCCTCGTCGTCCTCGTCCTTGCGGGCCTCCTGGATCAGCTTCCACGCGGTGTAGATCAGGAACGCGCCGAAGATGTAGAAGACCCAGGAGAAGCTGGCGATGATCGCGGCGCCGGCGGCGATGAAGACCGCGCGCAGGACCAGGGCGATCAGTACGCCGATGAGCAGCACGCGCTGCTGGAGGTGGGACGGCACCGCGAACTTCGCCATGATCAGGACGAAGACGAAGAGGTTGTCGACGCTCAGCGACTTCTCGGTGATGAAGCCCGCGAAGAACTCCTGGGACGCCTGGGGGGTGCCGAAGAACCACAGGCCGAGGCCGAAGAGCGCGGCGAGGACGATCCAGACGACCGTCCAGGTACCGGCTTCCTTGATCGATACGTCGTGCGGCTTGCGGCCGATGAAGAAGTCGGCACCGATGAGGAGGGACAGACCGAGAATGGTCGCGGCCCACAGGGCCCAGGAAACTTCCATGGTGAACACGCCTCCGGCGGATGGCTCAGGACTACGTCAGCGTCATCGCTGCCGGAGGTCTCTTCCACCCGGGCGGCCTGGAGGCCGTGGGCCGACGCCCCGGGACCGACCGCGGTCACATCACCGCAGTGGTCCGTATTGACGGGTACGCCGTAGCAGGAAAGCAGGAATACTCCCCTCCGCACACACGAGCATACCCATCGAGGGCCGAAAAGGTAAAGGGAATACCAAGCGATGGTCACGGGCGGGTAGTGCGTCGCGCCTCCGCCACCCGGTCCAGCGCCTGTTCGAGGACCCGGCTGCCCTGCGGCGGCAGGTCCGGTTCGAAGGTCCAGGCGTGATGGACCCAGGGATCGGCGAGGTGGCTGTCCGGAACCGGCGACAGCCGCATCAGCGAGCGCCACAGCGGGTCGAGCAGCGGCCCGTAGGCCGAGGCCTCGTCGCGGTCGGCGACCATCAGCAGGTGCACGCCGACCGCCGGGCCCTCGTCGGCGAGGTACCGCAGCTGGGTGACGGCGCGGTCGTCGAAACCGTGCGGGAAGTCGTGCACGATCAGCAGCTGCTCGGCCGTGTCCACGTCAGGCGGCAGGTCCTCGGGCGCCCCGGCCCGCAGCGCCATCTGTACGAGGTCCACCCGCCGGGTGAGGCCGGCCAGCGTCTGGGTGACCCCGTGGGCTCCTGCGGCGGGCGGCGCGGCCAGCACCCCGGCGCGGACGAGGGGCGCCAGGGAGGCGGTGCCCGCCCCGGCCGCGTCGATGACGTGGACGGAGAACCGGTCGGCCGGGTGGACCGCGAGCAGCCGCACCGCGTGCGCGACGGCCATGTCCATGGCGGCCCGACGCAGCCGGTCGGTGTCCATGGCCATCGCCGCCTCGGAGCCGGTACGGCCGTTGTCGATCCAGATCCCGCGCTCCAGCGGGACCCGCATCAGCATGGGGATCCGCAGGTCGGGGCGCTCGGGCAGGCAGAGGTCGCCCAGGCGCAGGGCCAGCGGGTTCTCCTCGGGCGGCGCGGTCGCCCGGCTGTCGTGCCAGACCGGGTTGCCCCAGCGGGCGTACGCGGCCGGCAGCGCGGGCTCGACCACCTCCGACTCGGCGATCAGCTGGGCGAGGTCCCGGTCGAGGACGGCCTGGGCCTGGGCGACGAGCTCCTCGCGGCGGGCCCGGGCGGTGTCGCGGGCGGCGTTGCCGGAGCCGCCGAGGCGGTGGCGCGGGTCGGAGAGGGCCTCGTCGAGCTCGCGGTCCATGCGGGAGTCGGCGAACTCCACGGCGCTGCGGTAGGCGGCCACCGTGCGGGCCAGGTCCTCGAACATGCCCCAGACCTGGTTGTAGAGCCGCTCCTCCATGGACCAGCCGCTGGCGTCACCGGCGACGGGCCGCGGGGGCTGTCCGGGCTCCTGCGGCGCGGCGGCCCGCGGCGCCGGCTCGGGCGGCTCGGTGCTGCTGCGGCGACGGCGCGGGTGCGCGTAGTCGATGGTGGGCGGCGAGCCCCCCGTGTCGCCGCCGGGCGCGGGCCCGGGCGTGCCGGCGTACGGGATCCCGGAGACGGGGACCGGGTCGGGCGGCTCGGGGGCGGCCGCGGGGCCCTGGGCCGGGTCCTGGGCCGACGTCTGCGGGACGCGCAGGTCACCGGCCAGGGTCCGCACGGCCGCGCGCGTGGCGTCGCCCTGCGCGGCCGGGGCGGCCGTGCGCAGCGCGGCGGCGGCCAGGGCCGCGGCGTCCGCCGCGGGCAGTCCGCCGTCGGCCAGCAGGGCGCCGAGGCCGTCGGCGTAGCCCTGGCCCACGGCGCGGACCTTCCAGGCGCCCTGGCGCCGGTACAGCTCCAGGGCGACCACGGCGGTCTCGGCGTCCAGCCCGGTCAGGGTGTAGCAGGCCAGCTCACCGCCCGCCGGGTCGGCCACGGCCACGGAGGAGGCCGGGACGGAGCCGAAGCGCACCGGGCCGCCGGGCGGCAGGACGAGCAGCACGCCGACCCGGTGGACGTCCGCCGCGACCGCGTCGAGGTCGACGGCGAAGGTGTGCCTGTCGGCGAGCTCCCCGGGCGCCTGCACGCCGGGGAGGGACCTGGCCCCCGGGTGGGCCAGTACCGCGTCGCCGGCGAACCGGCCCTGTTCGTCGGCGAGCGAGGCCAGGGCGAGCACGGCCGTGCCCGCCGAGACCCTGATCTCCACCCGGCTGTGGGACACGGGGTGGTTCTGCCCCCGGACCAGTTCGGCCGTCATCGTGCAGCCCTCCCCCGTGCCTTGTTCTCTCGTGCCTTCGTCTCGTCCGGTACTGCTACAGGTGCGGCAGGATCGCCGGCATGAGGTCCTGGAAGGTGCGGCCGTTGGCCGGGTTTCCGAGGGCCGTCATCTGCCAGCCGCCGCCCACGCGCGACACCTTCGCCATGATCTGCGCGGTGTACTGACCGCCGCCGTCGAGGGTGTAGCGGGCCAGCTCCTGGCCGTTGGTCTCGTCGACGATGCGGCAGAACGCGTTCTGCACCTCCTGGAACGTCTGGCCGGTGAAGGAGTTCACCGTGAAGACGATCTGGTCGATGTGGACCGGCACGCGCTGGAGGTCGACGAGGATCGCCTCGTCGTCCCCGCCCTGGCCGACGCCGCCGACGAGGTTGTCACCGGTGTGCCGGACGGAGCCGTCGTCGCTCTGCAGGTGACGGAAGAACACGACGTCCACCGGCTGCTTGTCGGCGAAGAGCACGGCCGAGGCGTCGAGGTCGATCTCCCGCGTCCGCGAGCCGAACAGTCCGCGGCGCTTCGCCGCCTGCCAGCCGAGGCCCATCCGGACCGCGGTCAGCGTTCCCCCGTCCGCCTTCTGCAGACTGATGGCCTGACCCTTGGTCATATTGACCGTCACGTGCTGTCCCCTCTCCATGGCCCGCCCCATTAACGGGCGCGCAGGGTGTACCTGCGGCTGTGATTCAACCCTACTGACCCGCTCCGGGTCAGGCGAGGCCCGCTTCCTTCATCTGACGCAACTCCTTCTTCAGCTCGCCCACCTCGTCCCGGATCCGGGCCGCGACCTCGAACTGCAGCTCCGCGGCCGCCCCGCGCATGCGCTCGGTCATCTGCTCGATGAGCGCGGCCAGCTCCTCGGCGGGCCGGTCGGTGAGCACCTCGGCGCCCTTGGCGGCCTTGGCCCCCTTCACGCCCTTGCCGCCCGCCTTGGTCTGGGCGGCCCGGCCGCCGAGCGCCGGCACCGGCGCCTTGGCCCCCTTGCCGTCCTTCGCCTGCCGGTACCCGGTGCCGAGGAGCTCCTCGGTGTCGAGCTCCTCGCGGGCGATCGTGGCGACGATGTCGTTGATCTTCTTGCGCAGGGGCTGCGGGTCGATGCCGTTCGCCGTGTTGTAGGCGATCTGCTTCTCCCGGCGCCGGTTGGTCTCGTCGATGGCCTTTTCCATCGCCGGGGTCATCTTGTCCGCGTACATGTGGACCTGGCCCGAGACGTTGCGCGCCGCGCGGCCGATGGTCTGGATCAGGGAGGTCCCGGAGCGCAGGAAGCCCTCCTTGTCGGCGTCGAGGATCGCCACCAGGGACACCTCGGGCAGGTCGAGGCCCTCGCGGAGCAGGTTGATGCCGACCAGGACGTCGTACTCGCCGGCCCGGAGCTCGCGCAGCAGCTCGATGCGGCGCAGGGTGTCCACGTCGCTGTGCAGGTAGCGGACCTGGATGCCGAGCTCCAGGAAGTAGTCGGTGAGGTCCTCGGCCATCTTCTTGGTGAGGGTGGTGACGAGGATCCGCTCGTCCTTCTCCACCCGCTGCCGGATCTCGTGGACCAGGTCGTCGATCTGCCCTTCGGTGGGCTTGACCACGACTTCGGGGTCGATGAGGCCGGTGGGGCGGATGATCTGCTCGACGAAGCCGTCGCCGCGCGAGAGCTCGTACTTCCCGGGGGTCGCGGACAGGTAGACGGTCTGGCCGATGCGCTCCTGGAACTCCTCCCACTTCAGCGGACGGTTGTCGAGGGCGGACGGCAGCCGGAAGCCGTGGTCCACCAGGGTCCGCTTGCGGGAGGCGTCGCCCTCGTACATGGCGCCGATCTGCGGCACGGTCACGTGCGACTCGTCGATGACCAGGAGGAAGTCCTCCGGGAAGTAGTCGATGAGGGTGTTCGGCGCGGAGCCGCGCTCTCGGTCGTCCATGTGCAGCGAGTAGTTCTCGATGCCGGAGCAGGACCCGATCTGCCGCATCATCTCCAGGTCGTACGTGGTGCGCATGCGCAGCCGCTGCGCCTCCAGCATCTTGCCCTGCTTCTCCAGCTCGGCGAGGCGCTCGGCCAGCTCGGCCTCGATGCCGTTGATCGCCTTCTCCATGCGCTCGGGGCCGGCGACGTAATGGCTGGCGGGGAAGACGTACAGCTCGCGGTCCTCGCTGATGACCTCGCCGGTCAGCGGGTGGAGGGTGGAGAGGGCCTCGATCTCGTCGCCGAACATCTCGATGCGGACGGCCAGTTCCTCGTAGACCGGGAAGATCTCGATGGTGTCGCCGCGCACCCGGAAGGTGCCGCGGGTGAAGGCCACGTCGTTGCGCGTGTACTGGATGTCGACGAAGCGTCGCAGCAGCTGGTCCCGGTCGATCTCCTCGCCGACCTTGAGGGAGACCATCCGGTCGACGTACTCCTGCGGGGTGCCGAGGCCGTAGATGCAGGACACGGAGGCGACGACGATCACGTCGCGCCGGGTCAGCAGCGAGTTGGTGGCGGAGTGGCGCAGCCGCTCCACCTCCTCGTTGATCGAGGAGTCCTTCTCGATGTACGTGTCCGACTGCGGTACGTACGCCTCGGGCTGGTAGTAGTCGTAGTACGAGACGAAGTACTCGACGGCGTTGTTCGGCAGGAGCTCGCGGAACTCGTTCGCCAGCTGGGCGGCGAGCGTCTTGTTCGGCGCCATGACCAGGGTGGGGCGCTGAAGCTTCTCGATCATCCAGGCGGTGGTCGCCGACTTGCCGGTGCCGGTCGCACCCAGCAGGACGACATCCTTCTCACCTGCGCGGATGCGCTTCTCCAGGTCGGCGATGGCCGCCGGCTGGTCGCCGCTGGGCTGGTAGGGGCTGACGACCTCGAAAGGCGCCACCGTGCGTTCGATCTTCGATACGGGCCGCATGAGTCAACCGTACGACCCCCCACTGACACTCACGCATCCCCGCCGGTCCGCGGCGCGCTCCGGCGGCTCCGGACGCCCGGGAGCCCCGTCATCCGTTCTGGTCCGTTTGTCGTAGTTCGGTGGCGGCTCGGTGATCTTCAACCCCATGATCGCCGTGAAGTGCATCGCCACAACGTCTGCCGCTCCGCACCCGTCTGACGCAGGAACAGGGCTCACGACCCGAGGAGAACGCACATGTACGTCCGACCCGCCGCCGCGGCCGCCGCCGCATTCCTGGGCTTCACCCTCACGCTGCTGGGCGGGACGGCCTCGTACGCCGCCAGCGGCCCCGGATCCGCCGCCGACCGGGCAGCGCTGGGGGAACCTGTCGTGTACGCCCACCGGGGGGCCTCGGCGTACGCCCCGGAGAACACCCTGGCCGCGATCGACCTGGCCATGCGGCTGGGCTTCGACTGGGTCGAGAACGACGTGCAGCGCACCAGCGACGGCGAGCTGGTGGTGATCCACGACGACACCCTGGCCCGGACCACGAACGTCGAGCAGGTGTTCCCCGGCCGCTCCCCCTGGAAGGTCAAGGACTTCACCGCGGCCGAGATCACCCGGCTGGACGCGGGCAGCTGGTTCGGCGAGGAGTACGCGGGCGCGCGCGTGCCGACCCTGCGCCAGTACCTCAACCGGGTACAGCGCAACCAGCAGAAACTGCTGCTGGAGATCAAGAAGCCGGAGCTCTACCCGGGGATCGAGGAGCAGACCCTGAAGGTACTGGGCGACGCCGGCTGGCTCGACGAGCGGCACGTGACGAAGCGCCTGGTGGTCCAGAGCTTCAGCGCCGACTGCGTGCGCGTCGTGCACCGGCTGCGCCCGGACCTGCTGACCGCCTTCCTGGGCACCCCCACCGTGGCCGAACTGCCGCTGTACGCGGAGTTCACCGACCGGATCAACCCCTGGCACACCACGATCTCGGCCGACTGGGTCGCGGCCGTGCACGGCCTGCTGGGGGCCCACGGCAGGGCCATGGAGGTGGACACCTGGATCGTGGACGACGCGGCGACCGCCCGGAAGGTCCAGGACATGGGCGTGGACGGGATCATCACCAACGCCCCGGACGTGGTGCAGGAGGCGGTCGACGGGTTCTGAGCCCGCCGACGTGCCGCGGCGGGCGTGGGTGATGCGGGTGGTGCGGGCGAGGGGGCGATGTGGCCGAAGCGGCCGGGTTTGTCAGGGGGGAGCCGTACGGTGGACGGGTGGACACCACCGAGCGGCCCCGCGGGCCGCACCTCGAATGGACCGTCGTCGCCAGCGACATCGGCCCCCTGCTCCTGGCCGCGACCCCGGAGGGCCTGGTCCGGGTCGAGTTCCATGCCACCCCGGACCGGGTCGAGAAGATGATCGGCCCGCTCGTCTCCCGGCTGGGCGCCGACGCGCGCCGTCCCGCGCCGGGCGAGGAGGTCCTGCTGGCCGAGCCCATACGCCAGCTCCAGGCGTACTTCGCCGGCACGCTGCGCCGCTTCGAGCTGCCGCTGGACTGGCGCCTCAGCTCCGGATTCAACCGTCAGGTGCTCCAGGAGCTGGACCGCACCGTGCCGTACGGATCGGTCGTCGGCTACGGGGAACTGGCCGCCCGCGCCGGACAGCCCGGCGCCGCCCAGGCCGTGGGCAACGCCATGGGCTCGAATCCGCTGCCGCTGGTGGTGGCCTGCCACCGGGTCGTGGAGACCGACGGGGGCATCGGGGGATTCGGCGGCGGGGTGGAGACCAAGCGGCAGCTGCTCGCACTGGAGGGCGTGCTTCCGCAGGCGTTGTTCTGATCGGGGTCCTGACCTGCGGGCCGGCCGGTACGCACGGACGGTTCCGCCGGGCGGTAAGGGGTGGCACACTGCGGCGGTGACTACTGCTGCCGCCGCACCCGGCTCCCCCGCGCCCTCCGGGCCCCGCGTCACGCACCCGCGGAAGCGGGGTGCGGCATGACGGCCTCCCCCGGCACGGACCGGCCGGCTCCGCCGCTCGACCTCCCGGACGTGGCCCGGCTGCAGCGACGCACCTCCTGGGTCCTCATCGCCGGCCAGATCCTCGGCGGCCTCGGCGTGCCCATCAGCATCGCCCTGGCCCCCGTGCTCGCCACCGAGATCAGCGGCACCGAGGCCCTGTCCGGCCTCGCCTCCACCGCCGCGGTGATCGGCACCGCCCTGGTCTCGCTGCCGCTCGCCGCCCTGATGACCGCGCGCGGCCGACGCCCCGGCCTGGTCCTCGCCTACGCGATCGGCGCCGTCGGGGCGGGGCTCGTCGTCCTCGCCGCGACGATCCGGAACTTCCCGCTGCTGCTGCTCGGCATGGCCGCCTTCGGCGCCGCCTCCTCGGCGAACCTGCAAGCCCGGTTCGCCGCCGCGGACCTCGCCGCCCCGGACCGCCGGGCCCGGGCGATCTCCGTCGTCGTGTGGGCGTCCACCCTCGGCGCGGTGCTCGGCCCCAACCTCTCCGCGCCGGCCAGCCGCAGCTTCGCCGGGACCGCGATACCCGAGACGGCGGGCCCCTTCGTGTGGGCCGCCGTCGTCTTCCTGCTCACCGGCACGCTGATCGGCGTACTCCTGCGCCCCGACCCGCTGCTGACGGCCCGGGCGCTCGCCGCTCCGGCGGAGCAGACCCGCGAGGGCCGCTCGCTGCGCGCCGGGTTCGCCGCCGTCCAGGCCTCCCCGCGGGCCCGGCTCGCGCTCGTCACCGTCGCCGTGTCGCACACCGTCATGGTCTCGATCATGGTGATGACCCCGATGGACCTGGGCCACCACGGCGCCGGCCTGGAGCTCATCGGGTTGGTCATCAGCATCCACATCGCGGGCATGTTCGCCTTCTCCCCGCTGATGGGGTGGCTCGCGGACCGGCTCGGACGGCTGTCCGTCATCGGCCTGGCCGCCGGGCTCCTGTCGGTCGCCGCGCTGCTCGCCGGGACGGCCGGGCCCAGCCACGGCCGGAGCATGCTCGGGCTCTTCCTGCTCGGGCTCGGCTGGTCCGCCGGGATGGTGTCCGGCTCGGCCCTGCTGACCGACTCGGTGCCGCAGCCCGCGCGGGCCGCCGTACAGGGTCTGAGCGACCTCACGATGAACGCGTCCGCGGGGGTGGGCGGCGCGGCCGCCGGCCTGGTCATGTCCCAGGCGGGCTACGGCTGGCTGAACGCCGTCGGCGCCGCGCTGCTGCTGCCGATGGCGGCGCTCGCCCTGTTCACGGCGCGCCGCCACCCCGTCGCCGCGAAGACCGTCGGCGGCTGAAGGGGCGGCCCGTGGCCGGAGGGCCTCAGTAGCTGATGTGGTAGGCCTTGCGGAGCGTCTCGTGCACGGTCCAGGTGGTCTTGTCGCCCTCGCGCAGGACGCAGGCGGAGCCGGGACCCACCTCCAGGGTCTCGCCGCCCTCGACCTCGACGGTGGCGCGGCCGCTGACCACCACGAACAGCTCGTTGGCCTCGGTGTCGGTGACCACGCCCGGCGTGATCTGCCAGATCCCGCGCACCTGGCTGCCGTCCGGCGACTCCCAGAGCACCTTGCCCGTCACGACGGGCTCCCCGGAGACGATCTGGTCGGGGTCGAGGTCCTCGGGCTCCAGTTCCACGTCCGCGACGGAGACGGAGAAGGAGGCGGGGGCGGCGGAGTGATCACTGGTGCTCATGGCGCGCCAGCCTAGACCGGCCCGCCCCTGCGTCGCGGTGACCACAGCGTCCAGGAACGGCCCGGCCCACGAGTCACCCTGTCCAGTCGGGCCCGGGCGGCGGCGGTGGCCGGTGGGCGGTGAGGACCGGCTGGTGGAACCCGGTGTCCGCCGGTGCGTGCCAGACCGGGTCGCGCAGGCCGGCCTCCCGGGCGAACTCGGCGGTCCGCTCCTGCGGCGGCGCCCAGTACGTCGCGCTCGACGTCCGCGTGGTCCAGGTGTCGCCGGTCGGCAGCAGCTGGAAGAGCTCAGGTCGTAGCGTTCCCCGTCGGCGTGCCAGTGCGTGCCAGTGCCACAGCTGGAAGGTGATGGTCCGCCCGTCCGGGCCGGTGCGTACGCGCGGGGCCTCGCTCTGCGGGCGGGCCCGGAGCAGTTCGCCGTACGGGCGGGTGGAGAGCAGCAGCAGTCCGCCGGGGCGCAGGACCCGCCGGGTTTCGGCCAGCGCGGCGCGCACGTCCTGAGCGGTGAGCAGGTGCGGCAGCGCGTTGTCGGCGCAGACCACGGCGTCGAAGGAGGCGTCCGGGAAGGGCAGGGCTCGCATGTCGGCGGCCGCGACGGGCAGGTCGAGTCCCCGGCCGGCGCCCTCCTGGGCCGCGCGGGCCGCGGAGGCGGGGCTCAGGTCGGTCCCGGTGACCCGGTGGCCCGGTGGCCCAGGGCCGCGAGGCCCAGGGCCTGGGTGCCGATGCCGCAGGCGTTGTCGAGGACGGTGTGCGGTCCGGGGCCCAGCGCGGTGCTGAGGAGGGCGTCGAGGGCCCGGCCCTGCCGGGCGACGGAGGCGCGCCAATCCGCGTACAGGAGGTCGTAGCGGTCGGCCGGCTCGTCGTAGAACCCGCGCGTGTCCATGGGGGAACGCTACTCGGACAGGTTGGGACGGGTGTGGCGGGAGTGCGTTTGGGGGCGTCAATCCCGTGCCATGGATGGGGACATGTCACAGCACACAGCAACTGCACCCTTGTCGGGCGGACCGGTCCTGTCGGAAGAGGTACGCGACGCACTCGCCCGGGGCAAGCCCGTGGTGGCCCTGGAGTCGACGATCCTCGCGCACGGCCTGCCGCGCCCCCGCAACCTGGCCGTGGGCCTCGAACTGGAGGCGCTGGTCCGCGCGGAGGGTGCGGTTCCGGCGACGGTGGCGGTCGTGGACGGGGTGGCGTACGCGGGCTTGGACAAGGCGCAGCTGGAGCGGATCGCGGGCGGCGACGGCGTGCGCAAGCTCGGCCACCGGGACCTGGCCCCCGCGCTGGCGACGCGGGCCACCGGGGCGACGACGGTGTCCGCGACGGCCTTCCTGGCCGCGCGGGCGGGCCTGCGGGTCTTCGCCACGGGCGGGCTGGGCGGCGTACACCGGGAGTGGGCGCAGACGCAGGACGAGTCGGCGGACCTCGCGCTGCTGGCGCGGACGCGGATCACGGTGGTGTGCGCGGGGGTGAAGTCGATCCTGGACGTGCCGGCCACGCTGCAGCGGCTGGAGACGCTGGGGGTCGGGGTCCTCGGGTACGGAACCGACCGCTTCCCGGGGTTCTACCTGGCCGATTCCGGCGAACCGGTGGACTGGACGGTGCACCGGCCCGAGGAGGTCGCGGCGGTGATGGCCGCTCAGGACGCGCTGGGCGGAGCGGAGTCGGCGCTCTTGGTGGCCAATCCGGTGGCCGAGGCGGAGCAGCTGGACCCGGAGCTGCACGACCGGGTGCTGGCGGAGGCGCTCGCGGAATGCCGTGAGCGGGGGATCACGGGGCAGGCGGTGACCCCGTTCTTGCTGGGGTTCCTGGTACGGGCCACCGATGGCGCCTCCCTGGAGGCCAACCTGGCGGCGGTCCGCGGCAATGTGCGGCTCGGGGCCAGGATCGCGGGAGCCTGGGCGGCGCGGGGATGACCGCGCCGGGAGCCCTGGTCGTCGTCGGGGACGTGGTGACGGACGTGGTGGCGATACATCCGGAGCCGCTCGCCCCGGCCACGGACACGGCCGCCCGCATCCGCACCCTGCCGGGCGGCGCCGGAGCCAACGCCGCCTGCTGGGCGGCCCGTACGGGGACCGCGGAGGTACGCCTCCTCGCGCGGGTGGGCAGCGAGTCGGCGCGGTGGCACGAACGCGCACTGGTCGACGCGGGGGTGCGGCCGCGGCTGGTGATCGACCCGGAGGAGCCGACCGGGACGGTGGTCGCGCTGGTCGGGAAGGACGCGGAGCGCACCTTCCTGACCGACAGCGGGGCCTCGCTGCGGCTGTGCCCCGCCGACTGGGCCCCGTCGCTGCTGGACGGGGCGGCCCACCTCCACCTGTCCGGCTACCTGTTCTTCGCCGACAGCAGCCGGGAGCTCGCCCTGGTCGCGCTGCGGGCGGCCCGGACCCGGGGAGTTCCGGTGAGCGTGGACCCCGCCTCGGCCGGATTCCTGGCCGCCCTGGGCCCGCGGCGCTTCCTGGACGCGGTGGCGGGGGCGGAGGTCCTGCTGCCCAACGAGGACGAGGCCCGGCTGCTGGCCGGGCTGCCGGAGCCGGCCGGGGTGGCCCGCGCGGCGGTGGAGCTCAGCCGGCGGACACCACTGGTGGTGGTGACGTTGGGCTCGGCCGGCGCGCTGGTCGCCGAGGGCGGCCGGATCACCGCCGAGGTCGCCGCCGAGCCGGCCGAAGCGGTGGACTCCACGGGCGCCGGAGACGCCTTCACCGGCGGCTTCCTCGCAGCCCGCCTCCAGGGCGCGGACCCCACGGAAGCCACCCGAGCCGGCTGCCGCACCGCCGCCCTCTCGGTAACCCGCCCAGGCGGCCGCCCGTAAACCACTCGCGCCAGCCCCGCCGGCAAGCCCAACCCCGCCGGCGTTTGAGGCGCGGGGTCCGGGGCGCAGCCCCGATCTCTCAGCCGCACCGGCAACCCCAACCGCACCACCCCACTCCGGCCCCGCCGCACCATCCAGCCCCGCCGGCGTTTGAGGCGCGGGGGTCCGGGGTCAGCGCCCCGGCAACGGCGCCGCGCCCGGACCCACGTCACCGCCCCGGAACCCGCACCCCCGTCCACGCGGGATGCCTGGAATCATCGGCCCGCACCACCACGTCCGCGCCGGCCCCGGGATCCGCCTCCGCCTCGTACCGCGCGAACGCCGCCACCGTCCACCGCTCCGACTCCTCCGTCCGACGGCCCAGCGCCCCCGGCGACAGCCGGATGTGGACGCTCAGGTCGAAGGGGAACCACTGCCCGAGCAGCAGCGGACCGTGCACCAGCAACACCCCTCCGGCCGGGAGTTCGGCGTACGGGCTGCGCGTCGCCCGGTCGGTCACCGGGTCCCACAGGTCCGGCAGCACCCGCCCGGTCCCGCCGGGATCGGTCGGGCCGAACACCTCCCGCCAGAGCGCGGCCGTGTCGTACCAGCCGCCGAGGTACGAGTCCACGTCCTGCCGCCCGAACTCGAAGCGGAGGGAGGCGGGCCGCAGGAACCCATCCGTCGCCACCACCAGCACCGCCCGTCCTCGCCTCCGCAACGCCTCCGCGAGCTCCTCCGCGAGCACGCCGGTCCGGGCGACCGGCGCTCCGTCAATGCCCACCCGCTGCCAACTGCCCTGCTCGGGCAGGTTCTCGGGGTCGTCGAGGTGACCGGCGAGCCGCTCGGCCATCCGTTGCCATGTGATCGCTTCCCACTTCACCGGCCCATTGTCAGTGGTGGGACTTAGCGTTTTTCACGAGGGATCACCGGCGGAAACGGAGCCGGCGGCCCGGCCTTCGGGGAGGGGTTTGTCATGGCTCGGGAGACGACGTATCTGGAGCTGTCGCAGGACGGCGGCGGGGCGCACAAGTTCTACGAGGTGACCGTCGACGGCACGGCCGTCTCCGTGCGGTACGGACGCATCGGCGCGGACGGCCAGCTGCAGAGCTCCTCGTTCCCGACCGCCGAGAAGGCCCGGGCGGCCGCCGCGAAGAAGATCGGCGAGAAGGTCCGCAAGGGGTACGCCCCGGCGGTGCGGGGGCAGCGCGCCGCCCGCTCGGTGACCCGCCGCCAGGTGACGTCGGCGCCGTCGACGGCGCGGGCGGTGGCCCCGGTGCTGTGGCGTTTCCGCACCGGCTCCTCCGCTTTCGGGATCCACGTGGACGAGGACCGCTGCTGGGTCGGCAACCAGGCCGGCGACGTCTACACGCTGAGCCACGGCGGTGAGGTGCTGGCCCGGTATTCGCTGCCGGACGGGGTGAAGTGCCTGGTGGCGGACGAGTTCTGGATATACGCGGGCTGTGACGACGGCACGGTGTACGACCTGTCGTCGAAGGTTCCCTTCGGTGCGTACGACATCGCGGAGGACGTGGACATCTTCTGGCTCGACATCCGCGAGGGCGTCCTGAACGTCTCGGACCGCAACGGCGGGCTGACGGTCATCGACCACGAGGACGAGTTCCAGTGGTCGAGGCGCTCGGCCGGCTCCAACGCGTGGATGGTCCGGGCGGACGCGGACGCCGTCTACCACGGGCACAGCAAGGGGGTGACTGCGTACGCGCCGGACGGCGGCCGGGAGCTGTGGCACACCGCGACCAACGGCTCGGTGCTGTTCGGCTGGCAGGAGGACCACGCGGTGTACGCGGGCACCGGGCGGAACACCGTGCAGCGGCTGTCGAAGACGACGGGCGCGGTGGAGGCCACCTACCGGTGCGACGCGGCGGTGTACTCGTGCGCCACCTCGCCGGACGGGCGGCACGTCTTCGCCGGCGACCTCTCCTCCTCGGTGTACTGCTTCGACGCCGACGGGCAGCGGCTGTGGAAGCTGGGCACGGGCAGTGGGTCCGCGCTGTCCATGCAGTACCTGGACGAGCGGCTGTACCTGGTCACCACGGACGGCTCGCTGGTCTGCGTGGATGCGAGCGGGCAGGCGATCGCGGCGGCCCAGCAGGGCTCGGTGCCGGCTCCGGTGGACGTGAAGTCGGCGGCGGCCCTGCCGGTGTTCACCCCGGCCGCGTCGGCCTCTGCGGTGGCGACCGTTTCGATGGCCGTGGTGACCTCGGAGCCGGCCGGCGGTGTGGTGGTGGAGTGCGTCCAGCAGGGTGGCCGGATGCGGGTGCAGGTGGTGTCGGACGGCTTCGAGCCCTCGTGGAACGTGCAGTTCCCGCGCGGGATACGGGAGCCGGGCGCCCGGTACGTGGTCGAGGGGCTGCACGCGGCCTCAGGTGGCTTCTACCGGGTCCGCGGAGAAATACGACGGCTTGTGTGAGCGGCAGGCCGCCGGGGTGGCACCGGCGGGGGCCGGCGTGGGTATCGCGAAGGGCGTTCCTTCGGGGAGCGCGGGGGTCACGTACAGCACGACCGGTTCGGTGCCGAGGTTGTGGCCCAGGTGGATGTGCCCGATGCCCGCGGGTTCCACGAAGGTGGTCCCGGCCCGATGCACCTCGACGGTGCGGTCGTGGAGGACCCGGGTCAGGGTCCCCGCCAGCACCACGGCGTCCAGCCGGACCCGGTGGAAGTGCCAGCCGGTGCAGCCGCCGGGCGGGATGACGATCTCCCGGCCCGACGGGGCCGCGGCACCACGTGCCCTGCCCGGCCGTGCCGTCGTCGCCTGCCGTCCACCCATGAGCCCTCCTCCGTGGACCGGCCTCCGGTCCACGGCCCCACCGTAGAAGGCGTCCCGGTATCGAGGAAGAGTTGGTGAAACATCAACCGCCCCTCGCCACCAGGTGATATGAGGCCCCTACGGCGGTATCACACCTCTATGAGCCTGGTGGTTTTCGAGTCGCTGAAGCAGATCCACTGCGCCGAGTGCCGACAGGGCCCGCTCCGGCACCTCGTGCGCGAGGCTGGCGTGCCGCGCTGTCTGGACTGCGCGGATCTGGGACACCTGGTCTACCTGCCGCGCGGGGACGCGGCGCTCACCCGCCGTTCACGTGAGGCCAGTTCGCTCTCGGCCGTCGTCGTCCGCTTCCACAGGCGCCGCCGTCGGTACGAGCGCCTGGGGCTCCTCGTCGAGGACGCCGCCCTGGCCCGGGCGGAGCGCGACTGTCTCGCGGACTCCGAGGCACGGGCGCGCCGGCGGGAGCGCGACCGGCTGCGCCGCGCGGCCGAGGACACCCGGTTCACGGCGGCGTTCGCCGCCGAGATAGTGCGGCTGTTCCCCGGGTGTCCGGCCGACCGGGCGGTGGCGATCGCCCAGCACGCCTCGGTGCGCGGCAGCGGCCGG
This sequence comes from Streptomyces sp. NRRL F-2580, assembly GCF_000720115.1. GTDB lineage: Bacteria > Actinomycetota > Actinomycetes > Streptomycetales > Streptomycetaceae > Streptomyces. The sequence goes on from NZ_JOIR01000003.1 coordinate 77,369, forward strand.
GTGGGCCGCACCGCGGCCGGCCGGGCCCTCGACGAGTCGGCGGTCTCGGTCGCGGTGCGGGCGGCGGTGCGGCACACCGACACCGAGTACGACGCGCTGCTGATGGCGGGCGTCCCCCGGTTCGCGGCCCGCGCCCGGCTGGCCGCGCGGATCGACGCCATCCTGGACGGGTGGCGTTCCCTGCCTAGTTGAGGCGGAAGCGACGGTAGAGGAGGACACCGCCGAGCAGGAGGGCTCCGCTGCCGGGCAGCAGGTATCCGAGGCCGTCGGCCCCGGTGTGGGCGAGGGCCTCGGTGTGCCGCGGCGGTGCGGGCGGGGTGACCGGCCGTTCTGTGACGGGCGGTTCGGTGACTGGCGGTTCGGTGACGGGCGGTTCGGTGACGGGCGGCTGGGCGGGCTTGCCACCGGTGGGCTCCTCACCGTTGACGGAGGTGTTGCCGTGCGAGGAGTTGCCGACGCCGACGACGCTCACGGAATTGCCGCTGAGGTTCAGCGGGAGCTCGACGGGAAGCTGCAGGCCGTTGCCGGACAGCACTCCGGGCGAATCCTTTTCGCGCCCTTCCGCCACTGCCCCTCCCCCGTTTCCCGCTCCCGGTTTCGACGGATGTGATGAGGTCCCCTGCCCGGGATGCCCGCCACCGCCTCCCGGTGTCTCGTTGGCACAGCGGTTCCCGGCGGCCGAGTTGAGCACGCCGACCACGCTCACGGTGTTCCCGCACACGTTCACCGGGACGTGCACGGGCAGCTGCGCCAGATTCCCGGACAGCAGCCCGGGCGAGCCTTCGGCCCGGCCGCCCGCGTCCGCATCGGCGTAGGCGAAGCCGCTCACGCCCGCGACCGCCAGTCCACCTCCCGCAACCACCGCCGCGATCAAGCCATTCCGACGACTGTGACGCATGAGTTTCCCTGCTTTCCGGAGGATTCAGCGGGTGCTGCACCCGCACCGGAGATAACGCGGTAAACCCATTCGGGTTATAGAGGCGATCGGCATTTCACTCCATCGTGTACTGGGTAATGCCTACTTCATGACTGATCGCCCGCTGCTCCTCCTCGACGTGGACGGACCGCTCAATCCCTTCCGTTCGCCCCTCGCCGGCCTGCGCGGCTACCGGAGCCACCGGATGCGGCCGGACGTCTGGCTCTCCTACCGCGACCCCGATTCGCGCAGCGCCCGGCGCGGTGCGCGGGTCCGCCTCCACCCGTCCCACGGGGCCCGGCTGTTGGCCCTGCCCTTCGAACTCGCCTGGGCCACCGCCTGGACGCACCAGGCCAACACACTGATCGCCCCGCACATCGGACTCCCCGGCGACCTGTCCGTCATCGACTGGCCGGAACTCTTCGTCGAGGACCCCGACGGCCTCTCCTGGAAGACCCGCCATCTCGTCGACTGGGCGGCGGGGCGGCCCTTCGCATGGGTCGACGACATGATCAACCCGCGCGACCGCGCCTGGGTCGCCGCCCACTACCCGGCCCCCGCCCTCCTCCTGCGCATCCACCCCCGCCACGGTCTGCGGGACCGCGACTTCACCACGTTGACGGGCTGGGCCGCCGGGCTCAGCCCAGCAGAGCGGTGACCGGGTCCGCCGAGGGACGGCCCCTGGGCCACCAGTCGTTGTCGCCCAAGCGGTCCTCGTAGCAGTACCAGAGGCCTTCGCGGCCTAGGCGGAGCTGGCGGGTGCGGATCGTCAGGCGGTTGCGGTCCGGGCGGAAGGAACCCTGGCCCGCGGCGAGCAGAGCCGGCCGGGCCCGGTCGAAGGGACCCGCCGGCGGGTCCCAGGGCTCCTCCAGGGCGGCCAGTGCCGGGCGGCCGCCCTGGCGCCACGCAGCGGCGGCCCTGGCGAGCTCGGTGGTGGTACGGCCGGTCGCGCGGGCCAGGTCCCGGTAGAGGGTGCGGGCCGTGCCCGTCAGGCCCGCCGTGGGGTGCGCGGAGGCGAGCCGGACCGCGTCCTGCCAGAGGTCGAGCCCGGCGATCGGGTCCTCGCCGGTGGTGAGGAGGGCCAGGGCGCGGGCCGCCGCGTCGCAGGCGAGCTGGTCCAGGGCCAGCGGGTCCGGGGCCGCCGGATCGGCCGGATACGCGGGCGGGAGGCCCGCGGCGGCGGGCGCCGGGAGCGGCGCGGGCAGCGGCGGCAGACCGGTGCGCGCGAGCGCCGCCCGGGCCGGCACGCCCGGGAAGTCCGGCGCCGCGTCGGGCTGTTCGCGCGCGGCGTGGGCGGCGTTGCGGCGGGTGAGCTCGTCGAGGAGCTCCCGCTCGCCCCGGCCGCGCAGGAGCAGCAGGACGAAGGGGTCCTCGTCGAGGAGGCGGGCCGCCCGGTAGCAGAGGGCCGCCGCGTGCTTGCACGGCGGACGCCCGAAGTCCGGGCAGGAGCAGTGCGGGACGAGCTCGCCCGCGCGAGGCAGGACGCTCTGCGCGAGCGACTGCGGAACCTCCCGCTCCAGCAGGGCGGCGAGCGCGCCGGGGTCGGCCGCGACCGCCTCCAGGAGCTCGTCCCACTCCGGTTCCGCGAAGGCGGGCAGGGTCAGCTCGGTACGGTACGGGCGGGCCCGGCTGCCCCGGACGTACGCCACGATCCGGCCGGGCGTAACGGTCACCGCGTCGACGTGCCCCTCCTCGGCGTACGCTCGGCCCCGGGCCAGCCGGGCCGCATCGTGCGAGACCTCCTCCAGCGCCGTCACCCAGGCCCGGCCCCACCAGCTCACGGCCGCCGCCCCGGCGGGCACGGTCTCGAAGGTGCGGCGGCGGTCGTCCCGCGCGGTGATCATGCGGGCCTTCGCAGGGAGACGAGGTCGGCCAGCTCGCGGTCGGTCAGCTCGGTCAGGGCCGACTCGCCCGAGCCGAGGACGGCGTCGGCCAGGGCCCGCTTCGCCTCCAGCATCTCGGCGATGCGGTCCTCGACGGTGCCTTCGGCGATGATCCGGTGGACCTGGACGGGCTGGGTCTGGCCGATGCGGTAGGCACGGTCGGTGGCCTGTTCCTCCACGGCCGGGTTCCACCAGCGGTCGAAGTGGATGACGTGGCCGGCCCGGGTGAGGTTCAAGCCTGTGCCCGCCGCCTTCAGGGACAGCAGGAACACGGGGACCTCGCCCGCCTGGAAACGGTCGACGAGCTCCTCCCGGCGCGGCACCGGCGTCCCGCCGTGCCATGCCGCGTCGTTCCATGCCCTCGCTCGACTCGATCACGGCCATCGCCTCGTCCACCGCGGCCTGGTAGAGCGAGGCCTGCTCCCGGGTGAGCGAGACGGGGTGGTCGGTCTCCGTCTTCGGCGGCAGCTCGGGCGCGATGCCGGGGTCGGACTTCTTGCGCCGCAGCAGGAACGGCCGTACGAGCGCGGACAGCCGGGCGACCGCCGCCTCGTTGCCGCCGTCCTCCTCCGTCTGGTGCTCCACCGGGCGGGCGTGGCGGGCCCTGAAGGCGGTGAGCGGCCCCAGCAGACCCGGCGTGGTCCAGTCGAGCAGCGCCCACAGCTCGGAGAGGTTGTTCTCCACCGGGGTGCCGGTCAGCGCCACGCGGGCCGGCGCCGGCACCGTGCGCAGCGCCTTCGCGGTCGCCGAATGCGGGTTCTTGACGTGCTGCGCCTCGTCGGCGACGACCATGCCCCAGCTCTGTGCCGCCAGCAGGGCGGCGCTGGCGCGCATGGTGCCGTACGTGGTGAGCACGAACCCGCCCTCACAGGACGTCAGGTCCTCGATGCTGCGCCCGCCGCCGTGGAAGCGGCGCACGGGCGTGCCGGGAGCGAACTTCTCGATCTCCCGCTGCCAGTTGCCCAGGAGGGACGCGGGACACACCACGAGCGTCGGCTCGGGCCGGTCCCGGTGCAGGTGCAGCGCGATCAGGGTGACGGTCTTGCCCAGGCCCATGTCGTCGGCGAGGCAGCCGCCGAGACCGAGGGAGGTCATCAGGTCCAGCCAGGCCAGGCCGCGGGCCTGGTAGTCGCGCAGGGTGGCCTTGAGGGCGGCGGGCTGCGGGAGCGGGGCAAGCTCCCCCGTCAGCCGCTCCCGCAGGGCGGCCAGGGCCCCCACCGGCACCGCCTCGACCGGCTCGCCGTCGACCTCGGCCGTCCCCGACAGCGCGACGGCCAGCGCGTCCACCGGGTCCAGCACGCCCAGCTCCCGCTTGCGCGCCTTGCGCACCAGCTCCGGATCGACCCGCACCCACTGGTCCCGCAGCCGCACGACGGGCCGGTGGGCCTGCGCCAGCGCGTCCATCTCACCCGGGGTGAGCCGGTCCCCGCCCAGCGCCAGCTCCCAGGAGAAGGCGAAGAGGTGCTCGGCGTCGAAGAAGGCGGTGCCCTCGGTCGCGGAACCGGGCGCGGTGGACCGTACGACGGCGGTCGCGGACAGCGTACGGGCCAGCTCGCGCGGCCAGTGGACCAGGACCCCGGCGGCCGCCAGCCGGCTCGCGGCCACCCCCAGCAGGTCCTCCAGCTCCGGGTCTGACAGGGCGAGGGCATCGGGCACGGGCTGGTCCAGCAGCCGCAGCAGGGGCGGCCAGACCCGAGCGGCCCGGCGCAGCGCGAGCACGGCGTCGATCCGGGCGCGGGATCCGAAACCGGCGGCCGCCGTGCCCGCCCACAACTGCGCCGCGTCGGTGACCAGGGTCGGGTCGGCGAGGCTGTGCACCTGGACGACGGCGGCCCCGGCGCGCCGGACGTCCTCGCCCTCGGCTTCGTCGAAGAGGCGGAAGGAGGACAAGTCGAGCCGCAGCGAGATCCCGACGCCCGCGTCGGCCCCGGCCGCGACCTGCGCGGCCCAGTCCTGTATCCCGGGCACCCGCTGCGCCTCCCGCGCGGCGAACGGCCGCCCGGCGGCCACGGCCGCGGCCGGGGTACGGGGCAGGCTGTCGGCGACGGCGTCGAGGAACGCGCGGACCAGCGCCTCCGGTTCGGGCAGCTGGAGCGGACGGCGGCCGGCGAGGGGCGTCGCGTACCCCTCGTGCGGAAGGGCCGCGGCGACCGCGCGCAGGTGGTCGATGTCGGCGGCATCGAGCGGCCCGGCGCGCCAGGCGTCCATGCCCTCGGGGGTGAGCCCGGGGAGCAGCCGGCCGCGGGCGGCCAGGGTGAGCGCCTGCGTGGCGGCGGTCCCCCAGGCGCGGGTGGCGGGGTGCGCGGCGGGGCTCCGGGGCGCCCGCGCGAGCAGGGGCAGGGCGGAGGCGACGGAGAAGGTCACGGCGGGCACGGTCCGGCTGCGGACCCCCTCGCCGTGCGGGCGCACGACGGTGAGCGGCGCCGGCGTACCCATCTCGGGCAGGGCGTCCCCGTCGGGTGCCCAGAAGGCGACCCGCCCCTCGCGGGGGACGGCGGCGGGCAGGAAGACGGCGGCGTGGCGCAGCAGCGCGGCTGCCCGCGGCTGCGACCCCGACTGCGGCTGCGACCCGGGCTGCGGCTGTGGCTGCGACCCGGACTGCGGCTGCGGCTCCCACTGCGGTGTCACGTGTCCCCCTCCCCCGGCTTTCCCGTCGATCTGCTTGCGGATCCGCTGATTGCGGATCTGCTGACATCCCCTGCCGACGAGTCTAGGCGCGGCCACCGACAAAGGCCTCTGACCTGCGGATCAGCGCCCCCAGCGGCCCTGCTCCGTCGCGTAGCCGTACACCGGCCGGCCGGGCGCGGCGCTCGTGCGCAGCGGCCGCCCGCCGTCGTCGATGCGCAGGGTGCCCGAGCCGGAAGGCCCGGACCACCGGAGGTCGAGGAACCAGTCGCAGTCGCAGCCCGTGGTGATGGCCTCCACCCGCAGGACGACCGGTTCGGCCGCCGAGACGCGCATCGGGAAGGCGGGGGCGGGCAGGGTGCCCCCGGCGTCGTTCCCGGCGACCGGGCGGGCCAGCGGCCGCGGCGCGTCCAGGTTGACGGCGAAGACGGCCGGGGTGAGCGCCCCGCCGCAGCCCTGCGACATCTGGTAGACGTTCCAGGCCGGCGGGGTGCGGCGGCCTGCCACGCGGACCTCCAGGTCCTCCAGGACCACGGCTCCCGGGCCCGTCCCGTGCAGGGTGAACTCCACGATCTGCGTCCCGGCGTGCACGGCGCGCAGTTTCGACGCCCAGGCGGGCGCGTCCGCCTCCACGGGCGGCGGGGGCACCGACCCCGGACCCCGCTCGGACAGGTAGGCATGATCGCAGCCCGCGGTCCACACGTGCGACCGCACCGCCGCCCTCAAGGGTGCTGCCGGAGCCGGGGACGGGGCCGGGACCGCCCGTGACGAGGTGGAGGGCGCGGCGGACGCCGGACCCGGACCACCGGCCGGTGGCGGAGTTTCCGTTGCGGTCGCGGCCTCGGATGCCGACGCCGGGACGGACGCCGTTCCGGAGGCACCGGCGGATGCCGCGGGCGCCGTCATGCCCGGCCCGGACCCCGTCACCCCGTCCGTCCACGCTCCGGACCGCGGCGCACGGGGCTCGGGGCCGGCCGCCACCAGCAGAGCCACGGCCACCGCGCCCGCCGCCACCCCCGCGGCGGCGACCACGGCCGCCCGCCTCCGGTACCAGGGCCTGCCGCCCGCCGGCTCCGCGACGACGGCCGGTTCCCCCACGACGACGGCGGCCTCCGCCCCCGAATCCGAGCCGAAGCCCGAATCCGAGCCGAAGCCCGACTCCGGCTCCGGCTCCTCCATCGCCACTGAGCCCGCCACCGGCACCGGCTCCCGCACCGGTGGCGCCACCGCCCGCCGCCGCGCATCGGCCAGCAGCCACGCCCGGTGCAGGTTCACCGCCTCCCCCGGCGACGCCCCGCAGGCCCGTGCGAAGCGGTCCACCACCGCGAACTCCGTGGGCAGCGCCTCCCCCTTGCAATAGCGGTGCAAGGTCGACGTGCTCGTGTGCAGGCGGCGCGCCAGGGCGCCGTAGCTCAGCCCGCCACGCTCCTTCAGTTCCCGCATCAGCCGCGCGAAATTCTCGGCCTCGCTCACCGCGTTCCCCCGTCCGACGTCCCGTGACCGCGTTCCATGCCTGAGGTGTTCCCCCAGGTGACAGCCCGTACGGCCGTTCCAGCGTCCCGAATTCACCCCAAACCGTGGCCGGCGGGGCGGCCCGGGGAACAGGCTCGTCAGGCACACCGAACCACTCACGGGGAGACCGTTCATGTTCCGACGCACCGACACCGTCGCCACGCTCGCCACCGCGCTCGTCGCGGCGGCCGCCGCACTCGTCCTGACCGCCTCGGCCTCCGCCACGGCCGCCACCGCGACGCCCGTCCCGCCCGGCTTCCTGGCCGGCGCCGACCTGCCGCCGCACCCCGGCTCGGCCTGGTACCCGGGCAAGATCACCAAGGGGCTGCCCGAGTTCGCGCCGTTCTGCCTGGACGGCGTCCTTCCGGCGGCGGGCAGCTGGCACCGCGCCTTCGGCAGCGAGTTCGACACCAGCGCCGTGCAGGTCTCCGTACGGTCCGCCTCGCCCTCCGCGGCGGCCGAGCTCGTCGGCACGCTGGAGCGCAAGGTCGCGGCCTGCGCCGCCGACTGGCTGCGGACGACCCCGGGCGGCACCGCCTCCTGGGACGACTACGGGAAGCTCACCGTCGAGGAGGGCGCACACGTCTACGGGGTCCACGCCTCGATTCCCGACTCCGAGCCCGGCGTGCACCTGTTCGGGATCGGGCGCGACGGCTCCACCGTCACCGTCGTGAAGTGGAGCGAGATGGGCGACCTGTCCCACGCCCCGGTCGCCGCGTTCAAGAAGACGACCACGGCGGCCGTGAACAAGCTCAACCCGTAGCCGGGAGCCGGGCCGCCCCCAGGCCGCCGGAGCCCCGGCGTGGGACCATGGACAGGAGAGGCGATGGCCATGCGTTCCGGAAATGAGCCTGTGACCGCGCGCAGTCCGCTGCGGCTGCGGTTCTGGTTGGGTGTCTGGGGGCTGATCTGGGCCGCCGCCGGGACGGTCGCCTTCGCGCTGGCGGGCCGTCCCGGATGGGCGGCCGCCTGCGGGGCCCTGGCGGTCGTCGTGACCGTGGACCTGGTCATGATCGTGCGCCACATCCGGCAGGGGCCGCACTACCAGCCCGGCCCGGACATCCCTCCGTACGAACCGCCCCGCGGCCGGTGATCCGACAGCCGGCGGGCACCCGTGGGCGGCCGGATCAGGCCTGGTCCTCGAAGCGGGCCGCCGCCAGGTACTCCGGCTGCGGGTCGAGGGCGGCGGCCAGGCGGAAGTGCTTGCGCGCCTGCTCCGGCCGGCCCGCGCGCTCATGGGTACGGGCCAGCGCGAAGTGGGCGAAGGCGTTGTCCGGCTCCCGTTCCAGCACCAGCTCGAACTCCAGCTCCGCCGGCCGCAGTTGGGCGGCGGCGAAGAAGGCCCGGGCCCGCAGCAGGCGGGCCGCCGTGTTCTCCGGGTGGGCGGCTATGACCGAGTCGAGCAGCTTGACCGCGCCGCGCGGGTCGCGCGCGGCCAGCAGCTGCTCCGCGGCCCGGAAGTCTATGACGTGGGTTTCCGGGCTGGACGGCGTGGGGCGCGTGGTCTCGGACACGGTCTGGATCCTTCCCTCTACGGGCGCGTTCAACGCCCGCACTACGGCCGGTATTCCATGCACACGACAGGGCCCACGTCAGGGCGCCCGGCCGGTCACCCGGGACGTCAGGGGGTCCCGGCGGCGGCCCGCGCCGTGAGCTCCTCCCACACCTTGCGCACCTGCGGCTCCAGCGCCTCCAGCGCCCCGTCGTTGTCGATCACGAGGGTCGCCACCGCGAGCCGCTGCTCCCGCGTGGCCTGCGCGGCCATCCGGGCCCGCGCCTCCTCCTCGGCCATCCCGCGCAGGGCGGTCAGCCGCGCCAGCTGCGTCTGCGGCGCCGCGTCCACCACGACCACCAGGTCGTAGAGCGGTGCCAGGCCGTTCTCCGCGAGCAGCGGTACGTCGTGCACCACGATCGCGTCCGCCCCCGCGGCGGCTTCCAGCTCGGCCGACCGGGCCCCGACCAGCGGGTGCACGATCGCGTTGAGCGTCTGGAGCTTTGCCGGGTCCGCGAACACGATGGATCCGAGCTTCGGCCGGTCCAGCACCCCCTCGGCGGTCAGCACCGACTCCCCGAAGGCCGCCACGACGGCAGCGAGCCCCGGCGTACCGGGCTCCACCACCTCGCGCGCGATCCGGTCGGCGTCGACGACGATCGCCCCGTACCCCGCCAGCAGTCGCGAGACCTCGCTCTTGCCGGCACCGATTCCGCCCGTCAGTCCTACTTTCAGCATGCCCGCAGCCTAGATGATCGATTCCAAGGGGTCAGTGATCGTAGGCGGGCACAGCGATCAGCCCGCCCCAACTGATCGATCTGGCCCGGCCTTCGCGGCACAGATCGGTGTGCGGTGGGATGCTCCGGGCGGAAAAGGAGTCCACTTTCATCAAATTGGACTTCGCGTGACCATGATTGGCGTCTATACGGTCGCGGCATGCATATCCACGTCGTAGACGCCTTCACCGACCGGCCGTTCGCTGGCAACCCCGCGGGCGTATGCCTGCTCGATACCGAAGACTGGCCTGAGGATGCCTGGATGCAGCAGGTAGCAGCCGAGATGAACCACTCGGAGACCGCCTTCGCGCGGCCGCTCCCCTCCGGCGACGACGCCGACTGGGAGATCCGCTGGTTCACCCCACTCGTCGAGACCAATCTGTGCGGCCATGCCACTTTGGCCACGGCGCACACACTGAGGCGGGAGCGTGGGGTTGTCGGCGCGCTGCGTTTCCGCAGCCGGTTCAGCGGCATCCTCACCGCGCATACGCACGAGGACGGCCGCGTCACCCTGGACTTCCCGGCCGCGCCCGGCACTGAAAGCCCATTGCCGGAAGGCCTGTCGGAGGCCCTGGGGGTGAAGCCGGAGGCCGCCTTCCGCACCGGTGCGCTCGGCGATCTGTTGACCGTCCTGCCGGACGAGGCCACCGTCCGGGCCGTGATCCCCAACCTCGACGTGATGGCCGACATGACCCGCCGCGAGGGCCTGCGCGGCGTCATCATCACAGCCCCAGCGCCCAGTCCCGGCCTGGAGTACGACTTCGTCTCCCGCTTCTTCTCACCCGCCGAGGGCATCCTCGAGGATCCGGTCACGGGCAGCGCCCACACCGCGCTGGCCCCCTACTGGTCGACGCGGATCGACCGCGACGAGCTCACCGGCCTGCAGGTATCCGCGCGCACCGGGCTGGTCAGGACCGCCATGCACGGTGACCGCGTTCATCTCACCGGGCACGCGGTCACCGTTTTTGACGGGGCCCTGCATGTTTAACTGATCGATTCCGCAGGATCGGCTGCGCGGATGGGCGAGGGGGCCCAACGTCATTGTGTGAGAACAGAATTGGACTCCCTCGCCACCGACGATGTGTGGATCGTGGACTCCACGCCAGTGGAGTGCGGCCGCGCGCGGGAGACCGTCAAACGCTCCGACCTGGCCGGATGGGCCGAGTACGGGTACTGCGCCAGCCAACTCGACCTCGAACAGCACCGAGGGCGAACGTCCGGCGGTGTCGTCGCCCGCGTCATGCAGCGCATCCTCGCGCTGACCGCCGCCATCTGGCACAACGGCCACACCGGACAGCCCATCCTTCGCTCACTGACCGCCTATGACCACTGACCCCTTGGAATAGATCATCTAGGCCCTGTCCGGCCGGTCTTCGTCAGGCCCGCGGCGTCACCCGGACCCTGCCCCCGGTGCCCCTGCTGCCCGTCGGCGTCAGTTCTCGCCCTCGCGCTCCGCCAGGAACCGCTCGAACTCGCGCCCGATCTCGTCGGCCGACGGAATCTCCGCGGGCTCGGCGATCATGTTGCCCCGGGTCTCGGCTCCGGCGGCCGCGTCGAACTGGTGCTCCAGCCCCTGCACCAGGGCGACGAGTTCCTCGTCGCCCTCCCGGATCTGCCGGTCGATCTCCGTCTGCGTGCGGTGTGCCTCGGTCCGCAGCGCGTGCGCCACGGCCGGCAGGACCAGCCCGGTCGCCGCCGTGATCGCCTCCAGCACCGTCAGAGCGGCGTCCGGGTACGGGGAGCGCGCGACGTAGTGCGGTACGTGCGCGGCGACACCCAGCACGTCGTGCCCGGCCTGGGCCAGGCGGAACTCCACCAGGGACTCCGCGCTGCCCGGCACCTGGGCCTCGTCGAAGGGGCTGCGGTGCCCCGGCATGAGGTCGGTCCGGTTGCCGTGCGGGGTGATGCCCACGGGACGGGTGTGCGGCACGCCCATCGGAATGCCGTGGAAGTTGACCGAGAGCCGGACCCCGAGGCGCTCGACGATCTGCCGGACGGCGACGGCGAAGCGCTCCCACTCCACGTCCGGCTCCGGGCCGGACAGCAGCAGGAACGGCGCACCCGTGGCGTCCTGGACCAGCCGGACCTCCAGCCGGGGCTCTTCGAACTCCGTCCAGTGGTCGCGCTGGAAGGTCAGCAGCGGGCGCCGCGCCCGGTAGTCCACCAGCCGGTCCGCGTCGAAGCGGGCGACCACCTGGTGGGGCAGCGTGTCCAGCAGCCGCTCGACGATCTGCTCGCCGGCCTCACCGGCGTCGATGTACCCCTCGAAGTGGTACAGCATGACCAACCCGGCCGAGTCCTGGGCGACCGCCAGGTCGGCCACCGCCAGACCCTTGGCATCCCATTCGTACAAACCCTGTGGATCAAGCACCGTCACCACTCCTCCTCGCCGCGTTCTCTGCCAAGAACGTCCAAGGCGGCGCCACCATTCCCCAGTTGGCCGCATTCACAGGAACGCAACGGATCAACGAACGGTTCAGCGCAGGGATCGACGGCGGGATCGGCGGATCGAGGGAAAACGCGGTGAGGCCCGCCCCCCGAAGGGGACGGGCCTCACCGTTCAACTCGACTCAGCTCTGCTCACACCGGAGTGTGATGCGCGCTGCGATCAGCTCTGGCCGCCGGCCAGCTTCTCGCGGAGCGCGGCCAGGGCCTCGTCCGACGCCAGGGCGCCGGAGGTCTCGTCCGACTCCGAGGAGTACGAACCACCCGAGATGCCCGCACCGGCGTTGCCACCGGCGGCCGGGGCGGCAGCGCCCTCGGCGGCAGCGGCCTCGTCGGCCTCGCGGCTCTTGATGACCTGGGCCTGGTGCTGCTCGAAGCGCTGCTGCGCCTCGGCGTACTGGGTCTCCCAGGCCTCGCGCTGCTTCTCGTAGCCCTCGAGCCAGTCGTTGGTCTCGGGGTCGAAGCCCTCGGGGTAGATGTAGTTGCCCTGGTCGTCGTAAGACGCGGCCATGCCGTACAGGGTCGGGTCGAACTCGACCGACGCCGGGTCGGCACCGAAGGACTCGTTGGCCTGCTTCAGGGACAGCGAGATCCGGCGACGCTCGAGGTCGATGTCGATGACCTTGACGAAGATCTCGTCGTTGACCTGGACGACCTGCTCCGGGATCTCCACGTGGCGCTCGGCCAGCTCGGAGATGTGGACCAGACCCTCGATGCCCTCGTCCACGCGGACGAACGCACCGAACGGAACCAGCTTGGTGACCTTACCCGGGACGACCTGACCGATCTGGTGGGTCCGGGCGAACTGCTGCCACGGGTCCTCCTGCGTCGCCTTCAGCGACAGGGAGACGCGCTCGCGGTCCATGTCCACGTCGAGGACCTCGACGGTGACTTCCTGGCCGACCTCGACAACCTCGGACGGGTGGTCGATGTGCTTCCAGGACAGCTCCGAGACGTGCACGAGACCGTCGACGCCACCCAGGTCCACGAAGGCACCGAAGTTGACGATCGAGGAGACGACGCCGGAGCGGACCTGACCCTTCTGCAGGGTGGTGAGGAACGTCTGGCGAACCTCGGACTGGGTCTGCTCGAGCCAGGCGCGGCGGGACAGGACCACGTTGTTGCGGTTCTTGTCCAGCTCGATGATCTTCGCCTCGAGCTCCTTGCCCACGTAGGGCTGGAGGTCGCGGACGCGACGCATCTCGACGAGAGAGGCCGGCAGGAAGCCGCGGAGGCCGATGTCGAGGATGAGACCACCCTTGACGACCTCGATGACGGTACCGGTGACGATGCCGTCTTCTTCCTTGATCTTCTCGATGGTGCCCCAGGCACGCTCGTACTGAGCGCGCTTCTTCGAGAGGATCAGGCGGCCTTCCTTGTCCTCCTTCTGGAGAACCAGGGCCTCGATCTCGTCGCCGACCTTGACGACCTCGTTCGGGTCGACGTCGTGCTTGATCGAGAGCTCGCGGCTCGGGATGACGCCTTCGGTCTTGTAACCGATGTCGAGGAGAACCTCGTCCCGGTCAACCTTGACGATGACGCCGTCGACGATGTCCCCATCGTTGAAGTACTTGATCGTCTCGTCGATCGCCGCGAGGAACGCGTCCGCGTCGCCGATGTCGTTGACCGCAACCTGCGGAGTGGTGGCGGTGGTCTCGGTGCTGCTCGTCATGTGGGAAAGGGCTCCGGTTACGGACAGAAAGTCGTAGGTACTGCTACGCCGGGAGCCCTTATCGGCATCCACCGAAGACCGGACAGCCAAGGAGGCCCCCGATCTGCGGAAGAGCGGCGGGACCTCGAAAACCGAGGGGACATCAACAGATGCAAGCGCAGCCTGCTAGGTCTGAGGAGCACAGGCTCGCAGCGCAACTTGTAGCATACGGGGGCGGCCGGGCAGGGTCAATGCGCGAAGGCGCACACCCCGGGCGGATCACCGCATAACCGGCACAATTCGCGGGCGGAAGCGCGTTCCTGACGCTTCCTGCCACTTTCCGAAGACATTCGCAGACTACGACGACGGGCCCCATGAACCAAGAGGACTACGCCTCCGAAGACGCGTACGAAGCCGATCCCGGCTCTGTGGAAGACGCCGAGGCCACACGGCGTGACGCGGGGGAAGCGGAGAGCAGCCGGGCGAGCCGCGGCTGGTGGGACCGCAACGCCGACGACTACCAGAGCGAGCACGGCGCCTTCCTCGGAGACGACCGCTTCGTATGGGGACCCGAGGGGCTGGACGAGGCGCAGGCGGCCCTCCTCGGCCCCGCCGCCTCCCTCAAGGACAAGGACGTCCTGGAGATCGGCGCCGGCGCCGCCCAGTGCTCGCGCTGGCTCGCCGCGCAGGGCGCCCGCCCGGTGGCCCTCGACCTCTCCCACCGCCAGCTCCAGCACGCCCTGCGCATCGGCGACGACGTCCCCCTGGTCGAGGCCGACGCCGGCCGGCTGCCCTTCCGCGACGGCTCCTTCGACCTGGCCTGCTCCGCCTACGGGGCCGTCCCCTTCGTCGCCGACCCCGTCAACGTCATGCGCGAGGTGCGCCGCGTCCTGCGCCCCGGCGGCCGCTGGGTCTTCTCCGTCACCCACCCCATCCGCTGGGCGTTCCCCGACGAGCCCGGCCCCGAGGGGCTGTCCGTCGCCGCCTCCTACTTCGACCGGACCCCGTACGTGGAGCAGGACGAGCAGGGCCGCGCCGTGTACGTCGAGCACCACCGCACCCTCGGCGACCGGGTCCGCGACGTGGTGGCGGGCGGCTTCCGCCTCGTCGACCTGGTCGAGCCGGAGTGGCCCGAGTGGAACAGCCAGGAGTGGGGCGGCTGGTCCCCGCTGCGCGGCAACCTGATCCCCGGCACCGCGATCTTCGTGTGCGAGAGGGACTGATCCCTTGATCCGCCAGGCCGCCCTCGACGCCCTTCCCGTGCGGGAGGCCGTGCCCGCGCTCGTCTCCGCGCTGGACGGCCACGGCGCCGCGGTGCTCTGCGCCCCGCCGGGCACCGGCAAGACCACGCTGGTGCCGCTGGTGCTGGCGGGGCTGGTGGGCGGTGGGCCGCGGCGCCGGGTCGTGGTCGCCGAGCCGCGCCGGATCGCCGCCCGTGCGGCGGCGCGGCGGATGGCCTGGCTGCTGGGCGGGGCCGTCGGCGGTTCGGTCGGCTTCACGGTGCGCGGGGAGCGGGTGGCCGGCCCGGACACCGTGGTGGAGGTGGTGACCACCGGAGTGCTCCTCCAGCGGCTCCAGCGCGACCAGGAGCTGACCGGGGTCGACGTGGTGGTCCTGGACGAGTGCCACGAGCGGCACCTGGACGCCGACACGGTCGCCGCGTTCCTCGTGGACGTACGGGAGACCCTGCGCCCGGAGCTGCGGCTGGTGGCGGCCTCGGCGACCACGGACTCCGCCGGCTGGGCGCGGGTGCTGGGCGGCGCGCCGGTGGTGGAGGCCGCGGGCATCTCGTACCCGGTGGAGACGGTCTGGGCGCCGCCGGCCCGGCCGGTGCGGCCCCCGCACGGGATGCGGGTGGATCCGGCGCAGCTGACGCACGTGGCCTCGATGGTACGGCGGGCGCTGGCGGAGCGCGACGGCGACGTCCTGTGCTTCCTGCCCGGCGTGGGCGAGATCGCCCGCGTGGCCGGGCAGCTGGGCGGGGTGGACGCGGAGGTGCTCCAGGTCCACGGCCGGGCCCCGGCGGCCGTGCAGGACGCGGCGCTGACCGCCTCGGACCACCGCCGGGTGATCCTTTCCACCGCGGTGGCGGAGTCGAGCCTGACCGTTCCCGGGGTTCGGGTGGTGGTGGATTCGGGGCTGGCCCGCGAACCCCGGGTGGACCATGCCCGGGGGCTGGGCGCGCTGGCGACCGTACGGGCGTCCCGCGCGGCCGGGCGCCAGCGGGCGGGCCGGGCCGGACGTGAGGCGCCGGGCGCGGTGTACCGCTGCTGGGCCGAGGCGGAGGACGGCCGGCTGCCCGCGTTCCCGTCGCCGGAGATACGCATCGCCGACCTGGCGCAGTTCGCCCTGCAGGCGGCGTGCTGGGGCGATCCGGACGCGGCCGGGCTGGCGCTGCCGGACCCGCCGCCGGCCGGCGCCATGGCCGCGGCGCGGGAGGTGCTGCTCGCGGTGGGCGCGGTGTCCCCGGCGGGGCGGCCCACCGCGCGCGGGCTGCGGATGGCCCGCCTGGGGCTGCACCCGCGGCTGGCCCGCGCCCTGCTGGACGGCTCGGCCGCGGTCGGGGCCCGTCGGGCGGCGGAGCTGGTGGCGCTGCTGAGCGAGGAGCCGCCGCGCGAGTACGGGGACGACCTGGCCGCGGCCTGGCGGCGGGCCCGCGCGGGCGGCGATGCCTACGCGGCGCGCTGGCGCACGGAGGTGGCCCGCCTGGACCGTGCCGTCCGGGACCCTGCGGGGCTCTCCCCCACCCCGCCCCTTCCCGAAACCGGGGGCTCCGCCCCCAGCCCCCCGTCCCGGGGCTCCGCCCCGGACCCCACGGGGGCTCCGCCCCCGGGGGAGCGGGGTCCGGGGCGGAGCCCCGGCAGCGGCGCGGTACCCGACGACGGCGCCGCAGGGCTGATCGCCGCGCTCGCGTTTCCCGAGCGGGTCGCCAGGGCCAGGGGTCAGGGCGCCTTCCTCATGGCCTCCGGGACCGGGGCCGAGCTCGGTGACGGCTCGGGCCTGCGGCAGGCGGCCTGGTTGGCCGTCGCCGTCGCCGACAGGCCCCCGCACTCCGCCTCCGCCCGGATCCGGCTGGCCGCCGTCATCGACGAGGACACCGCCCGGGCCGCCGCCGCCCACCTGTGGACCGAAGGCGAAGAGGTGCGCTGGGAGGACGGGGACCTGATCGCCCGCGCCGCGGAACGGCTCGGGGCGATCGAGCTCTCCGTACGCCCCCTGCGCACCCCGGACCCGGCTCTCGTACGGGCCGCCCTCCTCGACGGGCTCCGCACCGAGGGCCTCGGCCTGCTGCGCTGGTCCCCGGACGCGCGGGCGCTCCGGGCCCGGCTGGGCTTCCTGCACCGCACGCTCGGCGCGCCCTGGCCCGACGTGGAAGAGGACGGCGCCCTGCTGGCCCGCGCCGACGACTGGCTGGAGCCCGAGCTGTCGCGGGCCCGGCGCCGCTCGGACCTCGGGCGGATCGACGCGGGGCAGGCCCTGAACCGGCTGCTGCCGTGGGCCACCGGGGAGGCCGCCCGCCTCGACGAGCTGGCTCCGGAACGCCTGGAGGTGCCCAGCGGATCCCGGATCCGGCTGGACTACTCCGCCGAGCACGGGCAGCCGGTGCTCGCGGTGAAGCTCCAGGAGCTGTTCGGGCTGGCCGAGACCCCGAAGGTGGCCGGCGTGCCGGTGCTGGTGCACCTGCTGTCGCCCGCCGGCCGGCCCGCGGCCGTCACGGCCGACCTCGCCTCCTTCTGGCAGGGCGGCTACCGCGCCGTCCGTGCCGAGCTGCGCGGCCGCTACCCCAAGCACCCCTGGCCGGAGGACCCGGCCACCGCCGAGCCCACCCGCCACACCAACGCCCGCCTCAGGCGCTGACCCCTTCCTCTGCCTCCCGCTCCCGCACCCGGCGGCCGCGGGCCTCCAGCCACAGCGCGGCCCCGAGCAGCGCGAGCCCGCCGGCCGCCAGGCCGAACGGCGCGTAGGTGTGCAGCGCGAGGACCTTCGTACGGTTGGACTTGACGAGGTCGACCGTGTAATCGGAGTAGTCCTCACGCATCGTCACGTGCCCGGCGAAGGCGGTGAGCTTGCCGTCGGGGCCGCCCGCCGCGATGCCGCCGCGCATCTCCTGCTGGATGTCCTGCTCGGCGTTGACGGGCGCCCCGGTCACCGGGTCGACCCAGAACCTCACCTTGGCCGTGTACCAGAGGGTGGTGCCGGTGGCCGCCTCGATCGTCGACGGGTCGATGCCCTCGATGGGCATCTTCTTGGGCATGGGGACCTTGGTCCACGGCACGGTCTGCTCGAAGTAGTAGACGTCCATGCCCTTGAACGTGCGCGGTCCGACGTAGTGGATCGGCGAGGAGGTGCGGGTCTGGGCGTCGAAGTACAGGTAGTCGCGCGGCTCGGTGAAGAACGGCCACTTGAACTCGATGCCCTCGCGCTTGACGGCGTCCCCGTCGACCATCTCCCCGGTGGCGTGCACCGGGTCCTGGGTGTGGGCGTCGAAGACGTAGCGCTCGGGGATCTGGGAGACCATCTTGCCGTCGGGGCCGATGATGTAGGACAGGGTGTCCCAGACGACGACGTCCTTGCCTGCGCTCGACTCGATCTCCTTCGACGCCTCCACGTTGCCCTTGAGGGTCTGGACGATCGTGACCTTGTCGACCTTCTTGGGCTGCATGCCGCCGGTGTAGTCGAGGAGGGTCGCGTCCTTCGCCTCCAGGACCATCTCCTGGTACTGGCTCGGCGGGATCTTGGCGAGGCGGGGGTACGCGTACCAGCGCAGCAGCGGCGCGAGGGCTGCGCAGAACACGGCTAGGGCCAGCAGGACAAGGCTCGCTCTGCGTCGCAAGGCCGGGCCCTCCTCTACTTTCCGGGCGCGGGGGGCGCGGTGGTGAGCAGGGGCCTGGGCGAGGTCTTGCCCTCGGGCGCCCCGAACGCCGTGACGGCGAGGACGAGGAGTACCGCGAGGACGAGCCCGCTGGCGGCGGCGATGAACGCGCGCATACCGGGCCTCCGGAATCTGATAGGGCGTCAGGGCGGAGGCACCGTAGCAATGCGGAGGCGAGATGAGAACCGTCTGCGCGGCGGATCACGCGAAACGCCCCCTGACCTGCGAGCGAGCCGCATGCCGGAGGGTGTTTACCTGTGGTTGCTCCGGTTCGTCCCCGCCCGGTTCACGGTCCGGCGGGGTCCGGATCCCTGTTCTGCACGGCGGCCAGCTTGTCCCCTCGATCGCGGTCACCGTCGCCCTTGGTGCTGAGGATCGTGTCGCAGATCTCGCGCAGCTTGTCCGTCGCCTGCTTGGAGAACAGGCCGCACAGCCCGGCGATGCCGGAGAAGCCGTACGGGTTCGTCGCTCCCGCGCCGGAGCTCCCCGCGAACAGGCCTCCCCGCAGGAGCAGGTACACCAGCAGGGCCAGCGCGACGCCGATGCCCGCCCTGAGCAGGTACCACCACAGCCAGCTCGCGTACAGCCGCCGGTTGCCCACGTACGTCGCGAACGAGGTGGCCGCGTGGACGAAGCTGCCGAGGGCGCTGCAGAGGATCACGGCGAGGAGCATGGCGACATCGGCGGTGAGCGCCCATTCCCCCAGGCCCAGGGGCGACCACCGCGCCGTGGCCGCTGCGTCCGTCCCGGGCGCGACCAGGGCGAGGAGGATCGGCCACAGGCTCAGCAACCCGCCGCACAGCAGGACCACTTCCGCCAGCAGGAGGACGCCGAGGGCCGCCGTGGCCGCGGTCGGCAGGTGGTGTTGTCGAGCGGCGGCGCCGGCGCCGTCCGTGTGCTCCGCCGCCTCGTCGTGCTGCCGAGGTACCGTCCCGCTCACCCGTTCGCCCCCGTCGATCGCTGGTCCGGGCGCTACCGTCCGCCACCCGTCCGGCCGATCACTATGTCGCTCAAGTATCCGGTCCCACAAGTTCGTTGGCGCACGGTCGGCCTGCACACGGCAATAGACTCCCTTGCCTTTGCAAGGCAACAACGCGACGCATGAGAGACCTTCGATGAACACGATCGGATTCAAGGCCGGCGAGGAGAAGGCCCTCGTCTACCGGTTGAGGTCGCTGCTGACCGAGCGCACCCGGCCGGTGGCCTTCATCGTCGGCTCGGGCGTCAGTGCGGGTGCGGTCGACGGCGGGCGGGCGATCGTTGCCCCGCCTGGCGGGACTCCGGCGCACTGCGCGAACTCGCCAGGACACCCGAACGCGAACGGGCCGGCAAACTGGTCGACTTGTCGCAAGCGACCTTCGGGCGGCAGGAAAGCCTGGCCGGTGAGGACGACGCCTGGGACGCGCTGCAGGCCGCCATCGACAAGCTGCGGCCGGACGCGCACCCCACGCTGGTTCCGCATCTGAAGTCCGCCGGCACATCGGTACGCCCGCCGAAGGGCGCCCCGGCGCCCTCCGTGTGACTACGGGGTGGCCCCGGGGGTCGGCCGGGCCGCCTCCGGTGTGGAGGACGGGGACGCGGGGGCGGACGGGGACGTCGACGCGGACGGTGTGGGCTTCGGCGTCGGGGTGGCCTTCGGCGTCGGGGTCGTCGTCGGCGAGGGTTTGGGCGTCGGCGTGGTCGACGGAGTCGGCGTCGGGGTGGGGCTGGGCGTGGGAGCCGGGGTCGGTGTGGGCGTGGGAGCCGGGGTCGGGGTCGGTGTGGGCGTGGGAGTCGGCGTCGGGTCCGGCGTCGGCGTAGGTGTGGGCTTCGGGTCCGGCGTCGGCGTAGGTGTGGGCTTCGGGTCCGGCCTCGGCGTAGGTGTGGGCTTCGGGTCCGGCGTCGGCGTAGGCGTGGGGGTCGGCGTAGGGCTGGGCTTCGGTGCCGGTGCCGGTGCCGTGGGCGTGGGCGTGCCCGCCGCCGTGCCTGGGCTGTCCGGGACCTCGTGCGTGCCCTTGAGGTAGTACGTGAACCAGGACCGGACCGTCCGCAGGTACTCCGTGGAGTGGTTGTAGGAGAGCACCGCCCGGTCCAGGTCCGCGTCCGTCCGCAGGTCCCGGGTGCCCGCGCACAGGTACCGCCCGGCCGCGAGGGCCGCGTCGTGCACGTTGTTCGGGTTGCGGCGCCCGTCGCCGTCCGCGTCCTGGCCCCACGCCGCCCACGTGGACGGGATGAACTGCATCGGCCCGACCGCCCTGTCGTACCGGGCGTCCCCGTCGTAGGCCCCGCCGTCCGTGTCGGAGATGTTCGCGAAGCCGTTGCCGTCGAGCACGGGCCCCAGGATCGGCCGCAGGGTGGTCCCGGCCGCGTCCACCTGGCCGCCGCGCGCCTGGCCGCACTCCACCTTGCCGATCGCCGCGAGGAGTTGCCAGCGCAGTCCGCATCCGGGGTCGCTCTGCCCCACGGTCTTCTCCGCGCGCAAGTAGGCCGCCAGCACGCTCGCCGGTATCCCCTGCGCGCCTTCGGCCGGTCCGGTCCCGGCGAGCACCGGCACCGTCGCCGTCTCCGGGGGCTGCGGCCCCGTCGGCTGCGCCTCGTCCGGCAGCACCACGGCCGGCGGCTCCGGGCTCACCAGGGGCGGGAGTTCGGTGATGTAGTCGGAGTCGCCGCCGCTCGCCTCCGCCGGGAGGGCCGGTTCGTCCTCACCGACGGCGACCGTGCGGTCCTCGCCCGCGCCCGCCGGCCCCTGCGAGGCGGTGAGCGCGGCGGCCACCAGCGCGGAGACCAGGGCGGCTGCCGCCCCCTTGCGCAGCCTGCGTCCGATTATTCGAGCCGACATGATCCGGACCCCCTCCCCCTCGACGTCCGCGTGACCATACGTCAACTCCCTGTAAAGGGCACGGAAAGAGGGCCGGAATTCACCACATCGCCACGTCCGTGCGCAGGTCACGCATACTGTCGGGATCCTTCGGGCGCATTGGCCCGAAGTAAGGAACACGCACGACAGCATCCACGAGAGCGTCCAGGAGAGGTGCCATGCCCTTCACTCTCAGCCATGCGGCCGCCGTACTTCCGGCCGTCCGCCGGACAGGGCGTGCGCGGGGCCCACTCGTCGCCTCGGCCCTGGTCCTCGGGTCGTTCGCGCCGGACACCTTCTACTTCACGGACGCGGTCGTCGAGGGCGTCATGGCCTACGGGACCTTCACGCACTCGCTTGCCGGGGTGTTCACCCTGGACGCCGTGCTCACCGCCGTCCTCGTGGGGTGCTGGCTGCTGCTGCGCGAGCCGCTGATCGCACTCCTGCCGCGCGGGTGGCGGGGCAGGGTGCACGCCTTCGTGCGCGGTGAGGAGTGGCGCGAGCGCCGCCGACTGCCGGCGCTCGCCGCGTGGTTCTACGTGTCGGCCGTCGCCGGCTCCCTCACGCACGTGGTGTGGGACAGCTTCACGCACATCGACCGCTGGGGGACGAACGCGCTGCCGGAGCTGGCGGAGCCGCTCGCCTTCGGCCTGCCCCTCTACTCGTACCTCCAGTACGGCACTTCGGCGGTCGCGGCCTGCGCGCTGCTCTGGTTCACGGTGACCGCCCTGCGGCGGCTGCCCGCCTCCCCCGCCCCCGCGTCCGTGCCGGTGCTCGGCCGGGCGGAGGTCTGGGGTGCGCTCGCCCTGGTCGCGGGGTGCGTGGCGGCCGGGGTCACGATGCGCGTGATCCGCTTCTTCACCTTCTTCGACCGGATCCGGACGCCGCTCGACATCATCCCGACCGTCTGCTTCGGCGCGGGCGGCGGCCTCGCCGTGGCCCTGCTGCTGTACGGGGTGCTCGTACGGCTGCGGCACCGCGGCGACCGCTCCGCCCGTACGGACGAGGAAACGCGGACGCCCGTCCCCACCGGCTGAGCGGGAACGGGCGCTGCCCTGGGGCCGTACGGGCCTCAGTGCGCGGCGGACTCCCAGTCCGGGCCGACGCCGACGGACACGTCCAGTGCGGCCCGGAGCTCCACGGCGGCGCCCATCTCGCGCCGCACCAGCTCCTCGACCTGCTCGCGCTCGCCCGGGGCGATCTCCAGCACGATTTCGTCGTGGACCTGGAGCAGCATCCGCGAGCGCAGGCCGGCCCCGGTGATCGCCTTGTCCACGCGCAGCATCGCGACCTTGACGATGTCGGCGGCCGTGCCCTGGATGGGGGCGTTGAGCGCCATCCGCTCGGCGGCCTCGCGGCGCTGGCGGTTGTCGCTGTTGAGGTCGGGCAGGTACCGGCGGCGGCCGAAGACGGTCGCCGTGTAGCCCGTGGCCCGGGCCTCGTCGACGACGCGCCGCAGGTAGTCCCGCACGCCGCCGAACCGCTCGAAGTACGTCTCCATCAGGCCGCGCGCCTCGGCGGGCTCGATGTTCAGCTGCTGGGCGAGACCGAACGCGGAGAGCCCGTACGCGAGGCCGTACGACATGGCCTTGATCTTGCGGCGCATCTCGGCGTCGACCTGGGACCGCTCCACGGCGAAGACCTGGGAGGCGACCGTGGTGTGCAGGTCCTCGCCGGTCGCGAAGGCCTCGATCAGGCCTTCGTCCTCGGAGAGGTGGGCCATCACGCGCAGCTCGATCTGGCTGTAGTCGGCCGTCATGAGGGACTCGAAGCCCTCGCCGACGACGAAGCCGCGGCGGATGGCGCGGCCCTCGTCGGTGCGCACCGGCACGTTCTGCAGGTTGGGGTCGGTGGAGGACAGCCGGCCGGTCGCGGCGACGGTCTGGCTGAAGCTGGTGTGCACCCGGCCGTCGGCGGCGATGGTCTTGACCAGGCCCTCGACGGTGACGCGCAGCTTGGCCTGCTCCCGGTGGCGGAGCATGATCACGGGCAGGTCGTGGTCGGTCTGCGTGGCCAGCCAGGCCAGCGCGTCCGCGTCCGTGGTGTACCCGGTCTTGGTCTTCTTGGTCTTCGGCAGGTCCAGCTCGCCGAAGAAGACCTCCTGGAGCTGCTTGGGCGAGCCGAGGTTGAACTCGTGGCCGACGGCCGCGTGCGCCTCCTTCACCGCCTGCTGCACGGCTCCGGCGAACTGCTGCTCCATGGCCTCCAGGTGGTCGCGGTCGGCGGCGATGCCGGACCGCTCCATCCGGGCGAGGAGCTCGGAGGTCGGCAGCTCCATGCCGTGCAGCAGCTCGGCGGCGCCCACCTCGGCGAGCTTGTCGGTGAAGGCGTCGCCCAGGTCGAGGACCGCGCGGGCCTGAGCCATCAGCGCCTCGGCCTCGGCCGTGTCGTCGGCGCCGAAGGCCAGCTGGCCGTCGGCGGCGGCGGGCGCCAGCTCGCGGTGCAGGTACTCCATGGACAGGACGTCCAGGCCGAAGGACCGGCGGCCGGGCTTGACCAGGTACGCGGCGAGCGCGGTGTCCATGGCGACGCCGCCCAGCGACCAGCCGTGTTCGGGGAAGACCCGCCACAGCGCCTTCGCGTTGTGCACGACCTTGGGGCGGGCCTCGTCCGAGGCCCAGGCGCGGAAGGCCAGCTCGTCGGCCTCGTCCAGCGACAGCGGCTCGAACCAGGCGGCCGCCCCGCCGGCCGCGGCCAGCGCGACCTCGGTGATCCGGCCGGCGCCCAGCGCCCAGCTGTCGACGGTGGCGATGCCCAGCGGTCCGCCCGCGTGGGCCTCCAGCCACGGCGCCAGCTCGCCCGCGCCCAGGACGGAGGCGTCCAGCTCCACGCCGGCCGCCGGAGCCGGGGGTTCCTCCTCGGCCGCGCCCGGGTCCACGGCGAGCAGCCGCTCGCGCAGCGAGGCGTTGCGGATCTCCAGGACGTCCAGCACACCGAGCATGGCGGTCCGGTCGTACGGGAGGCGGACCAGGTCGGCGGGGGTCCTGGGCAGCTCCACGTCCTTGACCATCTCGGTCAGGACCCGGTTGAGCTTGACGGCCTCCAGGTGGTCCCGGAGGGCCTGCCCGGCCTTGCCCTTGACCTCCTCGGCGCGCTCCACGAGCTCCGCGAACGACCCGAACTCGGTGATCCACTTGGTGGCGGTCTTCGGGCCGACACCGGGGATGCCCGGCAGGTTGTCGGACGGGTCGCCGCGCAGCGCCGCGAAGTCCGGGTACTGCTGCGGGGTGAGCCCGTACTTCTCCTCGACCTTCTCGGGCGTGAACCGGGTGAGCTCGGAGACGCCCTTGGTCGGGTAGAGCACGGTGGTGTGCTCGGACACCAGCTGGAAGGAGTCCCGGTCGCCGGTGACGATCAGCACGTCGAAGCCGAGGGCCTCCGCCTGCGTCGCCAGCGTCGCGATCACGTCGTCGGCCTCGAAGCCGTCGACCGCGAACCGCGGCACGTGCATCGCGTCGAGCAGCTCGCCGATCAGCTCGACCTGCCCCTTGAACTCGTCGGGGGTCTTGGAGCGGTTCGCCTTGTACTCGGGGAACTCCGTCGAGCGCCACGTCTTGCGCGAGACGTCGAACGCCACCGCGAAGTGCGTGGGCGCCTCGTCGCGCAGCGTGTTCGCCAGCATCGACGCGAAGCCGTAGATGGCGTTGGTCGGCTGGCCGGTCGCCGTCGTGAAGTTCTCCGCGGGCAGCGCGAAGAACGCCCGGTACGCCAGGGAGTGCCCGTCCATGAGCATCAGGCGGGGGCGGTCCGCTGCGGTCGTCTGGTCCGTCTTCTTCGATGCTGTCTCTGCCACGCCCCCGATCCTAGGCGCCCCCACCGACAAATCCGGACGGCCTGTGCGGAGGGGCAAATCCGCCGTCGGCGATGCCTGCGGGGCGTGACAGGATCGGTGCATACGACAGGACTGTTCAAAGGGGAGCGTCATGGCCACCAAGCCGCCCGCAGGTGATCCGGTACAGGATGCTCCGCAGGTCGCGCCCCCCCAACACGCGGCCGCGGGGCTGCGCGCGATCGGGCACACCCTGCGGATCGCCCAGCAGCAGATGGGCGTGGCCCGCACCGCCCGCACCCTGCTCAAGGTCAACCAGAAGGACGGCTTCGACTGCCCGGGCTGTGCCTGGCCCGAGGGCGACAAGCGGCACACCGCCGAGTTCTGCGAGAACGGCGCCAAGGCCGTCGCGGAGGAGGCCACGCTGCGCCGGGTCACCCCGGAGTTCTTCGCCGCGCACCCGCTGGCCGATCTGGCCGCCCGCTCCGGGTACTGGCTGGGGCAGCAGGGCCGGATCACCCAGCCGATGTACCTGCCCGAGGGCGGCGACCGCTACGAGGCGATCAGCTGGGAGCGGGCCTTCGCGGTCATCGCCGAGGAGCTGACCGCCCTCGCCTCCCCCGACGAGGCCCTCTTCTACACCTCCGGGCGCACCAGCAACGAGGCCGCGTTCCTCTTCCAGCTCTTCGCCCGCGAGTTCGGCACGAACAACCTGCCCGACTGCTCCAACATGTGCCACGAGTCCTCGGGCTCCGCGCTGAACGAGACGATCGGCATCGGCAAGGGCAGCGTCTCCCTGGAGGACCTCCACCGGGCCGACCTGATCATCGTCGCCGGGCAGAATCCCGGTACGAACCACCCGCGCATGCTCTCCGCCCTCGAACAGGCCAAGTCCGCCGGCGCGAAGATCATCTCGGTGAATCCGCTGCCCGAGGCCGGCATGGAGCGGTTCAAGAACCCGCAGACCCCCCTCGGCATGCTCAAGGGCACCGCCCTCAACGACCTCTTCCTGCAGATCCGCATCGGCGGCGACCAGGCCCTCTTCCGCCTCCTGAACAAGCTGGTCATCGAGGCGGGCGGCGCGACCGACGAGGCCTTCATCCGGGAGCACACCCACGGCTACGAGGAGTTCGCGGCCGCCGCCAAGGAGGCCGACTGGGCGCAGACCCTCACCGCCACCGGCCTGACCCGGACGGAGATCGAGCAGGCACTGGCCATGGTGCTGGCCTCGGAGCGCACCATCGTCTGCTGGGCCATGGGCCTCACCCAGCACAAGCACGCCGTCGCCACCATCCGCGAGGTCGTCAACCTGCTCCTGCTGCGCGGCAACATCGGGCGGCCCGGCGCCGGCGTCTGCCCGGTCCGCGGCCACTCCAACGTGCAGGGCGACCGCACCATGGGGATCTTCGAGCGGCCCGCGGCCGCCTTCCTCGACGCCCTCGACAAGGAATTCGGCATCACCTCGCCGCGCGGGCACGGCTTCGACGTGGTCCGCTCCATCGAGGCCCTGCGCGACGGCCAGGCCAAGGTCCTCTTCGCCATGGGCGGCAACTTCGTCGGCGCCACCCCCGACACCGAGGTCACCGAGGCCGCGATCCGCCGCGCCTCCCTGACCGTGCACGTGTCCACCAAGCTGAACCGCTCCCACGCGGTCACGGGCCGACGCGCCCTGATCCTGCCCACCCTCGGCCGCACCGACAAGGACGTACAGGCCTCCGGCAAGCAGTTCGTCACGGTCGAGGACTCCATGGGCATGGTCCACTCCTCCCGCGGCAACCTCGCCCCCGCGTCCCCGCACCTGCTCTCCGAGCCCGCGATCGTGGCCCGGATGGCCCGCGCCGTCCTCGGCGCCGCCTCCGCCACCCCGTGGGAGGAGTTCGAGCGGGACTACGCCTCGATCCGCGACCGGATCGCCCGCGTGATCCCCGGCTTCGAGGACTTCAACGCCAAGGTGGCCCGCCCCGGCGGCTTCCGGCTGCCGCACGCCCCGCGCGACGAGCGCCGCTTCCCCACCGCCACCGGCAAGGCGAACTTCACCGCCGCGCCCGTCGAGTACCCGAAGATCCCCGAAGGCCGGCTGCTCCTGCAGACCCTGCGCAGCCACGACCAGTACAACACCACGATCTACGGCCTCGACGACCGCTACCGCGGCATCACCGGCGGCCGCCGCGTGGTCATGGTCAACCCGGAGGACGCGGCCGAGCTGGGCCTGGCCGACGGCTCGTACACCGACCTGGTGAGCGAATGGAGGGACGGCGTGGAGCGGCGCGCGCCCGGCTTCCGCGTCGTGCACTACCCGACGGCCCGCGGCTGCGCCGCCGCGTACTACCCCGAGACGAACGTGCTGGTCCCGCTGGACTCCACCGCGGACACCAGCAATACCCCGGCGAGCAAGTCCGTCGTCGTGCGTTTCGAACCGGCCTGATAGAACGACCTCAGGACAAGAAGGTTAACGAGCGTTGACGAACGGAGCCTGACCATGGGCGAGCAGCACGCAGTGAAGTTCCCGCAGGAGGTCCTCGACGAGTACGCGGCCCTGGGGATCGACCTCCCCGCGCTGTTCTCGGCGGGAGACCTCGGCGAGCGGATGGACATCCGCATCCTGGAGGCCTCGGCCGACCGCGTCGTCGGCACCATGCCCGTCAAGGGCAACACCCAGCCGTACGGACTGCTGCACGGCGGGGCCTCCGCCGTCCTGGCCGAAACCCTCGGCTCGATCGGCGCGATGATGCACGGCGGCATCACCAAGATCGCCGTCGGCGTGGACCTGAACTGCACCCACCACCGGGGCGCCCGCACCGGCATCGTCACCGGCGTCGCCACCCCCGTGCACCGCGGCCGCTCGACCACCACCTTCGAGATCGTCATCACCGACGAGCAGGACAAGCGGATCTGCACCGCCCGCCTGACCTGCCTGCTGCGCGACGTCGACCAGGCCGCCGGCGCCGCCACCGAGGCCCCCGCGGGGACCTGACCCGGTTCACAGGCCCGGTTCCACAGGCCCGGATCCGCCGCCCCGGGGGCGTGCGATCCGGGCCTGCACACGTTCCCGGACCGGGGCCCGGCCGCAACCGCCCGGAATCCGCCAGTCCGCACGCTTCGCGGTGACATCTGTTGTGTCACCGATGGTGACCGCCTACCTTCCCCTCATGGGGACCATGCCACGTCCGGCCCGGTACGCCGCCCACACCCTCCTCGCGGCGCTCGCCCTGACCGGATGCTCTTCCTCCGCACCACCCCCCGCGGCGGCCTCGGAGAGCCCTTCCGCCAGCCCTTCCTCCCCCGCGCAGGTCTGCACGAGCCTGGTCTCGTACTGGGCGAAGGAGACCCTCATGGGCACCAAGTGGTCCGGTCTCGACTGGGAGCAGAAGGGCCTGTCGAACGACCAGTACGCGATCCACGAGGACGCCGTCGCCGCCGGCCGCGCCGAGGAGCGAACTGCCGGACGGGACAAGGCACTTGAGCTGATCGACCGCTTCGTGGCCCGGCGCTGCACCGAGCAGGACGGCGCGACCGGCAGCTCGGAGAACTGGCGACCCCCGACGTGACCCGGGTCACCGCATTCCCGAGCGCGCTGTCCGGCTTCCGGGCAGACCGCGCAAACGGCCGAACCGCAGGTCGGAGGCCGTGCCGCAGACCCGGACAAGATCCATCCGACAGGGCCGCATCACCCGCGTCATTACTCTGAGTAATTCACATGCCGTACGCAATCCGTCTTTTCCTCCGAGAATCGCCACTGGGGGGATTCCTTCAGACACGCACCGCCACATTCGGCCGAATTTGATCTAAGACAGGTGCATGGAGGCCTCAAGCCCCTTAGGGGAACAGGTATTTCTCAGGATGCGGACACTATTCACCGTCACTAAATGTCCGTTGTGTCCACACTCCCGCCACACATTCTTGGCCTTGGCATAACAAGAGCGTCACATCCTCCTTTCCCGCCTCCCGGTGCTCGCCACCTCGGGCCTAGAGTCACGGCCAGTCACCGCGCCGCAGGGCGCGAATCAGCACGGCCGTGGACCTCCCAGTGCGGCCCGGCGACCCAACGGCACCTCGAATGAGAGCGCCGCGCCAGGGAAAGGAAGAATCGTGCGACACCGTTCTTTGCTCGTCCTCACCACCGTGATCACCACGGGAGCACTGACCCTCACCGCTTGCGGATCGCGCGACGGAGACTCCAAGGACAACGGCGGCGGCAAGAAGACCGTCGTGGTCATCGGCGTGGACGCCCCGCTCACCGGCTCGCTCTCCGCTCTCGGCCAGGGCATCAAGAACTCCGTCGACCTCGCGGCCAAGACGGCCAACAAGAACAACGAGGTCCCGGGCATCGAGTTCAAGGTCGAGGCCCTCGACGACCAGGCCGTCCCCGCCTCCGGTCAGGCCAACGCCACCAAGCTCGTCGGCAACAAGGACGTCCTCGGCGTCGTCGGCCCGCTGAACTCCGGCGTGGCCCAGCAGATGCAGGGCGTCTTCGCCTCCGCCAACCTGGCGCAGGTCTCGCCCGCCAACACCAACCCCGCGCTCAGCCAGGGCGACAACTGGGGCAAGGGCGAGTTCAAGCGCGGCTTCAAGACCTACTTCCGCACCGCCGCCACCGACGTGGTCCAGGGCAAGTTCGCCGCCCAGTACCTCTTCAAGGACGCCGGCAAGAAGAAGGTCTTCATCGTCGACGACAAGCAGACCTACGGCGCCGGCCTCGCCGCGATCTTCGCCGACGAGTTCAAGAAGCTCGGCGGCGAGGTCGTCGGCACCGACCACGTCACCGTGAAGGAGACCGACTTCTCCTCCACCGCCGACAAGGTCAAGGCCTCCGGCGCCGACTCCGTCTACTTCGGCGGCCAGTACCCCGAGGGCGGCCTGCTCGCCGACCAGATCAAGAAGACCGGCGCCAACGTCCCCCTCATGGGCGGCGACGGCATCCAGGACCCGGCCTTCATCAGCGCCTCCGGTGAGGCCAACGAGGGCGACCTCGCCACCTCCATCGGCTACCCGGTCGAGAAGCTGGACACCGCCAAGAAGTTCATCGAGGACTACAAGGCCGAGGGTTACAAGGACCCGTACGCCGCCTACGGTGGCTACTCCTACGACGCCGGCTGGGCCGTCATCCAGGCCGTCAAGGCCGCCGTCGCCGCCAACAGCGGCAAGCTGCCCACCGACGCCCGCGCCAAGGTCGTCGAGGCGCTCGGCAAGGTCTCCTTCGAGGGCGTGACCGGCAAGGTCGCCTTCGACGAGTACGGCGACACCACCAACAAGCAGCTCACGGTCTACAAGGTCGAGGGCGGCAAGTGGGTCGACGTCAAGAGCGACACCTTCAACCAGTAAGCCCGTAGTCCCCAGCACCACCCGCACCACCTGAACCAATCGCCGCGCGAGGGCGCAAACAGCGCCCTCGCGCGGAGTCTTATCCGACACGCTCATCGGAGGCCCTGCGGTGCACGAACTGCCGCAACAGCTGGCCAACGGCCTGGCCCTCGGTGCTCTCTATGGCCTCATCGCCATCGGGTACACCATGGTCTACGGCATCGTCCAGCTCATCAACTTCGCCCACGGCGAGATCTTCATGATCGGCGGCTTCGGCGCACTCAGCGCCTACGCCATCCTCCCGACCGGCACCTCCCTGCTGATCGCGATACCCGTCATGATCGTCGGAGGTGCTGCCACCTCCGTCGCCGTGGCCTGCGCAGCCGAACGCTTCGCCTACCGCCCCCTGCGCAGCGCCCCCCGGCTCGCACCCCTCATCACCGCAATCGGCCTCTCGATCGCGCTCCAGCAGCTCGTCTGGCAGTTCTACCCGGACGCCAAGAAGGCAGTCAGCTTCCCCGAGTTCAAGGGCGCGGCCTTCAAGATCACCGACAGCCTGGCGATCCAGCGCGCGGACCTCTTCGTCCTCATCCTCGCCCCGCTCTGCATGCTCGCCCTCGGCATCTTCGTCCAGAAGAGCCGCAGCGGCCGCGCCATGCAGGCCACCGCGCAGGACCCGGACACCGCGAAGCTGATGGGCATCAACACCGACCGCATCATCGTCATGGCCTTCGCCATCGGTGCCGCGTTCGCGGCCGTCGCGGCCGTCGCCTACGGCCTCGACAAGGGCCAGATCAACTTCGAGATGGGCTTCATCCTCGGCCTCAAGGCCTTCACCGCGGCCGTCCTCGGCGGCATCGGCAACATCTACGGAGCCATGGTCGGCGGCGTCGTCCTCGGACTCGCCGAAGCCCTCTCGATCGCCTACATCGAAGAGATCCCCGGCATGCAGCAGCTCGGCGGTGGAGCCTGGTCCAACGTCTGGGCGTTCGTACTCCTCATCGTCGTCCTCCTCGTGCGGCCACAAGGCCTGCTCGGTGAGCGCGTCGCGGATCGGGCGTGAGAACCATGACCACCAACACCACCCCGCAGACCGACACGGTCAAGCAGGGCCCCGCGCCCGCCGCGCTCCTGTACGCGGTCATCGGCGGCAGCCTCCTCACCATCGTCAGCGCCTTCCTCGCGTGGACGTGGACCGCCGAGTTCCCCGGCGACCTGACCTACTACGGCAGCCCCGCCGGCCTCCAGTACGTCACCCTCGCCGGAGCCGCCCTCACCCTCGCCTACGCGCTCTCCGCGCTCGGCGTCAAGGGCCTCGGCTGGCTCACCCCCGCCGGCTCCCGCAAGGCCGTCTGGTTCCTGGCCCTCGGCAGCCTCGCCGCCACCTGGTTCACGGTCATCTCCATCACCGTCGTCCTCGGCGGAGTGATCAACCTCGAACCCGGCGCGTACGTCGCCCTCGTCGGCTCGGCCATCCCGGCCCTCGCCGCGTACAAGCTCCCGGACGACACCCGCAAGGCGGCCCCCGCCCAGCAGCTGCCCTCCTGGGCCGAAATCCTCATCATCACCGGCGTCTTCGCCATCGGCCTCTTCGTCATCACCTTCGGCATCGACACCGATGACAAGGAACCGCAGCTCTTCGTCGCCTACCTGATCACCGTCGGCTTCGTGGCCCTCGCGCTGAACAAGGCAGGCCTCTTCGCCCGCCTCGGCGGCATCACCGCCAAGCACCGCCAGGTCACCCTCATCGGTACCGCGGCCGCGGCGATCGCCTTCCCGTTCATCCAGCAGAGCGGCGACACCTACACGCTGATCGCGGTCAACATCCTGATCTTCGCGACCGTCGCCCTCGGCCTCAACGTCGTCGTCGGCCTCGCCGGCCTCCTCGACCTCGGCTACGTCGCCTTCCTCGGCGTCGGCGCCTACGCCGCGGCCCTGGTCTCCGGAAGCACCGCCTCCGCCTTCGGCATCCACCTCCCCTTCTGGGCGGCGGTCATCGTCGGCGCCCTCGCCTCGCTCGTCTTCGGCGTGGTCATCGGCGCACCGACCCTGCGCCTGCGCGGCGACTACCTCGCCATCGTCACCCTCGGCTTCGGAGAAATCTTCCGCATCGCCATGGGCAACCTGGACGGCACCTCCGGCCCGGACATCACCAACGGCCCCAACGGCATCCCCAACATCCCCCACCTCGAAATCTTCGGGTGGAACTTCGGGGAATCCCACGTGGTCGGCGGCATCACCCTCGGCGCCTACGCCAACTACTACTTCCTGATGCTGCTCGTCATGGCCCTGGTCATCGTGGTCTTCGCCCGCGCCGGCAGCAGCCGCATCGGCCGCGCCTGGGTCGCCATCCGCGAGGACGAGACCGCCGCCGAAGCCATGGGCATCAACGGCTTCAAGGTCAAGCTCATCGCCTTCGCCCTCGGCGCCACCCTCGCCGGCCTCGCCGGCACCGTCCAGGCACACGTCAACAGCACGGTCGTCCCCGAGAACTACGTCTTCGCCGGGCCCGTCCCGCCGAACTCCGCGTTCCTCCTCGCCGCCGTCATCCTCGGTGGCATGGGCACCATCCGCGGCCCCATCCTCGGCGCGGCACTCCTCTTCCTGATCCCGGCGAAGCTGGCCTTCCTCCAGGACTACCAGCTCCTCGCCTTCGGCATCGCCCTCATCCTGCTCATGCGCTTCCGCCCCGAAGGCCTCATCGCCAACAAGCGCGCGCAGCTCGAGTTCCACGACGACACCGCTGACCAGGCCCCCACGGACCTGGCCACCGCCAAGGCGGGGGCGTGAACATCATGACGACCACCACGGACACCACCACCAAGACCACGGTTCTCGAAGCCAAGGGCGTCACCATGCGCTTCGGCGGCCTCACCGCCGTCAAGGGCGTCGACCTCCAGGTCAACGCGGGCGAGATCGTCGGACTCATCGGCCCCAACGGCGCCGGCAAGACCACCTTCTTCAACTGCCTCACCGGGCTGTACGTCCCCACCGAGGGCTCCGTCAGCTACAAGGGCACGGTCCTGCCTCCCAAGCCCCACAAGGTCACCGAAGCCGGCATCGCCCGTACCTTCCAGAACATCCGGCTCTTCCACAACATGACCGTGCTGGAGAACGTCCTCGTCGGACGCCACACCCGCACGAAGGAAGGCCTCTGGTCCGCCCTCCTGCGCGGCCCCGGCTTCAAGAAGGCCGAAGCCGCCAGCGAGGCGCGCGCCATGGAACTCCTGGAGTTCATCGGTCTGGAGAACAAGGCCCAGCACCTGGCCAAGAACCTCCCCTACGGCGAACAGCGCAAGCTGGAGATCGCCCGCGCCCTTGCCAGCGACCCCGGCCTCATCCTCCTGGACGAGCCCACCGCCGGCATGAACCCGCAGGAAACCCGCGCTGCCGAAGAACTCATCTTCGCCATCCGCGACATGGGCATCGCCGTCCTCGTCATCGAGCACGACATGCGCTTCATCTTCAACCTCTGCGACCGCGTCGCCTGCCTCGTCCAGGGCGAGAAGCTCATCGAAGGCACCGCGTCCGAGGTCCAGGGCGACGAGCGCGTCATCGCCGCCTACCTGGGCGAGCCCTTCGAGGGCGACCCGGGCGCCGCCGAGGACGCCGAGGTCGTGGCGGCGGAAGAGGCCGCGGAGGCCAAGGCCGAGGCCGCCGCCGAGCCGGAGCCGGAGGCCGAGGCGGAGCCCCAGGCCACCGTCGAGGCCGAGGCCGAAGCCGAGGCCGAAGCCGAAGCCGAGGCCACCGCCGAGGCGGAAGCCGAGCCGGAGACCCCGGCCGACGCCGAGTCCGCCACGGACACCGACGTCGACCCGGACAGCACCACCCGCACCACCAGCACGGAAGGAGAGGCCAAGTGACCGCACTGCTCAAGGTCGAGGACCTCAAGGTCGCCTACGGCAAGATCGAAGCCGTCAAGGGAATCTCCTTCCAGGTCAACGAAGGCGAGATCGTCTGCCTCGTCGGCACCAACGGCGCCGGCAAGACGACCACCCTGCGCACCCTCTCCGGGCTCATCAAGCCCAAGAGCGGCAGCATCACCTTCGACGGCAAGCCCCTCGCCAGCGTCCCCGCCCACAAGATCGTCTCCCTGGGCCTCGCCCACTCCCCCGAGGGACGCCACATCTTCCCCCGGCTGACGATCGCCGAGAACCTCCAGCTCGGTGCCTTCCTGCGCACCGACAAGGAGGGCATCGAGAAGGACGTCCAGCGCGCCTACGAGATGTTCCCCATCCTGGGCGAGCGTCGCAAGCAGGCCGCCGGCACCCTCTCGGGCGGTGAGCAGCAGATGCTCGCCATGGGCCGCGCGCTCATGTCCCAGCCCAAGCTGCTCATGCTGGACGAGCCCTCCATGGGTCTCTCGCCGCTGATGATGCAGAAGATCATGGCGACCATCAAGGATCTCAAGGCCGCCGGCATGACGATCCTGCTCGTCGAGCAGAACGCCCAGGCGGCGCTCTCGCTCGCCGACCACGCGCACGTCATGGAGATCGGCAAGGTCGTTCTCTCCGGCACCGGCCGGGACCTCCTCCACAACGAGGACGTCCGCAAGGCCTACCTCGGCGAGGACTGAGCCCTCCCGTACGCGTGAGGCCCGCCTCCCCTCGGGGGGAGGCGGGCCTCACTCATGCGCGGGGCGGATCTACTTGCCGCTTTCCTTCTTCTTCGCCTCGGCGTCCTCGATGACCACCTCGGCGACCTGCTGCATGGACATCCGGCGGTCCATGGAGGACTTCTGGATCCAGCGGAACGCGGCCGGCTCCGTCAGCCCGTACTGCGTCTGCAGGATGCTCTTCGCCCGGTCCACCAGCTTGCGGGTCTCCAGCCGCTGGGAGAGGTCCTCGACCTCCTTCTCCAGCGCGCGCAGCTCCGCGAAGCGGGAGACGGCCATCTCGATGGCGGGCACCACGTCGCTCTTGCTGAACGGCTTCACGAGGTACGCCATGGCCCCGGCGTCCCGGGCCCGCTCGACGAGGTCGCGCTGCGAGAACGCGGTGAGCATGAGCACGGGGGCGATGGACTCCTCCGCGATCTTCTCGGCGGCGGAGATCCCGTCCAGGACGGGCATCTTCACGTCCAGGATCACCAGGTCGGGCCGGTGCTCGCGCGCCAGCTCGACGGCCGTCTGCCCGTCCCCGGCCTCGCCGACGACCGCGTACCCCTCCTCCTCCAGCATCTCTTTCAGGTCGAGACGGATGAGCGCCTCGTCCTCGGCGATGACGACGCGGGTCGTCAGCGGCGGAACGTGCGACTGGTCGGCGTCGGGCATGGGCGTCGACTCGTGCTCGGCGGTCACGGGGGCTCCTCTTTGCGGGGCTCTGCTGCTTGGATGAGCCTACCTAGCAGCGCCGCCGCATGGTCACCCGGTACACTCCGACGTGCAACCCTGCCGGGTTGGTGGAATGGCATACACGGATGTCTCAAACACATCTGCCCGTGAGGGCTTGCGGGTTCGAGTCCCGCACCCGGCACAACGTTCGAAAAGCGGACGTTCACATTCGCGTGAACGTCCGCTTTTTGCTACACAAGGCGAGCGGCCGTCACAGACAGTGGCCCCATGGAGTTCCACAGCCTCGAGACACGACAGACGGCCCTCTCCTTATTGCGCGGCGGTACGCGGAACGCGGAAGTGGCCCGGCGCCTGGATATCCCTTTGGGCACCGTCGGCTACTGGAAACACATGGACCGGGCGAAGCGCGGCGAATGTCCGGGAGCCCATAATCCGGATTGCCCGCGCTGTGACGCCGGCCCGCTGGACACCCAGGCGTACGCATACCTGCTCGGGCTCTACCTCGGCGACGGCCACATAAGTCACCACTCGGCCCACCGCGTGCCCAACCTCATGATCACCTGCGATGACAAATGGCCCGGCCTGACGAATTCCGCCGAACAGGCGATGGGCCGGGTCTTCCCGCAAAACCGCGTGTGCCGGGTCCGCAAGGCGGGCTGCCACAACGTCAAGGTCTACTCGAAGCACCTTGAATGCCTGTTCCCGCAGCACGGACCCGGGAAGAAGCACGAACGCCGGATCGCCCTGGAGGACTGGCAGCAGGAGATCGTCGATGCGCACCCCTGGGAATTCGTCCGGGGGCTGATCCACTCCGACGGGTGTCGGGTCACCAACTGGACCACCCGCGTGGTCGGCGGCGAGCGGAAGCGCTACGAGTACCCGCGGTACTTCTTCACCAACAAGTCGGATGACATCCGGGGGCTGTGCACGGACACGCTCACCAAGGTCGGCGTGCGGTGGACGGTCCTGGCCCGGGGCAGCGACCCGTTCAACGTGTCCGTCGCACGGAAGGAATCCGTGGCGCTCATGGACGCCCACATCGGCCCCAAGTACTAGGGCCTGTCCGGGCGGTTGGGAACGGGGACATGTCGATGGTTCTGCCGGGCAGGCGAGGGTGGCGGGCCGGCGCCCAGTCGGCGCGGAGGCGGGAAGGACGGGCGGCATGGGTGCGCAGCCGGTGGAGAGCGGTGTCCTGGAAGCGGTGAGCGCGGCCTACGGCGCGTTCGGCGATGTCGTGCGGGGGCTGGGCGACGCGCAGTCGTGGGCGCCGAGCGGGTGTACGGGCTGGGCGGTGCGGGATCTGATCTTCCACTGTGCGGGTGACGCGCAGCGCGGGCTGGTGGCGTTGCACACTCCGGCGGAGGGGCCGGCCGACCGTGACGCGGTCACGTACTGGCGGGACTGGCGGCCGGGCGGGGTGGGGGCAGCCCATGGGCGGCGTTGGTCCCGGGTGTGCGCAGGCATGTTCCTCGACTTCGGGCAGCTGCGGGAGCTGTATCTGGAGACGACGGCGGCCCTGGTCGTCGCCGCGGGGCGGGCGGATACCGGGCGGAGGGTCGGCACGCAGGGGCACGTGCTCAGCGTCGGGGACCTGCTGGCGACCCTGGCTGTGGAGGCCACCGTCCATCACCTGGACCTGATCGTCGGGCTGCCGGGCGCCCAGGGCCCTTCGGAGGCGGGGCTGGGGTGTGTCCGCGCGACGTTGGACGGTCTGTTGGGCCGGGCGGTGCCGGTGGGCTGGGGCGACGAGCACTATGCGCGGGCGGGCACCGGGCGGGTGCCGCTGACGGATCCGGAGCGGCGTCGGCTGGGCTCGGACGCGGAGCGGTTTCCGTTGTTCGGCTAGGGACGTGTGCGAACGATCGTGTGCGGGGTGATCGCGGATGTGGGCCGCGGTGGGCCGCGGTGCCCCGCGGTGCCGGGTGATCGCGTCGGGTTCCGGGGCGGCCTAGGGTGACGGCATGAGTGAGAGCATGCGCATGCGGATCAGGCTGGGTGGACCGGACGACGCGGTGGCCGTTCTCGGCATGCTCGACTCCGCGGTGGCCTGGATGAACGCGCGGGGCAATACGGAGCAGTGGGGTACGGCGCCGTATTCGCAGCGGCCGGGCGGGGTGGCGCGGGTCGAGCGGTACATGACCGAGAACGTGCCCTACGTCGCGGAGTTGGACGGGGTGCCGGTCGGGGCGCTGGTGTTGGATTCCGGGCCCAGTCCGCAGATGCCGATCGCTCCGGCCGGTGAGCCGGAGCGGTATGTCCGGCTGCTGGTCTCGGACCGGCGGTATGCGGGGCTGGGGATCGGGGCGGCGTTGTTGGCGCGTGCCGCGGAGGAGACCCGGCGGGCGGGTGTGGAGCTGTTGCGGGTGGACTGCTGGGCGGGCGGCGGGGGCGAGCTGGTCGCGTTCTACGAGCGCAATGGTTTCGCCCCCACCGAGCGTTTCCTGTCCGAGGACTGGCCGGGTCAGGTGCTGGCCCGGCGGGTCGGCTGACGACCCGGTACGGGGCCGGGCGCTCCGGGGAACGGCAGGGGGTCCGCCGGGAACCGTGCCTCGGGTTCACCTCGGCGGGTCCTCGCCCGTGAGGCCGTCGACGGATTCGCGGAGCCGAGCTGGTCCGGCCCGCCCTCGCCGAGTGCCGTGTCGACGACGGCACGGGAGCGGCCGACCCACTCCTGCCAGAGGGCGCACAGTTGCTCGGGGGTGTCCTCGGCAGCGGAGCGGTAGTCCCGGTCGGGGGTGAGGTCCCAGTCGACGGTGTCCCAGGGAGCGCCGACGGCGGAGCCGAGCCAGAGCCGGGGGAAGGGGCTGTCTTCTCCGTGCGCCAGATGGTGGAGCAGGCCGCCCAGTGTGAGGGGGGATGCGCCGACGGTGGCTCGCAGACCGGCGGCGTCCAGCCCGGAGCACTTCCAGCCGAGCGTGGCTCGCCCGGCGTTCGAGGGCGCCGATGACGGCTGCCGCCTCGGTGCCGCGAGTGGGGGTTCGGCCATGGCTCCGCTGTGGTCTCCGTCGTGCCTGCAGAGGCGGGTGCCGGGACTGACGGTGCGGCTGCGCCGGACGTCCCCGGGGAGGTAATCGTTGCCGCCGAGACGGGCGACCAGGAGGCCAGGGGGCTGGGTGAGGTGCCTGGGAGTATTCCTTGATCGTCATGTGATGAGCGGATGGCCTCGGGCTAGGTTGAGGTCAAGGTCGACAACGATGAGGGGAACCGTGATGAGTGAGAAGGCCCGCAAGCTGTTCGACGCGCTCGATCTGAACGAGGACGGTGAGTTGACCCGGGTGGAGGTGATCTCGGCCTTGCGGTCGAAGGGGCCGATGCTGGCCGCGCGCGGGGATCTGCCGTTCTGGGGCGTGGGTGATGCGGACGCCTCGTCGGCTCTGTTCGACGCGGCCGACGCGAACGGGGACGCGGTGTTGACCTTCGAGGAGTTCGCGGCCGTGGTCGACCGGCGCTTCGGCTGGTAGCGCCGGCGTGGGTGACCGCGTCGGGCCGGTGGTGCCTGCCCGACGCGGTGCGTCTCGTACGTGAGGTGCCGGAGCCGCGGCTGCCGCGGCGGGCGGGTTCAGCGGACCGCGTCGCCGATGTGGTGGATGCGGACGAGGTTGGTGGATCCGCTGACGCCGGGGGGCGAGCCGGCGGTGATGACGACGGTGTCGCCGGGGACGCAGCGGCCGATCCGCAGGAGCTCTTCCTCGACCTGGGCCACCATGGCGTCGGTGGAGTCGACGTGGGGGCCGAGGAAGGTTTCCACGCCCCAGGTGAGGTTGAGCTGGGAGCGGGTTGCGGGGTCGGGGGTGAAGGCCAGGAGCGGGATGGGTGAGCGGTAGCGGGAGAGCCGGCGGACGGTGTCTCCGCTCTGGGTGAAGGCGACGAGGAACTTGGCGTCGAGGAAGTCGCCCATTTCGGCGGCCGCGCGGGCGACGGCCCCGCCCTGGGTCCGGGGCTTGTTGCGGTCGGTCAGGGGCGGCAGGCCCTTGGCGAGGATGTCCTCCTCGGCGGCTTCGACGATGCGGGACATGGTCCGCACGGTCTCGACGGGGTATTTGCCGACGCTGGTCTCGCCGGACAGCATGACGGCGTCGGTGCCGTCGATGACGGCGTTGGCGACGTCGGAGGCCTCGGCGCGGGTGGGCCGGGAGTTCTCGATCATCGAGTCGAGCATCTGGGTCGCGACGATGACGGGCTTGGCGTTGCGCTTGGCGAGCTTGACGGCCCGCTTCTGGACGATCGGGACCTGTTCCAAGGGCATTTCGACGCCGAGGTCGCCGCGGGCGACCATGATGCCGTCGAAGGCGGCGACGATGTCGTCGATGTTCTCGACGGCCTGGGGCTTCTCGATCTTGGCGATGACGGGGAGGCGGCGGTCTTCCTCGTCCATGACGCGGTGCACGTCTTCGATGTCGCGGCCGCTGCGCACGAAGGAGAGGGCGATGACGTCGGCGCCGGTGCGCAGGGCCCAGCGGAGGTCTTCGATGTCCTTCTCGGACAGGGCGGGGACGGAGACGGCCACGCCCGGGAGGTTGAGGCCCTTGTGGTCGGAGACCATGCCGCCTTCGATGACCCGGGTGTGGACGCGGGGTCCGTCGACCGCGGTGACCTCGAGGGTGACGCGGCCGTCGTCGACGAGGATGCGTTCACCCGTGGTGACGTCGGTGGCGAGTCCCTTGTAGGTGGTGCCGCAGGTGTGGCGGTCGCCCTCGTGCTCTTCGACGGTGATGGTGAACTCGTCACCGCGTTCAAGGAGTACGGGTCCTTCGCGGAAGCGGCCGAGGCGGATCTTCGGGCCTTGAAGGTCGGCGAGGATGCCGACGCTGCGGCCGGTCTCGTCGGAGGCCTTGCGTACGCGCTGGTAACGCTCCTCGTGTTCGGCGTAGGTGCCGTGGCTGAGGTTGAATCGGGCGATGTCCATTCCGGCTTCGACCAGGGCTTTGATCTGGTCGTATGAGTCGGTGGCGGGGCCCAGGGTACATACGATTTTCGCTCGGCGCATGAAGGCGAGCGTATTCCCCTACCAGAGAGTAGGTAATCGCTTGCGGGTGTCCACTCAACAACCTTTGAGCAAAAGGTTGTTGACAACTGTTGAATGTGCATGGGGGTGCTCTGATGAGCACCCCCGGGGTGCCGATTTCGCGGGTTGTTCAGAGCCGCGGAGGGGTCATCGTGAAGCGGGCGTTCACCTGGGCGTGGACGGTCTGGCGCTGCGGTTCGAGGTCGAGCGGCGGCGGGCCGGCGTCCTCGGCGGCGCTGAAGGCCATGGTGCGCATTCCGGCGCCGGCGGCGGGGAACGGGTTGGCGTCCTCGGCGCCGAGGTCCGCCAGTTCGACGAGGGCGGCGAGTTGGGCACCGAGCGCCTCGGCGTATTCGCGGGCGCGCTGGACGGCTTCGAGCACGGCCTGGCGGCGGGCTTGGCCGTGGGCGGGCGAGGTGGGCCGCAGGGCCCACCAGGGGCCGTCGACCTGGGTGAGTTCGAGGTCGGCGAGGCGGGTGGTGAGTTCGCCGAGGGCGGTGAAGTCGCTCACCTCGGCGGTGAGGTGCACACGGCCGTGGTAGGCGCGGACGCGTTCGGCGCGGCCGTGGCGGGTGAGTTCGGGGGTGATGGAGAAGGAGCCGGTTTCCAGCTTCTCGACGGGGTCGCCGTAGCTCTTGATGAGGTCGAGGACGGTGTTGTTGCGCCGGGTGAGGTCGTCGAGTGCGGAGCGCCGGTCGGCGCCGCGGGCGCTGACGGTGACGCCGATCCGGGCGATCTCGGGGTCGACTTCGATGCGGGCTTCGCCGCGGACTGCGACGCGGGGTACTTCGGGGGTGCCGTAGGGCTGGTGCGATGCGTCCTGGGTCATGGCTTCACTCTCGCACTGTCGCCCGTTCGGGTGTGGTCATCGGATCGAAACCTGCCGGGGGTGTTGCTGCTTGTTACCAGTGGGTCAGAATCTACGCGCGTTGTTCATGGCTCAAAAGGGGAGATGGCATGGCGTTCGACCGCAGGACTTTTCTGGGGACCACGGCCGCGACAGGTGCGGCCGTCGCGCTGGCGGGGGCCACGAGCACCCCGGCCGCCGCGCAGCAGCAGGAGGTGGGGGCCCCGGCGCCGCGGACGTACTCGTTCACGGTGATGGGCACGACCGACCTGCACGGGAACGTCTTCAACTGGGACTACTTCACGGACAAGGAGTTCGACGACAAGGCGCACAACGACGTCGGCCTGGCGAAGATCTCCACGCTGGTGAACCAGGTGCGGGCGGAGAAGGGGCGGCGCAACACGCTGCTGATCGATGCCGGTGACACGATCCAGGGCACGCAGCTGTCCTACTACTACGCCAAGGTGGATCCGATCACCGCGCGGCGGGGCCCGGTGCACCCGATGGCGCAGGCGATGAACGCGATCGGCTATGACGCGGCGGCGCTGGGGAACCACGAGTTCAATTACGGGATACCGGTGCTGCGCAAGTTCGAAGAACAGTGCGACTTCCCGCTGCTGGGGGCGAACGCCCTGGATGCGAAGACGCTGCGGCCTGCGTTCGCGCCGTACAGCATGCACCGGCTGCGGACGCCCTGCGGGCGGGACGTGAAGGTGGCGGTGCTGGGGCTGACGAACCCGGGGATCGCGATCTGGGACAAGGCCAATGTGCAGGGCAAGATGACGTTCCCGGGGCTGGAGGAGCAGGCGGCGAAGTACGTGCCGAAGCTCCGTTCCATGGGGGCCGACGTGGTGATCGTGTCGGCGCACTCGGGGTCGAGCGGTACGTCCTCGTACGGGGACCAGCTGCCCCACATCGAGAACGCGGCCGGGCTGGTGGCGGAGCAGGTGCCCGGGATCGACGCGATCCTGGTGGGGCACGCGCACACGGAGATCCCCGAGTACCGGGTGAAGAACAAGGCGACCGGCAAGGACGTGGTGCTGTCGGAGCCGTTGAAGTGGGGTCAGCGGCTGACGCTGTTCGACTTCGAGCTGACGTGGGTGAAGGGCCGCTGGTCGGTGGCGAAGGTCGCGGCGAAGGTGCTGAACTCCAACACGGTGGCGGAGGACCCGAAGATCACGGGGCTGCTGTCGGACGAGCACCGCAAGGTCGTGGCGTACGTGAACCAGGTGATCGGTACGTCCACGCAGGCGATGTCCTCGGCGGACGGCCCGGTCAAGGACGTGGCGATCATCGATCTGATCAACCACGTGCAGGCGGAGACGGTGAAGGCGGCGCTGGCGGGTACGGAGTGGGCGGCGCTTCCGGTGCTGTCGCAGGCCTCGTGCTTCTCGCGGACGGCGGCGATCCCGGCCGGTCAGGTGACGATCAAGGACGCGGCGGGGCTGTACCCGTTCGAGAACACGATGGAGGCACGGCTGCTGACGGGTGCGCAGCTGAAGGACTACCTGGAGTACTCGGCGCGGTACTTCGTGCGGACGGCGCCGGGTGACGCGGTGGACCCGGCGAAGCTGACGAACGCCGAGAGCATCCCGGACTACAACTACGACGCCGTGTACGGGCTGGCGTACGACATCGACATCGCGCAGCCGGCGGGTTCGCGGATCACGGGGCTGACCTTCCAGGGGAAGGCCGTGGATCCGGCGGCGCGGTTCGTGTTCGCGGTGAACAACTACCGGGCCTCGGGCGGCGGGAACTTCCCGCACGTGCCGCAGGCGAAGCAGCTGTGGTCGAACTCGGACGAGATCCGGAACACGATCATCCAGTGGGTGAAGGCGAAGGGGACGATCGACCCGGCGCAGTTCGCCTCGGTGGACTGGCGGCTGACGCGGGCCGGCGTGCCGGTGTTCTAGTCCGTTCGCGGGCCGTGCGGCCGGGACCTGCTGTGGCGGGGTCCCGGCCGCTGTGCGTGGGGGCGGGGCCGCGGCCGTCGGCCGGGGTTCAGCACTGCCAGAGGAATGCCGCGCGGCCGCAGGGGGTGCAGGTGTGTGCGTAGGCGCGGCCGGAGCCGAAGTTCATGGCGGTGACCGGGTCGGGGCCCTCCGTCAGCTCGGCGGGGGAGGAGCAGGGCGAGGTTGCCGCCCGCGGTGGGGCTTCATTGTTCGCACCGCCCGGGGCGGTTCGCGCACATGAAGAGGGCCAGTACGCCCGGGGCGGGGGCGGTGGGGTCAGGGGTGTTCGACCAGCGGGAGCAGTTCGCCCGCGGGCCGGGGGCGGGTGTGCTCCCGCTGTTCGAGGCCGAAGGTGGTGAAGGCCGTGCGCGCGGGCTGGGGGTAGGGGTCCTTGCCGGTGAGGGTGTTCAGGATGGCGGCGCTGCGCCAGGCGGCGAGGCCGAGGTCGGGGGCTCCGACGCCGTGGGTGTGGCGTTCGCCGTTCTGGACGAAGATGCTGCCGGTCACGGTGGGGTCGAGGATCATCCGGTAGCGCTCGTCGATGCGCGGCCGGCCGGCCGAGTCCTTGCGCAGGTAGGGGTCGAGGCCTGCGAGGAGGCCGCCGGGGGGGCGTTCCCGGTAGCCGGTGGCGAGGACGACGGCGTCGGTGGTGAGGCGGGAGCGGGTGCCCTGTTCGACGTGTTCGAGGTGGAGTTCGACCTTGGTGGTGGCGACGCGGCCGGCGGTGCGGACGCTGACGCCGGGGGTGAGGACGGCGTCGGGCCAGCCGCCGTCGAGGGTGCGGCGGTAGAGCTCTTCGTGGATGGCGGCGATGGTGCCGGCGTCGATGCCCTTGTGGAGTTGCCACTGGGCGGGGACCAGCTGGTTGCGTACGGGCTCGGGGAGGGAGTGGAAGTAGCGGGTGTAGTCGGGGGTGAAGTGTTCGAGGCCGAGCTTCGAGTACTCCATGGGGGCGAAGGAGGGGGTCCGGGCGAGCCAGGTGAGGCGTTCGCGGCCGGCGGGGCGGGCGCGCAGGAGGTCGAGGAAGACCTCGGCGCCGGACTGGCCCGATCCGATGACGGTGACGTGGTCGGCGCCGAGGATGCGCGGGCGGTTGTCGAGGTAGTCGGCGGAGTGGATGACGGGGACGGTGGGGGCTTCGGCGAGAGGGCGCAGGGGTTCGGGTACGTAGGGGGCGGTGCCGATGCCGAGGGCGAGGTGGCGGGTGTAGGTGCGGCCGAGGGCCTCGACCTCGCCGGCGGCGTCGAGCTGGGTGAAGTCGACTTCGAAGAGGTCGCGTTCGGGGTTCCAGCGGACGGCGTCGACCTGGTGGCCGAAGTGGAGCCCGGGGACGCGGCCGGCGACCCAGCGGCAGTAGGCGTCGTATTCGGCGCGGTGGATGTGGAACTGCTCGGCGAAGTAGAAGGGGAAGAGCCGTTCCTTGTGCCTGAGGTAGCTGAGGAAGCTCCAGGGGCTGGTGGGGTCGGCGAGGGTGACGAGGTCGGCGAGGAAGGGGACTTGGAGGGTGGCTCCTTCGATGAGGAGTCCTGGGTGCCAGCGGAAGTCGCGTCGCTGGTCGTAGAAGGCGGTGGCGAGTTCGCCTGCGCCCTGCTGCGGCAGGCCGTGGGCGAGGGCCGCGAGGGACAGGTTGGAGGGG
Organism: Streptomyces sp. NRRL F-2580; assembly: GCF_000720115.1. Taxonomy (GTDB): domain Bacteria; phylum Actinomycetota; class Actinomycetes; order Streptomycetales; family Streptomycetaceae; genus Streptomyces. The sequence continues at coordinate 122,181 of NZ_JOIR01000003.1, forward strand.
CCGATGCCGATTCCGACGAGGTCGTGGGGGGCATCGAGCTGGGCGGTCATCGGTGGGTGCTGCCTTCCAGGAGGGCGATGAGGGTGTCCAAGTCCCCCGCGGTGGTGTGCGGGTTGAGCAGCGTGGCCTTGAGCCACAGGCGGCCGTCGGCGCGGGTGCGGCCGAGGACGGCGCGGCCTTCGTGCAGGAGGGTGCGGCGCAGGGTGGCGAGCTGGTCGTCGTCGGCGTGGGTGGGCCGGAAGAGGACGGTGGTGATGGTGGGGGCGGAGTGGAGTTCGAAGCCGGGGTGGGCGTCGAGGAGTCCGGCGAGGTCGTGGGCGAGTTCGCAGGTGCGGTCGATCAGGCGGGCGAGGCCGTCACGGCCCAGTGAACGCAGGGTGGTGGCGATCTTGAGGGCGTCGGGGCGGCGGGTGGTGCGCAGGGAACGGCCGAGGAGATCGGGCAGGCCCGCTTCGGTGTCGTCGGTGGCGTTGAGGTAGTCGGCCTGGTGGGCGAGGGGGGCGAGCAGGGCCCGGTCGGGGACGGCGAGGAGTCCTGCGGCGACCGGCTGCCAGCCGAGTTTGTGCAGGTCGATGGTGAGGGAGCGGGCGCGGCCGAGTCCGGCGAGCTTGTCGCGGTGGCGGGGGCTGAGGGCGAGGAGGCCCCCGTACGCGGCGTCGATGTGGAGGTCGGCGCCGTACCTGTCGCAGAGGTCGGCGATGCGGTGGAGGGGGTCGATCAGTCCGGCGTCGGTGGTGCCGGCGGTGGCGGTGACGAGGGTGGGGCCGGGGTTCGCGGCGAGTTCCTCGGCGAGGCGGGCGGGGTCGAGTACGCCGGCGGGGGTGGGGAGTTCGGTGGCCGGGCGCAGGCCGAGGAGCCAGGCGGCGCGCGGGATCGAGTGGTGGGCGTTGGCTCCGTGGAGGACGGTCAGGGCGGAGCCGTGGCGTTCGCGGGCGAGGAGCAGGGCGAGCTGGTTGGCCTCGGTGCCGCCGGTGGTGACGAGGGCGTCGGCGTGGGGGGTGTCGTAGAACTCGGCGGCGAGGGCCTGGGTGAGGAGGGCTTCGACGGCGGAGGCGGCGGGCGCCTGGTCCCAGGAGTCGAGGGAGGGGTTGAGGGCGCTGGCGGCGAGGTCGGCGGCGGCCGCGACGGCGAGCGGCGGGCAGTGCAGGTGGGCGGCGCAGAGGGGGTCGGCGGGGTCGGCGGCGCCCGCGGCGAGGGTGTGCACGAGGGTGCGGAGCGCTTCGTGGTCGCCGGTTCCGTGGGCGGGCAGTACGTCGCCCAGTGCGGCCCGGACGCGGGCGGCCTGTGCCTCGGGACCGCCGGCGGGCAGCGGCCCGCCGCGGTCCCGGGCTCCGGCCCGCAGGGCGTCGAGGACGGTGTCGAGGAGGGGCCGCAGCGCCGCGGGGCCGGTGGCTCCGCCGGCGAGCGGGGGCGGAGTGCCTGTGCCAGTGCCTGTGCCAGTGCCGGGCGGCGCGGTCATCGGGGTCCTCCGGTGCTGGGAGGGGTGCGGGGCGGGGCACCCTGCCAGTACAACGATCCGACCCGAATGGGGTAACCGCCGGGGTTTGTCCGGTGTTTCCGGTGGGTGTGGTGTCCCTGCCCCGGCCCTCGCCTCATGCGCCGGCGGGGCTCGAAGACCCGGGGCTCCGCCCCGGACCCCGCTCCTCAATCGCCGGAGGGGCTGAAAGAGCAGGGCGGAGCCCCAGGGACGGGGTGGGGCCGGTCAGCCCGTGCGGACGCGGAGGGCGCGGGCGAGGTCGTCGAGCTGGTCGACGAGTTTGCGGCGCAGGAGGGGGAGGATGTCCGGGTCGGCGAGGCAGGCGTGGCCGGCCTGGAGGTTGGCCTCGTCGACGGCGTAGGCGGGGAAGGCCCAGCGGCCGGCGGCTTCGCCGATGGCGGGGCCGCGGCGGGCGCCGAGGGCGACGGCGTCGGGGTAGTAGCGGGCCACGTATTCCTGTACGAGCTCGGCCTGTTCGGGCTGCCAGAAGCCCTGGGCGGTGGCGCTGAAGAGGTAGTTGGACAGGCTGTCGTCGTGGAAGAGCCGGTCCCAGGCGGCGGCCTTGGCCTCCGGGGTGGGGAGAGAGGCGCGGCAGCGGGCCGCACCCTCCTGGCCGGTGGCGCTGGGGTCGGCGGCGAGGGCGGCGTCGATGTCGCTCTCCTCGACGGCGCCGAGGACGGCGAGGCGGGCGAGGATACGCCAGCGCAGCTCGGGGTCGAGTGCGGGGCCGCCGGGGACGGTGTCGTCGGCGAGCCAGGCGTCGATCGTGTCGGGCCGGGTGGCGCTGTCGATGAGGGTGCGTACGGCGGTGAGGCGCAGGCCGGCCCCCGAGCCGTCCTCGGTGCGGCGGATCAGGTCGCGGGCGATGGTGGTGAGGGTGGCCAGGGCGGCGGTCCGCTCCGCGGGGGCGACGTAGCGCACGGCGACCTGGGTGCGGGCGAAGGAGAGCACGCCCTGGACGATGGCCAGGTCGTGTTCCTGCGGCAGGTGCGCCTCGGCGGTCAGCAGGTAGTCCCGCGGGTCCAGTTCGCCGTCACGGACCATGTCGCGCAGGGCGTTCCAGACGACGGCGCGGGTGAGGGCGTCGGGGATGCCGGACAGGCCGTGCAGGACCGTTTCGAGGGAGGTCTCGTCGAGCCGGACCTTGGCGTAGGTGAAGTCCCCGTCGTTGAGGAGGAGCAGCGCCGGGCGGGCGCCGCTCACCGAGACGACCTCGTCGGAGGGGATGTCGAGGGCGAGGGGCTCGCGGGGTTCGAGGGTGCGGCCGTCGGCGGGGTCGCGGTCGTAGATGCCGACGGTGACGTGGTGCGGGCGGCTGCCGCTGCGGTCGACGGTGAGGGTCCAGCCTGCGGCTCCGTCGGCGCCGTGGGCGGCTTCCTCGATGCGCGGGGCGAGGGTGTCGATGCCGGTGGTGCGCAGCCAGATGTCGGCCCAGGCGCGGACGTCGCGTTCGGTGTGGGCGGCGAGGGAGTCGATGAAGTCGGCGAGGGAGGCGTTGGCGAACTTGTGGCGGGCGAAGTGGGTGTTGATGCCGGCCAGGAAGTCCTTCTCGCCGAGCCAGGCGACGAGCTGGCGCAGGGCGGAGGCGCCCTTGGCGTAGGAGATGCCGTCGAAGTTGAGGAGGGCGGAGGCGGTGTCGGGGACGTCTTCGGGAGCGGGGGCGACGGGGTGGGTGGAGGGCCGCTGGTCGGCGTCGTAGCCCCAGGGCTTGCGGGTGACGCCGAAGTCGGTCCAGGTGTCGGTGAAGCGGGTGGCTTCGGTGAGGGTCTGGTAGCCCATGTACTCGGCGAAGGACTCGTTGAGCCAGATGTCGTCGAACCAGGCGAGGGTGACGAGGTCGCCGAACCACATGTGGGCCATCTCGTGGGCGATGACCATGGCCCGGGACTGGCGTTCGGTGTCGGTGACGGCGGAGCGGTAGATGTACTCGTCGCGGAAGGTGACGAGTCCGGGGTTCTCCATGGCGCCGGAGTTGAACTCGGGTACGAAGGCCTGGTCGTACGAGTCGAAGGGGTACGGCTCGCCGAACTTCTCCTGGTACCGGTCGAAGCAGTCTTTGGTGATGGACAGGATCTCGTCGGCGTCGGCGTCCATGTGGGGGGCGAGGGACCGGCGGCAGTGGATGCCGAAGGGGAGTCCGGCGTGTTGGGCGGTCACGCTGTGCCAGGGGCCGGCGGCGACGGCGGCGAGGTAGGTGGAGATGACGGGCGTCGGGGCGGAGGTCCAGACGCCGGCGCCGTCCGTGTCGCGGTCGGCGAGGCGGGTGGTGATGCCGTTGGCGAGGACGGTCCAGTGGGCGGGGGCGGTGACGGTGAACTCGAAGACGGCCTTGAGGTCGGGCTGGTCGAAGGCGGGGAAGACGCGCTGGACGTCGTCCATGAACATCTGGCTGTAGACGTACGTCTCCCCGTCCGTGGGGTCGGTGAAGCGGTGCAGGCCCTCACCGGTGCGGGAGTAGCGCATGCGCGTGTCGAGGTGCAGCTCGTGGGGGCCCCGGGTGAGGCCGGTGAGCGGGAGGCGGTTGTCTTCGAGGGCGGCCGGGTCGAGGGGGCGGCCGTCGAGGGTGACGGAGCGCAGCTCCTGCGGCTTCAGCTCGACGAAGGTGTCACCGGGGGTGCGGGCGGTGAACCGGATGACGGTGGTCGAGTCGAAGGTTTCGTCGTCGTCGACGCCGCCGCCGCTGGTGAGGTCGAGGGTGACGGCGTAGTGGTGGACGTCGAGGAGCCGGGCTCGGAGCTGCGCTTCGTTGCGCGTCAGTGCGGACATGGGGCCCATGCTGCCCCAGCGGGCGACGGAGCCCGGTCTTCCGGTTCCCTCTTCGCTGCGCTTTGCGCGGCGCTTGCGCTGCGCCTTGCGCTGCGCTCTTGTGCCGGGCTCTTGCGCTGCCCTTTGCCCTGCCCTTTGCCCTGCGCTTTGTGCTGCCCTTTGCCCTGCCCTTTGCCCTGCGCTTTGTGCTGCGCTTTGTGCTGCGCGGCTGCTGCTCCGGTCCACGGCTCCCGAGCGGCGGCTACTCCTCGCCCGCGGCGATCGTCTCGTGGTGGCGGATGACCTCGGCGATGATGAAGTTGAGGAGCTTCTCGGCGAAGGCGGGGTCGAGCTTGGCGTTCTCGGCGAGCTGGCGCAGCCGGGCGATCTGGCTGGCCTCGCGGCCCGGGTCGGCGGGCGGCAGCTGGTGCCGGGCCTTGAGGTGGCCGACCTGCTGGGTGCACTTGAAGCGTTCGGCGAGCATGTGGACCACGGCCGCGTCGATGTTGTCGATGCTGTCCCGCAGGCGGGCGAGTTCGGCTGTGACGCTCTCGTCGATGCCGCCGGCGGCGCCCTTGCCGGTGCCCGCGCCCGGGCCCGCGCCGTTGTCGAGGTCGCTGATGTTCATGGTTCCCGAGAATACGTGGCGACGGCCGGTGAGTCTCCGGGCAGTCGGCCTGTGAGACGGGGTGGGCGGTGGGGGCGCCCGGGCCCGTCGTCGAGCGCCAGTCGGCTGCGCCGCTCGGGCCGGATACGGGGGGCCGGTTACGCCGAAGCGAGCGGGCGGGAGGCCTGTCGTGCCGGGGCCGAGCCGGCGGGGGCCGGTTGTGCCGGGGGCGGGCGCCGGGTGGCTGCGCCGCGCGGGCCGGCGGCGGGGCAGGGGCCGGTGCGCCGAAGCCAAGCGGGCGGGGGGGCCGGTTGTGCCGGGGGCGGGCGCGCGCCGGGGCGTCTCCTCGGGCGCCGAACGTGACGAGGGGTCGGAGGGTCTGGCGGAATTGCGTTCGACGCCCTGCGGGGATCACCCCGACACACACCCACCCCCGTCCCAACCGGCCCGGTTCGGCCTCACCGCCAATCCAGCCCCGCCGCACAATCCAGCCCCTCCGGCGTTTGAGGAGCGGGGTGCGGGGCGGAGCCCCGATCCTTGAGCCGCACCACCCAACCCCACCGCACCCTCCGGCCTCGCCCCGCCATCCAGCCCCTCCGCACCCCTCCAGCCCCGCCGGCGTTTGAGGCGCGGGGTCCCGGGCGGAGCCCCGATCTTTGGGCCGCACCACTCCAGCCTCCGCCGCACCATCCAGCCCCTCCGGCGATTGAGGAGCGGGGTGCGGGGCGGAGTCCCGGTCCTTCGGCTTCGCCGCACCACTCCAGCCTCGCCGGCGTTTGAGGCGTGGGGGGTGTGGGGCGGCCACAGAGGCGGCGCCGCACCGGGAGCCCGCAACCGCACGGTGCTCCGACCGGCCTTGCGCACGGGCGGGGCGGGGCGCCTCGTCCTTCCGGCCGGATCGCGCCGTGCGCGTCCGGCCGGAAGGACGAGGGGGTGCTACATGCTCGCCGCGGCGCTCTTGATCGCGGCGGCGAAGGTGGAGACCTCGGTGTAGACGCCGGGGTAGTTCGGCCGGGCGCAGCCTTCGCCCCAGCTGACGATGCCGACCTGGATCCAGGCGTTGTTGTTGTCGCGGCGGAACATCGGGCCGCCGGAGTCGCCCTGGCAGGTGTCGACGCCGCCCTGGGGCAGGCCGGCGCAGATCTCCTCGCTGGGGACGAGGTCGCTGCCGTAGGAGGACTGGCAGCTGGCGTCGGAGACGAAGGGGACGGTGGCCTTCATCAGGTAGCGCTGCTGGCCGCCGCCCTCGCGGGTGGCGCCCCAGCCGGCGACGGTGAAGGTGCCGTTGTCGTAGGCCTTCGTGTCGGCGATCTTGAGGGTGGGGAGGTTGATGGGCTTGGCGAGCTTGATCAGGGCCCAATCCTTGCCCTTGCCGTTGTAGCCGGGGGCCTGGAGGACCTTGGTGGACTTGACCTTGATGGCGCTGGAGCTGTTGAGGTCGACGACTCCGGCGGTGGCGGTGATGGAGGTGTTGTTGCCGGAGCCGTTCACACAGTGGGCGGCGGTGAGGACGATCTGCTGGGTGTAGAGGGCGCCGCCGCAGCCCATGGAGAGGCGCACCATGAAGGGGAACTCGCCCTGGGCGGCGCGGGTGCCGCCGACGACGGGGGCCGTACCGGCGGAGGCGGAGCCGGGCTGGAGGCTGACCGCCGCGAGGGCGACGGCTCCGACGGCGAGGCTGCGCTTCATGAACTGCACAAGGGTGGTCACAGTCAACACACTGCCTTTCGTGGGGGGTTGGGCCGTGCGCGTCATCGGGTGAATGACGGGTCCATGACACATCAGGGCTGCGGGCGCCATCAAGAACGCATTTTCGGCCAATCATGCGTTCGGACGGCAGGGATTGCGGCGAAGGGGACGCGATGACGCAGAACGGTGGGCCGGGAGGTCCGATCGAGCACGGATTTCCGCATCTGGCGACGGTGCGGGCCTCGATCACCGCGCTCTTCCGGCGCCTGTCGGCGGAGGGGATCCGCGCCTACGCCGCGAGCGTCGCGCCCGCCGACGCCGCCTTCGACGCCGCCGACGACGTGCACCTGGGCGCGCAGCGGGTGGCCTCGGCGATGGTGCGCGCCCTCCGGCTGCCCGATGCGCGCATGGTGGTCGCCTTCCGGCCGATGGAGCAGGCGGCCACCGTGGAACTGACCGCGGGTCCCGAGTACTTCGTCGAGGTCAGCGACCGCTTCCGCACCCACCGCCGGGACCTGGCGGCGGCCCTGTCCCACGAGGTCACCCACGTCCTGCTGCACCGGCTCGGCCTGCGCTTCCCCGGCACCGAGGAGAACGAGATCCTCACCGACACCGCCGCCGTCTACCTCGGGGCGGGCTGGCTGCTGCTCGACGCCTACCGCGAGGACGCGCTCACCCACCAGAAGTTCGGCTACCTCACACCGGAGGAGTTCGGCTACGTCCTCGCCCGACGGGCCGCCCTGTTCGGCGAGGACCCCTCCACCTGGTTCACCAGCCCGCAGGCGTACGAGGCGTACGTGCGCGGGCGCGCGCAGGCCGAGCGGGACCACCGGCGGCCCCCGCTGGCGGCCGCGGGCCCACTGGCGCGCCGGCGGTACGCGAAGGCCCGGCGGTCCGGGCCCACCCCGGCGGACGGACCGGCGAAGGGGTCGGCGGAGCGGTCGGCGGAGGGACCGGCGTACCGCTTCGAGCACGAGGACTCCGGCCCCGGGCTGCGAGTGAGCTTCCCGTGCCCGGTGTGCGGGCAGCGGCTGCGGCTGCCGGTGGGCGGGCGACTCCGGGCCCGGTGCGGCCTGTGCCGCACCGTCCTCGACTGCGAGACCTAGCGACGGGGGGCATCCGGACGATCTTCATTCACCGGTCGGCCACGAAAAGTTTCTTACCGGCCAGTAGACACGGGGGCGGATCTCGCCAACTCTGGTCGCGTACACGTCAATTCGTGACCGAGGAGCGCCCCCACATGCGCAGCACCCGCCGCACCCGTATGTCCCGTACCACCGCCATCGGCGTGGCCGCGGCAGCCACCGTCATGACGCTGGCTCCGGCCACCGCCGCCCAGGCGGCCCCCGCCGCCGCGCCGGCGCCGGCGCCCGCGTCCGTCTCCGTGTCCGCCTCCGCTCCCGGTGGCAACGCGGCGATCCTCGGCATCGACTACGCCACCTGGCAGCGGGACGTGGCCGCCGCCGTCGACGCGGCCCGCCCCGCCATCGAGCAGCGCATCGCCGCCTCGCCCGCCGGCGAGAAGCCGGCCCTCGTCCTCGACATCGACAACACCTCGCTGGAGACGGACTTCCACTGGTTCTGGACTTTCCCCACCCCGGCGATCACCAAGGTGCGCGACCTGACCCAGTACGCGAACGCCCACGGGGTCGCCGTCTTCTTCGTCACCGCCCGCCCGGGGATCATCCACTCCCTCACCGAGCGCAACCTCAAGGCCGTCGGCTACCCGGTCTCGGGGCTCTACGTGCGTGACCTGCCCGACCTGTTCGACGAGGTGAGCGCCTACAAGACGGGCAAGCGCGCGGAGATCGAGGCCCGCGGTTACACGATCATCGCCAACATCGGCAACAGCCCGACCGACCTCGTCGGCGCTCACGCCGAGCGCACCGTCAAGCTGCCGGACTACAACGGCAAGCTGTCCTGACCCGAGGGTTCCCGCCCCGGGGTTTCGAGCGCCGCGGCGATGGCGTTGACCGCCGCCCAGCCCAAGGCCATCGCCGGGCCGATCGTGGCGCCCGGGCCGGGTGGGTCCCGCCCGTCACCGCCGCCGAGCAGTTCCCGGAGGCGTAGAGGCCGGCGATCGGCGCGCCGTCCTCGCGGAGCACCCGGCCGTCCCCGTCCGTGACCAGGCCGCCCTTGGTGCCGATGTCCCCCGGGTGCACGGGGACCGTGTGGTAGGGCGCCTTGTCGAGGGGCGCCAGGTTGGGGTTGGCCGGCGTCGGGTCCGCCGCGATCCGCCGCTGTCCGGGGAGGAGGCCGACGAAGAGGTACCGGGCCCTCGAGCGGGGGTCGAGGACCAGCCAGGCACGGCCGCAGGGCCTGGCGCCGGCGGTCTCGGAACAGCCGATGGACAACATGATGGGCTGGCTGCGGTTCAGCGAGTGGATGTAGCGGGTAGTCATATCCCACCGCAAGAAACGAAGACCCGGTCCCGACCCCTCGCCAGGGGGCCGGGCCCGCTTCGTTTGGGCCCCGGAATCAGCGCGCCGGCCCCACCGGCTCCACCGTGCCGGAGCAGCGGGCCCGTTCGGCGGCCAGCACCGTCAGGTGGCTGGTGAGCGACTCCCGCGGGCCCGACCTGACCAGGCCCGGGTCGCCGGTGGCGACGGCGGCGACGAAGGCGTCCATGAGGCCGGCGTCCCCGCCGCCGTGGCCGCCCGCGGCGTCCATCGGGCCGCCCGCGCCGATGGCGACCCGCTCCTCGGTGCGGGTCAGGAAGTCGTAGACCGTGATGCCGCGGCCGTCGCCCCGCAGTTCGCCGCGGGTTCCGAAGATCCGGGTGTGGCGGTCCGCCTGCTCGGTGAAGGCGGTCATGGTGAAGGTGGCCGTCGCCCCGGAGTCGAACTCCATGGCCACCACCTGGTGGTCGACGACGTCGTTGTCGCACGCGTACACGCACCGCCCGTAGGGCCCCTCCCGCAGGGCGGTCTCCAGGGCCCGCGGGGTGAACTCGTCGATCAGCACGCTCAGCGGCCAGCGGTGGCGGCCGTCGGCCAGCCGGTCCCCGTACTCGCGTGCCGCCGAGTACGGGCAGTCGGGCTCCACCGCGCAGTCCAGGCAGCGGTCCGCCGCACCCGGCGGCCTGTTCTCGGGCCGGAAGTGGGAGAGGCGGCCGAAGCTGGAGACCCGTACGGGCGGGCGCCCCAGCACGTACTGGAGCCAGTCCAGGTCGTGGCAGGACTTGGCCATCAGCATGGTCGTCGCCTCGTCGGCGCGCCGCCAGTTGCCCCGTACGAACGAGTGGGCCTGGTGCCAGAAGCCGACCGGCTCCAGGTGCTGGACGCTCACGATCTCGCCGATGCGGCCGGAGTCGACGAGGTCCTTGAGGGTCCGCGTGTAGGGCGTGTAGCGCAGGACGTGCCCGACGGAGAGGATGACGCCGGCCCGCTCGACGGCGTCGACGATGCGCCGGCACTCGTCCTCCGTGAGGGCCATCGGCTTCTCCAGCATGATGTGGTAGCCGAGCGCGGCGAACGCGAGGACCGGCTCCAGGTGGTCGCGGTCCAGGGTGCAGACGAGCACCGCGTCCGCGATCCGGCCGAGGGCGGCCAGCTCCCGCCAGTCGCCGAGCACGTACCGGCCGTCGATGCCGTGGGCGGCGGCGAGCCGCTCCCGCCTGGGCGCGCGCGGTTCGGCTACCGCGACCACCCGGGCCCGGTCCGGATGGGCCAGGGCCCATCCGGCGTGGCCGCTCCCCCGCTCCCCCGCCCCGACGACGGCGAGCGTGATGGTGTCGGACATGGGCCCAGCCCCGCTTCCCGAACCGATTGCCGCGCGCCGCAAGCGCTTTCCCCGGAGAAGCTAGCGGCCGCGCGTCCTGCCCGACACCCCCTTCACCCGTACGTGATCCGCACGGCGGGGCCGAGCGGGAGGGCCTGGCAGGCCAGGACGTAGCCCTCGGCCGGGTCCGCCTCGTTTACCTTGTGCCCGGTGACGGCGGCGCCCTCGGCGCAGCGGCGGCGGATGTTGAGGAGCTGGATCCCGTACGCGTCCCGCGCGCCGATGCCCTCGTAGAGCTCGGTCAGCGGCCGGACCGGGAGCTCCGTCGCCGCGCGGCCTACAGGATCGCTACGGCCTCGCGCCGGTGCCGGTCGTTCAGCACGGGGGCCTCCCGGCTGCGGTGGTGTGTGGGTGGGGTGCGGCAGACGGGAGGCGCGGGGCGGCCGAGGGCGGGAGGGCGTGTTCCCGCCGAGCGGGAAAGGCTGTCGGAGCTCCGGGCCGGGGCCGGCCCTGGAGATGCTCGGCCTGGAGCAGCCCGGGCCGGGCGACGCCGAGGCCTGAGCGCGTCGCGTCACCCGCCCGCGCTGGGTGGGGCCGCGACGTTCAGCTGCCAGGAGACGCCGAAGCGGTCGTTGACCCAGCCGAACCGGTGGCTGAATCCGTACGAGCCCAGGGGCATCAGCTCCTGGCCCTGCTCGGCGAGCGCGCCGTAGAGGCGGTCGATCTCGGCCTCGTCCGCGCACTGGACGTACAGCGACACCGCGGGCGTGAAGCCGAACGCGTGCTTGGCCGGGCTGTCGATGCACATGAACTGCTGGCCGGCCAGGGAGAAGGTCGCGTGCCGTACGGTTACCTCGGGCCCGGCCCCGGGTCCGGTCTCGTCGGGGCCGTAGCGGCTGAGGGAGAGCACCTCCGCGTCGTCGAAGAGCGAGATGTAGAAGCCCATGGCTTCCTCGGCCCGCCCCTCGAACATCAGGAACGTGGTGATCTTCTGCGGGGTCGGTGTGACGGCCATCGTCGGTTCGTGTCCCTTCGGCTCGTGTCCCGGACCAGGAACCTTAGCCTCCGCCCCGGCCGCCGGGACCGGACCGGCCCCCGCTACCGCGCGCCGTACACCGGCAGCGGAGCCTGCGCCGCGGCGAGGAGTTTCAGCGTGGCCTCGCCTGCCTCGGCGGGGGTCCAGCGGGAGTCACGGTCGGCCGTGGGGCCGGGCCGCCAGCCCTCCATGACCGTGATCCGGCCGCCCTCCGCCTCGAAGACCCGGCCCGTGACCCCGGCCGAGGCGTCCGAGCCCAGCCACACCACCAACGGGGACACGTTCTCCGGTGCCATCGCGTCGAAGCCGCCCTCCTCCGGGGCGGCCATGGTCTGCGCGAAGGTCTGCTCCGTCATCCGGGTCCGGGCCGCCGGGGCGATCGCGTTGACCTGGACCCCGTACCGGCCCATCTCCGCCGACGCGACCATGGTGAGGCCGAGGATGCCGGCCTTGGCCGCGCTGTAGTTGCCCTGGCCGACCGAGCCCAGCAGCCCGGCCCCCGAGGAGGTGTTGACCACCCGGGCCGCGACCTGCCGGCCGGCCTTGGCCTCCGCCCGCCACCACCGGGCCGCCGCCTTCAGCGGCAGGAAGTGCCCCTTCAGGTGGACGCGCATGACCGCGTCCCAGTCGTCCTCGTCCAGGTTGACCAGCATCCGGTCCCGCAGGAACCCGGCGTTGTTGACCAGGGTGTCCAGACGCCCGAACGCGCCGAGCGCCGTCTCCACGAGGGAGGTCGCGCCCCCGGAGGTCGCGATGTCCCTGCCGTGCGCCACCGCCTCCCCGCCGAGCGCCTCGATCTCGGCGACCACCCGCGCCGCCGGACCGTCCGGCCCGGGCAGCCCGTCCAGGCCGACGCCCAGGTCGTTGACGACGACCCGCGCCCCCTCGGCCGCGAAGGCCAGCGCATGGGCCCGGCCCAACCCCCGCCCCGCGCCCGTCACGACCACGACCCGGCCCTCGCACAGTCCCGCCATCTCAACTCTCCTTGTTGACAGTTGCCGCATCCAGAAACGCCGGGCGCTCCCCGCCGCCGTGCACCAGCAGGCTCGCCCCGCTCACGTACGCCGCCCGGCCGGAGGCCAGGAACACCGCGGCCTCCCCCACGTCCGAGGGCTGTGCCAGCCGCCCGAGCGGGACGGTCGCGGCCACGGCCGCGACCCCGGCCTCGTCCCCGTAGTGCAGGTGCGTCAGCTCGGTCCGCACCATGCCCAGGACCAGCGAGTTCACCCGGACTTCGGGCGCCCATTCCACGGCCATGGACCGGGCCAGGTTCTCCAGGCCCGCCTTCGCCGCCCCGTACGCCGCCGTCCCCGGCGAGGGCCGGGTGCCGCTGACGCTGCCGATCATCACCACCGACCCGCGGGCCTCCCGCAGCCACGGGTACGCCGCGAGCGAGGCCGTCATCGGCGCCACCAGGTTCAGCCCGACGACCCGCGCGTGGCGTTCCGCCTCGCCCTCCCCCAGCAGCCGGTACGGGGTGCCGCCGGCGTTGTTGACCAGGCAGTCGAGGCGCCCGTACCGGCTGACGACCGTGCCGAAGAAGTCCTGTACGGCGGCGGGATCGCGCAGGTCGACGGCGTTGAAGGAGGCCTTCCGGCCATCCGCCGAGACCGGTTCCTCCGGCGGCCGCCGGGCGCAGACGACGACGTCCGCGCCGGCCGCGAGGAACGAGCGGGCGATCCCGGCTCCGACGCCCCGGGTTCCTCCGGTGACGACGACGACCCTCCCGTCGAGCTCCATGGGCTGCTACCTTCCTCACCTAACAAATGTTTGGTGGAAAGGTAGCTGATCCGCTCATGGGTGTCTCCACCTCCGGCCCGGACAAGGGCATCGCACTCGTCACAGTCGACTTCCCGCCCGTCAACGCGCTGCCCGTGCAGGGCTGGTACGACCTCGCCGACGCCCTCCGCGCCGCCGGCCGCGACCCCGAGGTCCGGTGCGTCGTCCTCGCCGCCGAGGGCCGCGGGTTCAACGCCGGGGTCGACGTCAAGGAGATGCAGCGCGACAGCGGTCACGCCGCCCTCATCGGCGCCAACCGGGGCTGTTACGAGGCCTTCGCCGCCGTCTACGAGTGCGAGGTGCCGGTCGTCGCGGCCGTGAACGGGTTCTGCCTGGGCGGCGGCATCGGCCTCGTCGGCAACGCGGACGCGATCGTCGCCTCCGACGACGCCGCCTTCGGCCTGCCGGAGCTGGACCGGGGCGCGCTCGGCGCCGCCACCCACCTGGCCCGCCTGGTCCCGCAGCACCTGATGCGGGCCCTGTACTACACCTCGCGCACCGCCACCGCCGCCGAACTGCACGCGCACGGCTCGGTCTGGAAGGTGGTCCCGCCGGGCGAACTGCGCGCCGCCGCCCTGGAACTGGCCGCCGAGATCGCCCGGAAGGACGGCTACCTGATCCGGCTGGCCAAGGCGGCCATCAACGGCATCGACCCCGTGGACGTCCGCCGCAGCTACCGCTTCGAGCAGGGCTTCACCTTCGAGGCCAACCTCAGCGGAGTGGCCGACCGGGTCCGCGACACCTTCGGGAAGGGAGAGCGCTCATGACCGACAAGTCCATGACCCCCGAGGAGGTGGTCGGACAGCTGCGCAGCGGAATGACCGTCGGCATCGGCGGCTGGGGATCCCGGCGCAAGCCCATGGCCCTGGTGCGGGCACTGCTCCGCTCCGAGATCACCGATCTCACCGTGATCTCGTACGGCGGCCCCGACGTCGGGCTGCTGGCCGCCGCCGGCCGCATCCGCCACCTCGTCGCCCCCTTCGCCACCCTCGACTCCATCCCCCTGGAGCCCCACTTCCGGGCCGCCCGCGAGCGCGCCGCCTTCACCCTCACCGAGCTCGACGAGGCCATGTTCATGTGGGGCCTGCACGCCGCCGCCAACCGGCTCCCCTTCCTCCCCGTCCGCGCCGGCCTCGGCTCCGACGTGATGCGGGTCAACCCCGAGCTGCGCACGGTCACCTCCCCCTACGCCGACGGCGAGGAGCTCGTCGCCGTCCCCGCGCTGCGGATGGACGCCGCCCTGGTCCACCTGAACCGGGCCGACCGCCTCGGCAACGCCCAGTACCTGGGCCCGGACCCGTACTTCGACGACCTCTTCTGCGAGGCCGCCGACGCCGCCTACGTCTCCTGCGAGCAGCTCGTCGAGAGCGCCGAGCTCGCCAACGCCGGCCCCCCGCAGTCCCTGCTCGTCAGCCGCCACTCCGTCACCGGCGTCGTGGAGACCCCGAATGGCGCGCACTTCACCTCCTGCGTCCCCGACTACGGCCGCGACGAGCCCTTCCAGAAGCTCTACGCGACCACCCCCTGGCCCGAGTTCTCGGCACGCTTCCTCTCCGGGGCGGGCGAGCACGACTACCAGTCCGCCGTACGGACCTGGCACGAGGAGCAGCAGCCGTGACCACCACGCCGCCCACCGCGACCGTCACCCGCGCCGAATACTGCGTGATCGCCTGCGCCGAGGCCTGGCGCGACAACGGCGAGGTCCTCGCCAGCCCGATGGGCCTGATCCCCTCCTTCGGGGCCCGGCTCGCGAAGCGGACCTTCTCCCCCGACCTGCTCCTGACCGACGGCGAGGCCCTGCTCGTCGGCCTCGACGGCACGGCTGAGGGCTGGCTCCCGTACCGGCGCCACCTGACCATGGTCACCGGCGGGAGGCGGCACGTGATGATGGGCGCCGGCCAGATCGACCGCTTCGGCAACCAGAACATCTCCTGCATCGGCGACTGGGAGCGGCCGGCCCGCCAGCTCCTCGGGGTGCGCGGGGCCCCCGTCAACACCTTGAACAATCCGGTGAGTTACTGGGTGCCCAAGCACTCCACCCGGGTCTTCGTCGCGCGCGTGGACATGGTCAGCGGGGTCGGCTACGACCGCGCCGAGGCGGCCGGGGTGACCCGCTTCCACCACCTCCCCCGGGTGGTCAGCGATCTCGGCGTCTTCGACTTCGGCGGCCCCGGCCACGCGATGCGGCTGGTCTCGGTGCACCCGGGGGTCACCGTAGAGGAGGTCAGGGCGGCCACCGGGTTCGAGCTGGCCGCCGCCGAGGAGGTCCCGTACACGCGGGAGCCGACGCCGGACGAGCTGCGGCTGATCCGCGAGGTGATCGACCCCGAGGGGCTGCGCGAGCGCGAAGTGCGGGGCTGATCCGATGGAGACGGCATTCACCAAGCTGGTCGGCGTCGAGCACCCGATCGTGCAGACCGGCATGGGCTGGGTCGCCGGCCCCCGCCTGGTGTCGGGCGCGGCGAACGCGGGGGCGCTGGGGATCCTGGCCTCGGCGACGATGACCATGGACCAGCTGCGGTCGGCGGTCCACGAGGTCAAGTCCCGCGTCCCGGAGGGAACTCCCTTCGGGGTCAACCTGCGCGCGGACGCCGGGGACGCGGCCGAGCGCGCCCAGCTGATCATCGACGAGGGGGTGCGGGTCGCCTCCTTCGCACTCGCGCCCTCCAAGGAGCTGATCGGGCGGCTCAAGGAGGCGGGCGTGGTCGTCATCCCCTCGATCGGGGCCCGGCGGCACGCCGAGAAGGTCGCGGCCTGGGGCGCCGACGCGGTGATCGTCCAGGGCGGCGAGGGCGGCGGGCACACCGGGGACGTGGCCACGACCGTGCTGCTACCCCAGGTGGTGGACGCCGTGGACATCCCGGTGGTCGCGGCGGGCGGCTTCAGCGACGGCCGCGGACTGGTCGCGGCCCTGTCGTACGGGGCCGCGGGCATCGCCATGGGCACCCGGTTCCTGCTGACCTCGGACTCCACCGTCCCGGACGCCGTGAAGGCCGAGTACCTGAGGGCCACGGTCAAGGACGTCACCGTCACCACCGCCGTGGACGGGCTGCCGCACCGGATGCTGCGCACCGCGCTGGTCGACTCCCTGGAGCGGGCGGGCCGCACCCGGGCACTGGCCCGGGCGGTCCGGCACGCGGCCGGCTTCCGGAAGCTGTCGGGGCTGAGCTGGCCGCAGATGGTCCGCGACGGCCTCGCGATGAAACACGGCAAGGACCTGTCCTGGAGCCAGGTCCTGCTCGCCGCGAACACCCCCATGCTCCTCAAGGCGTCCATGGTCGAGGGCCGTACGGACCTCGGCGTCATGGCATCGGGCCAGGTCGCGGGGGTGATCGACGATCTCCCGTCCTGCGCGGAGCTCGTCTCCCGCGTCATGGCCGAGGCACAACAGGCACTCGAAGCACTGCACTCGCTCCGCACCCTGCCACCACCAGGGTGATCCCCCTTCTCCGTCACAGGAGTCGCCTCCATGAGCCGTGCCCGCATCCGCCTGGCGAGAGCGGCGGCCGCCGCCGCTCTCGCCATCGGGACCCTGCCCGCCTCCGCGTACGCGGCGGCGCCCGGAGCCGGGGTCAGCGCCCGGCACCACCAGGCCCAGCCCCAAGCAGAAACGATTCGCCAGATCTCCCTCCAGGGCGCCGTCAACGTCCGTGACATCGGCGGCTACCGCACCTGGACCGGCGGCGAGGTCCGCCAGGGACTCGTCTACCGCTCCGACGCACTGAGCAAGCTGACCGACGCCGACGTCACCACCGTCTCCGGTCTCGGCCTCACGAAGGTCGTCGATTTCCGCATCCCCATGGAGCTCCAGTACGACGGCGCCGACCGGCTGCCGTCCGGGCTCACCGCCACCTCGCGCCCGGTCAGTGACCTGGGCCTCTACGGAACCCTCGTCGACGCGATCGCCAGTGGCGACCCCGTCACGCAGGAGCAGATGCTCGGCGGCGGCCGCGCCGAGGCCTACGTGCGCGACATCTACCGGACGTTCGTGACCGGCCCCGAGAACCGGGTGCAGTTCGCGGCGACCCTGCGGGAGCTCGCGGACGGCGGCCAGGGCCCGGTCCTCTACCACTGCACGTCCGGCAAGGACCGGACCGGCTGGATGAGTTACGTCCTGCTGCGCGCGCTGGCCGTCCCCGAGGACACCGCCGAGCGCGACTACCTGGCGTCGAACACCTTCCGCGCCGCCTACGACGCCCGGCTGCGGGCGGGCCTCAAGCAGTCGGGGCGCATGCAGAACCCCGACCTGCTGATCCCGCTCCAGGAGGTCCGCCAGGACTACCTGGACGCGGCGACGGCGCGGATGGAGGCGGACTACGGCAGCTTCTACGGTTACCTGACCGAGGGCCTCGGCCTGGACCTGTGGACGCTGGCGAAGCTCCAGAACAAGCTGGTCCGCTAGCGGACAGCACGACGCCGGGCAGTGCGCGAAGCACTGCCCGGCGTCGTGGTCACCGTGTACGTCAGACCGCGCGGCGGCGGCCCTGCCCGCCCGATCCGACGCGGCTGCGCGCCGAAGCCGCGGCCGCACCGCCGGAGGCCGCGCCGCCACCGGTACGCCGGCCGCGCTCGCCGGAGCCGGCCGCCGCGCCGCCGCCCTGACCGCCGCGGCGGGCCTGGCCCGACCCGGCGGCCGCCGGGGCCTGCCCGGAGGCACCGCCACCGGAACGGCGGCCGCGACCGCCGGCCGCCGGCTGGGCGCCGCCCGTGGCGGAGCCGGTGCGCGGCCCGCCCGAACGGCGGCGCGAGCCGGAGCCCGAACCGGAGCCGGAGCCGTTGCGCGGCTTCGGCGGGGTCGGCTGCGGCACGTCCAGCACCACCGGGATGCCCGAGGGCTCCTTGGCGCCGGTCAGCCGGGACAGCTCCTCGTCGGAGGACTTGATCTGCGCGGTGCGCGGGGAGATCCCGGCGTCCGACATCAGACGGGTCATGTCCCGCTTCTGGTCGGGCAGCACCAGGGTGACCACGCTGCCGGACTCGCCGGCACGGGCGGTACGGCCGCCGCGGTGCAGGTAGTCCTTGTGGTCGGTGGGCGGGTCCACGTTGACGACGAGGTCGAGGTCGTCGATGTGGATGCCGCGCGCGGCGACGTTCGTCGCCACCAGCGCGGTGACCTCGCCCGTCTTGAACCAGTCCAGGGTGCGGTTGCGCTGCGGCTGGGAGCGGCCGCCGTGCAGGCCGGAGGCGCGGACGCCGTCCGCGAGGAGCTTCTTGACCATGCGGTCGACCCCGCGCTTGGTGTCCACGAACATGATCACCCGGCCGTCGCGAGCGGCTATACGCGTCGCCACGGCCTTCTTGTCGGTCTCGTCCATGACGTACAGGACGTGGTGCTCCATCGTGCTGACCGCGCCGGCGGACGGGTCGACGGAGAAGGCGACCGGGTCGTGCAGGAACATCTTGACGAGTTTGTCGATGTTCTTGTCGAGCGTCGCCGAGAAGAGCATGGTCTGGCCCTCGGGCCGCACCTGCTTGAGCAGCGCGGTGACCTGCGGCATGAAGCCCATGTCGGTCATCTGGTCGGCCTCGTCGAGGACGGTGATGCCCACCTGCGAGAGGTCGGCGTCACCGCGGTCGATGAGGTCCTTCAGACGGCCGGGGGTGGCGACGAGCACCTCGGAGCCGCGGCGCAGGGCGCCGGACTGACGGTTGATCGACATGCCGCCGACGACGGTCGCGATGCGCAGGTTGACGGCCGTGGCGTACGGGGAAAGGGCGTCGGTGACCTGCTGCGCGAGCTCACGGGTCGGTACGAGGACCAGCGCGAGCGGCTGCTTCGGCTGCGCGCGGTGGCCGGCGGTACGGGCCAGCAGCGCCAGGCCGAAGGCCAGCGTCTTGCCGGAGCCGGTGCGGCCGCGGCCGAGCAGGTCACGGGCGGCGAGCGAGTTCGGCAGCGTCGCGGCCTGGATCGGGAACGGCTCGGTGACGCCCTGGGCGGCGAGGGTCTTCAGCAGCGCCTCGGGCATGTCCATGTCCTCGAACGCGGCGACCGGCGGGAGCGCCGGGGTCAGCGGTTCGGGCATGGTGAATTCCTGCGGCCTGGCAACGGGGGCGGACTTCTGCCGTCCCGCACCAGCCTTCGGACGTCCCTGGGCCGCGCCTCGGCCCCGGGTGGGGCGGCGGCTGGGTCGTGCGGAGCTGGAGCTGGTCATGCGGAAATGCCCTCCTGAAACCGGCAGGTACAACAAGGTCGAAACAGCAGACAAGCCGGGGTCCGCACCTCACGGTGCGGACCCCGGCAAGCTGAAATACTTAGTTGGCGGGGAGGATGTTCTCCGCCTGGGGGCCCTTCTGGCCCTGGGTGACGTCGAAGGACACGCGCTGGCCCTCCTGGAGCTCACGGAAGCCCTGGGTGGCGATGTTCGAGTAGTGGGCGAAGACGTCCGGGCCGCCACCGTCCTGCTCGATGAAGCCGAAGCCCTTTTCCGAGTTGAACCACTTCACGGTGCCAAGTGCCATTTTGAATCTCCTGAATAGGCGGCAAAGGGCCCCATCCGGAGAGTCCGGCAAAACAATAAAAGCGCCTGAGGATCATTCCCGTCAGGCGCACATAAAGTTCATGGGTACCACAACTGCAACGAGCTCTAAGCTAGCACACCTCCGTGCGTCGGTGTACCCACGGCCGTGTGACCTGCGCCGTCCGTGTGAAAAGTCCCGGCGGGGCCCGGCTCCGCCGGGGGTGTCGGGGCCCCCGCCGGGGCCGGGGTCAGAGCCGCTCGATGATCGTCACGTTGGCCTGGCCGCCGCCCTCGCACATCGTCTGGAGGCCGTAGCGGCCTCCGGTGCGCTCCAGCTCGTGCAGGAGCGTGGTCATCAGCTTCACCCCCGTCGCGCCCAGGGGGTGGCCCAGGGCGATCGCGCCGCCGTTGACGTTGACCCGCTCCGGATCGGCTCCGGTCTCCTTGAGCCAGGCCAGCACCACCGGGGCGAAGGCCTCGTTGATCTCCACCAGGTCGATGTCGGCCAGCGACATGCCGGTCTTCTTGAGCGCGTACGCCGTCGCCGGGATCGGCGCCGACAGCATGCGGATCGGGTCCTCGCCGCGGACCGAGAGGTGGTGGATGCGGGCGCGGGGCCGCAGGCCGTGTTCCCGTACGGCCCGCTCGGAGGCGATCAGCATGGCCGCCGCGCCGTCCGAGACCTGGGAGGAGACCGCGGCGGTGATGGTGCCGCCCTCGACCACCGGCTTGAGGGCCGCCATCTTCTCCAGCGTCGTGTCCCGGCGCGGGCCCTCGTCCACGCTCACGTCCCCGTACGCCACCGTCTCGCGCGCGAAGCGGCCCTCGTCGATGGCCCGGATCGCCCGCCGGTGGGAGCGGAGCGCGAATTCCTCCATGTCCTGCCGGCTGATCCCCCACTTCCGCGCGATGAGCTGGGCGCCGTGGAACTGGTTGACCGGGGCGTCGCCGTACCGGGCCCGCCAGCCCGCCGATCCCGCGTACGGGCCCTCCGTGAGCCCCAGGGGTTCCGCCGCCTGCCGCGAGGCGAAGGCGATCGGGATCATCGACATGTTCTGGGTGCCGCCCGCGACCACCAGGTCCTGGGTACCGGAGAGCACCCCCTGCGCCGCGAAGTGCACGGCCTGCTGCGAGGATCCGCACTGGCGGTCGACGGTGACCCCGGGCACCTCCTCCGGGAGGCCCGCGGCCAGCCAGGCCGTCCGCGCGATGTCGCCTGCCTGCGGACCCACCGTGTCGAGGCAGCCGAACACCACGTCCTCCACGGCGGCCGGGTCCACCCCGGACCGCTCGACCAGCGCCTTCAGGACGTGTGCACCCAGGTCGGCCGGGTGGACGGCGGACAGTCCGCCCTTGCGCCGCCCCACGGGGGTGCGTACCGCGTCGACTATGTAGGCCTCGGGCATCGGGACTCCTCGGATCGGATCTGTCACGTGGGGCGGAGGGCGATCCCGTCCAGCACCATCGACAGGTACTGGCGGGCGATCTCCTCGGGGCTGTGCTGTCCGCCCGGCCGGTACCAGGACGCCGCCACCCACACCGTGTCGCGCACGAAGCGGTAGGTGAGGCGGATGTCGAGGTCGGCGCGGAAGACCTTGGCGGCGACCCCCCGCTCCAGCGTCCCCAGCCAGGCCTTCTCGAACTTCTGCTGCGAGTCGGACAGGTAGTGGAAGCGGGGCTGCGCGCAGAGCGTGCGGGACTCCTTCTGGTAGATCGCGACGGCGGCGCGGTGCCTGTCGATCTCCCGGAAGGACTCGGTGACGAGGGCCTCGATGGTCTCCCTGGGGCCGAGGCCCGCGGCGAGGACGGTGTCGTACCCCTCCCACAGTTCGGTCAGGAAGGCGGAGAGGATCTCGTCGAGCATCGATTCCTTGGAATCGAAGTGGTAGTAGAGGCTGCCGGCGAGCATGCCGGCGGCGTCGGCGATCTTGCGGACGGTAGTGGCGTTGTAGCCCTGGGCGGCGAAGACCTCGGCGGCGGTGTCGAGGAGTTCACGGCGCCGCTCGGGCGAGGCCGTCACCTGCGGCTTCTTCTTGGGTGTCGGCTGGTTCGGCTGGTTCGTTGGCACGCGTCCATTCTCGGCCTAGGCGTGCTGGCTGCTGACCGACACGGTCTCGCCCGTCATGTACGAGGAATAGCCGCTGGCCAGGAAGACGATGACGTTGGCGACCTCCCAGGGTTCGGCGTACCGGCCGAAGGCCTCGCGGGCGGTGAGTTCGGCCAGCAGCTCCGCGCTGGTGACCTTCACCAGGTGCGGGTGCATGGCCAGGCTCGGGGCGACCGCGTTGATCCGTACGCCGAACTCCGCGGCCTCCAGGGCCGCGCAGCGGGTCAGTGCCATCACCCCGGCCTTGGCGGCGGCGTAGTGGGCCTGGCCGGTCTGGGCGCGCCAGCCGACGACGGAGGCGTTGTTGACGACGACCCCGCCCCCGCCGGACGTCCGGAACGAGCGCAGTGCGGCGCGGGTGCAGCGGAAGGTTCCGTTCAGGGTGACGTCGAGGACCTTGCCCCACTGTTCGTCGGTCATGTCGACGAGGGCGGCGGTGCCGCCGAGTCCGGCGTTGTTGACGACGACGTCGAGGCGGCCGTGGGTCTGTTCGGCGAGCGCGAAGAGGGCGGCGACCTGGTCCTCGTCGGTGACGTCGCAGGGCAGGGAGGTGACGCGGTCCGTCCCGAACTCGGCGGCGAGCGCCTCCTCGGTCTCCTTGAGGCGGCGGGCGTGGGCGTCGCCGATGACGATGCGGGCTCCCTCTTCCAGGAAGCGGCGGGCGGTGGCCCCACCGATCCCGGCTCCGGCGGCCGCGGTGATGACGGCGGTGCGGTCCTTCAGCAGTCCGTGCCCGGGGACGTAGTCGGGGGTGCTCACGCCCGTACCTCCTTGGGAAGGCCGAGGATCCGCTCGGCGATGAGGGTGCGCCGGATCTCGTCCGAGCCCGCGCAGATCGTGTCGGCGCGGGAGAAGGGGAAGAGCCGCTGCCGGTCGTCGGGCGCGTACGGGTCCCCGTGCGCGCCCGCCGCGAGGAGCGAGGCGGCGGCGCACACGTCCATGGCGAGCTCGCCGAGCTCGCGGTGCCGGCGGGACCAGGGCTCCCGGCCGGGTCCGCCGCGACCCTTGAGGGTGGCGAACTCGCCGGTGAGGTGGGCCCGTAGCCCACTCCGAACCTCGGTGCGGAACTCCTCGACGCTGCTCATGGCGGTACGTTAACCTACCAAACACTTGTTAGGGAAGGATCTCCGCATGCCCGAAGCCCCGGTGGTGCTGTACGAGCGGCGCGGCCCGGTCGCGTACGTGACCATGAACCGCCCCCGCTACCGCAACGCGCAGAACAGCGCCATGACCTACGCCCTGGACGACGCCTTCTACCGCGCCGCCGACGATCCCGAGGTGCGGGTGGTCGTCCTGGCGGGGGCCGGGGAGCACTTCTCCGTCAACCGGGCCGAGGACCTCCAGGGGCTGCACACCGGCATGGACTCGGTGTTCGGCCTGCACCACCCGGCGCACGCCCACCACGCGGAGACGGCCGCGGACTCGCTCGGCGGCATGAACGTGTCCGCCATGAAGAGCGCCGCCCTGAAGGAGGCGAACGGCTGATGGAGCTGGTGCACACGGCGGACACGGAGGCCTTCCGGGCCGAGGCGCGCGCCTGGCTGGCCGAGCACGTCCCGGCGCGGCCGTTGCCCTCGCTGGAGACGCGGGAGGGGTTCGCGGCCCACCGGGAGTGGGAGGCGCTGCTGCACGCGGACCGCTGGTCGGTGGTGTCCTGGCCCGAGGAGTACGGGGGCCGGGGCGCGGACCTCGTGAAGTGGCTGGTCTTCGAGGAGGAGTACTGGGCGGCGGGCTCGCCCGGCCGGGTCTCGCAGAACGGCATCAACCTCCTCGCGCCGACCCTCTTCGACCACGCGACGGCGGAGCAGCGGGCCCGGGTGCTGCCGTCGATGGCGAGCGGCGAGGTGATCTGGGCGCAGGCCTGGTCGGAGCCGGAGTCGGGCTCCGACCTGGCCTCGCTGAGGTCGCGGGCGGTGCGGACGGAGGGCGGCTGGCTGCTGTCCGGGCAGAAGACCTGGTCCTCGCGGGCGGCCTTCGCCGACCGCGCCTTCGGGATCTTCCGCACCGACCCGGACACCCCGAAACCGCACCAGGGGCTGACGTACCTGATGTTCGACCTGCGGGCGCCGGGGGTCACCGTGCGGCCCATCGGCCGCCTCGACGGCAAGCCGGCCTTCGCGGAGCTCTTCCTGGAGGGCGTCTTCGTACCGGACGAGGACGTGATCGGGGAGCCGGGGCAGGGCTGGCGGATCGCGATGTCGACGACCGGCAACGAGCGGGGGCTGACCCTGCGCTCCCCCGGCCGCTTCCTGGCGGCGGCGGACCGGCTGTCCGGGCTGTGGCGTGCGCAGGGGGACCCCTCGGACACCGCGCTGCGGGACCGGGTGGCGGACGCGGTGGTCGGGGCGCGCGCCTACGAGCTGTTCACCTGGGCGGGCGCCGCCCGGTTCGCGGCGGGCGGTGGGGGCACCCCCGCTCGAGCGGAGCCGAGAGTGGGGGACATCGGCGCCGAGTCCAGTCTGAACAAGGTGTTCTGGTCGGAGTACGACATCGCCCTGCACGAGACGGCGCTCGACCTGCTGGGCGCGGACGCGGAGCTGGCGGAGGGCGAGTGGGCCGAGCCATGGGTCTTCTCCCTGGCCGGGCCGATCTACGCGGGGACGAACGAGATCCAGCGCGACATCATCGCCGAGCGGCTGCTCGGCCTTCCGAAGGGCCGCCGCTGATGCGCTTCCTGCCGACCGACGAGCAGTCGGACTTCGCCCGTACGCTGCGCTCCCTGCTGGGCTCGGCGGGGGTCCCGGCGACGGTACGGGCCTGGGCGGGCGGCGAGCACGGGCCGGGGCGGGCGCTGCGGTCCCGGCTGGCGGGGACGGGCCTGTTCGCGCTGGCCGCGCCGGAGCCGTACGAGGGCCTCGGGCTGCTCCCGGTGGAGCTGTCGCTCGGCTTCGTGGAGCTGGGCCGGGCGGGGGTGCCGGGGCCGCTGGTGGAGAGCGCGGCCCTCTCGGTCCTCCTGTCGGAGCTGGGTGACGAGGGGCTGGCGAAGCGGTTCGTCCCGGGCCTGGTCGCGGGCGGGTCCTCGGCCACGCTGACCCTGCCGGGCGGCGGCCCGTACGCCCTGGACGCGGACGCGGCGACGCACTGCTTCACCGTGTCGCCGGCGGGCGAGCTGCGGCTGGCGGGCGGGCACGGGGAGCTGCTGGCCTCGACGGACCCGGCGCGGCGGCTGTACCGGCCGGCCCCGGACGGCGAACTGCTGGCCGCGGGCCCGGCGGTGGTGGCGGCGGCGGAGGTCGCCCTGCGCTGGGCGCGCCTGCTGACGGCGGCCCAGTGCCTGGGCGTGGGCGAGGCGCTGCTGGCCAGGACGGTGGAGTACGCGAAGCAGCGCACGCAGTTCGGCGCCCCGATCGGGTCCTTCCAGGCGGTGAAGCACCGCCTGGCGGACACCCTGCTCGCCCTGGAGTTCGCCCGCCCGCTGGTGTGGGCGGCGGCCCTGTCGCCGGCCGCGCCGGACGTGGCGGCGGCGAAGCTGTCGGCGGGCGAAGCCTGCCACCGGGCCGCGATGACCGCGCTCCAGCTGCACGGCGCGGTCGGCTACACGGAGGAGCTGGACCTGTCCCTGTGGCTGCGCAAGGCCCGCCCGCTGCGGGACGCGTGGGGCACGCCGTCGGCCTGCCGGGCGGAGGTCCTGCGGCCGCGCGAAGGGTAGGGGCCGGTTGGCTGCCGCGGGTCGGCTGCGCCGCGGGTTGGCTGCGCCGCCGGTTGGCTGCGCCGCTCGGGCCGGTCGTGCCGGGGCGGGGTCGGGCGGGGGGCCGGTTGAGGCGGGGGCGGGCGCGCGCCGGGGCGTCTCCTCGGGCGCCGAACGTTTCCAGGGGTCGGAGCGCGGAGGCACCTTGCGTTCGGCACCCTGCGGGGATCACCCCGACACACACCCACCCCCGCCCCAACCGTCCGGTCCAGCCCTGCCGCACCATTCAGCCTCCGCCGAACAATTCAGCCTCGCCGGCGTTTGAGGCGCGGGGTGCGGGGCCGAGCCCCGATCTTTCAGCCGGGCTGTCCAGCCGCGCCGCACCACTCCGGCCTCGCCGCGCAAATTCAGCCCCGCCGGCGTTTGAGGCGCGGGGTCCGGGGCGGAGCCCCGATCTTTCAGCCGGGCTGTCCAGCCGCGCCGCACCACTCCGGCCCCGCCGCACCAATTCAGC
The DNA here is from genome assembly GCF_000720115.1 of Streptomyces sp. NRRL F-2580. GTDB lineage: Bacteria > Actinomycetota > Actinomycetes > Streptomycetales > Streptomycetaceae > Streptomyces. The sequence continues at coordinate 147,941 of NZ_JOIR01000003.1, forward strand.
CCCGCCGGCGTTTGAGGCGCGGGGTGCGGGGCCGAGCCCCGGCAGCGGCGCCGCGCGTGCGCTACCGCCGGCGCGTCACGTCCGGGCGACGCTGAGGGTCACCACGTACTGCTCCTCGACCGTGCCGTCCGGGAAGAGCGGGGTCAGCAGCTCCCGTTCCGCCGCGAAGTACTCGCGGGTGCCGGCTTCGCCGAGGACCAGGAAGGCGGAGTGGCTGGCGAGGTTGGCGAGGTGGGCGTCGAGCGTGATGCGGCGGGACCAGCGCAGGGTGCGGGTGGTGAACTCGCCCAGCCCCTCCGGCAGGGTGCGGAAGCCGTTCACCCCCTCGGCGGCCCGGAAGAAGACGCGCAGCCGCTCCTCCTGCTCGGCGATCCACGGCACGCCTGAGTCCGTGTCGTTCCACCAGACTGCGAGCGCCCCGCCCGGACGCAGCACCCGGCGGGCCTCGGGGACGGAGCGGGCCGGGTCGGTCCAGTGCCAGGCCTGGGCGTAGGTGAGGAGGTCGAACGCGCCGCTCGCCAGCGGCAGCCGGTCCCCGTCCCCGCGCACGAGCGGGATCGAGGGGTTCGCCCGCCGGAACTCGGCGGCCATCCCGTCCCCGGGCTCCACGGCGACGACCTCGGCCCCGCGCTCGTGCAGCAGTGCGGTGGCGATCCCGGTTCCCGCCCCCACGTCGGCCACCCGCGCCCCGGCGAGGGGCCGCCCGGCGAGCTCCTCCAGGGCGTCGAAGAGGGCCGGCGGGTAGCCCGGCCGGTTCGCCGCGTACAGAGCGGCTGCGGAATCGAAGGAACGGGCGCGCGTCGTCATGCGTCCATTGTTTTCGATCACGCAAACGAGCAACAAGATCGGGGTACCGGAAACATGCGAAGGACGAAGACCGCGCTGTCCGCGATGACGCTGTGCGCGGCGGCGGTTCTCCTGACGGGCTGTGGCAGCGACGCCCCGAAGCCGGCCGTCGACAGCGGCAAGCCCGCTGCCGCCTCTCCGGCGCCCGCGTCGTCCGCGCCGCCGGCCAAGTCCGGCGGCGCGACGCACGAGGTGACCCTGGAGGTCGGCGGCACCGGCAAGACGGCAGTCATGTACAGCGGCATCGGAAGCGGTTTCGAGCAGCAGACCCTGCCGTGGTCGAAGTCGGGCACCGCCGAACTCACGGCCGCGGAGCGGAAGGTGGGCTACCTGGTGAACGTCGTCCCGGGCACGATCACGGGCGCCGACGGCAAGCTCCAGCAGGCCCCCTGCACCATCAAGGTCGACGGCAAGCAGGTCGCGGAGAGCGACGGCGTCAAGAACACGAAGGGCTGCTCCTACATCATCAAGGACTAGGTCGTCCCTTTCGGGTCCGGCGGCAGTTCCCGATCGCACACACGTACGTGGCCTGCGTTAGTCTCTCGGGGCGCAGAAGCGGAACGGAAGTGTAGACGGGGGAGCCGTGTATTCGGAGCGCTGGCAGGAGCTGTTCGGACCGGCCGAAGGCGGGCCCGCGATGAGGCTCGCCTCGGCGGCCCCCGATCCGGGGACCGGCGGGGGCGGGACCGGAGGCCTCAATCACAGCAACGGCCCTTGGACCAGTGCTTCCGGCACCGCCGGCGACCTGCGCACCAGCACGGAGACGAGCCGGTCGGCGCTCGGCCCCGGACACGAGGGCGTCGAATCGGGAGCCGCCGGATTCAGTTCCGTCGCCGCCCTCAAGAGCGTGCTGACGTCCTGGGAGGAACGCCTTCAGGCGGTGCGGGACGAGTGCGAGCAGCTCAAGGGAACCCTGCTGACGGTCGCCAAGGAGATGGGCGAGACGGAGACCGCGATCGAGACGTCCTTCAAGGGCGTCGACGGCGGCGGCAAGGCGGACGGGAAGCGATGACCGGAACCCTTACCTGGCAGCAGCTGCGCGACCTCAAGACCTCCGAGTTCACGGAGGCGGGCGACAAGTGGCACGAGGTCTCGGACCGCTCGGACTCCGACCGCGTACGGGTCGACCGCGCGATGTCCGCAAAGCTCCGCGAGACCCAGGAGAGCGAGTCGGCGGAGGCCGCCCTCGGCAGGCTCCAGCGCCTCAGCCGCAACTTCCAGTACCTGCACACCGAGTGCGGGCTCGTCCGTACCGCGCTCAACGGCCTCGCCGCCGACCTCGCCGAGCCCCAGAAGCAGTTGACGCAGGCCCTCGCGGACGCCGCCGCCCTGAACTTCACCGTCCACGAGGACGGTTCCGTCAGCTACCCGGCCACCGAGGTCCAGGACCTGACCGGGGCGAAGAAGGAGGCCCCGGGCAGTAAGGTCCAGGGCAGCTCCCGCCTCGCGCTGGAACCGCCCGGCCTCGGCACGCAGGGGCAGTCGCCGCTGTACCCCGGCTACTCGGGCTTCAAGCCGCTGAACCCGAACGCGGCGAAGGCGCAGGACGTGGCCGACCGTATCGCCCGGGCCATGCGGTCCGCCCAGGAGATGGACGCCCGGTACGCCAAGACCCTCAGCGGTCTGAAGGCGGAGAAGGGCCTTGATGTCACCGAGGCCACACTGAAAGACGTCTTCCGGGACACCTCCGACGTCCGTTCCACCGCCGCCAGGTACCTCGGCAAAGGCATCCCACAGGACAAAAACCCCGCCGAGCGAAAGCAGTGGTGGGACGGCCTGACCGATGAACAGCGCCAGGAGTACCTGGAGATCGCACCAGACCTGATCAGCGGCTTGGACGGCATACCGGCGGTCTCCCGCGACGAGGCAAACCGCAACTACCTGCCGGTCCTCATCGACAGCTTGGCGCACCAGGGCGGCGATGACGCGAAGACCAAGGTCGATGCCCTCCGCATGATCCAGGGCAAGCTGAACGAGCCGAGTCGCCCGCCCATGTTCCTCCTGGGCATCGGAGACGAGGGCAACGGACGCGCGATCGTCTCCTATGGCAACCCCGACACCTCCAAGAACGTCTCGGCCTACGTCCCCGGTCTCAGTACCAAGCTCAACGACGAGTTCGTCACGGGCACGATGAAGCGGGCCCAGGACACCGCCAAGGGTGCCCAGCGCGTGGACCCGTCCAGTGCCTCGATCGTCTGGTTGGGCTACGACGCCCCGCAGAACGTGGACGTGATGACGAGGGGCGATGCGCAGCGGGGCGCCCCGGCCTACAACCAGTTCATGGCGGGCATCTCGGCGACGAACGAGAACAAGGACCCGCATGTGACGGCGATCGGGCATTCCTACGGCTCGCTCACCGTGGGCACGGCCGCCAAGCAATCCGGCGGGATCCCCGGCGTGGACGACGTGATCCTGCTCGGCAGCCCCGGCGTGGACGCGCAGAAGGCGACGGAGCTCGGCGTGGGCAAGGACCATGTGTTCGTCGGCGCCGCCGACAACGACCCGGTCACCCACCTGCCCACGAAGGGCGAGACGGCGCTCGGCTGGGTGCTGGGAGGCCCGGTGGTGGGGGTTGCGGTCGGACGTGACCTCTTCGACATCGGCAACGACGACGTGTACTTCGGCAAGGACCCGGCGAGCAAGGCCTTCGGGGCACAGCGCTTCCTGGTCGACGACGGGCCCAGGATGATCCGCGACGGCGGAGGGTTCGATGCCCACTCCCAATACTTCACTCCGGAGAAGGACCAAACCTCGGCGAACAACATCGCCAGGATCGTCGCCGGACATCCGGAGGACATCGTGAGGGAGAAGCACCGATGAAGCGCACCACACGGACCGTTCGCCTGGCCTGTGCGATGGCTGTGGCCGGCGCGCTGCTCGCCGGGTGCGGGCCCACGGACGGCGGCAAGCAACGAGAAGGGGCAGTGGCAGGCATGGACATGCAGGGAGCGGCGGAGCGCGCCGACGCGATGTTCTACGCGACGGTCGGGGCGATCAAGCCGGAGATCGAATGGGTCCACGACACGACGACGACCGGCAGCTGCGACGTAACCCGCTACTGGACCGTGATGACGGTCGTCTCCGAGCAGCGCCGCGGCAACTTCCTCGGTGTGGTCGAGAACTTCTGGAAGGCGAGCGGCTACCGGATCAAGACAGTGAATCCGGACAAGGACATGCCTGAGATCATCGCCACGTCCCCGGACGGCTTCGGCATCATGGTCATGTTCGGTCACGCTGGGCAGGCCTTCTTCGAAGTCACCAGCCCCTGCGTGGACGAGTCGAAGGTGGCAGCGCCCACGAAGGTGGCGAACGGCCGCACGTACGAAGGCGACATCCCCACCCCCAACGTCCGCTCCGACTTCTGGTCCGCCGAGATGTGATCACACGGCCCGGGGCCGGCTTGCCGGTCGGGCCGGTTCAGGTGCGGGGGCGGCGCAGACAGAGCACGCCGAGGGTCGCGCTCTGCAGCAGGAGCAGCGCCGCGGTGCCGGCCGCCTGCCAGAGCGGGCGGCCGGGGCGCCCGCCCAGGGACCAGGACGGGCCGTCCGGGTCCGTCGTCACGGTCAGGCGGGCTCCGACCTGCCGGTCCAGGGTCACCGGTCCGGGCAGGTCGCGGCCCGCCTCCGTCCGCAGGTGCAGGGAGGGGACGTAGCCGGAGCCGTCCTCCACCATCGTGCGCGAGACGACGACCGCCGTCTCCTCCCGGCCGCGTTCGTGGAGGGTGTGCCGGTCCCAGGTGATCCCGGCGAGCACCACGATCCCCACCGCGAAGAGCGCGACCGCGGTGCGGGCGACGAACTCCGCGCCGGTGCCGTGGGGGACGGCCGCGCCGAGGACGAAGACGGCCAGCAGGACCGGGACCCAGGCCCACTCGGGCCCCCGCAGCAGCAGGACCGCACCGAATTCCGCTGCCAGGAGGAGGCCGTTGCGCAGGATCGCCCCGACCAGCCTCCGTATCAGTTCCGCCATGGACACATCATGCCCCGGGAAACTCCGGTGCGCCGTGCCCCCGCCCGCCCGTAGGATCCGGGGCAAGGGCGGGGTCGTAGCACAGAGGTAGTGCGCCTACACAGCATGGAGGAGGACGCCGGTTCGAATCCGGCCGCCCCGCCCCCCTATTCGCCCCCTTGCCGAGGGGTGGCCGCCAGCCAGGCCGCCGCCCCCGCGAGGGCGTCCCGCGCGGCCGGCAGCGGCAGCCCCAGGAACCCGTGGAAGACGCCGGGATGGAGCTGGACCGTGCAGTCGACGCCGGCCGCCGCGAGCCGGCGGGCATAGACGAGGCCCTCATCGCGCAGCACGTCGCAGTCCGCGAGGACGACCAGCGCGGGCGGGAGGCCCGAGAGGTCGGGGGCGCACAGCGGCGAGACGTGCGGATGCCGCGGGTCTCCGCCGTACTCGTCCCAGTACCAGGCCATGTGGGCGGCGGTGTGGAAGTAGCCCTCCGCGTACGTCTCCACCGAGGCGCGGCGCATCGAGGCGTCCAGCGGCGGATAGAACAGCAGCTGCCCCGCGAGGAGTTCGGGCGCGCGCAGCGCGGTCACCGCGGCGAGGTTGCCGCCGCTGGAGTCCCCCGCCACCACCACCCGGCCCGGGTCGCAGCCGAGTACGGTCGCCTCCTCGCGGGCCCACAGCAGGACGGCGAGCGCGTCGTCCACGGCCGCCGGCCAGGGGTGCTCCGGGGCGAGCCGGTAGTCGACGGAGACGACCACCGCGCCCGAGGCCGCCGCGAGCGTGCGGCACGTCGCGTCGTGGGTGTCCAGGCCGCACATCACCCAGCCGCCGCCGTGGAGGAAGACGACCAGGGGGCGCTCGCGCGCGCCCGGCGCGGGATCGTAGATCCGGACCGGGACCCCGCCCGCGACCGCGTCGGACACCGAGGCCACGGCCGGGCCCGGCCGGGCGGACACCGCCGCCGCCCTCAGGGCCGCCGTGTCGCCCGGCCCCGGGAAGCCCGCCGTCATCGCGTCGCACAGCAGCCGGGCCGCCGGCGACAGGGGATCGCCCGCGCCGTCGTGACCCGTACCGTCGTCGTGCGTGGGGGAGTCGCTCATGCCGTCGTCATCCCGCCGTCCACGGTGAACTCCGCGCCCGTTACGTACGAGGACGCGTCCGAGCAGAGGAAGAGGACGAGCTCCCCGACCTCCTCCGGCCGGCCCATCCGCCCCAGCGGCAGGTGCGACCAGTCCCGGCCCGCCACCGCCTCGGCCACCATCGGGGTGTCGATGGCCCCCGGGTGCACCGAGTTGACCCGGATCCGGTCCCCGGCCAGGTCGAGCGCCGCCGACCGGGTCAGTCCGCGCAGCCCGAACTTGGTGGATCCGTAGGCCGCGTGGCCCGGTATCCCGACCAGTCCGGCGGTGGAGGAGATGTTGACGACGGAGCCGCCCCCGCCCGCCCGCAGCACCGGGGCCACGGCCTGGATGCCGAGGAACGGCCCCAGCAGGTTGACCCGCAGCAGGGCCTCGAAGTCGTCGAGCCGCTGCTGCTCCACGTGGGCCGTGCGCCACAGGGCCGCGTTGTTGACCAGCGCCGATACGGTGCCGAAGGCACGGACCGACTCCCTCACCACCGTCGCCCAGCTCGCCGCGTCGGCCACGTCGTGGCGGACGTACAGACCCTGGTCGCCGAGTTCCGCGGCCACCGCCCGGCCCTCGTCCTCCCGTACGTCCGTGACGACCACCCGCGCCCCCGCCTCCGCGAACAGCCGGGCCCCGGCGGCGCCCTGGCCGCGCCCGGCGCCGGTGACCACGACGACCTTCCCTTCGAGGCAGACACCCACGGCTCAGCCCTCCAGCGCGCGGAAGTGCGGGATGACCTTCTCGCCCCACTGGCGGATGGTCTCCATGCACGCCTCCTGGGGCACCGTGCCCATCTGGATCAGGCACATCACTTCGTCGACGCCGATCTCGCGCAGCTGCTCGACGTAGGCGATGGCGGTCTCGGCGCTGCCGTACGCGTGGTCCGCGTTGTAGGTGCCGGTGTCCACCGGGCGGGCCGGGATGTTCGCCTCGTGCAGGCGGGCGACGAGCTCCTCGCGGCCCTTGGCCAGCGCCCCCACGTGGTCGTCCTCCTCCGCGTGCCCGGTGGGCACGGGACCGTTGCCGTACCAGTGCGCGATGGATTCGGCGAAGAAGCGCTGGCCGCGGGTGCCCAGCCGCAGGGCCCGCTCGGCGTCGTCGAGGACGACGGTCGGGCAGAGGGCGGACAGGTGGTCGTTGACCTCGGACGACACCAGGCGCTCGCCGGTGCGCGTGGCGATGGCCTCCTCGTACACCTTGCGCATGGCGCGTACGTCGTCGGCCCCGGCGAAGCCCATCACGAGGGCGCCGATGCCGAGTTCGGCGGCCAGCTTGAGCGTGTCGTGCTGGGAGCAGGCCATGAAGAGCGGCGGGTGCGGGTCCTGGACCGGGCGGGGCAGGATCGCGCCCGGCCCGATGTCGAGGGAGCCGTGCCATTCGAACTCCGGCTCCCGCCAGGCGGCGGAGAAGATCCGCAGCGCCTCCTCCATCTGCGGGTAGGTGTCCTCGGGCCGGACCCCGTACATGGACATCTCCTGGCGGGTGGCCCCGCGGCCGGCGCCGATGTCGACGCGGCCGCCCGAGAGCACGTCGAGCATGGCCGCGCGCTCGGCGACGCGCACCGGGTGCTGGTAGCCGAAGGGCATGGTGACGACGCCGTGGCCGATGCGGATCCGCCGGGTGCGGGCGGCCACCCAGGTCAGGAAGATCTCGGAGGCGCTCATGTGCGCGTACCGGGTGAGGGAGTGGTGCTCGACCGCCCAGACGCGGTCGAATCCCATCTCCTCGGCGAAGACGGCCTGTTCGACGCAGTCGTGGATGACCTGGCGTTCGCGCTCCGGGGTCGGGTCGACGAGCTGCGCCTCGAAGATCATCGAGAACTTCACGGGGCCTCCGTAGGTTCGGGACGAGGGGCGATATTTCTAATAGAAATACTTCTAGCAGTCATGACTTGCAGGGGGAAGGGTGCCGCGAGGACCGGTCGTAGACTGCGCTGCGTGGCAGACGAGACGAACAAGCGCGCGCTCCCCGCGACCAGCTGGGCTGTGCTCGGGCTGCTCTCCTTCGGGGAGGAGCTCTCCGGCTACGACCTGAAGAAGTGGTCGGACTGGTCGCTGCGGTTCTTCTACTGGAGCCCGTCGTTCAGCCAGATCTACAGCGAGCTCAAGCGCCTGGAGAAGGCCGGCTACGCCTCCTCGCGGATGGTCGCCCAGGACACCGGGACCCGCGACAAGCGGGTGTACCGGATCACCGACGAGGGCATGGCGGCCGTACGGGAATGGGCCCGCGAGGCCCCCGTCGACCCGCCCGTCCTCAAGCACGGGCCGATGCTGCGGCTGTGGCTGGGCCACCTGCTGGAGCCGGAGCAGATGCGCGAAGTCCTCGTACGGCACCAGGAGTTCGCGGAGCAGATGCGCCGGCGCGCGGTGGCCGACGTGGAGGTCGCGAAGGACGAGGCGGCGTGGGCGTACCCGACGCTCACCCTCAAGTGGGCGGAGCGGTACTACGCCTCCGAGCGCGACCTCGCGGCGAAGATGCTCGAAGACATCAACGAGCTCGGGGGGCCCGGGGAGCCCGGCAGGCCCGGGGAGCCCGGCAAGCTGCCGTAGGAGCGGAAGTACAGCAGCGGCGGAGCGCCGCGGTGCGCGGTCAGGCCGGTGACCCGGTCGAGCACGATGACATGGGTCACCACCGTCCAGCACGCCCTCCGGATCGCCAGCGGCTCCCTCCCAGGCCGTGGAGCACCGGCTCGCCGACATGCACACGGCGGTGGAGACGGCCGGGGCGCTCGCCCACGCGGCGGCCACAGCCGACGCCCCGCCGCGGCTCGCGGCCGGGCCCACGGCTCCGCCCTCCTGTTCGGCTCACCGGCCGCGCACCGGGCTCGGCTTGCGGCGGACCTCGGTTTCGGCGGGGCGCTCTGACGTACCCTCGCCCCATGACGGGCAGTGCGATAAACCTGTGCAAGGTCGAGGAGACGGCTCCGGCCCTCGTGAGCCTCTACAAGAGCGCCGGGGTCTCCCTGCGCAAGTACGGCCTGGAGGGCGGGCGCGCCGCGGTCTACCTGGTGCTGGACTACTCCGGGTCGATGCGCCCGTACTACGCGGACGGCAGTGTGCAGGCCCTCGCCGACCGGGTGCTGGGACTCTCCGCGCACCTGGACGACGACGGCCGGGTACCGGTGGTCTTCTTCTCCACGGAGGTCGACGCGGTGGAGGAGATCTCCCTCGCCGGGCACGAGGGGAAGGTCACCGCGATCGCCTCCCGTCTCGGCCACATGGGCAAGACGGCCTACCACGCGGCGATGGACGCGGTGATCGACCACTACCTGGACTCCGGCGCGACGGACCCCGCCTTCGTCGTCTTCCAGACGGACGGCGGGCCGATCAACAAGCTCGCGGCGGAGAAGTACCTGTGCAAGGCGGCCCGGCTGCCGCTGTTCTGGCAGTTCGTCGGTTTCGGCAACACGCGCAGCACTCAGTTCGACTTCCTGCGCCGGCTGAACGAACTGCCCGTCCCCTCCCGGCGCGTGGTGGACAACGCCGGCTACTTCCACGCGGGCCTGGATCCGCGCACGGTCCCGGACGCTGAACTGTACGACCGGCTGGTCGGGGAGTTCCCGGCCTGGCTGGCGGCGGCGCGCGGCGCGGGCATCGTGCGCGCCTGACCCGGGACCGCCCCGGCCACGCGCTTTCATGGACGTATGACGCACACCAGCTGGGCAGTCTTCGAGAAGGCGGAGCCGGAGTTCGCGGCGGCCGTCCAGGCGCGCTTCGCGCAGTACCCGCACCATGTCCTGGCCACCCTCCGCAAGGACGGCTCCCCCCGGGTTTCCGGGCTGAACGTCGACATCCGCGGCGGTGAGCTGTGGCTCGGCATGATGGCGGGATCGATGAAGGCCAGGGACCTCCAGCACGACCCGCGCTTCGCCCTGCACACCAACCCGGGCGCGGGCGAGGAGATGCCCGACGGGGACGTACGGATCTCCGGGCGGACGGTGGAGCTGGTGGACCCGCCCGAGCTGCACCGGTACGCGGAGGAGACGGAGACCCCGCACCCGTTCCACCTCTTCTACGCCGACCTGGCGGAGGTCGTCCACATCGGCGTGGAGGGCGATGAGCTGGTGCTGCGGTCGTGGACCCCGGCGCGCGGCGTGCACACCGTCCGCCGGGGCAACGACGACGAGCCGCCGCGCGAGGACCCGCAGCCGGGCGAGCAGGCACCGGGCGAGCCGGAGCCGGGCGGCGCGGCCGGCTGAGCGGTTCGGCCAGTTGAGCGGTTCGGCCAGTTGAGCGGTTCGGCTAGCTGAGCGGGGGCAGGCCGCCGATCGGGCCGAGGGCGGCCGGGTCCACGTCCACCCAGTTGCGGTCGATGTTGATGGTGACCCCGCCGTAGGTGGCGTTGTGGTCGCCGCGGAACTGGTGGGCCCGGCGCGGGCCGGCCCACCGGGCCGTGCCCCTCGGCAGGCCCATGTCGGCGTCGCCGACGGAGGCCGAGAGGTTCCAGCGGGCGGCCCACAGCACGTCCGGCATGGCCTGCGGGGCCTGGTGGTAGTGGGCGCTCAGCGCCTTGACCCCGGAGCTCACCGAGACGTAGGCGGCGGAGCGGAAGCCCAGCTCGTGCAGCCGCTCCGTCCAGGCGGTCAGGTAGGCGACGACCGGGGCGTCCCAGGTGACGCGGTCCGTGTAGTTCTCCAGGTCGTTGTAGAGCACCGTGCCCTCGGGCATTCCGAGGGACCGGGCGGCGTCCACCGCGCCCTCGGCGGCCTCCCGCCCCTGCCCGTTGGCCTCGGAGGGGTCGGTGGACAGGCCGGTGCTGGAGCTGTTCCAGGGCTGCGGGCCGACCCAGATCGGCATCAGGTGCCAGCCCGCGGCGGCCTGCCGCTCGACCCAGCGGGCCGTGAGCCGCGGCTGGGCGCATGCCCGGGCGCGGCCGCCGATGTAGATGCCGATCGCGCGGAAGGGGGAGTCGGTCCGCCAGGTGTCCATGGCCTGCTGCGTCGGGGCGGTGCAGGCGTCGAAGCCCTCGCCCTTGAACGCCTCCTGGACGCCGCGGTGCCCGGCGCCGCCGGGGGCGACGGCGGGCGTCGCGGGGCGCGGGTCGGGGGTGGCCGCGCCCGGGCTCGCGCTCAGGGCGCGCGCCCGGGTGAGGACCCTGCGTACGGCGTCGGGCGCGTCCCCGTAGGAGACGGTGGCCATGACCCCGGGCCGGAGCAGGGCGTAGCGCAGCTCGTTGCTGGCGGAGGGGTGGGGGGCCTCGGGCAGGGCGGTGGCGGTCTCGACGGTGACGGTGGGGACGTCGGCGCGTTCGGGAGCCCCGTCGAGGGGTTCGAGGTGCAGGGTGTCGGCGCGGTTGACGACGGCCCGGCCGGCGCATTCGCTCTGGGTACCGGCGTGGCCGAGGTACAGGGTGGGCAGGTCGAGCCGGAGGCAGGCGGCGGGATCGCGGTCGAGGTCGACGACCCGCCAGTCGGCGGGGACGGTGAGGCGCAGCCCGTGGTAGTCGACGGTCTGCCGGTCGGCGGCGGCTACGGAGGACTGGACGGACAGCAGCAGGGCGGCGGCGCCGAGCAGCCCGCTCAGCAGGGTTCGGGTGGGGGCCATGATCCGGATAGTTACCAGACGGCGCGGCCCTCAACGGTGCGGCGTTACACCCCGGATGGGCCGTCCGGCCCAGACCGGATCGTGCCGGTCCGCGGGCGCCCGCCGGGTCGGTCGCGAGGATCCGTCCCTCTCCTCGTCCCCGAGCTCGACGAACGGCGGGAGCGCCCCCTCCCGTCGGGCATCACCCGCACGAGCGAACCGATCCGAGCGGACCCGAGGGTCATGCCCGGGACGTCAGCAGGCGCGACCGCCTTCTCTGCCGGAGCGAGCCGTTCAAGTCTGCGCACATGTGGCGTATTCAGCCGCCACCGACTCGATCATGACGAGGGACGCCCCGAACGACAATGCAGCAACCCTGGCCAGGTCGTAATGCCTCCAGTGGCGGCGGACCAGAGCCGCGTCGTCGAACAACTGCCCCACGCTGGGCCCCTCCGTGTACACCACGTCGCCGGCGTCGGCGAACTGCATGATGCTCACAAACGAACCCAGGGCACCATGGGCTCCGGCCGAGAAGGGCACCACCTGCACGGTGATCCGATGGGCACGGACATACGAGGAGATGTGCCGCAACTGGGCAGCCATCACCACGGGCCCCCCGACCGCCGTACGCAACACCGCCTCGTGCAGGATGACCGAGAGTTCAGGGGTCGACGGAGCATCAAGGAGTCGTGCGCGCTCCAAACGGGACGCGACCAGGGCATCGACGTACTCGGCAAGCGCGGTGGGGTTGGCACCACGGATCACGGCCCGGGCGTAATCCTCCGTCTGGAGCAACCCGGGCACCAGAGTGGGGCCGTACTCATAGAGGGCTGTAGCCCGATGTTCCAGCTCGGCCACGACGGCGAAGTCCTCAACCTGCTTCGACTTGAACGCCCTGGACAGGCGCGTGAAGTAATCCCCGGTGTCCAGCGCCTTGTCGATGTGCGCAGCGATCTCCGGACGGAGTCGGCGCTGGCCGTTCTCCATCTGTCCGACGTACGAACCGGTGGCGAAGATCCTGTCGCCCAGCCTCTCCTGAGTCAGCCCGGCGGCCTCGCGGCTGCGCCGCAGTTCCTCGCGGGTGAACTCCTCCGGCGTCTGCGCCCCACCCTCGTCCTTCGGCTTGGCCATGAGCCAACTCCCCGCTTCCGCAGTGCCCGCACTCCGCGAAGGAGCGTAGTCCTCGCCGCGACGCCGGAACAACGGAACGCATTGATATGACCACGGAACGCCACAGCGCCCGCCATCCCTGGTCGGGGACATGGCGGGCGCTGTGTCAGAGTTCCGCACTCCGTTGTACGGACCGTATGAGGGGTCCCGCCCGAAGGGCGGGGGTACCGCGGGTATTACACCGTCAGGGAGCGGTCCGTCGGCTTGACCGGGTACGGGAGGGCGCTGGTGCCGGTCAGGAAGCGGTCCACGCCGCGGGCGGCCGAGCGGCCTTCCGCGATGGCCCAGACGATGAGCGACTGGCCGCGGCCCGCGTCACCGGCGACGAAGACGCCGTCGACGTTGGTCGCGTAGGAGGCGTCGCGCTCGATGTTGCCGCGGGCGTCCAGCTCCAGGCCGAACTGGTCGACCAGGCCGTTGGCCTGGTCCGTGCCCGTGAAGCCCATCGCCAGGGTGACCAGCTGGGCCGGGAGGACCCGCTCGCTGCCCGGCTTCTGCTCCAGCTTGCCGTCCTTGAACTCGACCTCGGCCAGGTGCAGCGCCTGGACGTTGCCGTCCTCGTCGCCCTCGAAATGGGTGGTCGAGACGGAGTAGACCCGCTCGCCGCCCTCCTCGTGCGCCGAGGTGACCTTGTAGAGCATCGGGAAGGTCGGCCACGGCTGGTTGGCGTTGCGCTCCTCGCCCGGCTTCGGCATGATCTCCAGCTGCGTGACCGAGGCCGCGCCCTGGCGGTGGGCGGTGCCCACGCAGTCCGCGCCGGTGTCGCCGCCGCCGATGACGACCACGTGCTTGCCCTCGGCGGTGATGGGGGGCGCCATGAAGTCGCCCTCCTGCACCTTGTTCGCGAGCGGCAGGTACTCCATCGCGAAGTGGATGCCGTTCAGCTCGCGGCCCGGGACCGGGAGGTCGCGGGAGACCGTGGCGCCCGCCGCGATGACCACCGCGTCGAACCGCTTGCGCAGGTCGGTGGCGGTGATGTCGCGGCCGACCTCGATGCCGGTACGGAACTTGGTGCCCTCCGCGCGCATCTGCTCGATGCGGCGGTTGATGTGCACCTTCTCCATCTTGAACTCGGGGATGCCGTAGCGCAGCAGGCCGCCCACGCGGTCGGCTCGCTCGTACACCACCACGGTGTGCCCGGCCCGGGTCAGCTGCTGGGCCGCGGCGAGACCCGCCGGGCCGGAGCCGATGACGGCGGCCGTCTTGCCGGAGAGGCGCTCCGGCGGCTGCGGGGTGACGTTGCCGTTGTCCCAGGCCTTGTCGATGATCGAGACTTCGACGTTCTTGATCGTGACGGCGGGCTGGTTGATGCCCAGCACGCACGCCGACTCGCACGGAGCGGGGCACAGACGGCCCGTGAACTCCGGGAAGTTGTTCGTGGCGTGCAGGCGCTCGCTCGCCGCCGACCAGTCGTCGCGGTACGCGAAGTCGTTCCACTCGGGGATCAGGTTCCCGAGCGGGCACCCGTTGTGACAGAACGGGATGCCGCAGTCCATGCAGCGGCCGGCCTGCTTGCTGATGATCGGGAGCAGCGAGCCCGGAACGTAGACCTCGTTCCAGTCCTTCAGCCGGTCGGCGACAGGACGGGTGCAGGCGGTCTCGCGCTGGGTGGTGAGGAAGCCCTTCGGGTCAGCCATGGGTCGCCGCCTCCATCATCTTCTCCGTGGTCTCGGATTCCGAGAGTCCGGCGAGCTCAGCGGCGTCCTTGGCGGCGAGCACTGCCTTGTACGTGGTGGGGATGATCTTGCTGAAGCGGTCCGCCGAGACGGACCAGTCGGCCAGGAGCTTCGCGGCCACGGTCGAGCCGGTCTCCTCCTCGTGGCGGCGCACCACATCGTGCAGCCACTGCTTGTCGGTGTCGGACAGGGCCTCCACCGCGCCCGCGTTGCCGACGTTGACGTTGTCCGGGTCGAGGTCGATGACGTACGCGACGCCGCCCGACATGCCGGCCGCGAAGTTGCGGCCCGTCTCGCCGAGGACGACCGCGGTGCCGCCGGTCATGTACTCGCAGCCGTGGTCGCCCACGCCCTCCGAGACGACCAGGGCGCCGGAGTTGCGGACGCAGAAGCGCTCGCCGGTACGGCCGCGCAGGAACATCTCGCCGCCGGTGGCTCCGTAGCCGATGGTGTTGCCGGCGATGGTGGAGTACTCGGCGAGGTGGTCGGCGCCGCGGTCCGGGCGGACCACGATCCGGCCGCCGGAGAGGCCCTTGCCGACGTAGTCGTTGGCGTCGCCCTCCAGGCGGAGGGTGATGCCCTTCGGCACGAAGGCGCCGAAGGACTGGCCGGCCGAACCGGTGAAGGTCAGGTCGATCGTGTTGTCGGGCAGACCCGCGCCACCGAACTTCTTGGTGACGTGGTGGCCGAGCATGGTGCCGACGGTCCGGTTGATGTTGCGGATCGCGACCTGGGCGCGGACCGGCTGGGCCGTCTGCGCGGACTCGGCGTTCAGCGCGTCGGCGGCGAGCTCGACGAGCTCGTTGTCGAGGGCCTTCTCCAGACCGTGGTCCTGCTCGATCAGGGCGTGGCGGACCGCGCCCTCGGGCAGCTCCGGCACGTAGAAGAGCGGCTCCAGGTCGAGACCCTGCGCCTTCCAGTGCGTGACGGCCTTCGTCGTGTCGAGCAGCTCGGCGTGGCCGACGGCCTCCTCGATCGTACGGAAGCCCAGCTCGGCGAGGAGCTCGCGCACCTCCTCCGCGATGAACTCGAAGAAGTTGACGACGAACTCGGGCTTGCCGGCGAAGCGCTCGCGCAGGACCGGGTTCTGCGTGGCGATGCCCACCGGGCAGGTGTCCAGGTGGCAGACGCGCATCATGACGCAGCCGGAGACGACGAGCGGCGCGGTCGCGAAACCGAACTCCTCGGCGCCGAGCAGCGCGGCGATGACCACGTCGCGGCCGGTCTTGAGCTGGCCGTCCGTCTGGACGACGATGCGGTCGCGCAGCCCGTTGAGCAGCAGGGTCTGCTGGGTCTCGGCGAGGCCGAGCTCCCAGGGGCCGCCCGCGTGCTTGAGCGAGGTGAGCGGGGAGGCGCCCGTACCGCCGTCGTGGCCGGAGATGAGGACGACGTCCGCGTGCGCCTTGGAGACACCCGCGGCGACCGTGCCCACGCCGACCTCGGAGACCAGCTTCACGTGGATGCGGGCGACCGGGTTGGCGTTCTTGAGGTCGTGGATCAGCTGAGCCAGGTCCTCGATGGAGTAGATGTCGTGGTGCGGCGGCGGGGAGATCAGGCCGACGCCCGGGGTGGAGTGCCGGGTCTTGGCGACCCACGGGTAGACCTTGTGGCCGGGCAGCTGGCCGCCCTCGCCGGGCTTGGCACCCTGCGCCATCTTGATCTGGATGTCGTCCGCGTTGACCAGGTACTCGGAGGTGACGCCGAAGCGGCCGGAGGCGACCTGCTTGATCGACGAACGCCGCGCCGGGTCGTACAGGCGGTCCGGGTCCTCGCCGCCCTCACCGGTGTTGGACTTGGCGCCCAGCTGGTTCATGGCGATGGCGAGGGTCTCGTGCGCCTCCTTGGAGATGGAGCCGTACGACATGGCGCCGGTGGAGAAGCGCTTGACGATCTCGGAGACCGGCTCGACCTCGTCGATGGAGATCGACGGGCGGTCGCTCTTGAAGCCGAACAGGCCGCGGAGCGTCATGAGGCGCTCGGACTGCTCGTTCACGCGGTCCGTGTACTGCCGGAAGATGTCGTACCGGCGGTTGCGGGTGGCGTGCTGGAGGCGGAAGACCGTCTCCGGGTCGAACAGGTGCGGCTCGCCCTCGCGGCGCCACTGGTACTCGCCGCCGATCTCCAGCGCGCGGTGCGTGGCCGCGATGCCGGAGACAGGGTACGCCTTGGCGTGGCGGGCGGCCACCTCCTTGGCGATGACGTCCAGGCCGGCGCCGCCGATCTTCGTGGCGGTGCCCGCGAAGTAGGTGCCGACGAAGTCCTCGTTGAGGCCGACGGCCTCGAAGACCTGGGCGCCGCGGTAGGAGGCGACGGTGGAGATGCCCATCTTGGACATGACCTTCAGGACGCCCTTGCCGAGCGCGTAGATCAGGTTCTTGATGGCCTGCTCCGGCTCCAGGCCGGTCAGGAAGGTACCGGCGCGCAGGAGGTCCTCGACGGACTCCATGGCCAGGTACGGGTTGACCGCGGCGGCGCCGTAGCCGATCAGCAGCGCGACGTGGTGGACCTCGCGGACGTCACCGGCCTCGACCAGCAGGCCCACCTGGGTGCGCTGCTTGGTGGCGATGAGGTGGTGGTGCACGGCGGAGGTGAGCAGCAGCGACGGGATCGGCGCGTGCTCGGCGTCCGAGTGGCGGTCCGAGAGGACGATGAGGTGCGCGCCGTTCGCGATGGCCGCGTCGACCTCGCCCCGGATCTCCTCGATCCGCGCGGCCAGCGCCTCGCCGCCGCCGGAGACCCGGTAGAGGCCGGAGAGCGTGGCGGCCTTCATGCCCGGCATGTCGCCGTCGGCGTTGATGTGGATGAGCTTGGCCAGCTCGTCGTTGTCGATCACCGGGAAGGGCAGGGTGACGCTGCGGCAGGACGCGGCGGTCGACTCCAGCAGGTTGCCCTGCGGGCCGAGCGAGGACAGCAGCGAGGTGACGAGCTCCTCACGGATGGCGTCCAGCGGCGGGTTGGTGACCTGCGCGAAGAGCTGGGTGAAGTAGTCGAAGAGCAGCCGGGGGCGCTCGGACAGGGCCGCGATCGGGGAGTCCGTACCCATGGAGCCCAGCGGCTCGCCGGCCGTGCGGGCCATCGGCGCGAGGATGACGCGCAGCTCTTCCTCGGTGTAGCCGAAGGTCTGCTGGCGGCGGGTGACCGAGGCGTGGGTGTGCACGATGTGCTCGCGCTCGGGCAGGTCCGACAGCTCGATCTCGCCGGTCTCCAGCCACTCCGCGTACGGGGCGGCGGCGGCCAGCTCGTTCTTGATCTCGTCGTCCTCGATGATCCGCTTCTGGGCGGTGTCGACGAGGAACATCTTGCCGGGCTGCAGGCGGCCCTTGCGGACGACCTTGGCCGGGTCGATGTCGAGCACGCCGACCTCGGAGCCGAGGACGACGAGGCCGTCGTCGGTGACCCAGTAGCGGCCGGGGCGCAGACCGTTGCGGTCGAGGACCGCGCCGACCTGGGTGCCGTCGGTGAAGGTGACGCAGGCCGGGCCGTCCCAGGGCTCCATCTGCGTGGAGTGGTACTTGTAAAACGCGCGGCGGGCCGGGTCCATGGAGGTGTGGTTCTCCCACGCCTCCGGGATCATCATCAGCACGCTGTGCGGGAGCGACCGGCCGCCGAGGTGGAGCAGCTCCAGGACCTCGTCGAAGGAGGCCGAGTCGGAGGCGTCCGGGGTGCAGATCGGGAAGATCCGGTCCAGCACGCCGTCGCCGAAGGCCTCGGAGGCCAGCTGGGACTCGCGGGCCTTCATCCAGTTCCGGTTGCCCTTGACCGTGTTGATCTCGCCGTTGTGCGCGACGAAGCGGTACGGGTGGGCGAGCGGCCAGGACGGGAAGGTGTTCGTGGAGAACCGCGAGTGGACCAGGGCGAGCGTCGAGGCGAAGCGACGGTCGGAGAGGTCGGGGAAGAAGGGCTCCAGCTGGCCGGTGGTCAGCATGCCCTTGTAGACGATGGTGCGCGCGGAGAGCGACGGGAAGTAGACCCCGGCCTCGCGCTCGGCGCGCTTGCGCAGCACGAAGGCCTTGCGGTCCAGCTCGATGCCGCTGGTGCCGTTGGACACGAACAGCTGCGAGAAGGCCGGCATGGTGGCGCGGGCGCCGTTGCCGAGCAGGTCCGGGGTGACCGGGACCTCGCGCCAGCCGAGGACCGTGAGGTTCTCCTGGGCGGCGATGGCCTCGATCTGCTCCACGGCGACGGCCTGTGCGGTGCCGTCGGCGGGGAGGAAGGCGATGCCGACGGCGTACGCGCCGGCCTCGGGGAGCTCGAAGCCGGCCACCTCGCGCAGGAACGCGTCCGGGACCTGGCTGAGGATTCCGGCGCCGTCGCCCGAGTCCGGCTCGGAGCCGGTCGCGCCGCGGTGCTCGAGGTTCCGCAATACGGTCAGGGCCTGCTCAACGAGGGTGTGGGTGGCCTCGCCGGTGAGGTTCGCCACGAATCCGACGCCACAGGCGTCCTTCTCGTTGCGCGGGTCGTACATGCCCTGCTGGGCGGGGCGACCGTCCATGGGCGACCAGGCGGTGGTGCTGAGGCCGGTCGCGGAGTGCGTGGATGCGGAACGCATCGGCTCTCCCGTCGTCGTCGTGGCATATGTGCATAGCCGAGGGACGACGTTGGCCCTCTGCGAAATTTCGTGCAGATTACATGATGACGACAATCCCGAGAAGCGGATACGCCATTCCAGCATGCGGACACTGCGCGAAGCAGAAAGAGGGGACTTCCGCGGCGTTCCACGAACGCAGACCGACGCGACACGAGGCGGAGGTCCCGGGTGCAGGGCGGGCATCGTTGCCCGGAGTCCTGGTCTGATTCCCGGCGGACACAGGATCGAAACCGCCGAGTAACGGAGTACTTATGTGGTGCGCTGCATAGTGTCTCACTCCGAGGCCGGTCAGCCTATGGCTCCGCCGATCCAGGTTCCCAGGATGTACGTCACACCGGCGGCCGCGCCACCCAGGACGAGCTGGCGCAGACCGCTGTACCACCAGGACCGGGCGGTGACCCTGGAGACGACGGCGCCGCAGGCGAAGAGCCCGACCAGCGCGAGCAGCACCGCGGGCCACAGGGCCGTGGCGCCGAGCAGGTACGGCAGTACGGGGAGCAGCGCGCCCAGCGCGAAGGAGCCGAAGGACGAGACCGCGGCGACGATCGGCGAGGGCAGGTCGTCGGGGTCGATCCCGAGCTCCTCGCGGGCGTGGATCTCCAGCGCCTGCTCGGGGTCGCGGGACAGCTGCGTGGCGACCTGGCGGGCGAGCGCGGGCTCGACGCCCCGGGAAACGTAGAGCTCGGCCAGCTCCTCCATCTCGTCCACCGGGTGCTTGCGCAACTGCTGCCGCTCTATGTCCAGTTCGGCGAGGACCAGTTCGCGCTGCGAGGCGACGGAGGTGTACTCGCCGGCCGCCATCGAGAAGGCGCCGGCCGCGAGGCCCGCCAGTCCGGTGATGACGACGGTCTGCGGGGCGACGGCGCCGCCGGCCACGCCGGTCATGAGGGCGAGGTTGGACACGAGCCCGTCCATGGCACCGAAGACGGCGGGCCGCAGCCATCCGCCGTTGACGTCGCGGTGGGTGTGGTTGTCCCGGTGCGCGGTGTGCAGCGGTGCTTCGATGTCGATGATGGACATGCTCAGATATCTCCCCATTTGTGCCAACGGGTGCCGCGAGACACCCCGCTCCCCTGAACACCTCGAAACTACGCACGATTTCTGCCGCCCGCCAGCAAGGAAGGCCGTACTTACCTGCGGTTTTGCGGGTCGGCGACCGGGTGACGACAGGGTTCGCGGGGTGTTTTGCGACGAGCGACAAACCACATGCCATGGCACAAATCCCCCAAGGGCTCATGATGAGCCCCATCCAATGTGGGAGAGGCGCGCCATGGAGCCGGTGAAGCTGATTGCATGCAATCCGCAGGTCCTCCTCGAACGGGCCAGGGGCGCTCTTCTCGGGCTCGCGGTGGGCGACGCGCTGGGCGCCCCGGCGGAGAACATGAAGCCTTCGGAGATCCGGGCGAAGTGGGGCCGCATCGAGGGCTTCGTGTCGGAGGACCCGGCGGGCACGGACGACACCGAGTACGCGATCTTCTCCGGGCTGCTGCTGGCCCGCCACGGCTCGGCGCTCACGGTCTCCCACGTGGAGCGGGCCTGGCACCACTGGATCGCGGACCTCGACGAAGGCCCGTTCCGGGGCGCGGGCTTCTCGGAGCGCGGCACGCTGGAGAACCTGCGCCGGGGGCTCGCGGCCCCCATCTCCGCCCAGCACCGGCACGCGTGGTCGGACGGTCTCGCCATGCGGGCGGCCCCGTTCGGCGTCTTCGCCGCGGGCCGGCCCGCCGAAGCGGCCCGGCTCGTCGCCATCGACGGCTCGGTCAGCCACGACGGCGAGGGCATCTACGGCGGGCAGGCGGTGGCGGCGGGCGTGGCGGCGGCCATGGCCGGCGGCAGCCCGGCGTCCGTCGTCTCCGCGGCCCTGTCCGTGATCCCGTCCGACTCCTGGACGGCCCGCTCCCTGCGCCGGGCGGTCACCGCCGCCCCGCGCGGGGAACGGGCCGTGCGCTCGGCGGTGGTCATCGGCGGCTACCCGTGGACGGACCTGGCACCCGAGGCCGTCGGCCTCGCCTTCGGCGCCTTCGCCGCCTGCCGGGGCGACTTCCCCTCCTCGGTCCTGACCGCGGTCAACATGGGCCGCGACGCCGACACCACGGCGGCGGTGGCGGGCGCCCTCTCCGGCGCGATGTCGGGCGCCGCCGCGATCCCCGCCGCCTGGTCCTCGGCCATCGGCCCGGTCCGCGGCAGCTGCCTCCCCTCGATGCGGGGCTACCACGTCGTCGACATCGCGGACCTCCTCACCCCCGAATACGAGGCCCCCCGATGACGCCCCCGGACCCCACCCCGCCTCCCGCCCCTACGGGCCCAGGACCTCGCGCACCACTGCCCGGGCCCCTGGCTGGGGCCGGAGCCGTAGCCACAACCGTGGCCGGCGCCGGGGCCGGAGCAGCAGCCACGGCCGGGCCCCTGGGCGGAGGCGGACCGCTGGTCGGGGCTGCGGTCACGGTCGGGTGGGGCGGGGGTGTGGGCTTCGGGGTGGTCGGCGGAGGGCCAGGCCTCCGCATCGCCGGGGTCCGGGTCATCGACCGGATCGTCGAGCGGGCCCCCGTGACCACCGAGCCCCCCGCGGGCGCCCCGAGGATCGTCGAGCCGGCCCCCGCACCCGCCAAGCCCCCCGCCGGGGCACGGACCGTCGAGCCGGCCCTCGCAGGGGCACCACGGACCGTCGAGCCGGCCCTCGCAGGGGCACCTCGGACCGCCGAGCAAGCCCCCGCAGGGGCACCACGAACCGTCGAGCCGGCCCCCGCACCCGCCGAGCCCCCCGCAGGGGCCCGGCGGATCGAGGGCCTCCTCCTCGGCCTCGCCGCAGGCGACGCGGCCGGGTGGCCCGCCGCCCGCCACCGCGCCAGCCGGATGCCCGAGTGGACCCGCCGTCTCACCCGCGAGCTCGACACCTTCGCCGAGCAGAACGCCACCACCACCCTCCCCGTCCCCATCGCCCTCAACCAGCCCCCCGAACCCCTGCGCCTCGGCCCGTCCGACGACGCCGAGTGGGCCGCCTTCGTCGCCGAGTCCGTGCTCACCGCCGCCGGCGTACTGCTCAGCGACCTCTCCCGGTCCCGCCGCATGCGCGCCGCGATCGACCTCGCGTGGAACGCCCTGGCCTCCGAGGTCGCCGCGGCAGCGGAACGCGCGCCCGAGGTCGAGTCCGCCGTCCTCCCCCTGCGCGCCCGGATCTCCGTACGCGCCGGCCTCGGCAACCTCGCCACCGGCCTGCGCCCGCCCGCCACCGGCCACGACAACCCGCACTACTTCGACGACGCCGCCTGCATCCGTGCCTGCGTGCTCGCCGTCGTCCACCCGGGCGACGCCGCGGCCGCCGCCGACCTCGCCGAGTTCGACGCCCGCTACACCCAGGACGGCGACGGCGTCCACGGCGCCCGCGCCATGGCCGCCGCCATCGCCACCGCCCTCACCACCGCGGACGTCGACGCCGCCGTGGAGGCCGCCCTCGCCCAGCTCCCCGAGGCCACCGAGATCGGCCGCAACGCCCGCCACGCCGTGAACCTCGCCCGGACCCGCACCGACGGCGGCGGCGCCTTCGCCATCGTCCCCATCCTCGAACACGAGATCGTGGACCACGTCTACAGCTACGGGATCGCCGCCGCCGAGACCGTCCCCGTGGCCCTCGCCCTCGCGACCGCCGCCCGCGGCAGGGTGACCGAGGCCGTCCCGGCGGCCGCCTGCCTGTCCCGCGTCGCGGACTCCGCCCCCGCCCTCGCCGGCGCCCTCACCGGCGTGCTCGGCGGCGGCGATTCGATCCCCGCCGCCTGGCGCGAGGCCTGCCGCACCCTGTCCGGCTGCGCCCTCCCCCGCCTCGCCGGCACCGACCTCGTGGAACTCGCCGCGCTCCTCGCGCGCACGGAACTCACCTCACCCACACCTCAGGGGATGATTCGGACATGACGCTCACGTTGGAAGACCGGGCCTGTGGCGCTCTCGTCGGAGCCGCCGTCGGTGACGCGCTCGGCGGCCCGGTGGAGGGCTGGACCCCGGACCAGATCGTGGAACGGCACGGCGGCCGCGTGCACGGCATCGTCGGCCCGTGGCACGAGAACTGGCGCACGGCCCGCCCCATCGCCCCGTACCACAAGGGCGACGGGCACGTCACGGACGACACGTTGATGACGCACGCGCTGGTCCGCGTGTACGAGGCCGTACGCGACCACCTCGACTCCCACGCGATCGCCGAGCACCTGGTCCCCGACCTCATGAACAACCCGCGCTGGATCCCCGAACTGGAGGCCGAGGCACTGCCGTTGCAGCGGATCTTCCTCGCGGAGAAGTGGATCGTCACCCGCCTGCACTACGCGCACGTCGACCCCCGCGAGGCCGGCAGCGGGAACATCGTCAACTGCGGGGCGGCGATGTACATGGCGCCGGTGGGCCTCGCCAACGCGGGCAACCCGGCGGGCGCGTACGCGGAGGCGCTGGACATCGCCGGCGCGCACCAGTCCTCGTACGGGCGGGAGGCGGCGGGCGTGTTCGCGGCGGCGGTGGCGGCCGCGTGCGTGCCCGGCGCGACGGCCGCCTCGGTGGTGGACACGGCCCTGTCCCTGGCCAAGGACGGCACGCGCGCCGCGATCGCCGCCGTCCGCGAAGTGGCCTCCGGCCACCGGGACTTCGAGTCGGCGCTGGCCCCGCTGCGGACGGCGGTGGCCCCGTACGACTCGGTCGGCCCGGACTACCGCGCCCCCTCGCTCGACGCCCGCCGCCCCTCCCGGCTGCACTCCATCGAGGAACTCCCGATCGCGCTGGGCATGCTGCTGGTCGCGGACGGCGCGTACGAGGCCTCGGTGCTCGGCGCGGTCAACTACGGCCGCGACTGCGACTCCATCGCCACCATGGCGGGGGCGATCGCCGGGGCCCTGGGCGGCGAGGCCGTGGTGCCGGCCGTCTGGGCCAAGCAGGTCGCCGAGGCCAGCCGCCTCGACCTGCACGCCCCGGCGCTGGCGATGGCCGCCGTGGCCCGGGAGGTCTTCGCGCTCGACCGGGACCGCCGCCGGACCCACGAGTCGGCCTTCACCACGATCTCGGCCCCGCGGTGACGGCGCGCGCGGCCTGCGCCCCGGACTCCGTCCGGCTCACGTGGGCCCAGCCCGAGGACCTCGTCGGGCACGAACTGCGCCAGGCGGCCGAGGACGGCCGGAACCCGGAGCCGGCCCGGCGCGCCTGGCTGGCGGCGGGCGGCAGCCCGCCCCCGGACCGCGCCGGCGCCTCCCCGACCCCGGCCCCGCCGGAGCTCCGCGCCCTCGCGGTCGGCCTGCTGGACGAACTCGCCGCGCAGAAGTCCCCGCTGTCCGCCGCCGAACCCCAGCCCTGGCAGGCGATCGTCGCCGCCTGCCCCGACTGGCCCCGCCCCACCCCCACACCCCCCGGCACCCCGCACACAGAGCGGGACCCCGCCCCGGCCGGGCACGACGTACGGCCCCGGCCGGAAGCCACCGGACAGGCCCGGGGTCCCGGCGGACGCGGCCCGGGCGCCTCGGCGGCAGAGCGGAACGCCGCCCGGTCCGGCCGGCCGCAGACCCCCGGCGGGGACGGCCCGGCCCCCTCCCCCGGAACCCCGGCCGCAGGACCGGACCCCGCCCGGGCCGGGCAGGACGTGGACCTGGAGCCGGACCTGGCGCTGCGGACCCGGCTGGAAGCCGCCTGGTTGGGGCGGGCCGTCGGCTGCCTGCTCGGCAAGCCCGTCGAGAAGCTCCCCCTGGAGGGGATCCGGGCGCTGGCCCGCGCCACCGGCAACTGGCCGCTGAACGACTGGTTCAGCGAACGCGGCGTACCGCGGGAGGTACTGGCCGCGTACCCCTGGAACCGCCGCTCCGCCCCCACCTCGCTCGCCGAGAACATCGACGGCATGCCCGAGGACGACGACCTCAACTACCCCCTGCTCGGCCTGGTCCTCCTCCAGCGCCACGGCAAGGGCTTCACCACCGCCGACGTCGCCCGCCTCTGGCTCGACGCGCTGCCCGCCGGGCGGACCTTCACCGCCGAGCGCGTCGCGTACCGCAACCTCCTCCTCGGGCTGGAGCCGCCCGCCACCGCCACCCACCACAACCCCTTCCGCGAATGGATCGGCGCCCTGATCCGCGCCGACGTCCACGGCTGGACCAACCCGGGCGACCCGGCCGCCGCCGCGGCCCAGGCCTACCGGGACGCCGCCCTGACCCACACCGGCAACGGCGTCTACGCCGCCCTCTTCGTCGCGGCCGCCACCGCCGAGGCCGCCACCGGCCGGGCCGACGTCCACACCGCGCTCCGGGCCGGGCTGGCCGTCGTACCGCCCCGCTCCCGCCTCGCCGAGGCCGTCCGCCTCGGGATCCGGGCGGCCGCGGACGAACCGGACTTCGACCTCGTCGTCGACCGGCTGCACGCGCGCTACGGGCACTACCACTGGGTGCACGCCGTCCCCAACACCGCCCTGATCGCCGCCGCCCTCACCCACGCCGACGGGGACTTCACCCGTTCCGTCTGCCGCGCCGTGTCCGGCGGCTGGGACACCGACTCCAACGGGGCCACCGCCGGCGCCCTCGCCGCACTGCTCGCCGGCTCCCCGAGCGCCCTCCCGGACCGCTGGAGAGCCCCCCTCAAGAACCGTCTCGCCACCACCGTCCCCGGCTTCGACGGCATCGGCTTCGACACCCTCGCCCACCTCACCGCACAGGAGGCAGCACGCTCATGACGGCAATCGCCGTGCTCGGCAGTACGAACATGGACCTCGTCGCCTACGTCCCCAAGGCCCCCCGCCTCGGGGAGACCGTCACCGGCCGGTCCTTCCGCACGGTCCCCGGCGGCAAGGGCGCCAACCAGGCCGTCGCCGCAGCCCGCTCCGGCGGGGAGGTGGTGATGATCGGCGCGGTCGGGACGGACGAGTTCGGCGTACGGCTGCGCTCCGCGCTCACCGCCGACGGGATCGACACCGCGGGCCTGCGGACCGTCGAGGGCGCGAGCGGCACCGCCCACATCACCGTGGACGACGAGGGCGGCAACAGCATCATCGTCATCCCCGGGGCCAACGCCCGCGTCACCGGCCTGGAGGCCGGGGACGAGGCCCGGATCGCCGCCGCCGGCGCCCTCCTCCTCCAGCTCGAACTCCCCCTCACCGCCGTCCTCGCCGGCGCCCTCGCCGCCCGCGCGCACGGCGTCCGTACGGTCCTCACCCCGGCCCCGGCCCAGCCGCTGCCCGCCGAACTCCTCGCCGCCACCGACC
The DNA here is from genome assembly GCF_000720115.1 of Streptomyces sp. NRRL F-2580. Taxonomy (GTDB): domain Bacteria; phylum Actinomycetota; class Actinomycetes; order Streptomycetales; family Streptomycetaceae; genus Streptomyces. The sequence goes on from NZ_JOIR01000003.1 coordinate 174,031, forward strand.
TCCTGGTGCCCAACGAGCACGAGGCGGCCGCCCTCACCGGCCTCACCGACCCCGGCCAGGCCGCCGAGGCCCTGCTCCACGACGTGCCCGAGGTGGTGATCACCCTCGGCGCGGCCGGAGTCCTGTACGCGTCCCGCGGCCGGGAGCCCCTCTCCGTCCCCGCGCCCCGGGTCCGGGCCGTGGACACCACCGCCGCCGGGGACACCTTCGTCGGCGCCCTCGCCGTGGCCCTGGGCGAGGGCCGGCCGATGCCCGAGGCGCTGCGCTGGGCCTCGGCGGCGGCCGCGCTGTCCGTCCAGCGCGCCGGCGCCCAGGACTCGATGCCGTCCCGCCCCGAAACCGACACCGCCGCCGGTGCCCTGGCCGGGCGGATGCAGGAGGGTGCCCGGGCCCCGCTCCCGGGATCCGGCGACGCGGGCCCCGCCCGCACGGACCGCACACCCGGGAACAACCCCGGGGCCGGCGCATGAGCCCCGGCCGGCAGACCCCGGCCGGGGCCCGGCAGGGGCCAGGGCCGCTGGAGGGGTTGCGCGTGCTCGACCTGGCCACCCTCTTCGCCGGGCCGCTCGCCGCCACCCTGCTCGGCGACTTCGGCGCCGAGGTGGTCAAGGTCGAGCACCCCGGCATCCCCGACCCCTCCCGCGGCCACGGCCCCGCCAAGGACGGCATCGGCCTGTGGTGGAAGCTGCTCGGCCGGAACAAGCGGACGATGACCCTCGACCTGTCCACCCCGGGCGGCCGGGACACCCTGCTGCGCCTGGCCGCCACCGCCGACGTGGTCATCGAGAACTTCCGCCCCGGCACGCTGGAGAAGTGGGGCCTCGGCTGGTCCGAGCTGTCCGTCGCCAACCCGCGCCTCGTCCTGGCCCGCGTGACGGCCTTCGGCCAGCAAGGCCCGTACGCCCACCGCCCGGGTTTCGGCACCCTGGCCGAGGCCATGAGCGGTTTCGCCGCGATCACCGGGGAACAGGACGGACCGCCGACCCTGCCCCCCTTCGGGCTCGCCGACTCGATCGCGGCGCTGACCACCGCGTACGCGGTGATGACGGCCCTGGCCGGGCGCGACCGCACCGGGCACGGCCAGGTCGTGGACCTGGCCATCATCGAGCCGATCCTCACGGTGCTCGGCCCGCACCCGCTCTGGTACGACCAGCTCGGCTACGTCCAGCCCCGCACCGGCAACCGCTCCGCGAACAACGCCCCCCGCAACACCTACCGCAGTGCCGACGGCCGCTGGCTGGCGGTGTCCACCTCCGCCCAGTCCGTCGCCGAGCGGGTCGTACGGCTGGTCGGCCGGCCGGAGCTGATCGCGGAGCCCTGGTTCGCGACGGGCGCGGGGCGGGCCCGGCACGCGGACGTCCTGGACGACGCGGTCGGCGGCTGGATCGTCCGGCACAAGGCCGAGGAGGTCGTCGCCGCCTTCGAGGACGCCGAGGCGGCCGTGGCCCTGGTGTACGACATCCGGGACGTGATGGCCGACCCCCAGTTCGCGGCCCTCGACACGGTCACCGAGATCGAGGACCCGGAGCTGGGCCCGCTGCGGATGCAGAACATCCTCTTCCGGCTGTCCGAGACCCCCGGCGGGATCCGCTGGGCCGGCCGCCCGCACGGCGCGGACACCGACGAGGTCCTGACCGAGCTCGGGCTGACCCGGGCCGAGATCTCCGCGCTGCGGACCGAGGGGGCCCTGTGATCCTGACCTGGCTGTACGCGCCCGGCGACCGCCCCGAGGTGGTCGCCAAGGCCCTCGGCTGCGGGGCGGACGCCGTGATCGTCGACCTGGAGGACGCGGTACCGGCCTCCCGCAAGGAGTACGCCCGCGCCGCGACCGCCGAACTGCTCGGCGAGCGGCCCGCGGTCCCGGTGCACGTCCGCGTCAACGCCCTGGACTCGCCCTGGGGCGGCGCCGACCTCAACGCGCTCGCCGGGCTGCGCGGGCTCGCGGGGCTGCGGCTGCCCAAGATCAGTGCCCCGGAGCAGATCGGCGCCGTCGCCGACCGCACCGGCGGGGTCAGCCTCCACGCGCTGCTGGAGTCGGCGCTGGGCGTGGAGCGCGCGTACGAGATCGCCCGCGCGCACCCCGCCCTGCGCGGGCTCTCCCTCGGCGAGGCGGACCTGCGGGCCGATCTCGCCGTGAGCGCGGAGGCGGGCCTGGACTGGTGCCGGTCGCGGGTGGTGGTGGCCGCCCGTGCGGCGGGGCTGGCGCCGCCGGCCCAGTCGGTGTTCCCGGACATCCGGGACCTGGAGGCGCTGGCCGACTCCTGTGCCCGCGGCCGGTCCCTCGGCTTCTTCGGCCGGGCGGCGATCCACCCGCGCCAGCTGCCGGTGATCGAGCGGGCCTATCTCCCGGCGCCGGAGGAGGTCAACGCGGCCGTGGAGGTCCTGAGCGCGGCGCGGGCCACACCGGGGGCGCTGGCGCTGCGGGACGGGCGCTTCGTCGACCCGGCGGTGGTGGCGGGGGCGCACCGCACCCTTGCGCTCGCCGCGCGCATGGCCGCCCGCTGATCGCTGCCCGCCGTCTCCCGGGCTCTGCCGCGCCCCGCGAGGGTCCCGCCGAGTCCGCGCGCGGCGCCGCGTCTCGGGGCTCCGCCCCGAACCCCGCGCCTCAAACGCCGGCGGGGCCCGATGATGCGGCCGGGCTGGATGGGATCGGCTGGAGTGGACGGTGCAGCGCGAAGGGGGGTGCCGCGGTGTGCGCGGGACCCCCCTTCGGGACCGATTCGGTCAGAGCTTGCCCGGTTCCGGGGCCTTGGCCTCCGCCTTGGCCTGCGCCTCGGCCTTGGCTTCGTCCTTGGTCTCGGCCTCGGTGTCCTTCGTCAGGACCGGGGCCTTCGGTCCGTCGGCGGCCTTGGCGGGGGCTTCCGCGTCGTCGCCCTCAGCGCCCGAGGTGACCGGTTCGACCACCGTTTCCCGGCCCGGCCGCAGCTTCGCCGACAACACCAGGTAGACCACGGCCAGGACGAAGACGACGATCGAGGTCCAGACGTTCAGCCGCACGCCCAGGATGTGGTGCGCCTCGTCGACCCGCATGTACTCGATCCAGCCGCGGCCCACGCAGTACGCGGCGACGTACAGGGCGAAGGCCCGTCCGTGGCCGAGCGTGAAGCGGCGGTCGGCCCAGATGACCAGCAGCGCGACGCCGATGCACCACAGCGACTCGTACAGGAAGGTCGGGTGGTAGGTGCCGGCGTCCCGGTTCGGGCCCGCGCTGATCTCCAGCGCCCACGGCAGGTCGGTGGCCCTGCCGTACAGCTCCTGGTTGAACCAGTTGCCCCAGCGGCCGCAGGCCTGGGCCAGCGCGATGCCGGGGGCCAGGGCGTCCGCCCAGGCCGGCAGCGGGATCCCGCGCAGCCGGCAGCCGATCCAGGCGCCCACCGCGCCCAGCGCGATCGCGCCCCAGATACCGAGGCCGCCCTCCCAGATCTTGAAGGCGTCGACCCAGTCACGGCCTTCGCCGAAGTACAGCTGGTAGTCGGTGATCACGTGGTAGAGGCGACCGCCGACGAGGCCGAAGGGCACCGCCCACACGGCGATGTCCGCGACCGTGCCCGGCTTGCCGCCGCGCGCGATCCAGCGACGGTTGCCGAGCCAGACGGCGACGAAGACGCCGATGATGATGCAGAACGCGTAGCCGCGGAGCGGGATCGGTCCGAGATGGATCACGCCGGTCGACGGACTGGGGATGTAAGCAATGTCCATGGCAGACATGACGCTACCCTGCCGGGCGGTGCGGACGGCAACCCGCCCGGCAAGACGAAACCAAATCCAGACATGGACCGGCTGGTAACCGGTGCTCCGTCAGTCCCCCGAGGAGCCGTTCGAGGAGCTGGTGGAGGAACTGGTCGACGAGCGGTTCGCGGAACCGTTGCCCGCCGTCTTCGTGGCCGACGGGGAGGCCTTCGCCCCGGACTTCGTCCCGGATCCGGTCGAGGGCGAGGCCTTCCCGGCACCGGTTTCCGCGCCGGTTCCGCCGGAGCCCTTGGCCGCGGCCTCCACCCGCTCCTTCAGCTTCTGCGGGGTCACCGGGTTGGCCTCGTCGGCGAAGATGTTCTTGCCGTCCAGCAGCACGGTGGGCGTGCCCCGGAACTTCCCGGCGGTGAACGCCTCGTGCGACTTGCCCACCCAGCTGTTGTGGGTGCCGTTCTCGACGCAGGAGCGGAACTCGGGGGTGTCCAGTCCGTTGACCTTGCCCGCCAGTTCCAGCAGCTTGGCGTTCTTGCCGTAGGCGTCGTCGACCTCCTGCGGCTGGTTCTGGAAGAGGACGTCGTGGTACTCGGTGAACTTGCCCGCGTCCTGCGCGCAGGCCGCGGCGTTCGCCCCCTTCAGCGAACCGCTGCCGCCCATGTTCCCGTCGATGAGCGTGACCAGGTGGTAGTCGACCTTGAGCAGGCCCTTGGCCTCCAGCTCGTGGATCGTGTCGCGGTAGTTGTCCTCGAAGGACTTGCAGGCGGGGCAGCGGAAGTCCTCCCACACGGTGAGGGCGGACTTCGCCTCGGGCTTGCCCGTCTGGATGGCGAGGGCGTCCTTGCCCGTGGCCCCGGAGGGGGCGACCACCGGGCCCGCCTTGGAGCTGCCGCTCTTGCCGGTGTTGGCCGCGATCACGCCGACGACGGTCGCCAGGCCGAGGACGCCGACCACCGCCGACGCCACGATGAGGGTTCGCCGGCGCTTGTCCCGGGTCTTCTGCCGCTGGCGCTCCTCCTGGAGTCGCTCCCGGGCCGATCGTTTCGTCGCATCGCGGTTGCCACCGTCGCTCTTCTCGCTCACGTTCGGCCAAACGAAGCAGGGAGGCACTCGCGTGCCCCCCTGCTCCCGTTTCCACCCGATCGGGCTACAGAACCCGATCACAGGTCCGCGCTTTCGATCGAACGCGCGCCGTCAGCTCCTGCGTACGCCTTCCGCGAGCTCGCCCGCGAGCGCCCGTACGGCGTCCAGCCCGGCGGGCAGGTCCGGGGCGTCCAGCAGGAGCTTCACGAAGGCCGAGCCGACGATCACCCCGTCGGCGAAGCCCGCGACCTCCTTGGCCTGGGCGGCGTTGGAGACGCCGAGGCCGACGCAGACCGGGAGGTCGCTGGTGGCGCGGGTGCGGCGCACCAGGTCCGCGGCCTGGTTGCCGACGGACTCGCGGGTGCCCGTGACGCCCATCAGCGAGGCGGCGTAGACGAAACCGGAGCCGGCCGCCGTGATGGTGGCCAGCCGCTCGTCCTTGCTGCTGGGAGCGACGACGAAGACGGTCGCCAGACCGTGCTTCTCGGCGTGCTCGCGCCACAGCGCGGACTCCTGCACCGGCAGGTCCGGCAGGATGCAGCCGGCGCCGCCCGCCGCCGCGAGCTCGGCCGTGAACCGCTCGACGCCGTAGCGGTCGATGGGGTTCCAGTACGTCATCACGAGGACCGGGGCCCCGGTGGCCTCGTGGGCCTCGCGGACCGTACGGATCACGTCGGCGATCTTGACTCCGCCGCGCAGGGCGATGTCGTCGGCGGTCTGGATGACCGGTCCGTCGAGGACCGGGTCGCTGTGGGGCAGGCCGATCTCGACGACGTCCGCACCGCCGGCGATGACGGCCTTGACCGCCTCGATGCCGCCGTCGACGGTCGGGAAGCCCGCGGGGAGGTAGGCGACGAGGGCGGCGCGGTCCTCGGACTTCGCCTTGGCGAGGGTGGCGCTCAGCAGCTCGATGTTGCCGCGTCCGTGCGTGGAGCTCACTTGTCGTCCCCCTCGGAGAACTCGTTGTCGGCGACTTCACCGTCGGTGTCGTACAGGTTGAAGTAGCGGGCGGCCGTGTCCATGTCCTTGTCGCCGCGGCCGGAGAGGTTGACGACGATCAGGCCGTCCTTGCCCAGCTCCTTGCCCAGGTCCAGGGCGCCGGCGAGGGCGTGCGCGGATTCGATCGCCGGGATGATCCCCTCGGTGCGCGACAGCAGCCGCAGGGCCTGCATCGCGGCGTCGTCGGTGACCGCGCGGTACTCGCCGCGGCCGGAGTCCTTGAGGTAGGAGTGCTCCGGGCCGATGCCCGGGTAGTCCAGGCCGGCCGAGATGGAGTACGGCTCGGTGATCTGGCCCTCCTCGTCCTGGAGGACGTACGAGCGGGAGCCGTGCAGGATCCCGGGCTCGCCGGCGGTCAGCGTGGCCGCGTGCTCGCCGGACTCCACGCCGTGCCCGGCGGGCTCGAAGCCGACCAGGCGGACGCCCGCGTCCGGGATGAAGGCGTGGAAGAGGCCGATGGCGTTCGAGCCGCCGCCGACGCAGGCCGCGACGGCGTCGGGCAGCCGGCCGGCGCGCTCCAGGATCTGGCGGCGGGCCTCGACGCCGATGACCCGGTGGAAGTCGCGGACCATGGCCGGGAAGGGGTGGGGGCCGGCGACCGTACCGAAGAGGTAGTGGGTTCGGTCCACGTTGGCGACCCAGTCGCGGAACGCCTCGTTGATCGCGTCCTTCAGCGTCCGGGAACCGGACTTCACGGCGATGACCTCGGCGCCCAGCATGCGCATGCGGGCGACGTTCAGCGCCTGGCGCCGGGTGTCGATCTCGCCCATGTAGATCACGCACTCGAGGCCGAAGAGCGCGCAGGCGGTGGCCGTGGCCACGCCGTGCTGGCCGGCGCCGGTCTCGGCGATGACCCGCGTCTTGCCCATGCGCTTGGTGAGCAGCGCCTGGCCCAGCACGTTGTTGATCTTGTGCGAGCCGGTGTGGTTCAGGTCCTCGCGCTTGAGGAAGATCCGCGCGCCGCCGGCGTGCTCGGCGAAGCGGGGCACCTCGGTGAGGGCGCTGGGGCGGCCCGTGTAGTTGACCATCAGGTCGTTGAGCTCGGCCGCGAAGGCCGGGTCGCCCTTGGCCTTCTCGTACTCGACGGCGACCTCGTCCACGGCGGCGACGAGCGCCTCCGGGATGAACTTGCCGCCGAAGTCGCCGAAGTAACCCTCGGCGTTGGGAACGTGACCCTCCGGGTCCGGAATGAAGAACTCGCTGGACATGTGCCAGTGCTCCTACGGGTGCGAGATGCGGCGGGGGTGGATTCACCGTATGGCGCCGCCCGCAAGTACCGCGCACACCCCGCTGGGGGATGTCGCGCGTACGGTGCGGAACGGCCCGCGTCCGGTGCCGGTCGGCTCGGACGGCAGGCCGTACGGGAGCTGGGCGCGGCGCGGTACGTCTCGCGTACCGGGCCACGGCGGCCCTCGTTACAGCGCGCCTCCGCGGCGCCATCGCATGCCGTTGACCTGACCGGGCTCGGAGCCGATCACGTACCGCACCCGCCGCCCGTGCACGCGCCGGGCCGGGGCGCGGCAGCCGCGGGGGCGGCAGCCGCGCGCCAGGGGCGCGTGCGCCGTCGGTACGCGGACCGGGCCGCGGCGAGCTGCCGGCGGCGCGGACTGCGTACGGACGGAGGGCGGGATGCGGGTCATGGGGACGGGTCAGCTCCGCCCGTGGCGCAGGGCGGGGTGGGCGCCGGCGGCGACGAGGTCGGCCACGGCCGCCTTCGGGTCGCGGCCGGTCACCAGGGACTCCCCGACGAGGACGGCGTCGGCGCCCTCGTTGGCGTAGGCGATCAGGTCGTGCGGCCCGCGGATGCCGGATTCGGCGACCTTGACGATGTGGGCCGGGATCTCTCCGACGACGCGCTCGAAGGTGGAGCGGTCGACCTTGAGGTCCTTGAGGTTGCGGGCGTTGACGCCGATGATCTTGGCACCGGCGGCGACCGCGCGCTCCACTTCCTCCTCGTCGTGGACCTCGACGAGCGGGGTGAGACCGATGGACTCGGCCCGCTCGATGAGGGAGACGAGGGCCTCCTGTTCCAGGGCCGCGACGATCAGCAGCACGAGGTCGGCGCCGTAGGCACGGGCCTCCCAGAGCTGGTACGCCGTGACGATGAAGTCCTTGCGCAGGATCGGGATGTCCACGCGGGCGCGGACGGCCTCCAGGTCGGCCAGCGAGCCGCCGAAACGACGCTGCTCGGTGAGGACGGAGATGACCGCCGCACCGCCCGCCTCGTAGTCGGCGGCGAGCCCGGCCGGATCCGCGATCGCGGCCAGCGCGCCCTTGGAGGGGCTGGAGCGCTTGACCTCGCAGATCACCTTGACGCTGTCGCCGCGCAGGGCAGCGACGCCGTCCTTGGCCTGGGGCGCCTTGGCGGCACGCTCCTTGAGCTCGTCGAGGCTCACGCGGGCCTGCCGTTCGGCAAGGTCTTCGCGGACCCCTTCGATGATCTCGTCGAGCACACTCACGCGAGCGGCCCCCTTCCGGGTCGATGACGGTCGGCCGCCTTGCAGACACGTACAACTGCAAGGTCAGCAATTCAAATGGTATCCGCAGGAGGCCTGGCCCTCCGCACGTGGTTGACGGCGTCCCAGTACCTGGACATCCGGAACCCGGCCTTCATATGGCCTGCTCAAAGGGCTCGGGGCGCTCAGGGGGCCAGCATCGAGCCGAAAGAAAGATTTCGGACGACGACGAAGACCAGGGCCAGCGCACCGAGCCCCCACCAGTACGGCGCCCGCATGACGATCCTGGGGACGGGGCCGCCGCGGAAGGCGCGGACCAGCCACAGGATCATGAACCCCGCGAAGAGGAAGTAACCGGTGACGGCGAGGGCGTTCGCGCCGAGAGCCGTGACCAGATCGCCGTGGGCGAACGCGTGCGCGCTGCGCAGTCCGCCGCAGCCCGGGCACAGGATTCCGGTCAGCCGGAACAGCGGGCAGACCGGATAGTGGCCCGGCTCGTTGGGGTCCACGGTCCCCACGTAGGCGAAGGCGGCGACGGCGCCGGCCAGGTAGGACGCGGGGACGGCGAGCCTGCGGGCCCGGGACCGCGGGGGCGCGGGAGGTGCGGGAGGCGCAGGGGGCACCTGGTGCGCCGAGTCCGCCGGGGGCGTGCCCGGCGGCAGGACATCGGGGGTGCGAGAGGCGTCCACCAGCTGATTCTCTCCGGTCATGACAAAAGGCGCAGCCCGGCGGGGCCACGCCTTTCGGCTGAGCTGCGTCTCGTCGCGCACCCCGTCGGTCGCGCTCAGACGTTGGCAGGGACCTTGCTGGCGGCGATGACCTCGGCGAGGTCCTTGTGGGTGGCCTTCGGCGCGCCCATGCCCGCGGCCTTCATCGCCATGCCGACGACACCGCCGAGCACGACGACGACGAGACCGGCCCAGAAGCCGAGCGGGTTCGCGATCACCATGAAGGCGCCGGAGATGCAGAAACCGATGAAGGCGATGATGACACCGGTCCAGGCGGCCGGGGTGTGTCCGTGGCTAGTGCCCGCCATGAGTTGCTCCTCGTTGCTCTGTCGCGCTGCTGTGTCGAACGTGCGGTCTGTGTCGAACGCTCGGCGACCATTGTCCCGCACCGGGCGGCTTCGCCGTCCAGGGGGGTCGGGTCAGTGGGACCGGTCGGCGCCCGGGTCGGTGGTCGGGTCCTCGCCGCGGTCCAGAGCCTTCCACAGATCTTCCGGCCGGTCCGGATCCACCGCCGCGACAGTCCGCCTACGGGGGCTGCCGTCACGCTCGTAGCGGCCTCCCATCGAGGGCCAGCCCCGGCCGAAGCGCAGCGCCAGCAGTCCGGCGGCCAGGATCAGGACCGCGCCGGCGGCCGTGACGTACGGCCACGTCGTCTGGGTCAGCGCGGCCGCGTGTGCGGCGCTGTCCGCGGTCGTACGGGCGGCCTCCGCGTCCAGGGCGCGACGGCCGTCCGAGCCGAAGAGCGCGGACAGCGCCGCGCCCAGGCCGCTGAGGGCCAGCAGGCCCGACACCAGCAGGCGGCTCCTGCCGCGTACGGCGAAGACGGCGACCAGCGCGGCCAGGCCCACGATGGCCAGGGCGGCCGGGAGCCCGGTGACGGCCCTGCCGTCGGCGGTCAGCTGGAGCGAGTCACCGCCGATGGCGGTGGTGCCCCGGGCCCAGGTCCGGCCCGAGGCGAGCAGGACGACGGTGGCGCCGAGGGCGCCCAGCAGCAGCGCGGCGGCCACGCTGCGGCGGGCGCTGCGGCTGTCGGGAGCCTCGGGTTCGGACGGCTCGGACGCGGCATCGTTTCGGGGCGGGGGTACGGCACTCACGTACCCCACTATCCCCTACGCCCTCAGGAGCCGTGGAGGCGGTTCGCCGCTGCCACCGCGCGCAGCACCGCGGCCGCCTTGTTGCGGCACTCCTTGTCCTCCAGCTCGGGCACCGAGTCGGCGACGACACCGGCGCCGGCCTGCACGTACGCCGTGCCGTCGCGCAGCAGCGCGGTGCGGATGGCGATGGCCGTGTCGGAGTCCCCGGCGAAGTCCAGGTAGCCCACGCAGCCGCCGTAGAGACCGCGGCGGGAGGGCTCCAGCTCCTCGATGATCTGCATGGCGCGCGGCTTGGGCGCGCCGGAGAGGGTGCCGGCCGGGAAGCAGGCGGTGAGCACGTCGAAGGCGCTCTTGCCCTCGGCGACGCGGCCCGTGACCGTCGAGACGATGTGCATGACGTGCGAGTACCGCTCGACGCTCATGAAGTCGACGACCTCGACGGAGCCGGGCTCGCAGACCCGGCCGAGGTCGTTGCGGCCCAGGTCGACGAGCATCAGGTGCTCGGCGCGCTCCTTGGGGTCGGCCAGCAGCTCCTCGGCGAGCTCGTGGTCCTCCTGCGGGGTCGCGCCCCGGTGGCGGGTGCCGGCGATGGGGTGGACCATGGCCCGCCCGTCCTCGACCTTGACGAGCGCCTCGGGGCTGGAGCCGACGACGTCGAAGCCGTTCTCGAAGCGGAAGAGGTACATGTAGGGCGACGGGTTGGTGGCCCGGAGCACGCGGTAGACGTCCAGCGCGGAGGCCCGGCAGTCGGTCTCGAACCGCTGCGAGGGCACCACCTGGAAGGCCTCGCCGGCCCGGATCCGCTCCTTGATGTCCTCGACGGCCGCCTGGTACTTCTCGCCGCCCCACAGGGCGGAGACTGTGCCGTCTTCAAAACTCGGCAGCTCGGAGGCGGGCAGCGGGGCCGGGGTGTACGGGGCGGGCCGGGCGAGGTCGGCCTCCATGGCGTCGAGCCGGGCCACGGCGTCGGCGTGGGCCTCGTCCACGCCCGTGTCGAGGTCGTTGTGGTTGATGGCGTTGGCGATGAGCTGGACGGTGCCGTCCCAGTGGTCCAGGACCGCCAGGTCGGAGGTGAGCAGCATGGTCAGCTCGGGCAGTTCGAGGTCGTCGGCCGTGTGCTCGCCGATCCGCTCCAGCCGGCGCACGATGTCGTAGCCGAGGTAGCCGACCATGCCGCCGGTGAAGGGCGGCATGGCCTCCGCGAGGTCGCGCGGGGTGTGGAGGGCCTCGACGGTGGCGCGCAGGGCGTCCAGGGGGTCGCCGTCGGTGGGTACGCCGACGGGCGGGGTGCCGATCCAGTGCGCGCGGCCGTCCCGGGCGGTCAGGGTCGCGTCGCTGCGTACGCCGATGAAGGAGTACCGGGACCAGGAGCGGCCGTTCTCGGCGGACTCCAGCAGGAAGGTGCCGGGGCGTTCGGCGGCCAGCTTGCGGTAGAGCCCCACCGGGGTGTCTCCGTCGGCCAGCAGCTTGCGGCTCACGGGGATGACGCGGCGGTCGGCCGCGAGCTTGCGGAACGTCTCGAGATCCATTGCGTGGGGACCCTACCTAGTCGGCTGCGCGGAGGAGGACATCGTCGTCGAAGCAGGTCCGGGCCCCGGTGTGACAGGCGGCTCCGACCTGGTCGACCTTGACGAGCACGGTGTCGGCGTCGCAGTCGAGGGCGACGGACTTCACGTGCTGGAAGTGGCCGGAGGTGTCCCCCTTCACCCAGTACTCCCGGCGGCTGCGGGACCAGTAGGTGCAGCGGCCGGTGGTCAGGGTGCGGTGCAGGGCCTCGTCGTCCATCCAGCCCAGCATGAGCACCTCACCGGTGTCGTACTGCTGGGCGATGGCCGGGACCAGTCCGTCGGCGGAGCGCTTGAGCCGGGCGGCGATGGCGGGATCGAGGGAGCCGGGGCGGGGGGACGTACTCATACGGCCATTGTGCCGGGCCGGGAAGGGGGCAATGATCCGCGTCCGCCTGATGGGCGGGCACACGACGGGTTCCGGCCGTAGGCTGGCCTGCATGTCTACCCATGCGAAGCGTGAACGTCTGTTGCTGGCGGACCTGTTGGAGGCGGCCGGACCGGAGGCCCCCACGCGGTGCGACGGCTGGACCTGCCGGGAGCTGGCCGCGCACGTCGTCGTCCGGGAGCGGCGGCCGGACGCGGCGGGCGGGATCCTGCTGAACGTGCTGAAGGCCCGCCTGGACAAGGCCATGGAGGAGTACGCAGCCAAGCCGTACGAGGAACTGATCCAGCTGATCCGCACCGGCCCGCCGCGGATGTCGGTGTACGCGCTGAAGCAGATCGACGAGGCGGCGAACGCGGTGGAGTTCTTCGTCCACGCGGAGGACGTCCGCCGGGCGCAGCCGGACTGGTCCCCGCGGGAACTGGACCCGGTGTTCTCGGACTCGCTGTGGTCCCGCCTGGAGAGGATGGCCCGCCTGACGGGCCGCCGCTCCCCGGTGGGCTTGGTCCTGCGCCGCCCGAACGGCCAGACGGCGGTGGCGCACAAGGGTGCGCCGGTGGTGACGGTCACGGGCGAGCCGGGCGAACTGACCCTGTTCTGCTTCGGCCGTCAGGACGCGGCCGACGTCTCCCTGGACGGGGAGAAGGAAGCCGTGGCGAAGTTGACGGTGGCGAAGCTGGGCATCTGACCCTGCGGGCCCGGGCTGAAAGATCGCCTCAACTCCGGCGGGGCTGGAAAATCCAGCCCCGCCGGCGGGCACCTCCCAGCGGTGGCTGGGGGAGTCTGAGGCGCGGGTCCCGGCAGGGCCCGGGCTCCGCGCAGCGGCCTAGCGGACGGGGTGCCCTGCGTCCCGCAGCGCGGCCTTGACCTCGGAGATCCGCAGGTCGCCGAAGTGGAACACCGACGCCGCCAGCACGGCATCCGCACCCGCCTCGATCGCCGGCGCGAAGTGCGCGAGCGCCCCCGCACCGCCCGACGCGATCACCGGCACGGTCACGTGCTTGCGTACGGCCGCGATCATCTCCGTGTCGTAGCCGTCCTTCGTCCCGTCCGCGTCCATGGAGTTCAGCAGGATCTCCCCGGCGCCCAGCTCGGCCGCCCGGTGGGCCCACTCGACGGCGTCGATGCCGGTGCCCCGGCGGCCGCCGTGCGTGGTGACCTCGAAGGAGCCCGAATCGGTCCGGCGGGCGTCGACCGACAGCACGAGGACCTGACGGCCGAAGCGCTCCGCGATCTCCTGGATCAGCTCGGGGCGGGCGATGGCGGCGGTGTTGACGCCGACCTTGTCCGCGCCGGCCCGCAGCAGCTTGTCCACGTCGTCCGCCCTGCGGACGCCGCCGCCGACGGTGAGCGGGATGAAGACCTGCTCGGCGGTCCTGCGCACCACGTCGTACGTGGTCTCGCGGTTGCCTGAGGAGGCGGTGATGTCGAGGAAGGTCAGCTCGTCGGCGCCTTCGGCGTCGTACAGCTTGGCCATCTCCACCGGGTCACCGGCGTCGCGCAGGTTCTGGAAGTTGACGCCCTTGACGACCCGGCCGTTGTCCACGTCCAGGCAGGGGATCACGCGTACGGCGAGGCTCATCCGGCCACCGCCCCGTACGCCTCGACCTCCACCTCGACGACCATCGAGGAGTCGACGAAGCCGGAGACGATGAGCATGGTCGCGGCCGGGCGGACCGCGTCGAAGAGTTCCTTGTGCGCGCGGCCCACCTCGTCCACGTCGCGGGCGTGCGTCAGGTACATGCGGGTGCGGACGACGTCCTCGGGGCCGAGCCCGGCCTGGGCGAGGGCCTTGAAGGCGACGCCGAAGGCCGCGACGGTCTGGTCGTACGGACCGCCCGCGTCGGCCGCGGTGCAGCCGGAGACGAGCACGAGCCCGTTCGGCAGCTGCACGGCGCGGGAGTACGCGATGACGTCCTCGTAGGGGCCACCGGAGGAGATGCGGCGTACTTCTGCGGAGCTCATGCGGAGACCACCTTCAGGGCTTCTTCCAGGGTGAAGGCCTTGGCGTACAGGGCCTTGCCGACGATCGCGCCTTCGACGCCCAGCGGCACCAGCTCGGCCAGGGCCCGCAGGTCGTCGAGGGAGGAGATGCCGCCGGAGGCGACGACGGGCCGGTCGGTGGCGGCGCAGACGTTCTTCAGCAGCTCCAGGTTGGGGCCGGTGAGCGTGCCGTCCTTGCCGATGTCGGTGACGACGTAGCGGGCGCAGCCCTCGGAGTCCAGGCGCGCGAGGGTCTTGTACAGGTCGCCGCCCTCGCTGGTCCAGCCGCGGCCCTTGAGGGTGGTGCCGCGCACGTCGAGGCCGACCGCGATCTTGTCGCCGTGCTCGGCGATGGCCTTGGCGGCCCACTCGGGGGTCTCCAGGGCGGCGGTGCCGAGGTTGACGCGGGTGCAGCCGGTGGCGAGGGCCGCGGCGAGCGAGGCGTCGTCGCGGATGCCGCCGGAGAGCTCGACCTTGATGTCCATGGCGCCGGTGATCTCGGCGACCAGGGCGCGGTTGTCACCGGTGCCGAAGGCCGCGTCGAGGTCGACCAGGTGCAGCCATTCGGCGCCGGAGCGCTGCCAGGCGAGGGCGGCCTCCAGCGGGGAGCCGTAGGAGGTCTCGCTGCCGGATACCCCGTGCACGAGGCGGACGGCCTGACCGTCGCGGACGTCGACCGCGGGGAGGAGTTCCAGCTTCGCTGAGGACACGGTCATCACAGGGTCTCGATCCAGTTGGTGAGGAGCTGGGCGCCGGCGTCGCCGGACTTCTCGGGGTGGAACTGGGTGGCCCACAGGGCCCCGTTCTCCACCGCCGCGACGAAGCGTTCGCCGTGGGTGGCCCAGGTGACCTTGGGGGCGCGGATGAGCGGGTTGGTGGTCTCCAGGCTCCACTCGCGCGCCGCGTAGGAGTGCACGAAGTAGAAGCGGGCGTCGGCGTCCAGGCCGGCGAAGGCCTGGGTGTCGGCCGGGGCCTCGACGGTGTTCCAGCCCATGTGGGGGACGATCGGGGCCTTGAGCGGGCCGACCGTGCCGGGCCACTCGTCCAGGCCCTCGGTCTCCACGCCGTGCTCGATGCCGCGTTCGAAGAGGATCTGCATGCCGACGCAGATGCCCATGACCGGGCGGCCGCCGGAGAGCCGGCGGCCGATGATCCAGTCGCCGCGGGCCCCGCGCAGGCCCTTCATGCAGGCGGAGAAGGCGCCGACGCCGGGGACGAGGAGTCCGTCGGCGTCCATGGCCTTGTCGTAGTCACGGGTGATCTCGACGTCGGCGCCGACGCGGGCGAGGGCGCGCTCGGCGGAGCGGACGTTGCCGAAGCCGTAGTCGAAGACGACGACCTTCTTGGTGGGGCGTGCTGTGCTCATTCCCAGATTCCTTGGATCCGCAGGACTCCGGCGGCGAGGCACATCGCGGAGCCGATGGCGAGCAGGACGATGACCGACATCGGCATCTTCTGCTTGTGGAAGGAGTAGACGCCGCCGGCCAGGAACAGGCCGAGGACGATCAGGATGGTGTTGAGGCCGTTCACGGCTAGAGGGCGCCCTTCGTGGAGGGCAGGATGCCGGCCGCGCGCGGGTCGAACTCGGCGGCGTAGCGCAGGGCCCGGGCGAGGGCCTTGAACTGGCACTCCACGATGTGGTGGGCGTTGCGCCCGTACGGGACGTGGACGTGCAGGGCGATCTGGGCCTGTGCGACGAAGGACTCCAGGATGTGCCGGGTCATCGTGGTGTCGTACTCGCCGATCATCGGCGCCATGTTCTCGGGCTCGGTGTGCACGAGGTAGGGGCGGCCGGACAGGTCGACGGTCACCTGGGCGAGGGACTCGTCGAGCGGCACGGTGCAGTTGCCGAAGCGGTAGATGCCGACCTTGTCGCCGAGGGCCTGCTTGAAGGCGGCGCCGAGCGCGAGGGCGGTGTCCTCGATGGTGTGGTGGCTGTCGATGTGCAGGTCGCCGTCCGTCTTGACCGTGAGGTCGAAGAGGCCGTGGCGGCCGAGCTGGTCGAGCATGTGGTCGTAGAAGCCCACGCCGGTCGAGACGTCGACCTTGCCGGTGCCGTCGAGGTTTATCTCGACGAGGACCGAGGTCTCCTTGGTGGTCCGTTCGACCCGTCCGATGCGGCTCATGCGTGCTGCTCCTTCTTCAGTGCGCGAACCGCTTCCAGGAACGCGTCGTTCTCTGCCGGGGTGCCGGCGGTGACGCGCAGCCACCCCGGTACTCCGTTGTCACGGACCAGGACACCCTGGTCGAGGATCTTCTGCCATGCGGTGTGGGAGTCGTCGAACTTGCCGAACTGGATGAAGTTCGCGTCGGAGTCGGTGACCTCGTAGCCGATGGCCCGCAGTTCGACGACCAGCCGGTCCCGTTCGGCCTTGAGCTGCTCGACGTAGCCCAGCAGGGTGTCGGTGTGCTCCAGGGCGGCCAGCGCGGTGGCCTGGGTGACGGCCGACAGGTGGTACGGCAGGCGCACCAGCTGGACGGCGTCGACGACGGCGGGGTGCGCGGCCAGGTAGCCCAGGCGCAGACCGGCGGCGCCGAAGGCCTTGGACATGGTCCGGGAGATCACCAGGTTCGGGCGGCCCTCGATGAGGGGCAGCAGCGAGGCGCGGTGGCTGAATTCCACGTACGCCTCGTCCACGATCACGAGGGAGGGCTTGGCGGCCTGGGCGGCCTCGTAGAGGGCCAGGACCGTCTCCGCCTCGACCGCGGTACCCGTGGGGTTGTTCGGCGAGGTGATGAAGACGACGTCGGGGGTGTGCTCGGCGATCGCCTGCTCCGCCGCCGCCACGTCGATGGTGAAGTCCTCCCGGCGCGGGCCGGAGATCCACCCGGTGCCGGTGCCGCGGGAGATCAGTGCGTGCATCGAGTACGAGGGCTCGAAGCCGAGGGCGGTGCGGCCGGGTCCGCCGAAGGTCTGCAGCAGCTGCTGGAGGACCTCGTTGGAGCCGTTGGCGGCCCAGACGTTCTCCTTGGCGACCGGGTGCTTGCCGGTACGGGTGAGGTAGGCGGCCAGCTCGGTGCGCAGCTCGACCGCGTCCCGGTCCGGGTAGCGGTTGAGGGTGCGGGCGGCCTCGGCCACCCGCTCGGCGATCCGCGCGACGAGCTCGGCGGGGAGCTCGTACGGGTTCTCGTTGGTGTTCAGCTGGACGGGCACGTCCAGCTGGGGGGCGCCGTACGGGGTCTTGCCGCGCAGCTCGTCCCGGATGGGGAGGTCGTCAATGCCGGTCACGCGGGGGGAACCTTCCATCCGAAGCGGGCCTTGAGGGCGGCGCCGTGCGCCGGCAGGTCCTCGGCCTCCGCGAGGGTCACCACGTGGTGGGTGACGTCGGCGAGGGCGTCCCGCGTGTAGTCGACGATGTGGATGCCGCGCAGGAAGGACTGCACGGACAGGCCGGAGGAGTGGCAGGCGCAGCCGCCGGTGGGCAGCACGTGGTTCGACCCGGCGCAGTAGTCGCCGAGCGAGACCGGGGACCACGGGCCGACGAAGATCGCGCCGGCGTTGCGGACGCGGGCGGCCCAGGCGGCGGCGTCGGCGGTCTGGATCTCCAGGTGCTCGGCGCCGTACGCGTCGACGACCTTGAGGCCGTCCTCCAGGCTGTCGACCAGCACGATCGCGGACTGCTTGCCGGCGAGTGCGGGCTTGATCCGGTCCTCGACGTGCTTGGTCGCGGCGACCTGCGGCTCCAGCTCCCGCTCGACCGCGTCCGCGAGCTCGGCGGAGTCGGTGACGAGGACGGCGGCGGCCAGCGGGTCGTGCTCGGCCTGGCTGATCAGGTCGGCGGCGACGTGCACCGGGTCGGCCGTGGAGTCCGCGAGGACCGCGATCTCGGTCGGGCCGGCCTCGGTGTCGATGCCGATCTTCCCGGTGAAGTAGCGCTTGGCGGCGGCGACCCAGATGTTGCCGGGGCCGGTCACCATGTTGACCGGGAGGCAGTCCTCGGTGCCGTACGCGAACATCGCGACGGCGACGGCGCCGCCGGCCGCGTACACCTCGTCGACGCCCAGCAGCGCGCACGCGGCGAGGATCGTCGGGTGCGGCAGGCCGCCGAACTCCCTCTGCGGCGGGGACGCGAGCGCGATCGACTCGACGCCCGCCTCCTGGGCCGGTACGACGTTCATGACGACGGAGGAGGGGTACACCGAGCGGCCGCCCGGGGCGTACAGGCCCACGCGCTCCACCGGAACCCACTTCTCGGTCACCGTTCCGCCGGGGACCACCTGGGTGGTGTGCTCGGTGCGGCGCTGGTTGCGGTGCACGATCCGGGCGCGCCGGATCGACTCCTCCAGGGCGGCGCGGACGGCCGGGTCCAGCTGCTCCAGGGCGGCCTTGACGGCCTCCGCGGGCACCCGGACCTGCGAGAGCTCGACCCCGTCGAACTTCTGCGCGTACTCGATCAGCGCCGCCGTGCCGCGATGATGGACGTCCTCGCAGATGGGCCGCACCTTCTCCAGGGCGGCTTCTACGTCGAACTCGGCACGGGGCAGCAGATCGCGCAGGGCGCCACCCTCGGGGAGGGCGTCACCGCGCAGGTCGATACGAGAGATCACCTCCCAATTCTCTCAGACCGCCTCGTGCCACCGTTCGCCCGTATCACTGGCTGATACACGTCCCGGATGTCACAGGCGCCCGATAACTTTGATCTACACGTACATGTCAGCGGAGGGGGGCCGCCATGACCGAGGCGCGCGCGGGCGAGGAACCGGCGGATCTCACCGCTTCCGAGCACCGCATGTGGGAGGCGTTCCGCACCGGCAGCGTCTGCGACCTCAGCGCCCGCGCAGCCGACCAGGACGATCCGCACGCCGACCGCGTCTGGGGTCCGGGGCGCAGCGTCCGCGCCCAGGTGGTGGCCCTGCTGCTGCTCCACGGTCCGCCGCCGGTGCCGGGCCGGGTGGCCTCCCTCAAGCTGCGGGGCGTGCGGATCGCGGGGCGGCTGGATCTGTCCGGTGGCACGGTGGCCCCGTACGTGGAGCTCCAGTCCTGCCGCTTCGACAGCGAGATCCAGCTGTCCGAGGCCCGCGTCGGCACGCTGCGCCTGATCAACTGCGCGATTCCGCGGCTGGAGGCGGCCCGCCTGCACACCGAGGGCGACCTGCACCTGCCGCGCTGCCGGGTGGCGCGCGGGATCCGGCTGACCGACGCCCAGATCGGCACCGACCTGCTGGTCAGCCAGGCCGTGGTGCAGCGGGACAGCAAGGGCCGGGCGATCGCCGGCGACGGGATGTCGGTCGCGCAGGACTTCCAGGGCGAGCTGCTGGAGACGTACGGGGAGGTGAGCCTGCGCGGCGCCAAGGTCGGCGTGTCGATGAACCTGCGCGGGGCCGCCCTGCGCAACCCGTCCGGGCGGTACGCGCTGAACGCCCCGCAGTTGACCGTCGAGCGGACGCTGTACCTGACCTCGATCGCGCTGGGCTACCTGCAGGGCGGGGACGGCTCCTCCACTCCCCCGTACGGGCTGGGGCCGACCCCGACGCGCGGGCAGCGGGCGCAGCGCTTCGAGTGCCGGGGCGGGCTGCGGCTGGACGACGGCCGCTTCGGGGACGCCATCGACTTCTACGGCGCGCGGTTCGAGCTCACGGACGAGCAGGAGATATCCCTGCGCCGGATCCAGACCCCCGAGCTCCGTTTCGTCGGGGAGCGGCCGGAGCACGGGCGTGTCGTGGTGTCCGGGGCCAAGGTGGTGAAGCTCGTCGACACCTCCACGAGCTGGCCGGGCCCGGGCGCGGTGTCCATCGAGGGGTTCGTCTACGAGAACCTCGCGCCCCGCGGCCACTTCCCGCTCGCCCGGCGCCTCGCCTGGGTGGCGGCGGCCACCCCCGAGTACTCCCCGGATCCGTACGAACGGCTGGCCGCCGTGCTGCGCGCCAGCGGCGAGGACGCGGACGCCCGCGAGGTGCTGCTGGCCAAGCAGCGGCGGCGCCGGACCACGCTGCCGCCGGGGCCGAAGGCGTGGGGGTACCTCCAGGACTGGACGGTGGTCTACGGGTACCGCCCGGGCCGGGCGGCGCTGTGGATGGCGGTGCTGTGGGCGGCGGGCGCGCTGATGTTCTCCCAGCACGAACCGCCGGCCCTCAAGGAGGACGAGCATCCGCAGTGGAGCGCCGCCCTGTACGCGCTGGATCTGCTGCTCCCGGTGATCGACCTCGGTCAGCAGGGCCAGTGGAAGCTGGAGGGCGGCTGGCAGTGGGGGGCGGCGGGCCTCGTCATCATGGGCTGGATCCTGGCCACGACGGTGGCCGCGGGAGCGTCCCGGCTGCTGAGGCGGGGGTGACGGGGTCTGTGCCCGGGCCATTACCCTGTGCCTCGTGACCACCGTTCGCCTGCCCCTCTTCCCGCTGAACTCGGTGCTGTTCCCGGGACTCGTCCTCCCGCTGAACATCTTCGAGGAGCGTTATCGCGCCATGATGCGCGAGCTGCTGAAGACCGGCGAGGAGGAACCGCGCCGGTTCGCGGTCGTGGCGATCCGCGACGGCCGTGAGGTCGCACCGACCGCGCCCGGCCTGCCGGACCAGACGGCCCTGCCCGAGCGCGGCCCCGCGGCGGGCTTCGGCTCCGACCCGATCCAGGCCTTCCACCGGGTGGGCTGCATCGCGGACGCGGCGACGATCCGGGAGCGGGAGGACGGCAGCTTCGAGGTCCTGGCGACCGGCACGACGCGGGTCCGCCTGCTGTCGGTCGACGCGTCCGGGCCCTTCCTGACGGCCGAGCTGGAAGAGCTCCCGGAGGACTCGGGCGACGGCGCGGGGGCCTTGGCCGAGGGGGTGCTGCGGGCGTTCCGCAACTACCAGAAGCGGCTGGCCGGGGCCCGCGAGCGGTCCCTGACGGGCGCGGAACTCCCCGATGAGCCGTCCGTGGTCTCCTACCTGGTGGCAGCGGCGGCGGTGCTGGACATCCCCGCGAAGCAGCGGCTGCTGCAGGCCCCGGACACGGCGACACGGCTGGCCGAGGAACTGAAACTGCTGCGTGCGGAGACGGCGGTGATCCGCCACCTCCCGTCCCTGCCGGCGGTGGACCTGACCCGTGCCCCGACCAGCCCGAACTGACGGATCACCGATGGCGAAGAAGACGAAGCAGGCGGCCGGCACCCCGGCGGTCGTCGCTCTCACGGCGGCAGGCGTCCCGTTCACCACGCACGCGTACGAGCACGACCCGGCGCACCCCTCGTACGGCGAGGAGGCGGCGCAGGCGCTCGGTGTCTCGCCCGCGCAGGTGTTCAAGACCCTCGTCGCCGATGTGGACGGGGTCCTGACGGTGGCGGTGGTCCCGGTCTCGGGGTCCCTGGACCTGAAGGCGCTGGCGACGGCGGTCGGCGGCAAGCGGGCGGCGATGGCCGATCCCGCGCTGGCGGAGCGCACCACGGGTTACGTGCGCGGCGGCATCTCGCCGCTGGGACAGCGCAAGCGGCTGCGCACGGTGCTCGACGCGTCGGCTTCGGGGCACGCCACGATCTGCGTCTCGGCCGGCCGCCGGGGCCTGGAGGTCGAGCTCGCCCCGTCGGACCTGACCACCCTCACCTCGGCGGTCCTGGCCCCGATCGCCCGTTCCTGACGTTCCTAAGGGCGTTCGAAGGCCTGGAGCACCCCGCCGACCGAGAAGCACAGGGCGCCGGTCAGCGTCCCCCAGTTGGCGATGCCGGCGTTGACCAGGCCTCCGGTGGCGGGCCGGGTGAAGGCGGCCAGGGCCGAGAGCATGAACAGCACCGACCCGAGCTGGTTCACCGCGACGATCCACCAGCCGAGGCTGCGCGAGCGGAGGCAGGGCCGGGGCCGGTGGCAGATCTCGGCGAACGCCAGGTGCCCCGAGACCAGGAACAGCACGCAGCCGATCACGTCGGGCGTCCAGATCAGCCGGTTGACCTGCTGGACGCTGAGCCCCTGCAGGAACGAGTCCAGCAGGTTGACGCCGAACACGAGCGTCCCGACGAACAGCACGAACGTGCTCAGCCAGTCCAGGCGCGTCGGCTCGTACCCCCACCACCTCCAGTCGGCCGTGACCAGTCGGCCGCCTCCCGGGGAGTGGCGGGGCGCGTTCAGCACCTGGAGGAGCGAGGTGTAGCCCCCGGTGTTGAAGAAGAGGCCCCCCGCGAAGTAGATCGCGGCGCTTTCGAGCGCGTCGCCCGAGCCGAACTGGGAGACCGCGGCGCCGAGGGCGAAGAGGGCTCCCCCGATGACGAACGCCCCCGAGGCGAGGGCGTTGAGGTCGCGCAGGCGGCGGAGCGCCTCGGCATCGGCGGTGGTGGTGGTCCGGTCGACGGTCTCCCCCGGACCGCGGACGGAGAGCACCCCGCGCCTGCGCGCGACCCGCGACTCCCACACCACCGTTTCCCCTTCGGGCCGGTACCAGGTGCGCCGGGTGGTGAACGGTCCTGCGCCTTCGGCGCGCTGCTCGGGCTGTGCCACGGGCCCGAGCGTAGCCGTGCGTGCGTCGCCCGCCCCCCAGCCCCGCCGACACGCGAAACGCGAAACGCGGACCCCGGTCTTTCACCCCCGCGGGGGCTCGGCGTCGGCCTGCGGGGGCTGGTAGTAGCCGGACCAGCCGTAGACCGGGACGGGGTCCGGTTCGCGGGGGGCCCACAGGGCCGTGAGGCCGAGGTGGAGCAGGACCGCGGCCATCGGCCACGCCAGCAGCGCCCCGTGCGCCAGCAACTGCAGCGGCGCGTCGAACGGCACCCCCTGCCCCGCCTTGGCGGCGGCGGCCGGCAGGTCCGAGGTCGGCCCCAGCCACAGCCCGAACCGCCATCCCACCAGCGCGGCGAAGCAGGAGCCGACGGCGAGCCCGATCACCAGCGGCACACCCCCGGCCCGGCGCCACAGGAACACGGCGACGGCGCTCAGCACGCCCAGTCCCACCGACAGCAGGACGAAGGTGCCGTCGGAGGCGATCCGCGCCTCGCTCTCGCTGTTGCGCAGGAAGACGGACTCCCCGTTGGCGACGTACTGCACGCGCGGCGCCAGCCACACCCACAGCGCGCCGAGGAGCAGGCCGGCCACTCCGATGGCGAGGGCGACGACGGCCGCGTCCCGGATGTCCTCCGGAGCGACGGCCCGGGCGGTCCCACCCGGCTTCTCGGGCGGGAGCGAGGGCGGGTCGAATGGAGACGGCGGGGTCACGGCTTCGGTCACCCCCACATCGTGCCAGGTGCGCCCGGCGGCGGTGTCGCCGGACCGCTTCAGCGGACCGCGGCCCGCCGGTACGCCCAGGTGGCGAGGGCCAGGGAGAGGACTCCGACGGCCCCGCACACGCCGAGGTCGAAGGCGACGGCGGCCCAGTCGGGTTCGGGGGCGAAGGTCCGCGCGAACGCCTCCACCCCGTACGTCGACGGCAGCAGGTCCCGCGCCCACACGATCACGTCCGGCATCCGCTCGGGCGGCAGCACCCCCAGCAGCAGCGCCGCCGACATGCCGAGCTGCCCGGCGAGCGTGGCCAGCTCCTGCCGCGGCGCCAGCAGTCCCAGCGCCGCGCCGAGCCCGGCCAGCGCGGCCCCGGCCAGCGGCACCACGGCCGCCAGGATCCACAGTCCGCTCATCGGCAGGCCGAAGAGCACGCACCCGAAGACGGCGGTGACCAGCGTCCCGGGCAGGGTGAAGGAGGCGTACGCGGCGGCCGCGCCGAGCACCACCGAAGCGGGCGGCACGGGCAGGGTGGCGTAATGGTCGAGCCCGCCGCCCGCCCGCAGCTGCCCGAAGTACTGCGCGAGCAGGTTCAGCGCGACGAAGGCGACGACCAGTACGGACGAACCCGCGACGACGGCCCGGGCCTCCGAGCCCCCGTCCACCACGCCCCGCATCAGGATCATGATCCCGACGGACTGGAAGGTGGCCACGAAGAGCAGCGGTATCCGCGCCACCCGGGCCCGCGACAGCTGGGCCCGGTACACGGCGGCCAGCGCGGGCAGGAACCGCGCCCGCGGGGCCAGCGGCGCGGCGGCGCGCTCCTTGGCAGGGGTCGGCAGGACAGCGCCCGCCGTACGGTCGCTCACGACTTCACCAGGCCTTTCGTCTTCCCGCCGAGAGCGAGGTACACGTCCTCCAGGCTCGGCGTGGCCAGCGTGAAGTCGTCGAGGGCGGCGAAGGCCGGCCCGCCGGTCACCGAGGCGACGGCCGCCCGGGCCTCGTCCGGCCCGAGCCGCAGGACCCAGCGCCGTCCGGACTCGACGGCGTGCCCGCGCAGCGCCGCGACCTCGGGGACGTCCAGCGGAGCGGTCTCCCGCCACACGAGCTCCAGCCGGACCTCGCCCGAGACCTCCGCCTTCAGCCCGGCCGGGGTGTCGCAGGCGATGACCCGGCCCTGGTCGATGACGGCGACCCGGTCGAGGACGGTCTCCGCCTCGATGACGTTGTGGGTGACGAGCAGGACCGTCGCGCCGTGCTGTGCGCGCCGCCGGTCCACGGCGGACCAGACCGCCCGCCGGGCCACCGGGTCCATGCCGGTGGTGGGCTCGTCGAGGACCAGTACGGGCCGCTCCCCCACCAGTGCGGCGGCGAAGCAGGCGAGGCGGCGTTGTCCGCCGGAAAGCTTCTTCAGGGGCCGCCCGGCGATCCCGGTCAGCCCGAGCTCCTCCAGTACCGCGTCGCGCGCGGTCCGCGCCGCCCGTGCGCCGAACCCGCGCAGCCGCCCGGTGGTCTCGGCGGCAAGCGCCACCGTGAGCTCGTCCAGGGCGGTGGACTCCTGCCCCAGGTAGGCGAGCAGTCGCGAGGCCCGCTCGGGGTGGCGTACGAGGTCGTGGCCGAGCAGGGTGACGGTGCCCGCGTCGGGCCGCATCAGGCCGGTGAGCTGGCGGACCAGGGTGGACTTGCCGGCGCCGTTGGGGCCGAGCAGACCGAAGATCTCGCCGCGCCGCACGTCCAGGGAGACGCCGTCGTTGGCGCGGGTCTCGGGGAGTGCGGGAGCCCCGCGCCGGCCGCGGACGGCGGGATACGTCTTGACCAGGTCACGCACCGCGCAGATCACGTCCGAAGCCGCTCCCGCGGCCGCCGCCGTGCTGTTTTCCGCTTGTGCTGTGCCCGTACTCACGAGGGAGCAGCCTACGGGGTTCCCGCCCCTACTCGGCCGCCGGGGTCAGCGGGGCGCCGAGGTCGCCGGTGCCGGATCCGGGCGCGGCGGCCGGTACGGCGGCCACGTGTTCGGCGGCCGCGCGGACGTCGATCTCGCGCCAGAACCCGGCGCGGATGGCGTAGCGGTCGTGCTCGTCGATCTGGTCGTCCTTGTGCGCGAGCAGCCCGAACCGGGCGGCGTAGCGCAGCAGCTCGCCGTCGATCCGGTGCGGGATGCGCGGGTACATGGTGGCCAGCTTCTGCAGGTGCACGGTCTCGGGGAGCCGTTCCATCCAGCGCCGGGCGAACACCTGTCCCACCTCGAACGGGTCCCCGCCGACGGTGGTGATGTCCTCCTCGCGGTCCGCCCAGCGCTGTTCGGCACTGGTGAGCTGGGCGAGGGTGGGCAGCGAGGCGGTCTCGGCGGGCTCGCCGAGCGGTCCGGCCCGGTCGATCCAGCCCTTGTCGGAGGACCAGCGCAGGGCGCTGGCCGGGGCCGGTCCGCCGGCGGCCCCGGTCTGCGGGCCGGGGGCGCGCAGGGCTCCGGCGAGGTCCTTGGGCGTGGGCACGGCCTTGCCCCCGGGGGCGGCCGGCGCCGGTACGGGTGCCCCCTCGCGGTCGTCGTCGCCGGTGGCGGCGGCGCCGTTGCGGGCGGCTTCCGCGAGCGCCGCCTCGGGCAGCGGGGCCGAGAGGATGGCGGCGATGTCGGGGCGCGGCGCGGGCGGCGGTGAGCACAGGCCGGTGAGGTCCTTGGCGCGGACGGCCCGGGTGATCCAGGCCCGGTCCAGGACGCGGCGTTCGTCGGCCTCGGCGACGAGGTCCTCGGACTGGTTGTAGTCCCCGTCGGCGGCCTGGACGGCCCACAGGTGGACGGCGACCCCGTGTTCCTTGGCGGACATCAGGCCGGGCAGCAGGTCTCCGTCGCCGGTGACCAGGACCACGTCGGAGCAGGCGCGGTTGCGCGCGAGCTCGGTGAGCTCGGCGTGCATGGCCGCGTCGACGCCCTTCTGGGCCCAGCGGCCGTCGCTGCGGGTCAGGGCGCCGAGGCGGACGGTGACGCGGGACATGACGCGCAGCCGCCGGTGTTCGGGCTGGGGCACCCGGTCGGGTGCGCCGTCGAACCAGTAGATGCGCAGCAGGGGCTGCTGGGTGTCGGCCTCGGCCCGCTCGCGCAGGCCCTGGATGAGGGCGGCATGGTCCACGGTGATCCGGGAGCGGGAGGGCTCCCCGGCGAGAAGGCTGGCGGCGGCGCCCAACAGGTAGCCGGCGTCCACCAGGACGACGCAGCGGTCCACGCGTTCCACCCTCTTCCCTGGGGGTCCTCTGTGTTTCGGCGGGTGCCCCGAGTCTGCCCGACCTCAAGGGTGTTGAAGGCCGGAACTCGATCATCGGCGTGGCGGATCTCACGGAGGGGCCGGGAACCACACCCGGCTACGCGCAGTAATGATCCAAAATGCGCGGTTTCGGGCGCTGTGTGAGTGTGAAGGCGGTCCTGGCCCCTAGACCCTCACGGAGGTTCCACCATGGCCAAGAACAAGAATCAGAAGCAGCCGTCGAAGCAGCAGCAGGCCCGCTCTTCTCAGGACCCGTCGAAGGGCTCGATGGGCAGCCCGAGCGAATCGGTGAACCCGTCGCCGAGTCCGATGGACATGGCGCACAAGAGCAAGCAGAAGAAGTTCGGCCACAACTGACGGCGCGCGACGCGATGTGACGGAAGGGCCCGCCCGGCGATGCCGGGCGGGCCCTTCCGTACGTGCGGCGCCGGTGGGCGAGTGTCGCTATCCGGCCAGGCAGGACGGCCCGAGCAGCACCTTGAGGTCGCCGAAGAGGGCCGGGTCGGGCTGCACGCGGTGCTTGTCTAGGCGCAGCACGGTGGTGGTACGCGGCCCCTGGAGCTTGATCCGCACCTCGGTGTTGCCCTTGTGGTGGCGCAGGATCTCGCCCAGACGGGTGACCATCGGCGGGGTGACCTTGACGGTGGGGATGGTGAGGACCACCGGGGCGTTGGTGCCGGCCGAGGAGAGGTCGGGGACCATCATCTCCATGGCGACCAGGCGGGGGACGTCCTCGCGCTTGTCGAGGCGGCCCTTGACGAAGACGACGGTGTCCTCGACCAGCTGGGTGGAGACGAGCTGGTAGGTCGCGGGGAAGAACATGCATTCGATGGAGCCGGCCAGGTCCTCGACGGTGGCGATGGCCCAGGCGTTGCCCTGCTTGGTCATCTTGCGCTGGAGGCCCGAGATGATGCCGCCGATGGTGACGACCGCGCCGTCGGAGTGCTCGCCGCCGGTCAGCTGGGAGATTCCGGCGTCCGTCTTGTCGGAGAGCACGTGCTCCAGGCCGAAGAGCGGGTGGTCGGAGACGTAGAGGCCGAGCATCTCGCGCTCCTGCGCGAGCAGGTAGGACTTCTCCCACTCGACGTCGGAGAACTCCACGTCGAGGCCGAAGCCGGGCTCGTCGCTCGCGGTCTCGTCACCCATTGCGCCGAAGAGGTCGAACTGTCCCTCGGCCTCCTTGCGTTTGACCGCGACCACGTTGTCGATCATCGGCTCGTGATGGGCGACCAGGCCCTTGCGGGTGTGGCCCATCTCGTCGAAGGCGCCGGCCTTGATCAGCGACTCGACGGTCCGCTTGTTGCAGACCACGGCCTCGACCTTGTCCAGGAAGTCGGGGAAGCTGGAGAACTTCCCCTTGGCCTTCCGGGACTTGATGATCGACTCGACGACGTTCTGGCCGACGTTGCGCACCGCGGTGAGGCCGAAGAGGATCACGTCGTCGCCCTGGGCGGCGAAGTTCGGCTCGGACTCGTTCACGTTCGGCGGGAGCACCTTGATGCCCATGCGCCGGCACTCGTTCAGGTAGATCGCGGACTTGTCCTTGTCGTCCTTGACCGAGGTGAGCAGGCCGGCCATGTACTCGGCCGGGAAGTTCGCCTTGAGGTAGGCGGTCCAGTAGGAGACCAGGCCGTACGCGGCCGAGTGGGCCTTGTTGAAGGCGTAGCCGGCGAAGGGGACCAGGACGTCCCACAGGGCCTGGATGGCCTTGTCGCTGTAGCCGTTCTTCTTCGCGCCCTCCTGGAAGATGACGAAGTTCTTCGCCAGCTCCTCGGGCTTCTTCTTGCCCATCACGCGGCGCAGGATGTCGGCCTCGCCGAGCGAGTACCCGGCGATGATCTGGGCGGCCTTCTGGACCTGCTCCTGGTAGACGATCAGGCCGTAGGTGACCGCGAGCACCTCTTCGAGGGGCTCCTCCAGCTCCGGGTGGATCGGGGTGATCTCCTGCTGCTTGTTCTTGCGCAGGGCGTAGTTCGTGTGCGAGTTCATGCCCATCGGGCCCGGCCGGTACAGGGCCGAGACGGCGGAGATGTCCTCGAAGTTGTCGGGCTTCATCAGGCGCAGCAGGGAGCGCATGGGCCCGCCGTCGAACTGGAAGACGCCGAGGGTGTCGCCGCGGCCGAGCAGTTCGAAGGTCTTGGGGTCGTCGAGCGGGAGGGCCAGGAGATCGATGTCGATCCCCTTGTTGGCCTTCACCATCTTGACGGCGTCGTCCATGATCGTGAGGTTGCGCAGGCCGAGGAAGTCCATCTTCAGCAGGCCGAGCGACTCGCAGCTCGGGTAGTCCCACTGGGTGATGGTGACGCCGTCGGTGTGCCGCACCCAGACGGGTACGTGGTCGGTGATCGTCTCGCTGGACATGATCACGCCGGCGGCGTGCACGCCCATCTGGCGGACGAGGCCCTCCACACCGCGGGCGGTGTCGATGACCTTCTTCACGTCCGGCTCGTTCTCGTACATCGAGCGGATCTCGCCCGCTTCGCTGTAGCGGGGGTGGTTCGGGTCGAGGATGCCGGAGAGCGGGATGCCCTTGCCGAGGACGTCGGCGGGCATCGCCTTGGTGAGGCGGTCGCCCATCGCGTACGGGTAGCCGAGGACGCGCGCCGAGTCCTTGATCGCGTTCTTGGCCTTGATGGTGCCGTACGTGCCGATCATGGCGACCTTGTCGGCGCCGTACTTCTCGGTCACGTACCGGATCACCTCGACGCGCCGACGCTCGTCGAAGTCGATGTCGACATCGGGCATCGAGACGCGCTCGGGGTTCAGGAAGCGCTCGAAGATCAGACCGTGGGTGAGCGGGTCGAGGTCGGTGATGCCCATGGCGTACGCGACGATCGAGCCGGCCGCGGAGCCTCGGCCCGGGCCCACCGCGATGCCCTGGTTCTTGGCCCACATGATGAAGTCGGCGACCACGAGGAAGTAGCCCGGGAAGCCCATCGAGATGATCGTGTCCATCTCGTACTCGGCCTGCTTCATCCGGTCCTCCGGGATGCCTCCCGGGTAGCGGCGGTGCATGCCGCGCATGGTCTCCTCACGGAACCAGCTGACCTCGGTGTGGCCTTCCGGGATGTCGAACTTCGGCATCAGGTTCCGGAACTTGAACATGCCCTCGGTGTCGATCTGGTCCGCGACCAGCTTCGTGTTGGCGCAGCCCTCCTGCCAGGCGTCCGAGGAGTCGATGGCGTACATCTCGTCGGTCGACTTCAGGTAGTAGCCGGTGCCGTCGAAGCGGAAGCGGTCCGGGTCCGAGAGGTTCTTGCCGGTCTGGATGCAGAGCAGGGCGTCGTGGGCGCCGGCCTCGCTGGCGTACGTGTAGTGCGAGTCGTTCGTCACGAGCGGCGGGATGCCGAGCTTCTTGCCGATCTCCAGCAGGCCGTCGCGGACCCGGCGCTCGATCTCGATGCCGTGGTCCATCAGCTCCAGGAAGTACCGGTCCTTGCCGAAGATGTCCTGGTACTCGGAGGCGGACTTCAGGGCCTCGTCGAACTGGCCGAGGCGAAGGCGCGTCTGGAGCTCGCCGGAGGGGCAGCCGGTGGAGGCGATGAGCCCCTCCGACCACTTGCTGATCGTCTCCTTGTCCATGCGCGGCCACTTCGTGAGCCAGCCCTCGGCGTACGCGTCGGAGGACAGCCGGAAGAGGTTGTGCAGGCCGGTGGCGTTCGCCGCCCAGATCGTCTTGTGGGTGTAACCGCCGGAACCGGAGACGTCGTCGCGCTTCTGGTGGGGCTGGCCCCACTGGATGCGGCGTTTGTTGCGCCGGGACTCGGGGGCGACGTACGCCTCGATGCCGATGATCGGCGTGATGCCGGCCTTCTGGGCCGTGTGGAAGAAGTCGTAGGCCCCGTGCAGGTTGCCGTGGTCGGACATGGCGATGTGCGTCATGCCCATCTCGTTGCACGCGTTGAACATGTCCTTCAGCCGCGCGGCACCGTCCAGCAGCGAATACTGGGTGTGGACGTGCAGGTGCGTGAACGGCGGCTTGGTCACGGTGTGAGTCCTCCGGAGGGGAGAGAGGGGGCAGCTCTGAATCCTACGTCGACCGGGTGACAATCCACGGGCACCGACGGGTACGGTCGTGCGTTGCAGAACCAAGGACACCTGTCCGAAATGCGATCGACACCGATCCGCCCCGCACCACCAGGAGGCATCCGCCATGGCGGTTCCCGAGACGACAGACGAGCAGCGCGCCGAGCAGATCCTCGACGTGTTCGACACCGCCTTCGGTGAGCTGCTCGCCGCCGACCCCGCTGCCTTCCAGGTCAAATTCCGGAAGATGGCCGCCTCCGCCTTCGCCTTCTACCGGGGCACGGCCTGCCTCTTCTACTCCGACCTGGAGCGGGACCGGCACGGCGGCCCGTACCTGGACGAGCGGACGGGCCGGGTGTGGATCCACGGCGATCTGCACGCCGAGAACTTCGGCACGTACATGGACTCCAACGGCCGGCTGATCTTCAACGTCAACGACTTCGACGAGGCCTACGTCGGCCCCTTCACCTGGGACCTGAAGCGCTTCGCCGCCTCCGTCGCCCTGATCGGCTACACCAAGGCGCTCAGCGACGGCCAGATAAGCGAGCTGGTGCGGATCTACGCCGGCGCCTACCGGGAGCGGATCCACCGGCTCGCGGCGGGGGCCAAGCACGAGGAGGTGCCCTCCTTCACCCTGGACACCGCCGAGGGCCCGCTGCTGGACGCGCTGCGCTCGGCCCGCTCCCGCACCCGCTTCTCCCTGCTGGACTCCATGACGGAGACAAGGGACTACGAGCGCCGCTTCACCGCCGGCGGGGGCTCCATCGAGCTGGACGCCGCCACCCGCTACAAGGTGCTGGCCGCCTTCGACGGGTACCTGGAGACCCTCCCCGACGAGTCCCTCGTGCGGCCCGACTCCTACCGGGTCAAGGACGTGGTGGGACGCCGGGGCGTCGGCATCGGCTCGGCGGGCCTGCCCTCCTACAACATCCTGCTGGAGGGGCACAGCGACGCCCTGGAGAACGACGTCGTCATCTACCTCAAGCAGGCGCAGACCCCCGCGGTGTCCCGGCACATCACGGACCGGGCGGTGCGGGAGTACTTCCGGCACGAGGGGCACCGCACGGTGATCTCCCAGCGCGCCCTGCAGGCCCACGCCGACCCGTGGCTGGGCTGGACCGAGCTGGACGGGGCCGGACAGCTGGTGGCCGAGGTCTCCCCGTACGCGGTGGACCTGGACTGGTCGGACCTGGACGACCCGGAGGAGATCGCGGCCGTGGTCGCGGACCTGGGCCGGGCGACGGCGACCATGCACGCTGCGGCCGACGAGGCCGAGAGCGGGCACTCCCTGGTCCCGTTCTCCACCGAGCGGGCCATCGACGCGGCGATCGCGGCCGATGAGGAGGGCTTCGCGGAGCTGCTCGTGGACTTCGCCCACGCGTACGGCGCCCGGGCCCGCGCCGACCACCAGATCTTCGTCGACCTTTTCCGCAACGGGCGGCTGACCTCGTAGTTCGTGCCCGTGGCCGGGGCCGGGACGCGGCTTTCACAGGTACGCATGGCAGACTCGCGACGATGGACATCTCAGGAGTGGGGCTTCGAGGGCTGCGGGCCGCGCTGTTCAGCGCGCTCGTCGTGCTGCTCTCGGCCGGCTCGCACGTCCTCATGTCCCGCGTCCCGCTGCCGCCCGCGCTGGTGGGCGGGGCCTTCGCCGCCGTGTTCGTGATCGCCTACGCGCTCGCGGGCCGCGAACGGGGCTTCGGCCCCATCGCCGGGCTGCTCGTTCCGCTCGAACTGGCCGCCGACACCGTCTTCACCGCCGGACAGCACCTCTGCTACGGCCCGGCCGGCGGCCCCGTCTCGGGTCCGCTGCGCGCGATGGGCCTGGACGAGCTGTGCGGTGGCACGCCCGTGGGCGGGCCGCTGACCGAGGTGGCCGGGCCCGTCACCGATCCGGCCGCGCTGCTGGCGGCGCCCGGGCCGTGGACGCCCTGGCTGCTGCTAGGCGCCCACGTCTCGGTCGGGCTCCTCGCCGCCGCGTGGCTGCGCCACGGCGAGCGGGCCCTGGGGCAGCTGCTGCGCGCGGTGGCCGCCTTCGCGTTCCGGCCGCTGCTGCTGGCGGCGGCCTCGGTGGCGGCCGCCTGCCGTCCGGCGCGGCGGACGCCGCGGCCGGGCCGCGCGGGCCCCGGGGCCCGTACGCGATTCCCCGCACACTCCGTGGGTCGGCGGGGACCTCCCGTGCTCGGCGCGCTCGCACGCGCCTGACACACGTACTGGGGGCACGTCCCAGCGGTAGCCGGGAGACGGTCCCTTTGACACGTCACACCCCACGGAGATCACGATGAGTTCACGCAACAGCCACGCGAACAAGGCAGCGGCCCGCGAGCGTCTGCGCGCCGAGCGCGAGGCCCAGGCCAAGAAGGACAAGGTGCGCCGCCAGGTGATCGTGGCGGGCGCCGTGCTCGCCGGGCTCGGCCTGATCGGCGCCATCAGCTACGCGGTCGTGCAGGCCAACCAGCCCGACTACTGGGAGAAGGCCGCCAAGGCCGAGCTGGTCAAGCCGAAGAACACCGAGGGCGAGGACGGCACCACGGTCGTCATCGGCAAGCCCGACGCCAAGAAGACGCTGGAGCTGTACGAGGACTCGCGCTGCCCGGCCTGCGCCGGCTTCGAGCAGGCGGCCGGCGAGCAGATCAAGAAGGACGTGGACGCGGGCAAGTACAAGATCCAGTACTTCGGCGCCACCTTCATCGACAACGCCGTCAAGGGCGAGGGCTCGAAGAACGCGCTGAGCGCGCTGGGCGCGGCGCTGAACGTCAGCCCGCAGGCCTTCCTCGACTACAAGGCCGCGCTGTACTCCAAGGAGCAGCACCCCGAGGAGACCGTCGACAGCTTCGCCAAGGACGAGTACCTGCTGAAGGTCGCGGACACGGTTCCGGCGCTCAAGGGCAACGCCGAGTTCAAGAAGGCCGTCGAGGACGGCACCTATGACCGGTGGGCCATGGACATGTCGAAGGCCTTCAACAAGTCCGGCGTGACGGGGACCCCGACGCTGAAGATGGACGGCAAGAAGATCGACACCCCGCAGACGGTGGAGCTGTTCACGGCCGCGATCGACAAGGCCCTGCAGGGCTGATCCCCGGACATTCCGGGACACGCTTCCCGGAGGGGCCGCGCCATGGGCGGGCGAACTCCCAGAGTTCGCCCGCCTGTTGCATTCCGACATCTGTTCCCTCGGGTGTACCCGTCGGTAATGTGACCCGTCGTGACCAGTCATCTCACCCCTTCTCAGACCCCGGCGACTCCCCGTCGCCGTACGGTCGTTCTCGCCGCCGCGGCCACGGCCGCGCTGGCCCCGCTGACCTCGCTCGGCGCCTCGGCGGCCCACGCGGCGACGCAGGACGCGCCCGCCTTCCTGCATGGCGTCGCCTCGGGCGACCCGCTGCCCGACGGGGTCCTGCTGTGGACCCGCGTCACCCCGACCCCGGAGGCCGTGCCCGGCTCCGGCCTCGGCCCGGCCACCGAGGTCGGCTGGGAGGTGGCGTCCGACCAGGCCTTCTCCCGCATCGTCGGCTCCGGCACCGTCACGGCGAGCGTCACCTCCGACCACACCGTCAAGGTGGACGTGCGCGGGCTGCAGCCGCAGACGCCCTACTGGTACCGGTTCACCGCCGGCTCCGCCGTCTCCCCCGTCGGCCGCACGCTGACCACGCCGGGCCACGACGTGACGACCGCCGGGGTCCGCTTCGGCGTGGTCTCCTGCTCCAACTGGGAGGCCGGCTACTTCTCCGCGTACCGTCACCTGGCCGCCCGCACCGATCTGCACGCGATCCTGCACCTGGGCGACTACATCTACGAGTACCAGACCGGGGGGTACCCGGAGGCGAAGTACGTCGTGCGCCAGCACGAGCCGAAGCACGAGATCGTCTCGCTGGCCGATTACCGCACGCGGCACGGCACGTACAAGACGGACGCCGACCTCCAGGCGCTGCACCACGCGCACCCGGTCATCGCCATCTGGGACGACCACGAGTTCGCCAACGACACCTGGGCCGGCGGCGCCGAGAACCACACGCCGGGCGCCGAGGGCGAGTGGGCGGCCCGCGCGGCCGCCGCCAAGCAGGCGTACTTCGAGTGGATGCCCGTACGCACCTCCGTCGCGGGCACGGTCTACCGGCGGCTGCGCTTCGGCACCCTCGCCGATCTGCACCTGCTCGACCTGCGGTCCTTCCGTTCGCAGCAGGCCAAGGTGGGCAGCGGCGCGGTGGACGACCCGGAGCGCACCATCACCGGGCGCGCCCAGCTGGACTGGCTCAAGTCGGGCCTCACGGGATCCAACGCGACCTGGAAGCTGGTCGGCACCTCGGTGATGATCTCGCCGGTGGCCTTCGGCTCGCTGCCCGCGCACCTGCTGAAGCCGCTGGCGAAGCTGCTCGGCCTGCCCGAGGGCGGCATAGCGGTCAACGCGGACCAGTGGGACGGGTACACCGACGACCGCAAGGAGCTGCTGGGCCACCTCAAGGACCGGAACGTCAAGAACGCCGTGTTCCTGACCGGTGACATCCACATGGCGTGGGCGAACGAGGTCCCGTTGAACATGGCCACGTACCCGGGCTCGGGGACCGTCGCGACCGAGTTCGTCGTCACCTCGGTGACCTCCGACAACATCGACGACATCCTGCACGTGCCCGCGGACACCGCCTCGCTGGTCGCCGAGACGGCCATCAAGGCCGCCAACTGGCACGTGAAGTGGCTGGACATGGACGCGCACGGCTACGGCGTGCTGGACGTGACGGCGGAGCGCTCGCAGATGGACTACTACGTGGTGTCCGACAAGCGGAGGCAGGACGCCACGACCTCGTGGGCCCGCTCGTACCGGACCCTGAACGGGACGCAGAAGGTGGAACGGGCGTACCAGCCCGTCCACTGATTCATCTGATTGACCGTCAATCATCCCGCCGCATGGGGCACCTGGTTCATACCAGGTGCCCCATGTGCGTTTCCGGCAACAAATCTTTTACGCAAGACACTTGACCTGAATATGTCATGCACACATAAGCTTCGCGCCAGCTGAAGAAGATCCTTCAGGCCATCACCCCCCACCACCCCCACCCGCGAGGAGCACACGTGCGCGCAATTGCCCGCATATCCCCCCTTCTTCGCCGCCGCCTGATGGGCACTGCGGTTCTGGCCGGAACCCTGGCCTTCACCCCGCTCGCGGCCCCCACCACGCTCGCCGCAGCCAAGGCCCCCGCCGAGCAGTGCACCGAGCAGCCCGCCGGAGGCGCCGCCAACGCCCGCGTGAGCCGCGCGCACGACGAGCACGCGAACGAGCCCAACGCGATCACCGACGCGCAGGCCCAGGTCATGGACGCCGACCTCAAGGCGAAGCTGGACAAGGCCCTCAAGAACCAGCCGCAGCGCAGCCTGCGCGCCGCCGAGGCCGCCACGACCATCCCGGTGTACTTCCACGTGATCCACTCCGGGACCACCGGAAAGCTGACGTCCACCCAGATCAACAGCCAGCTGGCGGTCCTCAACGCGGCCTACGGCGGCCAGGGCACCGGCAACGTCAACACGAACTTCCAGTTCACCCTGGCCGGGACCGACTACACGGACAACGCCGGCTGGTACAACCTGGCCGACGGCTCCACGGCCGAGAAGGACATGAAGAACACCCTGCGCAAGGGCGGCCCCGGCGCGCTGAACTTCTACACCGCCAACCTCTCCGGCGGCCTGCTCGGCTGGGCGACCTTCCCGACCTCCTACGCCTCCAGCCCCAAGATGGACGGCGTGGTCGTGCTCGACTCCTCGCTGCCGGGCGGATCCGCCGCCAACTACAACGAGGGCGACACCGCGACCCACGAGGTCGGCCACTGGATGGGTCTCTACCACACCTTCCAGGGCGGCTGTAACGGCAACGGCGACTACGTCTCCGACACCCCGGCCGAGAAGACCGCGGCCTTCGAGTGCCCGACCGGCCGCGACAGCTGCACCTCCAAGTCCGGCGTGGACCCGATCCACAACTTCATGGACTACACGTACGACTCCTGCATGTACCAGTTCACCGCGGGCCAGGTGGCCCGCATGAGCAGCAGCTGGACCGCGTACCGCGCAGGCTGACCCCCTGCCACGACGAAGGGCACGGCCCGGCATCCGCCGGACCGTGCCCTTTCCCGTACCGCCTGCCCGGCGGCCGTCCACCCGCCTACAGGCTGTCGAGGAACCCGATCGCGACCTTCCACAGCTGCTCCGCGGCCTCCGCGTCGTAGTCGTCCAGCTCCGGGTCCGTGAACAGGTGCCCGGCACCCGGGTAGCTGTGGACCTCCACGTCCGCCCCGGCCCGCTGCATCCGCAGGTACCAGGCGGTCAGCCAGTCGTGCGGCTCGAAGGGGTCCGGGTCCGCGATGTGCAGCTGCACCGGCAGCTCGTCCACCGAGGCGTCCTCCTCCAGGTCCGCCGTCCCGTGCAGGAGCAGCAGCCCGCGCGCCTTCTCGTCGGCCATCGCCAGGTGCTGGGCGACGGAGCCGCCGAAGGAGAAGCCCGCGTAGACCAAGCCCTGGTCGGAGTGGGGGGCGGAGGCCAGCACCGCGCGCTTCAGCAGCTCGTCACGGCCGATCTCGTCCCGGTGGGCCATGCCCTCTTCGACGGTGTCGAAGGTGCGTCCCTCGAAGAGATCCGGCACCTGGACCTGGTGCCCGGCCGCGCGCAGCCGGTCGGCCGCCGCGTGCACCGCGGGCCGCAGCCCGTACGTCGAGTGGAAAAGCATGATGTTCATGCCTCCATCGTGCCAGCCCCCGAACGGAAGGTGCCCGCGGACCGCTTCCCGCTACGTTCCTCCCATGGAGATGGAGAACTTCCTTCGCCCCGCCCTCGTCATCGGCGGCGCGCTGGTCGCCACCCTGATCGCAGGCCGGCTGCTGGACCTGCTGCTGCGCCGGGCCGACGCCCGGCACACCGAGACCCCGCTGTGGGG
Source organism: Streptomyces sp. NRRL F-2580 (assembly GCF_000720115.1). Classification (GTDB taxonomy): domain Bacteria; phylum Actinomycetota; class Actinomycetes; order Streptomycetales; family Streptomycetaceae; genus Streptomyces. The sequence goes on from NZ_JOIR01000003.1 coordinate 211,318, forward strand.
CCTGCTGCGCCGCTGCCGGCCGCCCTTCCAGGTGGTTCTCTGCGCCTCGCTGCTCAGAGGCTCCTACCGGTGGGCGGGAGTCCTCCCCGACCACCCCTTCGGCGTCGGCCGCTTCCTCACGCTGGTGCTGATCGCCTCCGTGGCCTGGCTGGCGGTGCGCATCGCGACGGCCGCCGTCGACTCGACGTACGCGCGCTACGCCGCCGTGACCGAGGACGACGCCCGGGTCCGCCGGGTCCGCACCCAGGTCACGCTGATCCAGCGGGTGGTGACGGCGGTGGTGATCGTGGTCGCCGCGGCGGCGATGCTGCTGACCTTCCCGCCGATGCGTACGTTCGGCGCCTCGATGCTGGCCTCCGCGGGCGTCCTCGGCATCGTGGCGGGCATCGCCGCGCAGGCCGCGCTCGGCAACCTCTTCGCCGGCCTGCAGATCGCCTTCGGCGACACCGTCCGCATCGGCGACACGGTGGTGGTCGACAAGGAGTGGGGCCGCGTCGAGGAAATCACCCTGACCTTCCTCACCGTCCGCACCTGGGACGAGCGGCGCATCACGATGCCGGTGTCGTACTTCACGAGCAAGCCCTACGAGAACTGGTCGCGCGGCGGCGCGCAGATGACCGGCACGGTCTTCTGGCACCTGGACCACAGCGCACCGCTCGACCTGATGCGGGAACAGCTCCAGGAGATCCTGACGGGCCTCCCGGAGTGGGACGGCCGCGGCGGCGGCCTGGCCGTGACGGACACCACACCGCACACCGTCCAGGTCCGCGCGGTGGTCACGGCGAAGGACTCGGACGACCTGTGGACCCTCCGCTGCGCGGTCCGCGAACGCCTGATCAACTGGCTCGTCACCCACCACCCCTACGCCCTCCCCCGCATCACCACGACCGAAGCCACCCCGAGGCCGGACGCCTGAGCCCGGCTCGGACCATCCAGCCCCGCCGGCGTTTGAGGCGCGGGGTCGGGGGCGGAGCCCCGGGAAGCGGCGCTCGGCCATGACTCAGAACGTCAGCCGGAACAACGCGCCCCCACCCGCGGCAGGTTCGCAGCGAGGTCCAACGGCTGCTCTCGGACAACTCCCGCGCCCGCGACTGGGCGGCCTGGAAGCCCGAGGTCTCCCTGGCCGAAGGGCTGCGCCGCACCCCGGACTGGATCGCGGCGCACCCGCACCTCTTCGCCCCGGACCGCTACCGGGTCTGGAGCAGTGCGGCCGCGGACTCCTCGGCGAGGTCCTCGGCGTGCGGCGGCAGCGGCCCTCCGGCGCGCAGGTGCCGGCGGACGACCGAGAGCGGCAGGTCGATCAGGGCGAGGACGACGCGGTCCCGGCCCTGGGGGCCCGTCGCGCCGAGGGCGCCGGCGAGGGTGCCGAGGGCGGCGTACACGCGCTGGTTGCCGGAGTCGGCCCGTCGGGTGTGCTCCTCGGACCAGTCGGCGCGGCCGAACTCCGCGGGTCCGTACAGCAGGAGGGCGGCCTCCTCCTGGTGGGCGCGGCTCCAGGCCACGACGTGCCGGGCGGCCGCGCGGGCGGCCCGGCGGGGGTCGGGGTCGCTGTGGAGGGTGGCGAAGTAGCCCTCCTGGAACCGCTCGACGCTGCGCAGCCACACCTCGGCGAGCAGGGCCGGGCGTCCGGTGAAGCGGTGGTACATGGAGCCGCTCGGCGCGCCGACCGCCTGGGCGACGGCGGACATGGTCACGCCGCCCGGTCCGGCGGAGGCCGCCAGGCGGACGGCGGCGTCGAGGATCTGCTCGGTGTCGAAGCGGGGTGGTCTCGCCATGAATCAGAGAGTACCCTCCAGATTATTAGAGACCAATCTCTAATAATCGGAGGGGAGGACGCATGGGCGTCTACAACGTGCACGAACGCATGCTGGGGGCCGAGCAGAGCGAGGTCGGCGCGCTCATCGACACGCTGTCCAGCGGGGAGGGCGACCGGCTGTGGCCCGGCCGCCTGTGGGAGGAGATGGAGCTCGACCGCCCCCTGGGCGTCGGGGCGGCGGGCGGACACGGACCGGTGCGCTACACCGTGGCCGCGTACGTGCCGGGGACCTGGGTCCGCTTCGACTTCACCGGGCCCCGCGGGTTCCACGGCTTCCACGAGTTCACCGCGCTGGCCGTCGACGCGGAGCGGACCGTGCTGCGGCACACCATCGCGATGTCCGTCAGCGGCCTCTCCCGCATCACCTGGCCGCTCGCCTTCCGGCCGCTGCACGACGCCTTCCTGGAGGACAGCCTCGACCGCGCCGAACTGGCCTGCACCGGCACCATCGCCCGCCCGGCCCGCTGGTCCCCGTACGTCCGCTTCCTCCGCACCCTGGAACGGGTCGTGGCCTAGGGAGCGCGCAGGCTCCGTACGTCGAGGTGCCGCAGCACCCGGTCGACGACCTCCGGGTCGGAGCCGGGTTCGCTGCGGGCGGCCAGCACCTCGTGGCGGGCGGCCGACATCATCTCCCGCTGGATCCGCTGGATGTCGTGGAGCCGCTGCACCCGCTTCGCGTACGCCTCGCGCCGTTCCTCGTCCACCATGTCCGGGCTGATCCTGGCCCCCACGTCGTACGCGCGCCGGGTCAGCTGCTCGACCAGGTCCTCCGGCAGCTCCTCGGCCTCGTCGATCTCCTTCAGCCGCCGCTTGGCGGCCCTCGCGGCGCGGATCGCCAGCTGCCGCTCGGCGTCCCGCCGCACGTCCGTGTCGGCCTCCACACCCAGCCGCCGCACCAGCCAGGGCAGCGTCAGCCCCTGGCACACCAAGGTCGCCATGATCACCGCGAACGCGATGAAGATGATCTCGTCACGCGCCGGGAAGGGCTCGCCCGCGTCCGTCTTCAGCGGGATGGCCAGGGCCAGGGCCACCGATGCCACCCCGCGCATCCCGGCCCACCACATCACCACGCTCTCCCGCCAGCTCAACGGGATCTCCTCGTCGTAGTCGCGCAGCTGGTGCAGCTTCTTCGCGAGCCAGCCGGCCGGCAGCAGCCACACCAGCCGTACGCCGACCACCACCGCGACCACGACCGCCGCCCATCCGACCATCTGCCACTCGCGGTCCTGCGCCGTCCCGAAGACGTTGTGCAGCTCCAGCCCGATCAGCCCGAAGGCCACCCCGGTGACCAGCGTGTCCACGACCTCCCAGAAGGTGTGCCCGGCGAGGCGCCCCAGCACGTCGTCGGCGTCGGACGCGTACTCGGCGAGGAACAGGGCCGTCGTCAGCACGGCCAGCACCCCCGATCCCTGGAGCTCCTCCGCGACCACGTACGACACGAAGGGCACCAGCAGCGTCAGTCCGATCTGGAGGGTGGCGTCGTCGAGCCGGCCCATCAGCCGGTGGGTGATCCAGCCGAGGGCCAGGCCGACGACCACCGCCACGACCGCGGACAGCACGAACTCCCCCAGCGCGTCGGGCCAGGAGAAGCTGCCGCTGACGGCCGCGGCGATCGCCACGTGGTAGAGCACGATCGCCGTCACGTCGTTGAAGAGCCCCTCGCCCTCCAGGATCGACACCATGCGGCGGGGCAGCCCGAGCGATCCGGCGACGGCGGTGGCGGCGACGGGGTCGGGCGGGGCCACGAGCGCTCCGAGCGCGACGGCGGCGGCGAGCGGCAGCGCGGGCACCACGGTGTACGCGACGGCGGCGACGGCGGCGGTCGTGACGAACACCAGGGCCACGGCCAGCAGGAGGATGGGCCGCACGTTGGCGGCGAACTGCCGCCACGAGGTCCGCTGCACGGAGGCGTACAGCAGCGGCGGCAGCACCAGCGGCAGGATGAAATCGGGCGGGACGTCGACCTCCGGCACGGCCGGCACCAGCGCGAGGACCACCCCGCCGAGGGTCATGAGGACGGGCGCGGGCAGTCCCAGCCGGTCCCCGAGCGGCACCATGACCACGGCGCCGAGCAGCAGCACGAAGAGCAGAGCAAGCTGATCCACTCCCCCACCCTGCCAGTCCGCTGCGCTTGGCCCGGGCGGTGACTGCGGCGACCCCGCGTGTCGCCCCCGCGAGGCGCCGCCCCGCACCCCCACGGCGCTCCGCGCCCGCGCCTCAAACGCCGGCGGGGCTGAAAAGCCAGGGCGGCGTCTGAGGCGCGGGGGGGCAGGGCCTCCGCAACGGCGCCGCAGGGCTACGGTAAGGGGCGCCGCATCGCGCGGTGGGGGATGCCCGCGTCCTGGAACTCCGGCCCGTAGGCCACGTACCCGAGGCGCTCGTAGAAGCCCAGCGCATGCGTCTGCGCGCCGAGGTCGACGGCCGTCAGCCCGAGCCGGGACGCCTCGGCCTCGATCGCCCGGACCAGGGCCACGCCCACGCCCAGCCCGCGCGCGACCTTGCGTACGGCCAGCCGGCCCAGCGAGCCGACCGCCGGGTCGCCGGTCTTGGCCCGCCCGGCGGCGCCGTGGAGCAGCCGGCCGGTGCCCAGCGGCTCCCCGTCCGCCCCGACGGCCAGTACGTGCACCGCGCCCGCGTCGTACGCGTCGTACTCGATCGACTCCGGCACGGACTGCTCGACCACGAACACCTCGGTCCGCACGGCGAAGCACGCCGCCATGTCGGCCTCGGAGTCCGCGACCCGCACCTCGAAGCCGACGGCGGTCACTCGCTCTCCGCCCGGATCACGTCCAGGGCGTGCTGCAGGTCGGCCGGGTAGCCGCTCTCGAACTCCACCCACCGGCCGTCGGACGGGTGCTCGAAGCCGAGCCGCACCGCGTGCAGCCACTGCCGGGCCAGGCCCAGCCGCTTCGCGACCGTCGGGTCCGCGCCGTACGTCAGGTCGCCGACACAGGGGTGCCGGTGCGCGGACATGTGCACGCGGATCTGGTGCGTACGGCCGGTCTCCAGCTTGATGTCGAGCAGCGAGGCGGCGCGGAAGGCCTCGATCAGGTCGTAGTGGGTGACGGAGGGCTTGCCCTCCTGGATCACGGCCCACTTGTAGTCCGCGCTGGGGTGGCGGCCGATCGGCGCGTCGATCGTGCCGCTCATCGGGTCCGGGTGCCCCTGCACCAGCGCGTGGTAGCGCTTGTCCACGACCCGCTCGCGGAACTGGTTCTTCAGCGAGGTGTACGCGCGCTCCGACTTCGCGACGGCCATCAGGCCGGACGTGCCGACGTCGAGGCGGTGCACGATGCCCTGGCGCTCGGAGGCGCCGGAGGTGGAGATGCGGTAGCCGGCCGCGGCGAGGCCGCCGATGACGGTGGTGCCGGTCCAGCCGGGGCTCGGGTGGGCGGCGACGCCCACCGGCTTCATGATGACCACGATGTCGTCGTCGTCGTGGACGATCTCCATGCCGGGGACCGGCTCGGAGACGACCTCGACCGCGCGCGGCGGCTCGGGCATCTCGACTTCGAGCCAGGCGCCACCGTGCACACGCTCGGACTTCCCGACGACACTGCCGTCGACCGACACCTTCCCCGCGGCCGCGAGATCGGCCGCCTTCGTCCGGGAGAAACCGAACATACGGGCGATGGCGGCGTCCACGCGCTCGCCTTCGAGGCCATCGGGAACGGGCAGGGTGCGGATCTCGGGAATCGTACTCACCCGTCGAGTATGCAGGACTCGACGGCGCACCCGTCCCGCGATCAGTCCTTGTGGACGGTGCCGTCCGGGTCCAGGCCCTTGAAGGACAGCAGGACGATCAGGATGCCGCCGCACACGATCGCCGAGTCGGCGAGGTTGAAGACCGCGAAATGGGCCGGCGCGATGAAGTCGACGACCGCGCCCCGGAACACCCCCGGCGAACGGAAGATCCGGTCGGTCAGATTGCCCAGCGCACCGCCCAGCAGCAGGCCCAGCGCGATCGCCCACGGCAGGCTGTAGAGCTTGCGCGCGAGCCGCACGATCACCACGATCACGGAGGCCGCGATGCAGGTGAAGATGATGGTGAACGCCTCGCCGAAGCCGAAGGCGGCGCCCGGGTTGCGGACCGCCTCGAACTTCAGCAGGTCACCGATGATCTCGATCGGCGGCTGGTGCTCCAGCTTCGCCACGACCAGCATTTTGGTGCCGAGGTCCAGCAGGTAGGCGAGCACCGCCACGACGAGCAGCGCCGCGATCCGCCGGCGCCCCTTGGGCACGGCGGACTCCGGCTGGGCGTCGTCCCCGACCTCCGGCGTACCGATGATGCGCTCCGCCTCTGCCACGTGAGTCCCTCGAACTAGCTCGAACCAGGCTCCTCCTGGACCCTGACGAGACACGAGGGTACGTCAGGGCCCCCGCGCACCGCCTGCCCCACCTCCACCTGATTCCGGGCCCGGGCCGCCGCCTAGTGCCGCCGCTCCTGCTTCTGCTTGCAGTCCACGCACAGGGTGGCCCGTGGGAAGGCCTGCATCCTGGCCTTGCCGATGGGCTGCCCGCAGTTCTCGCAGAGCCCGTACGTGCCCGCCGCCAGCCGTTCCAGGGCCCGCTCGGTCTGCTCCAGCATCGAGGTGGCGTTCGCCGCGAGGGCCAGCTCGGACTCCCGGGTGATGTTCTTGGTGCCGGTGTCGGCCTGGTCATCGCCCGCGCCGTCGCCCGAGTCCCGCATCAGGCCGCTGATCGCCACTTCCGAGGCGTCGAGCTCGGCGCGCAGCCGCAGCACCTCGCTCGTCAGCTCGCTGCGGGCCTCGTCGACCTCCGTTTGGGTCCAGGGGTCCTCGCCGGGCCGTACGGCGAGCTCGCCGGGGGTGAGGGCCGCCGTGGCCCGCACCTTGGGCAGCCCGCTGGTGGCGGCCGCAGCCGTCTTCCTCGCCGTGCCGGTGCTCTTCTTGGCAACCACTTTCCGGACTCCCGTCTTCTTCGCGGCATGCGCCGCCCCCTCGGTCGCGTCCTGCTTGGCCGCTACCGTCCGCTTGTCGACGGCGGTCGTCTTCGTGACGGTGGTCGCCTTGTCGGCCGGCGCCTTCCTGGCCGGAACCTTCTTCACCGCAGTCGACTTCACCGCAGTCGTCTTCACCGCAGTCGTCTTCACCGGCGCCTTCTTCACCGCAGTCGTCTTCGGCGGAGCCTTCTTGGCCGCGGCCTTCTTCGCCGGAGCCTTCGTGGCAGCGGCGGCCTTCCCGGCAGCGGTCGCCTTCCTGGCGGGAGCCGTGTCCTCGGAGGCCTCCGCCTTCCCTGCGGCCTTCCCGACAGCCTTCTTGGCAGTACTCCCGGCGGTCTTCTTCGCCACCATGGCCGCGGCCCCTTCACATACTGTGATCATTGCTCGCGAATCATGCCGGAACGATAAATCGACTCCAGCCCCGCGGCAACGGGGCACGCATCCATCGAGGTCAACCTGCATCCGTTGTGCCCATCCGGAGCCCCGGTAATCCGCCACTCCCGCCCCACCCGCGTCCGTACCGGCGCCCTGGGTCCATTCGGGTCACGCACGGCCCGCCCCGCGCTCCCGGCCGCGCTCCGCCCGCGCCCCCGCCACGCCGTGCCGCCGCCCCCCGCACGGGCCCCCGCAAACCGGTCGGCCGCGCGTGCCCCCGGCCCGTACACTGGGCCCAGCGAAAGGCATGGACGGGGACGAGTAGCGCCGTACGCAGCCAGGAGCGACCCGGGGACGGTGAGAGCCCGGGGGCGAGCGCGACGCGAAGGATCACCCCTGAGCCGCCGGAAGAAACCCGCACGGATCCCCGTACGGCGAGTAGAACCGGCTTCGCACCCCAATGAGGGGGCCACCGGATCCGTCCGGCGGCCAAGGAGGGTGGTACCGCGGGAGCAGGCGTCCTGGATCTTCCAGAACGGCTCTCGTCCCTCCGGACGGAAGTGACACCCCGCCGGAGGAAGAGTTCAGCCTCATGACCACACCGCCGCAGTACCGCCCGGTACCCGCCCAGGTCGACCTGCCTGCCCTCGAGCATGCGGTCCTCGACTTCTGGCGCGAGAGCAAGACCTTCGCCAAGACCCTGGAGCAGTCCGAGGGACGCCCCGAGTGGGTCTTCTACGAGGGCCCGCCGACCGCGAACGGCATGCCCGGCGCGCACCACATCGAGGCCCGCGTCTTCAAGGACGTCTTCCCCCGCTTCCGCACCATGCGCGGCTACCACGTGGCCCGCAAGGCCGGCTGGGACTGCCACGGCCTGCCCGTCGAGCTCGCCGTCGAGAAGGAGCTCGGCTTCAACGGCAAGCAGGACATCGAGGCGTACGGCATCGCCGAGTTCAACGCCAAGTGCCGCGAGTCCGTGACCCGCCACACCGACGCGTTCACCGAGCTCACGACCCGGATGGGCTACTGGGTCGACCTGGACGACGCCTACCGGACCATGGACCCCGAGTACGTCGAGTCCGTGTGGTGGTCGCTGAAGGAGATCTTCAACAAGGGTCTGCTCACCCAGGACCACCGCGTCGCCCCCTGGTGCCCGCGCTGCGGCACCGGCCTCTCGGACCACGAGCTGGCCCAGGGCTACGAGACGGTCGTGGACCCCTCGGTCTACGTCCGCTTCCCGCTGACCTCCGGCCCGCTCGCGGGCGAGGCGGCGCTGCTGGTGTGGACGACGACCCCGTGGACCCTGGTGTCCAACACGGCCGTCGCCGCGCACCCCGAGGTCACCTACGTCGTCGCCACCAACGGCGAGGAGAAGCTGGTCGTCGCCCAGCCGCTGCTGGAGAAGTCCCTGGGCGAGGGCTGGGAGGCCACCGGCCAGACCTTCACGGGCAAGGAGATGGAGCGCTGGACGTACGAGCGCCCCTTCGGCCTCGTCGAGTTCCCGGCGCCCGCCCACTACGTCGTGAACGCCGAGTACGTCACGACCGAGGACGGCACCGGTCTGGTCCACCAGTCCCCCGCCTTCGGCGCCGACGACCTCGCGGTCTGCCGCGCGTACGGCCTGCCCGTCGTGAACCCGGTCCGCCCCGACGGCACCTTCGAGGAGGAGGTCCCGCTGGTCGGCGGCATCTTCTTCAAGAAGGCCGACGAGAAGCTGACCGCCGACCTCGACGCGCGCGGCCTGCTCTTCAAGCACATCGCCTACGAGCACAGCTACCCGCACTGCTGGCGCTGTCACACGGCCCTGCTCTACTACGCGCAGCCGTCCTGGTACATCCGCACCACCGCCGTCAAGGACGCGATGCTGCGGGAGAACGAGAAGACGAACTGGTTCCCGGACTCGGTCAAGCAGGGCCGCTTCGGCGACTGGCTGAACAACAACATCGACTGGGCGCTCTCCCGCAACCGCTACTGGGGCACCCCGCTGCCGATCTGGCGCTGTGAGGAGAACCACCTCACCTGCGTCGGCTCCCGCGCCGAGCTGAGCGAGCTCTCCGGCCAGGACCACTCGAACCTGGACCCGCACCGCCCGTACATCGACGACGTAACCTTCCCCTGCACCGCCGAGGGCTGCACCCTCACCTCGGTCCGCGTGCCGGAGGTCATCGACGCCTGGTACGACTCGGGCTCGATGCCGTTCGCGCAGTGGGGCTACCCGTACAAGAACAAGGAGATCTTCGAGAAGCGCTACCCGGCGCAGTTCATCTCGGAGGCCATCGACCAGACCCGCGGCTGGTTCTACACGCTGATGGCGGTCGGCACCCTCGTCTTCGACAAGTCCTCCTACGAGAACGTGGTCTGCCTGGGCCACATCCTCGCCGAGGACGGCCGCAAGATGTCCAAGCACCTGGGCAACATCCTCCAGCCGATCCCGCTCATGGACCAGCACGGCGCGGACGCGGTGCGCTGGTTCATGGCGGCCGGCGGCTCCCCGTGGGCGGCGCGGCGCGTCGGCCACGGCACGATCCAGGAGGTCGTGCGCAAGACGCTCCTCACGTACTGGAACACGGTCGCCTTCCAGGCGCTGTACGCCCGTACGTCGAACTGGGCGCCCTCCGCGGCCGACCCGGCCCCGGCGGACCGCACGGTCCTCGACCGCTGGCTGCTCTCCGAGCTCCACACCCTCGTCGCCGAGGTCACGGACGCGATGGAGGCGTACGACACCCAGCGCGCCGGCAAGCTGCTGTCCGCGTTCGTGGACGACCTGTCGAACTGGTACGTCCGCCGCTCGCGCCGCCGCTTCTGGCAGGGCGACAAGGCTGCCCTGAGCACCCTGCACGAGGTCGTCGAGACGGTCACGCGCCTGATGGCCCCGCTCACCCCCTTCATCACCGAGCGGGTCTGGCAGGACATGATCGTCCCGGTCACCCCGGACGCCCCGGAGTCGGTGCACCTGTCGACGTGGCCGGCCGCCGACACCTCGGCGATCGACCCGACCCTCTCTCAGCAGATGCTGCTGGTCCGCCGCCTGGTGGAGCTGGGCCGGGCCACGCGGGCCGAGTCGGGCGTGAAGACCCGCCAGCCGCTTTCCCGGGCCCTGGTCGGCGCGACGGGCTTCGACGCCCTGTCCCCCGACCTCCAGGCCCAGATCACGGAGGAGCTGAACGTCTCCTCCCTGGCCTCCCTGTCGGAGGTCGGCGGCTCGCTGGTCGACACGACGGCGAAGGCGAACTTCCGGGCGCTGGGCAAGCGCTTCGGCAAGGGCGTCCAGGACGTGGCGAAGGCGGTGGCCGCGGCCGACGCGGCGGCGCTGTCCCTGGCCCTGCGGTCCGGCTCGGCGGTCATCTCGCTGAACGGCGAGGAGATCTCCCTCTCCCCGGAGGAGGTCATCATCACGGAGACCCCGCGCGAGGGCTGGTCGGTGGCGTCCGACTCCGGCGCGACGGTGGCCCTGGACCTGGAGATCACCCCGGAGCTGCGGCTGGCGGGCCTGGCGCGTGACGCGATCCGCCTGATCCAGGAGGCCCGCAAGAACTCGGGGCTGGACGTGGCGGACCGCATCGCCCTGCGGTGGTCCTCCGCGGACCCGGAGGTCGTGACGGCCCTGACGGACCACGCCGGCCTGATCGCGGACGAGGTCCTCGCCACGGACTTCGCCTCCGGCGAGGCCGACGGCGCGTACGGTGACCCGTTCACGGACGAGTCCCTGTCCCTGACGTTCCGCCTCCGCAAGGCGTAACCCTCGGACCGAGCGGCCCGTACCTCCCCCGGCCGGGAGGTACGGGCCGTTTCCCTTTCTTGGGGCTCCGCCGCACCATCCAGCCTCGCCGCACCATCCAGCCCCGCCGGCGTTTGAGGCGCGGGGTTCGGGGCGGAGCCCCGGTCTTTCAGCCCCGCCGGCGTTTGAGGCGCGGGGGCTCGGGGGCAGCGCCCCCGCAACCGCGCCGCACCCGGGTACGCAAACGGGCCGGGCCCGAGGTTCCGTGGAACCTCGGGCCCGGCCCGGAAAGCGCGGCTGCCGACCGCAGAGACGGCGGCGGCGCCTAGTTGTCGTCCTCGTCGATCAGAAAGCCCCGCATCGGCGACGGCGCCTGCATCGGCTGCGGCGCAGCCGGCCGCACCGGAGCCATCGGCTGGGTCATCGCCGGGGACATCTGCTGCTGGCCGCCGTACGACGGGCCCGCGCCCATCGGGGAGGGACCGCCCATGGGCGACGGGCCGCCCATCGAGGGACCACCCATGGAGTGCCCCATCGCGCCGGCCGGAGCCATCGAGGGCGACGGCGACGGCGGCAGTGCGGGACCGGCCGGGTTCCGCGGCGGGGCGAGCGAGTCGTCGGCCTGGGTCTCCAGCTGGCGCAGCTGCGACTCCAGGTAGGACTTCAGACGCGTACGGTACTCACGCTCGAAGCCCCGCAGGTCCTCGACCTTGCGCTCCAGCGTGGCGCGGGCGGACTCCAGGGAGCCCATCGCGACGCGGTGCTTCTCCTGCGCGTCCCGCTCCAGCGCGTCGGCCTTGGCGCGGGCGTCCCGCTCCAGGCCCTCGGCGCGCGACCGGGCCTCGCCGACGATCTTGTTGGCCTCGGAGCGGGCCTCCGCGATCGCCTGGTCGGCGGTCTGCTGCGCCAGGGACAGGACGCGGGCGGCGCTGTCGCCACCGGGGCCCTGCTGCGGGAGCTGCGGCTGCTGCTGCATCTGCTGCATCGGCTGACCCATGGGCTGCATCTGCTGCCCCATCTGCTGCATCTGCTGGCCCATGGGCTGCATCTGCTGGCCGAGCGGGTTCTGACCGCCCATGGACTGCTGCTGGCCCATGCCCTGCTGGCCCATGCCCTGCGGTCCACCCATGGGGTGCTGCTGCATGGGGCCGCCCATGGGGCCGCCCATCTGGCCGGGGCCCTGCTGGCCCTGACCGCCGGGGCCCGGCGGGAGCTGCGGCTGGCCGCCCGGGAGCTGCGGCGGGCCCATCTGCTGCTGCTGCTGCGGCGGGCCGGATATGGCCGCGGGCACGGGGGCGCCGGGGCCGCGCTGGTCCTGGGGTTCCGGCTTGCGCATGCCCTGCTGCTGCTGGTTCTGCGCGGCGGCACGCGTGGCGGCTGCCAGCTTGGCGCGCAGGTCCTCGTTCTCGCGCAGCAGGCGCGTCAGTTCGGACTCGACCTCGTCGAGGAAGGCATCGACCTCGTCCTCGTCATAGCCTTCTCGGAGGCGGACGGTCGTGAACTGCTTGTTCCGCACGTCCTCGGGAGTCAGCGGCATGTCTTCTTCACCTCTACGTAGTCGTCGGCAGTCGGCAAGACCGTATCGGGACTGTCCCCGCGCGCGCGGAGAAGTTCATCGTTCACACGCTTCTCGCAGCGGTGCTCACGAAACTGATGAGGATGTAAACGATGATCATCAGAACGAAGAAGGACAGGTCGAGTGCCACGCCCCCGAGACGCAACGGCGGGATGAGCCGCCGAAGAAGCTTGAGCGGTGGATCGGTGACAGTGTAGGTGGCCTCCAGAACGACCACCATCGCCTTGCCGGGGGCCCATGAACGTGCGAACTGGAACACGTAGTCCATGACCAGTCGGAAGATCAGCACGATGAGGAAGCACATCAGCGCGATGTAGACCACCTGCAGTGCGACGCCCATCCCGCGCTTCCCTCTCCCCGTTTCCCGCTCTGTTCCCGGTCCCGTATCTGACGGATCGGTCTAGCTTTGGTTGAAGAACCCGCCCTCCGCGATGCGAGCCTTGTCCTCCGCCGTGACATCGACGTTAGCAGGCGACAGCAGGAACACCTTCTGTGTCACGCGTTCAATGCTGCCGTGCAGACCGAAGACGAGTCCGGCGGCGAAGTCCACGAGACGCTTCGCGTCCGTGTCGTCCATCTCCGTGAGATTCATGATCACCGGAGTGCCCTCACGGAAGTGTTCCCCGATGGTACGGGCCTCGTTGTAGGTCCGGGGGTGCAGCGTCGTGATGCGGTACGGCTCCCGCTCGGAGACGACCTTGGGCATGATCACGGGGGCGTTCTTCTCCAGGTTCGTGCGATCAGGTGTGATGGATGCCACGGGGGCAATTCGCGCAGGACGTCCGTTTTCCACCGGAATTGGGATGGGCTCCCGCTGCGCCGGAGGCTGTACGGCTCGTACCGGTTCGTCCGAAATGGGCGATTGGTGCACGGGCTGCTGTCGGCGATCCCGCTCCCGAGCCCGTTCCATCTCCGGCTCGGGCTCGAACTCGTCGTCGGGGTCGTACCCCGGGTTGTCGTACCGGTCGTCCTCCACGAGGCCGAGGTAGACCGCCATCTTGCGCATCGCGCCGGCCATTCTCCGAGTCCTCCGCTCTGTGGTGGATCGCCCTGTCGCAGGTGCCGCCGTGTCACGAATGTCACCAACTGCCCGCGATCCACGTGGTCTGCCCGCTCATCGGCGGGAATGACCATATTTTCTGCTGTGGTCCGACTTTCTTCGCGACGTTACCCGAGCCGGGGTCTCGCGCCGAGTACCGCAGTGCCGACGCGTACATGTGTCGCACCGGCCGCAACGGCCTGTTCCAGGTCTGCGCTCATCCCGGCCGACACCATCGTGGCAGCAGGATGGTCCGCGCGCATGCGGGATGACAATTCCATCAACCGCTCGAAGGCGGCCTGTTCGCGTCCCGCGTAGGGGCCGGACAGCGGAGCGACGGTCATCAGTCCGTCGATCCGCAGCCCCGGTGCCCCGGCGACGAGGTCCGCCAACTCCGCGAGCTGCTCCGGCGCCGCGCCGCCGCGGGCCCCGCGCTCCCCCGACTCGGCGTCGAGGGCGATCTGCACGAGGCAGCCGAGTTCCCGGCCGGCGTTCGAGGCGGCGGCCGAGAGGGCGGTCACGAGCCTGGGGCGGTCGACCGACTGCACCACATGCGCGTATCCCGCCACGGAACGGACTTTGTTCGTCTGCAACTGGCCGACGAAGTGCCAGCTGAGCGGCAGATCCGCGCAGGCCGCGGCCTTGGGGGCGGCGTCCTGGTCGCGATTCTCCGCAACATGACGGACGCCCAGGTCCGCCAGCAGTCGTACGTCGCTCGCGGGATAGGTCTTGGTGACCACGATGAGCGTCACCTCGTCCCGCGCCCGGCCGGCCGCCGCGCACGCGGACGCGATGCGTTCCTCGACCCGCGCCAGGTTCTCGGCGAGCACCGACTTACGATCCGTCATTCTGCTTTCCCCCCGGGGGTCCGGGGGGCGTCCCCCGGGAAGACTCCGTCAACCAGACATATCCGGCGAGCCGTCCGGTCACCCGGTCTCGGCGGTACGAGAAGTGGTCCCGCGACTCCAGTGTGCAGACCGGGGAGCGGCGGCTGTTCACCACCCCCGCCTCCGCGAGCTGCGCGTGCACTCCGGCGACCACGTCCACGGCCGGTGTCCCCCAGCTGGTCTCGGCCCGGGCGGCGGGCACCACTTCGGCCACCGCCTCCCGCATCTGCGCGGGCACCTCGTAGCAGTGCCCGCAGACCGCGGGTCCGGTACGGGCGATGATCCGCCCGGGTTCGGCGCCGAGGGAGACCATCGCCTCGACGGCCGCGGGCACCACCCCGGCGACCAGTCCCGGCCGTCCGGCGTGGGCGGCCCCGGCGACCCCGGCGACGGGGTCCGCCAGCAGGACTGGCGTGCAGTCGGCGGTGAGCACCGCGAGGGCGAGCCCCCGACGTGCGGTCACCACCGCGTCCACCGCGGGGATCTGCTCGTCCGGACCCCAGGGCCCGTCCACCACGGCGACGTCGCGGCCGTGCACCTGGTTCATCCAGACCACCCGGTCCGGGGCCAGCCCCAGGGACTCCGCGGCCCGTGCCCGGTTCGCGCGAACGGCGGCCGGGTCGTCTCCGACCGCGCCGCCGAGGTTGAGCTCTTCGTACGGAACGGCGCTCACCCCGCCCCACCTGTCGGTGAAGGCGAAGTGGGCGCCGCCCACGTGGTGCTGCTCCGGTGTCACTTCAAGAAGTCCGGGACGTCCAGTTCCTCGGCCGGGCTGTCCTGGTACGGGCGGGCCGTGGGGACCTGCGGCGCGGGGGCCTGGGTCTCGACCGGGGCCGGCTCGACCGGAGCCGGCGGGTCCTCGCGCGGGGTGACCGTGCCGAGTCCGCCGAAGGCCGGGCGGGCCGGCTCGGCGGCGCGGACCGGAGCCGGGGCCGGCTCCTCGCGCTTGGTGGACGCCGCGCCGACGACGTTGTCCCGGCGGGCCGGGGGCTGTCCGCCGTCGAACCCGGCCGCGATGACGGTGACCCGTACCTCGTCGCCGAGCGCGTCGTCGATCACGGCACCGAAGATGATGTTCGCCTCGGGGTGCGCGGCCTCGCTCACCAGCTGCGCGGCCTCGTTGATCTCGAAGAGACCGAGGTCCGAGCCACCGGAGATGGAGAGCAGCACACCGCGGGCGCCGTCGATGGACGCCTCCAGCAGCGGCGAGGAGATCGCCATCTCGGCCGCGGCCACCGCGCGGTCGTCGCCGCGGGCCGAGCCGATGCCCATCAGGGCCGAGCCGGCCTCGGACATCACGGACTTGACGTCGGCGAAGTCGAGGTTGATCAGACCCGGGGTGGTGATGAGGTCGGTGATGCCCTGGACGCCCGAGAGCAGGACCTGGTCGGCCGACTTGAAGGCGTCGAGCACGCTGACCTGGCGGTCCGAGATGGACAGCAGTCGGTCGTTGGGGATGACGATGAGGGTGTCGACCTCTTCGCGGAGCTCGGCGATGCCGTCCTCCGCCTGGTTCGCGCGGCGCCGGCCCTCGAAGGTGAACGGCCGGGTGACCACACCGATCGTCAGGGCGCCCAGCGAGCGCGCGATGTTGGCCACGACGGGTGCGCCGCCGGTGCCGGTGCCGCCGCCTTCACCGGCGGTGACGAAGACCATGTCGGCCCCCTTGAGGACCTCCTCGATCTCCTCGCGGTGGTCCTCTGCCGCCTTGCGGCCGACGGCCGGGTTGGCGCCGGCGCCGAGGCCGCGGGTGAGTTCACGGCCGACGTCGAGCTTGACGTCGGCGTCGCTCATCAACAGCGCCTGGGCGTCCGTGTTGATGGCGATGAACTCGACGCCCTTGAGACCGACCTCGATCATTCGGTTGATGGCATTGACACCACCGCCGCCGACACCGATGACCTTGATGACTGCGAGGTAGTTCTGCGGTGCTGCCACGTCGAAGGCCTCTCGCCTCGAGTTACGTGTCGCCGCCTCGCGGGCCTGCGTTGCGACGACTGATGCCGAAATAGGGACGGTCCGAACGCGCCGACCCGAACCCTCACCCTGAAGTTTAGGGTTAGGGGTGTGTCTGTTCCTTGGACTCTTCCGAACAGGACACTAAGTCGACAAGTAGCGCGTGTTCAACGAACACGCCGAACCTCCCGTTTTTCTTTTCACCCTATGTGATCACCCGTATCGCTGGCCAACCAGGGTGCGTCGTTGTTCGACCGGGAGTCAACTCCCGGACACCGCAGGGGCGGTGGGGACGCTCACGTCGAAGTGACCGGCCTCGGGCGCGGCTTTCAGCAAAGCGGTCAGCGCACGCCCCTTCGCCTCGCTCTGTTCACCGCTCCCCCACGTCACGGAGCGGCCCCTCGTCAGCTCCAGGACCACGGAATCATAGGAACCCACCTTGACCTGCACGGTTTCCCTGGCGACCGGTTCCGGGAGGGCGCCGGCGACGAGGACGGCCTCGTGCAGCAGCCGTTCCTCGTCGAAGCGACGGGCGCTCGGGGATCGTGCGGCGTTCAATTCGAGGACCGGAACGCCCGCGGGTGCTTTCGGAACCGTGTCGAATCGCACACCCGAAGCGTCCACTTCGACGAAGTTGGCGTCCTTTTTGATGAGCAGGACGGGTTTGCGTTCCGTCACTTTCAGCCCGATTCCATGCGGCCAGGCCCGCACCACGTCGACCGAATCGATGCGGGGCAGCCGGCCGCGGACGCGGCTCTCGATCTCGTCGGTGTCCACGCTCACCAGGGGCGCGCCGACGGGCACGGTCGCGGCCGCCAGGACCTGCTCGGGGGTGAGCACCTCCGTGCCGGTGGCGGTGACCTTCTCGACGCGGAGCCAGGAGGAGCCGTAGAGCGCCCAGGTCCCGCCCGCGACGAGGAACACCGCGGCGGCCAGGGAGGCCAGCACGGGGCCCCGGCGCAGGCGTGCGCCGGGGCCCTGCGAACCGGATCCCTTCGCTGACGTGCCGGACTTGGGGGGCTTGGGTGGTTTGGGAGAGCCGGCGCCCTTGCGGGCGGGCCGGCCGGACCCGCCGGGACCAGGGGCCCCGCGCTGTGCGGTCGTCTCTCCGGCCACTCCTGTGCCTCCTGCGTCTGGGCTCCGCGTCAGCGGTTCCGGTGGGCTGCGATCGCCTCGTACACCATGCCGACCAGCAGTTCGTCGGCGTCGCGCCGGCCGAACTCACCGGCGGCGCGGGACATCTCGTACAGGCGGTGCGGGTCGGACAGCACCGGGAGGACCTGGCTGAGCACCCACTCGGGCGTCAGTTCCGCGTCGTCGACGAGGAGGCCGCCGCCGGCCTTGACCACCGGCTGGGCGTTGAGCCGCTGTTCGCCGTTGCCGATCGGCAGCGGGACGTAGGCGGCGGGGAGCCCGACGGCGGAGAGTTCGGCGACGGTCATCGCCCCCGCGCGGCACAGCATCATGTCGGCGGCGGCGTACGCGAGATCCATCCGGTCCACGTACGGTACCGGTACATACGGCGGCATCCCGGGCATGTTGTCGACACGCGGCAGTTCGTTCTTCGGGCCGACGGCGTGCAGGATCTGGACGCCGGAGCGCTGCAGGGTCGGAGCGGCCTGCTGGATCGTCTCGTTGAGCCGGCGGGCGCCCTGTGAGCCGCCGGAGACCAGCAGCGTCGGCAGGTTGGGGTCCAGGCCGAAGGCGGCGCGCGCCTCCGGGCGGACCGCGGCCCGGTCGAGGGTGGAGATGGTGCGGCGCAGCGGGATGCCCACGTAGCGGGCGCCGCGCAGCTTGCTGTCGGGGGTGGAGACCGCGACGGCGTGCGCGTACCGGGAGCCGATCTTGTTGGCCAGTCCGGGCCGGGCGTTGGCCTCGTGGACGATGATCGGCACCCCGAGCCGCTTGGCCGCGAGATAGCCGGGCAGGGCCACGTAACCGCCGAAACCGACGACGCAGTCGGCCTTGGTGCGGATGAGGATCTCCTCCGCGGCCTTGATGGTGCCGCGCAGCCGTCCGGGGACGGTGATCAGTTCCGGGGTCGGCTTGCGGGGCAGCGGCACGGCGGGGATCAGCCCGAGCTCGTAGCCGCGCTCCGGCACCAGGCGGGTCTCCAGCCCGCGCTCGGTGCCGAGGGCGGTGATGCCCACTGAAGGGTCCTGCCTGCGCAGGGCGTCCGCGAGGGCGAGCGCCGGCTCGATGTGGCCGGCGGTCCCCCCACCGGCGAGTACGACATGCACCGAAATTCACCGCTCTCCGGACGGACGCTTCTTCACGCGCCGTCTCATCGACTTCCATCTCACCCCGGTCCGCCACCAGCCGGTCTTCGGCTGTCGCATCGCGAGGGCCGCGCGCGCCGCCGGCTCCTCACGCGCGAAGGCGATGAGCAGTCCGACCGCGAACATGGTCGGCAGCAGGGCTGACCCCCCGTAGGAGAACAGCGGGAGCGGGACTCCGGCGATCGGCAGCAGGCCGAGCACCGCACCGATGTTGATCACGGCCTGGGCCGTGATCCAGGTGGTCACGCCTCCCGCGGCAAACCGTACGAAGGAGTCCTCCGTGCGTCCGGCCACGCGGATACCCGCATAGCCTAGAGCCGCGAACAGGGCGAGCACCGACAGCGTCCCCGCGAGACCCAGTTCCTCCCCGGTGATGGCGAAGATGAAGTCGGTGTGGGCTTCGGGTAGTTGCCCCCATTTTTCCACACTTGCACCCAGCCCGGAACCGAACCATCCGCCCGAGGCGAGGGCGTAGATCCCGTGCACGGCCTGCCAGCAAAGGTCGTTCTTGCCCGGGTCTGTCGCACCGAGGCACTCCAGCCGGTCCATCCGGTGCGGACTGGTCTTGATGAGCAGGGCGACGATCGCACCCGCGAAGGCCAGCACCCCGACGAACATCCGGGTCGGGGCGCCCGCGAGCCAGAGCAGGCCCAAGAGGATGGCACCGAGGATCATCGCGGTGCCCATGTCCCCGCCCAGCATGATCAGCCCGAGCAGCAGGAAGGCCACCGGGACCAGCGGCACCAGCAGGTGCTTCCACTGGCTGAGCAGCCCCTTGTCGCCCTTGCGCGCCAGGAGGTCGGCGCCCCACAGGATCAGTGCCAGCTTGCCGAACTCACTGGGCTGCAACATGAACGGACCGCCGAGGGAGATCCAATTCTGGTTGCCGTTGATCGAGACCCCTATCCCGGGGATTTGGACCAGGACCATCAGGAAGAGCGTGCCGGCGAGCACCGGATAGGACAGCGCCCGGTGCAGTTTGACCGGCATTCGGGAGGCGACCAGCAGCAGTCCCGTGCCGATGAGGGCCGCGAGGAACTGCTTCTTGAAGAAGTACGCGTCACCGAGGCCGAGCTGGAGGGCCTTGATCATGGAGGCCGAGTACACCATCACCAGGCCGAGCACGGTGATGAGCAGCGAACTGCCGAAAATCAGGTAATAGGCAGTGAGCGGACGGTCCCAGGCCTTGCGCAACTGCCGCTGCGTACGCCGCAGCCCGGCCAGCGGCCCGCGCCCCGCGGGCCGCTTCACCCGCATCACGGGCCGCTTGCGGCCCTGCGCCTTCACGGCGGACGGCCGCCGCCCCGGCAGCATCTGCTTGGCCGGCATCTGTGATCTTCCCCTCCACTCGTACGAGGCGAGCAGCCGGCCGGAGGGAACCCTGTCCCGGAGCCCCGGCCTAGACCGTGTCCGCGGCGCTCTCGGCGGCCAGTTCGCGCACCGCGTCGGCGAATGCGTCCCCACGCTCGTTGTAGTTCGCGAACATGTCCATCGAGGCACAGGCAGGTGCCAGCAGGACCGTGTCGCCGGGCTCGGCGAGCGCGGCCGCCTCCCGGACCGCTGCGAGCATCGCCCCAGTGTCGGTCCGGTCGAGGTCGACGACCGGGACCTCGGGGGCGTGTCGCGCCAGCGCCTCGGCGATCAGCGCCCGGTCGGCGCCGATCAGCACCACGCCGCGCAGCCGCTCCGCCGACTTCTGCACGAGCTCGTCGAAGGTCGCGCCCTTGGCGAGGCCGCCGGCGATCCACACGACCGGCTCGAAGGCGGCCAGCGAGGCCTCGGCCGCGTGCGTGTTGGTGGCCTTGGAGTCGTCGACGTAGGTGACCCCGCCGACCTCGTCCACGTGCGCGACGCGGTGGGCGTCGGGGCGGAAGTCGCGCAGCCCGTCGCGGACCGCGCGCGGCTCCACGCCGAAGGCGCGGGCCAGGGCCGCCGCGGCGAGCGCGTTGGCGATGTTGTGCGGGGCGGGCGGATTGACGTCCTTGACCTCGGCGAGCTCCTGGGCGTTCTTCTGCCGGTTCTCCACGAAGGCGCGGTCGACGAGGATGCCGTCGACGACGCCGAGCATGGAGGGGCCGGGGGCGCCGAGGGTGAAGCCGATCGCCCGGCAGCCCTCTTCGACGTCGGCGTTCTCGACGAGCTTCTCGGTGGCGGGGTCGGCCACGTTGTAGACGCAGGCCACCGTGTTGCCCTCGTAGATCCGGCCCTTGTCGGCGGCGTACGCCTCCATCGAGCCGTGCCAGTCGAGGTGGTCCGGGGCCAGGTTGAGGACGGCGCCGGAGTGGACGCGCAGCGAGGGCGCCCAGTGCAGCTGGTAGCTGGAGAGTTCGACGGCGAGCACGTCGTACGGCTGATCGCCGAGCACCACGTCGATGATGGGGGTGCCGATGTTGCCGACGGCGGCGGTGCGCAGACCGGCGGCCCTCAGGATCGACGCCAGCATCTGGGTGGTGGTGGTCTTGCCGTTCGTACCGGTGACGGCGAGCCAGGGCGCGGCGTTCTCGCCGCGCAGCTGCCAGGCGATCTCGACGTCCCCGACCACGTCCACACCCGCGGCGGCGGCGGCCGCGAACAGCGGGCTGTCGGGCTTCCAGCCGGGCGAGGTGACGACCAGCTCGGTGCCCTCGGGGAGGGTCTCGGCGTCCGCGAGGCGTACGGAGATCCCCAGCTCGCCCAGTTCGGCGGCGCGGGCCCGGTGGCCCTCGCCGTCGCCGCCGTCGACGACGGTCACGACGGCGCCGAGGCCGGCCAGGGCGCGGGCGGCACTGATGCCACTCACGCCGAGACCGGCCACGGTGATGTTCTTGCCCTGCCAGGAGGTCACTTGTCGGCTGCCCATCCCGCGTAGAAGAGACCGAGACCCACGATCACGCACATGCCCTGGATGATCCAGAAGCGGACCACCACAAGGACTTCGGACCACCCCTTGAGTTCGAAGTGGTGCTGCAGCGGAGCCATCCGGAAGACGCGCTTGCCGGTCATCTTGAACGAGCCGACCTGGATGACGACCGACATGGTGATGAGGACGAAGAGGCCGCCGAGCAGGGCGATCAGGAACTCCGTGCGGGAGCAGATCGCGAGACCGGCGAGCGCGCCGCCGAGGGCCAGCGAGCCGGTGTCACCCATGAAGATCTTGGCGGGCGAGGTGTTCCACCACAGGAAGCCGAAGCAGGCGCCCATCAGGGCGGAGGCGACCACCGCGAGGTCCAGCGGGTCGCGCACCTCGAAGCAGGCGTTCGGGCTGGGCAGGGTCTGCGCGTTGACGCAGGACTCCTGGAACTGCCAGACGCCGATGAAGGTGTAGGCGCCGAAGACCATGACGGCGGCGCCGGTGGCCAGACCGTCCAGACCGTCGGTCAGGTTCACGCCGTTGGACATGGCCAGGATCATGAACAGCGCCCAGACGACGAACAGCACCGGGCCGATCGACCAGCCGAAGTCCGTCACGAACGACAGCTTGGTGGAGGCCGGGGTCAGCCCGCGCGAGTCCTTGAACTGCAGCGCGAGCACCGCGAAGGCGATGCCGACGATCAGCTGGCCGGACATCTTGGCCTTGGCCCGCAGACCGAGCGAGCGCCGCTTGACGATCTTGATGTAGTCGTCGAGGTAGCCGACCAGGCCCATGCCCGCCATCAGGAAGAGGACGAGCAGGCCCGAGAAGCTCACCGCCTCACCGGTGATGACCTTCGTCAGGGCGTACGCGACGAGCGTGGCCAGGATGAAGGAGATGCCGCCCATGGTGGGCGTGCCCTTCTTCCCGGCGTGGCCGCGCGGGCCGTCGTCGCGGATGAACTGGCCGTAGCCCTTCCGGGCCAGCAGCTTGATCAGCAGCGGGGTGCCGACAACGGTGAGGAACATGCCGATGACACCGGCGAACAGGATCTGCCTCATCGGCCGGGGACCTCGCCCTCGACAGTGCCCTCGAGCAGGGCCTGGGCCACCCGCTCCAGACCGGCCGACCTGGAAGCCTTCACCAGCACGACGTCACCCGGGCGCAGTTCACTGCGCAACAGGTCGACCGCCGCCTGCGCGTCGGACACGAGCACCGACTCCTCACCCCACGAACCCTCGTTATATGCGCCCAGTTGCAGCCAGGAGGCTTCCCTGCCCCCGACTGCGACGAGCTTGCTCACGTTGAGCCGGACGACAAGTCGCCCGACCGCGTCGTGCTCGGCGAGCGCGTCGTCCCCGAGCTCGGCCATCGGGCCGAGCACCGCCCACGTGCGTCCCCCGTTCGCCCTGCCGGCACCGCCCATCGCGGCGAGCGCGCGCAGTGCGGCCCGCATGGACTCGGGATTCGCGTTGTAGGCGTCGTTGACGATCGTCACACCGTCCGCGCGCTCGGTGACCTCCATCCGCCACCGGGACAGCGTGCCCGCTCCGGAGAGCGCGGTGGCGATCTCCTCGACGGACATGCCCAGTACATGGGCGACGGCGGCCGCGGCGAGCGCGTTCGACACGTGGTGCTCACCGTACAGCCGCAAGGTCACGTCGCTGCACCCGGTCGGTGTTCGCAATGTGAAGGAAGCCTGTCCCCTGTCCGTCATGCGGACTTCGGTGGCCCGGACGTCGGCGTCCTCGGCCTCACCGAACAGCACCGTACGGGCCTTCGTGCGCCCGGCCATGGCGCGGACCAGCAGGTCGTCCGCGTTGAGGACGGCGACACCGCCCTCCGCCTCGGCCGGCAGCGCCTCGACCAGCTCCCCCTTGGCCTGGGCGATCTGCTCCCGGCCGCCGAACTCGCCGATGTGCGCGGTGCCGACGTTGAGGACCAGGCCGATCCGCGGGGGCGTCAGCCCGGTGAGGTAGCGGATGTGGCCGATGCCGCGGGCGCCCATCTCCAGGACCAGGTGCTGCGTCTCCTCGGTGACGCGCAGCGTCGTGATCGGCAGGCCGATCTCGTTGTTCAGGTTCCCGGGGGTCCACACGGTGGGCGCGTGGTGCTGCAGCACCTGCGCGATCAGGTCCTTGGTGGAGGTCTTGCCGGCGGAGCCGGTGAGGGCGACGACGTCCGTGCCCAGGCGGGCGACGACGGTCCGGGCGAGCGCCCCGAGGGCGGCCACCACGTCGGGTACGACGATCGCCGGTACGCCCACGGGCCGGGTCGCGAGGACGCCCACGGCGCCGGCGGCGAGCGCGCGTTCGGCGTAGTCGTGGCCGTCGACCCGCTCGCCGACGAAGGCGGCGAACAGGCTGCCCGGCCGGACCTCCCGGGAGTCGTAGACGACGGGACCGGTGACCTGGACGGACGGATCCGGTATGTCGTGGGGCCGCCCGCCGGTGATGTCGGCGATCTCGGCGAGGGAAAGGGCGATCACTGGTTCACCTCGGCCTGTCGGACCGTAGTCGTTTGATCGGCCGCCTGGTCGAGCACGGCCTGGTGCTCGATCGCGGCGCGGAGCACGGTGCGGTCGTCGAAGGGCCGTACGACACCGGCGGTGTCCTGTCCCTGCTCGTGGCCCTTGCCCGCCACCAGCACGGTGTCGCCGGGCCGGGCGCGCGCGACGGCCGCGGCGATGGCCGCGGCCCGGTCGGCGTCGACCAGGACGGTGCCCCGCTCGGCGGGCGGTACGGACACGGCGCCTTCGAACATCGCGGCGAGGATCGCGAGCGGGTCCTCGGAGCGCGGGTTGTCGGAGGTCAGGACGGCCACGTCGGCGTACCGGGCGGCCGCGGCGCCCATCGGGGCGCGCTTGGTGGTGTCGCGGTCGCCGCCGCAGCCGAGCACGACGTGCAGCTTGCCCTCGGTGACCTCGCGCAGCGCGCGCAGGACCGATTCCACGGCGTCCGTCTTGTGCGCGTAGTCGACGACGGCGAGGTACGGCTGTCCCGCGTCCACCCGCTCCAGCCGGCCGGGCACCCCGGGGACCGCGGCGACGCCGTCGGCGGCGGTCTGCGGGTCGAGGCCGGCGGCGGCGAGGGTGACGATCGCGGCGACGGTGTTGGCCACGTTGAACGGGCCGGGCAGCGGCGCGGCCGCCCGTACGCGCTGTCCCTCGGGGCCCAGCAGGGTCAGGGTGGAGCTCGCCGGCCCGAACACCACGTCCTCGGCGCGCCAGTCGGCGGCCGGGTCGCCGGCGGCGGAGAAGGTGACGACCGGGATCGTCGCCTCCTTGACCAGGCGGCGGCCGTACTCGTCGTCGAAGTTGACCACGCCCAGGCGGGCCCGACGGGCGGTGAAGAGCCCGGCCTTCGCCTGGAAGTAGTCCTCCATGTCGGAGTGGAACTCCATGTGTTCCGGACTCAGGTTGTTGAAGACGGCGACGTCGAAGACGCAGCCGTCGACGCGCCCGAGCACCAGGGCGTGGCTGGAGACCTCCATCGCCACGGCCTCGACGCCGCGTTCGCGCATGACCGCGAAGAGGGCCTGGAGGTCGGTGGCCTCGGGGGTGGTCCGCTCGGACTTGATGCGCTCGTCGCCGATGCGCATCTCGACGGTGCCGACCAGTCCGGTGCTGCGGCCCGCCGCGCGCAGGCCGCCTTCGACGAGGTACGCCGTGGTGGTCTTGCCGGAGGTGCCGGTGATGCCGATCTGGAGCAGGTCCTCGCCGGGGCGTCCGTAGATCGCGGCGGCGAGCTCTCCCATCCGGCCGCGCGGGTCGGCGACCGTGAGGACCGGCAGGCCGGTGGCCGCGGCGCGTTCCGCGCCCGCGGGGTCGGTCAGCACGGCGGCGGCGCCGAGACCGGCGGCCTGGGCGGCGAAGTCGGCGCCGTGCGTCCTGGCTCCGGGCAGGGCCGCGTACAGGTCTCCGGGGCGGACCGCACGGGAGTCGTGCGTGATCCCGGTGATCTGCGCCGCGGCGGGCGCCGGGATGCCCAGCAGGGTGGCCAGCTCGCCCAGAGGGGTCGGGCGGGCGGACGCGGGCCTGGGCGCTCCCGGCGGCGCTGCCGGGGCGTCTTTCTGGGTGGTTCTGGGCTGATCAGCGTGGGGCACGGCGGTGAGCGTACCGGGCGCGGCGGGCCGGTCGCGAAGTGAGGGCCCGGCCTCGGCGTCGGCAACCGGCTGGTTCCCGGGTTTCGGGGTGATCGTTGTCACTGATGGTGCCTCACGCTTTTCTGGCGGGCCGACCGGGCTGTGGGTCACTGACCGGGCTGCGGACTGGGCTGCGGGGCGGGCTGCGGGCCGGGTTCGTAGGTGACCGGCAGTCCGGCGGGGGCGGTTCCGGTGGGGGCGACCTGAAGGGTCTTGAGGGCGAACTCCATGACCTTCTTGTAGATGGGGCCACAGATCTGGCCGCCGAAGTAACTGCCCTTCGTCGGGTTCTGGATGGCGCAGTAGACGGTGATCCGCGGGTTGTCCGCGGGTGCGAAACCGGCGAAGGAGGCGGTGTAGCCCTTGTACCGGCCGGTGGCCGGATCCACCCGGTTGGAGGTGCCGGTCTTGCCGCCGACCCGGTAGCCGGGGATCTTCGCCTTGGTGCCGGTGCCCTCCTGGTCGTCGACGACGGATTCGAGCATCGCGGCGAGGGTCTTGGCGGTCTCCTGGCTGATCACGCGGTGCTGCTCGGGGGCCGGGGCCGGGGTGAGGCGGCCGTCTGGGCCCTTGGTGCCGCGCACCAGGGTCGGCTCGATGCGGACCCCGTCGTTGGCGATGGTCGAGTACACGGAGGCCGCCTGCATGGCGTTGAGGGACAGGCCCTGGCCGAAAGGAATCGTGTACTGCTGCGACGTGGACCAGTCCTCGGGATTGGCGAGGATGCCGCGGGACTCGCCCGGGTAGTCCAGCCCGGTGGGCCGGCCGATGCCGAACTTGCTCAGGTAGGAGTGCAGGACCTTGTTGGACTCGGGCTGGGTGGGCCCGAGCTGGCCGGTGGCCAGGATGGTGCCGATGTTGGATGACTTGGCGAGGACCCCGTTGAGGGTCAGGTACCAGGTCGGGTGGTCGATGTCGTCCTTGAACAGCCTGTCGCCGCGGTGCAGCCGGTTGGGGACCTCGACGCGGGTCTCGGGCGTGGCCTTCTTCTCCTCCAGCACGGCGGCCATCGACATCACCTTGGCGGTGGAGCCGGGCTCGTACACGTCCTGGAGCGCGGCGTTGCCCATGGCGGCGGAGCTGGCCCGGGTCAGGTCGTTGGGGTCGAACCCGGGGGCGTTGGCCATGGCCAGCACCTCGCCGGTGCGGGTGTCCTGGACGATGACGTACCCGCGGTCGGCCTCGGACTTCTGGACCTGCTCGGCGATGGCGCTCTGGGCCGCCCACTGGATGTCGCGGTCGATGGTCAGCACGATGTCCTCGCCGGGGACGGCGGGCTTCTCACTGGAGCCGGCCGTGGGGACCTTGCGGCCGCCGGACTGGGCGTAGGTGATCTCGCCGTCCTTGCCGGACAGCTTCTTGTCGAGGGAGGACTCCAGGCCGCCGCCGCCCTTGCCGTCGGCGTTGACGTAACCCAGTATCCCGGCGGCGAGGTCGCCGTTCGGGTACACGCGCTTGCTGCTGTCCTTCTTGAACACGCCGGCGAGGACGTTGGCGCCGGGGCCGTTGTTCTTCTTGTCGGCCGCCGCCTTGTCCCTGAAGACCCGCTGGAGGTCCTTGATCTGGTTCCAGACCTGCGGGGTCTGGCGCTGGGCGAGGACCACGTACCGGGTGTTCTTGGTGCTCAGCCGGGCGGCGAGCTCCTTGGCGTCCTTGCCGAGGATGGGCGCGAGGAGGGCGGCGGCCTGCGCCGGGGCGTCCGGGGCCTTGCTCTCCTGCGGCGTGAACATCTTCGGGTCGGCGGTGATGTCGTACGCGTCGACGCTGGTGGCGAGGGCCACGCCGCGGCGGTCGGTGATCTCGCCCCGCTCGGCGGCCAGCTTGACGCTGGTGTAGC
Source organism: Streptomyces sp. NRRL F-2580 (assembly GCF_000720115.1). Classification (GTDB taxonomy): domain Bacteria; phylum Actinomycetota; class Actinomycetes; order Streptomycetales; family Streptomycetaceae; genus Streptomyces. The sequence goes on from NZ_JOIR01000003.1 coordinate 238,737, forward strand.
GGTTCTTGGAGGCCTCGGCGGAGAAGGTCGAGGCGTCGACGGCCTGCACCTGGAGCAGCCGGACGACGAAGGCGAGCATGACGAGGGTCAGGCCGACGCTGACGAGGCGCAGCCGGGGGCGGGGGCTGCCGAGCCGGATGGTGTGGGGCCGCCTGGCCGCCGCCGGCCGCCGGGTCGCCGGGCGCGAGGCCGGGCGGGCCGTCGCCCGCGCCCGGTCACCCGGCCTGGGCGGCCGGGCCGGCCCCGGCACCCGCCGCCGCGGCGGCTCCTGCGGGCTCACGCGACCACCGCCTGCGGCGTGCCGATGGCGCCGCGGCGCCACTGCGCGAGCGCCCTGTGGCTCCGCCCCGGACCCTGCGTCTCGAACTCCCCCGGACTCCGTCCGGGGGTGCCCCCAGGCGGGGCTGAAAGATCCGGGGCTCCGCCCCCGGCCCCGCGCCTCGAACGCCGGCGAGGCCGGATGTGCCCGGCGAGGCTGAATCCTTCAGCCCGTCCGGCGTTTGAGGACCGGGTCCGGGCAGAGCCCGGGTGGGGGCTCCTCCCGGACGGGGTCTGGGGGAGGTGGAAGGGCGGGATGGGGGAAAGCCCCGCAGGGGTCCGCGTCACGACGTCACCTTCCAGAGGTCGGGTTGGACTGTGGCGGCCCGCTGGGGGCAACGGGCTGGCCCGGCGAGGCGGGCGCCGGGGGTGCGGCCGCAACGGTCGGGCTCGGGGAGGCCTCGGCCGGGACGGCGGTGCCGGCGACCTTGCCGTCCGGGCCGATGAAGACGGGGCTGCCGCCCGGGACCAGGCCGAGCTCCTGCGCCCGCCGCTGCAGCGCGTCGGGGGCCGAGTAGGCGTCCACGTCCCGCTGCAGCGCCTGCTCCTCGTCGGTGAGGGCGGTGGTCTCCTTCTTCAGCCTGGTCAGCTGGAAGGAGCCCTCGTTCAGCGCCGAGTTCAGCAGCAGCAGGCTGATCAGGCCGCCGCCGAGCAGCGCCACGACCAGCAGGACGAACGGCATCCGCGCGGCCTGCCCGCCGGGGCGGGGGCGGGCCGGGCGGCCGCCGAGAGCCCGGCCGAGCCGGGCCGCCTGCCCGCGGGTCAGCGTGGCGACCTTCCCGGCCTTGGTCACAGCCGCGCCTCCCGGATGCGTTCGACGCCGCGGAACCTCGCCGGGGCGGCCCGCCGGTTCTCGGCGATCTCCTCCTCGGTCGGCAGTTCCGCTCCGCGCGTCAGCAGCTTCAGCTTCGGCTGGTACTTCTCCGGTACGACCGGCAGCCCGGGCGGGGCCGTGGAGGTCGCACCGGCCGCGAAGACCTGCTTGACCAGGCGGTCCTCCAGCGAGTGGTACGAGAGCACCGCGATCCGGCCGCCGACCGCGATCCGGTCCACGGCCGCCGGGATGGCCTTCTCCAAGCCCGAGAGCTCGCCGTTGACCTCGATCCGCAGGGCCTGGAAGGTCCGCTTCGCCGGGTTGCCGCCGGTGCGCTTGGCGGCCTGCGGCAGGGAGTCGCGGATCAGTTCCACGAGCCGGGCGCTGTTGGTGAAGGGCTCCTTGTCCCGCTCCCGGACGATCGCGGACACGATCCGCTTGGCCTGCTTCTCCTCGCCGTACTGGCGCAGGATCCGGACGAGCTCGCCCGGGGCGTAGGTGTTCAGGACCTCGGCGGCGCTGATGCCCGTCGTCTGGTCCATGCGCATGTCCAGCGGCGCGTCCTGCGCGTACGCGAACCCGCGGTCGGCCTCGTCCAGCTGCATGGAGGAGACGCCCAGGTCGAAGAGGATGCCCTGGACGGCCGGGATGCCGAGCCCGTCGAGGACCTCGGCGAGGTCGGCGTAGATCGCGTGGACGAGGGTGGCCCGGTCGCCGAAGGGCGCGAGGCGTTCGCCGGAGAGCCGCAGGGCCTCCTTGTCGCGGTCGAGGCCGATCAGGTGGGCCTCGGGGAACCGGGTCAGCAGGGCCTCGCTGTGGCCGCCGAGGCCGAGGGTGCAGTCGACGACGACGGCCCCGGGCCTCTCCAGCGCCGGGGCCAACAGGTCCAGGCACCGCTGGAGCATCACCGGGACATGTCGGGACTCGCTAGTCAAAGCGCCCTCTCAGATAACGGCGCGGCAGGCATACGCCGCGCCGCGCACGCGGAGTGTTACCAGGGGGCCGGGCGGCCGGTCAGGGCCGGGCTCCGGCCGGTTCGCGTCACTTTAGTGCAACGGTCGCCGCGGTCAACGAACCGCCCCGCGTGCCGTCCACGCCTCTCGGACCGAACCGGCAAAAGCCGCTAATCACCCGAACAGCCGCCGCATACCCACCCCTGTGGGTTAGCTCACAACAAGGCTCGTTGACGTTCTTTGTCCCACCTCACGCACGGCCTTTACCGGCCGTGACCATTAACGTCGTACCCATGACGACTTCCGCATCCCTGCCTGCAGAGTCCGCGTCCGAGGCGCCCGCCGGCGGATCCGTCACCGACCGGCTGGTCGAGGCGAACCGGCGCTACGCCGCGGAGTTCACCGACCCCGGGATGGACGCCCGGCCCGTGCTCCACGTGGCCGTCGTGGCCTGCATGGACGCCCGACTCGACCTGCACAAGGCGCTCGGCCTGGAGCTGGGCGACTGTCACACGATCCGCAACGCCGGAGGCGTGGTCACGGACGACACCATCCGCTCCCTCACCATCAGCCAGCGGGCCCTCGGCACCCGCACGGTGATACTCATCCACCACACCGGCTGCGGTCTCGAAAGCCTGACCGAGGACTTCCGGCACGAGCTGGAGGACGAGGTCGGTCAGCGTCCCGCCTGGGCCGTCGAGGCCTTCCGGGACGTGGACCAGGACGTCCGCCAGTCCATGCAGCGGGTCCGCACCAACCCGTTCCTGCCCCACAAGGACGATGTGCGAGGCTTCGTCTTCGATGTGCACACCGGGCTCCTGCGGGAGATCGATCCCAGCTCTTGAGTGACACAAGGCCGTAACGCCGTCAAGAATGCGGGGTGGCACCACCCGGGATCCCCCGGGACCGGTGTCCGTGTTTCGGGGTGGGCCGGTCATGCGCCAAGGGCGTCGGCCCTGGGAATGGGCCGAGGAGAACCAAGGTGACGACGTATGACGACCGAGCGAGCCTCGCGGATCTGACCAGCACGGCGGAGCGGGTGCGCCAGTCGGTCGAGAGCGTGATCGAGGGCAAGCCCGAGGTCGTACGCCTCGCGCTCACCGTGCTGCTCGCCGAGGGGCACCTGCTGATCGAGGACGTACCCGGCGTCGGCAAGACGATGCTCGCCAAGACGCTCGCGAAGTCCATCGACTGCTCGGTACAGCGCATCCAGTTCACACCGGACCTGCTGCCCTCCGACATCACCGGTGTCAGCATCTACGACCAGCAGCGCCGCGAGTTCGAATTCAAGCCGGGCGCGATCTTCGCGCAGATCGTCATCGGCGACGAGATCAACCGCGCCTCGCCGAAGACCCAGTCGGCGCTGCTGGAGTCGATGGAGGAGCGCCAGGTCACCATCGACGGCACGACCTACACGCTGCCCAGCCCCTTCATGGTCGTCGCCACCCAGAACCCGGTGGAGATGGAGGGCACGTACCCGCTGCCCGAGGCCCAGCGCGACCGCTTCATGGCCCGCGTCTCCGTCGGCTACCCCAGCCCCGAGGCCGAGCTCCAGATGCTCGACGTGCACGGCGGGGTCTCCCCGCTCGACGACCTGACGGCCGTGGCGCACGCCCACGACATCATCAAGCTCATCGAGGCCGTCCGCGAGGTGTACGTGGCCGAGCCCGTCCGGCGCTACGTCGTCGACCTCGTCGCCGCCACCCGCAGCCACCCCGACCTGCGGCTCGGCGCCTCCCCCCGCGCCACCCTGCACCTGCTGCGCGCCGTGAAGGCCTCCGCCGCGCTCGCCGGCCGGGACTACGTCCTGCCCGACGACGTCCAGGCCCTGGCCGCCCCGGTCCTCGCGCACCGGCTGCTGCCCACCGCCCAGGCCCAGCTGAACCGGCGCACCGCCGAGCAGGTCGTCCACGACATCCTGCAGCGCACCCCCGTCCCGGCCGCGCACGCCCGCGGCGAGATGCCGCCCGGCGCGGGCATCCGGGGCTTCTGATGAGCGCCGGTGCCCCGCGCGGCGCCGGCGGCCCGGGGGACGGCGGCGGGTTCCGCGCTTCGCTGTCCGGGCTGACCACCCGCGGCCGCTCGTTCCTGGCCGCCGGGATAGCCGCGGCCGCCTGCGCGTACGTCCTGGGCCAGGGCGAACTGCTCCGCGTCGGCCTGCTGCTCGCCGTCCTCCCACTGATCTGCGTCTACGCCCTGCACCGCACCCGCTACCGGGTCTCCGGCAGCCGCCGGCTGAGCCCGGGACGGGTGCCCGCGGGCGCCGAGGCCCGGGTGCAGCTGCGCATGGACAACGTCTCCCGGCTGCCCACCGGGCTGCTGATGCTCCAGGACCGGGTGCCCTACGTCCTGGGCCCGCGCCCCCGCTTCGTCCTGGACCGGGTCGAGCCCGGCGGACGCCGCGAGGTGTCCTACCGGGTCCGCTCCGACCTGCGCGGCCGCTATCCGCTGGGCCCGCTCCAGCTGCGACTGACCGACCCCTTCGGACTGGTCGAGCTGACCCGCTCCTTCAGCACCTACGACACCCTCACCGTCATCCCGCGCACCGAGCCCCTGCCGCCGGTCCGGCTGACCGGCGAGTCCAACGGCTACGGCGACGGCAGCCGCCGCTCGCTGGCCCTGGCCGGTGACGACGACGTGATCCCGCGCGGCTACCGGCGCGGCGACGACCTGCGCCGGGTGCACTGGCGCTCCACGGCCCGCTACGGCGAGCTGATGGTCCGCCGCGAGGAACAGCCGCAGCGCAGCCGGGCCACCGTCCTGCTGGACACCCGGCGCCTCGCCTTCGACGGCGCCGGCCCCGACTCCGCCTTCGAATGGGCCGTCTCGGCGGCCGCCTCCAGCCTCGTGCACGTGCTGGAGCAGGGCTTCTCCGTACGGCTGCTCACGGACACCGGGGACTCGGTGCCCGGCGACGGCGGGGGCGGCTTCACCGCCGGCGGCCAGGAGTCCGCGGAGGCCGCCGGACTGATGATGGACACCCTCGCGGTGATCGGGCACTCCGACGGCGCCGGGCTCTCGCGGGCCTACGACGCCGTGCGCGGCGCCGGCGCGGGAGGCTTCGGCGGAGCCGGCGGTGACGGGCTCCTCATCGCCTTCCTCGGCGACCTGGACGACGTACAGACGGAACTGGCGGCCAGGATGCGCCAGCGCACCTCGGGTGCGGTGGCCTTCGTACTGGACTCCGCGGCCTGGGGCGGGCAGCCCGCACCCGGGCACGCCGTGTCCCCGCTGGAGGAGCGGCTGCGCAGGCTGCGCGACGCCGGCTGGACGGCGCTGGCCGCCCCGCCCGGGGTGGCCTTCGGCGAGCTGTGGCGACAGGCCGGTACCGCTCGCGTCGGTACGGGGACTTCCGGAGGTCGGGCATGAGCGGGCGGGCGAAACTGACGCTGTTCGCGGCACTGGCGACGCTGCTCACCTCGTGGTCGCTGGCCCCGCTGGTCGAGTCCCAGGCCTGGCTGCTGCAGGGGGCGCTGCTGCTGGGCGTCCAGAGCGCGGTGGGGGCCGGGGCCCGGCGGGTGCCGCTGGCGCGGTCGCTGACCGTGGCCGCGCAGCTGCTGGTGTCCCTGCTGCTGCTCGTGTTCCTCTTCGCCGGCAAGGGCGAGTCCACGGGGAGCGGGCCGCTGGCCTACCTGGTGGACGATTTCGGTTCGCTGTTCGGACAGGGCGTCCGGGACGTCGGCGAGTACGCGATCCCGGCCCCGCTGACGGACGGCATCCGGCTGCTGCTGGTGTCCGGGACGCTGCTGATCGGGCTGCTCGTGGACACGCTGGCGGTGGCCGCGCGGACGGCCGCCGCGGCCGGACTGCCGCTGCTCGCCCTGTACTCGGTGGCCGCGGGTCTGTCGGGCGGCGGGGAGGCCTCCTGGTTCTCCTTCCTGCTGGCGGGCTGCGGGTACCTGCTGATGCTGCTGGCCGAGGGCCGCGACCGGCTCGCGCAGTGGGGCCGGGTCTTCGGCGCGGCCCCGCGCGGCAAGGGCTCCGCCGACTCCGGTCTGAGCAGTGGTGCGGGCGGGCAGGCGACGGCCCCGGCACGGTTCGGACGGCGGATCGGCGCGGTGGCCCTGGGCGTGGCGCTGGCGGTGCCGGCGGCGCTGCCCGCCCTCGGCGGCGGGCTGCTCGGCGGCAATCAGGACGGCGGCGAGGACGGCGGCGGTGCGGGCGGGACCATCTCGGCGGTCAACCCGCTGGTCTCCCTGCAGAGCAACCTGAACGCGCAGGACAACCGGGTCATCCTCAAGTACCGGACGAACAGCCCGCAGCAGAGCGAGCAGTACCTGCGGATCCTCGCGCTGGACGAGTTCAACGGCGTCAAGTGGGAGGCCTCCGGGCGGGCCCTGACCGATGTGCCCGAGGTGCTGCCGAAGCCGACGGGGCTCAGCGACCAGGTGCGGGTGACCTCGACGGAGGTGACCACCACCCTCTCGGCCGCGGACAGCTACACGCAGCGCTACCTCCCCATGCCGTATCCGGCGACCTCGGTGAAGATCGACGGGAAGTGGCGGTTCGAGCCCGCCGGCCGGACCCTGGTCGGCGACCAGCTGGGCAGGGACAAGTTCCAGAACGTCCAGGGCGCGGGCTACTCGGTGCAGAGCCTGCTGCTGAGGCCGACGGCGCAGCAGCTGCAGAAGGCCCCGGAGCCGGACCGGGCCGTCCGCGACGAGTACACGAAGGTGCCGGACAACCTGCCGGCGGTGGTCGCCGACACGGCCCGCCAGGTGACGCAGGGGGCGAAGGACGACTACACGCGGGCGGTGAAGTTGCAGGACTACTTCGCCGTGAACGGCGGCTTCCGCTACAACACGAGGACGGCCTCGGGCACGGGCCCGCAGGCGGTCGCGCGGTTCCTCGCCGACAAGGAGGGCTTCTGCATCCACTTCGCCTTCTCGATGGCGGCGATGTCCCGCAGCCTGGGCATCCCGGCGCGGGTGGCGGTGGGCTTCACACCCGGTGAGAAGCAGTCCGACGGCAGCGTGAACGTGTCGATGCGGGACGCGCACGCCTGGCCGGAGCTGTACTTCGAGGGCGTGGGCTGGACGCGGTTCGAGCCGACGCCGCGCTCCGGCATCAACGTGCCGGACTACTCCCGGCCGCAGACCCCGGCGGCCCAGCAGCCGTCCGCGCCGGCGCCGGTGCCCTCGCAGAGCTCCGCGCAGCCGTCGGCGGCGCCCTCGGCGTCCGCCGAGTGCCCGCCCGCGCTGAAGAAGCTCGGCGAGTGCGGGACGCCGGCGGCCGCGCAGGGCCCGACCCACGGCGACGGGCCGTCGCTGACGACGGTGCTCGGCTGGACGGCGGCCGTGCTCGCGGTCCTGGCGGTGCCGCTGCTGCCACTGCTGTGGCGCAGCCGGCTGCGGGCCCGCCGCCTGGGGACCGGGGAGGTCCTGACGGCGTGGCGGGAGCTGGGCGACGCCGCCTGGGACGTGGGCGTGGTCCCGGACGAGGCGCTGTCCCCGCGCCGGGCCGCAGGCCGGGTCGTGGACCTGGGCCGCCTGGATCCGGAGGCCGCGGCCGCGGTCCACCGGGTCGCGGGCGCGGTGGAACGGGCCCTGTACGCGCCGCCGGGCGCGGAGGTCTCGTACCCGGGGCTGGCGGACGACGTACTGCTGACCCGCGCGGGCCTGCTGGCCGCGGTGAGCCGCCCGGCCCGCCTGCGCGCCCTGCTCCTCCCCCGCTCGGCCACCCGCCTGGCCTGGTCGGCCTCGACCCGCTGGTCCGCGGTGACCTCGTGGGTCTCGGCCCACCTGACCGCCGCCCGCCTCCGGCTCCCCCTCCGGGGCCGCGGCTGACCTCCGGCCCTGCGGCCGTCCTCCTGGGCTCCGCCCAGACCCGCGCCTCAAACGCCGGCGGGGCTGAAGTACAGCCCCGCCGGCACGAATCCAGCCCCTCCGGCGTTTGAGGAGCGGGGTCCGGGGCGGAGCCCCGGGTCTTTGAGGGGCGCCGGGCCGAGCCCGGGAGGAGACGGCCGAGCCCGGGAGGAGACGGCCGAACCCGCGGACGCGAAAACGCGGCGAGGCTCGATCCCCCCGAGCCCCGCCGCGTTCGCGTACTGCGTCACCGGGTTCCATGTCCCCCGCCCGGCCACGGTAGGAGGTACCCGGTCCGCTCCGCAGCCCCGTGTCGGCGGTGCGGACCGGGTCTCCTGTCCGTTGCTCCCAGTCTGGCGTCTGCGCAGGTGGGAGCCATCCGCGCACGTACTCATCTCCGCGCCTAGGTACGGATACTCAGCCGTCGCGGCAGGCCCCCACCAGTTGTACGGGCTGCCGCGCCCCCGCGGCACCGCCGACCGGGGGGTGCTCGCCGCGGCGTGCGGGCTCAGCGGTTGCCGCTGACCCGGCCCCGCAGCAGCAGGGACAGCGCCGAGTGGACGTCGTCGAGGGACCGCTCGCTCTGGAAGGACTGCCAGTCCAGCGCGGCCACCAGCACCATCCCGACCATCGCGGCCGCGGTGAGCGGCACGTCGATCTCGGCGCTCAGCTCACCGCGTTCGACGCCCTCCCGCAGCACCTTCTCCACGACGGCCACCGCCTCCTGCCGGACCACCATCAGCGTGGACTGCCACGCGCGGTTGGTCCGCCACAGCTCGGCGACGTACAGCTGGGTGAAGGCCGGGTAGCGGTCGATGAAGACCAGGCCGGCGCGGATCATCGCGTCGAGCGCCTCGACGCGGCTGCCGCCGCGCGCCTCCGTCTCCTCCGCCGCCGTCCGCAGCGAGACCGTCAGCAGCCCGACACCGTGCCGCAGCAGCTCCTCGAAGAGGTCGTTCTTGCTCGCGAAGTTGTAGTAGACGGTGCCCTTCGCGACGCCCGCCCGCTCGGCGATCTCATCGACGGTGGTCGCGGAGAACCCCTGCTCCGCGATGAGGGTGACGGCCGCTTCGTAGAGCTTCTGCCGGGTGGCCTGCCGACGGGCCCCGCCGGTACCCGTACCGGTGCTGCTGCTGTCCATGGCGCTGATTGTCACAGGTCAACACATCCCTACAGGCTCAGTTCGGGGTGCAGTCGGTCCATGGTCCACACCTGCTTGCCGCGGGCGGCGAGCGAGGTCAGGGCGAGCGCTCCGACGGTGAAGGCCGCGAGGACCGCGAATCCCTGCCACACCGGGGCGAGGTCGCCGCCGGTGATGAGGTGGCGCAGGCTCTCGACCACGTACGACATCGGCAGGTAGGGGTGGATGTCGTTGAAGAAGTCCGGGCTGGTCTGCACGGGGTAGGTGCCGCCGGCGGAGGTCAGCTGGAGCATCAGGACGGCGAGGACGAGGATCCGCCCGGCCGCGCCGAACTTGGCGTTGAGCCACTGGATGATCGCCGCGAAGCAGGCGCTGACCAGCAGCAGGAAGGTGATCGTGAGGGCCGGGTGGGCCATCTTGAGGCCGAGGTCCGGGGCCCAGCGGAGCACGGACATCAGCAGCGCGACCTGGGCGGCGCCGATCCCCACCACGGGCAGCCAGCCGGCGAGGGCGATCCGCCACGGCGAGGCGCCGGCGGACAGGGCCCGCCGGTTCATGGGCGCGATCAGCATGTAGGCGACCATCGCGCCGACCCAGAGGGAGAGCGGGATGAAGTAGGGCGCGAAGCCGGTGCCGTAGTTGGGCGCCTTGTGCAGGGACTGGTTGGCGAGCCTGATCGGGTCGGCCATGACCTCGGTGCGGGCGTCGCGCTGCTGCTCGTCGTAGTCGGGGATCTTGCCCGCGCCCTCGTGCAGGCCGCCGGCGAGCTCGCCGGTGCCGTCGACGAGCTTGTACATGCCGCCGTCGAGGCGGTGGGCGCCGTCGCCGAGCTTGCCGACGCCGTCGCTGAGCTTGCCCGAGCCGGTGGTGGCGGAGCCGAGGCCGGTGTGCAGCTGGGCCATGCCGGTGGCGACCTTGTGGGCGCCGGTGTTGAGGGCGTTGACCTTGGCCACGGCCGCGTCGAGGTCGCCCGCGAGCTGCGGGGCCTTGACGACGAGTTCCCGGGCCTTCTTCTCCAGGTCGGTCAGCTGGGTGCGGAGCTTGCCGACGTCCCCGTTGGCGTTCTTGACCAGGGCGCTGACGTCACCGGCGAGCTCGGCGGCCTCGGCCGCGTCGTCCCTGACCTTCTTCAGGTCGGGGCAGGAGGCGAGGTGCGGTTCGCCGCCGGGGGTGACGCAGTGCTTGGTGTAGTAGGCGTCCGCGCCGGTGGAGGCTCGCTTGGCGGCGGCCGCGGCGGCCGGTGCCTTCTCGGCGAACGTGTCGAGGTGGCCGTTGACCACCTTCGCGCTGTCGGCTACCAGCTCGGCGGTGTCCGCCAGGTTCTTGGGGTCCTTGACGAAGGGGCGGGCCTTGTCGGCCGCCCCGTTGACCTTGTCGGCGAGGGCCTGGGTGCCGTCGGCGACGTCCTTCGACCCGGTCTCCAGCTTCCCGGCGGCCGTGTTGAGCTTCTTCAGGCCGCTGTTGAGCTCGCCGGTCTTCTCCTCCGCCGTGTCGAGGCCCTCGGCGAGCTCCTTCGCGCCCTCCTGGGCCTTGCCCGCCCCGTCCTTGAGCTTGTCGGCGCCGTCGGCGGCCTCGGCGGTCTTGTCGTGCAGGTCGGAGAAGTTGACGAAGATCTTGTCGAGGAACCCGCGGGAGGCGTTGGCGGACGCCGCCGAGCGGACCTCGGAGAAGACGGAGCGCGAGATGGAGCCGACGACGTAGTTGTTGGAGTCGTTGGTGCGGACCTGGAGGGCTCCGGTGGCGGGGTCCTCGCCCGCGCTGGAGGCGATCTTCGCGCTGAAGTCCTCGGGCATGGTCAGGGTCAGGTAGTACGTCCCGTTCTCCAGGCCCTTGGCCGCCTCCTTGGGGCTGACCTCGCGCCAGTCGAAGGTCCTGCTGTCGCGGAGCTTCTTGGTGAGTTCACCGCCCGCGTCCAGGTGCTTGCCGTCGACGGTCGCGCCGCGGTCGGAGTTGACGAGGGCGACGGGCACCTTGTCGAGGCGGTGGTACGGGTCCCAGAAGGACCAGAGGTACAGGGCTCCGTAGAGCAGCGGGAGCAGGAGCAGCGCGATGAGGGCGGCGACGGGCAGCTTCCCCCGCCCGAACCGCTTCATCTCAAGCGCGGCCAGCTTCGGCGACCTCATCGTCCGCCCCCTTCGTGTCGTCGTTCTCGGTGTCGTTCTCGGTGTCGTTCTCGGCGGTGGCGGCGGTGTCCGGGCCGGCTTCCGCCTCGGCTTCGGCTTCCGCCTCGGCTTCGGCTTCGGCTTCGGTCTCGGCCTCGGCCTCGGCCGCGGGGGCGCTCTTGGCGGCGCTTCCCCAGGTGATCTTCCGGTCGGCGGCCGCCGGTGGGCCGGTGACGGCCGCCTCCGGTGCCTCCGGTGCGGCCGCCGCGTCCGGCTCCTTCGGGGAGGTCCGCAGGACCACCGCGTCGGCCGGCGCCTCGCTGCACGCCGCGAGGACCGTGGTCCCGCGGGCCGCGATCGAGCGGAGCAGGGCCCAGGCCTCGGTGCGCTCGGTGTCCGAGAGCTTGAGGTCGAGGTCGTCGAGGGCCAGCAGCCGCGGGGACCCCAGCAGGGCGATGGCGACGGAGAGCCGTACGGCCTCCAGGCGTTCCAGGTCCCGTACGGAGGTGCGCTCGCCCTTGGGCAGGGTGGCGAGGTCCAGTCCGGCGGCGGCCAGGGCCTCGTCGATCCGGGCCGCGGCGCGGGCGCGGCGCTCGGCGCGGGGCCGCAGCAGGGCGCGCACCGGGGCGTCGTAGCGGCGCTGGAGCAGGGCGCCCTCGCGCAGCTGTTCCGCGACGGTGAGGGCCTGGTCGAGGTCGTTGACCCCGGGGACGTGGGCGAGGGCGGCGATCCGGCGGACGGCGGCCATCTTCTTCGGCAGCCGGTGCTGGTCGATCTCGGCGTGGCCCTGAGTGGGCTTCATCCGTCCGGTGAGGGCCAGGAGCAGGCAGGTCCGGCCGCTGCCGGAGGGGCCTTCGACCGCGATGAGCGAGCCGGGCGCCGCGTCGATGCCGATTCCCCGGAACACCCAGCCGCGCGGGCCCTTGAGTCCGAAGTCCTCGGCTTTGACGGCCGCGCCGTGCGGGCTGTCCACGCCGTCCCCCTTCTTTTTGAACTGACCGGTCAGTTCAAAAACTAGCATCCTCTTGCGCACCAGGTGTGCAGGAGGGGGCAGTTGCAGGGGATACGACCATAAAAGTGCAGGTCAGGGCGATTGTCAGTGGGGCAGGTCACGATGGGGGCAACGCATCGACAGGAGGTTCGTCATGGCCACACCGTCCCCGTCCCCTGTCCACCCCGTCCTGCGCAAGTCGACGGCCGATCCGGCGGCGCTCGACCTGCTCGCCAAGGCCCGCAGCGGCCTGACCGAGGCCGCCCTGCTGACCCGGCCCAACGAGCGGTACGCCACCGCGCACCTGGCCGCCCTGCGCACCGCCGCGGCCGTGCTCGCCGCGCGCGGCCGGCCCGAGCCGGTGAACCCGCGGCGGCGGCCCCGGATCCGCAGCGCGTGGGAGCTGCTGCCCGAGCTGGCGCCGGAGCTCGCCGAGTGGAGCGCGCTCTTCGCCTCGGGTGCGGCCCGCCGGGCCCGGGCCGAGGCGGGCATAGCGGACGCGGCGAGCGGCCGGGACGCGGACGATCTGGTGCGCGCCGCCTCGATGTTCCTGCGCCTGGTGGAGCGGATGCTCGCCGCCCGGGCGCCCGCTCCGAGCCTGCAGCAGGCCCTGCCGCCCCCGCGCCCGGAGCGTCCGGACGCACGATGAGCTGCCCGGCTGCGGAAGGCCATAAGGTAGACCGGGGTGGGGCACGGACCGCTCACCCCTTCCCTACCGCGCCGAGGAGCCATCAGCCGTGTCGGACACTTCCCGCCCCCGTGCCTCCCTCCGCACCGCCGTGGTGTGGGAGGTCCTCAAGGAGGCGCTCGACCGCCGGGTGAAGGCGACCGGGCAGGACGTGCTGGACGTGCTCGACACAGGTGGCGGCACCGGCAAGTTCGCCGTGCCGGTGGCCCGTCTGGGCCACCGGGTCACCGTGGTCGACCCCAGCCCGAACGCGCTGTTCGGGCTGGAGCGCCGGGTGTCCGAGGCCGGCGTCGCCGATCTGGTCCGCGGCGTCCAGGGCGACGCCCAGGGTTTGCTGGACGTGGTCGAGCGGGACGCGTACGACGTGGTGCTCTGCCACGGCGTGCTGGAGTACGTGGACGACCCGGCCGAGGGCGTGGCCAACGCCGTCGCGGCCCTGCGGCCCGGCGGCACGCTCAGCCTGCTGGCCGCCGGCCTCGGCGGAGCGGTGCTCGCCCGCGCGCTGGCCGGGCACTTCACCGAGGCCCGCACCGCCCTGACCGACCCGGCCGGCCGCTGGGGCTCCGGCGACCCCGTGCCGCGGCGCTTCACCGCCGAACAGCTCTCCGAGCTCGTCGGCGGCTCCGGCCTGGCCGTCGGCGCCGTCCACGGCGTGCGGATCTTCGCCGACCTCGTCCCCGGGGTCCTGGTGGACACCGAGCCGGGCGCGGTGGAGGCGCTGCTGCGTCTGGAGGAGGCCGCGGCGGAGCTGCCCGCCTTCCACGCGGTCGCCACCCAGCTGCACGTCCTCGGCCAGAAGCAGGCCTGAACTGCGATCTTCCGCGCACGGAGTCGGCCGCAGACCCTACGTTCCGGCGGTCGGCCCCGTATGATCGAGTGCAGTGACCGGCATGGTGGACGGACCATTGGGGAATAAGGGCCTCAGTGACCGCTCCCGCGGCGGTACGGTTTTCGAGCAGTGGTTTTACCGGCTGTGTCATTTCTGGGCTGTGTGTCTTTTTGGAACGTGGCGTAGAGGGCGGGTGTCACGGGGGCGATTCCCCGCCTATCCTGAAGGGGACCCCTGGTCGCTACCCCCCGCGACCGACGGATGAGGAGGACTCCCGTGCCGCTCTCGGAGCACGAGCAGCGAATGCTCGAGCAGATGGAGCGAGCGCTGTACGCCGAAGATCCCAAGTTCGCGACAGCGCTTGAGGGAAGCGGACTGCGTACGTACACCCGGCGACGGGTCTACCAGGCAGTCGCAGGCATTGTGGTGGGTATCGCGCTCCTCATGACCGGTGTGATCATTCCGAACGTGCTCTGGATCAGCGTGGTGGGATTCCTCGTCATGCTGGGTTGTACGGTCCTGGTGGTCACCGGTTGGCGCAAGGCACCCAAGCCTGGCGAGCAGCCCGTCTCCGGAAGTGCAGACGGTGCGGCCCACGGCCGCAGCCGGCAGCGTCGGTCGATGATGACCCGCATCGAGGAACGGTGGCAGCGCCGCCGTGACGAGCAGGGGCAGTAGCCCCCGAAGAGTGTGAGCGAGGGGACGGCCGCCGCCGGGCGACCGTCCCCTCGCCGTTCTGTCCCCGTTCTGTCACCGTGCCCGCGTTCTGTCCGCCGGACCGGTGCCCGTACGACATGATGATCCAATGAGTGTGCTCCCCCTGGTCTTCACCAGCGGCTGGGCCAGTGGGATCAACGCCTATGCCGTGGTCCTCCTGCTCGGCGTCTTCGGCCGGACCGGTCTGACCGACGAGGTCCCGGCGTCCTTGCAGCGCACGGACGTGCTGATCGTCGCCGCGGTGCTGTTCCTCTGCGAGGCGGTCGCCGACAAGATCCCGTACGTCGACTCGATATGGGACGCCGTCCACACTGTGATCCGCCCGCTCTCCGGAGCCGTGATCGGTGCGCTGCTGGCCGGGCAGAGCGGCTCGCTGTCCGACATCACCGCCGGTGCGATCGGCGGCTCCACCGCGCTGGCCAGCCATTTCGTCAAGGCCGGCACCCGGATGGCGATCAACACCTCACCCGAGCCCTTCACCAACGTGGCCGTGAGCATCGCCGAGGACCTCGGCGTGGCCGGCCTCGTCACCTTCGCGATGTTCAACCCGCAGGCCGCCGCGATCATCGCGGCCGTCCTGCTGGCCGCCGGACTGGCCATACTCGTCTTCCTCTGGAGCCGGATCCGCCGCTTCCTGCGCCGCCGCGCGCAGCGCCGCGAGGAGAAGCGGCTGGCCGCCGAGGCCCGCGAGGTCACCGGGGCCCCACCCCTCTGACGACGGGCGGCCCGAGGGGGTCGATAGGCTCGGCCCCATGGCACGAATTGCGGTGATCGGCGCCGGGATGGGCGCGATGGCGACGGCGGCCCGGCTGGCCGTGGCGGGGCATCAGGTGGCGGTGTACGAGCGCGGGGCGACCTACGGCGGGGCCGTCGGCCGGTACGAGCGCGAGGGCTTCGCCTTCGACACCGGCCCCGGGCTGCTGCACCTGCCCGCCGTCTACCGCGACCTGTTCGTGAAGACCGGCAAGCGGTCCCTGGAGGACTGCGTCGACCTGGCCCAGGTGGACCCGGCCGTCCGGCACGTCCTGCCCCACCACGGCATCGACGTCGCCCTGCCGGGCGCCTCGCACGGCGGGGTCGCCGGCGCCCTCGACACCGCCTTCGGGCAGGGCGCGGGCGAGCGCTGGAACGCCCTGCTGGGCCGCGCCCGGGACGCCTGGGACGCCACCCGCCGCCCGCTGCTGGAGGAACCGCTGCGGGACGGGGCCCGGCAGGCGCTGTGCGAGGACCCGTACCCGGCCCTGCGCCGCGCCGGGCTGTTCCGCCGCCGCCCGCCGACCCTCGCCGAGGTGGCCGACCGGGAGCTGGGCGGCGCCCTCGGCGAGCTGCTGACCGGCGTCGTGCGCACGTACGGGATCGACCCCGCCACCGCGCCCGGTTCCGCCACCGTGCTCCCGTACATGGAGCAGACCTTCGGCAGCTGGTACGTGCGCGGCGGCATGCGCGCCCTCGCCACCGCCGTGTACGAGCGCTGCCTGGAGCGGAAGGTCGCCTTCACGTTCGGGGCGGAGGTGCGCGAGGTGCTGGTCCGCGACGGTCGCGCGGCCGGATTGCTGCTGGCCGACGGCAGTGAGGTGGCCGCCGATCACGTGGTCTGCGCGGTCGACCCCCGGCAGCTGTCCGCCCCGCCGCTGCGGCCGGCGGACGCTGCCCCGGCCCGCGGGTCGCAGGCACCCGGCCGGATCACGCTGCTGCTCGCGCTGCGCGGCGCCCGCCCCGCCACGGCCGTCCACCGCACCCTGGTGCACGCGCCGGGGGCGCAGGCCACCGTGCTGCGCCCGGACGACCCCGCCACCCGGCCCGACGCGGAGCACGAGGCGGTCACCGTGAGCGCCGTGTACGGGCCCGGGACCTCGGAGCCCGGGGAGCTGCTGGAGCTCGCGGAGAAGGCCGTCCAGGGGCTGCGGGAGCGGCTGTTGTGGCACGAGGTGCGTACGCCGGCCGATGTCGAGGCGGCGACCGGTGCGCCGGGCGGCGCGGTGCCGCCGCCCGCCCTCGCGGGGGCCGGCGGCCGGCTGCTCCGCCCGGCCAACACCACGGACGTGCCGGGGCTCTACCTGGCGGGCGGCTGGGCGCATCCCGGCGGCGGGCTGCCGCACGCCGGGATGACCGGGGCGCTGGTGGCCGGGCTGATCGTGGAGGGCGCGGAGTTCCGCGGCTCGCAGTGACCGCGCGCAGGGATGGGCGGACCGGTCCGGGGACCGGTCCGCGGACCGGTCCGCGCGGGGGTCAGTAGCGGTACTGCTCGTACTCGCCGGGCTGGGAGTACGGGTACTGCTGCTGCGGCGGCTCGGCCTGCTCGTCCGCGGGGTAGGGCTGACCGGCCCCGTCGGTGGACCGCTGCTGGGGGACCCAGACCCCGCCGGGCGGGGTGTCCGTGGAGTACTGCTGCTGCCCGTAGCCGGCGTACGCGCTGTAGTCGTACGGCTGGGGCGGGGCGACACCGCCGCCGGTGCCGATGTACGGGTCCGAGTAGGCGGCGTAGACCTGCTGCTGCCCGCCCGTCGGGTAGCCGCCGGAGTAGTCGTACCCGCCGCCCTGGTTCTGCTGGTCGTAGTACGCCGCGTACTGGTGGGCGTCCTGCTCCGCCGTGGTGAACGGCGAGGCGAAGGCCGCCGTCTGGCCTGCCTCGGGGGCCTGCGCGAAGCTCTGTATCCCGTAGGACCCGGTCTCCTCGGGCACCGGCTCCGGGCTGTAGACCTCATCTTCGGCCGCGGCCCGGTACGGGCGCTCGTCCGCCGCCCCGTCCGCGTCCTCGTAGGCGAGCGCGGTGACCTGGAGCGCCGGCTCCTGCCGCGTCGCCGGGCTTCCGGACCGGCGGCGTCTGGACTGCCGTACGGGTTCCCCGCCACGGCGCAGGGCCCAGCCGGCGACGAAGCCCTTGCGGAAGGAGAGCGTCACCAGGGTCTGGCCCACGGCGAACGCCGCCGCGCCGACCCCGATGACCAGCACCGACGGCAGCACCACTCCGGCGACCACGCCGAGGAAGCCCGCGAAGGCGAGCAGGCGCCAGCGGAGCCGGGCCTTGTACTGCATCAGGACCTCGGCAAGCAGCCACAGCGCGACGAAACCGAACGCGATGTAGAGGACCGTCATTCCCATGCATGGCCCCTCTCGGTACGGCCGCCGGCGCGGGAACGGGGGGCGGCCGCTCAGGCCCGCTGGTGCAGGCCCAGGTTCTCGTAGATTTCGAGAGTCGCCGTGGAATTGTTCAGCGTGATGAAGTGCAGCCCCGGGACACCCTCGGACAGCAGCCGCGCGCAGAACTCCGTGGCGAACTCGATGCCAATGGAGCGTACAGCGGCCTGATCGTCCTTGACGGCGAGCATGCGTTCTTTCACGTGCGCGGGGAAGACCGCGTTGCTGAGTTGGGGCAGCCGGTCGAGCTGCTTGATCGCCACAACAGGCATGACCTCGGGGATGATCGGGGTCTCGCAGCCCGCCTTCTCGACGCCGTCGCGCAGCCGCAGATAATTCTCCGGATCGAAGAACATCTGGGTGATCGCGTAGTCGGCGCCCGCGCGGCACTTGTCCACGAAGTGCCGGATGTCCGTGTCCCAGTCCGTCGAACGCGGGTGCATCTCGGGGAAGGCCGCGACGCCGACGCAGAAGTCGCCGGACTCCTTGACGAGGCGGACCAGGTCGGCGGCGTAGTGCACGCCCTCGGGGTGCGCCACCCACTCGCCCATCGGGTCGCCCGGCGGGTCTCCGCGCACGACGAGCATGTTCCGGATCCCGGCGTCGGCGAACTGCCCGATGACGTTGCGCAGCTCGGCGACCGAGTGGTCCACGGCGGTGAGGTGCGCGACGGGGGTCAGGGTGGTGTCCGCGGCGATCTCCTGGGTGGCCTTCACGGTGCCGCCGCGGGTGGAGCCGCCGGCTCCGTAGGTCACGGAGACGAAGCTGGGGGATACCGCCTCGACCCGGCGCAGGGCGTTCCAGAGGTTGCGTTCGCCCTTCTCCGTCTTCGGGGCCCAGAACTCGAAGGAGTACGAGCGCCCGGACGCGAGGAGGTCGCGGACCGTGTGTGCACGATCCGACCAGGTGGAAGCGGTACCAGAGGCCATGGGGGCAGGTTAGACGCGGCCGGCCGGTCACCGAAGCGCCGTCCGCCTTTTGGACACGTTTTTGGACACCTGGAGGGCCGGCTCTGGTCAAGCGGCGGTCCGAGGCGCTAGGGAGCGTCCTGCCCCCGCTCTCTGTCCGGGCGGACAGGACTCAGCCGAGCCGGGCCCGGACGCGCTTGGCGAGCTCGGCGGCGGCCGCACCGGGGTCGGTGGCCTCGGTGAGGGCGCGGACGACCACGACGCGGGTGGCGCCGGCGTCCAGCACCTCGTCCAGGTTCGTGCTGTCGATGCCGCCGATGGCGAACCAGGGGCGGTCCTGCTCCAGCGAGGCGGCGTACCGGACCAGCCCCAGGCCGGGGGCGTGGCGGCCGGGCTTGGTGGGCGTGGGCCAGCAGGGGCCGGTGCAGAAGTAGTCCACGCCGGGCTCGGCGACGGCCGCGTCGACCTCGTCCTCGGCATGGCAGGAACGGCCGATCAGCACTCCCTCGCCGAGGATGGCGCGGGCCGCGGGGACGGGGATGTCGCCCTGGCCGAGGTGGAGGACGTCGGAGCCGATGGCGTGGGCGACGTCGGCGCGGTCGTTCACGGCGAGGAGCTTGCCGTGGCGGCGTGCGGCCTCGGCGAACACCCGGAGGTGTTCGAGTTCCTCGCCCGCCTCCATGCCCTTGTCCCGGAGCTGGACGATGTCCACGCCTCCGGCCAGGACGGCGTCGAGGAACTCGGGGAGGTCACCCTGCCGCTTGCGGGCGTCCGTGCAGAGGTAGAGCCGGGCGTCGGACAGCTGCATGGGTGAACCCCCCGTGGTGGAGGCGGTGTACGGGCGCGGGGCCCGTACACCGCGGTGGAGCGAACTGCGGATCAGGTCAGAGGGCGAGCGCCTGAGCGCGGCGCTTCACCTCCGTGCCGCGATTCTCGCTCAGCGCCTGCACGGGCGTGCCGGGCAGGGTCGGATCCTCGGTGAAGAGCCACTCCAGGATCTCCTCGTCGGTGAAGCGGTCGTCGCGCAGCACGGTCAGCAGCCCGACCAGGCCCTTGACGACCTTGTCACCGTCGATGAAGGGGGCCGGCACCTGCAGGGCGCGGTTCTCGCCCCGGCGTACGGCGATGAGCTGCCCTTCCTTGACCATCTGGCGGACCCGGGTCACCTCGATGTCCAGCTTCTCCGCGATGTCGGGGAGGTACAGCCACGAGGGGACAAGGGCATCGATCTTTGCGTCAATCTCGGTCACGGACACAAGCCTGCCATCTCGGCTCCGCCGTCGGTACCTGGGCGGCCCGTACGGGTCGCCGCCGCGCCCCGGAGCCGTCAGGCGGTGGCCGACTTCAGGGGGGTGGCCGGGTCCGCCACCTTGGACGGGTCCAGCGGCACCGCTGCCTCGATGAGCTTGCGGCCCTGCGCCACATCGCGGGGGCGGCCCACCGCCAGGACCGCGACCAGCGCGCCGGCCCGCAGCCAGCACACCGACCAGGCCGCCCCGGCGGGGTCACCGCGCCAGAGCAGGGTGTCGGCCCCGCCGTGGTGCCCGGCGTACTGCACGAACCGCCCGAACTGCTCCGACCAGAAGTACGGCACCGGGTCGTAGACCTCACCCGCCTCCCCGGCCCCGGCCCCGACCTCGGCCAGGATGTTCGCCGCGACCGTCCGCGGCCCCTGGAGCGCGTTGTCCCAGTGGTGGACGAGCAGCCGCTTCCCGTACCGCCCGGAGGGGAAGGAGGCGCAGTCGCCGACGGCGTACACCCCGGGCAGGGAGGTGCGCAGGTACGCGTCCGCGGTGACCGAGCCGTCGGGGCCCCGTTCCACCCCGCTCCCGCCCAGCCATCCGGTGGCGGGCCGGGCGCCGATGCCCACGACGACCGCGCCGGCCGGCAGGGCGCGCCCGTCCGCGAGCAGGACGCGGCCCTCCTCGATCCCGGCCACCTTCGCGCCGGTGATCAGCTCGGCGCCGGCCTCCTCGTACCAGCGCGCCATCGGCGCGGCGACCTCGGCGGGCAGCGCCCCCGCCAGCACCCGGTCCGCCGCCTCGACCACGGTCACCGCGCAGCCCGCCTCGCGGGCCGCGGTGGCGAACTCGGCGCCGATCCAGCCCGCCCCGACGACCACCGCCCGGGGCGCGGCCGCCAGGACCGGGCGCAGCCGTGCCGCGTCGTCCAGGGTGCGCAGCAGGTGGACGCCCGGGACGCCCTCGGTGCCGGGCAGGGTCAGCGGCTCGGCGCCGGTCGCCAGCACGAGGACCTCGTACGGGACGGGGCCGGCCTCGGTGTCCAGCTCGCGGTCGGCGGCCCGCAGTCCGGTGACCTCGGTGCCGAGGCGCAGCTCGATGCCGAGCTCCTCGAAGTCCACGTCGAAGGCGGAGTCCTCGGCCTTGCCGAGCAGGACCGCCTTGGACAGCGGGGGGCGGTCGTAGGGCTGGTGGGGTTCGGCTCCCAGCAGGGTCAGGGGGCCGTCGAAGCCCTGCTCGCGCAGGGCGACCGCGGTCTGCACCCCGGCCATTCCGGCGCCGACGATCACGACGCCGCGCTGATTGTGTTCCGTCTGCTCGCTCACCCGGCCACCCTAGTCATCTGACGCTCCGTCAGGAATAGGTGCCGCCTTACCGGCCGTCCGCGGCCGGGTTAGTCTGGCCACCGTACCTATCGCGGGAGTCCGGCGCACCGGGCTGAGAGGGAGGCTGGCCGGCCTCCGACCGTACGAACCTGATCCGGGTCATGCCGGCGAAGGGAGGGGCTGGACGCCCATGCACTCATCTCTGAAGGGATCCGACGTCCTCGTCATCGGGGGCGGGATCATCGGCCTGGTCACCGCCTGGCGGGCCGCGGCGCGCGGACTGCGCACCGTACTCGCCGACCCGGCACCCGGCGGCGGCGCCGCCCAGGTCGCGGCCGGCATGCTCGCCCCCGTCACCGAGCTGCACTACGGCGAGGAAGCCCTGCTGGGCCTCGGCCTCGCCTCCGCCGCGCGCTATCCCGAGTTCGCCGCCGAGCTCGCCGACGCGAGCGGCGGCATCGACATCGGCTTCCGCACCTGCGGCACCCTCGCCGTCGCCCTCGACGCCGACGACCGGCTCCACCTGCGGGAACTGCACGCGCTGCAGCGCCGCTGCGGCCTGGAGTCCGAGTGGCTCACCGGCCGCGAATGCCGCCGCCTGGAACCCATGCTCGCCCCGGGCGTACGCGGCGGCCTGCGCGTGGACGGCGACCACCAGGTCGACCCGCGCCGCCTCGCGGCCGCCCTGCTGGCCGCCTGCGAGCGGGCCGGCGTGATCATCCACCGGGCGGCGGTGGAACGGCTGCTGGTCACCGCCGACCGGGCGGCCGGGGCCGCGCTCGACGACGGTACGGAGCTGCGCGCCGGCCAGGTGGTGCTGGCGGCGGGCTCGCTCAGCGGCCGGCTGGCGGGCGTACCGGCGGAGGTGGTGCCTCCCGTACGGCCGGTCAAGGGACAGGTCCTGCGGCTGGCGGTGCCCCCGGCCTACGCGCCGTTCCTCTCCCGGACCGTCCGGGCGGTCGTCCGCGGCAGCCACGTCTACCTGGTGCCGCGCGAGAACGGCGAACTCGTCGTCGGCGCCACCAGCGAGGAACTCGGCTGGGACACCACGGTCACCGCGGGCGGGGTCTACGAACTCCTGCGCGACGCCCACGAACTGGTCCCCGGCATCACCGAACTCCCCCTCACCGAGACCCGGGCGGGGCTGCGCCCCGGCTCGCCCGACAACGCCCCGCTGCTCGGCCCGACCGACCTGCCGGGCCTGCACCTGGCCACCGGGCACTACCGCAACGGGGTGCTGCTGACCCCGCTCACCGGTGAGGTGCTCGTCGAGCTGCTGGCCACCGGTGAACTTCCGGAGATCGCGCGCCCCTTCAGCCCCCGCCGGTTCTCCGCCGCACGTCAGGAGTCGTACGCATGAGCCTGCCCGTATCCGTCTCCGTCAACGGCGAGCCGCGCGAGGTCGCGGCCGGCACCACGCTCGACACGGTGGTCGCCACCCTGACCGCGGCCCCCGCCGGCGTCGCCGCGGCCCTCAACGAGACCGTGGTCCCGCGCGGGCAGTGGCCGGCCACCCCGGTGGGCGACGGCGACCGGGTCGAAATCCTCACCGCGGTCCAGGGGGGCTGAGCCACATGGCTGACGACCTCTTCACCCTGGGCGGCCGGACCTTCTCCTCCCGCCTGATCATGGGCACGGGCGGGGCCCCGAGCCTGGACGTGCTGGAACGCTCCCTGGTCGCGTCCGGCACCGAACTCACCACGGTCGCGATGCGGCGCCTCGACCCCACGGTCCAGGGCTCCGTCCTCTCCGTCCTGACCAAGCTCGGCATCGCGGTCCTGCCCAACACGGCGGGCTGCTTCACGGCGGGCGAGGCCGTGCTCACGGCCCGGCTGGCCCGGGAGGCACTGGGCACGGACTGGATCAAGCTGGAGGTGGTCGCGGATGAGCGGACCCTCCTGCCGGACGGCGTCGAGCTGCTGGACGCCGCCGAGATCCTGGTGGACGAGGGTTTCACGGTCCTCCCGTACACGAACGACGACCCGGTGCTCGCGCGGAAGCTGGAGGACGTGGGCTGCGCGGCGATCATGCCGCTCGGGTCCCCCATCGGTTCGGGGATGGGCATCCGCAACCCGCACAACTTCGAGCTGATCACGGAACGGGCGTCGGTACCGGTCATCCTGGACGCGGGCGCGGGCACGGCGTCGGACGCCGCCCTCGCGATGGAGCTGGGCTGCGCGGCGGTGATGCTGGCCTCCGCGGTGACGCGGGCGCAGGAGCCGGTCCTGATGGCGTCCGCCATGCGGGACGCCGTCTCGGCGGGGCGGCTCGCGTATCGCGCGGGGCGCATTCCGCAGCGCCGCTTCGCCGAAGCCTCCTCTCCTGCGGAGGGCCGCGCAGTCCTGGACCCCGAACGCCCGGCGTTCTGACCGCGGGTCCGCTCCTGGGGCTCCGCCCCAGACCCCCAACGGCGCTCCGCGCCCGCGCCTCAAACGCCGGCGGGGCTGAAATGCCCAGCCTCGCCGCACCATCCAGCCCCTCCGGCGTTTGCGGAGCGGGGTTCGAAGCGGAGCCCCGGGAGCGTGGCCGCGGGCGGCCCGGACGTCACAGCTGCGCTGCAAGGAGGACCACCCAGGCGGGGGAGGCGCGAGGCCCCAATAGAATCGCGGCGTGGATACGACCCTGGATGACCCCCTCGTCGGGCGCGTGCTCGACGGCCGCTACCGCATCGACGCCCGCATCGCGGCCGGCGGCATGGCCACGGTCTACCGGGCCGTCGACACCCGCCTCGACCGCGTGCTCGCCCTGAAGGTGATGCATCCGGCCCTCGCCGCCGACGCCGCCTTCGTCGACCGCTTCATCCGCGAGGCGAAGTCCGTGGCCCGGCTCGCGCACCCCAACGTGGTCGCCGTCTTCGACCAGGGCACGGACGGGCCGTACGTCTACCTCGCCATGGAGTACGTCTCCGGCTGCACCCTGCGCGACGTGCTCCGCGAGCGCGGCGCGCTCCAGCCGCGGGCCGCGCTCGACATCCTCGAACCCGTGCTCGCCGCGCTCGGCGCCGCCCACCGGGCCGGCTTCGTCCACCGCGACATGAAGCCCGAGAACGTCCTGATCGGCGACGACGGCCGGGTGAAGGTCGCGGACTTCGGGCTGGTCCGGTCCGTGGACTCGGTCACGAACACCACCGGATCCGTCCTCGGCACCGTCTCCTACCTCGCCCCCGAACAGATCGAGAGCGGCGTCGCCGACACCCGCGTGGACGTCTACGCCTGCGGTGTCGTCCTCTACGAGATGCTCACCGGCGCCAAGCCCCACCTCGGCGACAGCGCCGCGCAGGTCCTCTACCAGCACCTCAACGAGGACGTCCCGCCGCCCTCCGCCGCGGTCCCGGGGCTCCCCGTCGGGCTCGACGAGCTCGTCGCGGAGGCCACCGCGCGCAATCCCGAGCTGCGCCCCTACGACGCCGCCGCGCTGCTCGGCCTCACCCGTGAGGCCCGCGGCCGGCTCAGCGACGCCGAGCTGGACGCCGTACCGCCGCAGGCGCGCGCCGAGGTGCGGTCCTCCGCCGAGGACCGCACGGGTGTGATCCCGCGCCCGGTGGCCGCGCAGCCCGTGAACCTCACCTCCCGGCTGGAGACCCTGCCCCCGCCGCCCGCCGCGCCCGCTCCGCACCGGCAGGCTCCCGCCGGGCGGCCCCGCCGCGGCGTGTTCCTCGTCATCGCCGGGGTGCTGCTGGCCCTGGGGGTGGGCACCGGCGTCTGGTACATCAACTCCGGCCAGTTCACCAAGGTCCCGAACCTCCTCGGCAAGACCGAGGCGCAGGCCCGCTCCCAGCTGTCCGCGGCGGGGCTCGGCGTGAAGGGGGTCGACCGGAAGTTCAGCGACGCCTTCGACCGCGGGACGGTGATGAACACCGATCCCCCGGGCGGCCGCCGGATCCGCGGCAACGGCGCGGTGACCCTCACCATCTCCCGCGGCCCCGAGGTGGTGGCCGTGCCCAACCTCAAGGGCA
Source organism: Streptomyces sp. NRRL F-2580 (assembly GCF_000720115.1). Lineage (GTDB taxonomy): Bacteria > Actinomycetota > Actinomycetes > Streptomycetales > Streptomycetaceae > Streptomyces. Next base: position 263,661 of record NZ_JOIR01000003.1, read on the forward strand.
GGCCGCTGGAGGAGGCCAAGGCCGAGCTGACGAAGGCCGGGCTGGCACCCGGCATCGTCACACAGGCCTTCAGCCAGGACGTCGCGCAGGGCACGGTGATCAGCTCCGATCCGGCGGTCGGCGACAAGCGGGCGCCCGACACGGCGGTCTCGCTCGTCGTCAGCAAGGGCCGCCCGGTGCAGGTCCCGACCGTGACCGGGCTGCCCGTCGACCAGGCGACGGCCGGCCTGCAGGCGCTGGGGCTCAAGGTGGCGACCGCCCCCGAGCAGGTCAACTCCCCCGCGGCGGCCGGTACGGTCGCGAACCAGTCGATCGGCGCCGGCAGCCAGGCCGCGGCCGGTGACACGGTCACCCTGACCGTGTCCAAGGGCCCGCGTCTGCTTCCGGTCCCGAACGTGACCGGCCAGGACGTGGACGCGGCCCGCAAGGCGTTGGAGGCCGCCGGCTTCAAGGTGAAGGTGGAGCGGCCCTTCCTCTCCTTCAGCAACACGGTGGACTCCCAGTCGGTGCTGGGCGGACTGAACGCCCCCGAGGGCTCCACCATCACCATCCGGACCAAGGGGCTGTAGGCCGCAGTGATACGCAATCCGGTCGGCGGGCACGTCCCCGTCGCGGGCGGCCTCGCCAAGGTGGGGCTGGCCTACGCCCGCGAGATGGGCGCCGAGGCCGTCCAGGTCTTCGTCGCCAATCCGCGCGGCTGGGCCACCCCGGTCGGCAATCCGGCCCAGGACGAGCTGTTCCGGGCGGAGTGCGCGGCCGAGTCGATCCCGGCGTACGTGCACGCGCCGTACCTGATCAACTTCGGCTCGCACACCGAGGCCACCGTGGAGAAGTCGGTGGAGTCGCTGCGCCACTCACTGCGCCGCGGCCGGGAGATCGGCGCGCTCGGCGTGGTCGTGCACACCGGGTCGGCGACCGGGGGCCGGCCGCGCGAGGCCGCGTACGCGCAGGTCAGGGAGCACATGCTGGCGCTGCTGGACGAGCTGACGCACGAGGACGACCCCTTCCTGCTGCTGGAGTCCACGGCGGGGCAGGGCTCCTCGCTGTGCTCGCGCACCTGGGACTTCGGCCCGTACTTCGAGGCGCTCGACCACCACCCGAAGCTGGGGATCTGCCTGGACACCTGTCACATCTTCGCGGCCGGTCACGACCTGGCGGAGCCGGGCGGGACGAAGGCGACGCTCGACCTGCTGGTGGACACCGTGGGCGAGGGCCGGCTGAAGCTGGTCCACGCGAACGACTCCAAGGAGGGCGTGGGCGCCCACAAGGACCGGCACGCCAACATCGGGCAGGGCCACATCGGCCGGGAGGCCTTCGCCGAGCTGTTCACGCACCCCGCGATGGAGGGCGTACCGCTGATCACCGAGACCCCGGGCGGCAAGGAAGGGCATGCGGCGGACGTGGCGCTGCTGAAGGAGCTGCGCGGCCCGCAGTGATCCGGTGATCCCTTGAGGAATACCCCAGGGGGGTATACGGTTCTGTCACATCGACAGCACCGCTACTCGGCATTTCCCACCAAGGGGTCGTCATGGAGCAGGCACACGCGGACCACGAACATCACGAGCACCACCAGCACCACGGCGGGCATGGCGGGCACGGTCACGACACCGGCCCCCACGCGGGCAAGGCCAGCTGGGCCATGGCCGCCCGGGCCACGCTCCACTGCCTCACCGGATGTGCCATCGGCGAGGTGCTGGGCATGATCATCGGCACGGCCCTCGGGTGGGGGAACGTGCCCACCATGATCCTGGCGATCGTTCTGGCGTTCTTCTTCGGCTACGCCCTCACCCTGCGCGGGATCCTCTCCGCCGGCGTCGACCTCCGCACGGCCGTCCGGGTGGCCTTGGCCGCCGACACCCTTTCGATCGCCGTCATGGAGCTGATCGACAACGGAGTGATCGCCCTGTGGCCCGGCGCGATGGACGCGCACCTCTCGGAGCCGCTGTTCTGGACGGTGCTCGCGCTCTCGCTCGCCGTCGCCTTCGTGGTCACGGTCCCCGTCAACAAGTGGATGATCGGCCGCGGCAAGGGCCACGCGGTCGTCCACCAGTACCACCACTGAGGGCGCAGGCCCCGCGGCCTACACCTCGGGACCGTCCCCCGGCTCTTCCTGGTACGAGTAGCGCTGCTCGCGCCAGGGGTCGCCTATGTTGTGGTAACCGCGCTCCTCCCAGAAGCCACGACGGTCGGCCGTCATGTACTCGACGCCGCGGACCCACTTGGGGCCCTTCCAGGCGTACAGGTGCGGAACCACGAGCCGCACGGGGAAACCGTGCTCGGCGGTGAGCAGTTCACCGCCCTGGTGGGTGGCGAAGACGGTTCGCTCGGAAGCGAAGTCGGCCAGCCGCATGTTGGAGCTGAAGCCGTACTCGGCCCACACCATCACATGCGTGACCTGCGGCGCGGGCGGCGCCAGGGCCAGGATCTCGCGGGCGAGCACACCGCCCCATTCGGCGCCCTGCATGCTGAACTTGGTGACGCAGTGCAGGTCAGCCACGACGGAGTCGAACGGCAGGGCCGTGAACTCCTCGTGGTTCCAGCAGTGCTTGTCCCCGCCGGCCGTCGCGCCGAAGACCCGGAATTCCCAGCGGTCCGGCTTGAACTTGGGGACGGGCCCGTAGTGGGTGACCGGCCAGCCCCGCTGCAGCCGCTGCCCCGGTGGAAGCTCCAGCGGCTCTGCTCCCGGAGATTCCCGGCTTTCCGGCTGACCCATGACTCCATGGTGACAGACTGGGCAGGGTGGTCATGACCAGGTCTGGACCGATTCGGGCAAGTCGTGCCAACTCCCACTAAGGAGGCACTTACTGGACGGCCCCCGACGGCAGTGCAAGGATGCGCGCAGATCCCCCAGTGAGCACTGGGAGGTACCCCAGCCCCGTCACGTGACTGACATTGCCTGGAAGGAGCCTCTGCGATGCAGGGCGACCCCGAGGTCCTCGAGTTTCTGAACGAGCAGCTGACCGGCGAGCTGACGGCCATCAATCAGTACTGGCTGCACTACCGCATCCAGGACAACAAGGGCTGGACCAAACTCGCCAAGTACACGCGTGAAGAATCCATCGACGAGATGAAGCACGCGGACAAGATCACCGAGCGCATCCTGATGCTCGACGGTCTGCCGAACTACCAGCGGCTCTTCCACGTGCGCGTCGGACAGACGATCACGGAGATGTTCCAGGCCGACCGCCAGGTCGAGGTCGAGGCCATCGACCGGCTCAAGCGCGGTATCGAGGTCATGCGCGGCAAGGGCGACATCACCTCGGCCCGCCTCTTCGAGGAGATCCTGGAGGACGAGGAGCACCACATCGACTACCTCGACACCCAGCTGGAGCTCATCGAGTCCCTGGGCGAGCCGCTCTACATCGCCCAGCTGATCGAGCAGCCGAGCTGACAGCCGGCCATCGGTCGTCGGGCGTCCCAGGGGCCGGCCCGGCCGATCAGGCCGCTTCGGCCAGTGCGGGCGAACGCTCCGTCCCGGCGGCGAGCACGGCCGCCGCGTCACCCCTCTCCAGCAGCTCCCGGCGCGGGCAGGCGCCGCGGCCGAGGATGCCCTGGATGGTGCGCACACAGGAGCCGCAGTCGGTTCCGGCCTTGGTGGCCGAGGCGATCTGGCGCGGGGTGCAGGCCCCGGCTGCCGCGTGGTCCTTGACCTGCTTGTCGGTGATCCCGAAGCAAGAGCAGACGTACACGCGGTCCTCCCTGGGCGGAATGGTTCGAAGCCATCCCCTATTCGGTGAGGCTTACCTAACCGTACCTAAAGTTAGGGTGACCTAAAAGCCCTGGATACGACTGTGGGGCGCGGATCACATCGATCCGCGCCCCACAGTCGTACGAACGTACTGCGTGATCCCTACTGGTCGCGGTACATCTCGGCGACGAGGAATGCCAGGTCCAGGGACTGGCTGCGGTTGAGCCGCGGGTCGCAGGCCGTCTCGTAGCGCTGGTGCAGGTCGTCGACGAAGATCTCGTCGCCGCCGCCCACGCACTCGGTGACGTCGTCACCGGTGAGCTCTACGTGGATGCCGCCCGGGTGGGTGCCCAGGGCCTTGTGGACCTCGAAGAAGCCCTTGACCTCGTCGAGCACGTCGTCGAAACGGCGCGTCTTGTGGCCGGAGGCCGCCTCGAAGGTGTTGCCGTGCATCGGGTCGGTGACCCAGGCGACGACCGCGCCGGAGGCGGTGACCTTCTCGACCAGCTCGGGCAGCTTGTCGCGGACCTTGTCGGCGCCCATGCGGACGACGAAGGTCAGCCGGCCCGGCTCGCGCGCGGGGTCCAGGCGGTCGATGTACGTCAGCGCCTCGTCCACCGTGGTGGTCGGGCCGAGCTTGATGCCGATCGGGTTGGCGATCTGCGAGCAGAACTCGATGTGCGCGTGGTCCAGCTGGCGAGTGCGCTCACCGATCCAGACCATGTGGCCGGAGGTGTCGTACAGCTTGCCGGTACGCGAGTCGGTACGGGTCAGCGCGCCCTCGTAGTCGAGCAGCAGCGCCTCGTGGGAGGCGTAGAACTCGACGGCCTTGAACTCGGCCGGGTCGGTGCCGCACGCCTTCATGAAGTTCAGCGCGTTGTCGATCTCCCGCGCCAGCTGCTCGTACCGCTGACCGGACGGGGAGGACTTCACGAAGTCCTGGTTCCAGGCGTGCACCTGGCGCAGGTCGGCGTAACCACCGGTGGTGAAGGCACGCACCAGGTTGAGCGTGGAGGCGGAGGCGTTGTACATGCGCTTCAGCCGCTCGGGGTCCGGGATCCGGGCCTCTTCGGTGAAGGCGAAGCCGTTGACGGAGTCGCCGCGGTAGGTCGGCAGGGTGACACCGTCGCGGGTCTCGGTGTCCTTGGAGCGCGGCTTGGAGTACTGGCCCGCGATGCGGCCGACCTTGACGACCGGCACGGAGGCCGCGTACGTCAGTACGGCACTCATCTGGAGCAGCGTCTTCAGCTTGGCGCGGATGTGTTCGGCGGACACGCCGTCGAAGGCCTCGGCACAGTCGCCGCCCTGGAGGAGGAACGCCTCGCCCTTGGCGACGGCTCCCAGACGGGCACGCAGCTGGTCGCATTCACCCGCGAAAACGAGCGGAGGATACGACTCGAGGTCCGCGACGACAGCGCGCAGAGCCTCGGCATCGGGGTACGAAGGCTGCTGCGCCGCGGGAAGGTCTCGCCAGGTCGCCTTGACGGCGGGGGCTTGGGTTTCAGCGTTCACGGTCACCTCGTACACATTACGGCGTCATACGTCTCATCCCGCCCTCCGCCCACAACGTGAGACGCCCTGCTCGAAGGCAGGGGGACCCCAACGGAACGGAATCCATGGTTCAGCCCACGCCGTGAGACGGCTCCGGCGCCGGAGGGCCGCACTGGGCTAGGGTGCCTCCCATGTACGCGCACTCGAACCAGAACTGGTGGTGGCCCGCTCCCGGCGGCCCACCTCTCGCGCGTACCTGAAGACGACACGCGACGACGCGAAGGCCGCCCCGAGGGGCGGCCTTCCGTGTTCTCCGACGCGGGCGCCGCTCCTCCCACCGGAAGGACGCCCCGCCCATGGACCCCAGGCCCCTGAACCGACCGAGCCGACCCGGCCGGCTGAGCCGCCTGCTCGACGACTCCTGCCCGCCCTTCGCCCTGCTGCGCCGGCGGACCCCCGGCCGCGACCACGACACCGTCGAGGTGCTGATCGGCGCGGTCCACGAGGCCGAACACCTCGCCGACCTGCCCGTACGGGAGCTGCCCACCCTCGCCCTCGTGCCCTTCCGGCAGATCCGGGAGCGCGGGTTCGACGTACGCGACGACGGCACGCCGCTGAGCGTGCTGGTCGCCGAGGAGGCCTACGAGATCCCGCTCGCCGAGGCGCTGGCCGCGCTGCCCGCGCACGAGGTACGGGTCGAGGACGGTGGCTTCGACGTCCCCGACGCGCAGTACGCGGCCACGGTCGAGCGGGTCATCGAGGACGAGATCGGCCGCGGGGCGGGCGCGAACTTCGTCATCCGGCGCACCTACGAGGGCCGCATCGACGGCTTCGGCCGCGCCGACGCGCTCGCCCTGTTCCGGCGGCTGCTGCTGGGCGAGCGCGGCGCGTACTGGACCTACGTCGTCCACACCGGCGAGCGGACGCTGGTCGGGGCCAGCCCCGAGGTGCACGTGCGGATGTCCGGGGGCACGGTCGTGATGAACCCGATCAGCGGCACCTACCGGTATCCGGCCGCCGGACCCACCGTGGACTCCCTCCTCGCCTTCCTCGGCGACCGCAAGGAGACCGAGGAGCTGTCTATGGTCGTCGACGAGGAACTCAAGATGATGTGCACCGTCGGCGACCGCGGCGGGGTCGTGGTCGGACCGCGGCTGAAGGAGATGTCCCACCTCGCGCACACCGAGTACGAGCTGCGCGGGCGCTCCTCGCTGGACGTGCGGGAAGTACTGCGCGAGACGATGTTCGCGGCGACGGTCACCGGCTCGCCGGTGCAGAACGCCTGCCGCGTGATCGAGCGGTACGAGAGCGGGGGCCGCGGCTACTACGCGGGGGCCCTGGCGCTGCTCGGGCAGGACGCGGCCGGAGCGCAGACCCTGGACTCCCCCATCCTGATCCGCACCGCCGACATCGCCCCGGACGGCGTGCTGCGGGTGCCGGTCGGTGCCACGCTCGTACGGCACTCCGATCCGGCGGGCGAGGTCGCGGAGACGCACGCGAAGGCGGCGGGGGTGCTGGCGGCCCTCGGGGTGCGGCCGGCCGCGACCCGGCCGGCCTTCGACGGCGCGCGGCTGGCGGACGACCCGCGGGTGCGGGCGGCCCTGGCGGCCCGGCGGTCGGACCTGGCCCCCTTCTGGCTGCGCATGCAGGAGCGGCCGTCCTCCCTGACCGGCCACGCGCTGGTGGTGGACGGCGAGGACACCTTCACGGCGATGCTGGCACACGTCCTGCGGGTGGCCGGGCTTGAGGTGACCGTACGCCGCTACGACGATCCGGGGCTGCGGGCGGCGGCCCTGTCCTGGCCGGGCCCGATCGTCCTCGGCCCCGGTCCGGGCAACCCGGCGGACGCCTCGGACCCCAAAATGCGGATGCTGCGCGCGCTGGCCGCGGAACTGCTGGCCGGGCACCGCCGCGGGCTGGTCGGGATCTGCCTGGGGCACGAGCTGCTGGCGGCCGAGCTGGGGCTGCCGCTGATCCGCAAGGCGGAGCCGGCGCAGGGGGCGCAGACCCGGATCGACCTGTTCGGGGCGCAGGAGGTGGTGGGCTTCTACAACACGTACACCGCGCACTGCGACGAGCCGCGGGCCGCGCGGCTCGCCGTGGACGGGGTGGAGGTGTCCCGCGACCCGGCGACCGGGGAGGTGCACGCGGTCCGCTCCGTCGGGGGCGGCTTCGCAGGGGTCCAGTTCCACCCGGAGTCCGTCCTCACCCTCCGCGGCGCGGACCTGCTGCGCGAGCTCCTGACCGGCGTGATGACCCCCGCCCCGGCATAGCCGCCGGGCCGCCGCTGCGCGGGTCTCCCGGGGCTCCGCCCCAGACCCTCCCCCGGACTCCGTCCGGGACCCCCGCCTCAAACGCCGGCGGGGCTGGATCCTTCAGCCCGTCCGGCGTTTGAGGGCGCCCGGCGGCTCAGCCGAAGAAGACCCCCACCTCCTTGTAGAGCGCGGGGTCCACCGTCTTCAGCCGCGCCGTCGCCTCCGCGATCGGCACCCGGACGATGTCCGTCCCCTTGAGCGCGACCATCTTGCCGAAGTCCCCGTCGTGCACCGCGTCGATCGCGTGCAGCCCGAACCGGGTCGCCAGCCACCGGTCGAAGGCGCTGGGCGTGCCGCCCCGCTGGATGTGCCCGAGGACGGTCGTACGGGCCTCCTTGCCGGTCCGCGCCTCGATCTCCTTGGCCAGCCACTCGCCCACGCCCGACAGCCGGACGTGCCCGAAGGAGTCCTTGGTGGCGTCCTTCAGCACCAGGTCCCCGTCCTTGGGCATGGCGCCCTCGGCGACCACGACGATCGGGGCGTAGCTCGCCTTGAAGCGGGAGGTCACCCAGGCGCACACCTCGTCCATGTCGAAGCGCTGCTCCGGGATGAGGATGACGTTGGCGCCGCCCGCGAGCCCCGAGTGCAGGGCGATCCAGCCGGCGTGCCGGCCCATGACCTCGACGACCAGCACCCGCATGTGCGACTCGGCAGTGGTGTGCAGCCGGTCGATCGCCTCGGTCGCGATGCCGACGGCGGTGTCGAAGCCGAAGGTGTAGTCCGTGGCGGACAGGTCGTTGTCGATGGTCTTGGGCACGCCGACGCAGGGGATGCCGTAGTCCTCGTACAGCTTGGCGGCGACCCCGAGGGTGTCCTCGCCGCCGATCGCGACGAGGGCGTCGACCTCGTACTTGGCGAGGTTGTCCTTGATGTCGCGCACCCCGTTCTCCGTCTTGAACGGATTGGTGCGCGAGGAGCCGAGGATGGTGCCGCCGCGGGGCAGGATGCCGCGGACGGCGGGGATGTCGAGCGGGACGGTCCTCCCCTCGACCGCGCCCCGCCAGCCGTCCTTGAACCCGACGAACGCGCAGCCGTACTCCTGGGTGCCCTTGCGGACGACGGCCCTGATCACCGCGTTGAGCCCGGGGCAGTCTCCGCCACCGGTCAGCACTCCGACCTTCATTGCATCTCCCTTCGCCATGACGGTCACGCTAGTGGTGACGCAGGTCACAGCAAGGGTCCTGAAGGGGTCAATTCCGGTGGAATCGCGGGGCGTTGCGTACGCCCGTTCACTCGTACGAGGGCGAAAGTACGATCGACGCCCGGTGACCGGGGTGCCTACGCGTCGTCGAGGCCCCGCTCTATGGCGTACCGGACCAGCTCCACCCGGTTGTGCAACTGCAGCTTGCCCAAGGTGTTCTGGACGTGGTTCTGCACGGTGCGGTGGGAGATGACCAGCCGCTCCGCGATCTGCTTGTACGAGAGCCCCTTGGCCACCAGGCGCAGCACCTCGGTCTCGCGGTCGGTCAGTTGTGGCACCTTCGGCTCGTCGGATGCGGTCGGCACCGGGTCGGTGGCGAGGCGCCGGTACTCGCCGAGCACCAGACCGGCCAGGCCCGGGGTGAAGACCGGATCGCCGGCCGCGGTGCGGCGGACCGCGTCGATCAGCTCCTGGGCACCGGCGGACTTCAGCAGGTAGCCGGTGGCGCCGGACTTCACCGCCTCCAGGACGTCCGCGTGCTCACCGCTGGCGGACAGCACCAGGACGCGCAGCGCCGGGTGGGCGCCGACCAGTTCCTTGCAGACCTGCACGCCCGGCATGCCGGGCAGGTTGAGGTCGAGGACCAGGACGTCGGGGGTGACGGCGCGGGCCCGGCGTACCGCCTCGGGGCCGTCGCCGGCGGTCGCCACGACGTCGAAGCCGGCGGCGGCCAGGTCGCGGGCGACCGCGTCCCGCCACATCGGGTGGTCGTCGACGACCATCACCCTGATCTCGTGCGGTTCCTTCGTGCTCATTGGGTCCTCCCCCTCGGTACCTTCAGTTCCACTTCGGTGCCCTGTCCGGGGACGGACACCAGATCGGCGCTGCCGCCGAGGTCGCGCAGTCGGCCGCGGATGGACAGGGCCACTCCCATCCGGCCCTCGCCCTCCGCCTGGTCGAGCCGGCCCGCCGGGATGCCCGGGCCGTCGTCGCGGACGGTCACGATCACCTCGTCGCCCCAGTCCTCGACCAGGATCCAGGCCCTGGCCCCCTCGCCCGCGTGCTTGCGCACGTTGTCGAGGGCGGCGCCGACCGCCGCGGCCAGCTCCTTCGCGGCGGGCACCGGCAGCGGGACCGGGGTGCCCGGCTCGGCGAAGCTCACCCGGGACCCGGCGTGCGGGGCGAGGAGCGTGCGCAGGTCCAGCTCGCCGTCGTCGGCGCCCGGCTCGTCCACCTCGTACGTGTCCACCAGCGCGCCGCGCGACTCGTCGGAGGAGACCCGGGAGGGGTGCGCCAAACCGGTGCTGACCAGCGTGCGCAGCGCCACCTCCTGCTCTCCCGCCATCCGGCCCAGCTCGGCGGCCTCGCCGCCCACCTCGGCGCCGCGCCGCTGGACCATGGCGAGGACCTGGAGGACCCCGTCGTGGATGTCGCGGGCGAGGCGTTCGCGCTCGCGGGTGACCGCCTCGATCTCCAGGGCGCGGGCGAGGGTGTTCTCACTGGCCCGGGCGACCTCGACGACGTAGCCGATGGCCACGGAGGAGACCCAGACGAGCAGCACGTTGTGCAGGGCGTCCCGGGTGGGCTGGCCGCCGTGGATGAGGATGGTGGCCGCGGCCACGAAGGTGGACGCGAAGCAGGCCCAGCGCCAGCCGCCCTTGATGGCGAATCCGAGGACCGCGCCCCCGGTCCAGATCGTGGGCAGGGTGGGACCGCCCCCGGTGATCCGCTCGTGGGTGTCGGCGAGCGGGGTCAGTCCGATCCCGACGATGGCGACGGTGAGGTCGGCGACGAGGAAGCCCTTGGTGCAGCTGGCGGCGTTGGCCACCTTCGAGGTGGTGGCCAGGGTCCAGACGGCGAGGAAGGCGAGGTAGCCGGCCGCGATCCAGGGGTGCGGGTACCGCTTGTAGGCGGATGCGAACAGCAGCACCGCGTAGACCATCGTCAGCAGCCGGTACGCCGTCAGGGCACGCCAAAGCGGCTGCTCGACCGACATGCGTACGACGCGTTCGCGTTTCGCCATCTCCCCCACCCCCTGCGGGCGGTACCGCCCGACCTACTCCGGCTTGCCGTCGGCCTTCTCGGCCTTGCCGGTCCTCTCCGCCCGCTCGGCCTTCTCGGCCTTTTCCGCATCGGCGATCTGGCGCTTGGCCGCCGTCGCGTAGATGTCGACGTACTCCTGGCCGGAGAGCTTCATGATCTCGTACATGACCTCGTCGGTCACCGAGCGCAGGATGAAGCGGTCGCCGTCCATGCCCTGGTAGCGGCTGAAGTCCAGGGGCTTGCCGATCCGGATGCCCGGGCGCATCAGCTTGGGCACCACCTTGCCGGGCGGCTGGATCTTCTCGGTGTCGATCATCGCCACGGGGATCACGGGTGCGCCGGTGGCCAGCGCCACCCGCGCCAGCCCGCCGGGCTTGCCGCGGTACAGGCGTCCGTCGGGTGAACGCGTGCCCTCGGGGTAAATACCGAACAGCTCCCCCCGCTCGATGACCTCGATGCCGCTCTTGATCGCGGCCTCGCCGGCCCCGCGCGCACCGGAGCGGTCCACCGGGAGCTGGCCGACGCCCTTGAAGAAGGCGGCCGTCAGCCTGCCCTTGACGCCCGGGGAGGTGAAGTACTCCGCCTTCGCGATGAAGGTGACCTTCCGGTCCAGCACGGCCGGAAGGAAGAAGGAGTCGGAGAAGGACAGGTGGTTGCTCGCGAGGATCGCCGGCCCCTCCGCGGGAATGTTCTCGAGGCCCTCCACCCACGGCCTGAAAGCAAGCTTCAGTGAACCGCCGATGGAGAACTTCATTGCGCCGTAGATCAACTCGAAAGCCTTCCTGTGTCTGTCGAACAGACCATATCCCCTGGCTCCCGCGGCAGCGGCCCGACGACCCTGGCCGGTGCCACCCCGGTCGCGTACGGTGAAGTCACACAGAGCAACGCACCCACCCGGCGTACATCATGATCAAGGAGACCCTGGTGCCCGTCCTCCCTGGAGCCGAGCCGTTCCGCCACGAGGGCGGAGAGGTCGGCGTCCTCCTCTGCCACGGCTTCACCGGTTCCCCGCAGTCGCTGCGCCCGTGGGCCGAGTACCTCGCCGGGCAGGGGCTCACGGTGTCGCTGCCGCTGCTGCCCGGACACGGGACGCGCTGGCAGGACATGCAGCTCACGGGCTGGCAGGACTGGTACGCGGAGGTCGACCGCGCCCTGCGGGAACTGCTGGACCGGTGCGAGCAGGTCTTCGTCTTCGGGCTGTCGATGGGCGGCGCGCTGACCCTGCGGCTGGCCGCCAAGCACGGGGACGCCATCAGCGGCATCGTGCTCGTCAACCCGGCGAACAAGGTGCACGACCCGCTGGCCGTCGCCCTTCCCGTGGCCAAGCACTTCATCCGGTCGACGCCGGGCATCGCCAGCGACATCGCGAAGCCGGGCTCGGAGGAGGTCGGCTACGACCGGGTCCCGACCCGGGCCGCGCACTCGCTGCGGAAGTTCCTGCAGCTCGTGGACGCCGACCTGCCGCAGGTCACGCAGCCGCTGCTGCTGCTGCACAGCCCGCAGGACCACGTCGTACCGCCCGTCGACTCCGCGCGCATCCTGGCCCGGGTCTCCTCCACGGACGTCACCGAGACCCTCCTGGAACAGAGCTACCACGTCGCGACGTTGGACCATGACGCGGAGCGGATCTTCGCGGACAGCTATGCGTTCGTCGGCCGACTGGCGGAGAGCGTGGGCAGGGAGGGGGCGCAGGCCGGTGGCTGAGCACGAGGAGCAGTCGGGCGGAGTCCCGCCGCTGGACGAGGAAGCGGCATGGGCGGCGATCGTCGCCGGGTACGGGCAGGAGCCGCCGGACCCGCCGGGGGCCCGGCCGTTCAAGCCGATCGAGAACCTCCTCCTGCCGGAGGAGGACGTCAAGCCGCTGCCGGCCGACCCGGAGGCGGGACCGGAGCCGAAGCCCGAACCGAGGCCCGAGCCCGGGCCGCCGGCCGCGGGGCTGGGCAGCTCGGTGGTCTTCGCCCCGGGCGTGGGCATGGCGGGCCCCCGGGACCACTCGCCGGCGCAACCGCAGGAGGACGACCTGACTCCGGCGGACGAGGGCCACTTCGTCCCGCCGGAGCCGGAGCTGCCGCCGGCGGACACGACGTCGAAGTTCGCGTGGCTCGCGGTGGTCGGCGGGCCGGTGCTGCTGCTGCTCGCGGTGCTGCTGCAGTGGGAGATGACGTGGTGGCTGACGACGCTCGGCATCGGCGGCTTCCTGGGCGGGTTCGCGACGCTGGTCGCACGCATGCAGCACGGTGACGACGAGGATGACGACCCCGGCCGCGGAGCCGTGGTCTGAGCCCCTGGGCTCCGTCGGCGAGGCTGACATACCGGGGCTCCGCCCCGAACCCCGCCGGGCTCCGCCCGGGCCCGCTCCTCAGACGCCGGAGGGGCTGAAAGATCCAGCCCCGCCGGCGTTCGAGGCGCTGGGGGTCCCCCCGGACGAAGTCTGGGGGAGGGTGTGGGGGCAGCGCCCCCGCAACGGCGGCGCACCCGGACCGCAGAGCTACGGCGCGGCCGGCAGGTGGAGGGCCGCCAGGACCGGGAGGTGGTCCGTGGCCGACCGGAGGTCGGTGGACGAGACGCCCGGCAGTCCCACCGGGACACCGCACGCCAGCACCTCCACGCCCCCGCTCACGAAGACCGCGTCGATACGGCGGTCCGGCGCGGACGCCGGGAAGGTCCGTTCTCCGCCCCAGGGGGCCGCTGACCAGCAGTCCCGCAGCGTGCCCGCGAGGCGGCCGAAGGCGGGACCGCCCGGGCCCTCGTTCACGTCGCCCGCGGCGATCACGTGGGGGACGTCCATCGCCGCGGCCCGCTCCAGCAGCATCTCCGCCTGCGCGACCCGCTCCGCCCGGTCCAGGGACAGGTGCGCGCTGACCAGCCCCGCGCGGGCGGCGCCGACACGGACCACCGCGGTGGCGAAGCCCCTCCGGTGCAGGCCGGGAGTGCGCGGCAGCAGGACGTCCTCCGTCCGCTCCACGAAGACCCGCAGCGAGCACAGCAGCAGCGGCCCGGCCGCCGTCCCGCCCCCGCTCAGCACCACCAGGTCACATTTCGCGGCGAGTCGCGCCGCGTGTTTGCGCCACCGGAAGAACCGCGGCGCCTCCTGGACGAAGACGAGGTCGGGCTCGCACGCCCGGATGACCCGGGCCAGCGCCTCCTCGTCGTCGCGCAGCGAGCGGATGTTGTAGCTGAGTGCCCGGATCACGGCAGAACCGTCGGGCTCCGTACGGGACTTCGGCAGCGAGGGCAGCAACTGGTCCATGCACCGCAAGATACGCAGCCGCCCGCCGCTCCCCCAAGGGGCGCGGCGGGCGGGACGGGTGGAAGGCGGGTTGGCCCCGGCGGGTCGGCCCCGGTGGGTCGGCCCCGGCGCGTCAGCCCTGGCGGGCGAGGTCCGCTGCGCCGACGAGGCCGGCCTTGCCGCCGAGCTGTGCGGCGAGCACCTGCGCGTGCGGCCGCCAGGCGCCGCCGACCAGCCAGCGCTTGAAGGACTTGCGGATCGGGTCGAGGACGAGGTCGCCCTCGTCGGAGACCCCGCCGCCGACGATGAACGCCGACGGGTCGAAGAGCGAGGCCAGATCGGCGAGGCCGGCGCCGGCCCAGCGGGCCAGCTCGCGGAAGGCGTCGATGGCCACCAGGTCGCCCTGCCGGGCGGCCTCGCTGATGTGCTTGCCCTCGATGCCTTCGGGGGTGCCGTCGCCGAGCGCGAGGAGGACCGTCGCGTTCTCGGGGGTGGCGTTGGCGCGCTGCTTCGCGTACCGGACGAGGGCGCGCCCGGAGGCGTACTGCTCCCAGCAGCCCTGGCTGCCGCAGCCGCACAGCAGGCCGTCGGGGACGACCCGGATGTGCCCGAACTCGGCGGCGACGCCGAAGCGTCCGCGGCGCAGCTTGTTGCCGATGATGATGCCGCCGCCCAGGCCGGTGCCGAGCGTGATGCAGATGACGTCGTCGTGGCCCTGGCCGGCGCCGAAGCGGTACTCGCCCCAGGCCGCGCAGTTCGCGTCGTTCTCGACGACGACGGGCAGGCCGATGCGCTGCTCGACCTTGTCCTTGAGCGGCTCGTGGCGCCAGTTGATGTTCGGCGCGAACAGTACGGTCGCGCGCTTGTCGTCCACGTATCCGGCGGCGCCGATGCCGACGGCGTCGATGGTGTGGTTGCTGCTGACCTCGGAGACGGCGGCGCAGATGGCCTCCGTCACTCCGTCCGCGGTCGGCGGGGTGGGCACCTTGTACGTCTCAAGGATCGTGCCCTCTTCGTCGACCACGCCGGCCGCGATCTTCGTGCCGCCGATGTCGACGCCGATGGTGAGTCCCATTAGTCCCTCGGTTTCCGGTCAAACCCCGCCACGGCCAACGGTACCCGAGGGCGGCGGGCCCTCAGTCGAGATCGATCCGCTCGGCGGGGCCCGCGTCGGGGCCGTCGTCGCGGGGGTCGCGCTCCCGACGGGGCGCGGGAGGGGTGTCCTGGGTCCAGCGGCGCTCGTGGCCCTCGACGGCGGAGCGGTAGGCGGCGAGGAGCTCGGAGCCGGCGGCCGCGAGGTGGTCGAAGACCTCGGGGTTGCGTTCGATGACGGGCTTGGCGGCGGTTTTGGCCTGGTCGACGACCTGGCGCACCGCGCCCTGGGCGGCGGCGCCGAACAGCGGGTTGTTCAGCCCGGAGACCTTGTCGGCGACGGCTTCGAAGAGCTTGAACAGTTCCTCGGCGGCGGTTCCGGTGCCGGCCGAGCCGGCCCGGTCCTGTCCGCGCATGCGCTCCCTCTCGGCGGCGAGGTCCTCGGCACAGGCCTTGGCCCACGCGTCGTCGTCGGTGGGGCGGTCGGTGGCCTCGCTCAT
This sequence comes from Streptomyces sp. NRRL F-2580, assembly GCF_000720115.1. GTDB lineage: Bacteria > Actinomycetota > Actinomycetes > Streptomycetales > Streptomycetaceae > Streptomyces. The sequence goes on from NZ_JOIR01000003.1 coordinate 279,160, forward strand.
GGCGGACTCTCCTGCGGCGGCTGCTGGGCGTGCGGTACGGGCTACCTTCGACGGTACCTGAACGGGGGTACGCCGTTCACTACGCGCGGGGCCACAGCCCCGGGTCGGGGGTGAAGCGGATGCGGAGCTCGCCGGCGGCCAGGGCGGCGCCGGAGACGGTGCAGCGGCGCAGCGCCGCGGGAAGCGGAACGATCCTGCGGTACGGGCCGGCCGTGAGCAGCAGCTCGTCGCCGCGGCGTACGAGGTCGAGGTCGCTCTTGTGCGCGCCGGGCAGCGGTACCACCCACACGAGCACCCCGTCCGCGGCGAGCCGGTCCTCCACGGCCCAGGCCCCGCGGGGTGCGGGCGGCGCCGGGAGGAGCCCGTCCGCGGCGGCGAGCCGGTGCAGGTCCTGCGGGCCGCGCGGGTCCCGGCCGAGGTGGGCGAGCGTGACGACGGGGATCTCCCCGGCCCACTCGGCGGCGTACTTCTCCTGCTGGGCGGCGAGCCCGGCGAGCCAGGGGTCGGCGGAGTCCTGGGGCAGCGTCCGATTGGCGACGAGGTCGCGGACGGGCAGCTGGTGGAGGGCGAGCCCGAGCCGTCCGAGGCGCAGCGCGTCGGCGGCGGCCGGTCCCGGTTCGGCGACCAGGCGCAGTTCGGTGGTGTCGGCCTCGACGACGGCCTGGACGGCGGCGAGCTCCTCGTCCCAGCGGGCGGCGGCCTCGTAGAGCCACTGCGCGGGCATGGGCACGCCGGCGAGCTGGGCCAGTACGGGCCGCAGGGCGCGGGCGGCCTGCTTCTCGGCGGGGAGCAGGCGGGCGAGGTAGCGGCGCAGCTGGGCGGGCAGGGCCAGGGTGGAGAGGGTCTGGTGGAGCGGGGGCATGTCGACGACGACGAGGTCGGTGCCGGGCGCGTCGGCGGCCCGCCGCAGGGCGCGCAGCAGGGCGAACTGCTCGGCGCCGGGCAGCTCGGTGAGCTCCTCGGCCCCGAGCGGGCGGGCCCCGACCATGGCGAGGAGCGCGGATCCGCGCTCCTGCAGGGCGACGAGCTCCTCGCGGAACTCCTCGCCGGAGTCGACCCGGGCCACCCGCAGACCGGGGACGCGCTCCTCCCCGGTCAGGGCGGCGAGCGGGTCGCCGACGTCGCCGGACAGCAGCAGCACCCGCCGCCCGTGGCGGGCCGCGGCGAGGGCGGTGGCCGCGGCCACGGTGGTGCGCCCGGCCCCGCCGGGGCCGGTGATCAGCAAGGTGTGCATGTGCGGGTGCCTACTGCCGGGTTGCCACGAGTGCTCAGACGGATTCGACGCGCTTCTTCAGGCCCGCCAGCGCCCGGTCGATGATGACCTTCTCCGCCTTGCGCTTGATCATGCCGAGCATGGGGATCTTGACGTCCACGGTCAGCTGGTAGGTGACCTCGGTACGCTTGCCGCCGTCCACCGGGGCCAGCCGGTACGAGCCGTCCAGCTGGCGCAGCATCTGGGACTTGTCCAGGGTCCAGCTGACCTCGTCCGTACCCTTCCAGGTGTAGGCGAGGGTGTGGTCGTCCTTGATCGCGCCGGCGTCGAGCAGCAGGCGGACCTTCTCGGCGCGCCCCTCGGCGTCGGTGGCCAGCACCTCGGCCTCCTTCACCTCGCCGGTCCATTCGGGGTAGCGGGCGAAGTCGGCGATCACGGCCATCACGTCGCTGGGCGCAGCCTCGATCGTGATGCTTGAGCTGGTGTGTTCCGCCATCGCGGTGGCTCCTCCGTGGAGTGTTTCGAGGATGTGTGCGGCCTCCGGCCGCCGCGTGAAGGCTACCGCGCGTGCGGGCTCCGCCACTCCAGGGCCTCCCCCGGCCCGCTGGGGGCCGTCGGGAACCGGCCGCCGGTCACCATTCCAGCACCCACGGCCGGCCGGTCGCGGCGAAGTGGCCGACGTTCACGCACTCCGTGGCCCCGATCCGCATCCGCCGCGCCAGCGGCTGGTGCACGTGCCCGAAGAGGGCGTACCGGGGGCGGGTGCGGCGGATGGCGGCCAGCAGGGCCTCGCTGCCGCGTTCGAACCGGCGCGCGACCGTGTCGTAGCAGAGCTCGGGCACCTCCGGCGGGATGTGGGAGCACAGTACGTCCACCTCGCCGAGCGCCTCCACCTTGGCGGCGTACTCCTCGACGCTCACCTCGTACGGGGTCCGCATCGGCGAGGGCAGCCCGCCGCCGACGAACCCGAAGACGCGGCCGCCGATCTCCACGCGCTGGCCGTCGAGGACGGTCAGGCCGTCGCGGTCGGCGTATTCCGGCCACAGACCCGGGATGTCGACATTGCCGTAGGTGGCGTACGTCGGGTTGGGGAACGCGGCGAACATCTCGGCGTACTGGCGGCGCACCGCGCCCTCGATCAGCCGGTCCCGGTCCAACCCGGCCCAGAGCCGCCGCCCGAAGGCGTGGGCCTCCTCGAAGCGGCGCGCGGTGCGCAGCTCGACGATCCGGTCGGCGTTCTCGACGCCGAACAGGTCGGGGAAGATCCCGCGCGAGTGGTCGGCGTAGTCGAGGAAGAGGACGAGGTCGCCCAGGCAGATCAGGGCGTCGGCCCCTTCTCCCGCACGGGTGAGGGCCTCGGTGTTGCCGTGTACGTCGCTCACGACGTGGACCCGCGTGCGGCCCGGTCCGCCGGTTCGGCTCGATCCGCTCGCGCCGCTCTGCCCGCTCCGCATGCTCCCACCCATGCCGTCCACCCTAGGGGGGCCCGGCAGCGCCTGGTAGAGGGGGTGGGAGAGGCGGCCGGACCTGCGGTTACTTCCGAGTCCCTGAAGGGGTCGACTAGTGTCGGCACGTGAGGGCCAGGCAGTGCAAGGACAGAATGTGACGCACGGAACATCTGGCCGGTTCCCTCTATCGGGAACCCACTACCGGTGGGTAACGTCCGCTCGGTCCACATGGTGGCGATGGCGCCCAGAGGAGCAGCAGTCTTGCGCGAGTTCAGCCTTCCGGCCCTGTACGAGGTCCCGTCGGACGGGAACCTGACGGATCTCATCCGCCGCAACGCCGCTCAGCATCCCGACACCGCCGTCATGAGCCGCAAGGCCGCCGACGGCCGGTGGCAGGACGTGACCGCGACGGAGTTCCTGGCCGAGGTCCGCGCCGCGGCCAAGGGCCTCATCGCGGCCGGCATCCGGCCCGGCGACCGGGTCGCCCTCATCTCCCGCACCCGCTACGAGTGGGTGCTGTTCGACTTCGCGATCTGGAGCGCGGGCGGCGTCACCGTCCCCGTGTACGAGACCAGCTCCCCCGAGCAGGTCCAGTGGATCCTCGGCGACTCCGGCGCCGTGGCGGTCATCGTGGAGAGCCCGGCGCACAGCGCGACCGTGGCCTCGCTGCGCGACCGCCTCCCCGAACTGCGCGAGGTCTGGGAGATCGAGCAGGGCGCGCTGGACACGCTGAAGGCCGCCGGCGCGGGGATCACCGACGAAGAGGTCGAGGAGCGCAGCAGCCTCGCCAACGCCGACGACCCGGCCACCATCGTCTACACCTCGGGCACCACCGGCCGCCCCAAGGGCTGCGTGCTGACCCACCGCAACTTCTTCGCCGAGTGCGGCAACGTGGTGGAGCGCCTCCGCCCGCTCTTCCGCACCGGCGAGTGCTCCGTGCTGCTCTTCCTGCCGGCCGCGCACGTCTTCGGCCGCCTGGTGGAGGTGGCGGCCGTCCTGGCGCCGATCCGCCTGGGCTGCGTACCGGACATCAAGAACCTGACCGACGAGCTCCAGTCGTTCCGGCCCACCCTGATCCTCGGTGTGCCGCGCGTCTTCGAGAAGGTCTACAACTCGGCGCGGGCCAAGGCCCAGGCCGACGGCAAGGGCAAGATCTTCGACGCCGCCGCCGAGACGGCGATCGCCTACAGCCGGGCGCTGGACGCCCCGGGCGGCCCGTCCTTCGGACTGAAGCTCAAGCACAAGCTCTTCTCCAAGCTGGTCTACAGCAAGCTGCACGCGGTGCTCGGCGGGCGCGGCGAGTACGCGATCTCCGGCGGCGCCCCGCTGGGCGAGCGGCTCGGCCACTTCTTCCGCGGCATCGGCTTCACCGTGCTGGAGGGTTACGGCCTGACGGAGTCCTGCGCGGCCACGGCCTTCAACCCGTGGGACAAGACGAAGATCGGCACGGTCGGCCAGCCGCTGCCGGGCTCCGTGGTGCGCATCGCGGACGACGGCGAGGTGCTGCTGCACGGCGAGCACATCTTCAACGGCTACTGGCAGAACGAGACGGCGACCGCCGAGGCGCTGACCGACGGCTGGTTCCACACCGGCGACGTCGGCACCCTCGACGAGGACGGCTACCTCGCGATCACCGGGCGCAAGAAGGAACTCATCGTCACCGCGGGCGGCAAGAACGTCGCACCCGCCGTGATCGAGGACCGGATCCGGGCGCACGCGCTGGTCGCGGAGTGCATGGTGGTGGGCGACGCGAGGCCGTTCGTGGCCGCGCTGGTCACCATCGACGAGGAGTTCCTCGGCCGCTGGGCCGCGGAGAACGGCAAGCCGGCCGGGATCACGGCGGCGGAGCTGCGCGAGGACGCGGACCTCATCGCCGCCGTCCAGAAGGCCGTGGACGACGGCAACGCGGCGGTGTCCAAGGCGGAATCGGTGCGGAAATTCCGCATTCTGCCCTCCCAGTTCACGGAGGAGTCGGGCCACATCACGCCGTCGCTGAAGCTGAAGCGCAACGTGGTGGCGAAGGACTTCGCGGACGAGATCGACGCGCTGTACCGGGGCTAGCCCCGGTCGGCCACGGTCAGCGGGGGTCCTCGGCGAGGATCCTGGCCATGTTCCGCTCCGCGAGGGCGGTGATGGTCACGAAGGGGTTCACGCCGAGCGACCCGGGGATCAGGGAGCCGTCCACGACGTACAGCCCCTGGTACCCCTTCGCCCGTCCGTACGCGTCGGTGGCGTCGCCGAGCACGCAGCCGCCGAGCGGGTGGTAGGTGAAGTTGTCGGCGAAGGCCTTGTTGCCGCCGAAGAGGTCGTACCTGTACATCGTGAAGTTCCGCCGGTTGACGCGGTCGAAGAGGTTCTTCGCGGCGTTGACCGAGGGCGTGTTCTGGTCCCTGCGCCAGTTGAGGCGGGCCGAGTCGGTGGCGGCGTCGTAGGTGAAGTGCCCGCGCTCCGGGTTCTTCGTGATGGCCAGGTACATCGAGACCCAGTGCTCCAGCCCCATGGGGAGCGGGGCGATCTCCGCGAAGACCGGGTTGGCGGCGTTGTCCCAGTCGTCGATGCCCATGGCGGGCATGGTGGCCTGGTTGGCGCCGACCGTGTCCCAGAGGTGGTTGGCCCGGGCGGTCATGATGTTGCCGTTGGGGCCCCAGCCGCGCCCGACCCCGGCGTCGAGCGCGGGCAGCGTGCCGGTCTCGCGGGCCCGCAGCAGGATCTCGGTGGTGCCGAGACTGCCCGCTCCGAGGAAGAGCTGCCGGCAGCCGAGTTCGCGGACCTGGGTGACCCGTCCGGTCACGTCGCTGGTCCGCACGGTCAGCACGTACCCCCCGGCGGGGTCCTGCCGTACGCCGACCACGCGCTGCATGGTCTCGATGGTGACGTTGCCGGTGCCGAGGGCGGCGGCGAGGTAGGTCTTGTCGACGCTCTTCTTCCCGTGGTTGTTGCCGTAGATGACCTCGCCGGCCAGCGCCGACCTGGGGACGGTGCCGGCCGCCTCGCGCTTCATGTACTCGAAGTCGTAGACGTTGGGCACGAAGACGGTCTTCAGGCCGGTGTTCTGGGCGTGCTTGCGGGAGATCCGGGCGAAGCGGTACCACTCCGTGGACTCGAACCAGGCCGGGTCGATGTCGTTGACGCCGAGCATGGCGCGGGCCCGGGGGTAGTAGGTGCCGTACATCTCGTCGGCATCGACCTGGGGCAGCACCTCGGAGAAGTACGAGCGGCGGGGGGTCGGCGCCATGCCGCCGTTGACCAGCGACCCGCCGCCGACGCCGCGGCCCACGTACACGGACATGTCGCCGAAGTTCACCCGGTCCAGCACGCCCGGGTACGGGGTGATGTCGCGGTTGACCACGTCGAGCCAGAGGAACTGGGCGAGCGGGGCCTCGGTGCGGGTGCGGAACCACATAGAGCGGTGGTCGGGCGCGGAGGTGGAGGGGAAGACCTTGCCGTCGGGCCCGGGCCCGTCCCAGAGCCGGCCCATTTCGAGGACGACGGTCCGCACGCCCGCCTGCCCCAGCCGCAGCGCGGCGACGGCGGAGCCGTAACCGGAGCCGACGACGATGGCGGGGGCGTACTGGGCTGCGCCCGGCTCGGCCGCGGATGCGGAGGCCAGGCCGATTCGTGTGAACCCGAGGGCGGAGGCAGTCTGGAGGGCGGCCAGTCCGAGGACATGACGGCGCGTCAGATTGGGTGTCATGGCCGCATCATGGGCGGAATCCGGCCGTCCGCCCAGACGCGGTATTGACAGACATCTGAGGAACAGTCAGACGTGGCTGCGCAGTCCGTCGGCTGCGGCGCCGCTTCTCGGGGCTCCGCCCCGAACCCCGCTCCTCAAACGCCGGAGGGGCTGGATGGTTCAGCCTCGCCGGCGTTTGAGGCGCGGGGTCTGGGGTGGAGCCCCAGCGGCGGCCGCGCGGCTACAGCAGCGCACGCAGGCGGTCCGCCAACAGGTCCCAGCGCCACTTCTCCTCGACCCACGCGCGGCCGGCGGCGCCCATGCGCTCCCGCAGCTCCGGATCCTTCAGCAGGGTGACGATCCGGTCCGCCGCGTCGTCGGGGGCGCCGCCCCGGACGACCCAGCCCGTCTCGCCGTCCAGCACCGCGTCCGGCGCCCCGCCGGAGTCGCCCGCGATCACCGGCAGACCCGTGGCCGAGGCCTCCAGGTAGACGATGCCGAGCCCCTCCACGTCCAGCCCGCCCCGCCGGGTCCGGCACGGCATCGCGAAGACGTCGCCCGCGCCGTAGTGGGCGGGCAGTTCGGACCACGGGACCGCCCCCGTGAAGACCACCGAGTCCGCGACCCCGGTCGAGACCGCGAGCGCCCGCAGGTCCGCCTCGTACGGCCCGCCGCCCACGATCAGCAGCACCGCGTCCGGCACCGCCGCCAGGATCCGCGGCATCGCCTCGATCAGCGTGTCCTGCCCCTTGCGGGGAACGAGGCGCGAGACGCAGACGACCACCGGGCGGTCGGTCAGCCCGAGCCGCGCCCGGACCTCCGCCCCGCCCGATTCCGGGTGGAAGGTCTTCTCGTCCACCCCCGGCGGGAGTTGCACCATCCGGGCCGCCGCCCGCTCCGTCACCGCCGAGGCGATCCGCGAGCGCGTGTACTCCCCCAGGTAGGTCAGCGTGTCCGTGCCCTCGCCGATCCGCCGCAGCAGCTGCCGCGCCGCCGGCAGCTGGGCCCAGCCCGCCTCGTGCCCGTGCGTGGTCGCCACGATCCGCCGGGCGCCCGCGCGCCGCAGCGCCGGGCCCATCAGACCGAGCGGGGCCGCCGCCCCGAACCACACGGACTCGCAGCCGTGTTCGCGCAGCAGGCCCACCGCCCGCCGCGTCACGCGCGGGGTCGGCAGCAGCATCGTCGTACGGTCGCGGACCACCTGGAACGGCTGCTCCGCGTCGAAGGCGGCGGTGGCCTCGCGGCCCTCCGCGCTGTGCTTCCACGTGGAGGCGTAGACGACGATCCGGTCGGGATCCAGCCTCAGCGCCATGTTGTGCAGGAAGGCCTGGATGCCGCCGGGTCGCGGCGGGAAGTCGTTGGTCACGATCAGCGTCTTGTGCATCGCTGCCAACGTACCGGACGCCCTCAGCGGAACTCCTTCCGCAGGGCCTCCTGCCACTCCTTCGTCAGCCCGGCCGGGTCCGTCCCGAGCGCCTCCCGCAGCGCCGTCGGCCACGGCTCGCGCCCCGCCTTCTCGTACAGGCCCATGAGCGCCGCCTCGCCCCACCGGTCCGCGATCAGCCGGCAGGCCAGCCACGCCCCCTCGTACGCCCGGGCCAGCGCCTCCGGGTCGCCGCTGAAGGCGAAGTCCTCCGTCCGGGGCAGCCCGGCCGGCACCTCGCCGCGCCGTACCGCCCGGGCCAGCGCCGGGGCGCCCTGCTGCGGGGTGGTGGGGGTGCCGCGGTACGCCGCCCAGTCCGCGAAGCCCTCGGAGAGCCACAGCGGGGTCGTGGCGGAGGTCGCCGCCCGGGTGGCCACGTGGGTGACCTCGTGGGTCAGGATGACCCGCCGGCCCATCTCGCCCAGCTCCGCGTACCCCTCCGGGTTGACCACCACCCGGTCCGCGGGGGCCGGCCCGGCGCCCACCCGGCCGGTGGTGACGGCGCCCAGGCCCCGGTACGCGTCGGCCGGCCGGCCGAGCAGCTGCGCCATCCGCTCAAGGGACCCGGGGACCAGCACCACCACGCGCCCGGCCCAGGGCCGGGGCCAGGCGGCGCTCGCCGCGGGGACCGCCCGGTCGGCCTCGGCGGCGATCGCGGCCAGCGCCTCGGGGGACTGTCCGGCGCCGCCCAGGACCAGGGAGTGCGTACCGCGGACCACCGACACCGGGCCCTGGTCCCACAGCTGCGGCAGCGCGCCCGGAGCGGGCCGGTCGGCGCGCACCCGCCAGGGACCGCCGCCCGCCGCGCGTTCGAGTTCCAGCTCGCGTTCCGAACCGCCCGGGGCCGTGTCGTAGCCGCTCAGCCGGTAGCGCAGCTCGGCCCGTACGAGGGCCCGTACGCCGTCCCGGCGCACCGAGGCGACCTCGTACGCCCAGCCGTCGAGCGGGATCCCGGAGAGCCGCTCGGGCGGCACCCGCGACCAGTCAGCCACGGCCTCGCGGACGTCGCGCTCGGTCGTGTCGGCCGGCCGCGCCGCGCAGCCGGCGAGCAGCACGCACAGCAGCGGCGACAGCAGCGGCAGGACACGGACGAGGCGGCGGACCGGGAGCATCCGCCGATCGTACGCACGGTCGGGGCGACGGGCCCCCGGCCGGGGCCGGGGTCAGGGGGCGGGGCTCGCCGGGCAGCCGTCAGGGGCGGGTCACCGAGGACACGGGCATCATCCCGACGGGGTCGTAGCGCACCCGGGCCCCCGGGTACGGGGCGTGCACCACCTGGCCGTTGCCGACGTACATGCCGACGTGGCTGGCGTCCGAGCGGTACGTCACCAGGTCGCCCGGGCGGGCCTGCGACAGGGGCACCTGCCGGCCGGCGTGCCGCTGGGCCTGCGAGGTGCGCGGCAGCGAGACGCCCGCATGCCGGTACGACCAGACCATCAGCCCGGAGCAGTCGAAGCCGGAGGGGCCGGTGGAGCCCCACACGTAGGGGCGGCCGACCGCGGACCGGGCCGCCATCACGGCGGCCGCGGCGCGCCCGGACGACGGGCCGAAAGAGGGCAGGTCGGGCAGTACGTCGCCGCGGCCGGCGGAACGCGAGGAGCGCTCGAAGTCGGCCCGCTCCTCGGACGGCATGGCGTTGAGCAGCCGCCGGGCGGCCGCGAGCTTCGCGGTGACGGAGCGCTTGTGCCGGGCCACGTCGGAGCGCAGGGCGTCGAGTTCGGCGAGCTTGCGGGAGGCCTCGCGGCGCTCCTGGCCGAGCCGGCGCTGCTCCTCGCGGAGTTCGTCGAGCTGCCGGGCCTGACGGCTGGTCAGCCGGTCCAGGGCGGCGGCCTGCTCCAGGTAGGCGTCGGGGTCCTCGGCCAGCATCAGGCCGACGGCGGGGTCGATGCCGCCGCTGCGGTACTGGGCCCCGGCGAAGGTGCCGAGGACGCCCCGCATGGTGTTGATGCGCTCCTGGCCGCGGGCCACCGCGTCCTGGGCCCGGTTGACCTCGGCGCGCAGCCGGTCGGCCTTCTCGCCCGCCTCGTTGAACCGCTCGGTGGCCTGCTCGGCTTCTTCGAAGAGCCGGTCGACCTGGGCGCTGACCCCGGACCTCGCCGCGCCGCCGGGCTCGTACGGGAGGCCGGGGGCGGCGCCGGCGGGTGCGCCCGTCATGGCGACCGCGGCCGTGGCCGCGGCGGCGGTGAGGACGGTGACCTTCGTGTTCCGGTCGAGGCTGCCGAGCCCGCTCCGGCGATGGGACGCCACGTGAAACCGCTCCCTTCCGCTGTGTGTGGCCCGGGTCCGCCCCCCGTGGACGGCCGTGTGCCGGGTTCCGCGCTGGCCGACAGTAGCGGGACGGTCACATGCCGGCCAACGACCGTCGGAGGGCACACACAGCGACGCCCCGCCGGAGACGCAGGTCACCGGCGGGGCGTGTGGTCGGAAAGGGGCCGCGGAATTCGCCCGGATGGGCGGTGTGCCGCGCGTCAGCCGATGCGGACGCCGAACTGGAACGGCATGTTGTCCATGGACTCGTACTTGATGCCGCCGCGCGGGTTCGAGGCGTGCAGCGTCATGTTGTTGCCGGCGTACAGGCCGACGTGGTGCAGGTCCCCGTAGAAGAAGACCAGGTCACCGGGCTGGAGCTGGCTGCGGCTGATGCGGGTGCCGTCGTTGGCCTGGGTGTAGGTGACGCGGCTGATGTTGACGCCGGCCTGCTTGTACGCCCACTGGGTCAGCCCGGAGCAGTCGAAGACGCTGGGGCCGGTGCCGCCGGACTGGTACGTGAAGCCCAGCTTGGTCTTCGCGGCCTCGAGCGCGGCTCCGGCGCGGCCGGAGGCCTTCACGTTGCCGAGGTCGACGCGCTGGCCGTCGGCGCGGCTGGCGCGCGACTCGTCGTCCTTGATGGCCGCGCGCTCCTGCGCGGTCAGGGTGTTGAGCAGGGCCTGGGCCGCGGCGAGCTTGTCGGTGGAGGCCTTCTTCTTCTCGGCCAGCTCCTTGCGGGTGGCGTCGAGGTCGGCGAGCTTGCCGGAGGCCTCCTGGCGCTGCTGCGCGAGGCTGCGCTGCTTGGCCTGGATCTTCTGGACCGCCTCGACCTGCTTGCCGCTCAGGTGCTCCAGGGAGGAGGCCTTGTCGAGGTAGCTGTCGGGGTCCTCGGAGAGGAGGAGGGCGAGCGAGGGGTCGATGCCGCCGTTGCGGTACTGGGCGCTGGCCATCGAACCGAGGGTGCTGCGCAGCTCGTTGAGGTCGCCCTGGCCGCGCGCGACCTGGTCCTGGAGCTGGGCTATCTCCTTCTCCAGCGTCTCCTGGCGCTCCTTGGCCCCGTTGAACTTCTCGGTGGCCTGCTCCGCCTCTTCGTAGAGGGCGTCGACCTGGGTCTTGACCTCGTCCTTGGTCGGCTTCGCCGGGGCGGCGGAGGCGCTCTGGGAGGTGAGGGCGACCACGGCGGCCGCGGTGGCGCCGAGCACGGTCACACGAGTGCGGTTCGGCTGCTTGGGTCGACGGTGGGACGCCACGGAGGCGAGCTCCTTCTTCCTAGAGCCACCGAAGAACGCAACTCGGCAGCACCTTCGCCGCCACCCCGAATGAGTGATCTACCGCACGAAGGTTTGAACGCACACTAGTGACCTTGCTGTGATCAGTTCAAATCCCGTCGGGAAAAAATGCGCTCCCCGACCAGGTTCTTTACCTACAGCGCACGCTCCGTGCCGGGCACTTGACGGTACGTTCGCTACAGCGCCGGTCAATTCCGGCATTGGAGGAGGGGAGTTACGAAACGCGCGAAAGCCGCTTCAGGAGCAAAGCGGACGTCACCGGCCGCGCGCCCGCCTTGGCCACCCCGTCGGCGACCTCCCGGTCGGTGGAGACCACGACCACCGGCCGGCCGGGCGGTTCGGCGCGCACCAGCTGACGGATCAGCTCGTCCGCCGTGACCCCCGCCTTGGAGAACAGCACCCGCACCCCGCGCGGCGGGGCGAGCAGCACCGGGGCGGCCAGTTCGGCGCCGTCGAAGACACAGGTCATCTCCGCGCCCGTCTGCGCGGCCAGCATCGACAGCCCGCCCAGCAGCCGCAGCCGCTGCTTCTCCAGCGGCATCGTCGGATAGCCGGTCTTGGTCACGTTGTAGCCGTCGACCACCAGGTGGGCCTGAGGCAGCGCCAACAGCTGGTCCAGCAGCGCCGGATCGGTCTCCGACAGGGCGCGCGCCGCGATGTCCTTCGGCGTCATCCGGCCCGGCTCCACCGCGTCCACGGTGTCCGCCGGGCGCGTGTTCACGGGCGGCAGCGCCAGCTCGCGGCGCAGCCCCTGGGCCGCGTCCAGCACGGTGTCCAGGAGCAGCCGCAACCGCATGTCCTCGATGCTGCGCCCCTCGCGAGTGGCCCGGCGCGAGGTCTCCAGCGCCGCCTCCACCTCCGCGAGGCGGGACTTGAGCCGCCGGTTCTCGCTCTCGGCGGCGGCCACCCGGGTGGCCGCGTCGCCGCGGATCCCGTCGACCTCGGCGGTCAGCTTGCGCAGGGCCGCCTCACCGCGCTTGACGTCGCTGAGCGCGCTGCGCAGCTTGCGCTGAAGCGATTCCGCTTCCTTGCGGGCCGCGTCCAGCTCCACGCGCACGTGCTCACCGCCCGCGCGCTGCAGTTCCCGGGCGTGCGCCAGCTCCTCGCGCAGCCGCTCCAGCTCGCGCCGGGTCTCCTCGCCGACCCGCTCGGCGTCGGCGCGCTGCGCCTCCTCGCCCGCGGCGGCCACCAGCTTGACCCAGCCGGCCGGCCTCAGGACGAACGCGGCGGCCGCGACGTCCAGCGGATCCGCGGCGGCGGGCGGCGCACCCGACTCCAGGGCCGAGGCCAGCTCCGCCTGCGCCTCGCGCAGCTTCTCGGCGACCCGGCTGCGGAACACGGCGTCGGTCTCGACCGCCGTGGCCATGGCGTTGCCCGCGAACTTGGCGCGCCGGGTCGGGGTGAAACGGGCGTACTGGCGCAGCTGCGCCGGCAGGTCCGCGACCGTCAGCGCGCCGAAGGCGTCCGAGACGAGCGCGACGACCCGCCGCCGCACGCCTTCCGGCAGCGGGCGGTCGAGCGCCTCGGCGGCGTCGCCGGCCGCGTCGGCCGGCTCAGCGCCGCTTGCTGGCTCCACAATCCGTCACCCCTACCGTGATCTACCTGTGGGCACGCCTCCGTCAGGAGTCCGCGCCCGGCCTGTCCACGAGCTCGATCTGGTCCACCGCGTTGCACCAGCGGCAGCGGACCGACTCGATGGTCTCATTGACCACCTCGCGCTCCTCGACCTTGGGTTCCCCGGCGAGGTCCAGGTGGACGTACTCGACGACCTTCGACGAACGGGTGACGTCGAAGCGCGTGAGGTTGCCGCACAGGGTGCAGCGCCACCGGGTGGTGTCGGTCGGCAGGGGAACCGTCATCAGGCCGCTCTCTCCTTCGTAGCTGATTCAATTAAAGCCGTCCGCGCCGCCGTCTGCGCGTGTCTTCACCGGCCGGCGGACCGCAGCTCGTAACCCTACGGCCTGCCACCGCCTCAGGTGGGTCCCGTTGCGTCATGCTCTGTCACATGATCGTAAGGTGGCGGGCCCTACGCGAGGCCGCCCGGGGACCGGTGGTCACCCATGCGCTGATCGCGGGCTGCGGTGTGGTGTTCGTCCTCGGCCCCGCCTCGGGGCTCAACCCGGTCTACGGGACGGGCGACGAGCTGCTGGCCGCCGGGACCGCGTACTTCCGGCGCTGGGGCGTGGTCCCGGACGAGCTCTTCGCGGGCACCCCGCGCGCCTGGCTGACCCCGCTGACGGCGCTGTTCGTCCACGGCAGCTGGCTGCACCTGCTCGGGAACATGCTCTTCCTCTACGTCTTCGGGGCGATGACGGAGGAGCGGATGGGCCGCCCCGCGTTCCTCGTCTTCTACATCTGTACGGGGTACGTGGCGCTGGCGGCGTACGCGGCGGCCAACGCCGGGTCCGCGCAGACCCTGGTGGGGGCGTCCGGAGCCATCTCGGCGGTGCTGGGCGCCTTCCTCTACCTACTCCCGCGGGCGCGGGTGACGAGCCTGTTCCCCTTCCTGTTCTTCCTGCCGCTGCGGTTCCCGGCGTGGATCGTGCTGCTGTTCTGGTTCGCCCTCCAAGGGGTGGCGGCGCAGCGGGCGGACAGCGGCCCCGGGGTCGCCTACCTGGCCCATCTGGTGGGCTTCTCGGTCGGCTTCCTCTACGCCTGGGCCCGTTATCGGGGTGCGACTAGAGTGAGGCGACCAGCGACGGCCACCGAGGGAGACAGCCAGCCGTGATCACCGCGATCGTGCTCATCAAGACCAGCGTGGACCGCATCCCCGAGATCGCCGAGTCGATCGCCGCGCTGGACAGCGTCAGCGAGGTCTACTCCGTCACGGGGACGTACGACCTGATCGCGCTGGTCCGCGTGGCCCGCCACGAGAACCTGGCGGACATCATCCCGGGCCGCATCAGCAAGATCCCGGGCGTCGAGGCGACGGACACCCACGTGGCGTTCCGCACCTACTCGCAGCACGACCTGGAGGCGGCGTTCGCGATCGGCCTGGACGCGTAGCGCTGTGCCGTGCGGGTATCGGGCTGCCCCGTAGCCCGGCTCCGGTCCGCCTCAAACGCCGGCGACTTGAGCAGTCGGGCCGTCCGCGGGGTCCCTCCGGGACGTCTCCTCGTCGTCGCGCCTGCGGGCCCGTCACGGCCACTGAGGGCGTTTGCGTGCTCCTCCTGCGGGGACGCCCCTGCGTGCCCCCGCTCCCCCCTCGAAGCCCGGCCGTGGGGTGGGGACACGGCGGAGTGTCCCCGCAGGAGGAGCGTGCGACCACCCTCACCCTGTCGCAGCGGTGCCCGCAGGCGCGACGACGAGGAGACATTCCGGCGGGGCACCGCCCCACACCACCCAGCCCCGCCGGCGTTTGAGGCGCCCACCCGGGCAGGGGTCCGGCCCCGCCACTCACCGCTGAGCGTCCTGCAAGGACACCGCGGGTCAGACCGCCGGCACGCAGCGACCTTCCTCCGTGCGGTACTGCCACTTCGCGCCGTCCGCGACGAGCTCCTGCACCGCGCGGACGAAGCGCTCGACGTGCTCGTCGGGGGTGCCCGCGCCGAAGCTGACGCGGATCGCGTTCAGGGACCGCTCCCCCGGGGCGGCCTCCGGGGCTCCGCATTCGCCCTGCGCCTGCGGCTCGCTGCCGAGCAGGGTGCGGACCAGCGGGTGGGCGCAGAACAGGCCGTCGCGGACGCCGATCCCGTACTCCGCGGACAGCGCGGCGGCGAAGTGGGAGCTGTTCCAGCCGTCCACCACGAAGGAGATGACGCCGACGCGCGGGGCGTCGTCGCCGAAGAGCGACAGGACGCGGACCGCCGGGACCTCGGCCAGGCCTTCGCGGACCTTGGCGATCAGGTGGCGCTCGCGGGCGACGAGGCTGTCGAAGCCCGCCTCGGTCAGGGCCTTGCAGGCGGAGGCGATGGAGTAGACGCCGATGACGTTCGGGGAGCCGGCCTCGTGGCGGGCGGCCGTGGTGTGCCACTCGACGTCCACGCCGCCGTCCTCGCGCCGGGCCACCTTGCGGGAGGCGCCGCCGCCCGCCAGGTACGGCTCGGCCTGCTGGAGCCAGTCCGCGCGCCCGGCGAGCACTCCCGAGCCGAAGGGCGCGTAGAGCTTGTGTCCGGAGAAGGCGACCCAGTCCACGTCCAGGTCCTGGACCGAGACGGGGTGGTGCGGGGCCAGCTGGGCGGCGTCCAGGACGATCCGCGCGCCGTGGGCGTGCGCGGCGGCGGCGAGTTCCTTCACCGGCCACAGTTCACCGGTGACGTTGGACGCGCCGGTGACGCAGACCAGGGCCGGGCCCTTGGGGTCTCCCCAGCTCGAAGAGCTAGGGGATGGCTCCCGCTCGGCGAGGGCCCGCTCCAGGGTCGCGACGGCCTCGCCCGGGGTGCGGGGGGCGTTGAGGTAGGTGACCTGCGCGTTCGTCCAGGGCAGCAGCGAGGCGTGGTGCTCGGTCTCGAAGACGAAGACCTGGCAGTCGGCCGGGAGCACGGCGGCGAGCAGGTTCAGCGAGTCGGTGGTGGACCGGGTGAAGACCACCTGGTCGCAGGGGCGGCAGTCGAGGAACTCGGCGACCGTGACCCGGCTCTGCTCGAAGAGGTCGGTGGAGAGCTGCGAGAGGTACCCGGCGCCGCGGTGCACGCTGCCGTAGTACGGGGCGTAGGCGGCCACGTCGTCCCAGACCCGCTGGAGCGCCGGGGCGCTGGCGGCGTAGTCCAGGGCCGCGTAGGTGACCTCGCCGCCGGTGACGAGCGGGACGGTGACGTCCCGGCCGAGCACCGGCAGCGGCTCGGCACAGGCGGGGCCCTCGGCGGAGTCGGCGGTGGCGACGGAGGTGGCGGCGGCGTTCAGGAATGCGGACATGGCGGTATCTCCCGGCAGGCAGGGTGAATGGCTTCGGAGTGCCCGTACGCGGGTACGGCCGTGCGGCCGTCTGGGGTACGGGAGAGCCCTCGGGCCGGACCGGAACGGTCGGCGGGGGTACACGGAAGTGACCCTGATCCGAGGGGTGAAGTAGGGGCGGAGTCGCCCTATCGCATTCGCTTGCTCACGGAAAACGCTCCTCGAGAAGACCAGGACCCCTGGTGTCGAGGGATCCGCGCTTGCCGTAGGCCTTGCTGCCTACGACCTGGTCATCACCCGGGGCACCCCGCCACGGAAGGAGGGTTGCCGGACAGCAAGCCGGGGCCTAAACGCTGTCACTCGTGACCTGGTCAGCATCCTGCCACAAGATCCGTCGCGCGCAAGACCCCGGTCCGCATGGTGGACCGGGGCCTTGTCTCGATTCGGCCGGTGGTGGTCAGGCGTTGCTCGCCGTCACCCAGCGCTCCAGCGCCGCGCGCGCCGCGCCCGAGTCGATGGACTCCGCCGCGCGCACCAGACCGGCGGCGAGCTGCTCCTCCAGCGTCCCCGTACCGGGGTGGAGGGCGACCAGGGCCGCCGCCGAGTTCAGCAGTACGGCTTCGCGGACCGGGCCGGTCTCGCCGGCCAGCAGGCGGCGGGCCACGTCCGCGTTGTACGAGGGGTCGCCGCCGGCCAGGGCCGAGACCTCGACCAGGTCGATGCCGACGTCGCGCGGGTCGAAGGACTGCTCCGAGACCTTGCCGTCGCGGACCCACCAGATGCGCGAGGTGGCCGTCGTGGTCAGTTCGTCCAGGCCGTCGTCACCGCGGAAGACCAGCGCGGACGAGCCCCGCTCGGCGAGGACGCCCGCGATGATCGGGGCCATCCGGGGGTCGGCCACGCCGGTCGCCTGGGAGCGCACCCGGGCCGGGTTGGTCAGCGGGCCCAGCGCGTTGAAGAAGGTCCGGATGCCCAGTTCCTTGCGGGCCGCGGCCACATGGCGCAGTGCCGGGTGGAACTTCACCGCGAAGCAGAAGGTGATCCCGGCCTCCTCGGCGACCTCCACGACCCGCTCCCGGCTCAGGTTGAGGTTCACCCCG
This sequence comes from Streptomyces sp. NRRL F-2580, assembly GCF_000720115.1. Lineage (GTDB taxonomy): Bacteria > Actinomycetota > Actinomycetes > Streptomycetales > Streptomycetaceae > Streptomyces. The sequence goes on from NZ_JOIR01000003.1 coordinate 296,386, forward strand.
AGCTTTTCCAGGACGTCCGAGGAGCCGCTCGCGGAGGAGGCGGCCCGGTTCCCGTGCTTGACGACCTTGGCACCGGTTCCGGCCACCACGACCGCCGACATCGTCGAGATGTTCACCGTCTTGGCCCCGTCGCCGCCCGTGCCGACGATGTCCACCGTCCGGCCCGGCACCTCGATCAGGTTGGCGTGCTCGTACATCGCCCGTACGAGGCCGTTGATCTCCGCGACCGTCTCCCCCTTCGCCCGCAGCGCGACGGTGAAGCCGGCGATCTGGGCGTCGGTGGCCTCCCCCCGCATGATCCGGTCCATGGCCCAGGCGGTGTCGTCGGCGCGCAGGTCCTGGCCGGTCAGCAGAGCGTCGAGGACGCCCGGCCAGCCACGGGCCGCCACGCTGTCGCCGCCTGCCGGGGTCACAACGTTCATGGTCCGCTCCTGCTGCTTGTCAAGGTTTCCACGTCGAATGGGAAGGGCTCCAGCCTATCCAGCCCGGGAGACGGCAAAGAGCCCCGTCCGGACACTGGACGGGGCTCTCGCCGTGGCGACACCGGAACTGACCGAAATCAGTCCCTCATACGGTCGTGCAGGGGATCAGTGGTGGCCGTGGCCGGCCTGGATCTCCTTGTACTCCTCCACCGTGGGCTTCGGAATCTGGTTGTTCTCGGCGTAGAAGCCCTTGCTGAGCTTCGCGCGGAGCTTCTGCGTGGCCTTCACCTTGCGCTCGACACCGTTCTCGTCGACCGTCGGGCCGATCTCGATCGGCTTGTACTGCTCGTGCGCGGTGAGCTTGTGCAGCTGGCCCGCCGGGAGCGGCTCGTGGACCTCGACGAACTCACCGTGCGGCAGACGCTTGATGATGCCGGTCTCGCGACCGTGCAGCACCTTGTCGTGGTCCCGGCGCTGGAGGCCGAGGCAGATCCGCTTGGTGACGATGAAGGCGAGGACCGGGACGACGAAGAAGCCGATCCGGACGAACCAGGTGATCGAGTTGATCGACAGGTGGAAGTACTGGGCGAACATGTCGTTGCCACCGCCGATGAGGAGCACGATGTACTCCGCGATCCAGGCGACACCGAAGGCCGTACGGGTCGGGACGTTGCGCGGGCGGTCCAGGATGTGGTGCTCGCGCTTGTCGCCGGTGACCCAGGACTCGATGAACGGCCAGACGGCGATCGCACCCAGCACCAGCGGGAAGAGCAGCAGCGGGATGAACACGCCCAGGACGAGCGTGTGGCCCCACAGGTTGATCTCCCAGCCGGGCATGGCACGGATCAGGCCTTCCGGCATACCCATGTACCAGTCGGGCTGCGCACCGGTGGACACGTGGTCCGGGCGGTACGGGCCGAGCGCCCAGATCGGGTTGATCGAGGCGATGGCCGCGACGGCCGCGATGACACCGAAGACCAGGAAGAAGAAGCCTCCGGCCTTGGCCATGTAGACCGGCAGCAGCGGCATGCCGACGACGTTGTTGTTCGTCTTGCCGGGACCCGCGAACTGGGTGTGCTTGTGGTAGAAGACCAGGATCAGGTGGGCCACGAGCAGGCCCATCATGATGCCGGGCAGCAGCAGGATGTGCACCGAGTAGAACCGCGCGACGAAGTCGCCGCCCGGGAACTCCCCGCCGAACAGGAACATCGACAGGTACGTGCCGACGACCGGGACGGACAGGATGGCGCCCTGCATGAAGCGGACACCGGTACCCGAGAGCAGGTCGTCCGGCAGCGAGTAACCGGTGAAACCGGTGAACATGCCGAGGACCAGCAGCAGGAAGCCGAAGATCCAGTTGACCTCACGCGGCTTGCGGAACGCGCCGGTGAAGAAGACGCGCATCATGTGCACGACCATGGCCGCGACGAAGATCAGCGCCGCCCAGTGGTGGATCTGACGGATCAGCAGGCCACCGCGGACGTCGAAGCTGATGTCGAGCGTCGAGGCGAAGGCCTCGGACATCATGACGCCCTGCATCGGCACGTACGAGCCGTGGTACACGACCTCGTTCATGCTCGGGTGGAAGAACAGCGTCAGGTACACACCCGTGAGGATGATGATGATGAAGCTGTAGAGGCAGATCTCACCCAGCATGAAGGACCAGTGGTCCGGGAAGATCTTGCGCATGTTGGCCTTGGCCAGGCCGTAGATGCCCAGGCGGCCGTCCGCCCAGTCGGCTACGCGCTCGCCGGCCGGCGCCTTGCGCTCGTTGTTGTCGCTGGTGCTCATCCGCGCTCCCAGAATGCAGGACCGACGGGCTCTTCGAAGTCGCCGAGCGCTTCGAGGAAGCCTTCGTCATTCACGCCGATCCGCAGCTGCGGAAGCGCGTGACCGGCCGGGCCGAAGATGACACGGGCGCCGTCGGAGAGGTCGAAGGTGGACTGGTGGCACGGGCAGAGCACGTGGTGCGTCTGCTGCTCGTACAGGCTGATCGGGCAGCCGACGTGGGTGCAGATCTTGGAGTAGGCGACGATCCCGTCGTGGGACCACTCCAGCTCCTTCTTGTCCTTGATGTCCTCCGGCTGGATGCGGACGATCATCAGGGCGGCCTTGGCGATCTGGACCTGGAAGTCGTGCTGCTCCTCCTCCAGGCCTTCCGGCCTGACGAAGGTCAGCGACCCGACGAGCACGTCCTCGGGACGCAGCGGCTCGTTGGTGTTGTCGTTGATGAGCAGCTTGCCCTTGGCCCACACGGTCTTGCGCAGCTTCTCCTCGGGCAGCGGGCCCAGGTCGCGCATGATCATGACGGCGGAGAGCGGCAGCATCGCCAGCGCACCGAGCATCGTGTTGCGGATCAGGGGCCGGCGCCCGATGCCGGACTCGTTCGCGCCGTCGCGGAAGTCCTGCAGGACCTGCGCCTTGACCTCCGGCGGAGCGGCGATCTCGTGACGCTCGGCGGCGACCTCCACGTCGGACATCAGGGTGCGGGCCCAGTGGACCGCGCCCGCGCCGATGCAGAAGAGGGCCGTGCCCAGCGTCATGCCCAGGGCGAAGTTGAGCGCGCTGACCTTCCCGATGGGGAAGATGTAGACGATCTTCTCGACCGGGAAAATCACGTAGGACGCGATGAAGCCGATCGTGGCCAGCATGGACAGCGTGAACAGCATCGCGACGGTGCGCTCGGAGCGCTTCGCCGCCCGCTCGTCGATGTCCTGGATGCGGGGCTTGTGGACCGGCAGGCCCGGGTCGGCGAACGGGTCGTCCGCGACCGCTACGGCACCGTGGTGCGCGTCGCCCTGCTCGCTCGGCAGGTGCTTCTCTTCGGGAATCTCTTGGCTACTCATGACTTCTTGGCCTTAGCGGTGTGGGCCGCGACCCAGACGGCGACAGCGATCAGCGCACCCAGAGCGAAGATCCAGCCGAACAGACCCTCGGAGACGGGGCCGAGGCCACCGAGCTTGAGACCACCGGGGCTGGTCGACTTCTCACCGTTCACGTTCTGGAGGTACGCGATGATGTCCTTCTTCTGCTGCTCCGGCATGGTCTGGTCCGGGAAGGAGGGCATGTTCTGCGGGCCGGTCAGCATGGCCTCGTAGACGTGCTTCGGGTCGACGCCCTCAAGGTTGGGGGCGTACTTCCCGTTCGTCAGCGCGCCGCCCTCACCTGTGAAGTTGTGGCACTGCGCGCAGTTGTTGCGGAACAGCTCACCACCCTTGGCGATGTCGGCGCCTGCCGGGTCGTACTGCTTTGCGGTCGGCGTGATCGGACCGGCGCCGAGGGACGCGACGTACGCCGCCAGCTGGTCGATCTGCGCCTGGTTGTAGACGACGGGCTTCTTCGGCACCTGGGCGCCGGGCTGCTGGGCGGGCATGCGGCCCGTGCTCACCTGGAAGTCGACGGCCGCGGAGCCGACGCCGACCAGGCTCGGGCCGTCAGAGGAACCCTGACCGCCGGTTCCGTGGCAGCTTGCGCAACCCACGGCGTAGAGCTTCTTGCCCTCCTCGATGGCGAGGGACTGGGCGGTTTCATCGGCCTGCGCCTTGCCCGCGGGAGCAAAGGCGGCGTACAGCCCCCCAGTGGCCGCCAGCGCGAGGAGTAGAACGACGACCGCCGCCAGCGGATGGCGTCGTCGTGCGGAGAGCTTTTTCACGGATTACCCCGGTGTCAGGATCTTCTGCGTCGGTGTGTCTGGATGGAGTGCCGGGTCTTGCCCGGTGACGTGTTCGCTACTTGATCAGGTAGATCGTGGCGAAGAGGCCGATCCAGACGACATCGACGAAGTGCCAGTAGTAGGACACGACGATGGCCGACGTGGCCTGTTCGTGGGTGAACCTCTTGGCCGCGTACGTCCGGCCGAGGACCAGCAGGAAGGCGATGAGGCCGCCCGTCACGTGCAGACCGTGGAAGCCGGTGGTCAGGTAGAAGACCGAGCCGTACGGACCGGACGAGAGGCTCATGCCCTCGTGCTTGACCAGCTCGGTGTACTCGAACACCTGGCCGCCAATGAAGATCGCACCCATGACGAACGTGATGATGAACCACGTCCGGAGCTTCTTCACGTCACCGCGCTCGGCGGCGAATACGCCGAGCTGGCAGGTGAGCGAGGAAAGCACCAGGATCGTCGTGTTCGTCGCCGAGAAGGGCAGATTCAAGGCCGAAGCCTGCTCTGTCCAGTACTCGGCACCCGTCACGGATCGCAGGGTGAAGTACATCGCGAAGAGGGCCGCGAAGAACATCAGCTCGGAACTCAACCAGATGATGGTTCCGACGCTGACGAGGTTCGGCCGGTTGACCGTCGGGTGCGCGTGCCCGGTATCTACTGTCGTTGCTGTCGCCACGACCGACATTATGTCGGTCGCTTATCCCGCCCTCACCCCGGGGGGTGCCGTTCGGAGTGTCAGGGGCGTGTGCAAGGCCCGAACGGCCCATCAGATCGCCCCGGTGGGATGTCCCGTGCACATGTCCGAACCGATGTTGACAGCGCATCGGGAGGAGTAGCATCCCGCGCAACAGCAACGTGATTCACGGGACACGTGGAGGAACGAAATGCGGGCGACTGCGCGGGTTCTGGTCTACAGCGACGACGCGGGCACCCGGGAGCAGGTGCGGCTGGCGGCCGGACGCCGGCCGGCCGCGGACCTGCCGCCGGTGGAGTTCGTGGAGTGCGCGACGCTGCCGGCGGTGCTGACGCAGCTGGACGCGGGCGGCATCGACGCGTGCGTGCTCGACGGCGAGGCGGTTCCGGCCGGGGGCATGGGCGTGTGCCGGCAGATCAAGGACGAGATCTTCCGGTGTCCGCCGGTGCTGCTGCTGATGGGGCGCCCCCAGGACGCCTGGCTGGCCACGTGGAGCCGCGCGGACGCCGCCGTGACCCTTCCGGTGGACCCGGTGGAGTTCGCGGACGCCCTGGCGGGCGTGCTGCGCTCCCGTCTCTCCTCCTCGGCCGCCTGACGGTGCGCCTGCGGGCCCACGGGCGACCGTGGGCCCGCACAGGCGCTTCCCGTCAGACGGTGGGCCGCAGGCGGGCCTGGTCCATCGGGTTGCGGCCTTCCTCGGTGCCCTTGAGCAGCGCGCTGCCCTGGCGCCAGTCCTTCCAGTCCATGTTCCAGTCGCCGAAGCCGTTGCCGAAGACGTCCATGTCGTCGCCGATGCTGTTGATCACCTTGACGATGTCACCCTCGGTGATGTTCTCGTAGAACCAGGCGGCGTTTCCGGTGCTCATGCCGGTGCATCCGTGGCTGACGTTCTCGTAGCCCTGGGAGCCGACGGACCACGGCGCGGCGTGGACGTATTCACCACTCCAGGTGACGCGGGTGGCGTAGTAGACGGGCAGGTTGTAGTACTCGCTGCCGCCGATGCCCACGGTGTCGCCGCGCATCTGGACGAAGTACTGCTTGCCCAGCACCACCTTGACCCCGTTGCGGGTGGAGAAGCCGGGCTTTCCGGTGGTCACCGGGATGGTGTTGATCACTTCTCCGTTGCGCCGGAACGTGAGGTAGTGCGCGGAGGCGTCGGTGGTGACCTCGACCCGGTCCCCGATCTCCAGCTTCACGGGCTTGGCCGCGACCCCGTGGAGCTCGTCGGTGATCCTGATGCCCTCCAGGTTGCTCCGTACGGAAACGGTGGAGTGGGCGGGCCAGTAGTCCTTGGGCCTGTAGTGGAGGTTCTTGTCGTCCACCCAGTGCCAGGCGCCCTCGACGCCGGCCGGGGCGTCGACGATCAGGCCCCGTTCCACGATGGCCCGGGCGGCCTTGTCCTTGACCGGCTCACTGAGCTCGGCCGTGAGGGGCTGTCCGACGCCGTATTTGCCCTCCTCGGGGCCGAATTCGACCTTGAGGACTCCCTTGGACGGGGTGGTGTCGAACGTCAGCGTGCGCTGCCCCGGAGCGCCCCGCTCGTCCTCGGTGCGCACGGTGACCGTGTAGCGGACTCCTGAGGCCATCGGGACGGTGCTGTGCCAGCGGTCGCCCTTCGCGCTCAGTTCGCCCGCCAGGCGGCGGCCGTGGGTGTCCACGGCCAGCACGTCGGTGATCCGGCCGCCTCCGGCCTTGGCGGTGATTTCGAGGGGCTTGTCGGGGTCCACGGGGCGGCTGCCCGCGGTCTGGTTGAAGGCGACCTGATCGCCCGCGTCGTACGGGCGGGCTGACAGCGGGTTCTTGTCGCCGGACCCGCATGCGGTGGCGCCGGCCCCGAGGGACGCGACCAGCAGGGAGCAGCTGAGTACCGTCCAAAGACGCGGTGAGTGGTTCATGGAGCCAACGCTATGAAGATATGACAATTACGGCGCGCGGGGTGACTGCAAACGAGGGGCCCGGACTCCTCCGAAGAGGTGTCCGGGCCCCAAGTGTGCTCACGCGGCGCGGCCGCGCGGGGTGCTGCTACTGGTTCGCGTTCTCACCGCGGTAGTACTCGTACACCCAGCCCCACAGGCCGATCACGATGATCGGGGCCGAGAAGTACATGAGCCACCAGCCGAAGATGACGCCCATGAAGGCGAGCGCGCCACCGATGCCCAGCGAGAGCGGCTGCCAGCTGTGCGGGGAGAAGAACCCCAGCTCGCCGGCCTCGTCGGCGACGTCGGCCTCCAGGTTGTCCTGGGCCATCTCGTCGACGCGCTTGGCCGTGAAGGCCAGGTAGTAGCCGATCATGACGCTCAGGCCGAAGGCCAGGAAGAGCGCGGTGGTTCCGACGGGCTCCTTCGACCACACGCCGTACACGACGGCCATGATCAGGATGAAGAAGGAGAGCCAGAGGAACATCTTGCCCTGGATCTTCACTTGCCGGCCTCCTTGTCACCGGTGAGGGCCTTGGTGCCGCCAGCGGTGTGGTCCTCGAGGTGGTCGAGGGCCGCGATCTCAGGGTGGTGCAGGTCGAACGCGGGCGATTCCGACCGGATGCGCGGCAGGGTGAGGAAGTTGTGCCGCGGCGGCGGGCAGGACGTCGCCCACTCGAGCGAACGGCCGTAGCCCCACGGGTCGTCGACCTCGATCTTCTTGCCGTACTTCGCCGTCTTCCAGACGTTGTACATGAACGGAAGCATCGACATGCCGAGCAGGAAGGAGCTGATCGTCGAGATCGTGTTCAGCGTGGTGAAGCCGTCGGCCGCGAGGTAGTCCGCGTAACGACGCGGCATGCCCTCGGCACCCAGCCAGTGCTGCACCAGGAACGTGCCGTGGAAGCCGATGAACAGCGTCCAGAAGGTGATCTTGCCGAGGCGCTCGTCCAGCATCTTGCCCGTGAACTTCGGCCACCAGAAGTGGAAGCCGGCGAACATCGCGAAGACCACGGTGCCGAAGACGACGTAGTGGAAGTGCGCGACGACGAAGTACGAGTCGGAGACGTGGAAGTCCATCGGGGGCGAGGCCAGGATGACGCCGGTCAGACCACCGAAGGTGAAGGTGACCAGGAAGCCGATCGTCCAGAGCATCGGGGTCTCGAAGGACAGCGAGCCCTTCCACATGGTGCCGATCCAGTTGAAGAACTTCACACCGGTCGGTACCGCGATCAGGAAGGTCATGAAGGAGAAGAACGGCAGCAGCACACCGCCGGTGACGTACATGTGGTGGGCCCACACGGTCACCGAGAGGCCGGCGATCGCGATCGTCGCGGCGATCAGGCCGATGTAACCGAACATCGGCTTGCGCGAGAAGACCGGAATGATCTCGGAAACGATTCCGAAGAATGGCAGCGCGATGATGTACACCTCTGGGTGTCCGAAGAACCAGAAGAGGTGTTGCCAGAGCAATGCGCCGCCGTTCGCGGCATCGAACACATGCGCACCGAACTTGCGGTCGGCCTCCAGCGCGAAGAGCGCGGCGGCCAGCACCGGGAAGGCGAGCAGGACCAGGACACCGGTCAGCAGCACGTTCCAGGTGAAGATCGGCATGCGGAACATCGTCATGCCGGGTGCGCGCATGCAGATGATCGTGGTGATGAAGTTGACCGAGCCGAGGATCGTACCGAAGCCGGAGAAGGCCAGACCCATGATCCACATGTCGGCGCCGATGCCCGGCGAGCGGACCGCGTCCGACAGCGGGGAGTAGGCGAACCAGCCGAAGTCGGCGGCGCCGTTCGGCGTCACGAAGCCGGCCACCGCGATGGTCGAGCCGAAGAGGTACAGCCAGTACGCGAACATGTTCAGCCGCGGGAACGCCACGTCGGGCGCACCGATCTGCAGCGGCATGATCCAGTTCGCGAAGCCCGCGAAGAGCGGGGTGGCGAACATCAGCAGCATGATCGTGCCATGCATGGTGAACGCCTGGTTGAACTGCTCGTTCGACATGATCTGCGTGCCCGGACGAGCCAGCTCGGCGCGCATGAAGAGCGCCAGCAGGCCGCCGATGATGAAGAACACGAACGACGTCAGCAGGTACATCGTGCCGATGGTCTTGTGGTCGGTGGTGGTGAGCCACTTCACGACCACGTTGCCCGGCTGCTTGCGCCGTACCGGCAGCTCGTTCTCGTACGAGTCAGCTGCGGCGGCACCCTGGGATTCGTTGAGGATGCTCACAGTTTGTTCACTTCCGCATTCCGGGCCGGGTCGGTCTGCTGGATGCCGGCGGGCAGGAAGCCGGTCTGGCCCTTCTCGGCCAGCTCCTTCAGGTACGCCTGGTACTTCTCGGGCGAGACCACCTTGACGTTGAAGAGCATCCGGGAGTGGTCGACGCCGCAGAGCTCGGCGCACTTGCCCATGAAGGTGCCCTCTTGGGTCGGGGTGACCTCGAAGACGTTGGTGTGGCCCGGGATGACGTCCTGCTTGAACAGGAAGGGGACCACCCAGAAGGAGTGGATGACGTCATTGGACGACAGGATGAAGCGGACCTTCTCACCCTTGGGCAGGACCAGGGTCGGACCCGGGTTGCCCGTCTGGGGGTTCCTGTCGCCCGGGACGCCCTTCTCGTAGACGCCCTCGGCGCCCGCCGGGAAGGCCTTCGCGAAGCGGTCCGGGATCGAGGCGAGCTCCTTGGGAACCTCGCCCGTCTTCGGGGTCGCCGCGTCGCCGTCGACGTTCTCGACGTAGTTGAAGCCCCAGCTCCACTGGAAGCCGATCACGTTGATCGTGTGCGCCGGCTTGGAGAGGGCGAGCAGCTTCGACTCGTCACGCGCGGTGAAGTAGAAGAGCACCGAGACGATGATGAGCGGGACCACGGTGTACAGCGCCTCGATGGGCATGTTGTACCGGGTCTGCGGGGGGACCTCCACCTTCGTCCGGCTGCGCCGGTGGAAGATGACGCTCCAGATGATCAGGCCCCAGACCAGGATGCCCGTGACGAGCGCGGCCGCCCAGGATCCCTGCCACAGGGAGAGGATGCGCGGCGCCTCCTCGGTTACCGGAGTCGGCATTCCGAGGCGGGGGAAGTCTTTCCATGTATACGAGCAACCAGTGGCGGTCGCCAGGACCACGCCCGCAGTCAGCGCCTGCAGCAGCTTCCGCCGCATCGGGCGCCGCGGCGAGCGGTCGGAGCCGTAGGGACTCACGTAGCGCCTTCCCGAGAGTCTCGGCCCGCGCGGCCGGCCGCGGCCGTGTTCGGGTCGGTCGCCGGCCCTGACGCAGGCAGGGGTTTGGATGTTTATGCGGACCAAACCCTACTGGACGCTATTTGGGGTCGCGCGGGGAGGGTGCCCAACGCGCCGCTACAGCCCCCGAAGGGATGGATCCGCCGTCCGGGGGACGGTGCGAATGGCCCTGAATGGCGGGCTCCGGGGCACAACTGACGCCCCCTGACCTCGAACGCTCCCGGAGTCACCACCTTGCCTTACGGTGGCCGGATGCCGTACTTCGACAGCGCGTCCGCCGCCCCCCTGCACCCCGTGGCCCGGCAGGCGTTGCAGGCCTCCCTGGACGAGGGCTGGGCCGATCCGGCCAGGCTGTACCGGGAGGGCAGGCGCGCCCGGCTGTTGCTGGACGCGGCACGGGAGGCCGCGGCGGAGGCGGTGGGATGCCGCGCCGACGAGCTCGTGTTCACTCCTTCGGGAACGCACGCGGTTCACACGGGAGTGGCGGGGGCCCTCGCGGGGCGCCGACGAGTCGGGGGCCATCTGGCCATGTCGGCGGTCGAACACAGTTCTGTACTGCACGCGGCGGCGACGCACGAGGCGCACGGCGGGACGGTGACCGAGGTTCCGGTGGACCGGTACGGCGCGGTGACCGCGGCCGGCTACGCGGACGCGCTCCTCCCGACGACCGCCCTCGCCTGCCTCCAGTCGGCCAACCACGAGGTGGGCACGGTCCAGCCGGTGGCGGAGGTGGCCGAGGTCTGTGCGGCGGCCGGGGTGCCGTTGCTGGTGGACGCGGCGCAGTCGCTGGGCTGGGGCCCGGTGGAGGGCGCCTGGTCGGTCCTGGCCGCGAGCGCCCACAAGTGGGGCGGCCCGCCCGGGGTCGGCCTGCTTGCGGTCCGCAAGGGAGTCCGGTTCGCCCCCCAACACCCCTCCGACGAGCGGGAGTCGGGGCGCTCCCCCGGTTTCGCGAACCTCCCCGCGATCGTGGCGGCGGCGGCGTCGCTGCGGGCCGTACGGGCCGAGGCCGACGCGGAGGCGGCCCGGCTGCGGATCCTGGTGGACCGCATCCGGCGCCGGGTGGTGCGGCTGGTCCCGGACGTGGAGGTGGTCGGCGACGCGGAGCGGCGGCTGCCGCACCTGGTCACCTTCTCCTGCCTGTACGTCGACGGGGAGACCCTGCTGCACGAGCTGGACCGGGCGGGCTTCTCGGTCTCCTCGGGCTCCTCGTGCACGAGCTCCACGCTGACCCCCAGCCACGTGCTGCGGGCGATGGGCGTGCTGTCGGAGGGGAACGTACGGGTGTCCCTGCCGCCGGGGACCACGGCGGAGGAGGTCAACGCGTTCCTGGAGGTGCTGCCGGGTGCGGTGGCGGGCGTACGGGAGCGGCTCGGGGTCTCGCACCCCCCGGCGGTGCAGCCGGTGGCGGACACCCTGGAGCTCGACGCGCTCGGCCTGCGGTGCCCGCAGCCGGTGATCGAACTGGCCCGGGCCATTTTCCGGGTACCGGTGGGCGGCACGGTCACGGTCGTCTCCGACGACGAGGTGGCCCGGCTGGACATCCCCGCGTGGTGCGCGATGCGGGGGCAGGAGTACGTGGGCGAAACTCCCCGCGCGGCCGGCTCCGCGTACACGGTCCGCCGCCTGCTCTGACCCGCGCTCCGCCCGGACCCGCGCAAATCCGGCCCCGGGCGCACCGGGCTCCGCCCGGAGCCGGGGCTCCGCCCCGAACCCCGCTCCTCAAACGCCGGAGGGGCTGACATACGGAGGCGGAGTCCCGGGCGGCGGCGCCGTCAGCCGGGTCAGGACAGGTGGGCGCGGACCTCGGCGGCGGCTTCGTCGCCGTAGGCCTTCGTGAAGCGCTCCATGAAGTGGGCCCGGGCCAGGGTGTACTCCTGGGTGCCGAGCGTCTCGATGACCAGCGTCGCGAGCATGCAGCCGACCTGCGCCGCCCGCTCCAGGCCCACACCCCACGCCAGCCCCGTCAGGAACCCGGCACGGAACGCGTCGCCGACACCCGTCGGGTCGACCTTCGCGGTCTCCTCCGGGCAGCCGACCACGACCGGAGCCTCGCCGACCCGCTCGATCTTGACTCCGTTGGAGCCGAGCGTGGTCACGCGCGTGCCGACCTTCGCGAGGATCTCCGCGTCCGTCCAGCCCGACTTCGACTCGATGAGGCCCTTCTCGTACTCGTTCGAGAAGAGGAAGGTCGCGCCCTCCATCAGGGTGCGGATGTTGTCGCCGTCCATGCGGGCGATCTGCTGCGAGAAGTCGGCGGCGAAGGGGATCCCCCGCGTGCGGCACTCCTCCGTGTGGCGCAGCATCGCCTCGGGGTCGTCCGCGCCGATGAGGACCAGGTCCAGTCCGCCGACCCGGTCGGCCACGGACTTCAGCTCGATCAGGCGGGCCTCGCTCATCGCGCCCGTGTAGAAGGAGCCGATCTGGTTGTGGTCGGAGTCCGTGGTGCACACGAAGCGCGCGGTGTGCAGCACCTCGGAGATCCGGACGGACTCGGTGTCGACGCCGTGCCGGTCCAGCCAGGCGCGGTACTCGTCGAAGTCGGATCCGGCGGCTCCGACCAGGATCGGGCGGCTGCCGAGCTGCCCCATGCCGAAGCAGATGTTCGGGCCGACACCGCCCCGGCGCACGTCGAGGTTGTCGACGAGGAAGGAGAGGGAGACCGTGTGCAGCTGGTCGGCGACCAGCTGGTCGGCGAATCGGCCGGGGAAGGTCATGAGGTGGTCGGTGGCGATGGAGCCGGTGACTGCAATGCGCACGGCGTGGACGCTCCTGCTGAGGACGGCGGGGACAGTCAAAACTACCCGGTAAGCGACCCCAGGCCGAACCCCAGAAACTACCCCTTAGTAGCTCTTTCTTCGCGAGAGCCCCGATGCCTACGGTGCCTTCATGACCTACACCGATGGTTTCGGCTACGGCGAGTACACCGCGGACAAGCGCGGCACGGAAGCCCCCCGGCAGCCCGGCCTCACCCGGCTGCTCGGCGACTGCGCCCGGATGGCCCCGCACTGGGCGGTTCCGGCGGACCCCCGGCCGGCCCGGGTGGCGCCCGCGCAGATCCACGGGATCAGCGTCCCGCCGGCCTCGGCGCGGCTGATCGCCTCGACCGCGGCGTACGGGGACCAATAGGAGGACGGGAACCGGTTTCGCCCCTGTTCCGTCACACCCGCATCAGACACTGCGGGACCGGAGAAGGAGCGATGCGGTGACCAGCGAACAACCCGACACATCACGCGGCACACGACGGCGGCCCGCCTGGGCCGTCGGCTCGATCGCGGCCGCGGTCCTGCTCGCGGGCGGCGGCACCGCGTACTGGGCGTCCAGCGCCCACGGCGATGGCGGGCCGGGCCACCGTACGGGTGACAGCGCGGCCGCCGCGCCCCGCGACGCGGGAGATCCCTCGGGCCCGGGCATCGCGCCCGGTGAGCCCGATCCGTCCGGCGAGGGGGTCGTCTACCGGGCCGACGTGCGGCTCCCGGAGGGCCCGGCCTCCGCGCCGGCCTTCGCCGCCTCGGGCGAGGTCACCTCGGCGGAGGTGGCCCGGCTCGCCGCGGCCCTCGGCATTCCGGGCGAGCCGCGGCTCGCCGGGGACGTCTGGCTGGCGGGGGAGGCCGCCGACGGGTCCGGCCCGCGGCTCACGGTCAGCCGTACGGCCCCGGGGACGTGGAACTTCTCCCGCTTCCAGGCGCCGACCAACGGCACCGGGGACGACTGCGCCCGCGGCAAGGACACCTGCGGTCCGGCGACCGTCCCGCGGGACGCCGACGGCACGGTCCCGGGGGCGGGCAAACCCGAGGCGATGGCCAAGCCGGTGTCCGAGGAGGCCGCCAAGGCCGCCGCGGCCCCCGTGCTGGCCGCCGCGGGGCAGGACGGGGCGAAGCTCGATGCCCGGCTCACCCAGGGTTCGGTGCGGGTGGTGAGCGCCGATCCGGTGGTCGGCGGGCTGCCCACGCAGGGCTGGTCCACGAAGGTGAGCGTGGCCGGCGACGGCACGGTCGTCGGCGGCAGCGGCGAGCTGAAGGCACCGGTACGGGCGGCCGAGCAGCCGGTGGTCGGGGCCGTGGAGGCGCTGGCACAGCTGAACGCGAAGTCGGGCGGCCGGGAGGGCGGCGCCCCCGACCCCAGCGGCTGCGCCAGCGCGGTCCCACTGACGCCGGACGCCCCGGTGGCGGCCACCGACACGGTGCCGTGCAACCCGGAGCCGCGGCCGATGAAGCCGCCGCGGACGGAGACGGTGCAGGGCGCGGTGCTCGGGCTGGCCCCGGGCACGGTGAACGGCGCGCGGGGCCTGGTCCCGGCCTGGCTCTTCGAGGTGGCGGGGCGCGGCGGCGCGCCCGCCCACACGGTGGCCCAGCCGGCCGGTGCCGAGCAGAGCACCCCCGCCCCGAAGGACGGTCGTACCGTGCCCGGGTTCTCGTACGCGCAGGCCGACCGGAAGCTGACCGTGAACTTCTGGGGCAGCGTGTGCAGCACCTACGCCCTGGAGGCGCGGGAGTCGGCCGAGTCGGTCCTGGTGAAGATCACGGACACCCCGAACAAGCCGGGTCAGGCCTGCATCATGCTCGCGCAGGAGATGTCCCTGACGACGACGCTGCAGCAGCCGCCGGGTGACCGGAAGGTGCTCGACGCGACCACGGGCAAGCCGCTTCCCCGGCAATAGCGCTCAGGTCCTCGGGCATGCGGCGAGGGCCCGCCTCCGGTCGATGTGACCGGAGGCGGGCCCTCGTCGGACGTGCGGGGGGTTCAGGCTTAGCTGAACGAGTCGCCGCAGGCGCAGGAGCCCGTGGCGTTCGGGTTGTCGATCGTGAAGCCCTGCTTCTCGATGGTGTCGACGAAGTCGATGGACGCGCCGTGGAGGTACGGGGAGCTCATCCGGTCCGTGACGACCTTCACACCGTCGAAGTCCTTCACGACGTCGCCGTCGAGGGAGCGCTCGTCGAAGAAGAGCTGGTAGCGCAGGCCGGAGCAGCCGCCGGGCTGGACGGCGACGCGGAGCGCCAGGTCATCGCGGCCTTCCTGCTCCAGGAGGGTCCTGACCTTTTCGGCGGCGGCGTCGGACAGGAGGATGCCGTCGCTCACGGTGGTCTTGTCGTCCTGTACGGACATCTGCATTCACTCCCGAAGTGGGCGGCTCCCCGTCGGAGACGGGGAAACGTCGGACTCTTGCCGTCGGTGGCAACGAGCGGGACCGCGGATTCATTCCGGGACCCGACGCTTGTTTCAGATATTCCATGCTCGCACACCGCGCCCGGGGGTGGGCCCGACGAATCGAGGGCTGATGCGTCACATTGACACTATCGGCATCGTCAAACTGACGTGAAGCGGTTATGATAGATAGCGTCAAGTAGACGAGAAGTCGAAGCGATGATCCAGAAGTCCCTTGTCGCAGAACAGAAAGGGTGCGTGTCGTGACCACCGCCCAGCCGTTGGACGTCCAGCCGACGCCCCTTGCCCTGCTGCTGCTCGGCCGTGAGGCCGATCCCAAGAGCGAGCGCGGGGTGGAGTGCCCCGGCGACCTGCCCTCGCCCTCGGACCCGAACCTCGTGGAGCGTGCCCGCGCGGCCAAGGAGAAGCTCGGGGACAAGGTCTTCATCCTCGGCCACCACTACCAGCGTGACGAGGTCATCGAGTTCGCGGACGTCACCGGCGACTCCTTCAAGCTGGCCAAGGACGCGGCCGCCAAGCCGGAGGCCGAGTACATCGTCTTCTGCGGCGTGCACTTCATGGCCGAGTCCGCGGACATCCTGACCTCGGACGACCAGAAGGTGGTCCTGCCGGACCTGGCCGCCGGCTGCTCGATGGCCGACATGGCCACCGCCGAGCAGGTCGCGGAGTGCTGGGACGTGCTGACCGAGGCCGGCATAGCCGGTACGACGGTTCCCGTCTCTTACATGAACTCCTCTGCCGACATCAAGGCCTTCACGGGCAAGCACGGCGGCACGATCTGTACGTCGTCCAACGCGAAGAAGGCCCTGGAGTGGGCCTTCGAGCAGGGCGAGAAGGTGCTCTTCCTGCCGGACCAGCACCTGGGCCGCAACACCGCCGTCCGCGACATGGGCATGTCCTTGGACGACTGCGTGCTCTACAACCCGCACAAGCCGAACGGCGGCCTGACCGCCGAGCAGCTGCGGAACGCCAAGATGATCCTGTGGCGCGGGCACTGCTCGGTCCACGGCCGGTTCTCGGTCGACTCGGTCAACGACGTCCGCGCCCGCATCCCCGGCGTGAACGTCCTGGTCCACCCCGAGTGCAAGCACGAGGTCGTGGCGGCCGCGGACTACGTCGGCTCGACGGAGTACATCATCAAGGCGCTGGAGGCGGCCCCGGCCGGCTCCAAGTGGGCCATCGGCACCGAGCTGAACCTGGTCCGCCGCCTGGCGAACCGATTCGCCGCGGAGGACAAGGAGGTCGTCTTCCTCGACAAGACGGTCTGCTTCTGCTCGACGATGAACCGCATCGACCTCCCGCACCTGGTGTGGACCCTGGAGTCCCTGGCCGAGGGTACCCTCGTCAACCAGATCCAGGTCGACAAGGAGACGGAGAGCTTCGCGAAGCTCGCGCTGGAGCGGATGCTGGCCCTCCCGTAGGGGCGACGGTACGGCTCCGGCCCGCAGATGCCCGAAGGGGCGGCTCCCGTACGGGAGCCGCCCCTTCGGGCATTCGGTCGGGCGGGCGGGCCGAGTGACTCGGCCCGCCCGGTCCGGTCAGACGTTGGCCGGCGCCTCTTCCTCGCTGGGGGAAACCACCCTCGGCTTGGCCTCGCCGCGCGCCGAGCGCTTGGCGCGGCGGCGCTCCTTGCGGAGCTCGACCATCGTGTAGAGGGTCGGCACCAGGAGCAGCGTCAGCAGGGTCGAGCTGACCAGGCCGCCGATCACCACGACCGCCAGCGGCTGCGAGATGAAGCCGCCCTCGCCGGTGACGCCCAGCGCCATCGGGAGCAGCGCGAAGATCGTCGCCAGGGCCGTCATCAGGATCGGGCGCAGGCGGTGCCGGCCCCCCTCGATGACCGCTTCGACGACGCCCAGGCCCTGGGCGCGGTACTGGTTGACCAGGTCGATCAGGACGATCGCGTTGGTCACCACGATGCCGATGAGCATCAGCATGCCGATCATCGCCGGGACGCCCATCGGGGTGCCGGTGACGAGGAGCAGGCCGAGTGCGCCGGTCGCCGCGAACGGGATGGAGACCAGCAGGATCAGCGGCTGGACCAGCGAGCGGAAGGTCGCGACCAGCAGCATGAACACGATCGCGATGGCCGCGAGCATGGCCAGGGCGAGCGAGCCGAAGGCCTCGTCCTGGTCCTCGGAGACGCCGCCGATGGAGGCGGTGGCGCCCTCGGGGAGGTCCAGGGCCTTGAGCTTCGTCTGGAGCTCGGCGCTGACCGCGCCCGTGTTGTCGCCCTGCGGCCTCGCGGTGATGGTCGCGGCGCGGGCGCCGTCGATCCGGGTCATCGCGACCGGGCCGGCGACCTCCTTGACCTCGGCGATGTCACCGAGCCTGAGCGGGCCGACGGGGAGCGCCTGCAGTTCGGCCAGGGTGGTGGCCGGCCGCGCCGACTTGATGACGATGTCCCGCTCGGTGTCGTCCAGTACGGCCTTGCCCGCCGGGTTGCCCCGTACGGCCTGTCCGACGAGTGCGCCGAGCGCGGCCTGGTTCAGGCCCGCCTCCGCCGCCTTGGGGGTGGCGGTCACCGAGATCCGGGGCACGGACTGGGACAGGTCGCTCTGCACGTCGGTGACGTTGTCCAGCTTCGCCACCTCGGCGCGGACCTGCTCGGCGGCCTTGGCGAGGACCTCGCCGTCGCCGGCCTTGACGACCACGCTGAGGTTCTGGCTGCCGAAGGCGTCGCCCGCCGAGATGCGGGTGTCGCCGATGCCGTCGAGCGCGGCGAGCTCGTCCTCGATCTGCTTCTTCACGGCCTCCCCGTCGCCCGCGTCCTTCAGCGAGACCTGGTACGAGGCCTGGTTGGAGCCCGTACCGCCGCCGAAGGCCGCGAGGAAGCCGGAGGAGCCGACGGTGACCTGGTAGCTCTTGACGCCCTCGACCGAGGCGAGCACCTTCTCGATCTTGCGGCTCGCCTCGTCGGAGGCGGCCAGCGAGGTGCCGGGGGCGAGCTCCTGCTTGACCGTCAGGACGTTCTGCTCACCCTGGTCGAAGAAGTTGGTCTTCAGCATCGGGGTCATCCCGAAGGTGCCGAGGAGGACGACCACGGCGATGGCCACACTGGTCAGGCGGCGCCGGGTGGCGAAGCCGAGGACCCGTACGTAGAACCGCTGGAGGCGGCTGCGCGCCTCCTTCTCCTCGGCCTCGCGCCGTGCCTTGGCCGCGCTCTCGGCGTCCCCCGCGGTGACGCCCTTGGGCGCGCTGAGGAACCAGTACGAGAGCACCGGCACGACCGTCAGCGAGACGAGCAGCGAGGCCAGCAGGGCCGCGGTGACGGTGAGCGAGAAGGAACCGAAGAGCTCGCCGATCATGCCGCCGACGAGGCCGATCGGCAGGAAGACGGCGACGGTGGTGAGCGTGGAGGAGGTGACCGCGCCGGCGACCTCCTTGACCGCGGTGATGATGGCGGCTTCGCGCTCCTCGCCGTAGCCGAGGTGGCGCTTGATGTTCTCCAGGACCACGATCGAGTCGTCGACGACGCGGCCGATGGCGATGGTGAGGGCGCCCAGGGTCAGCATGTTGAGCGACAGGTCGCGGGTCCACAGCACGATGAGCGCGAGGACCACGGACAGCGGGATGGAGACCGCGGTGACGAGCGTCGAGCGCAGCGAGGCCAGGAACACCAGGATCACGATCACCGCGAAGAGCAGGCCGAGCAGGCCCTCGGTGGTGAGGCTGGAGATGGACTTGGCGACGGCCGGGCCCTGGTCGCTGACGACGGTCAGGTCGGCGCCGGCGCCGAGGGTGGAACGCAGCTCGGGGAGCTTGTCCTTGACGGCGTCGGAGATGGCGACGGCGCTGCCGTCCTTGTCCATGGTGAGGACGAGGGCGAGGCTGGGCTTGCCGTTGGTCCGGGTGATGGAGTCGGCCTTGGCCGCCTCCTGCTTCACGGTGGCGACGTCGCCGAGGCGGACGGCCGGCTTGCCGGGGCCGGGGCTCAGGCGCAGCTCCTCCACCTGGGCGAGCGAGGTGTAGCCGGCGCCGACCCGGACGGTGCGGTTCTTGCCCGCCTCGTCGAAGGAGCCGGCGGGTACGGCCGCGCCGCCCGCCTGGAGGCCCTGCGCGAGCGCGGCGCCGTCGAGGCCGGCGGCCGCGAGCTTGGCCTCGTCGGGGGTGACGGTGACCTGGAGGTCCTGGACGCCGTCGACGGTGACCTGGCCGACGCCCTCGATGTCCGACAGGACGGGGACGACGGAGCGTTCCAGCTGGTCGGCGAGCGCCTGCTGGTCCTTGTCCGAGGTGACGGCGAGGATGACGGTCGGGATGTCGTCCGTGGAACCGGCCACCACCTGCGGGTCCACCTCGGCGGGCAGCCGGACGCGGGCCCGGTTGACGGCCTGCTGGACGTCGGCGACGAGCTGCTTGGTGCCGCTGTCGCCGTAGTCGAAGGTGGCCATGATGAGGGCGTTGCCCTCGCTGGCGGTGGAGGTGATGCCGGTGATGCCGTCGACGCCCTTGAGCATGGCCTCGATCGGTTCGACGACCTGCTTCTCCACCACGTCGGGCGAGGCGCCCTGGTAGGGCGCGAGCACGGACACCATCGGCAGTTCGATGGACGGCAGCAGCTGCTGCTTGAGCTGCGGGATGGCTATGGCGCCGAAGAGGAGCGCGACGATCGACACGAGGCCGACCAACGCCCTTTGGGCAAGGCTGAAGCGGGACAGCCACGACATGGTTATGGGATCTCTCTGCTGTGACGAACGCGAGGGCACTCCCACCCTGTCCCATCCGCCGGGTGCGTTTCGTCGCTCGCAGGTCCCGTCCTTATGTGCGGCATACCGCGTCCGTAGTACGCCGCACTGCTGCCGCCTACTCCCGCACTACTCCGCGCGGGGGCGGACCAGCCCCGATTCGTAGGCAATGACCACCAATTGCGCCCGATCACGCGCCCCGAGCTTGGCCATGGCCCGGTTCACGTGGGTCTTGACGGTGAGCGGGCTGACCTCCAGCCGGCCGGCGATCTCGTCGTTGGACAGCCCCGCCGCGACGTGTACGAGGACCTCGCGCTCCCGGACGGTCAGCGCGGCGAGCCGCTGCGCGTGCATCCCGGCCGAGGCTCCGGCGGCGGCCGGGCCGGCGCCGCCGCCCTGGGCGAGGAAGGTGGCGATGAGCCCCTTGGTGGCGGCCGGGGACAGCAGCGCCTCACCGGCGGCGGCGATGCGGATGGCGTTGAGCAGCTCCTCGGGCTCGGCGCCCTTGCCGAGGAAGCCGGAGGCGCCGGCCCGCAGCGCCGAGACCACGTACTCGTCGACCTCGAAGGTCGTCAGCATCACCACGCGCACGGCGGCGAGTTCCGGGTCCGCGCTGATCATGCGGGTGGCGGCGAGGCCGTCGGTGCCGGGCATCCGGATGTCCATGAGCACGACGTCGGCGCGGGTGCGGCGGGCCAGTTCGAAGGCCTGCGCCCCGTCGGAGGCCTCCCCGACGACCTCCATGTCGGGTTCGGAGTCGACGAGCACCTTGAAGGCGCTGCGCAGCAGTGCCTGGTCGTCGGCGAGCAGCACCCGGATGGGCGCGGCGGCGGGCAGTTCCGTCGGCGTGTCGTCCACGGGGTGAGCGTACGCGGGCCCGCCCGGGCCGGACGCGAGGGTCCCGTCGGACCGGACGCGAGGGTCCCGTCGGACCGGACGTCCGCCGGCCCCCGGCGCCGGCTCAGCCCAGGGCGAGGACGATCAGGGCGGTGGTCGCCGCGACCTCGGCCAGGGCGCCGAAGACGTCTCCGGTGACCCCGTCGAAGCGGCGTACGCAGCGGCGGAGCAGGAGCTGCGCGGCGAGCAGGGCCACCAGGACCGCCGCCGCGTACCGGCCGGCGGCGGGCAGGCCCAGCGGGAGGGCGGCGGCCGCGGCCGCGGCGACGGCGAGGAAGGCGATCGCCGCGGCGACGGGGCGCGGCACCACTTCGGCGACGGCGGCGCCGAGCCCGCCGGGGCGGGCGGCCGGGACGCCTTCGCGGCAGGCCAGGGTCATGGCGACGCGGGCCGTCACGGCGGCGACCACGGCGGCGAGGGCGCCACGGATCCAGCTGTCGGCGTACGCGTCGGACAGGGCCGCCACCTGCACCAGCATCACGATCACCAGGGCCACGACACCGAAGGGGCCGATGTCGGACTGTTTCATGATGCGCAGGGCCTCGTCGGCCGGTTTGGCACTGCCCAGGCCGTCCGCCGTGTCGGCGAGCCCGTCCAGGTGCAGCCCCCGGGTCAGCGCGGCCGGTACGGCGACGGTGACGGCCGCGGCGAGCAGCGGGCCCCCGCCGAGGACCAGCAGGAGCACCCCGGGGACGGCCGCGAGCACGCCGACGACCAGCCCGGCGAGCGGGGCGCAGGCCATCCCGGTGCGGGCGGCGGGGCGGTCCCAGCGGGTGATGCGGGCGGGCAGCACGGTGAGCGTGCCGAAGGCGAAGCGGAGGCCGTCGGGGAACGCGGCGCGTTCCGGGGGCGGCGTCAGGGGCGGGCCATCGAACGAATCTGTCATCGGCGGGAACGCTACCCCTTCGGCGAGAGCGGTAAATTACCCATTACGTGCCAAATAGGGAGTCCGTGGGATGGGTCACTGGTGGTATCGGAACATCGTCGAACCGGGGAAGCTCCCCCTCCTCCTCGCCCTGCTCTCCTTCGTGATGTCGTTCCTGGTCACCCGCGTGATCACCCGGATGATCCGGGCCGGCCGCGGCCCCTTCAAGAACGTCACCCCGGGCGGTGTGCACATCCACCACGTCGTCCCCGGCGTGATCCTCGTGATCATCGGCGGCTTCGGCGCGGTCGGCGCCGGCCGGTACGGCTTCGGCGGGGCGCTCTCGGCCGTGATCTTCGGGCTGGGCGCGGGCCTGGTCCTGGACGAGTTCGCGCTGATCCTGCACCTCGACGACGTCTACTGGAGCGAGCAGGGCCGCAAGAGCGTGGAGATCGTGGTCGTCACGGCGGCGGTGGTGGCCCTCGTCCTGGGCGGGTTCGTGCCCTTCGGGGTCAACGACCTGACCCCCGAGGAGCGCCAGAGCCGCGGGCTGGTCGCCATGAACGCGGCCTTCAACTTCTTCCTGGCCCTGGTCGCCCTGTGGAAGGGCAAGGCGCGCACCGCGCTCTTCGGCGTGATCGTGCCCTTCGTGGCGCTGGTCGGGGCGATCCGGCTGGCCCGGCCCGGGTCCCCGTACGCGAAGAGGTTCTACGCGAACCGCCCGCGCGCCCGCGCCAAGGCCGGGCTGCGCGCCTTCCACCACGACCGGCGCTGGGCGCGGCCGCGCCGCAGGTTCGAGAACTTCATCGGCGGCACCCCCGACCCCGAGCGGACCGCGGTCTCCCTGGAGAAGCCGCCGCAGTGACGGCGAACGTGCGACGACGGGCCCTCCCCCGGGAGGGGAAGGGCCCGTCGTGACGTCCGGGGTCGGCGTGTCCGTGCGTCGGTGCGCCAGTGCGTCCGCGTATCCGCGTGTCCGTGCGTCCGCGTTTCCGTGCGGACTCAGCCCGGGATCAGGCCGTCGTCGCTGAGCATCTCCCTGAC
Source organism: Streptomyces sp. NRRL F-2580 (assembly GCF_000720115.1). Lineage (GTDB taxonomy): Bacteria > Actinomycetota > Actinomycetes > Streptomycetales > Streptomycetaceae > Streptomyces. The sequence continues at coordinate 318,984 of NZ_JOIR01000003.1, forward strand.
CTCGTCGAGGCTCGCGTCGGAGCCGGGGAGGATCAGCTCGGACGGCTCCAGCGCGTCGTCCGGGAGCGGCCGGCCCAGCCGCCGTACCGCTTCGAGCAGGGCGCCCAGCGTGCGCCGGAAGCCCTCCGAGTCGCCGCTCTCCATCTCCGCGAGCAGTTCGTCGTCCAGCTTGTTGAGCTCGGTGAAGTGGCTGTCGGCCAGCTCCACCTGACCTTCCCCCATGATGCGGACAATCATGACGGGCCCCGTCCTACTGCTTGTCGAACCGGTGCTGGGTCTGCGACGGCTGGGCGTTGCCCGGGGCACCGCCCTCGATGGCCTGCTGCTGCGCGGACGGGCCGCCCGCCAGCTCGGCCTTCATGCGCTGGAGTTCCAGCTCCACGTCCGTACCGCCCGACAGGCGGTCCAGCTCGGCCTGGATGTCGTCCTTGGAGCCCAGCCCGCTCTGGTCGTCGAGCGCGCCCGAGGCCAGCAGCTCGTCGATCGCGCCCGCGCGCGCCTGCAGCTGGGCGGTCTTGTCCTCGGCCCGCTGGATGGCCAGGCCGACATCGCTCATCTCCTCGGAGATGCCGGAGAAGGACTCCGCGATCCGGGTCTGCGCCTGGGCCGCGGTGTAGGTGGCCTTGATGGTCTCCTTCTTCGTACGGAAGGCGTCCACCTTGGCCTGGAGCCGCTGGGAGGCGAGCGTCAGCTTCTCCTCCTCGCCCTGCAGGGTCTGGTGCTGCACCTCCAGGTCGCTGACCTGCTGCTGGAGCGCGGCGCGGCGGGACAGCGCCTCGCGGGCCAGGTCCTCGCGGCCGAGGGCGAGCGCCTTGCGGCCCTGGTCCTCCAGCTTGGCGGACTGCCCCTGGAGCTGGTTCAGCTGCAGCTCCAGGCGCTTGCGGGAGGTCGCCACGTCGGCGACTCCGCGGCGCACCTTCTGCAGCAGCTCCAGCTGCTTCTGGTACGAGTAGTCGAGGGTTTCGCGCGGGTCCTCGGCCCGGTCAAGGGCCTTGTTCGCCTTCGCGCGGAAGATCATCCCCATACGCTTCATGACACCGCTCATGGGCTTCGCGCGCCCCCTTCTAGACGGACTGTGCTCCAGGTCACCGACAGGACCCACAGTACGGGCCCTGTCTCCATTACCGCACTGTTCGAGTACGGATGCGCTCCTCCTCCAGGACGACTACAGCCACGCCGTGTCAGGCGTAAGGAGTAGGTGATCCCAGGAGAGGCGGACACCGCACACACCGTGCAATGGGAAGACGCCCGCCGTTGCCGGATCGTTCCCCGCCGGGGTGGGGGCCGTGCCCACGACCACGTAGGCTTGGGTTTTGTGTTTGGTAGCCGCTCCTCCAAGGAAGAGAAGGCCGCCGCCACCGACAAGGTGAGCGCCGACCTCTCGCAGCCCCGTGACCCGCAGGCCCCGAAGGGCCGCCCTACGCCGAAGCGTGCTGTGGCCCAGTCGCAGCGCAAGGCCGTGGTGGCCTCGACCGGCAACCGCAAGGAGGATGCCAAGCGAGCCCGTGAGCGCCGCCGCGCCGAGATGTCCAGGCAGCGCGAGGCGCTGGCCAGCGGCGACGAGCGTTACCTGCCCACCCGGGACAAGGGTCCCGTCCGCAGGTACGTCCGCGACTTCGTGGACTCCCGCTTCTCCGTCGCCGAGATGTTCCTGCCCCTGGCCGTGGTCATCCTGGTGCTCAGCATGATCCGGCAGCCGACGATCCAGAACGTCGCGCTGCTGCTGTGGCTCGGCGTGATCGTCCTGATCATCCTCGACTCCATCGGCCTGCTGTTCCGCCTGCGCAAGGCGCTGAACGAGCGCTTCCCGAACGAGCCGCGCCGCGGCGCGGTCGCGTACGGCCTCATGCGCACCCTCCAGATGCGCCGGCTGCGCCTGCCGAAGCCGCAGGTCAAGCGCGGGGAACGGCCCTGAGCGGATTCTCCGAGGGCGCGCGGATCTGGCTCGAGGGCCTGGGCGGACTGCGTAACGCCGTCCGGCAGGAACTGGTGGGCCGGCAGGTCGACGAGCAGATCGCGCAGCGCTTCCCGGTCGGGCAGCGGCTGCGCGTCCTCGACGTGGGGATGGGCCAGGGCACCCAGGCGCTGCGGCTGGCCCGGGCCGGGCACAAGGTGACGGGCCTGGAGCAGGACCCCGGCATGCTGGCCGTCGCCCGTGAGGCACTGGCCGAGGAGCCCGCCGGGATCCGCGACCGGGTGCAGCTCATGGAGGGGGACGGGCGCGAGACCGGCGCCCACTTCCTGCCGGGCAGCTTCGACGTGGTGCTGTGCCACGGGGTGCTGATGTACGTGCCCGAGCCGGACGCCATGCTCGCCGGGCTGGCCCGGATGCTGGCCCCGGGCGGTCTGCTGTCCCTGCTGGTGCGCAACGGCGACGCGCTCGCCATGCGGCCCGGGCTGGACGGCGACTGGAAGGCCGCGCTGGACGCCTTCGACAGCACGGAGTACACGAACCGGCTGGGCCTGGACGTGCGCGCCGACCGGCTGGCCGGGCTGACGGCCACGCTGTCCGGAATCGGCGCTCCGCTGGGCGCCTGGTACGGCGTACGCGTCTTCACCGACGGCACCGAGGCGGGCGAGGTGCTGCCGCCGGACGAGGAGCTGGAGCGGCTCCTGACCGCCGAGGACCGCGCGGGGCGGACCGACCCCTACCGCGGCGTGGCCGCGCTGCTGCACTTGTGCGGCGTGCGGGGCTAGCAGTTTCCCGGGCCGGTTCCGCCGCGCCCGGCACCCAGCCCCGGCATACCCGAGGCTCGCGGCCGCACCCGGCCTCGTCGGCACACCCGGCCTCGCCGGCACAAACCAGCCCCTCCGGCGTTTGAGGAGCGGGGTCCGGGGCGCAGCCCCAGGGAACCCGGCTCCGCCCGGACCCTCCCCCGGACTCCGTCCGGGGGGACCCCCACTCAAACGCCGGCGAGGCTGAACGGTGCGGCTACGCCTCCAAGGCGGCGCGCAGGCTCATCGTGTAGAGCTCGGTCCCGTTGTCGTCGGACAGCTTCACCTGCTCGGTGCCGCCTTCCAGCAGGTCCTTCCAGTACTCGCCGATCCAGGACTCCGCGTCCCCCTGCGTGGTGAACTCCTCGGGCACCACCGACGGGCTCGTCTCGGTGCCGTCGGCCGTCTCGAACCGCCACGTCCACGCCATGTCCGCCTCCGTTGCTCGCACGCTTCCTGCCCTGAGTCTGCCCGCAGAGTAGCCGGGCGCGCAGCAGTCTCGGGGACGCGGGAGGATCATCCTGTGGAACTCACTCTGCTCGGCACCGGCACACCCGAGGGCCTGCCCCGTCCCGACTGCCCCTGTGCGGCCTGCGCCGTCTCCGTCGGCGGGCGGTCCCGCGCCGCCACGGCCGTACTGGTCGACGGGGCGCTGCTCCTCGACCTGACCCCCGGCGCCGTGCTGGCCGGCGCCCGGGCCGGGCATTCGCTGGCCGGCGTACGGCAGGTCCTGCTGACTCACCCGCACGACGGACCCGCCGTGGAGCTGCCGCCCGGGCTGCCGGCCGCAGGGCGGGTCCCGGACGGGCGCGAGCTCGCGGTGATCTCCGGACACCGGGTGCGGGCGGTGCCGATGGACGCGCCGGGCACCGGGTACGAGGTGACGGGCCCGGACGGCGGCCGGCTGCTGTACCTGCCGCCCGGCGGGGCCCCGGCCGGGACGAGCGAAGTGACCGGGCAGCGCCCGTACGACGTGGTGCTCGCCGATGTGCTGGGGCGGCCAGAGGCCCTCGCCCGGCTGCGGGCGAGCGGCGCCGTCGGCCCGGCCACGGACGTGATCGCCGTCCACCTGGACCACGACGTCGCGCCGGGCCGGGAGCTGGAGCGCCGGTGCGCGGTCGCCGGGGCCCGGGCCGTGCCGGACGGGACCACCGTGACCGTCGGGGAGTACCACCCGGTGCCGGACCTGCCGCGCCGGACCCTGGTGCTGGGCGGGGCCCGCTCGGGCAAGTCCGTGGAGGCCGAGCGCCGGCTGGAGTCCTTCCCCGAGGTGGTCTACGTGGCCACCGCCGGCACCCGGAACGGGGACGCGGAATGGGCGCAGCGGATCGGCCTGCACCGGGAGCGCCGGCCGGGCAGCTGGCGGACGCTGGAGACCTGTGAGCTGGTTCCGCTGCTGGCCGAGGAGGGGCCGCCGCTGCTGATCGACTGCCTGGCGCTGTGGCTGACGGACGCGATGGACCGGGCGGGGGCCTGGGACGACGCCGTCTGGGCCGAGAGCGGGCAGCGGAAGCTCGGCGAGCGCACCGCCGGGCTGGTGGCGGCGGTGCGCTCGACCCGGCGCCACATCGTGCTGGTCAGCAACGAGGTCGGCTCGGGCGTCGTCCCCGCGACCCCCTCGGGCCGCCGCTTCCGTGACGAGCTGGGCCGGCTGAACGCGCGGGTCGCGGGCGAGTGCGAGCACGTGCTGCTGGTCGTCGCGGGGCAGGTGATCGTGCTCAAGGAACCGCCGGTGTGAGCCCGTGGGGCGGGCCGTGAACCGGGCCCCGGAAGCGGGCCGGCGGCCGGGCCGCGAGAGGCCCCCGGGAACCTGAACTCGGGGCCTTCGCCCACGGCCTGAGGGTGCGCCTCACCGGCTGTACTCTCTGGCAGATGAGCACGCTGAATCTCGACGACTTCTCTGATCTGATCGAGCGCCCCGACGGGGGCGTCCGGCGTGATGCCGAGGAACGCCGTGAGCGGCTCGCCGTGCCGCCCGGTGCGCTGGGCCGGCTGGACGAGCTCGCCGAGTGGCTCGCCGCGGCGCAGGGGCAGGTGCCGGTCAAGCCGATCGAGCGCCCCCGCGTGGTGCTGTTCGCCGCCGACCACGGGATCGCCTCCGCGGGCGTCTCCGCGCGGGCCGCGTCCACCGGCCACGAGCTGGTGCGGGCCGTCCTGGACGGGGCCAGCCCCGTCGCCGTCCTGGCCGGCCGGCTCGGCGCCACGATACGGATCGTCGACGCCGGACTGGACTGCGATCCCGGGCTGCTCCCCGCGGACGTGACCGGGCACCGCGTGCGGCGCGGCAGCGGCCGCATCGACGTGGAGGACGCACTGACGGCCGAGGAGGCCGAGGCGGCCGTCCGGCTCGGGATGCGCATCGCCGACGAGGAGGCCGACTCCGGCACGGACCTGGTCGTCCTCGGTGATCTCAGCGTCGGCGGGACCACCGTCGCCGCCACCCTCGTCGCCGCGCTGTGCGGAACCGATGCCTCGGTGGTCACCGGCCGCGGCGGACTGCCCATCGACGACCTGGCCTGGATGCGCAAGTGCGCGGCGATCCGCGACGCGCTGCGCCGGGCCCGCCCGGTGCTCGGCGACCAGGTCGCGCTGCTGGCCGCGGTGGGCGGCGCGGACATGGCCGCCATCACCGGTTTCCTGCTCCAGTGCGCGGTGCGCCGTACGCCGGTCATCCTCGACGGCGTGGTCTCGGCGGCCTGCGGGCTGGTGGCCCAGCGGGCCGCGTTCCGGGCGCCGGACTGGTGGCTGGCCGGTCAGGCCAGCGGCGAACCCGGCCAGGCGAAGGCACTGGACCGGATGGCACTCAACCCTGTGCTCGACCACGGCGTCACAGTGGGCGAAGGTACCGGGGCATTGCTGGCTCTCCCCCTCGTTCAGGCGGCCGCCGCACTCGCGGCGGAACTTCCCGAGCGGGCGGCGGCGGAGCCGACGGAATGAGCCACCGGGGCCCGCGGTCCTGACCAGGCCGTGGTCCCCGACCGCCCAACCAAGGACAGCGGCGCCCCATATGATCGCTTTTTATGGGAGAGGTCCGTTTGACCAGCGCAGAGACCGACCGCACCGCCTCACCGGCGACCGGTCCGTCATCCGGCAGGAAAGAGACCGGCGGCAACCCCGCCGGCAAGTCAGCGGGGAGCGGCCGGGAGGCCGGACGGGAACCGGGCCGGGAGGCCGGAGGGGAACCCGGCCGGGGGTCCGCCCGCTCACGGCGCGGCGCCGCGTTCGCGGTCTGGTACCTGCGCGCCGTCACCTTCGTCAACTTCCTCAGCGCGGTGTGGGTTTCGCTCGGGCAGGACCTGCGGCGCCACAACGTCGAGGACTTCTACACCCCGTACATGCTCACGGCGGGCTTCGCCTCCGGGCTCTTCACGCTGCTGCTCGCCGTCACCCTCGGCCGCCGCAAGCGTGCCTCCTGGATCCTCAACCTCGTCCTCAGCGGCCTCCTGGCACTGCTGCTCGCCTACGCGCTCTTCGCGTACGAGGAGATCCGCGAGCATCCGCAGAACTGGGTCTCCCTGGCCCTGACGGCCGCCTTCACCGGCGCCCTGCTGCTGGGCCGCCGCGAGTTCTACGCCAAGGGCGACCGCTCCAACCCGGCGCTGGCCACCGCCGTCGCCGCCGTCGGCCTGCTGGTCACCTCGCTCGTCGCGGCCCTCCTCGTCGGCGCCGCCAACACCGCCCCGCACAGCTCCGAGGCCACCTTCCTGGCGCGCTGGAAGTACGGCGTGATGCGGCTGATCACCCTCGCCCCGGACGACCGGGCCTACGAGGCGATCACCACGCCCGCCTGGGTGGACGTCGTCATCAACGTCATGTCGATGCTGCTGCTGCTCGCCGTGCTCTTCGCCGCCTTCCGCTCGCGCCGCGCCGTCGACCCGATCAGCGAGGAGGACGAGGAGCGGCTGCGGGCCCTGCTGGCCCGCCAGGGCGACCGCGACTCGCTCGGCTACTTCGCGCTGCGCCGGGAGAAGTCCGTCATCTGGTCCCCCACCGGCAAGGCCGCCGTCACCTACCGCGTCGTCGGCGGGGTCTCGCTGGCCTCCGGCGACCCCATCGGCGACCCCGAGGCCTGGCCCGGCGCCATCGACCCGTGGCTGGCCGAGGCCCGCGAGCACGGCTGGGTGCCGGCCGTGATGGGGGCGAGCGAGGAGGCCGGGCAGATCTACGCCCGGCACGGCCTGGACGCACTGGAACTCGGTGACGAGGCGATCGTCGAGACCGCCGAGTTCACCCTGGAGGGCCGCGCCATGCGGACCGTCCGGCAGGCGTTCAACCGCGTCAAGCGCGCCGGGTACACGGTCCGCATCCGCCGCCACGCCGACATCCCGGCCGAGGAGATGGCCGAGCTGGTGCGCCGCGCCGACGACTGGCGCGACGGCGCGACCGAGCGCGGCTTCTCCATGGCGCTGGGCCGGCTGGGTGATCCCGCCGACGGCCAGTGCGTGATGCTGGAGTGCACCGACGGCAACGGCGAACTGCGGGCCGTGCTGTCCTTCGTGCCCTGGGGACCCAAGGGCCTGTCGCTGGACCTGATGCGTCGCGACCGGGACTCCGAGAACGGCCTGATGGAGTTCATGGTCATCGAACTCCTCGAACGCTCCAAGGAGATCGGGGTCACCCAGGTCTCCTTGAACTTCGCGATGTTCCGGTCCGTCTTCGAGCGCGGGTCCCGGCTCGGCGCCGGTCCGGTGCTGCGGATGTGGCGCTCGCTGCTGAGCTTCTTCTCCCGCTGGTGGCAGATCGAGTCCCTCTACCGGGCCAACGCCAAATACCGGCCGATCTGGGAACCGCGGTTCATGCTCTTCGAGAAGAGTTCGGACCTGCTGCGGATCGGTGTCGCGGCCGGCCGGGCCGAAGGCTTTCTGGAGGCCCCCGGCCTTCCGAAGTGGCTGCACCGCAGACACCTGGAGACCCGCCGTTGACAGCGTGGAACACCTCCCCACTCCGGCGGTCCGCCCGCCGTGAGTGGGGGCCCCTGTTCCGGACCGTCCGGAACGCGCTCGTCCGCGACAAGTGGCGGGCGATCCCGATGACCATCGGCGCGGTCTGTCTGACCTCCGTCTTCCAGATCGTGCAGAACACCCCCTGGGGCTTCCAGCCGGTCCAGGACCTCGGATCGGTCAAGGCCGCCGACCCGCTCTGGCCGGCCCTGCTGCGCACCCCCCTGTCGCTGTTCGTCCCGGCCCTGGACCTGCCGGTGTGGGGGGCGCTCGCGCAGATCCTGCTCGTCTTCGGGATCTCGGAGATCTGCATCGGCTGGTGGCGCACCCTGCTGATCGGCTACGTCGCCACCCTCGCCGGGACCACGTACGCGCGGATCGGGCTCGCGCTGGGCCACGACCATCCCTTCGGCCTGCCCGTGTCCGACCGGATCGTCAACGACACCGGGCCCTCGGCCGCCGTGGTCGGGCTCGCCATCTACGTCTGCTGGCGCTACCGGGCGTACCTGACCGGCGCCGTCGTGATCCTGGCGATGATCGGCGAGGTACTCGTCAAGGACAACCTGGCGGGCAAGGAACACCTGGCGGCGATCGCGGCGGTGATGGCGGTGTGCGTGGTGCGGGCGCAGTGGCACCCGGTACGCTCCCGCGCCGCCCTCGGACAGCCACCGCCTTAGGGGGTGCCGGGCAGGCCGTACCGTATCGGGGTGACGACAGACCTCGGGCGGTTCGCCCCCACCCGGCAGTGGATGCGGACCCATCCGCTCGCGACCGACGCCGTGCTGGCGTTCGGGGCGTTCACGGCCATGGTCGTCGGCTCCTTCGCCGATCCGCACGGGCCGCACGGGCCCACCTTCGGGACGCGCACCCCCGATCCGGCCTCGCTGCTGCTGATGCTGCTCGGCGCCGCCGCCCTGGTGTTCCGGCGCCGGCAGCCGCGCGCCGTACTGGCCGTGACCTGCGGGCTCTCGCTGCTGGAGCTGACCACCGGGGAGCCGCGGGCGCCCGTCGTCATGAGCGCGGTGATGGCCTTGTACACGGTGGCCGCCCGCACCGACCGGCCCACGACCTGGCGGATCGGGCTGCTCACCATGGCCGGGCTGACGGGCGTGGCGATGCTCGCCGGGCCGCTGCCGTGGTACGCCCAGGAGAACATCGGGATCTTCGCCTGGACGGGCATGGCCGCGGCCGCCGGCGACGCCGTGCGCAGCCGACGGGCCTTCGTCGACGCGATCCGCGAGCGGGCCGAGCGCGCCGAGCGGACCCGGGACGAGGAGGCCCGGCGGCGGGTCGCCGAGGAGCGGCTGCGGATCGCCCGGGACCTCCACGACGTGGTGGCCCACCACATCGCACTGGTCAACGTGCAGGCGGGAGTGGCCGCGCACGTCATGGACAAGCGGCCGGACCAGGCCAAGGAGGCGCTGGCCCACGTACGGGACGCCAGCCGGTCGGCGCTCAACGAGCTGCGGGCCACGGTGGGGCTGCTGCGGCAGTCCGGTGACCCGGAGGCGCCGACGGAGCCCGCGCCCGGGCTGGGCGTCCTGGAGGAGCTGGTGGACACCTTCCGGCACGCCGGGCTGCCGGTGAAGGTGATCGTGCAGCTGGACCGCGAGGCGGGGGCGCTGCCGGCGGCGGTGGACCTGGCGGCGTACCGGGTGATCCAGGAGGCGCTGACCAACGTGCGCAAGCACGCGGGACCCGGTGCCCGGGCCGAGGTCAGCGTGGTCCGGGTCGGGCCGTCGGTGGAGGTGACCGTGCTGGACGACGGGGGCACGGAGCCGTCCGCCGCGGAGCCGGGGGGTGGGCACGGGTTGCTCGGCATGCGGGAGCGGGCCGGTGCCCTCGGCGGCTCCTGCTTCGCGGGCCCCCGCTTCGGCGGCGGCTACCGCGTCCACGCCATCCTCCCCGTCTGACATCCCCGCCCCTCGGGCTCCGCCCGGACCGTTCCAGCCCCTCCGGCGTTCGAGGAGCGGGGTCTGGGGCGGAGCCCCTGGGGGCACCTCCCAGCGGTAGCTGGAGAGAAACCCGGCTCCGTCCGGGGGACCCCCACTCAATCGCCGGAGGGGCTGGAATTGCCCGGCGCAGCCGGGAGACTAGCGGCAGGGGCGGCGCCATGCGTCCAAGTCGTAGTGCTTCTGCAAGGAGCTCAGTTTCAGTTCGCGCGAGCGGGCGCAGAAGCGGGCGGCCGGGAGTTCGTACTCCACGTGGAACACGGCCTTGCCCGCCGCGATGAACGGCTTCAGCAGCTCGCACTCGTCGTACTGCGCGCACTGCTCGTTCACCGCGAAGTCGAACGCGTCGACGAGCTGCGGGATCTGGTCCAGGTCGTTCTTCAGGCCGACCGCCAGGCCCCGGTCGTGGGCCAGCTTCGCGATCAGCCGGTTGTACCGCAGCTGGTCGTCGGCCGTGAGCGGGAAGCCGGACGTGTTGCGGTAGCCGTCCATGTTGTCCGGTTCGACCGCGTCGAAGCCCTTGTCCCGGCACATGTCGAACCGTTTGGCCATCAGCGGTTCCAGCTCGGCCACGCGCCGCACGTCCAGCCAGCGCTCCCCCTCCCAGCCGTTGCCCTGGCCGAGCAGGTCCTTCGGGAAGGCGTCCGCGTCGGGGCGGAAGTCCTCCCAGGCTCCGGTGGAGAGGTAGCAGATGGTCTTGCGTCCGGCCTTCTTCAGCTCGGCGACCTGTTCCTTGGTGGTATTGAACCCGTCGACGTCGAACACGGGCGCCTTCACCGAGGTGTCGAGCTTCCCGGTGAGCTGCCACTGCCAGCCGACGCCCGGCCGGGGCCGCCAGATCTCCCCCGGCGCCAGCTCGGGCCACGGGTAGGGCGTGTCCTCGTCCTCGCCGTCGTCCGGCGGCCCCGCGGTGGTACAGGCGGCGAGCAGCACGGCGAGGAGCAGCAACGGCAGGAGCAGCAGCAGTCGGAGCCGTTTCATCCCGTCGCCTCCAGGGCGTACGGGAGGGTCCCCCACGGGTGTGCGCCGGTTCCGGGGACCGCGCAGTGCACGCCCGCCCGCCGCTCCTCGGCGAGTTCGGCGGCGGGCGCGCCCGGCGGGACCGCGTACACGAGGTGGCAGAACCGCTGGGCGGGATGGTCCGCGGTCCAGGGCGGTACGGCGGCCGCGTCCCGGTAGGCGTCCCAGGGGCCCTCGAAGGTGACGAGCAGGTCCGCGAGTTCGGCGTAGCCGGGGTGCGGGTGGACCCCGTGGTTGAGGACGAGGGTGCGGGCGCCCGCGGCGCGCGCCGCGACCGCGAGCCGCCCGTAGTGCGGGAGGAGTTCCGGGTCGGCGGACGCCTGGTCGAGGAAGGCCCCGTCGGTGGCGTACCAGTCGCGGTGGCGCAGCAGGTCCTGCAGCACCGCGGCGTGCGGGCGCCGCCCGTAGTCGGTGTCGACGTACCCGAGGACGGGCACCCCGGCCTCGCGCAGCCGCTCGGCGACGACGGCGAACCGTTCGTCGGCGGCGGCGCCCGGCCCGTTGTCGGGGTTGAGCACCACCGAGTGCAGCCGGCCGGCGGAGCGGATGAGCCGCTCCCAGGCCTCGGGCCGGTCGGCGGGGTGCTCGTAGAGGGGCACCAGCAGCATGGGGTCCTTCTTCTCCTGCGTCTCGTACGTCTCGTACGTCATCGGTGGGCGGTGGCGCGGCCGAGGAGCACGCAGACCAGGGCGGCCAGGACGGCGGCGGCGGTGCCCGCCACCACCAGCTGGACGGTGCGGGGCTGGCCCAGCCCGGTCAGCAGGGCCAGGCTCTGGGCGACGGCGGCCGAGGCGCAGACGGCGGCGGCGGGTCTGACCGCTCCGAAGGACTGCAGGAGCAGCCCGGTCCACATCACCGCGCCGAGCAGCAGCAGGGTGGCGACCCGGACTCCGGTGAGGCCGGGGGCGCCGGGCCACAGGAGGCTGCCGGTCAGGCCCAGGAGCAGCAGCACCGCCAGGTAGACGGCGAGGCACCGGGCCAGTGTGACGAGCATCCGCTGCCGGAAGGCGCCGGGCGAGCGGGCTCCCTGGAGCCCGGAGAGGCTGCCGCTGCGGAACCGGTGGAGCAGCCATTCGGCGGGACCCATGCTGAGGGTGAGGGCCACCGCCGAGGGCGCGGCGACCGCTTCGGCGGGGCCGCCGGCGAGCACCTCCCCGAGGGCGGCGTACAGCACGAGCAGGCCGGTGCCGAGACCGAAGACCCCGTACGGCACGGAGTCCCCCAGGCGGGGCCCGCGGGCCGCGAGCTCCTCCTCGGCGCCGCGCAGCATGCGCCAGCGCACGGGGCCCTTGCCGGGCCGGCGCGCCGCCCAGCCGCGGATCCGGACCACGGCGGCGCGCGCCCCGTCGGCCAGCGGGAGTTCCCTTACGGCCAGGGTGCAGGCGGCCGCGAGGGACACCACGAGCAGGGTCACCCGTACCGGCACGGGCAGGTCGACGAAGAGCGCGAGCAGCGCCCCCACGGCCATCGGGCCGAGCGCGGCGAGCAGCACCCGCTCCCGGCCGAGGACCAGCAGGACGGTGGCGGCCCCGACGTAGAGGGCCTGTCCGGCGGCGAAGGCGTAGGAGAAGGGCGGCCCGCCGGGCACGGCCAGCGCGGCGGCGGTGCCCAGCAGGGATCCGGCGGGGGCGCCGACGAGCAGGGTCCGCCCGGCGGCGGCCCGGTCGCCCATGCCGAGCCAGGAGTAGGCCCGGTGGGACAGGGTCTGGTCCCAGACCCAGCCGATGAGCGCCCCGGCGAGCAGGGTGAGCGTTCCTGCGGGCAGGCCGAGCCGGTCCTGGGGGCCTTCGAGGAGGGGTGCGCCGAGGAGGTAGGCCAGGCCGGGCAGGGCGAAGATCACCCCGCGCAGCAGGCAGGCGGTGAGGGAGACCTTCCAGGGGTCGGGGGCGGCGCCCGGGTCCGGGAAGGAGCGCGGGACCCGGGCGTAGAGCTCCTCGGCGAGGCCGAAGGAGTCGTGGCGACCGTAGGTGAGCCGGATGTACTCGTCCGTCATGCCGTCGGATTCGAGGATGGCGGCGATCTCGTCGGGGTGGACGGCGGAGGAGATGAACCCGTCGAGGCGTTCGGCGAGTTCGTCCATCGGGTCGGCGGCCGGGCCGGGGCCCTCGCGGCGGGGCCGCGGGATGGCCGGGAGCGTGTCGGCGGCGTTGCCCGCGCCGGGCGGCTTGAGCCAGAGGGATCCGCTCACCACAGGCCCCCTTCGGCGGAGTCGGTCCGGGGACGTCCCAGGGCGGCGAGTTCGCGGTACCAGGGGTCGGCGAGCCGCTGGGTCCAGCTGTCGCCGGCGTGGACGGGCAGCACGGGCTGGCCGGCGAGTTCCCGGTAGATGTGCCGGAAGCCGTCCACGGACTGGTGGAGGGTGAACTTCTCCACCACCCGCTTGCGGGCGAGCCGGCCGAGCTCGGCGCGGCGTTCGTCATCGCGGAGCAGGGCGAGGGTGGCGCGGGCCATGGTCTCGGGCTCGCGCGGCGGGACGACCAGGCCGGTGTCGCCGACGGCCTCGCGGACCCCGCCGACGTCGGTGGAGACGGTGGTGCGGCCGCAGGACATGGCTTCGATGATGCTGAAGGGGAAGCCCTCGCTGATGCTGGAGAGCATCACGACGTGGCCGGCCGCGTAGGCCCGGGCCACCTGCTCGATGCGGCCCTCGTACGTGATCCCGTCGCTCACCCCGAGTTCGGCGGCGAGTTCCTCCAGGCGGAGCCGGTACTCCTCGCAGCCGGCCGGGACCGGTCCGAAGAGGCGCAGCCGCAGGGCGGGCAGCTCCTCGCGCATGAAGGCGTAGGCCCGGATGAGGGTTTCGAGGTCCTTGATCGGGTCGATGCGGCCGCACCAGCTGAGGGTGGGCACGTCCGGTTCGAGGCCGGCCTCGGGGAAGGCGTGCGGGTCGACGCCGTTGTAGACGGTGCGGATGCGCTCGGAGTCGGCGCCTCCGCGCTCCTCCCAGCGGCGGTTGTACTGGTTGCACGGGGTGATCAGGTCGGCCTGCCGGTAGCCCTCGGTGTTGAGCTCGCGGTAGAAGCCGAGCATGAGCGCCTTGACGGGCCAGCGCTGGCCGGCGCTGCGATAGCCGAGGTAGCGCTCGCGCAGGTAGATGCCGTGCTCGGTGAGCAGGAAGGGGACGCCGTCGAGGTGTTTGGCGGCGAGGGCCGGGAGGGTGGCGAGGCCGCTGCTGACGGCGTGGGCGACGCTGTCGGGCGGAATCCGTACGCCGAGCGGGCGCAGCGCGTGTTCCAGCAGGTCGGTGGCGGTGAGCGCGTCGTGGATGGTGGGGGCGGCCGCGGCGGTGGTGAGGCCGGGGCGGGTCCATACGGTCATCAGCAGCCGCAGAACCGATTCGGAGCGCAGGGCCGGGGCGAGTTTTCCGGCCCTGGCGAGGACGGCCAGTTCGCGCAGTGCGGCGGAGAACCCGTGCCGGGCGGGGTCTCCCGCGGGGTCGAGCAGGGAGAGCAGGAAGGCCTCGTAGACCTCGGTGAAGCGGCGGTGGGCCTTGCCGCGCAGGGCGGAACGGCGGCCGCGTCCGGGCAGGGGGCACCACCCAGCGGTAGCTGGGGGAGGGCCCCAGAGCGGGACGGCGGTGTGCCGGTAGACGTTGCGCGGCAGTTCCCAGGTGACCGGCTCGCGTCCGGAGCCGGTCAGGGCTATGACGTTGAAGTCGACCTCCGGCATACCGCGTACCAGTTGGTCGCACCAGGTGCTGACGCCCCCGTGGACGTGCGGGTAGGTGCCTTCGGTGAGCATGGTGACGTGACGCCCATGACTCATACGGTGTGTCCCCCCAGGACGGAAAAGGGGCCGGCGCCCATGGGTGTGCGGAGCGCCGGCGCTGGGTGTTGCTCATGACGGCTTGCGGGACGGACGGTCGGCCGGACGGCGTGAGCGTGACGGACGGTCAGCCGGCCGGCGTGGACGTGACGGACGGTCAGCTGGGCAGCTTGAGCGTGACGGCGCTCTGGAGCAGCTCCGGGGCGGTCCAGGTGGAGCGGGTGCCGGCGTACGCGGTGCCGAAGTCGCTGGTGCCGAGCAGCATCTGCTTCTTCGTCCCGGTGGGGGCGGTGACCGGGGCGACGACTCCGGAGGGCGCCTTCACGGTGACGGTGGTGCCGACGCGGTACGCGGTGACCTTGCCGTCCGCGAGCGCCTTGTCCCAGGCGGCGCGGCGCTGGAGCTCGACGCCGGTGTCCTTCATGCTCTGGTTGACGATCGGCGCGCTGGGCGCGTAGAGGGTGCGGTAGCTGTCCAGGACCTGGTTGAGCACGGGGTAGAGGGTCCGGTCCTCGGCCAGGTTGGCCTGGTGGACGTAGTGCGGGCGGGGGTCGTTGGCCAGTACGTGGCGCAGGGCGGTCCGGGCCTCCTGCGGGACGATGTACTGGAGGTAGCCGGTGGCGACGTCGAGCGCGGCCGGGAGGCAGGTGGAGGTCCCCGGGTTGTCCTCGCAGGCGCCGCTGCCGCCGGCGGCGCGGCTGGTGTAGATCCAGTTGTACTCGTCGGCCATCTCGGCGTTGGTGCCCGTGTTGTAGTACACGTTCATCGGGTGCCGGGGGACGGTGAGGGACGCGCCGACCGCCCGCTGGGCGGGCTCGCGGGAGTTGTCGCTGCCGGCCCACTTGACCCCGGTGTCGGCGAGGGCGCCGGCCAGGTTGGGGTTGTCCACGGGCTGCTGCGGTGCGGTCTTGAGGCCGGAGTGCTCACCGGTGACGAGCTCGGTCCGGTCGGTGGTGATGCCCTTGGAGGCGGCCCAGTTGTTGTTGTCGCGGATCTGGGCGGCGATGTCGGCGCGGCTCATGTACTGGACGGCGCCCTGGGCGTTCTTCGTGCAGGTCCAGGGGACGACGGCGGTGTTCTGGACGCAGCCGAGGAACGGGTGGGTGTAGGTGTGGTTCATCCAGCGGTACTTGGCGCGGTCGGCGACGAGCTGGGCGGTCAGGGCGTCGACCCCGCCGTTCTCGGCCTTCCACTCCTCGCCGGCGCCCCCGTTGAAGAGCATGTCGAGCTTGAAGTTCTTGGACGTCTGCCACTGCGCCGCGTACACGGCGTCGGCGGCGGTCATCCGGATGGTGCTCTCCTTGCCCTCGCCGCCCGCGCAGGCGTAGTCGCCCGGCGTGCAGTTCAGGTCCTTGTTCCAGCGGGCGTCGGGGGCGAAGACGTCGTCGACGTGGACCGCGAAGTAGTTGCGGCTCTGGCCGAGGTGGATCCCCTGGGTGAGCCAGTCGACGATGCCGCGGGCGAGCAGCCGGAACTGCTGCTGGTACTGGTTGTAGCCGAAGGTGACGACCAGTTCGTTGCGCCCGTCGTGGGCGTACTCGCCGACGAGCGAGGCCCGGCCGGAGCCGACGGGGGCGTCGAGGTAGCTGGTGTAGCCGGGGCGCGGCTTGCCCATGAACCCGAAGCTCTCGGGGACGAGGGCGGAGTTGTCCTCGAAGGTGACCTGTCCGCCGAGGTAGGCGAAGGGCCCCGTCTTGCCGGCCGGGGTGACCGCGGCCTGGGTGCCGTCGAGCTGGCCGCTGTAGCCGCCGTTGTCGGTGTACTCCAGCCCGACGCCCGGGTGCGCCCAGGTGTAGGCGTCGACCTGGCGGATCCCGTACGTCGTCTCGTACGCGGCGAGCGCGGCCATCTCGGCCGAGCCCTCGCCGAAGGGGTTCTCGTTCGGCAGGACGACGCCCTGGTACTTGGCGCGCGGCCGGCCGTCGAGGGTGTCGCTGAGGAACGCCGCGTTGATGACCGGGCGGCTCGCGCTGCCCAGCTCGACGCGGGTGTACGGGACTCCGGTGTCCCGGAGTTCCGCGGTGACCGCCTGGACCGAGCTGCCGCCGTCGTCGACGACGAGCACCTTCAGGTCGATCCGCGGTGCCTCGGCCGCCTGGGCGGACGCGGCGGGTACTGCCACGGACACCAGGGCTGCTGCGGCCATGACGGCGGCGAGCCTGTTCATCCGATTCTTGTTGACCATTTCGGCCTTTCCCCCCGCAGGCATCCCTCGACACGGCCCATGGCGGACGGCCGGGCCGGGGAGGCTCTGTGGAAATCATGCAAAGGAACCCCGCGTCCCCTTGCGAGAGTGGACCGAGTCTCTCGGACCTCGTCAGGTCTACGAGGCAAACCTGGAGCAGAGTCCACGGATGGGTGAACCTGGCGGCCCCTTGATCGAACAACTTGCCAAACCTTCGAGTGGCGTGCGGGCGAGCCCGTGCGCGTAGGCTCATTTCTGGCGGCCGTCGGGCCCGAATACGATCGCTACGGATGGCCGTCCACCCACTCGGCCCACACACACAAACGGAAGCGAGACTTCACCACCGTGACTGCTCTGACTCTCAGCACTGCCGGCGCGGCGACGCTCCGCGCCGACGCCCTCGTCGTCGGCGTCGCGAAGGGCCCCAAGGGCCCGATGGTCGCCGCGGGCGCCGAGGCCGTGGACAAGGCGTACGACGGTAAGCTCGCCGGCCTCCTCGAAGCGCTCGGCGCCTCGGGCGCCGAAGGCGAGATCACCAAGCTGCCGGCTCCGGCAGGCCTCAAGGTCCCGGTCGTGCTGGCGGTGGGGCTCGGCTCCGTCCCGGAGAAGGACGAGTCGTTCGACGAGGAGGTGCTGCGCCGCGCCGCCGGCGCCGCCGCCCGCGCGCTGCACGGCACCAAGAAGGCCGCTTTCGCCCTCCCGCTGGAGGACGCCTCGGCCGTCACCGCCGTCGCCGAGGGCGCGCTGCTGGGCGCGTACGCGTTCACCGCGTACCAGGGCGGCGAGAAGAAGGCCGGCAACGGCAAGGACTCCGGTCCGAAGCAGCCGCTCGCCGAGGTGGCGCTGCTGGGCGCCAAGCCCCGCGACAAGGAGCACAAGGCCGCCGCCGAGCGCGCCGCGGTCGTCGCGACCGAGGTCAACATCGCCCGTGACCTGGTGAACACCCCGCCGAACGACCTGACCCCCGAGGCCTTCGCCGCGGTCGCCTCCGCGGCCGCGAAGGAGAACGGCATCAAGGTCCAGGTGCTGGACGAGAAGGCCCTGGTCAAGGGCGGCTACGGCGGCATCATGGGCGTCGGCAAGGGCTCCGAGAACCCGCCGCGCCTGGTGAAGCTCAGCTACACGCACCCCAAGGCGGAGAAGACTCTGGCCTTCGTCGGCAAGGGCATCACCTACGACTCGGGCGGCATCTCCCTGAAGCCGGCCGGCCACAACGAGACGATGAAGTGCGACATGGCCGGCGCCGCCGCCGTCTTCGCCTCCGTCGTCGCGGCCGCGAAGCTGGGCCTGCGGGTCAACGTCACCGGCTGGCTCGCGCTCGCCGAGAACATGCCGTCCGGCTCCGCCACCAAGCCCGGTGACGTGCTGCGCATGTACAGCGGCAAGACCGTCGAGGTCCTCAACACGGACGCCGAGGGCCGTCTGGTCCTCGGTGACGCGCTGACCAAGGCCTCCGAGGACAACCCGGACGCGATCGTCGACGTCGCCACGCTGACCGGCGCCATGGTGCTCGCCCTCGGCGACCGCACCTTCGGGATCATGGCGAACGACGACGCCTTCCGCACCTCGATCCACGAGATCGCCGAGGAGGTCGGCGAGTCCTCCTGGCCGATGCCGCTCCCCGCCGAGCTGCGCAAGACCATGGACTCCCCCACCGCCGACATCGCGAACATGGGTGTCCGGATGGGCGGCGGCCTGGTGGCCGGCCTCTTCCTGCAGGAGTTCGTCGGCGAGGGCATCACCTGGGCCCACCTCGACATCGCCGGCCCGGCCTTCCACGAGGGCGCGCCGCACGGCTACACCCCCAAGGGCGGCACCGGCTCGGCCGTGCGCACCCTGGTGCGGCTGGCCGAGCGCACGGCCACGGGCGACCTGGGCTGACCACCCGGATGTGAGACGTGACGCACCCCGGGCGCGGGTCAGGGCCCGGGGTGCGTTCGGCTTATGGCGAATAATCGGGGATCCGTACGTTTCTACGCATCGGTAACCCTCACCTCGGACAGAAGCTCCGCCCACAGTGCGGGCCCGGCGTCCCGCGTTCCCCCGACAAATGCGAAGATGGGTTCTCGGCAGGACAGGGCCCCCACCACAGGGCCGAAGAAACAAGCGGCCGATTACCAGCCGCCGCCCGGTCACAGAGGACCGGTGCCCGGCGCACATGCATGGAGGACGTGACGTGGCGAACGACGCCAGCACCGTTTTCGACCTAGTGATCCTCGGCGGTGGCAGTGGCGGTTACGCCGCGGCGCTGCGCGCATCCCAGCTGGGTCTGGACGTTGCCCTGATCGAGAAGAACAAGCTCGGCGGCACCTGCCTGCACAACGGCTGCATCCCCACGAAGGCTCTGCTGCACGCGGGCGAGATCGCGGACCAGGCTCGCGAAGCCGCCCAGTTCGGTGTCAAGGCCTCTTTCGAGGGCATCGACATCGCGGGGGTCCAGAAGTACAAGGACGAGGTCATCTCGGGCCTGTACAAGGGCCTGCAGGGCCTGGTCGCCTCCCGCAAGGTGACCTACATCGAGGGAGAGGGCCGCCTCTCCTCCCCGACTTCCGTCGACGTGAACGGCCAGCGCATCCAGGGCCGCCACATCCTGCTGGCGACCGGCTCCGTGCCGAAGTCGCTGCCGGGCCTGAACATCGACGGCAACCGCATCATCTCCTCGGACCACGCGCTGGTCCTGGACCGCGTGCCCGAGTCCGCGATCGTCCTGGGCGGCGGCGTCATCGGCGTCGAGTTCGCCTCGGCGTGGAAGTCCTTCGGCTCAGACATCACCGTCATCGAGGGCCTCAAGCACCTCGTTCCGGTCGAGGACGAGAACAGCTCCAAGCTGCTGGAGCGCGCGTTCCGCAAGCGCGGCATCAAGTTCAACCTCGGCACCTTCTTCGACAAGGCCGAGTACACGGAGAACGGCGTCCGCGTGACGCTGGCCGACGGCAAGACCTTCGAGGCCGAGGTGCTCCTGGTCGCGGTCGGCCGCGGTCCGGTCTCGCAGGGCCTGGGTTACGAGGAGCAGGGCGTCGCGATGGACCGCGGCTACGTCCTGGTCGACGAGTACATGCAGACCAACGTGCCGACCATCTCGGCCGTCGGTGACCTCGTCCCGACCCTGCAGCTCGCGCACGTCGGCTTCGCCGAGGGCATCCTGGTGGCGGAGCGTCTGGCCGGTCTCAAGACCGTCCCGATCGACTACGACGGCGTGCCGCGCGTCACCTACTGCCACCCCGAGGTCGCTTCCGTCGGCATCACCGAGGCCAAGGCCAAGGAGATCTACGGTGCGGACAAGGTCGTGGCCCTGAAGTACAACCTGGCGGGCAACGGCAAGAGCAAGATCCTGAAGACCGCGGGCGAGATCAAGCTCGTCCAGGTCAAGGACGGTGCCGTGGTCGGCGTCCACATGGTCGGTGACCGGATGGGCGAGCAGGTCGGCGAGGCCCAGCTGATCTACAACTGGGAGGCTCTGCCGGCCGAGGTCGCGCAGCTCATCCACGCGCACCCGACCCAGAACGAGGCGCTCGGCGAGGCCCACCTGGCCCTGGCCGGCAAGCCGCTTCACTCCCACGACTAATCGTCACGGGCGCGACGACCACTTCCGCACTTTCGTTAGGAGCAACTGAAACCATGTCGGTTTCCGTAACCCTTCCGGCGCTCGGTGAGAGCGTCACCGAGGGCACTGTCACCCGCTGGCTGAAGGCCGAGGGCGAGCGCGTCGAGGCCGACGAGCCGCTGCTCGAGGTGTCGACCGACAAGGTCGACACCGAGATCCCGTCGCCCGTCGCCGGCATCCTGGCCTCCATCAAGGTCGCCGAGGACGAGACCGTCGAGGTCGGCGCCGAGCTGGCCGTCATCGACGACGGTTCCGGCGCTCCGGCCGCCGAGGAGGCTCCGGCCGCCGAGCCGGCCGCCGCCCCCGCCGCCGAGGCCCCCGCCGCTCCGGCCCCCGTCGCCGAGGCCCCCGCGGCCCCGGCTCCGGCCGCCGAGGCACCCGCCGCCGCTGCCCCGGCCGCGTCCGGCACCGATGTCGTGCTCCCCGCCCTGGGCGAGTCCGTCACCGAGGGCACCGTCACCCGCTGGCTGAAGCAGGTCGGCGAGTCCGTCGAGGCCGACGAGCCGCTGCTCGAGGTCTCCACGGACAAGGTCGACACCGAGATCCCCGCGCCGGTCTCCGGCACGCTGCTGGAGATCCGGATCGGCGAGGACGAGACGGCCGAGGTCGGCGCCGTTCTGGCCGTCATCGGCGCCGCCGGTGCCGCCCCCGCGGCCGCCCCGGCCGCCGCCGCCCCGGCTCCCGTCCAGGCTGCCGCTCCGGCCGCCGCCCCGGCTCCGGCCGTGGCCGCTCCCGCCGCTGCCGCTCCGGCTCCGGCCGCCGCCCCGGCTCCCGTGGCCGCTCCGGCCCCGGCCGCCGCCCCGGCCCCGGCCGCCGCTCCTGCCCCGGCCGCCGCTCCTGCCCCTGTCGCCGCTCCGGCTCCGGTCGCCCCGGTCTCCGCCGGTGACGAGGGCGCGTACGTGACCCCGCTGGTGCGCAAGCTCGCCTCGGAGTCCGGCGTCAACCTGTCCACGGTCTCGGGCACCGGCGTCGGTGGCCGCATCCGCAAGCAGGACGTCCTGGCCGCCGCCGAGGCCGCCAAGGCCGCTGCCGCCGCCCCGGCGCCGGCTGCCGCTCCCGCCGCCAAGGCCCCGGCCGCCGCGGTGTCCGAGCTGCGCGGTCAGACGGTCAAGATGACCCGCATGCGCAAGGTCATCGGCGACAACATGATGAAGGCCCTGCACTCGCAGGCTCAGCTCAGCTCCGTGGTCGAGGTGGACATCACCAAGATCATGAAGCTGCGCGAGAAGGCCAAGGGCGCGTTCCTGGCCCGTGAGGGCGTCAAGCTCTCGCCGATGCCGTTCTTCGTCAAGGCCGCTGCCCAGGCGCTGAAGGCCCACGCGGTCGTCAACGCCCGGATCAACGAGGACGAGGGCACCATCACCTACTTCGACTCGGAGAACATCGGCATCGCCGTGGACTCCGAGAAGGGCCTGATGACCCCGGTCATCAAGGGTGCCGGTGACCTCAACCTGGCGGGCATCTCCAAGGCGACGGCCGACCTGGCCGCCAAGGTCCGCGGCAACAAGATCACGCCGGACGAGCTGTCGGGCGCGACCTTCACCATCAGCAACACCGGTTCGCGCGGTGCGCTGTTCGACACGGTCATCGTGCCCCCGAACCAGGTCGCCATCCTGGGCATCGGTGCCACGGTGAAGCGCCCGGTGGTCATCGAGACCGCCGAGGGCACCAACATCGGCATCCGCGACATGACGTACCTGACCCTGTCCTACGACCACCGCCTGGTGGACGGCGCGGACGCGGCCCGGTACCTCTCGGCCGTCAAGGCGATCCTCGAAGCCGGCGAGTTCGAGGTCGAGCTCGGCCTCTGAGCCGAACGGCTTGTAACCAGCCTCACTGTCGGCGCCCCCGTCCGGGATACTTCCGGGCGGGGGCGCCGCCGTATTGTCTACGCATCAGGCCCCGCATGACCCTGCACACCCACCAGGAGATGAAGCCCCGATGATCACCCCACCCGTCGTGCACTCGCTGCGCGAGCAGATCCGCGAGCACATCGTGGAGGGGATCGTCAGCGGGCGCTGGAAGCCCGGTGAGCGGATCGTCGAGCGCCGGATCGCCGTGGAGCTGGAGGTCAGCCAGACCCCCGTACGGGAGGCCCTGCGCGAGCTGGAGACCCTGCGGCTGATCGAGTCGGCGCCGAACAAGGGCGTGCGCGTACGGAACCTCTCCGCGGCCGACCTGGAGGAGATCTACCCGGTCCGGGCCGGCCTGGAGCAGATCGCGGCCGAGCTGGCCGCGCCGCGGCTGGCGGCCGACTGCACGGCCCTGGAGCCGCACGTGGCGGCCCTGTGGGAGGCCGACCGCATCGAGGACGGCACGGCGCAGGTGCGGCACACGGTGGGCTTCCACCGGGAGATGGTGCGGGCGGCCGGGAACAGCGTGCTGCTGCACACCTGGGAGAGCCTGGGCATCGAGGTGTTCACGGCCCTGTCGATCCGGTGGCTGGGAACCGTCCAGAAGTCTTACGCCGAGGAGCACGAGGCCCTGGTCGAGGCGTTCCGCAGCCAGGACCCGGACATCGGTCTGCTCGTGAAGCGGCACGTCCTGGGGTGCGCTCCGAGGGCGTGAGCCGCCGGCATTGCCCCCATTTGACCGGCACCGCGTGCCTTTCTTCCTGGCACGCGGTGCCGACTTTCGTCAGATGGACGTTTCTTTGTCACTTTTATTTGATCGATCATCGATCAGCGATTTACAGTCGTCGCGGACCTCAACCAGGTCCGCCGACCCTGTCCTGCCCGTCAGGGATTTTTTCACCACCTCTCCATTACCCGGAAGGCGGCGCACAGCGATGTCCGACCCCGTAGGAAAGCTTCCGAGCGAGCTCGACCAGCTCCCGGACCGCGACACCGAGGAGACCGCCGAGTGGGCGGCCTCCCTCGACGCCGTCGCCAAGGCCGCCGGTACACGCCGGGCCGAATACCTGCTGCGTCGCACCCTCCAGCACGCCGAGGCCGCCGGCCTCGCGCTCCCCAAGCTGCTGGAGACGGACTACGTCAACACCATCCCCACCGCCGCGGAGCCCGAGTTCCCCGGTGACGAGGAGATGGAAGCCAAGATCACCGCGTGGAACCGCTGGAACGCGGCCGCCATGGTGACCCGCGGCTCCAAGTACGGCGTCGGCGGCCACATCGCCACCTTCGCCTCCGCCGCGTGGCTGTACGAGACCGGCTTCCAGCACTTCTTCCGCGGGAAGGAGGCCGACGGATCGGGCGACCAGCTCTACATCCAGGGCCACGCCTCCCCCGGCATCTACGCCCGTGCCTTCCTCGACGGGCGCATCTCCGAGCAGCAGCTCGACA
Source organism: Streptomyces sp. NRRL F-2580 (assembly GCF_000720115.1). Classification (GTDB taxonomy): domain Bacteria; phylum Actinomycetota; class Actinomycetes; order Streptomycetales; family Streptomycetaceae; genus Streptomyces. The sequence continues at coordinate 342,464 of NZ_JOIR01000003.1, forward strand.
ACTTCCGCCAGGAGGCCGGCGGCAACGGCCTGCCGTCCTACCCGCACCCGCGGCGCCTGCCGTGGCTGTGGGAGTTCCCGACGGTGTCCATGGGCCTCGGCCCGCTGTCCGCGATCTACCAGGCGCGCTTCAACCGCTACCTGCAGAACCGCAGCATCAAGGACACCGCCAACTCGCACGTCTGGGCCTTCCTGGGCGACGGCGAGATGGACGAGCCCGAGTCGACCGCCGCCCTGGCCCTCGCCTCCCGCGAGCGGCTCGACAACCTGACCTTCGTCATCAACTGCAACCTGCAGCGCCTCGACGGTCCGGTCCGCGCCAACTTCCGCGTGGTCCAGGAGCTGGAGGCCCAGTTCCGCGGCGCCGGCTGGAACGTCATCAAGTCCCTGTGGGGCTCGGCCTGGGACGAGCTGTTCCAGCTCGACACCACGGGCGCCCTGGTGCGCCGCCTGCGCGAGGTACCGGACGCGCAGTTCCAGACGTACGCGACCCGCGACGTGGCCTACATCCGCCAGCACTTCTTCGGCGCCAACGCCGAGCTCGTGCAGCTGGCCGGCGTGCTCTCCGACGCGAAGATCGCCGAGTGCTTCCACAGCTCCCGCGGCGGCCACGAGCCCCGCAAGGTCTACGCCGCGTACAAGGCCGCCCTGGAGCACAAGGGCGCGCCGACGGTCATCCTGGCGCAGACCGTCAAGGGCTACACGCTGGGTGCCGGGTTCGAGTCGAAGAACGCGAACCACCAGATGAAGAAGCTGACGATCGACGAGTTCAAGGACATGCGCGACCTCCTTGGCCTCCCGATCCCGGACAGCGCCTTCGCCGACGGCCAGGTCCCGTACGGCCACCCGGGCGCGGACAGCCCCGAGGTCCAGTACCTGAACGAGCGCCGCGCGGCGCTCGGCGGCCCGGCCCCGGCCCGCAAGGTCAAGCAGGTCGCCCTGCCGGCTCCGGCCGACCGCTCCTTCGCCCCGCTGCTCAAGGGTTCCGGCAAGCAGGAGATGGCCACCACCATGGCCTTCGTCCGCCTCGTCAAGGACCTGATGCGGGACAAGGAGACCGGCAAGCGCTGGGTGCCGATCGTCCCCGACGAGGCCCGCACCTTCGGTATGGAGTCCCTGTTCCCGTCGGCCGGCATCTACTCGCCGCTGGGTCAGACGTACGAGCCGGTCGACCGCGACCAGCTCATGTACTACAAGGAAGCCAAGGACGGCCAGATCCTCAACGAGGGGATCACCGAGGCCGGCGCCATGGCCGACTTCATCGCCGCCTGCACGTCGTACGCGACGCACGGCGAGCCGATGATCCCGTTCTACATCTTCTACTCGATGTTCGGCTGGCAGCGCACCGCCGACCAGATGTGGCAGCTCGCCGACCAGCTCGGCAAGGGCTTCATCGTCGGCGCCACCGCCGGCCGCACCACGCTGACCGGTGAGGGCCTCCAGCACGCGGACGGCCACTCGCACCTGATCGCGTCCACGAACCCGGCGTCGCTCAACTACGACCCGGCCTTCGCGTACGAGATCGCGGTGATCGTCAAGGACGGTCTGCGCCGGATGTACGGCGAGCAGCCCGAGGACGTCTTCTACTACCTGACGGTCTACAACGAGCCGAAGGTCCAGCCGGCCATGCCGGAGGGCGTGGAAGAGGGCATCCTCAAGGGTCTGTACCGCTTCAACACGGCGGCCGACCTGGCGGAGGCGGCCCCGGCCGCCGACGCGCCGAAGGTCCAGCTGATGGCCTCCGGTACGGCGATCCACTGGATCCTGGAGGCGCAGAAGCTGCTCGCCGCCGACTGGAACGTGTCGGCCGACGTCTGGTCCGCCACCTCCTGGGGCGAGCTGCGCCGCGACGCGCTGGAGTGCGACGAGGCGCTGCTGCGCGGCGAGGTGCGCACCCCGTACGTCACCCGCGCGCTGGAAGGCGCCCAGGGCCCGGTCCTCGCCGTCTCCGACTGGATGCGTCAGGTCCCGGACCAGATCAGCCAGTGGGTGGAGCAGGACTACACCTCGCTGGGCACGGACGGCTTCGGCCTGTCCGACACCCGTGAGGGCGCCCGCCGCCACTTCGGTGTCGACGCGCAGTCGATCGTGGTGGCCGCGCTGGCCCAGCTCGCCCGCCGCGGTGAGGTGCCGGCGTCCGCCGTCAAGGAGGCCCGGGAGCGCTACGGCCTCTGAGCCCGTCGGTACGGCGAAGGCCGGTATCCATCCCTCTGGGGGAACGGATACCGGCCTTCGCCGTACGCGCGGTGGCGTCGGTGCGGTCCAGCCGTGATGCTGGAGCGGTGGTGACTCCTCCTCCCGGACGAATCCAGGCGGCTTCTCACTTGGGATCGCGATCCCTTGTGAAGGCCAAGCCCTGACCTCTGCCCGAGGGCAGACACCGAACGTACTAGGGCGCGGCGTCGGCTCGGGCCACTTTCGAGAGGATCGCATGGACGAGACGGAGTTCTGGGAGATCGTCGACCGTACCCGCGAGGCCGCCGACGGCGACCCCGAGGAACACGCCGAGCTGCTCGTGGAGCGGCTGACCCGGCTCGACCCGGACTCCGTCCTCGACTTCGCCCGGCACTTCGAGTCGCGCTACAACCGGGCGTACACCTGGGACCTGTGGGGCGCGGCCTGGGTGCTGCTCGACGGGGCGAGCGACGACGCCTTCGACTACTTCCGTTGCTGGCTGATCGGGCAGGGACGGGAGGTGTTCGAGGGCGCGGTGCACGATCCGGACCATCTCGCCGAGCTGCTGGGCGACTTCGACGAGGAGATCGACGGGGACGGCGAGGAGCTGGGGTACGCGGCCGACGAGGCCTACGAGCAGCTGACCGGGTCGGTGGCGCCGGACCTGGGCGTCCCGCTGCAGGCGGCGGAGCCGGAGGGCGCCCCGCTGGACTTCGAGAACGAAGCCGTGCTCGCGGAGCGCTTCCCCCGGCTGTGGGACCGGTTCCGCGCCTGATCAGTAGTGGGTGCCGCCGTCGATGCGGATCTCCGTACCGGTGATGAAGGCGCCGTCCTCGGAGCCCAGCATCGCGACGACGCCGGCCACCGTCTCGGGGCCGGCGAAGCCCTGGCCCAGGGCGGGGGCGAGCTTGGTGAACAGGCTCCAGTCGGTGTCCTCGGGCAGGCCGGGGCCGTTGCCGGTGGTCATGCCGGACTCGATGGAGCCGGGCGCGACGCAGGTGAAGCGCAGGCCCTGCTTGCTGTATTCGGCGGCCAGCGCGTGGGTCATGGACTGGATGCCGCCCTTGCTGGCCGCGTAGGCGGACATGTAGGGGTGCGCGAAGGACGCCGAGGTGGAGCTGAAGTTCACGACGGCCGGGCGGTCTCCCGCCAGCAGGGCCGGGAGCGACTCGCGGATCATCAGGAAGGTGCCGGTCAGGTTGACCCCGATGACCTGGTTCCACAGGTCGAGGGTGGTCTGGTGGGTGTGCGCGGAGCGCAGGATGCCCGCGGCGTTGACGAGCACGTCGAGCCCGCCGAGCGCGAGGGTCGCGGCGGCCACGCCCTCCTTCACCGCGTTCTCGTCGGATATGTCGAGGACGGCGGCGGTGAGCCGGTCCTGGTGCCCCTCGGCGGCCGCACGATCGGCGGTGACCTTGAGGCCGGCCTCGCTGACGTCCACGGCGTGGACCAGGCCGCCCTCGGCGAGGATGCGGTGGACGGTGGCGCGGCCGATGCCGGAGCCGCCGCCGGTGATGAGGACGCGACGTCCTTCGTAACGGTTCATGGCGCGAGCGTACCGAAGTGATGGCACGTTTTGCCATGCTGTCAGGAAATGTCATTCGTGCGGGCGGGGGGAGGTTACGCTTCACCCCGTGAGATCCCCTCGTCCGTACTCTCCCCAGGCCGGCACCGGAGCCCAGTCGCTGACCGAGCGCCGCAAGGCCGCCACCCAGCTCGACATCGCCCGCGCCGCCTGCGAACTGTTCGCCGAACACGGCCCCGACGGCACCACCGCCGAGGACATCGCCCACCGCGCGGGCGTGGCACTGCGCACCTTCTACCGCTACTTCCGCAACAAGCAGGAGGCGGTGGCACCGCTGCTCGCGGGCGGCGGCGACGCCTGGCGCGCGCTACTGGCCGAGGAGGCCCCCGGTACGCCCCTCGCCGAGGCGCTGGAACGCGCCGTCACCCGTTCCCTGAGCGGCCCGCAGGCGGTCGAGGAGGGCCTGGGGGTGACCCGCGGCCTGCTGCGCGCGGCGGCGGGCGACCAAGCGCTGCGGGCGGTCTGGTACCGCGTGAACCAGGACTCCGAGGAACACCTGGTCCCGGTGATCGCCCGGCTGGCCGGACCGGAGGCCGATCCGCTGGAGGTCCGGCTGCTCGCCGCGGCGGCCACGGACGCGATCCGCGTCGCGCTGGAGCTGTGGTCGACCACGGACGCGCCCGTCTCGGGCACCGGTTCGCCGGCCGAACTCGCGGTCCGCTGCCTGCGCGACCTCACAGGCGCGATGCCCCTGCTGCGCTGAGTTCAGCGCGGCAGGGGCATCGACCCGGGCCCGCGGCCCTACGTGTCGGATGTGTCGTACATGTCGTACGTGTCGTACGTGTCGGACGCGTCGTAGGCGTCCCGATCGGCCTCGGTGTCGGTGTCGGTCTCAGTGACCGCCCCAGCCGCTTCCGCCGCCGTCGCCGCCGTCGCCGCCACGACCGCCGCTCCAGCCGCCGCCACCACCGTCGCCGCCGTTGCCGCCGTCGCCACCGCGGACGCCGCCCCACCCGCCGTCGCCGCCGTTGCCGCCGTCACCGCCGCGACCGCCGCCCCAGTTGCTCCAGTCGTGGTTGCCCCAGTCGCCGTTGCCGCCGCGGCCGGAGTCGTTCCAGTTCGAGTGACGCCAGTTCGAGTCGTTCCGGTTGTTGTTCCAGTGGTGACGTCCGCTGTTGCCGCCGACTCCGCCGTCGTCCCAGCACCAGCTCGGACGCTCACGCCAGTCCCGGTTGCAGCATTGGTCCCAGCGCCAGTCGTGCCAGCGGTTGTCGGAGCACCTCCAGCTGCCGCCCCCCGTGGGAGTGGTGCTCGCCGACGCGGTGGCCACGGGCATCAGGCCGATCGTGACCCCGGCGGCCCCCGCCAGGCATGCTGCAACGATCCTTCGGCGCATCTTCATGCACCTCCGTACGTGTCTCGCTTATACGTCATTTAGGTCATTCCACCCTCGCCCCTCCCTCGCTGTCCTGTCAAAGCGAAAGGCCCCCCGCCCCTCTCCGTGGAGAGTGGCGGGGGGCCTCCCATCAGGCATGACGCTCGTTCGTGAGCGGTCGCGACCTACAGGTCGAAGTACAGCTCGAACTCGTGCGGGTGCGGACGCAGCGCGATCGGGGCGATCTCGTGCGTGCGCTTGTAGTCGATCCAGGTCTCGATGAGGTCGGGGGTGAAGACACCGCCGGCCAGGAGGTACTCGTGGTCCGCCTCCAGGGCCTTGAGGACGTCCTCGAGGCTGGTCGGGACCTGCGGGACGCTCGCGTGCTCGTCGGGCGAGAGCTCGTAGAGGTCCTTGTCGATCGGCTCCATCGGCTCGATCTTGTTCTTGATGCCGTCGAGGCCGGCGAGGAGCAGCGCCGAGAAGGCGAGGTACGGGTTCGAGGACGGGTCCGGCGCGCGGAACTCGACGCGCTTGGCCTTCGGGTTCGAGCCCGTGATCGGGATGCGCATGGCGGCGGAGCGGTTGCGCTGCGAGTACACCATGTTGACCGGCGCCTCGAAGCCCGGCACCAGGCGGTGGTACGAGTTCACCGTCGGGTTGGTGAACGCCAGCAGCGACGGGGCGTGCTTGAGGATGCCGCCGATGTAGTAGCGGGCGGTGTCCGACAGGCCCGCGTAGCCGGCCTCGTCGTAGAACAGCGGGTCGCCGTTGGCCCACAGCGACTGGTGCACGTGCATGCCCGAGCCGTTGTCACCGAAGATCGGCTTCGGCATGAAGGTCGCGGTCTTGCCGTTGCGCCAGGCGACGTTCTTCACGACATACTTGAAGAGCATCAGGTCGTCGGCCGCGGCCAGCAGCGTGTTGAACTTGTAGTTGATCTCGGCCTGGCCGCCGGTGCCGACCTCGTGGTGCTGGCGCTCGACCTGGAGGCCCTGGGCGTCCAGCTCGAGGGAGATCTCGGCGCGCAGGTCCGCGAAGTGGTCGACCGGGGCTACGGGGAAGTAACCACCCTTGTAGCGGACCTTGTAACCACGGTTGTTCTCCTCGGAGCCCGTGTTCCAGGCACCGGCCTCGGAGTCGATGTGGTAGAAGCCCTCGTTCGCGGAGGTCGCGAAGCGCACGCTGTCGAACACGTAGAACTCGGCCTCGGGGCCGAAGAACGCGGTGTCGGCGATGCCGGTGGAGGCGAGGTACGCCTCGGCCTTCTTCGCGATGTTGCGCGGGTCGCGGCTGTAGGCCTCACCCGTGATCGGGTCGTGGATGAAGAAGTTGATGTTGAGCGTCTTGTCCTTGCGGAACGGGTCCAGACGCGCGGTGGTGATGTCGGCACGCAGAGCCATGTCGGACTCGTGGATGGCCTGGAAGCCGCGGATCGAGGAGCCGTCGAAGGCGAGCTCCTCCGCCGGGTCGAACGCCCGCGCCGGGATGGTGAAGTGCTGCATCACACCAGGCAGGTCGCAGAAGCGGACGTCGACGAACTTGACGTCGTTCTCCTCGATGTACTGCTTCACTTCGTCGGCGTTCTGGAACATCCAACTCCTCCTACTCCCGGCCCCGGGGCAGGGCGGGCTTTATAGCTCGTGGTGCGTCAGTGCGGTGCCGCACGCTGACCCGACCATAAGCACAAGGGATTTCTCAAGCATGACCCATTTGTTTCGCACAAGTTAACCAGGGTCCCGCCGGAGTGCCATGAGGCGCCACCGGTACCGTGGTCGGGTGGACAACAGACAGGCAATCGGATCCTGGCTCTCCGGCCCCCGCGCGGCCGCCGAGGAGATGGGCGTCGACTTCGGCTATCCGGGTCAGCGGCTCGGCCTGCCCCGGCAGGGACCCGGCTCGGTGGCACGATTCGGGCGCCGGCTGGGCGCCGTCGCCATCGACTGGATCGGCTGCCAGGTCATCGCGTACGGGCTGATCACGGGCGGCGACGTGGCCGCGGCGGGCAACTGGACCCTCTGGCTCTTCCTGGCCCTGAGCGTCCTGACGATCGGCACCGTGGGCTTCACCCCCGGCAAGCGGATCCTTGGCCTCCGGGTGGTCTCGGAGAACGGCGGCCGCCTCGGCGTCGGCCGGGTGCTCCTGCGCACGCTGCTGCTGGCCCTGGTCATCCCGGCGCTGATCTGGGACCGGGACGGCCGCGGCCTGCACGACCGGCTGGCACGCGCCGTCCAGGTCCGCATCTAGGACCTCGGAGGACACGCGGACACGCGGGACGGAACAGGAACACAGGGGCGCCCCCGAGCCGGTCGGCTCGGGGGCGCCCCTGTGTCGTATACGAAAATCAGGTCAGCGGGTCAGCGCATCTTCCCGCCGCGCGGCATCTTCATGCCCTTGGGCATGGGGCCCTTCGGCAGCGGCATGTTGCTCATGAGGTCACCCATGGCGCGCAGCTTGTCGTTGATTGCGGTGATCTGCGGGCCCGCCAGCACGCGCGGCAGCTTCAGCAGGGTGGTGCGCACCTTCTTGAGCGGCACCTCGCCCTCGCCCGTGCCCACGATGAAGTCGTGCACCGGCACGTCCGGCATGATCCGGGCCAGCTTCTTCTTCTCGTTCGCGAGCAGCGGCTTGACCCGGTTGGGGTTGCCCTCCGCGATCAGCACGACGCCGGCCTTGCCGACAGCCCGGTGGACGATGTCCTGCTGCCGGGTCATCGCGACGGCCGGAGTCGTCGTCCAGCCCCGGCCGACGTTGTCCAGTACGGCCGCGGCCGCGCCCGGCTGTCCCTCCATCTGCCCGAAGGCAGCCCGCTCGGCCCGTCGTCCGAAGACGATCGCCATCGCGAGGAACGCCACGAGGAAGCCCAGGATGCCCAGGTAGAGCTCGTGCCCGATCAGGAAGCCGATCGCAAGAAGGACACCGAAGGTGACAATTCCCACGCCCGCGACGATCAGACCGACCTTCGGGTCGGCCTTGCGCGTCATCTTGTACGTGAGGGCGATCTGCTTCAGTCGCCCGGGGTTCGCAGCAGTCTCTGCGTTTGACTTCCTCGCCATACAGCGAAGTTTACGTGGCCTGGGGGGTTCGGGTAGCCGCGGCCTCAAGTACGTGTTCGGTTTCGACCCGGTCCTTGGCCCTGCGGCGGTCTTCGAGCACCGCCGTCCAGGCGTTCCGGCGGGCGCCGCTCATCAGCAGGGACTCGATGCCCCTGAAGGCGTCGGAGACGGACGGGATGGCGATGGCGCGTACGGGCGCGGCCTGCATGATGTCGATCCCTTTCACGGAACTCACGTCGGCAGTGCGTGTAGCGAGCGTGCGTGCGGTGCGTGCGAGCGTACTGCGGTGTGTGCGGTGCGTGGACCCAGCGTCACTGATTGGTGTTACCAGCGCATGACCTCGCGGTCAAACGTGTCGAAACATTGACGCGGCCCACCGGGCTCTTCCTTGAAAGAGCCTAGGGGCCGCGTCGCTGCGGTATTACCGACTAGTAAGCTTTTGTGCGCGAGTTCACACGCTCGCGGCGCGCTTCTCCATCGCCTGGGTGTAAAGACGCCCCGCCCGGTAGGAAGAGCGGACCAGCGGGCCCGACATCACACCGGAGAAGCCGATCTCCTCGGCCTCCTTCGCCAGCTCCACGAACTCGGCCGGCTTCACCCAGCGCTCGACGGGGTGGTGCCGCGGCGAGGGCCGCAGGTACTGGGTGATGGTGATGAGCTCGCAGCCGGCCTCGTGGAGGTCCTTCAGGGCCTGCGAGACCTCCTCGCGCTCCTCGCCCATGCCGAGGATCAGGTTCGACTTGGTGACCAGGCCGTAGGCGCGGGCCTTGGTGATCACGTCGAGCGAGCGCTCGTAGCGGAAGCCGGGGCGGATCCGCTTGAAGATGCGGGGCACGGTCTCGACGTTGTGCGCGAAGACCTCGGGGCGGGAGGCGAAGACCTCCTCCAGCAGCTCCGGGACCGCGTTGAAGTCGGGAGCCAGCAGCTCGACCTTGGTGTGCCCGCTCTCGCGGCCCGCCGTCTGCTGGTGGATCTGGCGCACGGTCTCCGCGTACAGCCAGGCGCCGCCGTCGGCCAGGTCGTCGCGCGCGACGCCGGTGATGGTGGCGTAGTTCAGGTCCATGGTGACCACGGACTCGCCGACACGGCGCGGCTCGTCCCGGTCCAGGGCCTCGGGCTTGCCCGTGTCGATCTGGCAGAAGTCACAGCGCCGGGTGCACTGGTCGCCACCGATGAGGAAGGTGGCCTCGCGGTCCTCCCAGCATTCGTAGATGTTGGGACAGCCGGCTTCCTGGCACACCGTGTGCAGTCCTTCGCCCTTCACCAGGGCCTGCATCTTGGTGTACTCGGGACCCATCTTCGCCCGGGTCTTGATCCACTCGGGCTTGCGCTCGATGGGGGTCTGGGCGTTACGGACCTCCAGGCGCAGCATCTTGCGTCCGTCGGGTGCGACTGCGGACACGACCGGCTCCCTGTGACTTCGATTGTTCGGGCGCCCACCAGGGTACGCCCGTAATTTCGTACGCTCTTACGTCGGCCAACCTGCGAGGGGGCGGCCGCATTCCCGGGGCGTCAGACGCCCGCGGCGGGCTCCGTGTCGCGGGGCCGCAGCTCCGCGTGCTCCAGTACGTCCTTCAGGTGCCGTTCGACGACCGGCAGCACCTCGGCGATGGTGATCTCGCGGCCCAGTTCGTAGGAGAGCGAGGTCACACCGGCGTCCCGGATGCCACAGGGCACGATGCGGTCGAACCAGGTGTTGTCCGGGTTCACGTTGATCGCGAAGCCGTGCATCGTGACGCCCTTGGCGACCCGGATGCCGATGGCGGCGAGCTTGCGGTCCTCGCGGCGCTGGCCGGCGTTGGACGGCGCGTACTCGGGACCGTTGAGCCGGGCGTCGAACTCCTCGTCGTGCAGCCGCGGGTCGAGGTCCAGCGAGAGCCCGCCGATCGTGGGGCGGTCCTCGACGGGGTCGCCGAGCACCCAGACGCCGCTGCGGCCCTCGACCCGGGTGGTCTCCAGGCCGAACTCGGCGGCGGTGCGGATCAGCGCCTCCTCCAGGCGGCGGACGTGCGCGACCACGTCCACCGGGCGGGGCAGCTTCATGATCGGGTAGCCGACCAGCTGGCCCGGGCCGTGCCAGGTGATCTTGCCGCCGCGGTCCACGTCGACCACGGGCGTGCCGTCGAGCGGACGCTCACTGGGGTCGGTGCGCCGGCCCGCCGTGTAGACCGGCAGGTGCTCCAGCAGCAGGCAGGTGTCCTCGACCTCGTCGGCGAAGCGGGCCGCGTGCACCCTGCGCTGTTCTTCCCAGGCCACGGTGTACTCGACGGATTCCGGCCCGTAGCCCAGATGGACAAACCCAAGCTCAGCCACCGCAGCGCCTCCTCATCGAACCTGCTGTGTGCACGTACTTCACTGAGCAAGGGTACGGCGACCCGTTCGAGGCCCTTCAGGGCCCCTTCAGGACTCCTTCAGCACCCCGGCGGGAGGCTCCGGGCCGGGCTCCGCGGCGGGCGTCGGCGCCGGTTGCACCGGGGGCCACGGCAGCTGCTTCGGGCGGCGCCGGCCCTTCGGCGGCCGGTCCGGGTCCTCGTCCGCGCGGGGCAGCCGCCGGTGGCCCTCCGAGTGGTCGTTGACCCAGCCGCACACCCCGCACGCGTACCGCCCGTCGAGCCCGGCGATGTAGGTGCCGCAGCGCCGGCACTCCGCCTCGGTCAGTTCGGGCGGGGGCAGCGGGGCGGTGGATTCGGTTCGCTCCTCGGGGAGGTGCGCCCCGTGGGGCCGAGGGGTCATGGTCCGCAGCCTATGCGGGCAGAAGGGGTCGGTCCGTAAAGGGCCCTACGCATTCTGCACACGATCGGATGAATGTGGGGCAGAGAGGGCGGCATGGACGAAGTTCGCCGCTACATTCACGCCGTTCACAGGGCCGGGACTCCGGTCCGTCACGTCAGGAGACCGTGGAGCCGATGACGGAACGACCTGCCCAGCGCGTCCCCAACCGGCAGCTCGCGGCGCTGATCGCGGAAGCCGGGTTCTCCAACGCCGGGCTCGCCCGTCGCGTCGATCAGCTCGGCCTGGAACACGGTCTCGATCTGCGGTACGACAAGACCTCCGTGACCCGCTGGCTGCGCGGGCAGCAGCCGCGCGGGACCACCCCCGCGCTCATCGCCGAGGTGTTCACCCGGCGCCTGGGGCGCCGGCTCTCCGCGCAGGACCTGGGACTGGACGCCTGCGCACCCGTGTACGCGGGGCTGGAGTTCGCGGCCACGCCGGAGGAGGCCGTGGACATCGCGAGCGGGCTCTGGCGCAAGGACTCCGGCTCGCACGCCGAGCTCCGGAAGATCGCCTTCACCCCGGCCGGGCTGGTCGTCCCGAGCCGGGACTGGCTGATCGGGCGGCCCGACGAACGGGTGGGCCGGGGCGCGGATCCGGCGGCGGTCCGCGTCCCGCTGCAGGGCCGGGTCACGGTGCCCCGGCAGCGGCAGATCGACCGGGGCCCCGGGCAGCGGGTGACCGGCGGGGACATCGCCGCGCTGAGATCGGTGAGCGAGCTGTTCCGCACCCTGGACCAGGCCTACGGCGGCGGCCACGCCCGGCAGGCGCTGGTGCGGTACCTGGAACACGAGGCGGAGCCCATGCTCCGCGGCACCTACGGGGAGACCACCGGGCGCCGGCTGTTCTCGGCCGCCGCCGATCTGACCCGGCTCGCGGGCTGGACCTCGTACGACATCGCGGCGCACGGGCTCGCCCAGCGGTACTTCGTGCAGGCCCTGCGGCTCGCGCAGGCGGCCGCCGACCGCCCCTACGGCTCGTACGTGCTGGTCACCATGAGCCGGCAGGCGGTCTACCTCGGCCACGGCCGGGAGGCGGTGCAGCTGGCCCGGGTGGCCCAGCAGGGCGTGGGCTCCGGCCCGCCGCCGGTGGTGCAGGCGCTGCTGCACTCGGCGGAGGCGCGGGGGCACGCGGTGCTCGGCGAGGTCCGGGCGTCGACGGCCTCGCTGGTGCGGGCCGAGAGGGCGCTGGGCGCGGCCCGGCCGGGGGACGACGTTCCGCACTGGGCGCGCTTCTACGACGAGGCGCAGCTCGCGGACGAGTTCGGGCACTGCCACCGGGACCTCCAGCAGTACCGGGCCTCGGCCCAGCACGCGGAGCGGTCCCTGCAGCTGAGGGCGCCGGGGTACGCGCGGTCCCGGCTGTTCTGCCGGGTGGTGCTGGCCACGGCCCGGCTGGGGCTGGGCGAGCTGGACCAGGCGTGCGCGCTGGGCGCGGAGGCGGCGCAGCAGGCGTCGGAGATGCGGTCGGTGCGGGCGGTGGAGTACGTACGGGACTTCGAGCGGCGGCTGGAGCCGTACCGGGACGCTTCGGCGGTGCGGACCTACCGGGACCGGGTGGCGGCGTTGTCGTGACCCTGCGGGGCGGCCGCGGGGGTGCTGCCCCCGAACCCCCGCGCCTCGAACGCCGGCGAGGCTGGAATCGCCGTGCGCGGCCCTCGAAGCGCGGGGCAGTCACCGGGTGGTTCTCAGGCCGCCACCGGGAGTGCGGGCTCCGGGGTGGCCGGGAGCGGGATGCCGAAGTCGCGCAGGAGGGCGCCGGCGGCCCGGCGGGCCGAGTGCAGGGCTCCCTGGACGGTGTTGGTGTCGCGGTGGTCGCCGCACACGTACAGCCCGGCCAGCACTCGTACCGGGCGCCGCAGGTCGTGGGGCGGGGGCATGGCGGGCACGGCCTCCGGGGTGTGGTGGACGGCCAGCAGCTCCCAGTCCCGGGTGGCGGTGTCGTAGAGCCGGGCGAGGCGCGAGGCGACCGTCCGTACGGGCGGCGGCGGTCCGAGCACGGTCGTGGTGACCAGGCTCCGGCCGGCCGGGGCGCGCGTCGGGTCGACCGCGCTCATCACGGCGGTGTGCGAGACGGGCCACTTCGGGTCCGCGTCCAGGAGCAGCGAGCCGTCCCGGTACAGGGGCGTGGCGGTGGCGTGGTGCAGGACGGTGACCGCGTGGAAGGTGGGCACGCGCAGGCCGGGCAGGAGCTCGGCGGCGGCGCGGGCGCCGGTGGCGAGGAGGACGGAGCGGCAGCTGAAGTCGCCGTGCTCCTCGGTGGTGACCAGGTTCGTCGCCACCGAGCGGACCCGGACGCCGGTCCGGACGGTGCCGGGCGGCAGGGCGGCGGCGAGCAGGTCGGGCAGGGCCGCGGCGCCGCCCTCGGGCACGGCGAGCCGGCCGCGGGCGAAGGTCCGCAGGGCGAGGTCCGCGACCCGGCTGGAGGTGGTGAGTTCCGGATCGCGGAGCAGGGCGGCGAGCAGCGGCCGGAGCACCCCGTTGAGGGTGCGCGGCGGCAGTCCGCGGGAGCGCAGGGCGGCGTCCGCGGTGCGTTCGGGACGGGCGAGCAGTCTGTCCTCGGGCAGGGCGGCGAGCCGGCCGAGGGCGGCGCTGAGCCGGGCCTGGTCGAGGGAGCCGCTGGCGAGGGCCCGGGCCGGGGTGAGGGCCCCGACCCGCAGCTGTTTGCCGTCGGTGTGGACCAGGACCCCGGGCACGAAGGGTCGCAGGGTCAGACCCCGCAGGCCCGGGGTGCGTTCGAGTTCCGTGTACGAGGTGTTGAGCAGCTGGCCGATCCGGTCCAGCCGGAACCCGTCGGCCGACTCCGTGGCCATCCGGCCGCCGGGGTCGTCCGCGGCCTCCAGGACGGTGACCGTGACTCCCGCTGCGATCAGGTGCTGCGCGGCCGCGAGTCCTGAGACTCCGGCCCCTACGATGACGACGTCCGCATGGTGCGCGGCATGGTGTGCGCTGCTGAGCACGTGCCCCTCCCCGAGGTCGGCGCGGCTGTGTGGGGATCCTCCTTCCCCCAACCGGCTCCACGGGAACCCGAGTTCGGCGGGGTATTACGGTCAACTCCGGTCGCACGACGGTCGCATCCGGGTCACGAACGGTCGCACGGCGGTCGCACGCGGCGCGGTTCACCCGTCGAGGCTCTCCCGTCGGGGCTCTCCCATCGGGACTCTCCCGGCGCTGCTCTCCCGGCGCTGCTCTCCCGGGGCTGCTCTCCCGGGGCGGCATGCGCGGGACTCGGGTCCGGTCGTTCAGAGGGCGGCGCGGATGGCCTGCTCGATGCCGGGGTCGCGGAAGACGAATCCGGACTCCAGCAGCCGGGCGGGGCGGGCCCGCTGACTGCCCAGCACGTCCGCGGAGAGCTCCCCGAGCACGATGCGCAGCGCGGGCGCCGGTACCGGCAGCAGCGTGGGCCGGTGCAGCACCCGGCCCATGGCCGCGGTGACCTGGCGATTGGTCAGCGGCTCGGGGGCGGTGAGGTTGACGGGGCCTTCGATGCCGGGGGTGTCGATGATGTGGCGCAGGGCCGCGACCTCGTCCCGGAGGGAGATGAACGACCAGTACTGGCGGCCGTTGCCGAGCCGGCCGCCGAGACCGGCACGGAAGAGCGGGAACATCCGGCCCCAGGCCCCGCCCTCACGGGCGACGACCAGTCCGGTACGGGCGTACGCGGTCCGGATCCCGGCGCTCCGGGCGGGCGCGGCGGCGGCCTCCCACTCCACGCAGACCGAGGGCAGGAAGCCCTGCCCGGCGGGGGCGTCCTCGTCCACGGCCCGGTCGCCGGTGTCCCCGTAGTAGCCGACGGCGGAACCGCTGACGAGCACGGCGGGCGGCTCGTCGAGCGCGGCCACGGCCCGGGCGATCGCGGCGGTCCCGAGCACCCGGCTGTCGCGGATCTCCTTCTTGTACGCCGCCGTCCACCGGTGGTCCCCGATCCCGGCCCCGGCCAGGTGCACGACGGCCCCGCAGCCGGCCAGCCCCGCGGGGTCGACGTACCCGCGCGCGGGATCCCACCGCGCCTCGTCCCCGCCCGTCGGCTCCCGCCGCACGAACCGCACCACCTCGTGCCCGTCTGCCCGGAGGGACCGCACGAGTGCGCTTCCGATGAGCCCGGTCGCCCCGGTGACTGCGATACGCATGCCGCCATTCTCCCCCGGAGGGTGGCCGCGCCGACCGTACGTCTCTGGTGCGGCGCAGTGCTTCCTCGGCGTCACCCCACGGCGCTCCGCGCCCGCGCCTCAAACGCCGGCGGGGCTGGAAGATCCAGCCCCGCCGGCGTTTGAGGCGCGGGGTCGGGGGCGGAGCCCGGTTCAGGTCGTGCCGAGCCAGGTGCCCACCGCGTAGGTGACGGCCATCGCCAGCGCGCCGCCGCCCACGTTCCGCGCCACCGCGCGGAGCGCCGGCGCCCCGCCGAGCCGCGCGCTGAGCACCCCGCACAGCGTGAGCGCGGCGACGACGGCCACCACCGTCACCGGCACCCGCGCGGACGGCCCCGGCAGGAGGATCGCCAGCAGCGGCAGCACCGCCCCGACCGTGAAGGCGATGAGACTGGCGAAGGCCGCGTGCCACGGGTTGGCCAGCTCGTCGGGGTTGATCCCGAGCTCCACCCGGGCGTGCGCCCGCAGCGCGTCCCGTTGCGTCAGCTGCTCGGCCGCCTCCCGGGCCACCCCCCGGCTCAGTCCCCGCTCGGCGAGCAGGTCGGTGAGTTCGTCGAGCTCCGCCTCCGGCTCCTCGGCCAGCTCCCGCCGCTCCAGGTCCAGCGCGGCCCGTTCGGAGTCCCGCTGCGAGCTGACGGAGACGTACTCCCCCGCCGCCATCGACAGTGAGCCCGCGAGCAGCCCGGCGACCCCCGCCGCCAGGATCGCGGAGCGGGAGGTGGTGGCCCCGGCGACACCGACCACCAGGCCGGCCGTGGAGATGATCCCGTCGTTGGCTCCGAGCACCCCCGCGCGCAGCCAGTTGAGCCGGGTGCTGATCCCGGCGCTCTGCGCGCCGTCGCCCGTTCCGTGCGCTTCGATGTGCGTCCTGCTGGGCGCCTTCTCCGAGCCCTCGTTTCCCGTCACGCCACCACTTTCGCGGCACGGGCCGTACGAAGCCACCCGGCGGGCCAGCCCGGGGTGCGCGGGCCGGGCCTCGCGGCACGGGCCGTACGAAGCCACCCGGCGGGCCGGTCCGGGGTGCGCGGGTCGGGCCCGCGTACCAGGGTGGAAGGGTGAGACGCGGACGCGAGGAGCCTGGCAGGCTGCGCGGGGAGCCGCCGCCGCGCTGGGCCCGGTTCGCGCCCGCGGTGGCCTTGGTGGGGCTTGTGCTCGCGCAGGCGCTCACCCCAGGCGTGGAGCTGGGGTTCTTCCTGGCGGGCCTGCCCCCGGTGGCGGCCTTCGCGTACGGGGCGGGCGGGACAGCGGTCTTCGCCGCCGTCGTCCTCCTGCTGCTGGGGCTGCCGGCCCTCGGCGTCGGCCATGCCCGCGGCACGGACCTGGCCACGGTGGCCGTCGTCGGGCTGCTGAGCGTGGTGATCGCCTGGGTCCGCCAGCGCCGGGACGCGCAGCTGGTCAGTGTGCGGACGGTGGCCGAGGCGGCCCAGCTGGCGGTGCTCCCGCCGGTGCCGGAGCGGGTGGGCGCGGTGCGCTGCTCGGGTCTCTACCGGGCGGCGCAGCACGGCACCCTGGTCGGCGGCGACCTGTACGACGTACGGGCCGGGCCGCACGGCGTGCGCGCACTGGTCGGGGACGTGCAGGGGCACGGCCTGGCGGCGGTGGGCACGGTGGCGGCGCTGCTCGGGGCCTTCCGCGAGGGCGTGATCGACGACTCCGGGCTGGCGGCGGTGGCGGGCCGGCTGGACCGGCGGCTGGTGACGGACGCGAAGGCCGCGTCCGTGGAGCACCCGGAGCTGTTCGCGACGGCGGTGCTGCTGGAGTTCCCGCCCGGGCTGGACCTCGTACGGATCGTGTCGTGCGGGCATCCGCCCGCCCTGCGGCTGCGCGGGGCGGCGGTGGAGGAACTGCTGGTGGAGCCCGGCCCGCCGCTGGGCCTGGGACTCGCGGGCCCGCCGCCGGCGGTGGCGGAGCTGCCGCTGCGGCCGGGGGACCAACTGCTGCTGCACACCGACGGCGTGACCGAGGCCAGGGACGCGGCCGGGCACTTCTACCCCCTGGCCGCCCGGGTTCCCGTACTGGCACGGGACCCGGACGGCCTGGTCCGGGCGGTGTGGCGGGACCTCGCGGCCTTCACGGACGGCGGTCCGCGCGACGACGTGGCCCTGCTGCTGCTCTCCTTGGACGGATCGGGGTGAGCGTCGGATGACCGGGCAGCCCGGGTTACGACTCCTTGATGAACGCGCGCACCATCTTGCAGGTGACGTTCGACGGCCGGTGGATCCCCGTCCGGACGGCCATCGTCCGGATCTTCCGGTTGGTGGCGCGCCGAGGGTCGTACGTCCCCGAGTCGAGCAGGGATATCGCCAGCCGCATCGCCTTCAGGCGGCGGTTGTGGCTCTCGTACCACTCGCGGGGCAGGCCCGCCGGCAGCGGCTTCTTCTTGACGGGCTGGACGGTGGTGGCAGTGGCCATCTACAGCCTCCCAAACGGTAGTTGGCTTCCTGTCGTTCTTCCTCGATTTTACCGGGGACCACTGACAGAAGCCCCTGGCCAGACCGGCCCCGGCTAGGGTTGGCGGCATGGAGATCTGGATCAATCCCGCCTGTTCCAAGTGCCGCAGCGCACTGACCCTGCTGGACGCCGAGGGCGCCGAGTACACCGTGCGGCGGTACCTGGAGGACGTGCCCTCCGAGGACGAGATCCGCGAGGTGCTCGGCCGGCTCGGGCTGGAGCCGTGGGACATCACGCGCACCTCGGACCCGCTGGCCAAGGAGACCGGCGTACGGGAGCTGCCGCGCGAG
The DNA here is from genome assembly GCF_000720115.1 of Streptomyces sp. NRRL F-2580. Lineage (GTDB taxonomy): Bacteria > Actinomycetota > Actinomycetes > Streptomycetales > Streptomycetaceae > Streptomyces. The sequence goes on from NZ_JOIR01000003.1 coordinate 360,254, forward strand.
GAGACCGAAGCGGCGCGGGCGCTCTGGATCGCCCACCTTGCCGCGCACCCGAAGCTGATCCAGCGCCCGATCATCACCGCCGAGGACGGCTCGGCCCTGGTCGCCCGCTCCGAGGAGGCGGTCCGCGAGGCCCTCTCCCGCAAGGCTTAAGGGGCGCCGCGAGGTCCCTGCGGACCGGGGCGGGGGGCCGGTTGTGCCGGGGGTGGGCGCGGGTTGGCTGCGCCGCTCGGGCCGGGGTCGGGGGCCGTTGCAC
>NZ_JOIR01000004.1 GCF_000720115.1 Streptomyces sp. NRRL F-2580
TACAGTGCAGTCGCGAGGGTCTCCAGGTTTGTCGTCACAAACGAACCAACGAGACCCTCGCTTTATGCACCCGAAGACATCGGACTTACTCGTCTAGGCGTCCTCGCCGCCCTGTCCGCCGGCCGGCGGGCCGCCCCAGTGGAAGAGGGCCATGGCCACGCTGGTGGCGAGGTTGTAGCTGGAGACCTGCGGGCGCATGGGCAGGGAGACGAGGTGGTCCGCCCGGTCGCGGAGCTCGGGTGAGATCCCGTGGCGCTCCGAGCCGAAGGCGAGGAGGGCGTCGTCCGGGAGGGTGAGGGTACGGATGTCCACGCCCTCGGGGTCGAGCGCGTAGAGCGGCCCGGGCGGCAGCTCGTCCAGCGCGAGGCGCTCGACGGTGGTGGCGTAGTGCAGACCGGCCCCGGCCCGGACCACGTTCGGGTGCCAGGGGTCCAGGTCGCCGCGCGTCACCACGCCGGTGGCGCCGAAGCCGGCGGCGAGACGGACGACGGCGCCGACGTTGCCGAGGTTGCGGGGGTTGTCGAGCACCACGACGGGCGCGGACCTGGGCATCCGCCCGAGCCCGGCGAGAGCGGCCGCGCGGTCGGGACGTACGGCGAGGGCCGCGACGCCGGTGGGGTGCACGCGGGGGAGCAGCTCCTTGAGGCCGGCCCGGCGCACCAGCCGGGCCACGTCGGCCTCCACGTCGGGAGCGAGCTCGGCGGCGAGCGCGCGGACCGCGGCGGGGTCGTCCGCGAGGGCCATGCGTACGTCGGCGCCGAAGCGGAGGGCGTGCTTCAGCGCGTGGAACCCGTCGAGCAGCACAAGATCCGCCCGCCCGGCGGCCTCCCGCCACTCCCGCACGACCTCTTCAACGCTCTGACCTTCACTCATCCCCCGACCCTACGGTCTCCGGGGTGTGCCGCTGCGCGCGCCGATTGCGCCGGGCCTTGTACCGCTGCGCGGAGCCCTCCCGCCGCGCCATCCAGCCCCTCCGGCGCTTGAGGAGCGGGGTTCGGGGCGGAGCCCGGTCTTTCAGCCCGTCCGGCGCTTGAGGACCGGGGGTGTGGGGGCTGGCCCCCGGCAGCGGCGCCGCGGGCGGTGTCAGCGTTGGACCGGCTCGGGTTCGCGCGGTGCGGGGACCGGCTCGGCGGCGGGCACGGCGCGGCCGGACCGCACGGCGGCCGCGCGGACGCCGAGCCACACCAGGAAGCCCGTCGGCAAGAACACCGCGTCGGCGGCGATCATCGCCAAAGAGAAGAACGGCAGCCCCAACAGCACCGCGATCCCCACGTGCTCCAGCATCATCACGGCCAGCAGCACGTTCTTGATCCGCCGGTTGAACAGCGTGAACGGAAACGCCACCTGCACCGCCACCGTCCCGTACGACAGCAGCATCACCAGCGTCCCGCTGCCCGCGACCAGCGCCGACAGCCCCGGCCACGGGGTGAAGTAGTCCAGCCCGAGCGGGTAGTACAGCGCCGTACCGTCCTGCCATCGCGAGCCCTGGATCTTGTACCAGCCCGCCGTCGCGTAGATCAGGCAGACCTCCGCCATGATCACCAGCAGGCCCGCGTTGTGCAGCAGGTTGGCCAGGACGTCCAGGACCGCCCGCCCCTCGCCCTCCGGATCACGGCGGTCCACCAGCCACCACAGCCCGCAGACCACCCACACCGCCGCGAAGGCGGCCGGCCAGCCGTAGCCGGACTCGCCGGTCACGGTCCCGTACGCGAACACGAGCCCCAGCACGCCCCACAGCACCGGCCCGGCGGCTCCCGCGCAGGCCGACCCCTGCAGCCGGGCCCGCCGCGCGTCCAGCGACCACACCTGCGCGCACCGGGTCAGCACCAGGTAGATCGCCATCAGGTGGATGACGTTGTCCCCGCCGTCTCCCATGAACACGCTGCGGTTCTGCAGCGACAGCACCCCGACCATGAACACCACGGACGTCGCCCGCGTGCGCCAGCCCAGCAGCAGCCCCACGCTCGCCAGCATCGAGACGGCATAGACGATCTCGAACCACAGCGTCGAGTCGGACCACATCAGCACCGTGAAGGCACCGTTGGAGTCGGTCAGCCGCTCCGCGAGGCGCCAGCTCCACGGCCCGTCCGGCCCGTACAGCTCCGCGCGGTTCGGGAACTCGCACAGCAGGAAGAACAGCCAGGTCCCGGCGAAGCCGATGCGCACCACGGCGCTCTGGTAGGGGCCGAGCGCCTCTCCGGTGACCTTCGCGGCCGCCCGGCCGAGCACCGCGCGGGCCCGCCTCACACCGTCCACCACGGCAGCTCCCGGTAGTAGGTCTGGGTGTCGGTGGTCTCCGTGCTCCACTCCGGCGCGGGCACCGCCGTCGTCGCCGAGCGCAGCTGGATCCGCAGCATGTGGCCGCCCGGGTGCCGCGGGGAGAGCCGGTTCACGGCGATCCGCCGCAGGTACTCCTCGGACAGCTGGCCGCGATCGCCGGTGGGCTTGTTGTCCTCGTCATGGGAGCCGGTGAAGAAGTCCCAGGCCCGGCGCAGCTCGTTCTGCCGGATGTGGCTCGGCAGCAGGTTGTGCCGGATGGCGGCGGTGTCCTCGGCGCTCAGGTCGCGCCAGTCGGTGGTGATCAGCTCGCCGCCGGAGGTGCGCACCTCCGCGCGCGCCTCCACGGCGATGTTCTGCTGGAGCGGGTTGGGGGCGAAGAGCTTCCAGTTCTGTTCGAACTCGGGATAGATCCAGCTGTCGATCGTCCGCGCGTGCTGCTTGCTGACCGTGTTGGACGGGGCCACGTGCAGGAAGACGAGTGCGAGGTGCGCGCACGCCGCCACGGCGACGGCCCCCAGGGCCAGGGCCGTCACGACCCGGTACGGGGTGGACAGACCGGCCATTCCGGGCGCCCGGGGCGGTGGCGGAACGGCCCCTTCGGCGAGCTCGTGCCCGTTCGAATCCATCCCGCCCCGATCGTCCGGCGTCCACAGGGTTGACCACAGAGGTTGACACCCTACGGGCCGCCGTCTCACCATTGAAGCGGATGAACCGAACGATCGGTCGGTCGGGCGGACGGCAGACACTGACAAGGGGCCGGAATGGTGGCAGTGACCCCGGAGACGGGACCGGACACGGCCCTCGGGGCAGACAGGACGGACGGGACTGGCATGACTGCTGACCTGGGCGCACAGCTCGCGGCGGCGTTCGACGCTGCCGTGGCGGCGGACGAGCGCGTGGAGCCGCGCGACTGGATGCCCGACGAGTACCGCGCCTCCCTGGTCCGTCAGATGGCACAGCACGCCCACTCCGAGATCATCGGCATGCAGCCCGAGGCGAACTGGATCACCCGCGCGCCCTCGCTGCGCCGCAAGGCGATCCTGATGGCCAAGGTGCAGGACGAGGCCGGCCACGGGCTGTACCTCTACAGCGCGGCCGAGACGCTCGGCACCAGCCGCGACGAGCTGCTCGACAAGCTCCACTCGGGGAAGCAGAAGTACTCCTCGATCTTCAACTACCCCACCCTGACCTGGGCCGACGTCGGCGCGATCGGCTGGCTCGTGGACGGCGCGGCGATCACCAACCAGGTGCCGATCTGCCGCTGCTCCTACGGGCCCTACGCCCGCGCCATGGTCCGGATCTGCAAGGAGGAGTCCTTCCACCAGCGCCAGGGGTACGAGCTGCTCCTCGCCCTCTCGCGGGGCACCGAGGCCCAGCACGCCATGGCGCAGGACGCGGTGAACCGCTGGTGGTGGCCCTCCCTGATGATGTTCGGCCCGCCGGACGACGAGTCGGCGCACTCGGCACAGTCGATGGCCTGGCGGATCAAGCGCCACTCGAACGACGAGCTGCGCCAGCGGTTCGTGGACATCGCCGTCCCGCAGGCCGAGTCCCTCGGGCTGACCCTGCCCGACCCGGACCTGAAGTGGAACGAGGAGCGCGGGCACCACGACTTCGGGGCCATCGACTGGTCGGAGTTCTGGGACGTGCTCAAGGGCAACGGCCCCTGCAACGAGCAGCGGATCGGCCAGCGGCGCACGGCCCACGAGGAAGGCGCCTGGGTGCGCGACGCCGCCGCGGCGTACGCGGACAAGCAGGCGGCAAGGCAAGCGGCGGAGCACGCCGAACAGAACGAGGAGGCACGGGTATGACGCAGAACTGGCCCCTGTGGGAGGTCTTCGTGCGTTCGCGCCGCGGCCTCTCGCACACGCACGCGGGAAGCCTGCACGCCCCCGACGCGGAGATGGCCCTGCGCAACGCCCGCGACCTGTACACGCGGCGCGGCGAGGGCATCTCGATCTGGGTGGTGCCCTCCACCGGGATCACCGCCTCCTCGCCGGACGAGCGGGACCCGTTCTTCGCCCCGTCCGCCGACAAGCCGTACCGGCACCCCACCTTCTACGACATCCCGGAGGGGGTGAGCCACCTGTGAGCGGCACCGACACCACCGGCGTCGGCACGACAGGCACCTCCGGCACCCCCGTCGCCGCGGCTCTCGCGCTCGGCGACGACGCGCTGGTCCTCTCCCACCGCCTCGCCGAGTGGGCGGGGCACGCCCCCGTCCTGGAGGAGGAGGTCGCCCTCGCGAACATCGCCCTCGACCTGCTCGGCCAGGCCCGCATCCTGCTGTCCATGGCCGGCGACGAGGACGAGCTGGCCTACCTGCGCGAGGAGCGGTCCTTCCGCAACCTCCAGCTGGTCGAGCAGCCGAACGGCGACTTCGCCCACACCATCGCCCGCCAGCTCTTTTTCTCCTTCCACCAGCACGAGCTGTACGGGGAGCTGGCCCGCGGCGACGGCCCGTTCGCCCCGCTCGCTGCCAAGGCCGTCAAGGAGACCGCGTACCACCGCGACCACGCCGAGCAGTGGACCCTGCGGCTCGGCGACGGCACCGAGGAGAGCCGGCGCCGCATGCGGAACGCCCTCGACGCCCTGTGGAAGTACACCGGGGAGATGTTCCAGCCGGTGGAGGGGCTCGACGGCGTGGACTGGGCCGCCCTGGAAGAGCGCTGGCTGGCCGCGCTGACCGGCGTGCTGGAGCGGGCCGGTCTCGCTCTGCCCGAGGGGCCGCGCACCGGTGCCTGGGCCGCCGGCGCCGGCCGGCAGGGCCTGCACACCGAGCCGTTCGGCCGGATGCTCGCCGAGATGCAGCACCTGCACCGCAGCCACCCGGGGGCGTCATGGTGACCGCCGACGCCGGGGTGACCCGCCTGGAGGCGGAGCTGGCCGAGCTGGCCGGTTCCGTCCCGGACCCCGAGCTGCCCGTCCTCACCCTCGGCGAGCTCGGCGTCGTGCGCGGCGTGCGGATGCACGAGGACGGCCACGCCGAGGTCACCCTCACGCCCACCTACACCGGCTGCCCGGCCATCGAGGCCATGTCGGCGGACATCGAGCGGGTCCTGACCGGCCACGGCATACCCGAGGTGCGGGTGACCACCGTGCTGGCCCCCGCGTGGTCGACCGACGACATCAGCGCCGAGGGCCGCCGCAAGCTCGCCGAGTTCGGCATCGCCCCGCCCCGCCCGCACGCGGCCGGCGGGCCGGTCCCGCTCACCCTGTCGGTCCGCTGCCCGAACTGTGGATCGACCGACACCGAACTGCTCAGCCGGTTCTCCTCCACCGCGTGCAAGGCGCTGCGCCGCTGCGTCGCCTGCCGTGAACCGTTCGACCACTTCAAGGAGCTGTAGATGGCCGCCCCCCGCCACGGCGCGTTCCACCCGCTGACGGTGGCGGCAGTCGACCGGCTCACCGACGACTCGGTGGCGCTGACCCTCCGGGTTCCCGCGGAACTGCGCGAGGAGTACCGGCACGCCCCCGGCCAGCACCTGACCCTGCGCCGCACCGCCCCCGAGGGCGGCACGGAGGTCCGCCGCACCTACTCGATCTGCTCTCCCGCCCCGGCGCCGGACGGCCCGGGCCCGGCGGAGCTGCGGGTCGGGGTGCGGCTCGTGGAGGGCGGGGAGTTCTCCACCTTCGCCCACAAGGAGATCGCCGCCGGGGACGTCCTCGACGTCATGGTCCCGGCCGGCCGGTTCGTGCTGGAGCCCGCCGCCGCCCCGGCCTCGGGGCACTACGCGGCGATCGTCGGCGGCAGCGGCATCACTCCCGTGCTGTCCATCGCCGCGAGCCTGCTGGCCGCCCGCCCCGACGCCCGCTTCTGCCTCGTGCGCAGCGACCGTACGGCGGCCTCGACGATGTTCCTGGAGGAGGTCGCCGACCTCAAGGACCGGTACCCGGCGCGGTTCCAGCTGGTGACGGTCCTCTCCCGGGAGGAGCAGGAGTCCGGGCTGCCCTCGGGGCGGCTGGACGAGGAGCGACTGGCCGCCCTGCTGCCCGCGCTGCTCCCGGTGGCGGAGGTGACGGGCTGGTTCCTGTGCGGCCCCTACGGTCTGGTGCAGGGCGCCGAGCGCGCCCTGAGCGGCCTCGGCGTCGTACGGACCCGGGTGCACGAGGAGATCTTCCACGTCGAGGAGGTCACGGCGCCGGCCCGCACCGCGGCCTCGGCGGCCGCCTCGCACGGGCGGGTCACCGCGCGGCTCGACGGACGCTCCGGCACGTGGCCGGTCCAGGACGGCGAATCCCTGCTGGACGCGGTGCTGCGCAACCGTGCGGACGCCCCGTACGCCTGCAAGGGCGGGGTCTGCGGCACCTGCCGGGCCTTCCTGGTGTCGGGCGAGGTCCGGATGGACCGGAACTTCGCCCTGGAATCCGAGGAAACGGAGGCCGGATTCGTCCTGGCCTGCCAGTCGCACCCGCTGACGGAGGAAGTGGAGATCGACTTCGACCGCTAGGGAGACCCAGTCGGGAGTTCCCTCCGGGATTTCCTCTCGGGGAGTTCCGCTCCGGGAGTTCCGCTCCCGGAGTTCCCCTCCCGGAGTTCCGCTCCGGGAGTTCCCCTCCGGGAGTTCCCCTCCGGGAGTTCCTCTGTCCAATTTCCAGAACGTGTTCTATCTTGACGCACCGTCAGACCTGAACGCGCGCGGGAGGACAGGCAGTGGACTTCACCTTCACCGAGGAGCAGCAGGCCGCCGTCGAGGCGGCCAAGGCCGTGTTCGCGGACGTCGCACCCGACGGCGTGCCCAGCCCCGCGCTCACCCCGGGCGCCGTCGCCGACGACTTCGACCGCCCGCTGTGGGCCAGGCTCGCCGGATCCGACCTGCTGGGCCTGGTCCTCGCCGAGGAGCACGGCGGCGCCGGCCTGGACGCCATCGCCCTGTGCCTGGTGCTGCGCGAGGCGGGCCGGGTGCTGGCCCGGGTTCCGCTGCTGGAGCACTGCGCCGCCGCCATGGCGGTCCAGGCCCACGGCAGCCCCGAACTGGCCGCCGCCCTGCTGCCCGGCGCGGCGCGCGGCACGCTCGTGCTCACCGCCGCCGCGCACGGCCGCTCCGGCCACGACCCGGCCGAACTCGCCGTCACCGCCCGCCGCGAGGACGGGGCGTGGATCCTGGACGGCACGCAGACCACCGTCCCCTGGGCACAGAACGCCGACTGGATCGCCGTACCGGCCCACACCGGCGAGGGCGATGCCGTCCTCGCGCTCGTCCCGCGCACCGCCGAGGGCCTCGCCCTCGCCGAGCAGGTCTCCACCAGCGGGGAGCGGCTCGCCGAACTCGCCCTGGACGGCGTACGGGTGGAGGCCGCCCACCTCATCGACACCCCGGGAGCCTGGGAGCGGCTCCGCCAGCTCCTCGCCACCGGCACCTGCGCACTGGCCCTCGGGCTCGGCGAGAGCGTCCTCACGATGACCGGCCAGTACACCGGCAAGCGCGAGCAGTTCGGCTTCCCGGTGGCCACCTTCCAGGCCGTCGCCGTCCAGGCCGCCGACCGCTACATCGACCTGCGCGCCATGGAGGTCACCCTGTGGCAGGCCGCCTGGCGGCTCGACGCCGCGACCGGCGGCGCCGGCGGTCCGCTGCCGAGCTCCGGTGACGTCGCGGTCGCCAAGATCTGGGCCTCGGAGGGCGTGCGCCGGGTCGTGCAGACCGCCCAGCACCTGCACGGCGGCTTCGGCGCCGACACCGACTACCCGCTGCACCGCTACCACGCGTGGGCCAAGCAGCTGGAACTCCAGCTGGGCCCGGCCGCCGCGCACGAGGAGGCCCTGGGCGACCTGCTGGCCGCCCACCCCCTCGGCTGAGCGGGACTACAGCACGAAGGCCGGGTTCCCGTTGTCCGTCACCATCGGGCGCCCGGCACCGTCCCAGGCCTGCATCCCGCCGTCGACGTTCACGGCGTCGATCTCCTGGCGCACCAGGTACTGGGTGACCTGCGCGGAACGGCCGCCGACCCGGCACATCACGTACACCCGGCGGCCGTCCTCGACGGCCTCCGTGAGCTCACCGAAGCGGGCGACGAAGTCGCTCATCGGGATGTGCAGGGCGCCCTCGACGTGGCCGGCCGCCCATTCGTCGTCCTCACGGACGTCAAGGACAAAGCCTTCGGAGGGCACCGCGGCGGCGTCCACCGAGGGAAGCGGTCCGAAGTTCATACGTCGCCTTCTCTCATCGCAGATGGTCCTTCCAACCTATCCGACGGGCACGTTCGGCCCCGCCGGCACGGCCCGCCCGCTCACTCCGCGGCGAGCGCCGCCGCCAGCTCCGCCTCGCGCTCGGACACCTGCGCCAGCAGCTGCTCCGCGATCTCCTCCAGCAGCCGGTCCGGGTCCTCGGGCGCCATCCGCAGCATCGACCCGATCGCGCTGTCCTCCAGCTCCCGGGCCACCAGCGCCAGCAGCTCCTTGCGCTGCGCCAGCCACTCCAGCCGGGCGTACAGCTCCTCGCTCTCGCTCGGCGCGGCCGCCTCCGGGGCCGGTCCGGCCGCCCACTCCTCGGCCAGCACGCGCAGCAGCTCCGCGTCGCCCCGCCCGTAGGCGGCGTTGACCCGCGCGATGAACGCGTCGCGCCGCTCCCGCTCCGCCTCCTCCTGGGCGAGGTCGGGGTGCGCCCGGCGGACCAGCTCGCGGTACAGGCGGCGGACCTCCTCCGTGGGCCGCACCCGCTCCGGCGGCCGCACGGGCCGGTCGGTGAGCATCGCGCCGGCGTCGTCGGAGATCCCGTCCGAGCCCAGCCAGTCGTGGAACAGCTCGTCCACGCCCGGCATCGGCATGACCAGCGAGCGTGCCTCCCGGGCCCGGCGCAGGTCCTCGGGGTCCCCGCTGCGGGCCGCCTTCGCCTCGGCGATCAGCGCGTCCAGCTCGTCGAGCCGCGAGTACATCGGGCCGAGCTTCTGGTGGTGCAGGCGGGAGAAGTTCTCCACCTCCACGCGGAAGGTCTCGACCGCGATCTCGAACTCGATCAGCGCCTGCTCGGCGGCCCGTACGGCCCGCTCCAGGCGCGCCTCGGGGCGCTCGTCCGAGTGCTCGTCGGGGCGCGCCTCGGGGCGCTCCTCACCGGTGACGGAGGAGTCGCCGGAATCACCGGGGACTGTCTGCTCGGGCTGCTCGGTCTGCTCGCTCACCCGGCCAGCCTACGGCCCGCCCGCGCGGGCGATACCCCCACCGGGGCTTCCCCCCGGCGCCGGCCGGGGGGAGGGACACCGGCCGCCGCGCGGCGGCCCGACGCCGTACTAGACCCCGGGCTCCGCGGCGATCCGGCCCGCCCGCACCGCCGCCACCAGGTCGGCGTGGTCGGCCTCGGTCCGGTCGGCGTAGGCCACCGCGAAGGCCGCCATCGCCTCGTCCAGCTCCTCGTTCTTGCCGCAGTAGCCGGCCAGCAGCCGCGGGTCGGCGCTGTGCGCGTGCGCCCGGGCCAGCAGGGCGCCGGTCATCCGCCCGTAGTCGTCGATCTGGTCGGCGGTCAGCGCGGCCGGGTCCACGCTGCCCTTGCGGTTGCGGAACTGCCGGACCTGGAACGGCCGGCCCTCCACCGTGGTCCAGCCCAGCATGATGTCGGAGACCACCTGCATCCGCTTCTGCCCCGCGACCACCCGGCGGCCCTCGTGCTCCTCGGGCGGCGATACGAAGCCCAGCGCGGGCAGGTGCGGCAGCAGCACCGAGGGCCGGGCCTCCTTCACCTGGAGCACCAGCGCCTCGCCCCGGTGGTCCAGCAGCAGCACCACGTACGAGCGGGTGCCGACGCTCCCGGTCCCCACCACGCGGAAGGCCACGTCCTGGATCGCGTACCGGGCCAGCAGCGGCAGCCGGTCGCCCTGCAGCGTCCTGAGGTAGGGACCGAGCGAGGCCGCCACGGCCGCCGCCTCCCCGTCGCCGACCCGGCGCAGCACGGGCAGCGCGTCGACGAAGCGCAGCCCGCCGTCCGGCCCCGTCCGCGTGGACTTGGCGGCGAACCGGGCGGAGGTGTTGTTGCGGGCCTTCTCCGAGACCCGCTCCAGCGTGCCCAGCAGGTCCCGGGCGTCGGTGTGCGAGACGAGTTCCTCGTCCGCGATGGCGTTCCACGCGTCGAGGGCGGGCAGCTTGGCCAGCAGCCGCATGGTCCGCCGGTAGGCGCCCACCGAGTCCAGCGCGGCCGCCCGGCAGGTGCCCTCGTCCGCGCCGGCCACCCGGCCGGCCAGCACCAGCGAGGTCGCCAGCCGCTTGACGTCCCATTCCCACGGGCCGAACACGGTCTCGTCGAAGTCGTTCAGGTCGATGACGAGCCGCCCCTGGGCGTCCCCGTAGAGGCCGAAGTTCGCCGCGTGGGCGTCGCCGCAGATCTGCGCGCCGATCCCGGTCACGGGGCCGCCCGACAGGTCGTGGGCCATCAGCCCGGCCGCCCCGCGCAGGAACGCGAAGGGGTTCGCGGCCATCCGGCCCACCCGTATGGGAGTCAGCTCGGCGACCCGCCCCGCGTTGGACTCCTCCACCGCCCGGACCGCGTCCGGCCGCCCGGCCGGCGCCGCGAAGCCGGCGTGCGCCGACCGCGGCACGCGCACGCGCAGCGCCCTGCCCTCCGCCTTGGGCGAACCCGCCGCCGATCGCGGCGCGAAGCCCGCCACGTCCGGAATCCGCTGCCCCGCTACCGCCGCCATCGGCGCCGCCCCCACCCGTTCATCGATCGTTTCTCGAACGGGCTGACCGTATCTACAGCCCGGCGTCCCTGGCCAGCAGTGCGGCCTGGACCCGGTTCTCGCAGCCCAGCTTCGCCAGAATGCGGCTGACGTACGTCTTCACGGTCGCCTCGCTCATGTGCAGCCGCCGGGCCGCTTCCGCGTTGGACAGCCCCTCGCCCAGCAGCGCCAGCACGCCGCGCTCCCGCTCGCTCAGCTCCGCCACCTGCCGCCGGGCCTCCTCGCCGCGCGCGGCGGCCTTCCCCGACGCCAGCTGGTCCACGACGTGCCGGGTGGCCCCCGGCGAGAGGTACGCGTCCCCGGCCGCGGCGGCCCGGACGGCACCGATCAGCTCGCCCGGCGCCGAGTCCTTCAGCAGGAACCCCGCGCCGCCCTGGCCCAGCGCCCGCAGCACGTTCTCCTTCTCGCCGAAGGTGGTCAGGATCAGCGCGCGCACCTCCGGCGCGGCCCGCCGCAGTTCCGCCAGCGCCGTCAGCCCGTCCATCACCGGCATCTGGATGTCGAGCAGCATCACGGCGGGCGCGTGGGAGCGGGCCAGTTCCACCGCCTCCCGGCCGTTCGCGGCCTCCGCGACGACCTCGATGTCCGGCGCCGAGGTCAGGATCATCCTGATCCCGGCCCGGATCAGCGGCTCGTCGTCGGCGATCACCACGCGGATCACTTCGGCTGTCACCCGTGCTCCTACTGCTTGACCTCGTAGACCTGCTTGTCGACGAGCTTGCCGTCCTGGAAGCAGAACCGGAAAACCAGGTCCGTGCCCCAGCTCCCCGACGACTCCTCGGCCAGCAGGGCCAGGCACTCCGACCCCGGCGGCCTGGCCGGCCCCTTGCGCACCGCTCCCGCCGTCATGAAGCTCTCGCCGCTCGGCAGCCGGTCGCGGACGGACTGCTCCGACTCGCCCACGTGCACGGCGTCGTACTCGTCCCGGCCGATCATCGCGTCGCCCGCCGAGTCCACCAGCAGCACCACTCCGGCGCCGAGCACGATCACCAGCAGCACCACCGCCGCGAAGGCGATCCCGCAGCCCACCGCGACGCCGCCGGTCCGGCTGCGCACCCGTACGGCCAGCTCCTTGTCCACCGCCGCCCAGTCCATCGGCTGCTCCCCGGCCGGCGCGTGCGTCTGCGCGTGGGCCCGCTGCCCGAAGTCGTCGGCCACGTCCTCCACCCCGGCCGGCTCGGTCCCGTACGGGAGCACCCCGGCCACCCGGAACCCGCCGCCCTCGGTGGCGCCCGCGTGCACCATCCCGCCGACCAGCCGCGCCCGCTCGCGCAGCCCCGTCAGACCCTGCCCGCCCGAGACCACCCCAGGGTCCGCCGGACCGGCCGCCGGACCGTTGGCGATCTCCACCACCAGCGAGTCGTCCTCGTACCGCAGCTCGACGGCGATCGGCGCACCCGGAGCGTGCTTGTACGCGTTCGTCAGGGCCTCCTGGACGATCCGGTACGCGGCGTGGTCGCACGCCGCGACCAGCGGCCTGGGCTGCCCCGACGTGGTCAGCCGTACGTCGGTGCCCGAGCCGCGCGCCGCCTCCACGACCCCCGGGATCCCGGCCACGCCGCGCGCCGCGGGCTGGGCCTCCTCCACCGGCGCGGGCGCCTCCACGCCGTCGCGCAGGATGCCGACGACCTCGCGCAGTTCGTGCATCGCGGCCACCGAGGCCTGCCGCAGCACGCCCACCGCCTCGCGCTGACGGCCGGTGAGTTCCGGATCCACCTCCAGCGCCCCGGTGTGCACGGAGATCAGGGCGAGTTGGTGCCCCAGGCTGTCGTGCATGTCCTGGGCGATGCGCTGCCGCTCGCGCAGCCTCGCCTGCCCGGCGACCATGGCCCGCTCGCGCAGCAGCTGTCCGTTGCGCTCGTGGAGCGCCCGCAGCAGGGTGCGCCGCTGCGACCAGTACCGGCTGGCCAGACCCGGCATCACGATCATGGCCAGGAACATCAGCGTGGAGAACACGATCACCAGCACCGGCTGCATCTGCGCCGACTGGTCCGCCACGCTGGCACCGACCGCCGCGACGAAGGCCAGCGCGAAGGCGGCCACCGCCCGGCCCACCCCGACGATCCGCCGCCCCGCCGACCAGGCCAGCAGCGGCGTGATGAAGAACGTCCCCGGGAGGAGGGCGCCCACCGCCGAGGCGACCACGAGCGCGGTCCCCGGCAGCCGCCGGCGCATCAGGGTCAGCGCCACCACGACCACGGAGCCCGCGAGCATCCGCGGACCGGACCCGTCACTGAGCTCGTCGACGCCCAGCCCGAGGACGGCCAGCACCCCGCCGACCGCCAGGTCCGTCGCCAGCATCCGCCGGGTCCACGGCTCCGGCCCCCTCAGCCAGTCCCATCCCGCCCGCGTCTTCGCCTTCACATCCACCCGCCCGACCCTAGACACCCGTCCCCCGCCCGACTGCCCTCTTTCGTCGCCCCCGTCCCGACGAAAGTCGAACCTGGGCGGCGACTTCGACGACGTGTCCTGGATCACCCCCGGCACGGCGGCAGAAGTCACCGGGGGAAACAGAAGTGACGGGGAAACACGAAACGGCCGTCACCGCTTTCGCAGTGACGACCGTCTCGTCGATGTGGGCGAGGGGGGATTTGAACCCCCACGTCCCGAAGGACACTGGCACCTGAAGCCAGCGCGTCTGCCGTTCCGCCACTCGCCCGAGCAGCGTCCCAGTGGTTCTTCCCTTTCGGGCCGTTCCCCTGGCGACGTCGAAACATTAGCACGGTGAGCGGGGTGGTTTGAAATCGCTTTCCCGCCGCCCCCGCAGCCCGCCGTGGACGGCCCCTCCCGCACTCCGCTCCCGGTGCGGGACACTGTTCCTGCGACGCCCCTACGATCCCTTGTGAGGACCAACACTCGTCCTCACAGGAGCGACGGGGAACCACTGGAATCTGCCACGCGTGGATACGATCAGTAAGCAGTACAGGGCGACAACGACGGAGGAGGTGCCCCATGGGAGTTCTGAAGCGGTTCGAGCAGCGACTCGAAGGTCTGGTGAACGGCACCTTCGCCAAGGTGTTCAAGTCCGAGGTCCAGCCGGTGGAGATCGCCGGAGCCCTCCAGCGGGAGTGCGACAACAACGCCACCATCTGGAACCGCGAGCGGACCGTCGTCCCCAACGACTTCATCGTCGAGCTCAGCGCCGGTGACTACGACCGCCTGAGCCCCTACTCCGGGCAGCTCGGCGACGAGCTCGCGGGCCTCGTCCGCGACTACGCCAAGCAGCAGCGCTACAGCTTCATGGGCCCCATCAAGGTCGACCTGGAGAAGGCCGACGACCTCGACACCGGGCTCTACCGGGTCCGCAGCCGCACCCTCGCCTCCAGCACCTCCCAGCCGCAGGCAGGGCCGGCCTCACCGCAGGGCGGCTACGGCTACCCGCCGGAGAACCAGCCGCAGGGCGGATACGGCTATCCGCCGGTCGCCGCCCCGCCCATGCCCAGTGCACCGCCGCCCGGCGGCGCGGGCCCGCGCAGGCCCGCCCCCGGCGGACCCGCCGGACCGGCGCCCGCGGCCGGCTCGGGCGGCCCCCGGCGGCACTGGATCGAGATCAACGGCACCCGCCACCAGATCTCGCGTCCCACGCTCGTACTCGGCCGAAGCACGGAAGCCGACGTGCGGATCGACGACCCCGGCGTATCCCGCCGGCACTGTGAGATCCGGACCGGAACGCCCTCGACGATCCAGGATCTCGGGTCCACCAACGGCATCGTGGTGGACGGGCAGCACACCACCCGCGCTACGCTCCGCGACGGCTCGCGGATCGTCGTGGGCAGCACCACCATCATTTACCGGCAAGCCGAAGGGTGAAGCGGGGGCAATGTCAGAGCTGACCCTGACGGTCATGCGGTTGGGTTTCCTAGCCGTTCTGTGGCTGTTCGTCATCGTGGCCGTCCAGGTCATCCGCAGCGATCTCTTCGGGACGAGAGTGACCCAGCGCGGCTCCCGCCGCGGTGGGTCCACGGGCGCCCCGCAGCAGGCGGGCCGCCAGGCCGCGCCTCCGCAGCAGCGCCAGCGCCGCGGTGCGCCCACCAAGCTCGTCGTGTCCGAGGGCACCCTCACGGGAACCACGGTGGCCCTCGCCGGCCAGACGATCACGCTGGGCCGCGCCCACGACTCCACGATCGTGCTGGACGACGACTACGCGTCCAGCCGCCATGCCAGGATCTATCCCGACCGTGACGGCCAGTGGATCGTCGAGGATCTCGGGTCCACCAACGGCACGTATCTCGACCGGACCCGGCTGACCACCCCGACGCCCATTCCGCCGGGCGCACCGATCCGCATCGGCAAGACCGTCATCGAGCTGCGGAAGTAGTACGAGAATGAGCGAGCGGAGCGAGCGCGCGACGGCGATCCGTCCCACCGTGGACACGGACACGCGCGCGCTCCCGACCGGAGGGTGGGCAGTGTGGCTCGAGACCGGTTGTACCCGGAGCCGACCGGCGAGGTGCGCATGAGTCTGTCCCTGCGGTTCGCCGCCGGATCACACAAGGGCATGATCCGCGAGGGGAACGAGGACTCCGGCTACGCCGGCCCCCGTCTCCTCGCGATCGCCGACGGCATGGGAGGCCAGGCCGCCGGCGAGGTCGCGAGCTCCGAGGTGATCTCCACCCTCGTGCAGCTCGACGACGACGTCCCGGGCTCCGACATCCTCACCTCCCTCGCCACCGCCGTGCAGCGGGCCAACGACCAGCTGCGCGTCATGGTCGAGGAGGACCCCCAGCTCGAGGGCATGGGGACCACCCTGACCGCCCTGCTGTGGACCGGTCAGCGCCTCGGCCTCGTCCACGTCGGCGACTCCCGCGCCTACCTGCTCCGCGATGGCGTCCTCACCCAGATCACCCAGGACCACACCTGGGTGCAGCGCCTCGTCGACGAGGGCCGCATCACGGAAGAGGAAGCCACCACCCACCCGCAGCGCTCCCTGCTGATGCGCGCGCTGGGCAGCGGCGACATCGTCGAACCCGACCTCTCCATCCGTGAGGTCCGGGCCGGCGACCGCTACCTGATCTGCTCCGACGGGCTCTCCGGCGTCGTCTCGCACCAGACCCTGGAAGAGACCCTCGCCGACTACCACGGCCCCCGCGAGACCGTGCAGTCGCTGATCCAGCTGGCGCTGCGCGGCGGCGGACCCGACAACATCACGTGCATCGTCGCCGACGTCCTCGACACCGACAGCGGCGACACCCTCGCCGCCCAGGTCAGCGACACCCCGGTGGTCGTCGGCGCGGTCGCCGAGAACCAGCACCAGCTCTTCGACGGCGGCAACGCCATGCAGACGCCGGCCGGCCGGGCCTCGGGCCTCGGCCGCCAGGCCCCGCCCCCCGCCGGTGCCTTCGGCCCCCCCGGCAGCGGCGACGCCCCCGGCTACGGGTACTCCGAGCAGGGCCAGCGCGGCGGCGGTTACGGCAGCTTCGGCGAAGCCGACGGCTACGACGGCGACTCCGGCTACGAGGACACGTACGACCACCCCCGCAGGCGCCGCAGCAAAGGGCGCAAGTGGACCACCCGTACGCTGATCCTGCTCATCGTCATCGGCGTCATCGGCGGCGGCCTGTACGCCGGCTGGCGCTGGACCCAGACCCAGTTCTACGTCGGCAAGAAGGGCGAGCACGTCGCGCTCTTCCGCGGCATCAGCCCGAAGCTCGGCCCGCTGGAGCTCTCCAAGGTGGAGACCGACCGCCCCGACATCGAACTGAAGTACCTGCCGCCCTTCAAGCGGAAGCTGGTCGAGGCCACCATCAGCGAAGGCAGCCTCGACGTCGCCAAGAGGAAGCTCGACGACCTCGGCGTCCAGGCCTCCGCCTGCAAGAAGGACGAAGAGCGCCGCAACGCCGAGGCGCAGAACACTCCGACACCCGGTCCCAGCCTGACTCCCGAGGAGCAGCAGCTGGTCGGCCTGTGCGGGAAGTAGCAGTCATACGCGGGCGCAGGGGGCCTGCCACACCATGAGCGTTGTCACCAACACGACCACCATCGGGGCCATCGAGCTGCCGAGCCGGCGGAACACCGAGCTCCTGCTGCTCGTCTTCGCCGTGGTCATCCCGATGTTCGCCTACGCCAACGTGGGTCTCGCGATCAACGGCAGCCTGCCGCCCGGCATGGTGCTCTACGGCCTCGGCCTCGGCTGCCTCGCCGGGATCGCGCACCTCGTCGTGCGCCGGTACGCCAAGTACGCCGACCCGCTGCTGCTGCCGCTGGCCACGCTCCTCAACGGTCTGGGCCTCGTCCTGATCTGGCGCCTGGACCAGTCGGAGCGCCTGCAGAACCTGGCGAAGCGGTCCTTCGGCACCTTCTCCCCGTCGGCGCCCCGCCAGATGATGTACACGGCGGTGGCCATCGCCCTGTTCGCCGCCGTGCTGCTGATCCTCAAGGACCACCGCGTCCTGCAGCGGTTCACGTACATCTCCATGGCCGGCGCCCTGGTCCTGCTGATCCTGCCGGTCATCCCGGGCCTCGGCGCCGACGTCTTCGGCGCCAAGATCTGGATCAGCGTCGGCGGCTTCTCCATCCAGCCCGGTGAGTTCGCGAAGATCGTCATCGCGATCTTCTTCGCCGGCTACCTCATGGTGAAGCGCGACGCGCTCGCGCTGGCCAGCCGCCGCTTCATGGGCCTCTACCTGCCGCGCGGCCGCGACCTCGGCCCGATCCTGATGATCTGGGCGATGAGCCTGCTCGTCCTCGTCTTCGAGAACGACCTCGGCACCTCGCTGCTCTTCTTCGGCATGTTCGTGATCATGCTGTACGTGGCCACCGAGCGCACCAGCTGGATCGTCATCGGCCTGCTGATGTCGGTCGGCGGCGCCACCGTCGTCGGGGCCACCGCCAGCCACGTCAAGGCCCGCGTCACCGCCTGGCTCGACCCCTTCGCCTGCTACTCCACCTCCGGCGCCTGCGAGCAGGTCGGCCAGTCGATCATGAGCTTCGGCTCGGGCGGCGTCCTCGGCACCGGATGGGGCCAGGGCAACTCCGACCTCATCGGCTTCGCCGCCAACTCCGACTTCATCTTCTCCACCGTCGGCGAAGAGCTCGGGCTCGCCGGTGTGATGGCCTTCCTCCTGATCTACGGCCTGATCATCGAGCGGGGCGTCCGCACCGCCCTCGCCGCCCGCGACCCCTTCGGCAAGCTCTTCGCCATCGGCCTCTCCGGCGCCTTCGCGCTCCAGATCTTCGTCGTCGCCGGCGGCGTCATGGGGCTCATCCCCCTCACCGGCATGACGATGCCCTTCCTCGCGTCCGGCGGTTCCTCCGTCCTCGCGAACTGGATCCTCATCGCCGTCCTCATCCGGATCAGCGACACCGCCCGCCGACCGGCACCGGCCCCGGCCCCGTCCCCCGACTCCGAGATGACCCAGGTGGTCCGCCCGTCATGAACAAGCCCCTGCGCCGCATCTCGCTGTTCTGCGGGCTGCTCGTCCTCGCCCTGCTGATCCGTACGAACTGGCTGCAGTACGTCCAGGCCGAGGAACTCAGCACGCGCAAGGAGAACCGCCGGGTCCAGATCGCCCAGTACGCGACCGAGCGCGGCAACATCATCGTCAAGGGCGAGCCGATCACCGGCTCCGCGGTGACCGACGGCAGCGACTACAAGTTCAAGCGGACCTACAAGGACGGCGCGCTGTGGTCGCCCGTCACCGGGTACGCCTCGCAGGCCTTCGGCTCCACCCAGCTCGAATCGCTCGAGGACGGCATCCTCACCGGCAACGACGACCGGCTGTTCTTCGACCGCACCATCGGCATGTTCACCGGGGAGAAGAAGCAGGGCGGCAACGTCGTCACCACGCTCAACCCCGACGCGCAGCGGGCCGCCTTCAAGGAGCTCGGCGACAAGAAGGGCGCGGTCGCCGCCATCGACCCGCGCACCGGCGCCATCCTCGCCCTGGTCTCCACCCCCTCGTACGACCCCTCCAGCTTCGCGGGCAACTCCACGGCCGACGGGAAGGCCTGGAACGAGCTGAAGGACAGCGAGGACAAGAAGCTCGTCAACCGCGCCCTGCGCGAGACCTACCCGCCGGGCTCCACCTTCAAGGTGGTCACCGCGGCCGCGGCCCTGGAGCACGGCGTCGTCAAGAACATCGACGACCCGACGGACACCCCCGAGCCGTACATCCTGCCCGGCACCCAGACCAAGCTGCCCAACTCCCACACCGGGTGCGAGAAGGCCAGCCTCAACGAGGCCCTGCGCATCTCCTGCAACTCCGTCTTCGCGAACATGGGCGACAAGGTCACCCGCGACAAGATGGTGGAGACCGCGGAGAAGTTCGGCTTCAACAACGACAAGATCGACATCCCGGTCCGCGCCTTCGCCAGCATCTACGACAAGAAGATGGGCAAGGACGGCAACGCCCAGAGCGCCATCGGCCAGTTCAACACGGCGGCCACCCCGCTGCAGATGGCCATGGTCACCGCCGCGATCGCCAACGACGGCAAGCTGATGAAGCCGTACATGGTCGACCAGCTCACGGCCCCCAACCTGGACATCATCGAGAAGCACGAGCCGCAGGAGATGAGCCGGCCCCTCTCCGCCGCCAACGCGCAGAAGGTCCAGGAGATGATGGTCAACGTCGTCGAGAAGGGCACCGGCTCCAACGCCAAGATCAAGGACGTGAAGGTCGGCGGCAAGACCGGTACGGCGCAGCACGGCGAGGGCAACAAGAAGCGCCCCTACGCCTGGTTCATCTCCTACGCCGAGAACCCGGACGGCACCTCGCCCGTCGCCGTCGCCGTCGTCATCGAGGACAGCGAGGGCACCGCCCGTGACGACATCAGCGGTGGCGGTCTCGCCGCCCCCGTCGCCCAGGCGGTCATGAAGGCAGTGCTCAGCAGCCAGGGGTGACCAAGCAATGACGGGCCGGAGCGGAGTGACGCACCTCACTGAATTCCGCCCGGATCCGAGCGTACGGTACCGGTCCAGTATCAGCCTGTGGCCACGAACCGATCACGGACGATCGGCCGGTAGCCTTTGCGCGAACAGCACACCGCCGGACCACACACAGGTGCGGTCGGGACTGACGGAGAGGGCTGCAACGTTATGGAAGAGCCGCGTCGCCTCGGCGGCCGGTACGAGCTGAGCCACGTGCTCGGCCGTGGTGGCATGGCCGAGGTCTACCTCGCCCACGACACCCGGCTCGGCCGTACCGTCGCCGTCAAGACCCTGCGTGCCGACCTCGCCCGCGACCCGTCCTTCCAGGCCCGGTTCCGGCGCGAGGCCCAGTCGGCCGCGTCGCTGAACCACCCCGCGATCGTCGCCGTCTACGACACCGGCGAGGACTACGTCGACAACATCTCCATCCCGTACATCGTGATGGAGTACGTCGACGGCTCCACCCTGCGCGAGCTGCTGCACTCGGGCCGCAAGCTGCTGCCCGAACGCACCCTGGAAATGTGCATCGGCATCCTCCAGGCCCTGGAGTACTCGCACCGGGCCGGCATCGTGCACCGCGACATCAAGCCCGCGAACGTCATGCTGACGCGGACGGGCCAGGTCAAGGTCATGGACTTCGGCATCGCCCGCGCCATGGGCGACTCCGGCATGACCATGACGCAGACGGCCGCCGTCATCGGCACCGCCCAGTACCTCTCCCCGGAGCAGGCCAAGGGTGAGCAGGTCGACGCGCGCTCCGACCTCTACTCGGCGGGCTGCCTGCTCTACGAGCTGCTCAGCGTGCGGCCCCCGTTCGTCGGCGACTCCCCCGTGGCCGTCGCCTACCAGCACGTACGGGAAGAGCCGCAGCCTCCGTCGAACTTCGACCCCGAGATCACGCCCGAGATGGACGCCATCGTCCTCAAGGCCCTGGTCAAGGACCCCGATTACCGCTACCAGTCGGCCGACGAGATGCGCGCCGACATCGAGGCCTGCCTCGACGGCCAGCCCGTCGCCGCCACCGCCTCCATGGGCGCGGCCGGCTACGGCTACCCCGATCAGGGCCACGGATACGGGCAGCCCGGCTACGACCAGCCCACCACCGCCCTGCGCGCCACCGAAGGCGGCCAGACCGCGATGATGGCGCCGATGCCCCCGGGCGACGGCGGCTACGGATACGGCGACCAGGGCCACGGCGGCTATGACCAGGGCCCGAACCGCCGCCAGCAGAAGAAGAGCAAGGCCTCCACGGTCCTGCTCGTGCTGGCCGGCGTCCTCGTCCTCGTCGGCGCGATCCTCATCGGCCGCTCCCTCTTCAGCGAGACGGCCGACAACCGGCCCGCCGTGCCCAAGCTCGTCGGCCAGACCCTCGAACAGGCGCAGAAGAGCGGCGACAACGTCGGACTCAAGGTGGTCAAGGGCGGCGACGCGCCCTGCGACAACCAGCCCAAGGGCAACGTCTGCACGCAGGACCCGGCGGCCGACATCAAGGTCAAGGACGGTTCCACGGTCACGGTGACGGTCTCCTCGGGCGCGCCCAAGGTGCAGGTCCCCATCGTCACGAGGCTCACCTTCGAAGAGGCCGAGAAGACCCTGAAGGACAGGGGTTTCCAGGTCGAGCGCAAGACCGAGGAGTCCGACCAGACCCCCGGGCTCGTGCTGGAGCAGGACCCGAAGGGCGGCGAGGCGGAGAAGAACTCCGTCGTCAAGCTGACGGTGTCCAAGGAGCTGGCCAAGGCCGTGGTCCCGGAGCTCAAGGGCAAGACCAGGGACGACGCGGAGAAGGCGCTCAAGGACGTCAAGCTCAAGCTCGGCAGCGTGACGGAGGGCGAGCAGCCCGGAGCCGCTCCGGGGACGGTCGTCCTGCAGCAGTTCGCGGCGGGGCAGCAGCTCGAGGTGGGCAAGACGGTGAACATCACCATCGCCAAGGCCTCGACGGCGACCGTGGTGCCGAACTTCGCCGGCCGGACGCTGGGCCAGTACAAGGACGATCTGCAGCGCGCCAACCTGCGGGTCGGCATCGTCGGCGGCCCGACGGACGACAACGCGATCGTGGTGCAGACCAACCCGCCGCCCGGCACCCCGCTCAGCTCGGGGCAGCCCGTCAACATCGCCACCACCCAGGGCCAGCAGGACGGCGGCGGCCTCATCTCCGGCCTGACGGGCGGCAACGGCCGCAGGTAGTACGGAAGCCCGGAAGCCCGGCACACAGGTCCGGCCCTTCTCCCCCCGTCGTCGGGGGAGAAGGGCCGGACCTTTTCCGTACCCCGCCGCCGCGCGGCCGTCTGCGCCCCGCCCGGGACCGCTCGGGGCCCCGGTGGCCCCGGGGGCCCGCTGGGCCTCAGGAGGCGCCGCAGGAGCCCCTGGTGGCCCGTGGGGGCCTTCCTCAGCGCAGCTCCGCCGGCAGCGTGCGCTTCGCGTCCACCTTCTCCGTGCGGACCAGCTCGCCCCACACGATGTACCGGTACTTCGAGGTGTAGACCGGCGTGCAGGTGGTGAGGGTGATGTACCGGCCCGGGGCGGCCTTCCCCGACTCCTTCGGGACCGGGTTGATCACGTCGGTGTTGTACTTCGACGTCTGGCGCAGCTCCGCGAAGACCTTGTACACGTACCAGGTGTCCCGGGTCTCGAAGACGATCGCGTCGCCGTTCCTCACCTTGTCGATGTTGTGGAACTTCGCCCCGTGTCCGTCGCGGTGCGCGGCGAGCGAGAAGTTCCCCTTCTCGTCCCACGGCAGCGCCGACTTCACCGGCTCCGTGTAGTACCCGGCCACGCCGTCGTCGAGGACGTCCGGCGCCGTGCCCGGCTTGACGAGCACCTCGCCGTTCTTCATCGCCGGTACGTGCAGGAAGCCGACGCCGTCCTTGGTGTCCAGCGCCCCCGGCTCCGCGGGCCGGGCGGGTGTCTGCCACTGCTGGCGGACCTCGTCGCCCTTCGCGGAGGCCTGCCGGTCCGCGAGGACGTTCGTCCACCACAGCGAGTAGGCCACGAACAGGCCCAGCACCAGGCCCACCGTGATCAGGACCTCGCCCAGCAGGCTCAGGAAACCGGCGAGCACACTGCGGTTGCCGGCGGGCGGGGCCGCGGCGCGGCGGCGGGCTCGAGACACTGCTTGTTTCGTCCTTAACTGGTCAGCGCGGGCGGCGGACCCTGGCTGCGGGGCCGCTCCTCGGTCATCCTGCCCCATACGATCATCCGGTAGGTGCTGGTGAACTCCGGGGTGCAGGTGGTCAGCGTGATGTACCGGCCCGGGGAGGTGAATCCCGATCCTTCCGGCACCGGCTTGATCACCGCCACGTTCGTCGGCGGGGTCTGCGCGAGCGACGAGGTCATCTCGTACGTGTAGTACGCGTCCCGGGTCTCGACGACGACGGGATCCCCGGGCACCAGCCGGTTGACGTAGCGGAAGGGCTCGCCGTGGGTGTTGCGGTGACCGGCCACCGCGAAGTTGCCCTGCTCGTCCGAGGGCATCGCCGTCTTCAGCGCGCCCTCGCCGTAGTGCCCGACCATGCCCCGGTCCAGCACCCTGGGCTTGCTGATGCCTTCCGCCACCGGGACCTTCACGTCGAGCTTCGGGATGTGGAGGATGGCGAAGCCCTGGCCGGGCTCGAAGGCCGTCACCGGCGGCGCCGCGGCCCCGTCACCGCCCGGCGGGTGCTCCCAGGTCTGGCGCAGCGAGCCGGCGGCCCCGTTCGCCGCCCGCTCCGCCACGACGTTCGTGTACCAGAGCTGGTAGGCGACGAACAGCAGCATCACCAGCCCCACCGTGATGAACAGCTCTCCGCCCAGCCGGCTCGCGATGACCACCGGGCCGCCCGACGCCGGCCGCCTGCGCCGCCGTCCGCCCCGTCTCCGGGTGCGTCTGGCGGCCCGTTTCGCGGCCTCCTGAGCTGCCCTGCGTCGCGCGGCCCGGCCCTCCGTGGGCGCGGACGGCGCGACCGTCGTCACGCGACGGCCTTGCCCACCACCGGGGCCAGCCCCACCGAGCGCTCCACGGCACCCGCGTCACCGCACCGCACCAGCCAGTTCGCGAGCATCCGGTGGCCCCACTCGGTCAGCACGGACTCGGGGTGGAACTGCACGCCCTCGACGTCGTGCTCCCGGTGGCGCAGGCCCATGATGATCCCGTCCTCGGTGCGCGCCGTGACCTCCAGCGCGTCGGGCAGGGTGCCGGGCTCGGCGGCGAGGGAGTGGTAGCGGGTCGCGGTGAACGGCGAGGGCAGTCCCTCGAAGACGCCCAGCCCCTCGTGGATCACGGGCGAGGTCTTGCCGTGCAGCAGCTCGGGCGCCCGGCCGACGACGCCGCCGTAGGCGACGGCCATCGACTGCATGCCCAGGCACACGCCGAAGACGGGAACGGCCGTCCGCGCGCAGTGCCGGACCATGTCGATGCAAACGCCCGCTTCCTCGGGCGTGCCCGGCCCGGGGGACAGCAGGACCCCGTCGAATCCGTCCTGCGCGTGCGCGAGCTCGACCTCGTCGTTGCGCAGCACCTCGCATTCGGCGCCGAGCTGGTAGAGGTACTGGACCAGGTTGAAGACAAAGCTGTCGTAGTTGTCGACAACCAGAATGCGCGCGCTCACGGAGTGGCTCCCGATCCCTCGTCCACCGTCACATCGTTGAACGGCAGGAGCGGCTCGGCCCACGGGAAGACGTACTGGAACAGCACGAAGACCACCGCGAGGACCAGTACGAGTGAGATCAGTGCGCGGACCAACGCGTTGCCCGGCAGGTGCCGCCAGATCCAGCCGTACATGCCGCCTGTTTCCTTTTCGTCCACATTCGTTCAACGCACCGCGGGGGCGGTACGCGAACAGACTAAAGCCAGCGGCCCGACGGGGAGGGTCACCCGGACAAACCCTCCGGCCGGCCCTGCCCCACGGCGCGGGTCCCGGTCAGCTCCGCCCAGACGACCAGCCGGTGGCTGTGGCCCCACTCCGGATCGCAGGTCGTCAGGGTCAGGTACCGGCCGGGCGTGGTGAACGGCGACTTCTCCGGGACCGGGGCGACCACCCCGACCTGCGTCGGCAGCGTGCGCAGGGGCCCGCCCCGCACGGCGTACGTGTACCAGGTGCTCTCGTCCTTGAGGATGACCTCGTCCCCCGCGCGCAGTTCCGGGAAGTCCTTGAAGGGATCGCCGTAGGTGCGCCGGTGGCCGGCCACCGAGAAGTTCCCGGGGGCGCCGAGGCGGGCGGTGCCGGCGTAGTGGCCCAGGCCCTTCTTCAGCAGCTCGGCGTCCGTGCCCTCCAGGACGGGCTTGACCCAGTCCGGTCCGAAGCGCGGCACGTACATCTCGGCGAAGGCCCGGCCGGCGGGATAGGGGGGCGGTTCGGCCGGTCCGGCCGGCTCGGCGGGTCCGCCCGGCTCGGCGGGGGCCGCCGGCGGCGCGGACGGCGCGGACTGCGGCGCGGCCGCCGGGGCCGCCGCCGCCCAGCGGTCGCGCAGCCCGGCCCGCTCCCCGTCCATGGCCCGATCGGCCTTGACCCCGGTCCACAGCAGGACGTACGCGACGAACAGCACGATCAGCGTGCCCGCCGTCAGGCACACCTCGCTGAACGTCCGTACCACCAGGCGCAGTACGACGTCGCGACGGACCCGCTCACGGGGTGGGAGCCACCGGCTTCGCATAGTGGAGGTCCACTGTGCCGGAGTAGCCCGGAAGAGTCAGCGCCTTGTGCTCGTCCACTTTCCAGCCGAGCCCGTACGCGTTCACGTACAGCTGGTAGTTCTGCAGGGCCGGCGAGGCGGCCAGGGCCTTCTTCAGCGCGTTCGGATCGCCGACCGCCGAGATCTTGTACGGGGGCGAGTAGACGCGGCCCTGGAGGATCAGGGTGTTGCCCACGCAGCGCACCGCGCTGGTGGAGATGAGCCGCTGGTCCATGACCTGGATGCCCTGGGCGCCGCCCTGCCAGAGGGCGTTCACCACGGCCTGCAGGTCCTGCTGGTGGATCACCAGGTCGTTGGGCTGCGGCTCGGGCACGTTGGGGATGCGGGCGGTGGCGTTCGGCGGGGCGTCGTTGAGGGTGACCGTCAGCCCCTTGCCGGACAGCTCCTCGGTGCCCGAGGCCGCGCGCAGGGCGGCCAGCTTCGCGTCCTCGGCCTTGGTGCTGCCGTCGTCGCGGTCGGCGAGGGCGTCCACCCGGCGGCGGGCCACGCCGGTGCTCTGCTCCAGCTCCGCGTTGTCCTGGCTGCGCTCCTTGATGAGGTCCGACAGCTTGAGGAGCGATGCGTCCGTCCGGATGTTCGTACCCTTGGAGGTGTTGAAACTGGTGACGAAGAGCAGCCCGGCCAGGGCGAAGACGGCGGCCGTCAGCAGCCGGACCGGCCTGGCCCGGCGACGGGGACCCGCGGAGGAGTCGTCGGAATCGCTCAACGTACCCTTCTCCTTCAACGCCACAGGTCCACTACGCTAACGGACGCCCGGGGCAGGCAAGGTCCCCAGCGCATCGACAGGAGAGCCCCTCGTGCCGAAGTCACGTATCCGCAAGAAGGACGACTACACGCCGCCGCCCACGCGGCAGCCGCAGAGCATCCGGCTGACGAACCGCAGCTGGGTCGCCCCGGTCATGCTGGCGTTCTTCCTGATCGGACTCGCGTGGATCGTCGTCTTCTACGTGACCGAGACCCAGCTGCCGATCGAGGCACTGGGCAATTGGAACATCGTGGTCGGTTTCGGCTTCATCGCCGCGGGATTCGGTGTGTCCACGCAGTGGAAGTAGCACTTCTCGACCGCTGACGGAAGCTCTCCCCATGAGTTATCCACAGCGTCATCCACAGCTGAGGAAAAGACAGAAGATCTGTGGATAACTCTGTGGAGAGTTGACGCCGGTGTGATCAGGTGAGTTCCGCCGTGCGGGCCAGGATCACCGCCGCGACCAGCAGGAACACCCCCGCGCAGGTCCCCCACTGGATGAGTGCGCGGGTCCTGCCGGCGGCGGGCGTGAGCATGCCCAGCGCTACCAGGGCTCCGGTGACCAGGCCACCCACGTGGGCCTGCCAGGACACGCTGAGGCCGGTGCCGAGCGGCGCGAAGGTCAGCAGCAGCATCAGCGCGACCATGACGAGCACCGGGCGCATCTCGTACCGCAGCCGGCGCACCAGCACGACCGTGGCGCCCAGCAGGCCGAAGATCGCGCCGGACGCGCCGAGGGTCGGGGTGTTCGGCGCGGTCAGCAGATAGACGAGGGCGCTGCCGCCCAGGCCCGACAGCAGGTAGACCGTCAGGTAGCGGGCCCGGCCCAGGGCCGCCTCCAGCGGGCCGCCGATGACCCACAGGCCGATCATGTTGCCCGCGATGTGCCACAGCGCGGTGTGCAGGAACACCGAGGTCAGCAGCCGGTGGTACTCGCCGGTGGACACGCCCTCGATGGGGCCGGGTACGTACGCGGACTCCCGGTAGCGGCCGATCAGCTCCAGCTGGACCGCCAGGGCCGGGTCGATCGCGCCCACCAGGAAGACCAGGACGTTGATCCCGATGAGGATCTTGGTGACGAGGTGGGGGTCGGAGGCGACCACCCCGCCCGCGATGGTCCGCGGCGCGTTGGCGGTCGGCCGGTGCCCGGTGCCGGAGCCCTCGCGGACGCATTCGGGGCACTGGAAGCCGACCGAGGCGCTGATCATGCAGTCGGAGCAGATGGGGCGCTCGCACCGGGTGCAGCTGATCCCCGTGTCGCGGTCCGGGTGGCGGTAGCAGCCCGGCAGACGGTCGGTGTCCATCGGTTCCCTCGATCAGCGGCGAGGCAGGGGGGCGCCCCGCCGGTCCCGTATGCCCCATCACTTCATACGCATGCAGGACGGACGGGCGGGGCGGAAAGGTTCCCGGGGCCGTCAGCGCCTCTCGACGACCACGGACTTGATGATCACGTCGTCCAGGGGACGCTCGGTGCGCGGGTTGGTGGCGCTGCCGGCGATGGCGTCCACGACCTTCTGGGCGGCCGGGTCGGTGACCTCGCCGAAGATGGTGTGCTTGCGCGTCAGCCAGGCGGTGGGCGCCACGGTGATGAAGAACTGCGAGCCGTTGGTGCCCGGGCCCGCGTTGGCCATGGCGAGCAGGTAGGGCTTGGTGAAGGCCAGGTCGGGGTGGAACTCGTCGGCGAACTGGTAGCCGGGGCCGCCGGTGCCGTTGCCGAGCGGGTCGCCGCCCTGGATCATGAAGCCGCTGATGACACGGTGGAAGACGGTGCCGTCGTACAGCGGGTCCGTGGTCTTCTGGCCGTCGGTGGGACGGGTCCACTCCCGGGCGCCGGTGGCGAGCTCCACGAAGTTCCGGACGGTCTTCGGAGCGAAGTTCTCCAGCAGCTCGATCTCGATGTCGCCGTGGGTCGTCTTCAGGGTGGCGTAGAGCTTCTCGGCCACGGATCTGCCTTCCATAGTCATCACTGTCGGTCCAGATGGTCGCACGGAGCGCTCCACAGCACTGAAATCCTCCACCCGTATGCCCTGTCACGCATGCCTGTCGGCTATAGGAGAGGCATGATCCGACGAAGGGTGGAAAGGTGAACTGTGTCCGCCACCGAGGAGGAGGATCCCCGTGACCCGCAAGGACAGCGTGCGCCTGGCAGCCGAGAGCGCCAGGGAAAGTTTCCTGCACGCGGCGGAAGTGGTGGCACCGTACGCGGAATCCGCCAGGGACGCCGCGGTGCACTACGCCCAAGAAGCCAACGAACTGCTGGCGCCGAAGGTGTCGTACGCGGCCGACGCGGCCGCCCGGCAGGCGCGTACGACCTACGACAGCCATCTGCATCCCCGGCTCAAGGCGGCGCGCGCGCACGTGCCGCCGAACGTGGACCGGGCCGCGACGAAGGCGGTGCACCAGACCCGCGTCGCCGCGCGGCAGGCCGCCGACTACACCCAGCCGCGGATCGAGAGCGCGCTCGCGGCCGCCACGCCGGTGGCCGAGGAGGCCGCCTCGCGGTCCGCGGCGGCCTTCGCGGCGCTGCGCGGCCAGATCTCGGCCAAGGAAGTGCAGAAGCTGGTGCGGCGCCACGAGCGGCGGGAGCGCTACAAGGGCCTGCTGAAGGGTGCCGTCGTGGTCGGTGTGCTGGCCGGCGCCGCCTTCGCCGCGTGGAAGTGGTGGGACCAGCAGTCGAACCCGGACTGGCTCGTCGAGCCGCCGGCCGCCACGGAGCTGTCGACGCAGGACGCCGCTCCGGCGAGCTTCGACGACGAGCTCGCGGCCAAGGAACGCGAGTCCGGTCCGGCCGCGGACGACACGCAGCGCTGAGCGGCGCGGACACACGGAAGGGGCCCGGATCCGGCTGGATCCGGGCCCCTTCCGCGTGGATGCTCAGCCGGGGAGGGTGAGGACCATGCCCGGGCGGATCAGGTCGGGATTCGACCCGACGACACCCTTGTTCATGGCGTAGAGCTCCCGCCAGCGGGCCTCGTTGCCCAGCTCGCGGCGGGCGATCGCGGAGAGCGAGTCGCCGGGCTTGACGGTGTACGTGCGCTTCTTCGCGGTGGCCCCCGGCTTGGGCATCGGGGCCGCGGGCACGGCCTTGTGCGCGGCCGATGTGGGGGAGGGGGTGTGTGCGGCGCCCGCCGGCGCGGCGGGCGCGGGACCGGGCTTCGGCATCGGGGCGGGCTGGGGAGGGGCCGGCACGGCCTTGTGCGCGGCGGACGTGGGGCTCGGGGTCGCGGGGGCGGGCGTGGGCTTCGGCTTGGGCGGTGCGGCGGCCGCCATCCGCTCGGCGGCGGCCCTGGTGACCGCGGCGGCGTCGGCGGCCGAGCTCGCGGAAGGTGTCGCACGCGCGGCCGACTGCTGCTCCACCTGCTCCTTCGCCTTCTCGGCGGCCTCGTGTTCCTTCTTCTTGTCGGACTTCAGGAAGTCGAAGAGTCCCATGTGCGTACGCCTCCGGCGTGATGGTGCCCCCCTGGGCTCGGTGCCTTCCCCCACTGTCGGACACGGGGCGCCGGGCGGCCCTGTGACGGGGCCGTCCGGGGGACCTCCGGCGGTGCCCCGGCCGGCGGCCGGGAACAGGGCGGGAAGGGACCGGGAACGCGCGGCGCCAGCATCGTGGGACACGATGGAGGAGACTTCTGTGATCATCAACCAGTCCGCGGAAC
This sequence comes from Streptomyces sp. NRRL F-2580, assembly GCF_000720115.1. Taxonomy (GTDB): domain Bacteria; phylum Actinomycetota; class Actinomycetes; order Streptomycetales; family Streptomycetaceae; genus Streptomyces. Next base: position 29,876 of record NZ_JOIR01000004.1, read on the forward strand.
GGGTCGTGCTGGTCAGGCCCGGGCCAGGGCTCGTAAACGCCGCGGTCGTGGCGGGCCTGGACGTCTGGGTGGTGGCGGACATCGGCCCGTGTCCACCCCGGGCACGGCTTCCCGCCGAGCTGCCGCCGCAGCGACTCCTCCGGGTGGACTTCGACGACACGGCCGCGCTGCGCGCCCTGTTGTCGGACACGGTCGTCGAGCACGGCATCGGGCACGTCCTGTACCTCGCGAGCGATCTCGAGAAGGGTCTCGGCAGCGGGGCGGCGGCCGCCGCCGAGGAAGTGCTGCGGGAACTGCCCGCATGCCGGGAGACCCCCTCGGGGCAGCTGCCGGACGTGGTGACGATCCGGCGGATCCTCAACGAGAGCCGGACCTCGGCCGTACGCGCCGAGGAGGCGAGGTCCGTCGCCGAGGCGCGCTCGCTGGCGGAGGACTTCCCGCTGCCGGTGGTCATCAAATCGGCGGACAAGGCGGGCTGTTGGTGGACGGTTCCGGTGCACGACCGGCCCGCACTGGACCGGTGGGCCGAACAGGCCGTCACCGCCCGCCATTCGGCCCCCTATCTGGTCGAAGAGCTCTTGACGGGAGCCAAGTTCCGTGTGGAGACGCTGACGGTCGACGGAATGCACCTCGTCGCCGACATCACCCCCGAGGGGAACGCCGTACCGCTGCACGAGACGGAGCAGGCCGGGATCCGCGCGACGGTGCGGGCCCTGCTGGATCTGGCCGGCTACGAATCGGGCACCACACGGACGGACGTGCTGGTCAGCGCGCGGGGATCGCGGATCGCGGCGGCCACCGAGCCGGACCGGGAACAGGCCGGTAACGGCCGTTCCCGGCCCGCGGCCAGGAGCGGGATCGAGAGGGGAACGGACCGGTAAGGGCCTCGGCCAGTCTGTGTCTTGTCGAGAGCGGCCACCGCACCACACGGGAGCCGCACCGGTACACAACCTGGGGGTTCAACACATGCGCAGCAAGCTGGCCGGACTGATCGGGATCTTCGCGGCGACCCTCGTGATCGGCGTCGGTGTGACGGTCCAGTCCGCGGACGCCGGTCAGCCCTCCGGGTACGAGGTCCTCGCGGACGACAAGGGCCCCGGCGCCCCCTCCCCGGGCCCCACCACCCGCTGAGCAGCCGCTTCCCGCGCACCACGCGGATGTGCCCCGCACCGGATTCCGGTGCGGGGCACATCCGCGTGCCGGGTCAGTACGTCCGGCGGTGCTCCGGAAGACCCATGAACTCGAATAACTCCTCGACGGCCGCGCGGTGTCCGGCCGCCTCCGGGGAGCGGCCGAGCGCCTCCGCCGCACGGGCGAGGCCCACCAGAGCGGACGCCTCCTCGGCCCGGAAGCTCATCGGGGCCGCGATCTTGTGGGCGTGGGCGTGCAGGTCCAGCGCCTCCTCGTACTCCCCCCACGTCATGTGGAGCTGTCCGAGGACGTTCTCGACCTTGGCGAGCCGGATCGGGGCGCCGCTCGCACGGCCGAGGAACAGGGCCCGCTCGGCGAAGGAGCGGGCCTGCGTGCCGTCCCCCCGCTCCTGCGCCACCTGGGCGGACACCGCGAGCACCAGGGCGACGTCACCCGACGACCTGGTCTCGTCGCACAGGTCGCGGGCGCGCTTGAGGGTCTCGTGCGCGTCCGTGTAGTCGCCGAGGCCCACCTGGGCGAAGGCCAGATCGGCCAGGGCCACGATCTCGTTGCTGCGGTAGCCGAGGTCGCGGCCGATCCCGATCGCCCGGCGGGCGGCCTGGGCCGCTTCCGGGTAGCGGCCCCACCGCTCGTACAGCGTGCTGAGGGTGGTCAGGTTCTCGGCCTCCGCGCGCGGGTTGCCCAGCTCCCTGGACATGGCGAGAGAGCGCTCCAGAAGGGGCAGCGCCTCCCCGTACCTCCCGAGCATCGACAGCAGCAGCCCGATGGTCGATTCGCTGTGCGCCTCGGTGTGCCGGTCCCCGGCGCGCATCGCGGTGTCGCGCGCCTCCCTGGCCACCTCCAGCCCTTCCTCGAAGCGGCCGAGCTTCCAGCAGGCCGCGCCCAGATTGGCGAGGCTGATGCCGAGGAGCGCCGGATCGTCGAGCCGGCGGGCGGCGGCGACCGCGAGGTGGCCGACGCTCCAGAACTCGTCGAGCTGTCCGCGCGCGTGCAGGTGGAAGCCGACGTTGCGGCTCAGGCAGGCCGCGTACCGGTCGTGGCCGGACCGCTCGGCGAGGGAGACGGCGGCCAGCAGCCCGGCCTGCTCCCGGTCGAACCAGCTCACGGCCTGCTCGGCCAGCGTGAAGGTCGGCCGTTCGCCCTGGTAGGGCGGGATGCCGGTGGGCCGGCGCTCGCGACCGGGGAACAGCACCTCGCAGGCCGCGTTGGAGGTGGTCAGGTAGTAGCCGAGCAGCCGCTCGACGGCCGCCGCGTCGTCCTCCGCCGTCGCCGGTCCCCGCAGGCTCTGCGCGAAGCTGCGCACCAGGTCGTGGAAGGTGTAGAGGCCGATGTCGGGCTGCTGCACCAGGTGGACGTCGAGCAGGAACTCCAGGGCGTCCTCGGCGTCCCGGACGGCCGTGCCGAGCAGCGCCGCCGCCGAGTACACGTCGGTTCCCGCGCACGGGTACAGGCTCAGGATGCGGAACGCCGTGCGGTACTCCTCGTCCATCGCCAGGTACGACAGGCGCAGGGTCGCCGCGACGCTGCGCTCGCCCGAACTCAGCTCGTCCATCCGGCGTTTCTCGTCGCGCAGCCGCTCGACCAGGTAACGCACCGTCCAGCGCGGCCTGTTGCGCAGCCGGGCAGTCGCGATCCGCAGGGCCAGCGGCAGGTGTCCGCACAGCTCGGCCAGTTCGGCGGAGGCCTCCGGTTCGGCGGCCACGCGGGTCGTGCCGAGCGTCTCGGTCATCAGGCTGGTGCTGTCCTCGGGCTCCATCACCCCGATCGACACCCACTCGACGCCGTCGAGGTCCAGCAGCCGTCCCCGGCTGGTGATCAGGACCAGGCAGCCGGGCGAGGCCGGCAGCAGTGGCCGGATCTGCGCGGCGTCGACCGCGTTGTCGAACAGCAGGAGCATCCGCCGGCCGTCCAGCTTCGAGCGCCACAGGGTCGTGCGGCCCTCCAGGTCCTCGGGGATCCGGTCGCCCGGCGTACCGACGGTCCGCAGCAGGCTGTCGAGCGCGCTGGCCGGTGACACGGGCTGGCCGCCCGGGGTGAATCCGTGCAGGTCGATGTGGAGCTGCCCGTCGGGATACCCCCCGGCCAGGCGGTGTGCCGCGCGGACGGCCAGGGTGGTCTTGCCCATGCCGCCCATGCCGTCGATGGCCACGATCCGGGAGTACCGCTCGGCGCCCCGGCCCTCGTCCTGTACGTAGTCGAAGAGTTCGGCCAGTTCCTTGGCGCGGCCGGTGAAGTCGGGCAGGTCGTACGGCAGGGTGCATGGGGCGTCGGCCGGCCCGGCCGGCCCCGCCGGCGCCCCCGGCTCCCCGGGAACCGGATCCGGCGACCCGGCCGCCGCGGGCTCGGCGGCCGCCCGTACGGGAACGGCCGGCTCGGGCGCCTGCGGTACGGGGGCCGCCCGCTCGGCCGGCTCCTGACGTACGGGCGGGGCCGGTACGGGCGCCACGGGTACGGGCTGCGGGCGCTCGGGCGCGGCCAGCTCGGGGCTGTCCCGCAGGATCGCCTCGTACAGCCGGGAGAGCCGCGGTCCCGGATCGATCCCGAGCTCGTCGACGAGGAGCTCGCGGACCTCCCCGTACTCCTTGAGCGCCTCGGCCTGCCGGCCCGATCGGTACAGGGCGAGCATCAACTGGCCGCGCAGCGTCTCCCGCAGCGGATGCTGGGTGATCAGCGCGCGTAGCCCGGAGATGAGCTCGCCGCTCTCGCCCAGTGCCAGGCACAGCTCGAAGCGCTGCTCGGCCGCGGCCAGCCGGCGCTCCTCCAGCGCGGTCGCCGCGGCCTCGATCACCGGCCCGCCCGCGCCGGACAGCACCGATCCCCGCCACAGCGCGAGAGCGGCCCGCAGGTACTCGGCGGCCTCGGACTGCCGGCCCTCCCGCACGGCCTGGCCCGCCGCCCTGGTCAGTGCGTCGAACTCCAGCAGGTCAACCTGGTCGTCCGCCACCACCACGCGGTATCCGGGCCCGTCGGTCGCGATCACCGCGTTGCCGGCCGGTATGCGCCGCCGCAGATCGGCGACGGCCTTGCGCACCTGGTGCGCCGCGGTCACCGGCGGGTCCTTCTCCCAGGTCGCCTCGACCAATCGGGCGACGGGCACCACCCGGCCGGTCTCCAGAAGGAGCATGCACAGGACCCGTTCCTGAATCGCTCCCCCCAGCCTCAGCCGGACTTCTCCGTCCCACCCCTCAAGCGATCCGAGCACATGGAAACGCGGTCTTCCCCCCACGGGATCCGCGCTCCGTCTCTCCCCGGATTCCGCATCCGCCCCCGGCATCTGCTATCCACCCCCCAAGAACACGACCCCTGGCCAGGTCATGTCACCCGGATCATAGGGGTTCCCCCTAGCACGCGGTAAGCATCCGGTAGCAGATCGGGAATGGCGACACGGACAGTTCATGGGCAGGCCGCAGGAGCTGGCAGGACACAGAACGAGTGCCAAAGGAGCAAGGTGTGGGAAGACTGGAGCGACCACTGGCCCCCGATGCCGGACCAGTCACCGCGTTCGCCCGGGAGTTGCGCAGGCTGCGGACCGCGGCCGGCAGTCCCGGTTACCGCGACATGGCCACACGGGCCATGTTCTCCGCCTCGGTGCTCTCCGACGCGGCCGCCGGATACCGCCTCCCGACCCTTCAGGTGGCCCTCGCCTTCGCGGAAGCCTGCGGCGGGGACCGCGCCACCTGGGAGCGCCGCTGGCACGAGGCGGCGCGCGCCGACGGCGACGAGGGCGCGGCCCGCCCGGCGGCCAAGGCCGTGCAGCAGCACCAGGAGAACGAGCTGCGCGCCGCCGACGTGCGCGCCGTCCTGCCGCCGCCCGCCCAGCTGCCGATGGAGGCTCATCCCCTGGTGGGACGGATCGAACTGCTCCAGCGAGCCCGCGCGCTGACGGCCCCCTCCTACGGCGAACAGCGCCCGTCGGGACCGCTGCTGATAAGCGGTCAGGTCGGCGTCGGCAAGTCGGCCTTCGCCCTGCGGCTCGCCCACGAACTGGCGCCCGGCCTGCCGGACGGACAGCTCTACGCGAACCTGGACCCGGCCGCCGACGGACGCAAGGACGCGGCGGGAATCGCGGGCGGTTTCCTGGAGGCGCTCGGCATCCCCGCCGACCGCATCCCGAACGATCCCGGCCAGCGCATCGGCCTGTACCGCTCGCTGCTCCACCGGCGCCGGCTGCTCGTGGTGCTGGACGGTGTGCAGCACGAGCGGCAGGTACGGGAACTGCTCACCGCGGCGCCCGAGAGCCGTATCGTCATCACCAGCCGCTCAAGGCTCCTGGGACTGGACGGAATTGGCCGGATCAGGCTGCCCGCCCTGGACCGCGACGAGTCCATGGAGCTGCTCGCCCGACTGATCGGCGAAGACCGGGTCGGCACCGAGCCGCGCGCCTGCCTGCGTCTCGCCGACGCGTGCGGGGACCTGCCGCTCGCGCTGAACCTGGCCGGCCGGCGCATCGCGGCCCGGCCCGAGTGGATGCTGCAGGACTCCGTGGCCGAGCTGCTCGGCGAGGGACGGCGGGAACCCGGCCGTTTCCTGGGCCGGCTGCAGGTCGGCGACGACAGCCTGGGCAGCCGACTGGACAGCGCCTACCGGCTGCTGACCCCGTGGGCCCGCCTGATGCTGCGCCAGTTCGCCGTCTCCGAGAACCCGCCCTCCGTCGACAACGTGGTGTACGAGTCCACGGACGCGCTCGCCGTCCTGGTCGAGCGCTCCGCCCAGCCGGTGGAGGACCTCCTCGAACGCCTCCTCGACGCGGGCCTGGTCGAACACTCCGATCTGCCGGGGCAGTACGGGCTGACGCCGATGGCCAGGGCGTTCGCGCTGGCCCAGCCCGACCCGACGGAGGAGGAGCAGGTGCCCGTGGCGCGCTCCGAGGTGCTCGCGCGGGTCTCCCGCTAGTCCGCGGCCGCCCACCGGGAGGCGCCCCGCAGCTCCCGCTGCGGGGCGCCTTCGCGCGTCGTCCGCTCAGGCGTCGGAGCGCCCGGGGCCCTGCCTGCCCGCCGCGTGGGTGATCGTGAGGTAGAGGTGTTCGTCGAGGATCTTGGCGAGGGAGATCCCGGCCCGTCCGATGTCGGCGCACAGGGTCCGCTCGTCCGCGTCGCCGCCCTCCGCGAGCGCCGCCCGTGCCCAGGTCCGGCCGGTCTCCAGGTGGCGGGCGAAGGCGGCCCCGTCCCGTACCCCGTAGAGCCGGTCGGCGATGGCCGCGTCCCACGGCATGACCGAATCGGGACGCAGGGCGTACAGCGCCTTGGACGCGGCGGTCGGGCCGAGGCTGCGGCGGCCGATCGGCAGCGCGGCCAGTTCCTCGTAGGCCCGGGCGAAGCGGGAGATCTCGCGGGGGGTCAGCCGGGACAGCGGCGCGTGCGGCAGGGGGTGGCGCTCCCACCAGGCGGCGAGCCCGGCGCCGAACAGGTCGGGTTCCCCCTCCCGCGGGTAGCGGATCCGGCAGCCCCAGGAGTTCAGCCAGCGGTGCAGGGCGGTGCGGTGGGCGGCCACGGCGAGGTCGAGACCGGGCGCGGTCTCCTCGCGCAGCGCCAGCCAGCTCCGGTCCACCCCCGCGAAGCCGTTGAAGACCTCGGCCGAGGCCCGCAGTTCGGCCAGGGTGGGGGCGGGCGGGGGCGGCGGCGCGGCCGGGGCCGAGTGCGCGCGCGCCACCTTGGCCGGCACCACCATCCGCCAGGCCTCGGTGACCAGTTCCGTCAGCTCCTCCAGGTCCAGGGCCGCCATCCTGGCCTCGACCCAGTTGAAGCGCAGATCGGACTCACGGGGCATGAGGAACTTCGCCGGTTCGGCGGCGACGAGCGCCGCCCGCTCCTCCTTGGGGAAGGCGAAGCCCAGCTCGGTCTCGTCCCGGGAGAGCGCGAGGTAGACGATCTTCCCGATCCGGAACTTCACGCGGTCCCGGATCAGGTGCTCCTCGGTCCTCGGCAGGCTGAGCGCGAGCCCGCGCACGTCGTCCGTCGTGACCACCGTGTCCTCCTTCGGTTCCACCCTCGGCCGCCCGCTCACCGGCCCGCGAGCTGCGGGGCGAGCGCGTCGAGCGGCGGCCCGTCGAGCGCGCCGAGCCCGATCAGCGACGGGAGCCGGCCGGTCAGCCGGTCCGCCAGCGACCGCGCGATGAGCGGCGCGAACTTGAAGGATGTGCCACCGCAGGCCGCGTACGCGTACGCGTCGCCGCCGAGGGCGACCACCAGCGGTCCGCCGGTCTCGGAGAAGGAGGAGTAGTAGGCGTCCTTGGCGGCGGTGACCCAGGCCGGGCCGAAGCCGGGCAGCAGGTCCCCGAACTCCTTCTCCAGCCGGCGCTGCCAGTACGGATCGGTGGCGTGGTCGGTGAGTTCGTCCACCACCCGGCAGGCGGTGGCCGAGGTCAGCTTGAGGGCCGTGCCCGCCACCGGCGGGATCAGCCAGGCTCCCCCCTTGGTGCCGAGCGCGGGGATGGCCGGGGTGGACGCCCAGGCCTGCGCCTGCTGCCGGGGCACCCGGCAGTAGAGGAGGGACTGGCGGAAGAGCGTGAGCCGTTCGGCGATGCCCTCCGGCATCAGCCCTCGGGACCAGGGGCCCACCGCGACCAGGACCGCGTCGCCGTGCAGCACCCGCCCGTCCACCAGCCGTACGTTGCCGCTCTCGCCGTCGACGGCGGTCACGGCCCGGTGCTCGATGAGCTCGATGCCGGACTGCCACTTCAGCCAGCCGACGCACGCGGCGAGGACCCGTTCGGCGAGCAGGACCCCCGCCTCGTCCTCGAGTACCGCGCCGAGACCGCCGTCCACGCGCAAGTGCGGATAGCGGTCGGACAGGCCGGCCGCGGTCAGTTCGCTGACGCTGCCTCCGGCGTTGCCGAGCATCGCCGCCGCTTGCGCCGCCGCCGCGGGCGGCAGCACGGTGAGGGCGCCGACCTGCTCGTAGAAGCGGGTCAGGAAGAGCTCTTCCAGTTCGACCCAGCGGTGGTGCGCGCGCAGCGCGGCCGCCGTGGCCTGCGGATCCGAAGGGTGCAGGGCCCGCAGGATCCGGTGCTGGTCGAAAGAGGTGGCTCTGCTGTGCGGGATGGGGCCTTGGTCCACGACCGTGACCTTGTGTCCGTCGAGCACGCATTCGACTGCCGTGAGCAGGGCGATCACACCGCCGCCCACTACCGTCACCCTCGCCGACATCACACACCTCCTTTCCGTGTTCCGGTGCCGACGGGTCAGCTGTCGAGGACGATCGTGGTCAGTGCGGCGGCCTTGGCGAGGTGCTCCTCGCAGCCGGGGCGGTCGTCGCCGGCGCAGATCACGTTGGCGTACCGGCTGAGGTAGCCGTCCGGCGGCAGCAGCAGCGTCGTCCCGGGCCCGACCATGACGTTCGCCTCCAGCAACCCCGGGCTGTCGGACGCGGCAGGCACGTCGACCGAGCGGACGGTGCCGTTCTGGGGCGGGTAGAGGAAGCGGATGCCCACGGTGCGGGACCGGGTCGGTGTCCACTCGGGGCGGGTGCCGGTCGCCACTTCCGCGGCCACCTCGCCCGGCTCGATGCCGGTGGCGAGACTGCCCAGGTACGGGATGAGGTCGCCGCCCAGCCGGGCGTTCACCTCGATGATCACCGGCCCGCGGGAGGTCAGCTTCACCTCCGTGTGGGTGATCCCGTAGCCGACTCCCAGTTCCCGGTGGGCGTCCCGCAGGATGCCCAGCAGTTCCTCGTCGGCGAGGAGTGGGTCGGTGGCGCTGACCACGTGCCCGGTCTCCTCGAAGTAGGGCTCCAGGCCCACTTCCTTGTGCGCGAGGAAGAGCGGGGTCCACTCGCCGTCGAAGACCACGCCGTCGATGCTGATCTCGGGCCCGATCACGCACTCCTCGACCAGGGCGCCGCCCTCGTAGTCGCTGTTCCCGCCGTGGCCGGCGGCGTCGGCGACCTCGAAGGCCGCGCGGACCGCCTCGGGGCGGTCGACCCGGATGACGCCGATGCTCGCCCCCATGCCGCGGGGCTTGAGCACGACCGGGTAGCCGAAGGAGTCGGCCGCCGCGAGCGCCTGATCGGCGTCGGTCACGTAGGCGAAGTGCGGCTGGGGCAGTCCGGCGGCGGTCAGCAGCTGCCGGGTGTTGTGCTTGTTGCGGCAGTTGTCGGCGCCCCGCGAGGTCAGTCCGGGCAGGCCGAGCCGCTCGGCTATGAGCGCGGTGGTCACCACGAGCGTCTCGTCGTAGCTGAACACCCCCACCACCCGGTGTTCGGCGGCCACCGCCTCGGCGGCCTTGATCAGCCCTGCCTGGTCGGGCACCAGGCGTTCCCGGTCGAGCAGCCCGACGGTGGTCGAGCCGATGACGTACTCCTTCTGCCAGGTCGGGTCCACCGCGTCCAGGATCCAGATCGGGCGCCGGCGGGCGGCGCCCGCGAGCAGGTACTCGCGGTAGGCGCGCTGTCCGCTGCCGACCAGGATCACCACGCCGTCATCGGTCGTCTTGGCGTCTTCCGTCATCTTCGTCACCTCGCGGAGTGGGTCAGGACCCGGTCGCCGGCCGTCGCGATCGCCGCGAGCTGCGGCTGGGCGATGGCCAGGTAGTCGGGGGTGGACAGGGCCACGGAACGGTCCAGGCGGGCCGCGTTGAAGTAGATCTCTTCGGTGAGGATCAGGCCCTCGTCGACGACGAGGTGCAGATCGGGGTGGAAGCTGAGCGGCATCACCGTGCCGCAGACGCTGCCGGCCAGGCGCTCGGCGATCTCCGGCGTCGCGAACGCGGTCCGGCCGCCGCCGAACAGCGAGCCGACCGCCTCCAGGTCGACCTGCCGGTCACCGGGCACCACCGCGAGCACGTACTTGCCGACCCGCTTGGTGATGCTCACGCGGACGACGATGCACTTCGCGGCCTGCTCCAGCGGATGGCCGCGCAGCACGCTCGCCAGGTCCGTGCGGCCTTCGGCGGGGTGGTCGATCAGGCGGTAGCGGGCCCGGTGCCCGTCGAGGTGGTCGAGCAGCCTCTGGTACATCACAGCTCCTCGCCGACGTAGTGCCAGTCCTCGGGATTGATCAGCCCGAAGGGGTTGACCGGAGCCACGCCCCGGAGGTTCTTGGCGACCTCCAGGAGGCGGAAGGGGAAGTTGGGCATCCAGATGACCGGGACCTGCTGCGCGATGTAGTCCTGGTAGGCGTAGAGGTCCTCCAGGTCGTCGCTGACCACCGTGCGTGCGATCAGTTCGTCGGCCTTCGGGTCGCTGTAGCTGCCGAAGTTGACCGAGGATCCGGTGGAGTAGAGGGCCTCTCCGGTGGGGTAGAAGCCCGGGCCGTAGCCCCAGCCGCCGTTCCAGTCGCTGAACTCCCACAGGCACGGGCTGTCGGGGCCCGGGGTGCAGGTGGTGTCCTCCAGGACCAGGACGCTCGCCTCGACCTCGGTGAGCTCGATCTCGATGCCGGCCTGCGCGGCGTCCGCGGCGAACTTGCGCATGACCGCGGTCAGCGTCTCGTGCCCCTTGGCGTACCGCATGGAGAAGCGCAGCGGGGTGCCGGCCGGGATGCCCTCTCCCGCCTCACCGGGTCCGGTGCCCTCGCGGACGCAGATGCCCGGGGTGGTGCTGGTGTCCCAGCCGTTCTCGGTCAGGCAGCGGCGGGCCGCGTCGATGTCGAAGGGGTACGGGTCCTCGTGCGCGGCGGGCGAGAGCAGCGGGCTGTCCGGCAGGGCCGGGATGGGCCCGGTGGTCGGGTAGCCGTAGCCCTTGTAGACGTCGCGGATGGCGCCCCGGGAGTCGAGGCTGGACTGGAGCGCTTGGCGGAAGTAGAGCTGCTTGAAGATCTTTCCGGCGACGGTGGGGTTGTTGAAGTTGATCGGGAAGTAATGGATCTTGTAAGTGAGCTGGGGCACGAGGTCGTAGTGCTCGCCGAGCGGGTTGGGCCCGCCCAGCTGCGGGTCCTCGGCCGGCTCGGTGACCTCGTCGAAGGGCAGGAAGCCGATCTGCACGCCGTCGATGGCCTCGGGGCCCCGGCGGAGCATCTCGTACTGGTCGGTGTCCGAGTCGGTGGGCACCAGCCGGAACTCGTCCAGGTAGGGCTTGTTGGGGCCGCAGTAGCGCTCGTTGGGCACCAGGACGCACTCGCCCGCGGTGCCGTCGATGGTGTAACTGCTGAGCTTCCAGGGTCCGTTGACCACGCTCCAGACGGGGCTGGTGTCCCAGCCCTTGCGCTCGTCGTTGCAGGCCCGCAGGTAGGCGTAGACCGCGGAGGCCTGGGCCGGGTCGTGGGTGGCGTCGGCCGGGCGGTCGTCGCCGGTGCGGTCCCAGGCCTTCGGCAGCGGGGTGATGGTGCTGAACTGGTTCATCAGCACCCAGTTGTGCGAGTAGGCGCGGTCGAAGGTGAAGCTGACCTTGTCCTCGGCGACCTTCTCGTAGCCGGCCAGGTTGTCCGGGAAGAAGCCCGGCGTGTAGCCGCCGAAGCTGTCCTTCTCGGCCTCCAGGAGGTGCATCCACAGCATCACGTTGTCGGCGTTGACCGTCTCGCCGTTCGACCACTCGTACGGCTTGACGGTGATCGTCGCCGTGAGTCCGTCCTCGCTCCACTCGGGGGGCTCGGCGAGGCTGCGCTCGTAGTCGACGGTCGGCTGGCCGCCGGTGCCGTACCAGTACAGCGGGCGGTACATGAGGGTCTGGAACTCGTGCAGGTTGGCCACCCCGTAGTACTCGCCGGGGGTGAACGGGAAGATGAAGACCGGGCTGAAGCCGCTGGTGCAGGCCCAGGTCACGCTGCCCCCGCGGAGCGGGGTGGTGGGCGGGGTCATCTCGGTACCTCCTCCAGTGCGGATTCGCCGCTGTCCGAGTGGGCTCCGTAGCGCTCCCAGCGCTCGTTGAGCCGGATCCGTCCGTCGTCGAGGAACTCGGGGGTGCTCCAGCACCTGCCGGCGATCACCTCGCCGTCCGCGAGGACCATCGTGTAGGCGAATTCGAGGTTTCCGTCGGGCTCCACGCGGCCGTTCAGCGAGCCCCGGCGGACGGGGCCGCCGTCGAAGTCGGCCCAGAGCAGGTCGCCTTCCTGGCGGTAGTGGCCGACGGGGGCGTCCTCGCCCGCCGGGTAACCGGTGTTGCGGAAACTTCTGCCGTCGTAGTCGATCACCGGTGTCGTATCTCCTGAGTGATGCACTTGACCGCGCCACCGGCCTTCAGCAGTTCCGACATGTCCACGCCGTGCACCTCGAAGCCGCGCTCGCGCAGCTCACCGATCAGGTGCGTGGCGGTCTCCGTCAGGACCACGTTCAGTCCGTCGCTGACCGCGTTCAGACCGAAGGCGTCGGCATCGTCCCGGGTCGCGAGGATCGCGTCCGGGTAGAGCTCCCGCAGCACCTCCCGGCTCTCTTCGGAGAAGGCGGCGGGGTAGTACGTCACCAGGTCGTCGTCGAGGACGCACAGTGCGGTGTCCAGGTGGTAGAAGCGGGGGTCGATCAGGTCCAGGCCGACCACCGGCAGGCCGAAGAACGCACGGAGCTCCTCGTGCGCGACGGGGTCGCTGCGGAATCCCGCACCGGCCAGCACGCGCCGGCCGGCCGGGGCGAAGTCCCCCTCGCCCTCGTTGACGTGCTCCGGGACGAGGACCTCGGTGTAGCCGTGCCCTTCGAACCAGGCCCGGTACGCGTCGGCCTCGGCCGCCCGCTCCCGGTGGCGGAACTTCGCGATGAGCACCTTGTCGTCGATCACGGTGGCGCCGTTGGCGGAGAACACCATGTCCGGCAGGCCCGGGACCGGGTCGATGAAGGAGACCTCGTGGCCGAAGCCGAGGTAGAGGTCCCGGATCCGCTCCCACTGGGCCAGCGCCAGCTCGGCGTCCATCGGCTTGTCGGGGTTCATCCACGGGTTGATCGCGTAGCTCACCTCGAAGTGGGTGGGCCGGCACATCAAGTAGTGGCGCTTGGTGGCCGTGCGCCGCGGGGTCTCAGCCATGCTCCGGCCTCATCTCCGTACGGATGCGGCTGGCCACGATGTGGGCGGTGCTCAGCGCCTCCTCCAGCGACTGGCCCGTGGCGCCCAGGAAGCCGAGGATGTTGTTGCCCGCCGGCGGACGCTTGATGACGGTCCCCGCAGTGGCCGTGATCTTCAGGAAGAAGACGGCGTCCGGGACCTCCGCGGGCACCTCGATCGACTCCACCGTGCCCGCCCCGCTGATCAGGCACATGGCGGCGGTGTGCACACCGGTCGGCGCGTAGTGCGCGACGTCGGGCCGGGTGCCCCGGGCCACGTCCACCACGCACTTGATGGGGTCGTGGCCGGCGCTGATCCGCGCCATGTGGTCCAGTCCGCCGCCGCCGGGGCGGATCGCTATCTCCAGGATGAAGGGCTTGCCCTGGTGGAACCTCACCTCCGCGTGCAGCACGGACCGGCGCAGTCCCTGGGCGTGGGCCGCGTCCCGGACCACCTCGTGGACCGCGGCCACCTGCTCGGGGGTCAGCGAGCTCGGCGCGTGGTGGACGTCGTCGTCGAAGGTCCCGCTCTCCACGGTGATCCGGTCCACGATCGAGCCGAGGTACACCTCGTCGTCCCAGGCCAGCGCCTCGATGAGGTGCTCGTGGCCGTCGAGGTAGCCCTCGACGATGATCCCGTTCGGGCCGAGGTCCAGGCCGTCCGCCTCCATCAGCGCCCAGGTCATGGTCTCGATGCCCAGGGTGGCGTCCGCGAAGCGGGCCGCCATCTCCTCGGGGTCGTCGACCTTGAAGACGAAGTTGCTGGCGGCGCCCAGGGTCGGCTTGAGGATCAGCGGGTAGCCCAGCTCCTCGCCGGCGGCCAGCGCGGCCTCGACGTCGGGGGCGTACCGGAAGCCGGGGTGCGCCGCGCTGCCGCGCTCGTGCGCCTGGCGCATCAGCAGCTTGTTGCGGCTGGTGCGGGCCGCCTCGAACCCGATGCTCGGCAGGCCGAGGGCCTCGGCGACGACCGCCACCGTGACGACCCCGGACTCCGAGAAGGTCAGGACCCCCTCGAACTCCTCCTCGGCGTGCCAGACCTTGGCGGCCGTGACGATGTCCTCGATGTGCTTGGATCCCGCGATCCGGTACCGCTCCGCGTCCCAGAAGTCCTCGGTGCCCAGTCCGTTGAGGACGTAGACCTCCGCTCCGAGCTCCTGGACCTGCTGGTAGCGGGAGATGTAGTAGGTGGCGTTCTGGCTGGCCTCGATGGCGAGCAGCTTCATCTCTGCCTCCCCCCTCAGACCTTGGCCGGGACGGACTCGCGGGCCTCGGCCTCGGCGGCGGGCTCGCTGATCCCTGCCGCGGCGGCGGGCTCGGCGGCGGGCCCGGCGATGGATTCAGTCTCCGCCGCGGCGGCCGCGGCGGCGACCTCGCGGTCGTGCTTGCTGAGCGAGATCACGGTGATGGTGGCGATGACGACGACCAGGGCGGAGAGGGCGTAGAAGCCGTTCTTCACGTTGGTGGAGTCGACCAGGAGCGAGATCAGGACGACGGCGGTGGTGCCGGCCGCGAGGCCGAAGGCGTTGGTGGCACCGAAGACGAAGCCGGTCTTCTCCTCGGGCGCCGCGCTCATCAGGGCGGTGCGGGCCGAGATGCGTGCCACGCAGAAGGCGATGGCGGCGAAGGGGATGACGGCCATCATCGCGTAGAGGTGGATGGACTCCATGGACAGGAGCACCGCGAAGGCGAGGTAGCCGATCAGGGCCGTCTTCAGCACGGTGGCCTTGGAGCTGATCTTCTTGAAGGCCCAGGCCGCGAACAGCGCACCGATGCCGAACAGGGCGTCGACGATGCCGAGGTAGCCGGCGTTGGACTTGAAGCCCTCGATGACCAGGACCAGCATGATGCTGTTGCCGACGATGATGACGATGTTGCCGATGATGTAGAGCACCGCGAGACGGGCCAGCGGCGGGCGGGAGACGGCCAGCTTGGCTGCGGCGGCCGACGCGGCCTTGGCCGCGGCCTCGGTGAGGGCCTGGCCGGCCGGACGACGGCCGATGAAGAAGAGCAGGACGGCGGAGAGCAGGAACGTGATCGCGTTGAAGTAGAAGAGCGACGTGGTGCCGACCCAGACGATCACCCAGCCGCCGAGGGCCGCCGAGGCGAGCGTGCCGGCCTGGATGGCGATCTCGGCGTTGCCGTTGAACTGGGCGAGCCGGGACTCCGGGATGCGCTCCTTGATCAGGGCGTTGCTGGCCGGGAAGAAGAGGGCCGCGGAGATCGACAGGATGAAGCTGGCGACGTAGCTGACGGTCGACGGGTTGCCGCCGAGGGCCAGCCAGAGCGGCAGACCGATCGCGGCGGCGGCGCTGGCCAGGTCGGAGACCATCGCCAGGGTCCGGCGGTCGAAGCGGTCGGCGAGCTTGCCGAAGAACAGGGAGAGCGCCACCTGCGGGATGGTGACGGCGATCATCAGCCAGCTCACCGCGAGCATGGTGTTGGCCTCGGTGAAGACCAGGTACGAGGCGGCGGTGAGCTGGATGCCGTTGCCGAGGTTGGTGATGAAGGTCGCGGGGATGAGCAGGCGTTCTGCCCGATTGGGACGGGGCGGGGCGATCGTGGACACAGTGCTCCTCGGAGGTCAGGCTCGGATGTCGGCCGGCTCGGCCACGGGCGCGAACGCCCCGACCGCGGTGGACAGGAGGGGGAGTCGCAGCGGAGCGACGGGGTCGGTGGTGAACGCCCCGGCCGGCAGGGTCAGATCGGCCCCGGCCCGCTCGGCACGGGCCGCGAGGTCGACGAGCAGCGGAGCGGCGCAGGCCGTCAGCGTCCGGACGGCGAGGACCAGGTCACCGAGGTCGCTCGGGACGTCCACGGCCACCCGGTCCGCCTGCTTCAGCAGCCGGTCGAGGTGGACGACGACCAGGTCCGCCGCCCGGTGGAGGCTGAAGCTCTCCAGCTCGTAGTGGGAGCGGAAGCGCTCGACGACGATGCCCGCGTGGTCGGCGCCGGTCCGCGACACCGGGAGCAGCGCGTCCGCCGGGACGGCGGCGAGCAGTTCCTCCACGCGGCGGGCGAGCCGGTTCCACGGCTCGACCAGCCGGGAGCTCGCCAGGGTGTCGAGCGCCTCGCGGCTGAAGTTCGTCCGGGAGTGCTCCGGCGCGGTGAGCGCCAGGTAGAAGCGGACCAGGTCGCGGGGTACCTCGGCCACCAGATCGGCGGCCCAGACCACGTGGCCTTTGCTTGTTGAGAACTTCTGGTTCTCCAGCTCGTAGAACTCGTTCGACACGATGGCGTGTGGCTCGACGTACCGGTCGCCGTGCGCCATCAGCAGGGCCAGGTGCGTCATTCCCCAGAAGTAGACGTTGTCGAATCCGAGGAAGTACACGAGGTCGATGCCGTGCTCGGACAGCCAGTGCTCGTCGTACCGGTCGGTGTGCTCACCGAGCTGCTCGGCCGCGTACCACGTGCAGTACATCGAGGCGGCCATGCCCTCGGCCCAGGCGTTGAGGACCTGTCCGGGCGTCTCGACGAACGGCGCCGGGATGCCCCAGCCGGTGGGGTAGGTGATCGGGAAGTCCGGAAGCGGACGCTCCAGCGCCTCGCGGACCAGCTGCGCGGTGTGCGGCCGCAGCACGTCCCGGTGCCGGACGTAGTAGTCGGCGAGGCGGTCGCGGTACTCCTCCATCGGCAGGACGAGGATCTGCGCCTCGCGGTGCGTGACCACGGCGTCCGGGTCGACGGTGGAGCGCGGACGCAGCAGCTCGTCGAAGTTGTTGGGGTGTCCGCAGGACTCGCAGAGTCCGCCGCGGCTCTCCACCAGGCACACCGGGCAGTCGCCGGCGACCAGGCCCTCCATGAGGTACTCGCCGGTGGCCTCCACGTACGGCAGGCGCACGGTCTTCAGCCGGAACGCGCCGTCGTTGTGGAGGTCGGTGACGAAGTCGATGACGGTCTGCCGGTACCCCTTGTCGAAGGGGGCGAAGCCGTCCACGGAGATGCCCGCCGCCTCCAGGGTGGCGCGGATCTGCGTCGCGGAGCGCAGGGCCAGCTCCTCCGGCGTCAGGCCGGCCTTGGCCGCGCTGGACACCACGTAGGTCTGGCTGTCGTCGGTGCCGCTGGTGAAGATCACCGGGCGGCCGGAGGCCCGCAGGTAGCGCGCGTGCACGTCACCGGCCAGGTACGGGCCCGCCAGGTGCCCGGTGTGCAGATCCCCGTTGGGGGTCGGCGGCGGCGCGATGATGACCGTACGGCGTGTCATGCCTGGGCTCCTTCGTGGCGTGCTGCGAACCGCTGCGTCATGTCGAGGTCCCACCAGACCGAATACATCTCGAAGTCCTCCGCGGACTCGTTGATCACCCGGTGGTCCGAGCCGGGAGCGAAGTAGACGATGTCGCCGGTCACGAGGGGCTTGCGGACGCCCTGCGACTCCAGGACCGCGGTGCCGGAGACGGCGATGAAGATCTCGTACTCGTGGTGGGCGTGCGCCGTCGACGCGGTGCCGGGGCGTATCACGCACCAGGACCCCTCGAAGGGGGCGTTGAGCTCGGGCCAGGGCAGCAGGCGCTGGGCGTCCAGCCCGTTCTCGTGCGTCAGTGCGTCGCGGTCGAGTTGCTTGGTGAGCATGGGGGGCGTTCTCTCCTCGTCAGGCGGGTACGGCTCGTGAGGGGCGCGCGGGATTCAGACCGCGCCGGCGAGTGCCAGCTCGCGCTCCTGGGCCGGGATGTCCAGCGATCTCGTCCGGCGGTGCGCGAGGATGTCCTCGGTGATCTCGGCGGAGCGGCCGGCGAGCACGCTGAGCAGCGAGTCGGCGATGCCGTGGGTGGCCTCGTTGACGCCCTGCAGGTAGCAGGCGGCGGTCGCCGGGCGGCCCAGGTCGAGCCGGTACTTCCGGCTCACGTTGATCTCGTCGAGTCCGATCGACTGCGCGAGGGCCTTGACCGCCCACGGCATCTCGCGGACGAAACCGGTGCCCAGGAGCACGAGGTCCGTGCGCATCTCCCGCTCGGCACCCGACTTGCGGTCGACGAGGGTCAGGACGATCTCCTCGCCGTCCATCCGCGCGCCGGTCACGTCGGTCATGGGGTGGAGCGCCAGGCGCTCCTGGCCGCTGCGGCGGTCCTGGTAGAACTGGCGGTAGAGGCCGTCGAGGGTGGCCGGGGACAGACCGCCGTAGTTGGAGCGGTACATCTCGGCGAGCAGCTGCTGGCGGGCCTCGGGCGAGGACTCGTAGAACTCGTCGATGAAGGACGTGTAGTACAGCTCATTGGTGAACTTGCTGCTCTCGTAGCCGTTCAGCCCGATCGAGCGCATGATCATGGTCGGCCTGCACTCGGGCAGGTCCCGCAGCGCGGCGCCGAACAGCTCGGCCGCGCTCTGCGCCCCGCCGATGACCGCGACCCGGTGCGGCAGGTCCGCGCGCACCTCGGCGATGCGGTGCGTGTACTGCGTGCTGTGGATGACGCGCTCGGCCGGCAGGCCGTCGAACACCGCGGGGACGTGGGCGTCGCGGCCGGCGCCGATGACCAGGTAGCGGCAGCCGATGGTGTCGCCGTTGGCGAGGGTGACCACCCAGCCGGAGAGCTCGCCGTCCGCACCGTTCACGGCCTCGACGGAGGTGCACTCGCGGCCGTATTCGACCTTTACGGTGGCCAGTTCGTCGGCCACCCACTGCAAGTACTCGGATATCTCACTGCGGTACGGAACGAAGCTGGCCAGGTTGACGAAAGCGTCGAGCCGTTCCTGCGAGTGAAGGAAGTTGACGAAGGAAAAGCGGCTGCACGGATTGCGCATGGTGACCAGGTCCTTGAGGAAGGAGACCTGGCTGAGCGCGTCGGGCAGCAGCATGCCGCGCTGCCACACGATGTCCTGCTCGCGCTCGATCAGCAGGGTGTCGCCGGCCAGCTCGGGGGCGAGCTCCTCGACGGCGACCGCCAGCGCGAGGTTCGCCGGTCCTGCACCGACTGCGAGCAGTTCGACGTTGCGATGCGCCATGGAAGTACCTCCAGATGGAACAGGTGGACAGGTTCGTACGGTCGGGCAGGACGGTCCGGGGTCTCTTTCCCGTCCTTGCGTCGCCTCCCGAAACCGGGTGATGTCCACATTCCACGGGAGCGCCCGATTGCCCGGAAGCGAAGTCGGACACGGACAATCAACTCTGCGGAGGGCCTGGTCAGAGGGTTGATTGACCGGTGTTCCCGTCTACTTCCGGTCAATGCGGAACGCCTTTTCCATTGGCCGCAGTGATCAGTCGCGTTCGCGCTTCCGGCCGGCCCGCACATCCCGCGGGCCGCCGGGCCTCCCTCCCCACCCCATGATCAGGAGCCCTCGTGCCGCTCACCGAGCCCATCACCCCCGCCGGCGCTCTCTACCGTTCCGAAAGCCCCACCCGGGTCGCCACCCGCCGCCGTCTGCTGATGTGCCGGCCCCGGCACTACGACGTCACGTACTCGATCAACCCGTGGATGAACCCGCAGCACGCCACCGACAACGCCCTCGCGGTCAAGCAGTGGGAGGGGCTGCGCGAGCTCTACCTCGAACTCGGCCACGTGGTCGAGGAGATAGACCCCATCGAGGGCCTGCCCGACATGGTGTTCGCGGCCAACGGCGCCACCGTGGTCGACGGCAAGGTCTTCGGGGCCCGTTTCCGCCACGCGGAGCGCACCGCCGAGGGGCCCGCGTACCTGAGATGGCTGGAAGGCCGCGGTTACACGGACACGCTGTGGCCCGAGTACGTCAACGAGGGCGAGGGCGACATCCTCACCGTCGGGCGGCGCCTGCTGGCCGGCACCGGATTCCGCACCGACCCGCGCTCACACGCGGAGGCCCAGGAGTTCTTCGGCCTCCCGGTCACCTCGCTGACACTGGTGAACCCGGAGTTCTACCACCTGGACACGGCGCTCTCCGTGCTGTCGGACGACGAGGTCATGTACTACCCGGCCGCCTTCTCCCAGGGCAGCCAGGCGGTGCTGCGCGCCATGTTCCCCGGCGCGATCCTGGCCGACGCCGAGGACGCCGCCGTGTTCGGGCTCAACGCCTTCTCCGACGGCCGCCACGTGCTGCTGCCCGCCGCGGCCACCGGTCTGCACGCCAAGCTGCGCGCGCGGGGCTTCGAGCCGATCGGGGTCGAGCTCTCCGAGCTGCTCAAGGCCGGCGGCAGCGTCAAGTGCTGCACGCTGGAACTCCGCGACCGCTGAGCGGGAAGGTGACGGCCCGCGCCTTCCGTGCCGGCGCGGCGGCACGGAAGGCGGGACGGGCAGGGGGGCGGCCGGGCACGACCGGTCCGCCCGTCACACGGTGGCCGGCCGGCAGCTGCGGCACCCCCTGAATCCGGCGGCGGCGGCCTCGTCGGCCGAGGTGAACGGCACCTCGTGCCGGGCGGTGATCCGCCGCGCGTGCGCGCACGTCGGATAGCAGAAGATCCGCGTGGTCCCGCTGCCAAGGAAACGGGCACCGAGGCGCACGAACCGCTCCACCCGCTCGGCGTCCACGCCCTCCCATTCCCGCAGTCCCCGCTCGAATCCGGCCGGCAGCCCGCAGTCCGCCGGCAGCCCGTCGTCGCGGCACACCCGGTGCGCCGGTACGAGCACGGGCACGGGATTGGCCCGGACCGCCGCCATCACCTCCGCGGGGGCGAGGCCGGGCAGTCCGGCCTCGCGGGCCAGCCAGGCCGTCGGGCGCAGCTGCCCGAACGGGATGAGCCGGGTGGCCTGGAGGACCGCGCGCTGTTCCCCGGGCAGCGGCCCGAAGTCGTAGCGCAGGGTCCGGTCCCGCCCGCGCAGGGCCCGCGCCAGACCCGGCGGGGGCTTGGCCCCCGAGAGCACCGACCGCCGGGTCCGGGCCCGGTAGGCCTCCTCGAACTCCCCGTCGTCGGCGTACCAGTCCGTGGCGGCGGCACCCGTCACCGCTCCCCGCCCGTGAGCGACGTAGAGGGGGCCGACCGGGGAGTCGGCGCGTACGTAGCAGTCGTAGCGGTGCGCCGGAACACCGGCGCGCTCCAGCACACGTACCGCGAACCCCGCGGGTGCCACCTCGCGCAGGGTGCCCAACTCGTCCGGCAGTCTCATCCCGCCGCCTCCTTCCGTTCCTCTCGGGCCGGTCCGTACCGGGTGCGGTCGACGGCCAAGGCGGGCTCGGCGCGCAGAGTGGCCAGACCCCGCGACACCTGCGCCTTCACCGTTCCGACCGGACAGTCCAGGACCGTGGCCATTTCCTGGTAGCTCAGCTCGCCGATGTACCGCAGGACCACCGGCAGCCGGTGGTGGTCCGGCAGACCCGACAGCGCGGCCACCAGCCGGGCCCGCCGCGCCCCGTCGAGGGCGCGCTGTTCCGGCCCCGGAGCGTCGTCCAGGGTCTCGGCACACGTCGCTTCGACACCGTCGGCCACGCCGGGCCGGCGGCTCAGGGTGCGCAGGTGGTTGCGCCACACGTTCGCCGCGATGGTGAGCAGCCAGGCACGCGGCTGGAGCTGCCGACGGCGCTCGGCGGAGTACGCGCGCAGAGCCGAATAGGCCCGCAGGAAGGTCTCCTGCCCCAGGTCGTCGGCTTCCCGCGCGGAGCCCGAGAGACGCAGCAGAACGGAGCGCACGGCACCCGCCTGGGTGCGGACGAGTTCGGTGAACCCGTCGTCCAGGTCGGTCGCGAGCAGTTCCGTCAGCGGGAGCGGCATCTCGTCCATCGTCCTGGTAAACACCGGACCGCGCGAGACCGTTGCACCGGGCGCACGCCGGCACACAACAATTTTTCGCTTCTGGCCAAAACAACGGTGTTCTTGGCCAGAATCCACCCGTGATGGTCAAGGCTTTGGAGTTACGGTCGGATCGTGGGCGCTGAACCGCGCCCCCACGGTTCGAATTGTTCATGGTCCTGCGGGATTTCGGGGGACACGATGTCAACCATTGTGCACGGGGTATTGGGAAAATCTTTTTCCGGGCGTTGTCCTCTCCCGCTCTTTCCTGTCGCGGCGCGCCGTCCTGCACCGCGCAGTGACCCGATATCCGAAGATCCCAAAAGATCCCAACGGACTGCGTCCCGCGCGTTCCGTCGCCGCGCACCTTCCGCTCGCAGCCGCTGGAATGGGACCACCGCGCTGCACCTCAGCCACCAGGGGGAACGTTGGAGAACCGCGTTTTCGGGACGAGATCCACGGAGGACTGCGGCTGGTCGTTCGGTGAACGGCTGCGCTCGTTCCGGGGGCGGGCCGGCCTGCCCCAGCACGAACTGGCGGAGCGCGCCGGAGTGAGCGTGCGGACGCTGCGCGACATCGAGCAGGGCCGGGTGCTCCGCCCGCAGACCCGGACCATGCAGCTGCTGGCCGACGCGCTGGGCCTCGACGCGGACGCGGCGCGCCAGCTCTCCTTGCCCGCGCGCGGTGCCGTACGCCCCGCCGGCGGGCGACCCGGTGACCGGCGCCCTGGTGACGAGCGCCTCCACATCGGCATCCTCGGGCCGCTCTCCGTCCGGTACCGGGGCGCCGAGACACCCGTACAGGCGACGAAAGTACGGCGCTTACTGGCCCTGCTGGCGCTCCAGCACCCGGAGCCGGCCAGCCTGGGGGAGATCACCCACGCCCTGTGGCCGAACGACCCGCCCCGCTCGTACCAGAGCCTGGTCCACACCTACGTCAGCCAGGCGCGCCGGCTGCTGCTGCCCTCCGACTCCGTCGCCGGGTTGCCCGCCGAGTCGTTCCTGACGCGTACGCCTACCGGGTACGCCCTGGCCCTGGATCGCGACCAGGTCGACCTGACCCGCTTCCAGGACCTTTCGCTGCGGGCGCGGCAGGCGCACCGGGCCGGGGACGCGGCGGCCGCCCACGAGCTGGCCGGACGCGCCTACCGGTGCTGGCGCGGCCCCCTCTTGGGCGGCGAACCGCTGCTGCCGCACCATCCCGCCGCCACGGCGGCCGCCCGGGAACGGGTGGAGAGCCTGCTGCTGTACGCCGACCTCGCCCTGCACCTGCACCGGCCCGGTCAGGTGGTGCAGGAGCTGCGCGGCGCCGCCGAGGAGGAGCCGCTGCACGAGGGCCTCCAGGCAGCGCTGATGCTCGCGCTGGCGAGCTGCGGGGAACAGCAGGAGGCGCTGCGGGTCTTCGCCGCGGTGACGGACGGGCTCGACCAGGAACTGGGCGTCCAGCCGGGCGCCGAACTGCGCCGCGCCCATCTGCGGATCCTGCACCAGGAACTTCCGTGGCCGAGGACGGGACCGGTGGCCGAACGGACGCCTGCCGGCCCGGCGGCGCCCGTACGGCGGCCGGCCACCGCGCCGCCGCCGCGGCCCCGGCCGTCCCAGATTCCGGCCGCGAGCACGGGATTCGTCGGCCGCGGCGCCGAGCTGGACCAGCTGGACCGGCTCCTGCTGCTGCCCGCCGGCGAGCGGGGCGGACAGGTCCCGGCGGCGCTGATCACGGGCTTTCCCGGAGTGGGCAAGACGGCGCTCGCCGTGCGCTGGGCGCACCGGGCGAGAGAGCGCTTCCCGGACGGGCAGTTGTACGGCGACCTGCACGGGTACGGCGACCGGCGCGCCCTGGACCCGGGGAGGGTGCTCGCCTCGTTCCTGCGGGCGCTGGGCGTGCGGGACACGGAGATCCCCGACACCCTCGACGAGGCCGCGAACCTGTACCGCACCCTGCTGTCGGACAGGCGGATGCTGATCGTGCTGGACAACGCCCGCGAGGAGAGCCAGATCCGGCCGCTGGTGCCGGGGACGGCGCGGTGCGCGGTCCTGGTCACGAGCCGCAACACCCTGCCGGGGCTGGTGGCCCGGGACGGTGTGCCCCGGATCGACCTCGACGTGCTCGACCGGGACGAGGCGCTCGCACTGCTGGGCCAGCTGGTGCGCGGCGGCCGCGTGGAGGCCGAGCCGCTGGCCGCGATGGCACTGGTCCGGCACTGCGGCGGGCTCCCGCTGGCGATCCGGCTGCTCGCGGCCCGGCTCGCGGAGTATCCCGGGAGCGGTATCGCCCAGCTCTGCGTCGAGTTGCAGGAGGCCGGGGCGTTCGCGGACCTGCCCGTCGCGAGCGACGACCTGTTCGCCGCGGCCCACGCGGCGTTCGAACCCTCCTACCGGTCCATGCCGGAACCCGTGCGCCGCTGTTTCCGGCTGCTCGCGCGGACCGGGGGACGGCTGGTCAACGCGTACACCATGGCGGACCTGGCGCAGACGACCCCGCCGGAGGCGACGCACGTGCTGCGGCGCCTGGTCGGTGCGAGCCTGCTCCGCGAGGGCGTGCCCGGCCGCTTCTCGCTCCCCGCGCCGCTCCTGCGCTACGCGCGCAGGCTGGCGCTGCGGGAGGACACGGAGCGGTTGCACGCGGTGTGACGCGGCGGCGGCCGCGTCATCCGCCGAGTGCCAGCCGGACGGCGAACACGCCGAACACGACGGCGGTGAGCCCGTCGGCGATGCGCAGCGTCCGCGGGGACCGCAGGTGCCGGGCGAGCCGGTGGACCAGTCTCATCCAGGTCAGGAGCCAGATCAGGCCCAGGGCCAGGTAACAGGCCGCCAGCAGGGGCACTCCCGCCTCGGGGGTCATGCCGACGGGCACGAACTGCGGCAGGAACGCCATCAGGAAGATGCCCACCTTGGGGTTGGACCCGGTGCACAGCAGGCCCTGCACGAAGGCCTGCCGTTCGGAGGGGCCGGCTGCCGTGACCGCGGCGGCCCCGGCCGGAACCGCCCCGGCCTCCGGAACGGTCCCGGCCGCCGCGCCCTCGGAGCCGGCCGGGCGGGAGAACCGCCGCAGGGCGAGCACCGCCCAGCCGAGCAGGACGAGCGCGCCGGCCCACCGGAAGGCCGCGAACAGCTCCGGGCTGGCGGCGAGCAACGCGGCCAGCCCGGCCGCACCTAGCCCGGCCTGGACGGCCCCCGCGGTGATCATCCCGAGGGCCGCCGCGGTGGCCACCCTCAGGGACCCGTTCAGCACCAGACCCGTGATCAGGACGAGGTCGGGGCCCGGCATCATGATCACGATCAGGGAACTCACCAGGAACGCGGCGGTGTTGATCTCTACTCCTGGATGGACAGGAGGCGCTCCGCCGCTCGGACCGCCTCGTAGTCGCGCCGGATCTGCTCCTCGTCGGGGTGGGCGAGGATCACGAACCCGAAGTTGAGGCTGTCGACCAGGTCCCGGGTGGCGCGGACGTGGTCGCCGTCGTTCAGGCTCTGCACCGAGAAGTGGTGACTGGGCAGGTCACGGATGAACTCCAGGGCCGCCGTGCCGGAGACGGTCCCGGTGCGGGGCGCGATGTGGAAGACGCACATCTGGTGCAGGAGCAGCTCGTAGCCCTGCGGGAGTTCGCCCCCGGTCAGCCACCGCACGGTCCGGTCGATCTGGCTGTCGGAGGTGGCGTTGCGGTTGAAGCGCGGCTGGCCGCCTCCGTGCGGGCGGGCACCGAGCTCGATGAGCAGCGGACCCTCGGCGGTGCCCATCACCTCGACGTGGGCCGAACCGAAGCGCAGGCCCACCGCGTCCAGGACCCCGAAGACGTACTCCGTGAGGCCCGGGATGGCCGGGTCGTCCGGCGGGAGCCACCGCATGGTGTCGTAGACGGCCATGTGCGGGCCGTTGTCGACCTTGCGGTAGGCACACACGTCGACCACGGCGTGCTTCCCGTCGTGGCTGAAGGTGTCGATCACGTACTCGGTGCCGGTGACGAACTTCTGGACGATGAGCCGGTCGTCCGTCTCGCCGAACTGGTTGGTCCGGCCGAGCTGGCGGCCGAAGACCGCCCGCCAGTCCGCGCCGCCCGCCAGTTTGATCACGCCGTCGGTGCTGGCGCTCTTGGGCGGTTTGACCACCAGGTCCGCCCCGGCCAGGCCCTCGCGTTCCAGCCAGGCCGCCACCTCCTCGGCGTCGTCGGTGCAGATCTGCGGGATGACCGGCAGGCCGGCCGCCGCGACGGCGGCCGCCATGCTGCTCTTGTCCCGCCGGGCCGCGGCCAGTTCGGGCACGTTGCTGCGCGCGGGCACCACCCGGGGGGCGAGGCGCTCGGCCAGTTCCACCCCGGACTCGCAGCCGGCCAGGACGGCCCGCGGATCCAGCTCCCGCAACCGCTCGACGACCGGCTCCAGGTCCCCCTCGTACACGATGGTCTCGGCGAAGTCCTGCGGCCGCCACGAGGAGGCGTAGGCCTCCGGCGGGCGGGGGCCCGTGACCACCGCCACCACCGGGACGCCGTGTCCGGTCAGCGGCTCGGCGAAGAGGGCCCCCGAGGAGTAGGGGTCGACGATCACGCAGGGCCCGTCGCCCCGCGGTGCGCCCGTCCCCCGGTCAGCGTCCGTCACGGCCGGCCGCCTTTCCGTCCTGACCGGCCGGCGCGGCCAGAGCGGCCACGGCGTCGCAGTAGCGCGCGAAGAACTCCCCGGCCGGTTCGCTGATGCGGCGGGCGCGCACCGGAGCGTGCACCATGCCCGGCTCCATGACGTACGTCACCGGCGTCCCGTTCTGCCGCAGCCGTTCGGTGTACTTCTCGGCGTCGACGCGCAGCGAGTCCATCTCGCAGCCCACCACGTAGGCGGGCGGCAGGTCGTGGAAGTCTCCGGTCAGCAGCGGCGAGACGTACGGGTCCTCCGCCTGTTCGGGCTCGGGGCAGTAGCAGGCGGTGTAGAACTCCATCTCGCCGCCGGAGAGCAGGGGGGCGTCCTCGCCGCCGTGCCGCCACCGGGTGAAGTCCAGGACCGGGCTGATCACGGCCTGTCCGCGCAGCCGGGGGCCGCCCCGGTCGCGCGCCATCATCGAGAGGACCACGGCCATGTTGGCCCCCGAGCTCTCCCCGCAGAGCACCGCGGCGTCGGGGTCGATGCCGTCGAGCCCGAGCGCGGGCAGGTCGGCCAGGGTTGCGCACAGGCCGGCGTAACAGTCCTCCAGCGGACCGGGGTACGGGTTCTCCGGGGCCATGCCGAAGTCCAGGGCGACCGCCACCAGACCGGTGCGGTCGGCGAGTTCGGCGACCAGGCTGTGGTGGCTGTGGAGCGAGCCGATGACGAAGCCGCCGCCGCGTATGTAGAACAGCGGGGCGTCGCCCGTGCGCCGGGCCGGTTCGTAGACGCGGATCCGGGCGGTGCGGCCCGCGTGGGTGACGGTCGCGTCCCGGTGGCTGACCCCCTCGGGCAGCGGGATGGGCAGCACCTCGGTCAACGCGTCGTACAGGGCGCGCTGTCGTTCGACGGGGTAGGTGTAGAAGTCGGGTGGCAGGGCGCCGTCGACGGTCTCCACGAACTTCTCGATGCCGTCTGCGTAGGCCATGGGCAGCTTCGCTCACTTCCGGATGCGGGGCGGGGAGGTGCTCAGGGGGTTTCCGCGGTCGCCGGTGCGGCCGGGCCGCCGGAGGCCGCCGCGGTCGGCGTGGCGGGACGGGCGTCGGCCGCTCCGGGCTCGGCGGCCCGTTCCTTCTCGGCGGCCGGTGGTTCGGCCATGCCGAAGAGGGTGGCGACGACCGCCACCGCGGTCAGGCCGCCGCACAGCCACCACACGGAGGCCGCCGACGCCTGCCAGGCGGCGATGCCGATCACCGGGCCGACGGCGTAGCCGATCTGCATGGGGAACGCACAGGCGGCGATGTACCGGCCGCGCAGATGGGCGGGGGCGACCCGGCCCGGCCAGGCGGAGGCGGTCGGGGTGCCGACGATCTCACCGATCGTCCACACCACGGTCGCGACGACGAACACGGCCATGCCGGGGCCGGCCACGTACAGGTTCATGCCGACGCCGACCAGGCCGATGCCCAGGGCGACCGCGAACCGGGCCGGGAGGTGCTGCACGTACTTGGTGAACAGCAGCTCCAGGCAGATGACCATGGCCGCGTTCATCGACAGCAGGACCGAGTAGAAGGTCGGGCCGTGGCCGTCGGCCTTGAGCTGGAGCGGCAGGGCGGAGGTGTGCTGGATGTAGACGACGGCGTTGAGGAACAGCGCCAGCAGGAAGAGCAGGTAGCGCCTGTCCCGCAGCACGGCCGCGTACGAGCGGCTGCCCTCCTGCGGCTTCGGCCCGGCGGAGGCGGCGGTCGTGCCGGTGCGGACCAGGACCAGCGCCAGCAGGGCGAAGGCGGCCTGCGCCCCCGCCTCGGCGTAGAACATCAGGTTGTACGAGTACGTGATGAGCAGGGCGCCGATCAGCGGTCCCGCGGTGGTGCCGAGGTTGAACGCCATCCGGTAGACGGCGAACACCATCACGTGGTGTTCCTCTGGGGTGGCCTCCACCAGCAGCGCCGAGGAGGCGGGCCGGTAGGCCTGCGCGACCACGCCGATCACCGCGGCCACCGCGATCACCAGGGGCAGGGTGTCCAGGTAGACCAGGCTGAGGGTGAGCAGGCTGGCGAAGGCCATGGAACCGACGATGGTCCGCGCGTAGCCGATCCGGTCCGAGACCGAACCGCCGACCAGGACGCCGACGACCGAGCCCACTCCGTACGCGCCGAGCGCGAAGGCGGCCGCGGAGGTGCTGAAGCCCTTGTCGGTGAGGTAGAGCACCAGGTAGATCTGGAGGAAGGTGCCCAGCCGGTTGATCAGCATGCCGACCAGGACCAGCCAGATCGGGCCGGGGATCCCCCTCAGTGTCTCGGTGACGGAGGGCCGGCCGGCCTTCTGCCCCTCCGGGGAGCCTTGTCCGGTGGTGCTCACGGAGCCGGCACCTCCACCGGCCGGGAGGCGACTTCCACGATCTCCGGGGCGCGCAGCAGCGCGGCGCGCGCCTGCTCGACGGAGTCGGACAGGGCGATCACGCGGGCGTAGCGGGAGATGTAGCCGCGGGGCGGCAGGCGCAGCACCGCACCGGGATCGACCATGGCCTCGGCGCTGTGCACGTCGGGACCGAAGCGGTCCTCGTGGACGGTCACGGAGTCGATCTCGACGTCCTCGTCGGGGTAGAGGAACGCGATCGCGGCGGCCTTGCGGTGCCGCGCCGCGGTGTCCGGCGTACGGCCCGCGGCGGTGTCGGCCGCCGCCATCGCGACGTCGACCCCGGTGGCCAGCTGCCCGAGGTAGGGGATCATGTCGCCGCCGAGGCGGGCGTTGACCTCCATCAGGCGCAGCCCGCCGGCGGTGATGCGGAACTCGGTGTGGCTGACTCCCGTGTGGAAGCCGAGCGCGGCGTGCGCGGCGCGCAGCGCCTCCAGCAGCTCGGGGTCGGTCAGCAGCGGGTCGGCCCCGTCGACCTCGTGGCCCGTCTCTTCGAAGAAGGGCGCCAGGCCGACCTGCTTGCGGGCCACGACGAGCGGCACGCACGCGCCGTCGAAGAAGACCGCGTCGACGCTGATCTCCGGGCCGTCGGCGTACTCCTCCACCAGGACCGACACGTCGAAGACGGGCACTCCGGGGTAGGAGGCGCCGGAGGCGGCCCGGTAGGCGCTCTCCATGTCCTCGGGCCCGTCCGCCCTGCGCACGCCCATCCCGCCGGCCAGGCCGCGCGGCTTCACCACGACGGGGAAGCCGATCTTCTCCGCCGCGGCCCGCGCCTCGCCCAGCGAGCGGACGCCGATCGAGACCGGCTGCGGGACCCGGGCCGCGTCCAGCGCGATCCGGGTGGCGTTCTTGTCGCGGCAGGCGGTCACCGCCTCGGGGGAGTTGCCCGGCAGCCCGAGCGCCTGCGCCACGTGGGCGGCGGGCGTGACCAGTCCCTCGTCGTAGCAGAACACCCCGGCCACCTCGTGCGCGGCGGCCACCTGACGGGCGGCCTCGACCAGGGCGTCGGGGTCGGTGTTGTCGACGACCGTGCTCCCCGCCACGTACGGGTCCTCCCAGCTCACCGGTGCGGGCTGGAGGAGCCATAACGCGTAGCGCCGGCTCACCGTCCGCAGGATGAACTCCCTGCTGCGCCGGCCACTGCTCCCGATCAACAGCAGCAGGGGCTTCTGCCCGTCCCACGCCATGGTCCACTCTCCTCGTTCGTCGTCATGCGTCCGGCGGGTGCGGTGCGGGCCCTTCACGGCCCCGCGCCGCACCCGCCATCACCTGTAGAACACCGGCCCGGCCCACGGCGTTGCAGCCGCCCGGGGGCTTGGCCGGAAGGGGTCAGACCGCCGCGCCGGGGCGGGCCAGTTCGGGCGACAGCGGCCGGTACTCCCGGCTTGTGACACCGCACGGGCGGCCGGATACCGCCGGCCGCCCGGCCGGCCGGCGGTCGGGGAAGACCGCGGTGACCCGGCTGCCGGCCCGTACCGCGGGGATCTCGGCGCGCAGCCGCGCCGCGGACGTCCTGCGGTCGTGCCAGGGGCAGACG
Source organism: Streptomyces sp. NRRL F-2580 (assembly GCF_000720115.1). Taxonomy (GTDB): domain Bacteria; phylum Actinomycetota; class Actinomycetes; order Streptomycetales; family Streptomycetaceae; genus Streptomyces. The sequence continues at coordinate 60,077 of NZ_JOIR01000004.1, forward strand.
AGCCGGGAGGCGTCCGGCGTCACTCCGGCCAGGTGCAGCGGACCGCCGCGGTGCGGGCACTCGGCGTTCATCACGAAGCCCCGGCCGTCGACCGTCGCGTACACGTACGAAGTGCCCGCGACGACCACGCAGTTGTCCCGCCCGGCGACGGGGAAGGTCACTACAGGCATTTGCGGTAGTCCCCCACCGAGTGGATCTCGTAGACGCACTCCTCGGACAGGATGTCGGCGCCGTGCAGCCGGTTGCGCCGGATGACGACGCCCTCGCCGGCCTCCAGCGTCAGCGAGGAGCCCAGCCCGCTCTCGAAGCGCATGGTGCCCGAGACGATGTGGCAGAGCTCGTCGCCCTCGTGGCAATGGGTGTTCGACAGCTCGTTGAACGGCTCGACCAGGTGCGCCACCGGCGCCTCCACCCGGCCCTCCCGGATGGCCTCGTAGACGGGACCGTGCAGCTTCTTGAGCTCCGGCTGGTCGTCCATCCAGCCGATCTGCGCGCAGAAATCCTGGTCGGCGACCTCCAGGAGTACGCGGTACTCCTCGATGCCCCGGACGATCTCGGGGATGATCCCCTCGCCGTGGGCCTCGATCAGCGGCGCGATGATCTTCTCGCGCGCCATGCGGCCGTGGTGCTGGTCGATGTGGACGTGCTCGGTGAAGTACGTGGTGTCGACGGAGTCGCCGAAGACCCCGTGCAGCAGCCGGTCGGCGCGCTGGCAGAAGTCGACCAGCGAGCTCTCCGTGTAGAACAGCGCGCCCACGTAGCGGAAGAACAGCTCGTGGTTCTTGCCGAGGTAGTGGAAGTAATTGTTCAGCAGCAGGCTGCTGTTGAGGTAGTACTGCCAGTACCGGTGGAGGTCGGCCTGGAGGCCGACGGACTCCAGCGTCCGCTCGAACAGGGTGCTGTGCTTGGTGTCGTGCACGCCGTAGCCGTACTCGTCGATGACGACCTTGAACCACTCGGACTGGACGGGACCGTAGTAGCCGAGCACGTTGCGGATCATCGGCGACGCCTCGGAGAGGAAGTCGGCGGCGAACTGCACCAGCCACATGCGCGCCGCGCGTTCGGGGTCGCTGGACCCGGTGATGGCCTGCTCCACCGGCGTCCGCTCCTCGCCGCCGCCCATGTCGAGGGAGTCCAGGTAGCTGTCGAGGCTGGCCTTGGTCCACTTCCCCGAGGTCTCGACCTCGTCGTCGAGGAAGCCGAAGGCGTACCGCTCCAGGGCGGGGCGGACGCGCTCGCCGAGCGCGCGGTTGGCCGGGCTGTAGAACGCCCGGAAGTCCTCCTCCTTGCCCTCCAGCCCGGACTTGGGGAAGAACACCAGGTCGGCCTCGTATATGGAGGTGAGCAGGCGCTGCACGGCCAGGCTCGTGTAGTCGAGGATGTTCTCCCGGCCCGGCACCTTGTCGAAGTCGAGGTGCGGGAGCACCTGCGGCCGCAGCTGTCGCCGGTACGGATTGTCGTGGTTCTGCCAGTCCGTGTTGTCGAGGAAGATCGGATTCGTGGCGTACTGCACGATGGCGTCGCGCAGGGCGGCGCCGCTGAGCTCGAACGGGATGTGCTCGGGTACGTGACTCATCGCGTGCTCCTTGGTCCGGATCGCAAGACGTACGGCCGTGTGCCTGGTGGGCGGGCCGGTGGGTCAGATGTGCGCGCTGAGGGAGAAGTCGCTCCAGCGCAGGCGGAGGGGGAGCGTCTCGCCCGTCTTCACCGGCACCGGCTTCTCCAGGGGGACCCACCCCTGCATCCAGTGCGAGCGGGTGCCCTCCGGGGAGTTGCACAGCGTGGTGCCGTGCCCCATGTCCAGTTCGAACCAGACGACCAGGGCGTGCGCCTCGCCGTCGGCACGCGCGAGCAGGTCGACCGACCGCTCGCCCGGCTCCAGGGCGTCCTCCGCCAGGTCGAACGCCAGTACCTCGGCGGCGTCGGACAGGAACCGGTGGGGCCAGGTGTTGAGCCGCACCGGGAGGTGACCGCGGGTGGCGAGCACGTTCATCAGGGAGACGTCGAAACCCTCGGCCGTCGTCACCTGGTTGAGCCGCAGGATGTCCTCGCTGCTGACGAGCCGGCCGTACAGCCGGCCCGCGGACGGGAGCATGATCCCGTCGGGTTTCAGCAGGTTCCGGCGCGCGTGCCGGATCGACGGCAGGAGGCCCTCGCCGATGAGACCGCAGTCGACGATCTCCGAGATCAGCACGTCCACCGGACCGTCGAGGTCGGGGCCGATCTCCAGCAGATGGGAAGGCTTCCCGATCACCGTGATGACATCGCTGAACCCGTGGGCGTCGACCACCTGACGGGCGACCTCCGCGAGCATCGGGTTCATCTCACAGGTGATCACGCGGCCCGCGCCGGCCCGCGCCGCGGCCATGGCCAGCAGCCCGCTCCCCGAGCCGATGTCCAGGACGGTCGCCCCGACCGGTATGCCCCGCTCCAGGGCGCCGACGAGGGCCTCGTTGCGCTCGGTGTCGTTCAGCATCGCGAAGTGCCAGCGGGGCACGGTTCTGCGGGCGATCCGCCCGAAGACCTCGGAGTCGGTGGCCGCGCCGCCCGCCGGCGTCGTGAGCAGCGCCGACGCCTGCTCGGCGATCTCGTTCATCTGCTGCGCCAGCGTCTGCAGCGAGGCCGTGATCAGGCGGTGCTGCGAGCTGGTGGCCGACGGACCCGGACCGTCCGGTCCGGGGTCCAGCCTCGTCGTCGCGCCCTCCGCGCCCTGGACCTGCTGCATGTTCGCTCCTCCCGTTGAACCGCCGGATCAACCGTGGTGCACGAGCGGCCGGCAAGATCCCCGCGCCGTCGCAAGGTCGACCGTACGGAAGGTCGGTGGTGCGAAACTCCAGCGATCCTCCAGCCGTACCGGCGGTTCTGCCAGGCATTGACTCCCGGGAGGCAGGGGTTGACCTGCGAACGTGACAGTGCTGCCGGTTCACTGGAAGCAGGCGGCAGAAACCGGGTCCCCGCGCCGGTTGATTCCGGCGATTCCGCCGCTACCGGGCGTCGTGGAAGATCACGCCCAGCACGTGGCGCTGCCCGCTGGTCACGGAGCTCACCCCGTGCCTCAGGGTCACCCGGCTCCAGCCGCGCACCGAGCGCACCGGGCGGTGGCTGACCGTGAAGATCATCCCCTGCCCCTGTCCGGGCCGCCTGACGAGCGGGCGGGACTGGGCGCGCGGGCGCTGCTCGACGAACACGCTCTCGCCACCGGTGAAGTCCTCGTCCGGCCGGTCGAGCATGATCGCCACCTGGAGCGGGAAGGTCAGGTCGCCGTAGACGTCCTGGTGCAGGCAGTTGTAGCCGCCCCGCTCGTACCGGAGCAGCAGCGGCGTCGGGCGGTGCTGCCCGGCGGCCGCGCACGCCGCGATCAGTCCGTCGAACTCGGGGGCGAACGCCGGCTGCCCCAGGCGCCGCGCCCAGTCGTTGGCGATCCGGGCGAGCGGCGGGTACAGCTGCTCCCGCAGGTTCTGGACGAGCTCGGGCAGCGGGTGCGAGAAGTAGCGGTAGAGGCCCTCCCCGAAGCGGTGCCGCGCCATCGTCACGGTGCTGCGGAACGCGGTGGGATCGTCGAAGAGCTCCCGGAGGTCCGCGCACTGCCCGGCCGTCAGCAGCGGCGGGGTCAACGCCACTCCCTCCTCGTCCAGTTCGGCGGCGAGCGCCCGCCAGTCGAGGTTTCCCGGCGGCGGAGCGCCACCCGTCACCCGGGCGCCTTCCGGCGGGTACGGGGCGACGTCCGGGCCGGGCAGGTCGAAGCCCGGAAGCTGCGGGGGCTCGTAGACGCTCACGTGCTCTGCTTTCCGTAGCGGGGAGGGGCGGGAATGGCGGGAAAGGCGGCGACGGGCCGGGACGGGTCAGTGCGCGGCCGGTGCGCCGGAGGCCTCCAGGGCGAGCAGATCGCGCTTGGCCTCCGGCCCTCCCGCGTACCCGCTGAGGCTCCCCGTGGAGCCGATGATCCGGTGGCAGGGCAGCACCACGCACAGCGGATTCGTGCCCAGCGCGGTGCCCACGGCGCGTGCGGCCCGGGGCCGGTCGAGCGCCTCGGCCAGCTGCCCGTAGGTCGCGGTCCGCCCGTACGGGACGAACTCGGTGAGCAGCAGATTGGTACGCCGGCTGAACGGGGTGGCCAGTCGCAGGTCCACCGGAACGGTGAATTCGCGGCGCCCGCCGCTCAGGTACTCGTCGATCTGCGCCCGGGCCTCGTCCAGCACCTTGAGCCCCGGCGCTCCCGCCTCCCCCGGCTCCACCGGCCCCAGTCCGGCCCGGCCCAACCGCTCCGCCGCGATATCGGCCGTGCCGTAGCAGCACAGGATGAGCGCGTCGTCCGTGGCCGCCAGCACGAGCGACCCCACGCGCGTGGCATGGAACGCCACCGTGGCGACGCCGGTGGCAGGGCTGGTGGTCGGCATGGCGCGACTCCTTCGTTCGTCGTGATCCTCGTGCAGCCCGCTCGCGTTCCGCTCGGGAAACCCACGAGGCGGCCGACGGTAGAAACACCGCCTCCGTGCGAACAGTTGCGAAATGCCGCGCCCCACCCCCACCGGGCCCGTCCACAGCGGTCGCCCAGGGCACACAAAAAGGTCCCCTGACCGGCGTTTCCGCAGGTCAGGGGACCTTTGATGATGTGGAGCCTAGGAGATTCGAACTCCTGACATCTGCCTTGCAAAGGCAGCGCTCTACCAACTGAGCTAAGGCCCCGTGAAACTGGACGCACCCGTCCCACGCGGGAAGGGGGTCGTTCCGCAGAACAGAGTACCGGGTGTACCCCCTCATCTCGCAAAATGATAGGGACTCCCGTCGTGCGACCACTCTCCGTAAGATGCTCGCGAGGTTCGCACCAGCGAAGGGGAGTAGTAAGAGTGGACGCAGTACAGCAAGAGGCCACGGCCAGAGCCAGAGAGCTTCAGCGCAGTTGGTACGGGGAGCCGTTGGGAGCGCTCTTTCGCCGGCTCATAGATGACCTCGGCTTGAACCAGGCCCGCCTCGCTGCCGTGCTCGGCCTGTCGGCGCCCATGCTGTCCCAGCTGATGAGCGGCCAGCGCGCCAAGATCGGGAACCCGGCCGTGGTGCAGCGCGTCCAGGCCCTCCAGGACCTCGCCGGCCAGGTGGCCGACGGGAGCGTCAGCGCCGGGGAGGCCACGGACAGGATGGACGAGATCAAGAAGACCCAGGGAGGATCCGTCCTGAGCAACAGCGGCCAGACCACCATCAGCTCCGGCGCACCCACGGTCAAGCGGGTCGTCCGCGAGATCCAGTCGCTGCTGCGCTCGGTCTCCGCGGCCGGCGACATCATCGACGCGGCGAACACCCTCGCCCCCAGCCACCCGGAACTGGCAGAGTTCCTCCGGGTCTACGGCGCGGGCCGCACCGCCGACGCGGTCGCCCACTACGAGGCCCACCAGAACTGACGGCACGAGGGCGGACGACGGACGGGGGACGGGCACAGCCATGGGTGAGATCTTCGGCGGTCGGTATGAGCTGATCGATCCGATCGGGCGCGGTGGCGCGGGTGCCGTGTGGCGGGCCTGGGACCACCGCCGTCGCCGCTACGTCGCCGCGAAGGTCCTCCTGCAGAGCGACGCCCACACCCTCCTGCGCTTCGTGCGGGAACAGGCCCTGCGGATCGACCACCCGCACGTGCTCGCTCCCGCCAGCTGGGCGGCCGACGACGACAAGGTCCTCTTCACCATGGACCTGGTCGGCGGCGGCTCCCTCGGACACGTGATCGGGGACTACGGCCCGCTGCCGCCCCGCTTCGTGTGCCTGCTGCTCGACCAGCTCCTGTCGGGGCTGGCCGCGGTGCACGCGGAAGGCGTGGTCCACCGCGACATCAAACCGGCCAACATCCTGATGGAGGCCACCGGAACCGGGCGGCCGCACCTGCGGCTGTCCGACTTCGGCATCTCCATGCGCAAGGGCGAGCCCCGGCTGACCGAGACCAACTACGTGGTCGGCACCCCGGGCTATTTCGCCCCCGAGCAACTGCTGGGCGCCGAGCCCGACTTCCCCGCCGACCTCTTCGCCGTCGGGCTGGTCGCCCTGTACCTCCTCCGGGGCTCCAAGCCCGACTCCCAGGGCCTCGTCGAGCACTTCCTGGCCCATGGCACCCCGGGCGCCCCGGAGGGCGTCCCCGCCCCGCTGTGGGACGTCCTCGCCGGTCTCCTCCAGCCGGACCCCCAGAGCCGGTTCCGTACGGCCACAGGGGCGCGCAAGGCCCTTGCCGAGGCCGTGGAACTGCTGCCGCCGCCCGCCCCGGACGAGGATCCGGTGGAGGTGTTCGACCAACTCGGCCCGCTCCCGCCCGCTTTCGGCCCGCAGGGACCGTTGGCCACGGCCGCGGTGACCCCGCAGGCGCCCACCGCCGGCGTGGCGCCGCTCGGCGCGTCCGCCTCCGTGCCGACGGCCGCGGAGCCCACCCGTACCGATCCGCGCGCGACGGCGTCGACGGCGTCCACCGCGCCCGCGGCCGCGACCGCGCCCAGCGCGCCCAGCGCGCCCGCTGCCCCGTACTCGGCCGTCCCGGCCCAGGTGCCCGCGTACGGGCCCTCGGAGACGGGCAGCTTCCACCTGCCGCCGCCCTCAGCGGCGACCGTGCCGACGACGCTCGCCTCCACCGCCCCGCCCGTCCGGACGGGCGGCGGCATCGCCCCGCCTCCGGCCAAGGCCGTGGCCTCGATCCTCGCCGCGGCGCTGCTCTGCTTCGCCGTCGGCGTCTGGGCCCTCACCCAGTTGTAAGGGGGCGGCGCCCGCGCCGCCCGAGCAGCGTCCAGCCGCCGAGTACGAGCAGCAGCACCGTCCCGGTGCCGAAACCGGCCCCGGCGACGACCCGCATCACGGACTGCTTGTCGGCGGCCGCCGCGGCCTCCGGGGCGGTCAGCCCCTCCTCGGCGGCGGCCCGGTCCGCCTCGCCCACCCCGAAGCCGCCCGCGGCCGGACTCCCCTTGTACGCGGGCGCCTTGGCCGGGGTGCCGCCGACCTCCAGCCGCAGGGTCAGCGGCACGGGCACCGCGTCCTCGGTGAAGTCGGCGACCTTCGAGCCCATCGTCACCGCCACGTAGTACCAGCCCGCGACGGCCACGGGCCGCACGGCCCGGTCACTGGCGAACCGGTTCTCGTAGGCGACGGGAGGGGTCTTCCCCAGGGTGATCCCGGCCTGCTTGCCGTCGTACGAGACGTCCTTGTCGGAGATCAGGCCCCGGTACGGGGTGTAGAGCGCGACGGTGAGCCCGCCCGAGGCGGAGCCGTACGGCTTGGTCATCCGGGCGGCGGCGAGTTCGGCGCCGACGCCCAGCTGCTGTCCCCAGTCCAGCGGGACCCGGTAGTACCGGGTCTGGCCGGGCCGCATCTCGTCGCGCCACACGCCGGCGCCGAGGGCGCGCGCGTCGTTGAAGCCGGTGCCCCCGGTGCGGCCCACCGCCTCGGTCCCCGGCAGGGCGGGGGCCCCGGAGGGCCAGCTGCTCGGCGCGGTGGTGGGAGCGCCCGCCCCGCGCCCCGGTTCCCGCTGCACCTTGATCTCCAGCGGCCAGGGGCTCTGGTCGTAGCCCTTGGCCGACGTGCGGGTGATCTTGGCGTAGTACACGCCGGCGTCCGCGCAGTCCTCGTCCTCCCCGCCCCACCGGACGCCGGCCGCGCTGATGGGGTAGGGGTCGTAGCCGAAGTGCGCCCGGCCGGCGCTCTCCCGGCAGGAGCTCCCGGCGGTGGTCATGATCTCCACCTCGATGCCGTCGCCGCCGGACACCTTCGCGCCCGCCGCCGGCCGGACCACGGCGGAGACGTAGACGTTCGAGTCGTCCTTCTCCAGGACGAGCCGGTACACGCGCTCCCCGGGGCCGAGCGTGTCCTTGTAGACGCCGCCGGGCTCGATCTGCGGGGCGTCCGCGCTGGAGGGCTTGCCCTCGATCGCCTTGGCGCCGTCCGCGGCCCGGTACGTCGGCGCCGACTGCGGCTGTGCGTCCTCCGCGCCGGCGGCCGCCGGCAGCGCGGCCGCCAGGCCCAGGGCCGCCGCCCCCACCACGGCTCCCAGCCGCACCGTCGTCCGCACCCGACCCATCACGTCCACCCCGAGTTTGCTAGCGCAAGCCAAATCTTTGCATAACGTAAGTTTTCGTCACAGAACAGCACAAAGCCCCGGCCGCAGCGGCAGCCGGGGCTTCATGGGATCAGCCTTGGGTCTCACACACCGGAACCAGAAGGCACGGAGTCAGTTGCCTCCGTCCACAGGTCCTGCTCGGCGCGGTCCGCCTGGATCTGGCGGTACACGAGGAGCCCGCCGATGGCGGCCAGTGCGACCAGGAGCAGCTTCTTCACCGCGCGACCTCGTCTTTCGTTGACGTAGGGGACTTCTGGCAGCCAACAATACACACCGACCGATACCGATCGGTGACCTGGGAACCCGCCAACTGGTCCTACGACAAAGACCCCCAGGCCTTGGCCTGGGGGTCTTCGACACTGTGGGGCTAACAGGATTTGAACCTGTGGCCTCATCCTTATCAGGGATGCGCTCTAACCAACTGAGCTATAGCCCCATCCGCGCTGCGCGCTGACTCCTGAAGATTAGCGCACAGACCCGGTCAGGCCAAAATCCGTTCCGACGGGGCGTCTGCGCAGGTCATCCGACCCCTCGCGGACACTTCGGCGAAGGCCCTATTCGTCCTCGGCGAGGGTCAGCTCCACACCACCGACGAAGCCCGCCGACAGGTTGTAGATGAACGCGCCGAGCGTGGCCAGTGCCGTCGCCAGCACCACGTCGATCACCGCGATCACCGACGTGAAGGTCAGCACGCGCGGCAGCGACAGGAACGACTGGAGGTCGAAGCCGTTGCTCTCGTTCGAGCCGGTCGCCTCGCTGATGGTGCCGCCGACGGTCGAGAAGACGCCCATCGCGTCCATGACCATCCACAGCACCGACGCCGCCACGATCGTGCAGATGCCCAGCGCGATCGACAGCAGGAAGCTGACCTTCATCACCGACCACGGGTCGGCCTTGGCCACCCGCAGCCGTGCCTTGCGCGTCCTGGGCGCCGTACGGACCCCAGGACGCGGCTTGCGCTGGGCGGCGGCTCCCCCGCCCGTCTGCGGCGTGCCCGGGCCCGAGGGCGCCGCGTACGCCTGCGGCGGCTGGTACGGCGGCGGCGCGGGCCGGTCCTGGCCGGCTTCCGCGCCGGCCGTCGGCTGCGGCCCTCGGGTGTCCGTCACGGCGATTCCCCTGCCCTCGGCGGTGGCGTCGCCACCCTGGGAGTCCGCGGCGGGGCCACGGGCACCGTTCGCCCCAGTCTTGGCCGGTCCGGCGCCCGTGGCTCCACTCACGACTTACTCCTCGTGCTCCCCGGCCGAAGGCTGCGTGCCCTCGGCGGCCTCGGCGGCCTGTCCGTCGGCCACCTCGGTCTCGTTCTCGTCGGCCTCGACCTCGTCAGCTTCCTGACCGGCCTCGGCGTTCCGGGCGATGCCGACCACGGCATCACGCTTGCCCAGGTTGATCAGCTGGACGCCCATGGTGTCACGGCCGGTCTCCCTGACTTCGTTGACGCGCGTACGGATCACACCACCGCCCAGCGTGATGGCGAGAATCTCGTCCGTTTCGTCCACCACGAGCGCCCCTACGAGCGACCCGCGGTCCTCCACGATCTTCGCGGCCTTGATACCCAGACCGCCACGACCCTGGACGCGGTACTCGTCCACCGGCGTCCGCTTGGCGTAGCCGCCGTCGGTCGCGGTGAAGACGAACGTACCCGGCCTCACAACGCTCATGGAGAGCAGTTCGTCACCTTCGCGGAAACTCATGCCCTTCACGCCCGAGGTCGCGCGGCCCATCGGGCGCAGCGCGTCGTCGGTCGCCGTGAAGCGGATCGACTGCGCCTTCTTGCTGATCAGCAGCAGGTCGTCCTCGGCGGACACCAGCTCGGCGCCGATCAGCTCGTCGTCACTGCCGTCCGCGGTCTCCCGGAGGTTGATGGCGATCACACCACCCGAACGGGGCGAGTCGTAGTCCTTGAGCGCCGTCTTCTTCACCAGGCCGCCCTTGGTGGCCAGGATCAGGTAGGGCGCCGCCTCGTAGTCGCGGATCGCGAGGATCTGGGCGATCTTCTCGTCCGGCTGGAAGGCCAGCAGGTTCGCCACGTGCTGCCCGCGGGCGTCGCGGCCGGCGTCCGGCAGCTCGTACGCCTTGGACCGGTAGACGCGGCCCTTGTTCGTGAAGAACAGCAACCAGTGGTGCGTGGTGGAGACGAAGAAGTGGTCGACCAGGTCGTCCTGCTTCAGCTTCGTGCCGCGCACGCCCTTGCCGCCGCGCTTCTGCGAGCGGTAGTCCTCGGTCTTGGTGCGCTTGACGTAGCCGCCGTGCGTGATCGTGACGACGATGTCCTCTTCGGCGATCAGGTCCTCGATGGACATGTCACCGTCGAAGGGCACCAGCTTGGAACGCCGGTCGTCGCCGAACTTCTCGACGATGGCCGCCAGTTCCTCGCTCACGATGGAGCGCTGACGCTCCTCCGAGGCCAGGATCGCCTGGTACTCGTTGATCTTGGCCTGGAGCTCGTCGTGCTCGGCGACGATCTTCTGCCGCTCCAGGGCCGCGAGGCGGCGGAGCTGCATCTCCAGGATCGCGTTGGCCTGGATCTCGTCGATCTCCAGGAGGCCCATCAGGCCCTCGCGCGCGATCTCGACCGTGTTGCTGCGCCGGATCAGCGCGATGACCTCGTCGATCGCGTCCAGCGCCTTGAGCAGACCGCGCAGGATGTGGGCGCGCTCCTCCGCCTTGCGCAGGCGGAACTTCGTGCGCCGGACGATGACCTCGATCTGGTGCGTCACCCAGTGGCGGATGAAGGCGTCGATCGACAGCGTGCGCGGCACGCCGTCCACCAGCGCCAGCATGTTCGCGCCGAAGTTCGTCTGCAGATCGGTGTGCTTGTAGAGGTTGTTCAGCACGACCTTCGCGACGGCGTCCCGCTTCAGGACGATCACCAGGCGCTGGCCGGTCCGCGACGAGGTCTCGTCACGGACGTCGGCGATGCCGCCGACCTTGCCGTCCTTCACCAGGTCCGCGATCTTCTGCGCGAGGTTGTCGGGGTTGGTCTGGTACGGGAGCTCCGTGACCACCAGGCACTGGCGGTTCTGGATCTCCTCGACCTCCACCACCGCGCGCATCGTGATGGAGCCGCGACCGGTCCGGTACGCCTCCTCGATGCCCTTGCGGCCCACGACCAGGGCGCCCGAGGGGAAGTCCGGGCCCTTGATCCGCTCGATGAGCGCGTCCTGGAGCTCCTCGTGCGAGGCCTCCGGGTGCTCCAGCGCCCACTGGGCACCGGCCGCGACCTCGCGCAGGTTGTGCGGCGGGATGTTGGTCGCCATGCCGACCGCGATGCCGGCGCTGCCGTTGACCAGCAGGTTCGGGAAGCGCGCCGGCAGGACCGTCGGCTCCTGGTTGCGGCCGTCGTAGTTGTCCTGGAAGTCGACGGTCTCCTCGTCGATGTCCCGGAGCATCTCCATGGCCTGCGGCATGAGCTTGCACTCGGTGTAGCGCATGGCGGCCGCCGGGTCGTTGCCCGGGGAGCCGAAGTTGCCGTTGCTGTCCACCAGCGGCATGCGCATCGACCACGTCTGGGCCAGGCGGACCAGGGCGTCGTAGATCGAGCTGTCACCGTGCGGGTGGTACGTGCCCATGACGTCACCGACGACGCGGGCGCACTTGTAGAAGCCCTTCTCGGGCCGGTAGCCGCCGTCGTACATCGCGTACAGCACGCGGCGGTGCACCGGCTTGAGGCCGTCCCGCACGTCCGGCAGGGCGCGCGAGACGATGACGGACATCGCGTAGTCGAGGTAGGAGCGCTGCATCTCCGTCTCGAGCCCGACGGGCTCGATGCGCAGCACGGGCTGGTCCTCCGCGGCGTTCTCGGCGTTCTCTGCGGTGGGGGTGGTTTCGTCGGCCATTGCTGGTCAGAAGTCCTTTCAGGCGGCGGTCAGCGGAGCCGACTCAGATGTCGAGGAAGCGGACGTCCTTGGCGTTGCGCTGGATGAAGGAGCGGCGCGCCTCGACGTCCTCGCCCATCAGCACGGAGAACAGGTCGTCGGCCTGCGCCGCGTCGTCCAGCGTGACCTGGCCGAGGACACGGTGGTCCACGTCCATGGTGGTGACGCGCAGCTCCTCGGCGTTCATCTCGCCCAGACCCTTGAAGCGCTGGATCGAGTCTTCCTTGATCCGCTTGCCGTTCTGCTTGCCGAGCTCCACCAGCGCGTCGCGCTCGCGGTCCGAGTACGCGTACTCGAAGTCGTCCCGGCCCCACTTGATCTTGTAGAGCGGCGGGCGGGACAGGTACACGTGACCGGCCTCGACCAGCGGCCGCATGAAGCGGAAGAGGAAGGTCAGCAGCAGGGTGTTGATGTGCTGGCCGTCGACGTCGGCGTCCGCCATCAGGATGATCTTGTGATAGCGGAGCTTCTCGATGTCGAAGTCCTCGTGCACACCGGTACCGAAGGCACTGATCAGCGCCTGGACTTCGGTGTTCTGGAGGATCTTGTCGATCCGGGCCTTCTCGACGTTCAGGATCTTGCCGCGGATCGGCAGGATGGCCTGGTACATCGGGTTGCGGCCGGACTTCGCGGAGCCACCGGCCGAGTCGCCCTCGACGATGAAGATCTCGCACTTGGTCGGGTCGTTCGACTGGCAGTCGGACAGCTTGCCCGGCAGCGAGGCGCTCTCCAGCAGGCCCTTGCGACGGGTGAGGTCACGGGCCTTGCGGGCCGCGACGCGCGCGGTGGCCGCCTGGATCGACTTGCGGATGATGTCCGCGGCCTCGACCGGGTTGCGGTCGAACCAGTCGTTCAGGTGCTCGTGGACGACCTTCTGCACGAAGGTCTTGGCCTCGGTGTTGCCCAGCTTGGTCTTCGTCTGGCCCTCGAACTGGGGCTCGCCCAGCTTCACCGAGATGATCGCCGTCAGACCCTCGCGGACGTCCTCGCCGGCGAGGTTGTCGTCCTTCTCGCGCAGCAGCTTCTTCTCGCGCGCGTAGCGGTTGACGAGACCCGTCAGCGCCGCACGGAAGCCCTCCTCGTGCGTACCGCCCTCGTGCGTGTGGATCGTGTTCGCGAAGGAGTACACGCCCTCGGTGTACTGCGAGTTCCACTGCATCGCGATCTCGACCGAGAGCATGCGCTCCTTGTCCTCGGCCTCGACGTCGATGACGGTCGGGTGGATGAGCTCGCCCTTGCGCGAGTTCAGGTACTTCACGAAGTCGACGATGCCGCCCTCGTAGTGGTACTTCACCGTGCGCGCCTGGGGCTCGGCCGCGTCCGCGTCCGGGTCGTCGGCGCCGGCGGTGGCCTTCGCCGACTCGCGCTCGTCGGTCAGCGACAGGGTGAGGCCCTTGTTGAGGAAGGCCATCTCCTGGAAGCGCCGCGACAGCGTCTCGAAGGAGTACTCGGTCGTCTCGAAGATGTCGCCGTCGGCCCAGAACGTCACCGACGTGCCGTGCTCGTCGGTCTCCTCGTTCTTGGCCAGCGGGGCCGTCGGCACGCCCAGCTTGTAGTCCTGGGTCCAGCGGTGGCCGTCCGTCTTGACCTCGACCGCGACCTTGGTCGACAGGGCGTTCACGACGGACACACCGACGCCGTGCAGACCGCCGGAGACGGCGTAGCCGCCACCGCCGAACTTGCCGCCCGCGTGCAGGACCGTCAGGACGACCTCGACGGCCGGCTTCCCCTCGGACGGCACGATGCCGACCGGGATGCCTCGGCCGTTGTCGATGACCCGCACCCCGCCGTCGGCGAGGATCGTGACGTCGATGGTGTCCGCGTGCCCGGCCAGGGCCTCGTCGACCGAGTTGTCGACCACCTCGTACACGAGGTGGTGGAGCCCGCGCTCACCGGTCGAGCCGATGTACATGCCTGGCCGCTTGCGGACCGCGTCCAGGCCCTCGAGGACCTGGATCGCACTGGCGTCGTACGAGGCGGTGACCTCGCCGTTCCCGCCGGCTGTGGACTGGTTGTCGTTGGGGTTGCCGGAATCGGCCACGAAGCGCCCTTTCTGGCACAGCACAGGCCGTACTCCGGGCCAGCAGGCATGCAAGCAGGAGCGGCTGCGTCAATCTGCGTTGTCAGCGTGTATCAGCTAGATCCCGCAATCGGGCGGGATTCGCTTCAGTCTACCGGTACCACGGACATGAATGGGGGTTTGCCGGTACCTGAGTCCGCATGTGCCGCCCTGAACCTCCTCTCTCCGACTCCCCACATCCGGGAAGGGGCTCAAAGAGGCTCACACGGGCATCCAGCGCTTCGGCCTGTCAACCTCCGGCTACCGTGAGGGACGCCACCCAAAACAGCCCCGGCCGCACCTTCCGGCCCCGCCGCACCCGCCGGCGTTTGAGGCGCGGGGTCCGGGGCGGGGCCCCGGGTCCCGCGGAGCGGGCTGTCCGTAGCAGCACGGGCATGCCCGCAGGGCCACGGCGGCCTAGCCGTAGGTGTCCCCGGGACCCTTGCTGCCGGGCGCCCGCCACGGCCCGTACCCCTTCGGCCGCCCGCCCGGCCCCTGCACCTTGATCATCCGCACCGTCCCCTGCCCCAGATCCGCGTTCAGCCGCGCCACCAGCTGCGGCGCCAGCAGCTTCAGCTGCGCCGCCCACGCCGAGGAGTCGCACCGCACGACAAGCTCACGGTCCTCGTACCGCTCCGGTTCACAGTGCGCCGCGATCTCCGGGCCGACGATCTCCGGCCAGCGCTCCATCACGCCCGCCACCGCCATCGGCATCTCCCAGCCGCGTTCGGTGCGCAGCCGGTCCAGGGCCGCCATCAGCGGCATCGGGTCCCGGCCGTCCGCGCGGGCCCCCGAGCGCAGCCCCGGCTGCCGGCCCTTCCTGGCGCCGGCCGCGTTGCCCCGGGCCCGCGCCTGCTCGCGCGCGGCCGCGAGGGCCTGGCGGGCGAGGTCCACCCCGGAGACCTCCGGGGCCTTGCGGCCCTCTTGCGGGTTCTTGCCTTGCTCGCTCACAGCCGGGTCACCTCACCGCCGGACACCGCGAACCGCGTCCCCACCAGCACCCCCGGGACGTCGTCGTCCACCGCCGCCGTCACCAGCACCTGTTCGCCCGGCGCCACCAGCTCCGCCAGCCGCTCCCGGCGCCGCGCGTCCAGTTCCGCGAACACGTCGTCCAGGATCAGCACCGGCTCGCTGCCCTCCGAGCGCAGCAGCTCGTAGGAGGCCAGCCGCAGCGCCAGCGCGTACGACCACGACTCTCCGTGGCTCGCGTACCCCTTCGCGGGCAGTTCCCCGAGCCGCAGCAGCACGTCGTCGCGGTGCGGGCCCACCAGGGTCACGCCGCGCTCGACCTCCTGCTTGCGCACCTCCGCCAGCGCGGCCAGCAGCACCTCGTAGAGCGCCTCGCGGGTACGCGCCGTGCCGTTGTCCACCGGTTCGCCGGCCGAGGACTTGTACGCCAGCCCCAGCGGGCCGCCGCCGGGCGCGAGCTGCTCGTACGCCTTGTCCGCGAGGGGCAGCAGCGTCGCGATCAGGTCCAGCCGCTGCGCCAGCAGCTCCGCGCCCGCGCGCGCGAGGTGCTGGTCCCACACGTCGAGGGTGGACATGTCCATCGAGCGGCCGCCGTGCCGGCGCGCCATCGCCGCCGACTTCAGCAGGGTGTTGCGCTGCTTGAGCACCCGCTCGTAGTCGGAGCGGACCGCCGCCATCCGCGGCGAGCGCGCGGTGACGAGCTCGTCCAGGAACTTCCGCCGCTCCCCGGGGTCGCCCTTGACCAGGGCCAGGTCCTCCGGCGCGAACAGCACCGTGCGGACGATCCCCAGCACGTCCCGCGGCCTGACCTGCGAGGACCGGTTGATCCGGGCCCGGTTCGCCCGCCCCGGGTTCAGCTCCAGCTCCACCAGCTGCTGGCGCTCGCCCTGGGTGACGGCCGCGCGGATGATCGCCCGGTCCGCGCCCATCCGGACGAGCGGGGCGTCTGCGGAGACCCGGTGGCTGCCCAGCGTCGCGAGGTAGCCGATCGCCTCGACGAGGTTGGTCTTGCCCTGGCCGTTGGGCCCCACGAAAGCGGTGACGCCCGGGTCGAGGGGAACCTCGGCCCGGGCGTACGAGCGGAAGTCGGCCAATGAGAGATGCGATACATGCATACGGCGCCGACCTCCCCCGGCTTCCCACTACTCGCTGTGGTGCTGTGCTGCTGGTGATCCTGTGCGGCTCTGTGAGCCGCTACTTCTTCTCGACCGCGTGGCCGCCGAACTGGTTGCGCAGGGCGGCGATCATCTTCATCTGCGGGGAGTCGTCCTGCCGCGAGGCGAACCGCGCGAACAGCGACGCGGTGATCGCGGGCAGCGGTACGGCGTTGTCGATCGCCGCCTCCACCGTCCAGCGGCCCTCGCCCGAGTCCTGCGCGAAGCCGCGCAGCTGTTCCAGGTGCTCGTCCTGGTCGAGGGCGTTCACGGCCAGGTCCAGCAGCCAGGAGCGGATGACGGTGCCTTCCTGCCAGGAGCGGAAGACCTCGCGGACGTCGGTGACCGAGTCCACCTTCTCCAGGAGCTCCCAGCCCTCGGCGTAGGCCTGCATCATGGCGTACTCGATGCCGTTGTGGACCATCTTCGCGAAGTGGCCCGCGCCGACCTTGCCGGCGTGTACGGCGCCGAAGTCACCCTCGGGCTTGAGGGCGTCGAAGATCGGCTGGACCCTGGAGACGTGGTCCTTCTCGCCGCCGTACATGAGGGCGTAGCCGTTCTCCAGGCCCCACACGCCGCCGGAGACACCGCAGTCGACGAAGCCGATGCCCTTGGCCGCCAGCTCCGCCGCGTGCTTCTCGTCGTCGGTCCAGCGGGAGTTGCCGCCGTCGACGACGATGTCGCCGATCGAGAGCAGCTCCGCGAGCTCGTCGACGGTGGACTGGGTCGCCGCACCCGCCGGGACCATCACCCACACGACGCGGGGGGCCTGCAGGCTGTCCACAAGTTCCCGCAGGCTGTGGACATCGGCGAGGTCCGGGCTGCGGTCGTATCCGATGACGGTGTGGCCTGCGCGGCGGATGCGCTCGCGCATGTTGCCGCCCATCTTGCCGAGACCGACGAGACCAAGCTCCATCAGGTGGTTCCTTAAGCGTTGTGGCCGTCTTTGCCGGGGCGTCCGTGGATCCCGGGGACACCCCAGGCCCCGAGCCTACGCCGGGCCGGGCCGCCCGTCCCCATGGGGCGCGCGCTGCCGGCCGGCTGTCCCGGCACGTGCGCAGGCCCGGTCTCGCGGACCGCGAAACCGGGCCTGACCTGCGAAGAATCAGCCGGAGAGGCGTACCGGCATGATCAGGTACTTGTAGGTCTCGTCGGCTTCCGCGTCGACCGCCGGACGGCCGCTGAGCAGCGCGGGCTTGGTGGACGTGGTGAAGCTCAGCTGCGCCACCGGGGAGGCGATCGCGCTCAGGCCGTCCAGCAGGAAGGTCGGGTTGAAGGCGATCGAGATGTCGTCGCCGTCGAGCTGTGCGTCGACCCTTTCCACAGCCTGTGCGTCGTCGGAGGAGCCGGCCTCCAGGATCAGCACCCCCTGCTCGAAGCTGAGGCGGACCGGGGTGTTGCGCTCGGCCACCAGGGCCACGCGCTTGACGGCCTCGACGAAGGGCGCGGTCTCGATCACGGCGACGGAGTTGAACTCCGTCGGGAAGAGCGTCCGGTACTTGGGCAGGTCGCCTTCGAGCAGCCGGGTGGTGGTGCGGCGGCCGGCGCCCTCGAAACCGATGAGGCCTTCGCCCGCGCCGGAGCCGGACAGCGCCAGGGTGACGGTGTCACCGCTGGTCAGCGAGTTGGCGATCTCCTGGAGCGTCTTGGCGGGCACCAGGGCCACGGCCGACGCGTCCGGGTTCTCCGGCTTCCACAGGAACTCGCGGACCGCGAAGCGGTAGCGGTCGGTGGAGGCCAGGGTGACGCGGTCGCCCTCGATCTCGATGCGGACACCGGTCAGCACGGGCAGCGTGTCGTCGCGGCCGGCGGCGGTGGCCACCTGCTTGGCGGCGGAGGCGAAGACCTCGCCGGGCACGGTGCCGGTGGCGGTGGGCATCTGCGGCAGCGCCGGGTATTCCTCCACAGGCAGGGTGTGGAGTGTGAATCGCGAGGAGCCGCAGACCACGGTCGCCCGTACACCGTCTGTGGAAATCTCCACCGGGCGGTTGGGGAGGGCGCGGCAGATGTCGGCGAGCAGCCGGCCGGAGACCAGGACGGTGCCGTCCTCCTCGACGTCCGCCTCGACGGAGACGCGGGCCGAGACCTCGTAGTCGAAGCCGGAGAGGCTCAGCGTGCCGTCCTCGGCCTTGAGCAGCAGCCCCGCGAGAACGGGCACCGGCGGCCGGGCCGGGAGGCTACGGGCAGCCCAGGCCACCGCCTCCGCGAGTACGTCGCGCTCCACCCGGATCTTCACCGGAACCGCCTCCTGCTGTTGCTCGCTCGTCTGCCGGCCTTCGTCGTCGGCTCGTCGATGCCTCGACCGATGCCGGGGACCAGTCTGACGTACGGCGCCGACAGTCCGTGCGGCCGGCGGTCAAGTCGGGAGCGAGGCGCCGGGGCGGGCTCTCGACGAGTTGTGCACAGGACCCGCTTGAAAACCGAAACCGGCCTAACTCTCTATGGGGGTAGTAGTAGGGCCTGTGGAAACGGTGGATAAGCCCGTTTTCGCAGGTCACACCGCGTTTTTTATCCACCGACCCTGTGGGTGACACCGGTGGACAACCCCGCGTCTCTGTGGAGAACGAAAAGTTCTGCACAGGCCGTCCCCAGGGGACCCCGACTACTCCACAGGTGTGTCCCCAGCTTTCCCCCGGTACTCCACAACCCAAACGTCTACTTCCGTGTGACCGCTTTCACTCCGGGCGGTGAGAGGGGCTGGTGTGTTGCCGAACAGTGGACAAGGGTGTGGAGAACAGACCCGATCCTGTGCACAGGGTGCGCGAACCTGTGGGGAGGCGGTGGACAACGTCGTGGACAGGCCTGTGGACGAAATATTTGTCCACAGCCTGTGGATGACGCTTGCGCACAATTCCACAGGGTGCTGACCTGGCCTGATGGAACCTCACCCCGCAGGCCTGTGGACAGATTGTGGGTGACGGAACCCGTCCCCAGGGTGTGGACGGAAGAAAGTCCCGGAATCTGTGGATGAGTTGCTCCCCAGGGGGCGTATTCGAACAGGTCAGGGGCGCACGGACGAAGAAGGGCGCCCCCGTCGCAGCCCGGGAGCGCCCTCTGAAAGCGTGTGAAGGGGCCCTTTCACGGCCCTGGCGAGCGGTACGGGAGCCCGCGCTCAGCCGTTCTTGATGCGGTTGGTGAGCTCCGTGACCTGGTTGTAGATGGATCGCCGTTCGGCCATCAGAGCGCGGATCTTGCGGTCCGCGTGCATCACCGTGGTGTGGTCGCGGCCGCCGAACTGGGCCCCGATCTTGGGCAGCGACAGGTCGGTGAGCTCCCGGCAGAGGTACATGGCGATCTGCCGGGCGGTCACCAGGACCCGGCTGCGCGAGGAGCCGCACAGGTCGTCCACGGTCAGACCGAAGTAGTCGGCGGTGGCCGCCATGATGTCGGAGGCGGTGATCTCGGGGGCGCTGTCCTCCCCGCCCGGGATCAGGTTCTTCAGGACGTCCTCGGTGAGGCCCAGGTCGACCGGCTGCCGGTTGAGGCTCGCGAAGGCCGTGACCCGGATCAGCGCCCCCTCCAGCTCGCGGATGTTGCGCGAGATGCGGGAGGCGATGAACTCCAGTACCTCCGGCGGGGCGTTGAGCTGCTCCTGGACTGCCTTCTTGCGCAGGATCGCGATCCGGGTCTCCAGCTCGGGCGGCTGGACGTCGGTGATCAGGCCCCACTCGAAGCGGTTGCGGAGCCGGTCCTCCAGGGTGACGAGCTGCTTGGGCGGCCGGTCGGAGGAGAGCACGATCTGCTTGTTGGCGTTGTGGAGCGTGTTGAAGGTGTGGAAGAACTCCTCCTGCGTCGACTCCTTGCTCGCGAGGAACTGGATGTCGTCGACGAGCAGGATGTCCATCTCGCGGTAGCGCTTGCGGAACGCGTCGCCCTTGCCGTCGCGGATGGAGTTGATGAACTCGTTGGTGAACTCCTCGGAGCTCACGTACCGCACGCGGGTGCCGGGGTAGAGGCTCCGCGCGTAGTGCCCGATGGCGTGCAGCAGGTGCGTCTTGCCGAGGCCCGACTCCCCGTAGATGAAGAGGGGGTTGTAGGCCTTCGCCGGCGCCTCGGCGACGGCCACCGCGGCCGCGTGCGCGAAGCGGTTGGAGGCGCCGATGACGAAGGTGTCGAACAGGTACTTGGGGTTCAGCCGGGCGGTCGGCTCCAGCGGGCCCGAGGTGGAGCCGCCGGACGGGGCCGGGGGCGCGGCGGGCCGGCCGGGGGCCTGGCGCGGCGCGGGCTGCTCGTACTGCTGCTGTTCGTACTTCTGTTGCTCGTATTGACGTGACTGGTGCGACTGGTGGGGCTGCTGAGGCTCGTACGGGGACTGCTCGTACTGCTGCTGCTCATAGGAGCCCTGGTCGTAGCCGGAGGGCTCGGACTGCTGGAGGTAGCCCGGCTGCGGCGAGGCGTAGGGGTCGCGCTCGGGGAAACCGCCGAGGCGGGGCTGCTGCCAGCCGTAGTCGTCCTGCTGGCCGCCGCGGGGCCAGGCGCCGGGCTCGGGGCGCTGCTGCTGGTAGTCCGGGTAGGCGGGTCGGGCGGTGGGGAGCTGGTCGTCCCCGTTGCCGGTGCCGCCGCCGGGGCGCTGGCCGCCGTACGGCTCGTACCCGCCGGACTGCTGCGCGGGCGGGGCGGGGGGCGCGGGCTCGCCGGCGGAGTCGTCCACCGTGATGGCGATCCGGATGGGGCGGCCGCATTCGCGGCTGAGGGCGTCACTGATCAGCGGGGCGAGCCGGCCCTCGAGGACGCGCTTGCCCCATTCGTTGGGGACGGCGAGCAGTGCGGTGTCGGCGACGAGTGCCAGGGGCTGGCACCTCTCGACCCACTGCTTGTCCTTCGGCTCGATCCCCGGCTGTCCCTCCCCGAGGAGCTTTTCGAGCACCCTTGGCCACACTGCGGCAAGATCGGCAGGTACGTCAGCCACAGAGCACGCTCTCTCACAGGGGTCCCACGAATGTGTGGTTCTTTGGGACGGTCGGGACAAAAAAACCGGGGTCGGACAACGGTAGTCAGGCCAGCGGGTACGGTTCAAGTCGTTGTCCACAGCCTGTGCACAGTGTGCGGCCCCGTCGGCTCGGTTTGACCGGATGGCGTAGCCGCGCGTACCGTAACGAGGTCGAGTTGTCGATGGCTGCTGCCGCCTGCCTACCGATGGGCGAAGGTCACTAATAGTGATCATTTAGCGGTGCCACTCGGGCGAACACGCGAGTTTCTCCTCGTGGGCGCACGGTGACAGCCAGGCGATGTCCCGCCACAACGATTCATTCTCTGGAGCCCCCGAGTGAGCAAGCGCACCTTCCAGCCGAACAACCGCCGTCGTGCCAAGACCCACGGCTTCCGTCTCCGGATGCGTACCCGTGCCGGTCGCGCGATCCTCGCGAACCGTCGTGGCAAGGGCCGCGCCGCCCTTTCCGCGTAACAACACGCAGGTCGTGACGTCGTGCTGTCTCCCGAAAATCGGCTGAGGCGGCGCGAGGACTTCGCGAGCGCGGTACGCCGAGGTCGCCGGGCTGGTCGCCCGCTCCTCGTCGTCCACCTACGTACAAGCGGTGCAACGGACCCGCACGAGTCGGGGGAGATCGATCCCTCGTCGCGTGCGGGTTTCGTCGTCAGCAAGGCTGTCGGCAACGCCGTCATACGTAACCGGGTGAAGCGCCGTCTTCGCCATCTGGTCCGGGAGCGGCTCTCTCAGCTGCCCGCCGGTAGCCTGGTGGTGGTACGTGCGTTGCCCGGAGCGGGTGATGCCGGCCCCGAGGAACTGGCCCGGGACCTGGATGCCGCTCTGGTGCGGCTCCTGGGAGGCGTGGCTCGATGAAGTACCCGCTGCTCGCTTTGATCAAGCTGTACCAGTGGACGATCAGTCCGCTGCTCGGGCCGGTGTGCCGGTACTACCCGTCGTGTTCGCACTACGGGTACACGGCCATCGACCGGCATGGTGCGGTGAAGGGGACGGCCCTGACCGCCTGGCGGATCCTGCGGTGCAATCCGTGGTCCCCGGGTGGTGTGGACCACGTCCCACCCCGTAAACGCCCGCGTTGGCACGAGCAGCTGCGCAGTGCGTTGCGTAGATCTCGCAATGCTCAAGGAGCCTGATTAGTGGACACGATTGCCAGTCTGTTCAGCTTTATCACCACGCCCGTCTCGTGGGTCATCGTCCAGTTCCACTCGCTGTACGGCGCCATCTTCGGCGCGAACAGCGGATGGGCCTGGGGTCTTTCCATCGTGTCCCTGGTGGTCTTGATCCGCATCTGTCTGATCCCGCTCTTCGTGAAGCAGATCAAGGCGACGCGAGGCATGCAGGCGCTCCAGCCGAAGATGAAGGCGATCCAGGAGCGCTACAAGAACGACAAGCAGCGCCAGTCCGAAGAGATGATGAAGCTGTACAAGGAGACGGGTACCAACCCGCTCTCCTCGTGCCTTCCGATCCTGGCGCAGTCCCCGTTCTTCTTCGCGCTCTACCACGTGCTGGCGAGCATCGCCAACGGTGAAGAGATCGGCTACATCGACGGTCCGCTGCTGGCCAGCGCGCGTGAGGCCCACATCTTCGGGGCCCCGCTGGCCTCCAAGTTCACCGACAGCGCCGCCGAGGTCGCCGCCCTGGGCGCCTCGATCACCGACGTGCGCATCGTCACCGCCGTCATGATCGTCCTGATGTCGCTGTCGCAGTTCTACACGCAGCGCCAGCTGATGCAGAAGAACGTCGACCTCTCGGTCAAGACGCCGTTCATGCAGCAGCAGAAGATGCTGATGTACATCTTCCCCGTGATCTTCGCGGTCATGGGCATCAACTTCCCCGTCGGTGTTCTCGTCTACTGGCTGACCACGAACGTGTGGACCATGGGCCAGCAGATGTACGTGATCAACCAGAACCCGACGCCGGGCAGCAAGGCGCAGGACCAGTACCTGACCCGCCTGCTGAAGCACATCGGCTCGCACGGTGACGTCAAGGGCCGGAGCAAGAAGAAGATCGTCGCGGCGATCGTGGCCAAGGGCCCGGACCGCAACGACAACGAGCGGAAGTTCATCACGGCTCTGACGAAGCAGGGCCTCGCCGCCCAGCCGGACGGCTCCGTGATCAAGAGTTCCGAGGCCACGGCGGATTCGGATGCGGCGAGCGGCGGTGTCGCGAAGCGGCAGCAGCCGAAGCGGCAGTCGAAGTCGCAGCGTCAGACGCCCAGCAAGCCCTCTCCCAAGAAGTAAGAAGGAGTCCCTCCCGTGACGGAAGGCACCACCACCGCCGCCGCTGAGAGTGGCGACACCCTGACCCGCCTCGAGCAGGAGGGTGAGATCGCGGCCGACTACCTCGAGGGTCTGCTGGACATCGCCGACCTGGACGGCGACATCGACATGGACGTCGAGGCCGATCGGGCCGCGGTGTCGATCGTCAGTGACTCCGCCAGCCGCGACCTGCAGAAGCTCGTGGGCCGCGACGGTGAGGTTCTGGAGGCTCTGCAGGAGCTGACCCGCCTCGCCGTGCACCGGGAGACCGGGGACCGCAGCCGGCTGATGCTGGACATCGCCGGGTTCCGCGCGAAGAAGCGCGAGGAGCTGGCGGCGCTGGGCGCTCAGGCGGCGGCGGATGTGAAGGCTTCGGGCGAGCCGATGAAGCTGGCCCCGATGACCCCGTTCGAGCGGAAGGTCGTCCACGACGCCGTGGCGGCCGCCGGTCTGCGGAGCGAGTCCGAGGGCGAGGAGCCGCAGCGCTTCGTCGTTGTGCTCCCGGCCTGACCCCTGGCGCGAGTATTCGGCCCCGTCTGTCTCGCAGGCGGGGCCGATGTTTGTCAGCCTGGCTTGTGAACGACTGGCTTGTGAACGACTGGCATGTGAACGACGCGGCATCTTGAAGACGTGGTTTCTCCAGAACCATGCGGTACGGAAGGACGGTCCCCGTGACGGAGGCAGCTGAGCTTCCCCCGGCGCCTGAAGAGGCGCGCGCGGTGTTCGGTGAGTTTTTCCCGGAAGCTGTGCGATACGCGGAGCTGCTGGCGGACGCGGGAGTCAAGCGGGGCCTGATCGGGCCGCGTGAGGTGCCGCGGCTGTGGGAGCGGCACCTGCTGAACTGCGCTGTGCTGTCGGAGGTGGTGCCTCAGGGCGTCACCGTGTGCGACGTGGGTTCGGGCGCCGGTCTGCCCGGTATCCCGCTGGCGCTGGTGCGCCGGGATCTCAAGATCACACTGCTTGAGCCGCTGCTGCGGCGCACGACCTTCCTCCAGGAGGCCGTGGAGCTGCTGGGCCTGGACCACGTCACGGTGGTGCGCGGCCGGGCCGAGGAGGTTCTCGGCAAGGTGCAGCCGGTGCACGTGGTGACGGCCCGTGCGGTGGCCCCGCTGGACCGGCTGGCCGGCTGGGGCGTGCCCCTGCTGCGCCCGTACGGGGAGATGCTGGCGCTCAAGGGCGACACCGCCGAAGAGGAACTGGTGTCGGCGAAGACCGCACTGGCGAAGCTCGGTGTGGTGAAGACCTCGGTACTGCACGTGGGCGAGGGTCTGGTGGACCCGTTGTCGACGGTGGTCCGGGTCGAGGTCGGGGAGAGCCCCGGTGGGGTGAGGTTCGCGGCCAAGCGGGCTAAGGCGGCTCGGGTGGGACGCACCCGCCGTCGCCGTTGATTCTCTGACGTGTGGGGGCCCGACGGAGATTTCACCTCCGTTGGGCCCTATAGGTATGGATTTCGGAGTGTCGTAGCGGCCCGAAGACCCTGTCTGGGCACTGTCCGGGCATCGTGTTTCACGTGAAACGTCGCTCTCTGCTGCACGGAATCATCAGCCGCGGTCGTGCGGCTGCGTCCCCCCCTCACCGCAAGGACGCAAGGGGGACGGAGTTGTCCACATCGGTGGATTCATCCACAGGAGTACAGGCCCCGCTGGTTCGCGACCCGGGTGACATGGCAGGCTCTGTTCATCGCGAGCCTGATGTCGAGGAGAGTGACACCGTGCGGTCCGACGCCAACCTCGCGGGGCCGATGGCCGATCCGGTCCCCGGTCCCCGCTCTGAATCGGCGGGAGACGATGTTTCACGTGAAACATTGCCTCCGCCCCTTGTAGACAACGACACCCCCATCGGCCGAGCCGCCCAGCAGGCGGTCGAGGCGCTGGGACGTACCGGAGAGAGGCTGCCCCGGCCGGAGCAGACCCGTGTCATCGTGGTCGCCAACCAGAAGGGCGGCGTGGGCAAGACCACGACGACCGTGAACCTGGCGGCCTCCCTGGCCCTGCACGGGGCGCGGGTCCTCGTGGTCGACCTCGACCCGCAGGGCAACGCCTCTACGGCCCTGGGCATCGACCACCACGCGGACGTGCCGTCGATCTACGACGTACTCGTGGACAGCCGGCCCCTCCTGGAGGTAGTTCAGCCGGTCGTGGACGTGGAGGGTCTCTTCTGTGCTCCCGCCACGATCGATCTGGCGGGCGCGGAGATCGAGCTGGTGTCGCTCGTGGCGCGGGAAAGCCGGCTTCAGCGGGCGATCCAGGCGTACGAGCAGCCCCTCGACTACATCCTGATCGACTGTCCCCCCTCCCTCGGGCTGCTGACGGTGAACGCGCTGGTGGCCGGCGCGGAGGTGCTGATCCCGATCCAGTGCGAGTACTACGCGCTGGAGGGCCTGGGTCAGCTGCTGCGCAACGTCGACTTGGTGCGGGCCCACCTCAACCCGACGCTGCACGTGTCGACCATCCTGCTGACGATGTACGACGGCAGGACCCGGCTGGCCTCGCAGGTGGCGGAGGAGGTGCGCAGCCACTTCGGCAAGGAGGTGCTGCGGACGAGCATCCCCCGATCGGTGCGCATTTCGGAGGCGCCGAGCTACGGCCAGACGGTGCTCACGTACGACCCGGGATCAAGCGGTTCCCTCTCCTATCTGGAGGCGGCGCGAGAGATCGCGTATCGAGGGGTCGGAATGCAGTACGACGCTCAGCACGCCCATCTGGGCGCGGGCATGAACAGCACGCAGAGTGTGGCGGAGGGGATCCAGTGAGCGAGCGACGTAGAGGTCTGGGGCGGGGGCTCGGTGCGCTGATTCCCGCGGCCCCGCAGGAGAAGACACCGCCGGTGATCAGTGGCGGTTCGACGTCTCCGTCGGCGGTGCCGGTCATGACGTCGGAGCGCGGGGTCGCGGCGGCGAAGCTCGCTTCGCTGGCGCAGGCGGATGTTTCACGTGAAACATCGCTCGCGATCGTGCCGGCGCAAGAGCCGGATCCGGTGCCTGCTGAGACCAATGGAGTGGCGGGAGCCACGTTCGCGGAGCTTCCGATGGACGCGATCACGCCGAACCCGCGGCAGCCGCGCGAGGTGTTCGACGAGGACGCGCTCGCCGAGCTGGTGACCTCCATCCAGGAGGTGGGCCTGCTTCAGCCGGTGGTGGTGCGGCAGTCGGCCCCGGGTCGCTATGAGCTGATCATGGGTGAGCGGCGCTGGCGTGCCTGCCGGGAGGCCGGGCTGGAGGCCATTCCGGCGATCATCCGGGCGACGGACGACGAGAAGCTGCTGCTGGACGCGCTGCTGGAGAACCTGCACCGGGCTCAGCTGAACCCGCTGGAGGAGGCTGCTGCGTACGACCAGCTGCTCCAGGACTTCAACTGCACGCACGACCAGCTGGCGGACCGGATCGGGCGTTCGCGTCCCCAGGTGTCGAACACGCTGCGGCTCCTGAAGCTGTCGCCGCCGGTGCAGCGCCGGGTGGCCGCGGGCGTGCTCTCGGCCGGGCACGCGCGGGCACTGCTCTCCGTGGACGACTCCGAGGTGCAGGACCGGCTGGCGCACCGGATCGTGGCCGAGGGCCTGTCGGTGCGCGCGGTCGAGGAGATCGTGACGCTGATGGCTTCGGAGCCTTCGAGCGGGGTGAAGCCGAAGGGGCCGCGCGCGGGCACCCGGGTGGCTCCGGCGCTCAGCGAGCTGGCGACGCGGCTGTCGGACCGGTTCGAGACGCGGGTGAAGGTGGATCTGGGTCAGAAGAAGGGCAAGATCACCGTCGAGTTCGCGTCGATGGAGGATCTTGAGCGGATTCTGGGAACGCTGGCGCCGGGCGAGGGCCGGGTGCTGGAGCAGGGTCTTTCCGCGGAGTGATCGCAGAGCCGCCGAGGGGCGGGTCGTGCCGGTGAACCGGCGCGGTCCGCCCCTTTGTCGTGCTGTCGAAGAACGAGGGGCCAGTGGATACGATGCCGTCATGGGTCGTCGGCTGGTACCGCTCACGCTGGACAACCTCCAGGATCTGCCGCGTCGTTGCCGGTCCTGTGTGTTCTGGGAACTGGACCCGGTCAGTGGTGAGGCCGCTGTGAAGGCAGGGACTCCGGCACTGGAGAAGGAGGCGTGGATCTCCGCTGTCCTTCTGGAGTGGGGATCCTGTGGCCGCGTGGTCTACGTAGACGAGGTTCCGGTGGGGTTCGTGCTGTACGCGCCGCCGGCCTACGTGCCGCGGGCCACTGCGTTTCCGACCAGCCCGGTCTCGCCGGACGCGGTGCAGCTGATCACCGCGTGGATCATGCCGGGGTATCAGGGGCAGGGCCTGGGGCGGGTCATGGTGCAGACGGTGGCGAAGGACCTGCTGCGGCGCGGCTTTCGGGCGATCGAGGCATTCGGGGACGCGCGCTGGGAGGGTCCGGCGTGTCTGCTGCCCGCGGACCATCTCCTGGCCGTGGGCTTCAAGACCGTACGGCCCCATCCGGTGCATCCCCGGCTGCGACTGGAGCTGAGGTCGACGCTGTCCTGGAAGGAAGATGTGGAGCTGGCGCTGGACCGGCTGCTGGGCGCGGCGCGCAAGGAGCCGGCGCTGCGTCCGCTCTGAGCGGGGTACGTGAAACGGGACCGCCCCCAAGGGGCGGTCCCGTTTCACGTGAAACTCTGCGCGTCAGGCGGTCTTGACCTGGACGAAGTCCGAGAGGTCACGCAGGATGGCGGCCTTCGGCTTGGCTCCGACGATCGTCTTGGCGACCTCGCCGCCCTGGTAGACGTTCAGCGTCGGGATGGACATGACGCCGTACTTGGCAGCCGTGGCCGGGTTCTGGTCGATGTTGAGCTTGACGATCTCGATCTGGTCGCCGTACTCAGCGGCGATGGCCTCGAGGGACGGCGCGATCTGGCGGCACGGTCCGCACCATTCGGCCCAGAAGTCCACCAGTACGGGCTTCTCGCTCCTGAGGACCTCGGCGTCGAAGTCAGCGTCGGTCACGGTCTTGAGAGCCACGGCGGGCCTCCTTCTTTCCTGCGGGGTGGGGTGTGGGGTGAAGCGGTCAGACAGTGGCGGTCGCGGTCGCCTTCTCGGCGTCCGCGAGGGCAGCGAGGAAGCGCTCTGCGTCGAGGGCGGCAGAGCAACCCGTGCCCGCAGCGGTGATGGCCTGACGGTACGTGTGGTCCACGACGTCGCCGGCGCCGAACACGCCGGTGACGCTGGTCCGGGTGGAGGGGGCGTCGACCTTGAGGTAGCCCTCGTCGTCGAGGTCCAGCTGGTCCTTGAACAGCTCGGTGCGCGGGTCGTGGCCGACGGCGATGAACAGGCCGGTCACGGGCAGCGCGGAGGTCTCACCGGTCTTGGTGTTGCGCAGGGTGAGGCCGGAGAGCTTCTGGTCGCCGTGGATCTCGGCGACCTCGCTGTCCCAGGCGAACTTGATCTTCGGATCGGCGAAGGCGCGGTCCTGCATGGCCTTCGAGGCGCGCAGGCTGTCACGGCGGTGGACGATCGTGACGGACTTGGCGAAGCGCGAGAGGAAGGTGGCCTCCTCGATCGCGGTGTCGCCGCCGCCGACGACGGCGATGTCGTGGTCCTTGAAGAAGAACCCGTCGCACGTGGCGCACCAGGAGACACCGCGGCCGGAGAGGGCGTCCTCGTTGGGCAGGCCGAGCTTGCGGTGCTGGGAGCCGGTGGTGACGATGACGGCCTTGGCGCGGTGCACGGTGCCGGCGGTGTCGGTGACGGTCTTGATCTCACCGCTGAGGTCCACGGCCACGATGTCGTCCGGGACCAGCTCGGCGCCGAAGCGCTCGGCCTGACCGCGCATGTTGTCCATGAGGTCCGGTCCCATGATCCCGTCCTGGAAGCCCGGGAAGTTCTCCACCTCGGTGGTGTTCATCAGCGCGCCACCCGCGGTGACCGCGCCTTCGAAGACCAGGGGCTTGAGCGAAGCGCGTGCGGTGTACAGGGCGGCGGTGTAACCGGCCGGCCCGGAGCCGATGATGATCACGTTTCGTACGTCGCTCACGGGTTTCTTCCTCGTCTCTGCGGACTGCGTGCTGCCTACCGGGGGCCGGTGCGGACTCTCACCCCACCCAACGGATCCTACGGCGCATGCATTCCCCACCCGTCCCCCTGCGGAGCTGAACCTGTCAGCTCCGGGGATAGGTGCGCGTCAGGAGGACCTTTCCGGGGGTGGCCGAACCGCTGTTCTCGCAGCCCGAGTCGACCAGGTAGGCATCCACGCGCGCGGAGTCGTCCGGGTGCGGCAGGACGAGGAGGTAGACGCCGGCGCCCTGGTAGGTGCCGCGCTCGGCGGCGAGCGGGGAGTCCGGGCGGCCGGTGGCGCCCTGGACGCAGGCGGGGACGGACACCGCCGCCCGCTTGTCGCCAGGGGCGACACCCGGGGCCGGAGCCGTGTTCTCCATGCCGTAGGTGTTGTTCTGCTCGCCGGGAGCGGTCTTGGCGCCCTGGGTGGCGATGAGCCCACGCACGGAGTCCTGGAGCCCCTCAGTCGTGTAATCGCCGCCGGACGCGACGGCCGCGCCCCGATCTGCGGAGCTCGGGGTCTCGGTACGGGCGGCTGTGTCACCGGTGGGAGTGCCGGAGAAGTCGCCGAACAGGAAGAGGCTGAGGGCACAGGCGGCGGCTCCCACCAGGCCCGAGAGCACGGCGATCCGACGGCGGGCGCGACGCCTGCCCGGGCCGGTTGGGCCGGTCGGGTGACCGGCGGGCGATGTTTCACGTGAAACATCGCGGTCCGGGGTGCGCGGCCGTGCGTCGGGCGCGGCGTGGATCCGGGGTTGGGTGGCGTCGAGGAGGGCCTCGGCGGCGAGGGCCGCGTCGATGCGGCCGGCGATGTCAGCGGGCATCCGGACCGGCCCCGGAAGGGTGCCGAGGAGCCCGCGGATCTCCTCCAGGGAGGCGCGGACGTCGGCGCACAGGGCGCAGTCGCCGAGATGACGGCGGACTTCGGCGGTACGGGACGGGGAGAGGAGACCTTCGGTCAGGTCGGAGATCTCCGAGACGTCCGGGTGCCGGATCGTGCCGGTCGTGCCGGTTGTGGGGCTCACGGTCGTCCACCTCCGCCCTTCACAGCGTCTGGGTCTGAATGCCTGGGTTCTGCCGCTGGTGGGACGGGTGGACCCGGCGTCCGGTTCCTTCCCCGCTCGGTGGCGGTGTTATCCCCGGCATTCGTGCGCAGATGAGTGAGGAGGGGGACGAGTTTCGCCCGGCCGCGTGCGCAGCGGCTCTTCACCGTGCCGGTGGGGACCTCAAGGAGGCGGGCGGCTTCGGCGACGGGGTAGCCCTGCATGTCGACGAGGACCAGCGCGGCCCGCTGATCGGCCGGGAGGGTGCTGAGGGCGGCCAGCAGCTGGCGGTGGAGGTCCTGGCGCTCCGCAGGGGCCTCAGCGGACTCGTGGGGCTCCAGGAGCCGCTCCAGGCGGTCCGTGTCGTCGAGGGGAGAGGTCCTGCGTGAGGCGGCCTTCCGGGCGCGGTCGAGGCAGGCGTTCACGGTGATGCGGTGCAGCCAGGTCGTGACGGCGGATGCCCCGCGGAAGGTGTGGGCGGCCCGGTAGGCGGAGA
Source organism: Streptomyces sp. NRRL F-2580 (assembly GCF_000720115.1). Classification (GTDB taxonomy): domain Bacteria; phylum Actinomycetota; class Actinomycetes; order Streptomycetales; family Streptomycetaceae; genus Streptomyces. The sequence goes on from NZ_JOIR01000004.1 coordinate 90,942, forward strand.
CCAGGGCGTCCTGCACGGCGTCCGCGGCCTCCTCGCGGTCTCCGAGGGTCCGCAGCGCCACCGCCCACAACCGGTCCCGGTGCCGCCGCACGAGCTCCCCGAACGCATCGGGATCGCCGGCCACGTGCCGGGCCAGCAGGTCCGCGTCACTGGCGTCGCCGGTCGTCGCGTCGTGCATCACACCTCGCCTCCCGGAGGGAGATTACGGCTTGGGCGGGGGAATGACGAGGGCCCGCCGTGCCGGTGCGCAGCGGGCCCGCGAGGGTGGACGGGACCTAAGGGTTCGTACCGAGGATCTTGATCTCGCTGATGCCGCCCCGGTAGCTGTCCGACCCCTCGGAGGGCAGCGCGGTGATGTGGATCAGGATGTAGCGGGTCTTGATCGTGTGCCCGAGCGTGACGGCGAGATTCTTCTCGACGGTCTTCTCCTCGGCGATCTGCTCGGGGAACTTGGCCAGCGACGTCGGTGAGGAGGCGTCGGGCGCGGCGGCGCGGACCTGGAGCTTGTGCCCGGGGGCATAGAGGGCCAGGTCGATGCCCGCGACCTCCTGCACGCTGCCGAGGTCGACGATGATGCCGCTGCCGGCCTTGCGGTTGTGGGTGTCGAGGTTTCCGAAGTTCGCGTAGCCGTCGTACCGCGGGGTGATCCAGCTGGTGGACGGGTCACTGTCGACCGTCTTGCCCGCGTCCTCCGGCTTCAGCGGATCCCCACCGGGTGCGAACACCGAGACGCCGTTGACGGTGAGGGCTTTGCCGAGCGTCACGGGCTTCGGGTCTTCCTCGGAATCGGTCTCCGTCTGGTTCGGGCCGTTGGTGCCGCCGTTGTTGCGGCCCAGGAGGGTGCCGGCCAGCTGCCAGCTGCCCAGGCCGAGGGCGGCGATGAGCAGGGCGGCGACGCCCCACTTGAGGGCCCGGCCGGTACGGCTCTGCAGAGGGGGAGGGGGCGGCTGAACGGGCCGGATCTGGGCGGTGTGGGCACCCGGAGGCGTGGGACGGCCGTAGTTGCCCTGCTGGTAGGTGGTGTGCTGGTACTCCGGCGGGGCCGTGAAGGCCGGCTCCGGCGGCCGGATGCGGGGCATCGCGGCGACGGCCTTGGCCAGCTCCTCCGGGCTCGTGCAGGCGGGCTCCTGGCGGGAGGCGGTGGCCCCGTCATTGGCGAGCGCCCGCATGGCGAGTTCGCCCAGACCCCGGTGGACACCGGCGCGCACCTGGTCGGGCGCGATCAGGCCCACGCCCTTGGGCAGACCGGCGAGGCCGTACGCGTCGTTCTCGTACGGCCAGCGCTGGGTGAGTGCGGCGTACAGGAGGGCGCCGATGGCCTCGGTGTCGGCGCGCTGCGGGGTCTCACTGGTGATGCCGCGCAGGGCGGCGTTCACGGCGAGGCCGCGGATCCGGTACTGGCCCGTGGAGGTGCGCAGTATCGCGCTGGGCGTCAGCCGCAGATGAGCCAGGCCTTCGCGGTGCGCGGCGGCCATGGCCTGGGAGACCTGGCTGACGAGCTGGTAGGCCTCGTGGGGCTCCAGGGGGCCTGCGGCGAGGAGGGCGGTGAGCTCGGTGGCGTCGGGCAGCCATTCGTGGACGACGTAGACGAGGTCGTTCTCCTCCACGGCGTCGAGGACCTGGACGAACCGGGGGTCGCCGAGGAGGGCGGAGGAGCGCGCGGCGGCCAGGACGGAGCGTGCCCGCGCGTGGTCGGCGGGCATCAGGTGGACGCCCACGGCACGCCGCAGTTTCTCGTCCATCGCGCGCCAGCTGCTGAATCCGTCCACACGGGTGACGCACTCCTCCAGCCGGTAGCGTCTGGCGAGCTTGTGGCCGCTGTGGAGTTCGGGTGCGGCCGCGGGGGCCGCCTTCGTGCGTTCGCCGTCCTTGTCGGGCATGGGTCCGTCCGCGGCTCGTCCGTTCTGGGTGTCCACCCCGTCGGACGTGGCCTTTGCCGCTTGCGCGGCCAGCGGCTCATCGCCGCTGTTGTCGGCCACGTCGACGGCAGCCGTGCTACGTTCCGCCACCGTCGTTCCTGCCTCCCCATCCGTTGCGCGCTGTAGGCCAGTCTGCGAAGCCATGCCAATTGTGCCCACAGTCCGACGCTATGCACGACACACGAACGGGGGCGACGGTTGTGCGCATCAGCGCCCCAAACGTCCGCGGACCATCCCGACCATCGCGTTGAGCTCTTCGATCCGCATCCGCTTGGCGGCGATGAGGAACACGGCCGCCAGCGCGATTCCTCCGGCCACCAGGGCAGCGGCGGAACCGGCGACTCCACTGCCCAGCCACTGGGTGACCGCGTAGGCGGCGGCGCCGGCCACCGCGGCGGCGGGGACGCAGGCTCCGGTGAGGCGGGCGTAAGTGCGCATCACGTGGGCGCCGTCGAGGTCACCGCCCAGGCGGGTCTTGAGCCGGCGCCAGGCGACGCCCACGCCGACGGTGTAGCCGAGACCGTAGGCGGCGGCCATGCCGACGACCGCCCAGCGGGCGGGGAGCACGAAGAAGGAGGCCGCGGAGACCGCCGCATTGACGGCGGCGACGATGACCGTGTTGTAGAAGGGCGTCCGGGTGTCCTCGTAGGCGTAGAAGCCGCGCAGGACGACGTACTGGACGGAGTACGGGATCAGCCCGAGGCCGAAGGCCATCAGGATGTAGCCGATGTTCTGCGCGCCCGAGCCGGAGCCGGCGTAGAGCAGCGTGGCCATCGGCACGCCGAGCGCGAGGAACGCGAAGGCGCACGGCACGATCGCGACCGCCGAGGTGCGCAGCCCGTAGGAGATGTCGTCGCGGACCGCGGCGGCGTCCCCGTCGTGGGCCGAGCGGGAGATGCGGGGCAGCACGGCCGTCATGACGGAGACGGTGATGATCGCCTGCGGCATCTGCCACAGCAGCAGCGCGTAGTTGTAGGCGGTGATGCCGGTACCGGAGTGGCCCTGCTTCTCGGCGACGGATCCGGCCCAGGTGGCGAACTGGGTGACGACGACGAGGCCGATCTGGTTGGCGAGGACGAAGAAGAACGTCCACTTGGCCAGGCGGGCGGCCTTGCCGAGGCCGTGGCCCTTCCAGTCGAAGCGCAGGCGCGGCCGGAAGCCCGCGTCGCGCAGGTAGGGCAGCATCGCGAGGGCCTGGACGGTGAGGCCGAGCAGCGTGCCGACACCCAGCAGGCGCACACCGTCGGCGGTGACCGTGGTGGCGTTGACCCCGGAGGTGGTGAAGCCGCCGAAGGCCCAGATGAAGGCGCCGAACGTGGCGATGACCACGATGTTGTTGAGGACCGGGGTCCACATCATGGCGCCGAACCGGCCGCGGGCGTTGAGGATCTGACCGAGCACCACATGGATGCCCATGAAGAACATGGTGGGCAGGCAGTAGCGGGCGAACGCGACGGCCACTTCCATCTGCTGCGGGTCGGAGGCGATCTTCGGCGACATCATCGTGATGAACACGGGTGCGGCCAGGACGCAGATGGTGGTGATGGCGGCCAGCAGGACCACGACGAGGGTCAGCAGCCGGTTGGCGTACGCCTCTCCGCCGTCGTTGTCGTTCTTCATGGCCCGGACCAGCTGCGGGATGAAGACGGCGTTGAGGGCGCCGCCACCGACCAGCACGTAGATCATCGTGGGCAGGGTGTTGGCGATCTGGTACGTGTCGTTGAACGTGCCCACGCCGATCGCGCCGGCGATGACCAGGGTCCGCAGGAAGCCGGTGATGCGCGAGACGATCGTGCCCGCGGCCATGAGCGCGCTGGACTTCAGGAGGCTGGAGGCGCGGCCGGCGGGCTTGCTCGGTGCCGGCGCTGCGATGGGGGCTTCCTCGGCGGGGGTGCGGGGCGCCGCCTCCTGGTCCCGGTAGAGGTGAGCGAAGGCATCGGGTTCCGGCTGCTCGTCCGCGGCCTGGGTGACGAGGGAGTCGACGCCGACGAACTGGGTGGTGGTCGCGTGGTCGCCGTACGGCAGGTGGCGGGAGGGGCCGTCCGGCTCGGGCGGCGGGGTCTGGGCCCAGACGCGCGGGTCGGGGGAGTACGAGGGCGCGGTCGGCGCCGCGTAGAGCGGCCCGGGCTCCTGGTAGGTGCCGGGCGGCGGCGGGGGGTGCGAGGCGCGGTCGTAGAGGACCTCGGCGACGGGGTCCTGGGCGGACAGGTCCTGGGCCCGGTACGGGTCGTAGTCGTAGGCATCCTGGACATACGGGTCGCGTTCCGGCGCGGGCGCAGGCGCGGGAACCTGCCCGGGCACCGGGGTGCCCGGGGCAGTGCCCTGGGAGGGCGCAGGCCCACCAGTGCCCTGCGCGCGGTCACCGTCGTACGGCGCGTTCATCGAAACCCCACCTCATCGTCCCCAGGCCGACCGGCCACGGCATCGCTCAACGGTCCACTGTCTCACCCGTGCCGGACCCCTCGGTGCTTTGCGGTCCGGTGTCCGTGGACTCGTCACTCGGCTGCGTGCTCTCCTCGGCGGCCGCGCGGGCTGCGACGCGTTTGCGGCTGGCGTACATCTTGATGCCTGCCAGGACCAGGAGGAGCACACCGCCGGCGATGACGAGCATCACGGTGGGGGTGATCTCCGTGGCCTCGACGGTGAACCGTCGTTCCTTGCCGTAGGGGACGCCGTCCTTGGTGAAGAGCTGCGCCGTGACCTCGACCGGACCGCTCGCGGTGGCGTTGGCGGTGAACTTCACGGTCTGGGTGTGGTCGCCCTGGACGGTCACCTGCTGCTCGGCCTGGCCGCTGTCGCCGAACATCAGGCGGGTCGGGTTGGCTGACTTCACCCGCAGGACCAGGTCGTGGACGTCCTGGACGAGGCTGTTCTGGACGCTGACCGGGATGGTGGCGCTGTGTCCGGACAGGGTGGCGTCGGACTTGGGGATGACCTTGACCTTCTCGGTGAGACCGATCAGGTAGTCCTGCGCCTGGTCCCGGTAGAGGCGGGCCTCCTCGGGACGCCCGCGCCAGGACGTGGACATCTCCCGGTTGGTGGTGTTGCCGAAGGGGATCTCCACGCGGTCGGGCGCGGCCAGGATCACCTTGAAGTGGTCGAGGCTGTTCTGCGTGGTGCGGATCTTCTCGAAGGCCGACACCGGCAGCTCCTGCTTGCGCAGGGCCTCGGGGTACTGTCCGGCGCCCGGCACCTGGGTGGCGGCGCCGGGATCGGGCTTGGCGGCGGCCGCGGCCTCGAGGTCCCCGGGCTGCGTCCACCGGCCCGCCTGGAGCCCGCGTACGGCCGCGGCCATCGTCTGCACCTGGCTGACGGTGGGCATCCGCTGCGGGGCGACGACGAAGCTGCGCTGCTCGTCGGTCTTCTGCAGGTTGAGGGCGAGGCTGTGGGCGAGGAACCGCTGCACGGCCAGGGTGGAGGCCCCGGCGTTCAGCATGTCGCCCTCGAAGGCGGTGGACAGATCGGCGTCCGCGACGACGGCGGTGGTGCCGGCGCCGATGGGCCGGGCGGCCGAGGGCGTGTAGCCGAGTGCTCCGCTCTCCACGAGGCTGTCGCTGCGGGTGAGGACGTTGTGGGCGCCGGCCGAGGTGGCGACGTTGACGATCGAGGGGTCGATGGCGCCGTCCACGGGCCAGGAGAAGTCGGTGGACGCCGTGACGTGCAGGACGGTCTGGACGGCCTGCTTCGCCTTGTCGGTGGCGGGGCGCAGCTGACCCAGGGTGCCCGAGACGTCCTTGCCGTGGTGGGCGAGGGAGGCGAGGTCGGGATCCGCGAAGGGCAGGGCGACGACCTTCTTGCCCTGGACGGCGGCTTCCAGGGAGCTCAGCCACTGTTCGGCGACGGCCTTGTTCTTCCCCTGGACGGGTTTTCCGCCGGGAGTGCGGACCCGGTAGCCCTTGGTCATCGCGTCGACCGTGTAGAGCAGGTCGGGGTCGATGACCCAGGTGATCGGCAGGTCCTTGCCGAGGGTGACCATCTGCTCCAGGCGGCCGCCGGCCTTGAGCTCGTCGGCGAGCGAATCGTCGAGGAAGACGGGGGTCTGCAGCTCGTCGGAGCCGGTCTCCGCGGTCACGCGGGTGGTGGAGATCAGCGGCCACGCGTAGGTGAGCTGGGAGCGCTTGGAGGCGGCTTCCGGCTGCCAGGGCAGGAAGGTCCGCTTGATCCCAAGGACCTGTTCGGACGGGCGGCTCTCGGTCGCCCCGGACAGGGAGACCCCGAGCTGGTAGACCCCGTCCTTGTCCAGTTCGAGCTTGTTCACCGGGACGGTCAGGGTGAAGTCCTGGCGGACCTTCGACGGCAGCGAGGCGATCTTCACGGCGTAGGCCGGATCGATCTCGCCCGGGTCGGCGCCGGCCCGGAACCCGTTGCGTTCCGCCGCCTCGTCGATGGAGGAGCGGTCCGCGAGCGCGGGCCCGACCCGCAGGCCGACGTGCGCGTCGTTGATCGTCTCGGAGCCGGTGTTCAGCACGGTGCCGGAGATCGTCAGGGTGTCCCCCTTGACCGGCGCGGCAGGGGTCATGGAGGTCAGCTGGACGTCCACACCGGTCGCCTGGACCGCCTGGGCCTTGGGGGCGGGAGAGTAGACCAGGGCGGCCATCACGGGCGTCCCGGCGAGCAGGACGATCGCGCGCCGCAGCCAGCGGCGCCGGACAGGAGCGGGGGACGCCCCCTGGATGTCTGCCGCCTCGGCCACGCGCTAGCCCGTTCCTCGAAGTGTCAGTGCTCGTCTTTTGTGCGTCCACGCATGGTAACGAGGCCCGCTGTGTGCGAGTGCCGCACCTTGCTCCACATGATCGGCTCAGCCCCGGGGCGGCCGCCGACCGGGGTCGCGCAAAACGGGGCGGCTCCCGGTGGGCCGGGCACGTACCCTTTTCTGTTGTGCCGAACGCCAACGAAGACACCCCCAGTGCCCTGAGTCAGGTGCAGCGCCGCGCGGTCAGTGAACTGCTGCGGGTCGCCCCTGTCGCCGACGAGCTCGGCCGCCGATTCCAGGAGGCGGGCTTCCGCCTCGCCCTGGTCGGCGGGTCCGTCCGCGATGCGCTGCTCGGGCGTCTCGGCAACGATCTCGACTTCACCACCGATGCCCGCCCCGAGGACGTGCTGAAGATCGTCCGGCCGTGGGCCGACTCGGTGTGGGACGTGGGCATCGCCTTCGGCACCGTCGGGGCACAGAAGAGCGCCCGCGTCGGGGACGTCGTGCGGAACTTCCAGATCGAGGTGACGACGTACCGCTCGGAGGCCTACGACCGCACCTCGCGCAAGCCCGAGGTCTCCTACGGCGACTCGATCGACGAGGACCTGGTCCGGCGCGATTTCACGGTCAACGCCATGGCCCTGGCCCTGCCCGAGCAGGAGTTCATCGACCCGCACGGGGGCCTGGAGGACCTGGCCGCCGGTGTGCTGCGCACTCCCGGGACCCCGGAGGACTCGTTCTCCGACGATCCGCTGCGGATGCTGCGGGCGGCGCGGTTCTCCGCGCAGCTGGACTTCGAGGTCGCCCCGGAGGTCGTGGCGGCCATGAAGGCGATGTCCGACCGCATCGAGATCGTCTCGGCGGAGCGGGTCCAGGGCGAGCTGAACAAGCTGATCCTGTCGGCCAACCCGCGCCGCGGTCTGGGACTCCTCGTGGACACGGGGCTGGCGGACCGGGTCCTGCCCGAGCTGCCCGCGCTGCGGCTGGAGAGTGACGAGCACCACCGGCACAAGGACGTCTACGACCACTCGCTGATCGTGCTGGAGCAGGCGATCGCCCTCGAGGAGGACGGTCCGGACCTGGTGCTGCGCCTCGCGGCCCTGCTGCACGACATCGGCAAGCCCCGCACCCGCCGCTTCGAGAGCGACGGGCGTGTCTCCTTCCACCACCACGAGGTGGTGGGCGCGAAGATGACCAAGAAGCGGCTGACCGCGCTGAAGTACTCCAACGACATGATCAAGGACGTGTCCCGGCTGGTGGAGCTGCATCTGCGCTTCCATGGCTACGGCGACGGGGAGTGGACCGACTCCGCGGTGCGGCGCTACGTCCGTGACGCCGGTCCGCTGCTGGAGCGCCTGCACAAGCTGACCCGGTCCGACTGCACCACGCGCAACAAGCGCAAGGCGAACGCCCTCTCCCGGACCTACGACGGGCTTGAGGAGCGCATCGCGCAGCTGCAGGAGCAGGAGGAGCTGGACGCGATCCGGCCCGACCTGGACGGCAACGAGATCATGCAGGTCCTGGACGTCGGCCCGGGTCCGGTGATCGGCAAGGCATACGCCTTCCTGCTGGAGCTGCGGCTGGAGAACGGCCCGATGGGGCGTGACGCCGCGGTCGTCGCGCTGAAGGAGTGGTGGGCCGCGCAGGCCTGAGCAAGGACCGTCGGCGTCGATGTTTCACGTGAAACATCGACGCCGGCCGTCGGTCAGGGGCGTCCTCAGACGAGACGTCGCTCCTGCCGGCCCAGCAGCAGCGCGGTCGCGGCGTAGAGGGCGGACACACAGAGGATCAGGGCCACCGAGCGCCCGTCGACGGGGAGCATGAGGGAGGCCACCGCCGCCGCTCCCACGAAGGCGACGTTGAAGAGCACGTCGTAGACGGAGAAGACGCGGCCGCGGAAGTCGTCGTCCACCCGGGACTGGACTTCCGTGTCGGTGGCGATCTTGGCCCCTTGGGTGGCGAGGCCGAGGACGAAGGCGGCGACCAGCATCGGCCCGGGGGCGAAGAACAGGCCGAGGGCCGGCACCAGGACCGCGGCTCCCGCGGAGCAGGCCGTGATCCAGCCGAGGGTGCCCAGCCGGCCCGCCAGCCAGGGGGTCACGACGGCGGCCGCGAAGAACCCCGCCCCGGAGGCGCCGACCGCGACGCCGAGCAGGGCCAGCCCGTCGGCCTCGTTGTCCGACCAGGAGTAGCGGCAGAGCATCAGCAGCATGACGAACAGGGCGCCGTAGCAGAACCGCATCATGGTCATCGCGGCGAGCGCCCGGGCCGCCTCGCGCCGGCCGGCCAGGTGCCTGAGGCCTTCGGCCATGCCCCGCACGGTGAGGGCGACTCCTTCGGCGACGGAGGGGTGGAGCCGGCCAGGGGGGTGGTCGGGCCCGAGCAGGCCGATGGCCAGGTGCAGGGAGACGAGGGCCGCACACAGGTAGAGCCCGGCCCCGAGCAGGACGACCAGGGCGTTGGAGTCGGAGGCCAGCAGCCGGACGAGGAAGGCCAGGCCGCCGCCCGCGACCGCTGCCAGGGTGCCGGCGGTGGGGGAGAGAGCGTTCGCGGTGACCAGCTGGTCGGGGCCGACCACGCGGGGCAGCGAGGCCGCGAGCCCGGCCAGCACGAAGCGGTTGACGGCGGTCACGGACAGCGCCGAGGCGTAGAACAGCCAGTCGGGTACTGCCGCGACGATCAGCATCCCGGTGACGCAGGCGAGGAAGGCGCGCAGCAGGTTGCCGTAGAGGAAGACCTGACGCCGGCGCCAGCGGTCGAGCAGCACCCCGGCGAAGGGGCCGATCACCGAATAGGGCAGGAGCAGCACCGCCATGGCCGAGGCGATGGCCGTCGGCGAGGTCTGTTTCTCCGGGGAGAAGACCACGTAGGTGGCGAGGGCGACCTGGTAGACGCCGTCCGCCGCCTGGGAGAGCAGCCGTACGGCGAGCAGGTTGCGGAAGTCCCTGAGGCGCAGGAGTACGCGCAGATCACGTACGACAGGCATGAGGGCAAGGGTCACATACGCGGAGGGTCCCCGGGCAATATGCCCGGGGACCCTCCGCGGAAGAACAGCCGAAGTCCAGGTGTCCTCGCGGACCCTTGGGGTTCGACTAGCGCTCGACCTCGCCCTTGATGAACTTCTCGACGTTCGCGTAGGCCTCGTCGTCGAAGTACTGCACCGGCGGGGACTTCATGAAGTAGCTGGACGCCGACAGGATCGGGCCGCCGATACCGCGGTCCTTGGCGATCTTCGCGGCGCGCAGGGCGTCGATGATGACACCGGCGGAGTTCGGGGAGTCCCACACCTCGAGCTTGTACTCGAGGTTCAGCGGGACGTCACCGAAGGCACGGCCTTCGAGGCGGACGTAGGCCCACTTGCGGTCGTCGAGCCACGCGACGTAGTCGGACGGGCCGATGTGGACGTTCTTCTCGCCGAGCTCACGGTCGGGGATCTGCGAGGTGACGGCCTGCGTCTTGGAGATCTTCTTCGACTCGAGGCGGTCGCGCTCGAGCATGTTCTTGAAGTCCATGTTGCCGCCGACGTTGAGCTGCATGGTGCGCTCAAGACGGACACCGCGGTCCTCGAACAGCTTCGCCATCACGCGGTGCGTGATGGTGGCGCCGACCTGGGACTTGATGTCGTCGCCGACGATCGGGACACCGGCCTCGGTGAACTTGTCAGCCCACTCCTTGGTGCCGGCGATGAAGACCGGGAGGGCGTTGACGAAGGCGACCTTGGCGTCGATGGCGCACTGGGCGTAGAACTTCGCCGCCGCCTCGGAGCCGACCGGCAGGTAGCAGATCAGGACGTCGACCTCGCGGTCCTTGAGGACCTGGACCACGTCGACCGGAGCCTCGGCGGACTCCTCGATCGTCTGGCGGTAGTACTTGCCCAGACCGTCCAGGGTGTGGCCGCGCTGAACGGTCACACCGGCGTTCGGGACGTCGCAGATCTTGATGGTGTTGTTCTCGCTGGCGCCGATGGCGTCCGAAAGGTCGAGGCCGACCTTCTTCGCGTCGACGTCGAACGCGGCGACGAACTCGATGTCACGCACGTGGTAGTCGCCGAACTGGACGTGCATCAGACCGGGGACCTTGGCCGCCGGGTCGGCGTCCTTGTAGTACTCGACGCCCTGCACCAGCGAGGCGGCGCAGTTGCCTACGCCGACGATGGCTACGCGAACCGAACCCATTCCGGTTGCTCCCTGTTTGTTCTCGGACGAGGTCTGCGAGATGCAGGCCTCATTTTTCAGTTTCGTCGGACGGACCGGACCGTCTCCGATCCCGTCCTGCCCGCTCGCTCTCGATGAGCTCGTTCAGCCAGCGCACTTCGCGCTCCACGGACTCCATGCCGTGCCGCTGCAGCTCGAGCGTGTAGTCGTCGAGGCGCTCCCGCGTACGGACGAGGGAGGCGCGCATCTTCTCCAGACGCTCCTCCAGCCGGCTGCGGCGGCCCTCCAGTACCCGCATGCGCACGTCTCGTTCGGTCTGGCCGAAGAAGGCGAAGCGGGCGGCGAAGGACTCGTCCTCCCAGGTGTCGGGGCCCGTGTGGGAGAGGAGCTCCTCGAAGTGCTCCTTACCCGCGGCCGTCAACCGGTAGACGATCTTGGCGCGGCGCCCTGCGAGTGAAGCGGCGAGAGCGTCCTCCGGGGCGTTGCCCGGTTCTTCGATCAACCAGCCGTTGGCGACGAGCGTCTTGAGGCAGGGGTAGAGCGTCCCGTAGCTGAAGGCTCGGAACACCCCCAGTGAGGTGTTGAGCCGCTTGCGCAGCTCATAGCCGTGCATGGGGGACTCGCGCAGCAGGCCGAGGACGGCGAACTCGAGGATGCCTGAGCGTCTGCTCATCCGCCTTCCTCTCCTCCGCCCCTGAGCCTTTATGCCGAGCTGATGTATCGACTCGATACATCCAGACGATAGAACGGGGCGCCCTGATCGACAAGGGGTGATCTGGTGACCGGTGTCACATCACCAATTCGCACCAGTGGAGTTGCCTGATTTGGGGTGAACTTCGGCACTGGTCGGGTTTTGAGCGTGCGTAGTCTGTGGGCCATGACACCGGGGGAACCGGAATTCATCTGCCGCTTCCAGGCCACTCGCCTGCCCGAGGAGTAGTCGTTCGATGAGCGAGCACCGCCGCAAACCGCCGCAGCCCCAGGGTGGTGGGCGGGCTTCAGCCCGCCGCGCCGCTCAGCAGCGCCCCGGCAGGGGCGCCCCGGCCGGACGGGACGTCCCCACCGCGTCGCACAGCGGCCCGTACCCGCAGGAGTCCGTGCCGGCCAGTCGTGCCGAGGCACGCCGGGCTGCCCAGAGAGGGGCCGGGGGCCGCGGACGCGGCGCCGCGAACTCAGCTCGCGGCGCGGGCCGCCCCGACAAGCGGCTGATCAACTACCCGCGGTCCGACCGGGACGGCTGGAAGCGCTTCGTGCCCTCCTGGAAGTTCGTCTCCGGCACCGCCCTGGGTTTCATCGCGGTGATCATCGCCGGTGCCGGCATCGGTATCGCCATGGTGAGCACGCCGGACCCGAACAAGGCGGCCAAGGCGCAGAACAACGTCTTCTACTGGGCCGACGGCAGCCAGATGGTGGCGACGGGCGGTTCGATGAACCGGCAGATCGTGCCCATCTCGAGCATTCCCCGGTCGATGAGGGACGCCGTGATCGCGGCGGAGAACGAGTCCTTCGAGACGGACAAGGGCGTGGACCCGATGGGCATCGCCCGCGCCGTCTGGAACATGGGCACGGGCGGCTCCACCCAGGGCGGCTCGACCATCACCCAGCAGTACGTGAAGAACACCTACCTGGACTCCGACCAGACGCTCAAGCGGAAGGCCACCGAGCTCTTCATCGCGATAAGGCTGGGCGTCTCCGAGGACAAGGACACGGTCCTCGCGGGCTACCTCAACACCGCCTACTACGGACGCGACGCCTACGGCATCCAGGCCGCGGCCCGTGCCTACTTCGGCAAGGACAGCCAGGACCTGAACCCCTCCGAGTGCGCGTTCCTGGCCTCCGTGCTCAAGGGCCCCAACCTCTACAACCCGGACGGCGGCATCGGCCCCGCGGCCACCCCCGAACTCAACGAGGACCGGGCCCGCAAGCGCTGGGCATGGGTGCTGGACCGCGAGGTCGAGGTCGGCCGGATGGACAAGACCGAGCGGGCGAAGTACACGGACAAGGACTTCCCCGCCCGCGTCGAGTCGGAGCAGGCCCGCGGCATGACCGGCCAGATCGGCTACCTGGTCGACACGGCCAAGGCGTACGTGATGAAGACCAAGGGCATCACCGTCGAGCAGATGGCCCTGGGCGGCTACCGGATCAAGACCACCTTCGAGAAGCCGAGGGTGGCGGCCCTGGCCAAGGCCGTGGCGGACGCCCGCGACGGCTTCATCGACGAGAAGAAGCGGCCCGACACCGACACCTTCGTCCAGTTCGGCGGGGCCTCCGTGGACGTCAAGTCCGGGGCGCTCGTGGCGCTGTACGGCGGCCCGGGCTGGGACCAGAAGTACTTCAGCAACAACGCCAACACCAGCGGTGTCCCGGTCGGCTCGACCTGGAAGCCGTACGTGCTCGCGGCGGCCATGCAGTACGGCACCCAGAACTCCAACGGGCGGGGCATCTCGGCCGACAGCAAGTACCAGGCCAACGACCTCACGGTGATCAACAACCGTGAGGGCAGGCCGCTGCGCGACGCCAAGGGCAACCCGTTCAGGCAGAAGAACGAGAGCCCGACCGCCTACGGATACGTCACCCTCAACGAGGCGATGGAGAAGTCCATCAACGTCCCGTTCGCCCAGCTGATCTTCGACGTCGGCCACACCAAGGTGCGGGACCTGGCCAAGTCCACCGGCATCCTCGAGGAGTCGATCAACCCGAACACGGACGCCTCCTCCGCCCTCGGCACCTCGACCCCCAGCGCCATCCGGATGGCCGACTCGTACGCCACGTTCGCCGCCTCGGGCACGCACCACGAGCCCTACTCGGTGACCGAGGTCGAGAAGGACGGCGAGAAGCTCCCCGGCTTCGAGCCGCCCAAGCCCCAGCGGGCCATGGACAACGCCGTCGCGGACAACATCACCAAGGTCCTGCAGAACGTCGTCAAGAACGGCACCGGCAAGGAGGCCAAGAAGCTCGGCCGCCCCGCCGCGGGCAAGACCGGTACGACGGACGAGAACAAGTCGGCGTGGTTCGTCGGCTACACCCCGGAGCTGTCCACCTCCGTCGTCCTCTTCCGCACCGACCCCAACTCGCCGGACCGGAAGCTGCAGTCCATGAACGGCGTGGGCGCCATCCCGTCCATCCACGGTGGTGACATCCCGGCCGAGATCTGGACCCAGTACATGCGCGAAGCGCTCAAGGACGCCCCGATCAAGGAGTTCCCGGAGCCCGACGAGGTCGGTGTCACCGCCGACTCCGCAGGTGCCCCCTCCCCCACTCCGTCGGCCCCCGCTTCGCCGTCCCCGTCCCCGTCGACGACCCCGCCGACCTCCCCGACGCCGTCCCCGAGCCCGTCGAAGGGCGGGAAGCCGTCCTGCCCGCCGTGGAAGCTGTACTGCGACCCGGACGACCCCACGCGCGGGACGACCAACGGCGGCACGAACACCGGCACCAATTCGGGGATCATCGCCGGCACCCAGGGCGGGGCCAGTGGATCGCCGTCCCCGTCGAACAGCGGCAGACCGGGCCGCCCGGGCGGCACCACCGGAGATACCACCGGCACCGTGCCGGACTGACCCGCCCCGCCGCCCCGTGAACACAGGAAGGCCGTCGCACCCGTCGTGTGGCGGCCTTCCCCCGTGCCCGGCCCCGTACGGCAGGATGACCCCCATGACCCAGGTGCACGAGGACCGTCCCGTACTGCCGACGCAGCAGGACGAGGTCGCAGCAGCCGGCAGCGAGTTCATCGGAGGCCCGCTCGGCCGCTACGCCCGGCTCGGCGGCCATTGGCTGGGGCCGGTCCGCGTCGTGGCCCTCCTCGCCATCGGCATGTTCGCGCTCGGCATGGTGCAGAAGCTGCCCTGCTACGACTGGGCGTGGTTCCGGGGAGCGGGCTCGCAGTACACCCACGCCTGCTACTCCGACATCCCGCACCTGTACGCGGTACGCGGCTTCGCCGACAACCTGACGCCCTACTTCGACCGGCTGCCCGGCGACATGGAGTACCTGGAGTACCCGGTGCTCACCGGGCTCTTCATGGAGATCGCCTCCTGGCTGACCCCCGGCAGCGGCTCCATGCAGCACCGCGAACAGATGTACTGGATGGTCAACGCGGGCATGCTGATGGCCTGCGCGGCGGTCATCGCCGTGTGTGTCGCGCGCACCCACCGCCGCCGGCCCTGGGACGCCCTGCTCTTCGCGCTCGCGCCCGCCTTCGCACTGACGGCGACGATCAACTGGGACCTGCTGGCCATCGCCCTGACCGCCGCCGGGATGCTCATGTGGTCCCGGGGGCGGACGGTCCTCTTCGGCGTCCTGATCGGCCTGGCCACCGCGGCCAAGCTCTATCCCGTCCTGCTGCTCGGGGTGCTGTTCGTGCTCTGCTGGCGGGCCGGGAAGTGGCGCGCCTTCGGCGCGGCCGTCCTGGGCGCGGCCGGGGCCTGGCTCGTGGTGAACCTGCCCGTCATGCTCTTCGCCTGGGACGGCTGGACGAAGTTCTACACCTTCAGCCAGGAACGGCCCATCGACTTCGGCTCCGTGTGGCTGCTGATCTCACAGCGCTCGGGCAACCCCCTGGAAGACGCCAACACGTACGCGACGGGGCTGACGCTCCTGCTGTGCGGGGCGATCGGCCTGCTCACCCTGACCGCCCCGCGGCGGCCCCGGTTCGCGCAGCTGGCCTTCCTGGTCGTCGCCGCCTTCATCCTGTGCAACAAGGTCTACTCGCCGCAGTACGTGCTGTGGCTCATCCCGCTCGCCGCCCTGGCCCGGCCGCGCTGGCGGGACTTCCTGATCTGGCAGGCCGGCGAGATCGTCTACTTCCTCGGGATCTGGTTCTACCTCGCCTACACGAGCAGCGGGGACAAGCACCAGGGCCTGCCCGTGGAGGGTTACCAACTGGCGATCGCCGCCCACCTGCTGGCCACCCTGTACCTGTGCGCGGTCGTCGTACGGGACATCCTGCTGCCCGAGCGGGACGTCGTACGCCGCGACGGATCGGACGACCCGTCGGGCGGTGTCCTGGACGGGGCCGAGGACGTGTTCGTGCTGTCGGACGCGGCGAGGGCGCCGCGGTACGCGGCGCCCTCGGGGGGACAGCGGGTCGACTGGGGCCTGGACCCCAAGGACTGACGGGCCGGCTCAGGCGTCGAGCACCCGGTCGAACTGCGTGGTGGTGTGGCGCAGGTGCGCCACGAGCTCGTCGCCGACCTTCGGCTCCGTCGCGTCCGAGGGCACGAACAGGATCGACACCTGCATGTGCGGCGGCTCCGCGAACCAGCGCTGCTTGCCCGCCCACACGAACGGCGACAGGTTCCGGTTCACGGTGGCCAGGCCGGCCCGGGCGACGCCCTTGGCGCGCGGCATCACGCCGTGGAGGGCCTTGGGAGCCTCCAGGCCGACGCCGTGCGAGGTACCGCCGGCGACGACGACGAGCCAGCCGTCGGAGGCGGCCTTCTGCTGGCGGTAACCGAACCGGTCGCCCTTGGCCACGCGCGTGACGTCGAGGACCGCACCGCGGTACTCGGTCGCCTCGTGGTCGCCCAGCCACAGCCGGGTGCCGATGCGGGCCCGGAAGCGGGTCTGCGGGAACTGCTGCTGGAGCCGTGCCAGCTCCTCGGCCCGCAGGTGGCTGACGAACATGGTGTGCAGCGGCAGCCGGGCCGCGCGCAGCCGGTCCATCCAGCCGATGACCTCCTCGACGGCGTCCGAGCCGTCCGGGCGGTCCAGCGGCAGGTGCAGGGCGAAGCCCTCCAGCCGGACGTCCTCGATGGCCCCGTGCAGCTGGCCCAGATCCTGCTCGGAGATGCCGTGGCGGCGCATCGAGCTCATGCACTCGATGACCACGCGGGCGCCGACCAGACCGCGGACCCCGTCCAGCGAGGACACCGAACGGATGACCCGGTCCGGCAGCGGCACCGGCTCCTCGCCCCGCCGGAACGGGGTGAGGACGAGCAGGTCGCCGCCGAACCAGTCCTTGATGCTCGCGGCCTCGTACGTCGTGCCGACGGCGAGCACGTCGGCGCCCATGCGGGTCGCCTCCTCGCACAGCCGCTCGTGGCCGAAGCCGTAACCGTTGCCCTTGCAGACCGGGATCATCCCGGGGAACTGGTCCTGGATCTGCTTCTGGTGCGCACGCCAGCGCGCGGTGTCGACGTAGAGCGTGAGCGCCATGGCCCGTCCGGCACCTTTCTCGATAACAGCGGGGGTCAGGGGATCAGCGGCGCGACATGTAGATGTCGAGCGCCTTGTGCAGCACCTTGTTGAGCGGGAAGTCCCACTCGCCGACGTACTCGACGGCCTCGCCGCCCGTGCCGACCTTGAACTGGATCAGTCCGAACAGGTGGTCGTTCTCGTCCAGCGTGTCAGAGATGCCGCGCAGGTCGTAGACGCTGGCACCGAGTGCGTAGGAGTCGCGCAGCATGCGCCACTGCATCGCGTTCGAGGGCCGGACCTCGCGCTTGTGGTTGGCGGAGGCACCGTACGAGTACCAGACGTGCTGGCCGACGGTGAGCATCGTGGCGGCGGCCAGCGGCTCCCCCTCGTGCGTGGCGATGTAGAGGCGCATCCGGTTGGGGTCCTCGGCGTTGAGGGCCGTCCACTGGCGCTGGAAGTAGCTGAGGGGGCGCGGGCGGAACTTGTCGCGCTCGGCCGTGATCTCGTACAGGTGCTGCCAGGTCGGCAGGTCGTCGTAGCCGCCCTGGACCACCTCGACGCCGGCCTTCTCGGCCTTCTTGATGTTGCGGCGCCACAGCTGGTTGAAGCCCTTGAGGACGTCGTCGAGCGAGCGGTTGGCCAGCGGCACCTGGAAGACGTAGCGGGGCTGGACGTCGCCGAATCCGGCGCCGCCGTCCTCGGCCTGCTGCCAGCCCATGCGGCGCAGCTTGTCGGACACCTCGAAGGCGCGGGGCTCGATGACCGAGGCCTCCACGTCGCGCAGGCGCTTCACGTTCGGGTCCTGGATGCCGGCCTTGATGGCGGTCGAGTTCCAGCGGCGGATGACGACGGGCGGGCCCATCTTCACGGTGAAGGCGCCCTGCTGCTTGAGGTGGGCCAGCATCGGCTGGAGCCACTCCTCCAGGTTCGGGGCGTACCAGTTGATGACCGGGCCCTCGGGGAGGTAGGCGAGGTATCGCTTCACCTTGGGCAGCTGGCGGTACAGCACGAGGGCGGCACCGACGATTTCCTCGGACTCGTTGAACCATCCGAGGTTCTCGGAACGCCACTCGTTCTTCACGTCGGCCCACGCCGGGACCTGGCAGTGGCTAGCCGAGGGCAGGCTCTGGAGGTAACCCAGATGCTGCTCTCGGCTGATGGTCCTCAGGGACAGGCTCATGCGGGGCGTCTCCTCCGGCGGCTTCGCTGGCTATGGCGCGAAGCCTACTGCGACAGGGGCGCCACCCTTCTGGGGGACGGGCCGGAGGCCCGGGCCGGGGCGGAGCCGGCGCCCTGCCGCGGAGGTGCCCCGCTCGGCCCCGTCAGCCGCCGAAGAGGCCGCCGTGGAACATGCCGAGGTAGAAGCCGATGGCAGACGCGCCAAGGCCGATGATCAGCGCGAAGCGCTCGCGTGTCGTGACGGAGACGAACTGTCCGTACGCGCCGGTCAGAATTCCGAGCAGTCCGGCCCAGGAGCTGAGCAGGTGCAGGTTGTGGAAGAAGGCCGTGACGAACGCCACGGCGCCGAGGGTCAGAGTGACCGCCATCAGGGTGTCCTGCAGCGGGTGCGGCTTGCCGTCGGTGGAGAGCAGGGAGATGGGCTGACGTTGCATGGCCTGTGCCATCGGAAGGCACCTCCTGGCTGACGCAGAGCGGTGTGCCGGGGCGGCCTCCGGCAGGGGCCGGGGGCATAGCACCGAGCACACCCGTTGGATACAGATTGGGGCCCCCTCCCGTCGGATTTCAACCGGAAGGAGTCGAGGAGGTAGTCTGTACAGCTGCGCGGTGTCTGCTCTCGGACACCGTGCGCACGCATCACGACCCTCCTGCCACGGAACGACCGTGGCCGCTGAGTCCAAAGGAGGTGGGTTCCACATGCGTCACTACGAAGTGATGGTCATCCTCGACCCCGATCTCGAGGAGCGCGCTGTCTCCCCGCTGATCGAGAACTTCCTCTCCGTCGTCCGTGAGGGCAACGGAAAGGTCGAGAAGGTCGACACCTGGGGCCGTCGTCGTCTCGCTTACGAGATCAAGAAGAAGCCCGAGGGCATCTACTCGGTCATCGACCTTCAGGCCGAGCCTGCGGTCGTCAAGGAGCTTGACCGACAGATGAACCTGAACGAGTCGGTTCTCCGGACCAAGGTCCTTCGCCCCGAGACCCACTGAACTTCGGTTCAGCGGTAATCGGGACCGAGTAGCACAGCAGCCCAGCAGCAATCCCCGCCGAGAGGTTCATCCATGGCAGGCGAGACCGTCATCACGGTCGTCGGCAATCTCGTCGACGACCCCGAGCTGCGCTTCACCCCCTCGGGTGCGGCGGTCGCGAAGTTCCGTGTCGCGTCCACCCCCCGCACCTTCGACCGCCAGACCAATGAGTGGAAGGACGGCGAAAGCCTGTTCCTGACCTGCTCGGTGTGGCGGCAGGCGGCGGAGAACGTCGCCGAGTCCCTCCAGCGAGGCATGCGCGTCATCGTGCAGGGCCGGCTGAGGCAGCGGTCGTACGAGGACCGTGAGGGTGTCAAGCGCACGGTCTACGAGCTGGACGTCGAGGAAGTCGGCCCCAGCCTGAAGAACGCCACGGCCAAGGTCACCAAGACCACCGGTCGCGGCGGTCAGGGTGGATACGGCGGCGGTGGCGGCCAGCAGCAGGGTGGCGGCGGTGGCTGGGGCGGAGCCCCCAGCGGCGGCGCCCCGCAGGGCGGCGGAGCTCCCTCCGACGACCCGTGGACGTCCAGTGCGCCGGCCGGTGGCCAGCAGCAGGGCGGCGGCGGGGGCGGCTGGGGCGGAAGCTCCGGCGGCTCCGGCGGTGGCTACTCGGACGAGCCGCCCTTCTAGGGCAGCTCGCATCCCCACTTCTTGATCACACAGGAGAGACACAATGGCGAAGCCGCCTGTGCGCAAGCCTAAGAAGAAGGTCTGCGCATTCTGCAAGGACAAGACCGCGTACGTGGACTACAAGGACACGAACATGCTGCGGAAGTTCATTTCCGACCGCGGCAAGATCCGTGCCCGCCGCGTTACCGGCAACTGCACGCAGCACCAGCGTGACGTCGCCACGGCCGTGAAGAACAGCCGTGAGATGGCGCTGCTGCCCTACACGTCCACCGCGCGATAAGGAAAGGGTGACCGACTAATGAAGATCATCCTGACCCACGAGGTCTCTGGCCTCGGCACCGCCGGCGATGTCGTCGACGTCAAGGACGGTTACGCTCGCAACTACCTGGTCCCGCGTGGTTTCGCGATCCGCTGGACCAAGGGTGGCGAGAAGGACGTGGCGCAGATCCGCCGCGCCCGCAAGATCCACGAGATCGCGACCATCGAGCAGGCCAACGAGATCAAGGCCAAGCTCGAGGGCGTGAAGGTGCGTCTGGCCACCCGTGCGGGTGACGCCGGCCGCCTCTTCGGCTCCGTGACCCCGTCCGACATCGCCACGGCGATCGAGGCTTCCGGTGGTCCGAAGGTCGACAAGCGCCGCGTTGAGCTGGGCGCCCCGATCAAGACCCTCGGTTCGTACCAGGTCTCCGTGCGTCTGCACAGCGAGGTCGCCGCGAACGTGGGCATCGAGGTCGTCGCCGCCTAAGGGCTGCGCATGAAGGGCCGTACCCCTCGGGGTGCGGCCCTTCGTGGTTTCCCGATGTTCCACGCCGATGTTTCACGTGAAACATCGGCGTGGAACCGTGGAACACGTCGGCGTGGAACCGTGGAACACGGACGACTAGCGGGTGGCCCCCGCGATCAGCCAGCGGCCCGAGCGGGCGCGCACCCTGAGCGTGACCATCCGGACCAGCATCATCAGGGTCATGGCCCACCAGAGCGTCGTGATGCCGCCGCCCAGGACCGGGACGAGGAGGGCGGCGGGGACGAACGCGGCGAGCGTCACGAGCATGGCGCGGGCCAGGTAGCGGCCGTCGCCCGCGCCCATGAGGACACCGTCGAGCACGAAGACGATGCCCGAGACGGGCTGGGACAGGGCCACGACCAGCAGGGCGGGGAGCAGGGCGGCCTCGACCGCCGGATCGCTGGTGAACAGCGGGATGAACACCGGGCGGGCCAGGACGACCAGCAGGCCGAGCACCACGCCCGAGACGATGCCCCACTGCACCATGCGGCGGCAGACGGTCTTCGCGCCTTCCGTGTCACCCGCGCCGAGGTAGCGGCCGATGATCGCCTGTCCGGCGATCGCTATGGCGTCGAGCGCGAAGGCGAGCAGGCTCCACAGGGCGAGCAGGATCTGGTGGGCGGCGATGTCGGCGTCCCCGAGCCGGGCGGCCACGGCTGTCGCGATCATCAGGATGGCGCGCAGGGACAGGGTGCGGACCAGCAGGGGTGCGCCGGCCTGGGCACAGGCCCGTATGCCCGCGGGGTCCGGGACCAGGGAGGCGCCGTGCCGACGGGCTCCGCGGACGACCACGAAGAGATACGCGGCCGCCATCGCGCACTGGGCGATGACCGTGCCCCAGGCAGAGCCGCCGATGCCGAGCCCCGCGCCGTAGACGAGGGCGGCGTTCAGGCCCACGTTGAGGGTGAAGCCGCCCACGGCGACGTAGAGCGGGGTGCGGGTGTCCTGGAGACCGCGGATGACCCCGGTGGCGGCCAGCACCATGAGCATGGGCGGGATGCCGAAGGCGGAGATGCGCAGATAGGTGATGGCGTAGGGGGCGACGGTGTCGGAGGCTCCGAAGAGGGAGATCAGCGACGGAGCCGCGGGCAGCACCACGGCGATGACGGCCACGCCGAGCAGGAGGGCGAGCCAGATCCCGTCCATGCCCTGCCGGATGGCCGCCTGCAGGTCGCCCGCGCCGACCCGGCGGGCGACGGCCGCCGTGGTGGCGTACGCGAGGAAGACGAAGACGCTCACGGCGGTAGTGAGCAGAGCGGCGGCGATGCCGAGGCCGGCGAGCTGGGGCGTGCCGAGGTGTCCCACGATGGCGCTGTCGGCCATCACGAAGAGGGGCTCGGCGACGAGCGCGCCGAAGGCGGGGACGGCAAGCGCGAAGATCTCTCGGTCGTGCCGTCGCGGCCCAGCCTCGGGTGCTGTGAGGGCCTGTGTCATGGGCTCAATCTAATCTTCCACAGGTAATGGATGCAACCCATCTGTGATCCTTACTGTGGCCCCGATGTGAGCCTTCTCCGCGACTCGTTGGAGGCGATCTCGAGACAGGGGCCAAGATTTTTCCTCCCCACCGTCTCCTGAGGGAGAAATGCCAGGTCAGGTGGGGTGAGGGGGTGGCGCGGGTGATTTTGTCCACAGCGCCGTCCCCCGGTCCGTACACAGCTTCCGGGGAGTTACCCACAGCATTGGCGCCGTCATCCACATCTCATCCACACAGCCTGTGGATAACAAGATTGGCTGACGCCGCTCCCGGCCCTACCGTGGTGCGTTGCCCGACTCGCCGACAGCCGATTCGGGTGCCCCACATGTCAGAGCCGTGTCGTAGAAAGAGTGGCACGGCAAGGTCCGCTTTGCGGACGGGAGGAGGCGGCCCGGTGAGTATGCCCGAGCCCATGGACGACCCCTGGGCCGACAGCGGTCCAGGTGACCGTCTGCCCGCCCGTTCGCGCCGTAACAGCGAAGGCCGTGGCCGCGGGGACGAACAGCACGACCGGGGCCGCGAGAGCGGCTCCTGGGATGGCGGCGGCGGTGGCGGCTTCGAGCGCGTCCCTCCGCAGGACCTCGACGCCGAGCAGTCGGTGCTCGGCGGCATGCTCCTCTCGAAGGACGCCATCGCCGACGTCGTCGAGGTCATCAAGGGCCACGACTTCTACCGGCCCTCCCACGAGACGATCTTCCAGGCCATCCTCGACCTGTACGCCAAGGGCGAGCCGGCCGACCCGATCACCGTCGGCGCCGAGCTGACCCGGCGCGGCGAGATCAGCAAGGTGGGCGGGGCCTCGTACCTGCACACCCTGGTCCAGTCCGTGCCGACCGCGGCGAACGCCGAGTACTACGCGGAGATCGTCCACGAGAGAGCCGTCCTGCGCCGCCTGGTCGCCGCCGGCACGAAGATCACGCAGATGGGCTACGCGGCCGACGGCGACGTCGACGAGATCGTCAACAGTGCCCAGGCCGAGATCTACGCCGTCACCGAGCAGCGGACCTCCGAGGACTACCTGCCGCTCGGCGACATCATGGAGGGCGCCCTCGACGAGATCGAGGCGATCGGCTCGCGCAGCGGCCAGATGTCGGGCGTTCCCACCGGTTTCACGGACCTGGACTCGTTGACCAACGGCCTGCACCCGGGGCAGATGATCGTCATCGCCGCCCGTCCCGCGATGGGCAAGTCCACGCTCGCCCTGGACTTCGCCCGGGCCTGCTCCATCAAGAGCAACCTGCCGAGCGTGATCTTCTCCCTCGAAATGGGGCGCAACGAGATCGCCATGCGCCTGCTCTCGGCAGAGGCCCGGGTGGCGCTGCACCACATGCGCTCCGGCACGATGACGGACGACGACTGGACCCGGCTGGCCCGCCGGATGCCGGACGTCTCCGCCGCCCCGCTCTACATCGACGACTCCCCCAACCTGTCGATGATGGAGATCCGGGCCAAGTGCCGCCGGCTCAAGCAGCGCAACGACCTCTCGCTCGTGGTCATCGACTACCTCCAGCTGATGCAGTCGGGCGGCTCGCGACGTCCCGAGAGCCGTCAGCAGGAGGTCTCGGACATGTCCCGAAACCTCAAGCTGCTGGCGAAGGAGCTCGAGGTCCCCGTGATCGCGCTCTCCCAGCTGAACCGTGGTCCGGAACAGCGCACCGACAAGAAGCCGATGGTCTCCGACCTGCGTGAATCGGGCTCGATCGAGCAGGACGCCGACATGGTGATCCTGCTGCACCGCGAGGACGCGTACGAGAAGGAGTCCCCCCGCGCGGGTGAGGCGGACCTGATCGTGGCCAAGCACCGTAACGGCCCCACGGCCACGATCACCGTGGCCTTCCAGGGCCACTATTCACGCTTCGTGGACATGGCCAACACGTAGCATCCGATCATGGATGATCTTTCTGAGGACCTGGAACTTCTCCCTGCCACCCGGCGGGCTCTCCGGCACCGGATCGCCGTCGCCCAGAGCGCGGGGCGGGCGCCGTCCGTCGTGGCGGCCGTGCTGCGGGGCGGTGAGGTGGTCTGGGAGGGCTCTCGGACCTCGGTCGAAGGGCACGGCCCCGACGGGAACGTCCAGTACCGGATCGGCTCGATCACCAAGACCTTCACGGCAGTTCTGGTGCTGCGCCTGCGGGACGAGGGACTGCTGAGCCTCTCGGATCCGCTGGAGAAGCACCTGCCGGGGACGGGCGCCGGCGAGGTGACCGTCGCCCAGTTGCTGGCCCACACCGGCGGACTGGCCGCCGAGACCCCCGGCGCGTGGTGGGAGCGCACCCCCGGCGCACTGCGTCCCGAGCTCTCCGACGTCCTGGGCGACGAGCCGTTCGCCCTCACCCCGGGCCGCCGCCATCACTACTCCAACCCCGGCTACACCCTGCTGGGTTCGCTGGTGGAGGCGCTGCGCGGGCAGCCCTGGGAAGAGGTGCTGCGGGCCGAGGTGCTGGAGCCCCTCGGGCTGGACCGTACGAGCGGACAGCCGCAGGCCCCGCACGCGGGCGGTTGGGCGGTGCACCCGTGGGCGGACCTGATGATGCCCGAGCCGCTGGAGGACCTGGGGCTGATGGCTCCGGCCGGACAACTGTGGTCGACGACCAGGGACCTGGCGCGGTTCGCCGACTTCCTGCTGCACGGTGACGAGCGGGTCCTGAGCGCGGAGTCCGTACGGGAGATGCGCACGCCGGCAGCGCCGCCGGAGCCCGGTCTCGCCGATCTCGGCTACGGGCTGGGGATGCAGCTGACGGCCGACGGGGACCGGAGGCTCGCGGGCCACAGCGGATCGCTGCCCGGCTTCGTCGCGGGTCTGTGGCTGAGCGAGGCGGACGACGTGGCGGCGGTGGTGCTGGCGAACTGCACCTCGGGGCTTGCGGCCGCGACGGTGGCGGCGGAACTCGTCGGGATCGTGGCGGACGCCGAGCCGCGGTTCCCGAAGCCGTGGCGGCCCTTCCTGGAGTCGGACCGGGTGCCGCTGGAGCTGTGCGGCCCCTGGTACTGGGGGACTTCGGCGCAGGTGGTGCGGCTGACGGCGGACGGGCTGCTGGAGCTGGGCCCGGTGGGCGGGTCCGGGCGCACGGCCCGGTTCCGGGCCGGGCCGGACGGCACCTGGACCGGACTGTCCGGCTATTACGCCGGTGAGACGCTGCGGGCGGTGCGCCGGGAGGACGGCTCGGTGAGCCACCTCGATCTGGCGTCCTTCGTCTTCACGCGCGAACCGTACGACGCCCAGGCCCCGGTGCCCGGCGGGGTGGACCCGCGGGGCTGGCGGGGCATCGGCTGACGGCGGCCCGGGGCCCCGGCCCCCGGCCCCGGCCCCCGGCCCCGGCCCCCGGCCCCGGGCTCAGGCGACGAGTTCGCGTTCCAGCGGGGTGCGGAAGCGCGGGGTGATCCGGGCCTCGCCCACCCATGCGGCGAGGCGGGCCGCCTCGACGGTGATCGCCTCCTCGGCGGCGCGGCCGGGACCGCCCAGCAGCCGCCAGACGATCTCGCCGTCGGAACGCTGGGCCCAGCCGCCGACGATCTCGCCGTTCCACCACACGGTGGGGCCGATGTTGCCGGCGTAGTCGAACAGTGCGGACTTGTGGGCGGGGTCGAGGTGGAACCCGCGGTCGGCCCAGCCCATGCCGGCGGGGTCGAGACCGGGCAGCAGCGCGGCCCAGGGCTCCGGGGCCGGTTCGGGTGCCGTGTCCCCGGGGCCGACGAGGGCGGTGCTGCCGTCCTCGAGGCGGACCTGGTCCGGTCCCACGGCGGCGAGTGCCGTGCGTACGTCCGTGAAGGTCCAGCCGGTCCACCACTTGAGGTCGGCCTCGGTGGCGGGGCCGTAGGCGTGGAGCCAGCGGCCGGCGATCTCCGCGCGGGCCTCGGCGGCGGGTACGGCGGGCCAGGGCTCGGTGTGCACCCAGCGGTACTGGCTGGAGGTCCACGACCCGCGCGGTCGGCCGCGCCGGATCCGGCCGTCTGCGGCCAGCAGCCGGATGACACGGGTGGCGACGCCGGTCTCCGTCTCGTACTTCTTACCCCGGCCGATGGTGATCTTCTGGCGCAGTGCGGGCACGGCGGCCGACAACTGGCTTCCGGTGGCCGGTCCGTGTACGTCGAGGGCGTTGAGCGCGGCCGCCTCCGCCTGCGCCAGCCACTGCGCGTCGAGCCCCTGACCGTCCTCGTCGAGGTGCTTGAGGAGGGTGCGGCGCTCCTTGACGGCGATGGCCCGGGCGGACGAGGCGTCGACGAAGGGGGCGAGTTCCGCCGAGACCGCGAAGAGCGTGTTGCGCATGCTGAGCAGCCGCACGAGGCTGACGTCCTCGTAGAGCGCCTGCTCGATCAGATCGGGGTCGCCTTCGGCGAGCCGGGCGCGGGCGGAGAGGAAGATCGTCGCGGCGTCGGTGGCGTGCAGGGCGACGACGGAGTCCGCTGCCTCCGCCACCGTGGCGGCCCGGGCCGAGGGAGCGAGGCGATGGCGCCGGCCGAGCCGGTGGCGGCGCTCGGCAGTGGTGACGAGGGGCGGGCTGGGGCTCATCCTCCCGATCGTAGGCCGGGCCGCCGACAGGGCGACCCGGCCCGCGGGCCGTCGTGATCAGAGCTGCAGCTTGAACCCGACGTGGGAGGCGGTGAATCCGAGCCGCTCGTAGAAACGGTGGGCGTCGGTCCGGGTCGCGTCCGAGGTCAGCTGGACGAGCGAGCAGCCCTCGGCACGGGACTTCTCCACCGCCCACTCGATGAACCGGGTGCCCAGGCCGCCACCGCGCTCGTCCGCATGGACGCGGACACCCTCGATGATGGAGCGGGTGGCCCCCTTGCGGGAGAGACCGGGGACGATCGTCAGCTGGAGGGTGCCCACGACGCGGTCCGCGCGGACGGCGACGACCAGGTGCTGGTTCGGGTCTCCGGTGAGGCGCCGCAGGGCCGCGCGGTACGGGGTGAGGTCCTGGGGGGACTCGCGGGTGGCGCCCAGCGGGTCGTCTGCCAGCATGGCGACGATGGCGGGCAGATCGGCCTCGGTGGCGGGCCGGATGGCCGGCTCGGGGGTGTCGGTCATGAAGGGTGCTTCCTCTCTCAGCCCGCTGCCACGGTGAGCGGAGCCCAGCGGCGGGTCCAGTCGCCGGGCAGGTCGGGGATGTCACGGGTCATGACGGCGTTGAAGGCCACGGAGCCGAGGCCGCGGTCCTTGAGCCAGGCGAGGAGCTCCTCGTGCCGTACGTCGACATCGGTGCGCAGCACCCGGTCCGTACCCGCGGCGAGCGCGGTGACCAGTGACTGGGCGGTGCCGGTGTCCTCGGCGATCAGCGGGCCGATGACATGGGTGTCCATGTTGGGCCAGGCGGCGGCGTAGCCGGTGAGGGTGCCGTCTCCGCTGCGGTCCTCGGCGACGATCAACTGGTCGGCGAAGGCGGGCAGCCTGGTGATCATGTGCGTACGGTCGGTGCCGAAGACCTCGGCGTCCAGACGCAGGATGCCCTGGAGGTCTCCGGCGGTGGCCGGCCGGACCAGCGGGGTGCCGTACGCACCGGAGGCGCCCTCGGGCCGGAAGGCACCCTTCAGCATCTCGGCGCGGCCCGTGGTCTTGAAGCCGAGCTCTTCGTACAACGGGCGGCCGTACGGAGTGGCGTGCAAGGTGAGGGGCACACCCTTGAGTACGTCGTCGCAGACGTGGGTCATCAGGCGTCGGCCGAGGCCCTGACGGGCGTAGCGGTCGGCGACGAGGACCATGCCGATGGCGGCGAGTTCCGGGCCGGCGCCGGTGTGGCCGTACCGGGTGACGATGCACGCGGCCGCGAGCCCCCGGCCGTCCGGGGCGTCGACGCCGTACCCCTTTCCGGCAGCGAGGAGCAGACCCCACTTGTGGTCCTCGCGGAGCCAGCCGCGATCTTCGGACAAGTCGGCGCAGCGGTGGAGATCGTCCACGGTCAGCGCCCGGATCGGCAGATCGGTGATGTGTGGTGGTGTCA
The DNA here is from genome assembly GCF_000720115.1 of Streptomyces sp. NRRL F-2580. GTDB lineage: Bacteria > Actinomycetota > Actinomycetes > Streptomycetales > Streptomycetaceae > Streptomyces. The sequence goes on from NZ_JOIR01000004.1 coordinate 118,875, forward strand.
CCGGCTCAGACTGGATCATGGACCGGGAGCCGTCCAGAGGATTTGGGTGGAGATGTTTCACGTGAAACACGCTGTTTCACGTGAAACCAAGCCACTAGCCTCGATGGCTATGACGCTCCTGCACCTCTTCGACCTCGACGGCACGCTGATGTACGGGTCGGCCGCGCCGGTCGAGATCTCCCGCCAACTCGGCCTGAGTACCGAGATCGCCAAGCTGGAAAGGGCCTTCGGCGCGCTGGAGATCGGGCCGCACGAGTTCTCGGTGGCCGCCCACGCGCTCTGGGCCGAGCTCACGCCCGCGCATGTGCGGGCGGCGTTCGACGGGTCCCCCTGGCTCACGGGAATCCGGGACGTCTGGCAGGAGATCCGGGAGCGCGGGGACTACTGCGCGGTGATCTCCCTGTCGCCCTCCTTCTTCGTGGAGCTGCTCCTGGAGTGGGGTGCGCACGCCGCGCACGGTTCGGTCTTCCCGGAGGTGCCGTTCACCCGGCCCGTGGAGGCTGCGGGGATCCTCACGCCCGAGGGCAAGGTCACGGTGGCGGACCGGCTGTGCGAGCGGTTCGGCGTGAGCCGGGGCGACTGCGTCGCGTACGGGGACTCGGTGACCGACTCGGTGCTCTTCGACGTGGTGCCGGTGTCGGTGGCGGTCAACGCACGGCCCTATCTGGCGGAGCGCGCGACCCATGTCTACCAGGGCCGGGACCTTCGGGAGGCATACCAGCTCGTAGGGGAGGCACGCCCGGGAGTTCCGGCATCTTAGGAGGAAAGTGGGTTCGAAACGCGGATTTTCCGCGTTTCCCCACCGGCCTGTGAACCGGCTGGCACGCTGTGGAACCCCGGAACCACGGATTCACAGACCGTGGCGTGTGCAGACCGACCGAGATGCTCGAAGCGAGGCACCGCATGGACGCTCCGCCCACCAGATCGGCCAGACGCGAATCGGCCCGGATACCCGCCCAGGGCGGTGCGGCCGAGCCCTCACCGGATGCCGTGCTCATCCGTCGGAGCCTCGCGGAGATCGCCCCCATCGCCGACAAGGTCACCTCGTACTTCTACGCGCTGGTCTTCTCCGGACACCCCGAAGTGCGGGGCATGTTCCCCGCCGCCATGGACACGCAGCGCGACAGGCTGCTGAAGGCGCTGCTGACCGCCGCCGAGCACATCGACAATCCTGAGGTACTCGCCCCCTACCTGCGCCGACTGGGCACGGGGCACCGCAAGTACGGCACCATGGCCGGCCATTACCCGGTGGTCGGCGAGGCCCTGGTCGGGGCGCTGGCCCGGTACGCCACCGACAGCTGGGGGCCGGAGACCGAGGCCGCGTGGGTGCGGGCGTACACCGCGATCTCCCAGATCATGATCGACGCGGCGGCCGAGGACGAGGTGAAGGCCCCGGCGTGGTGGCACGCGGAGGTGGTCTCCCACGATCTGCGCACCTCGGACATCGCGGTGCTGACGGTCCGCCCCGACCAGCCGTACGCCTTCCTGGCCGGCCAGTACGCGAGCCTGGAGACCCCGTGGTGGCCGCGGGTCTGGCGGCACTACTCCTTCGCCTCGGCGCCCCGCGCCGACGGCCTGCTGTCCTTCCACGTCAAGGCCGTTCCCGCCGGCTGGGTATCCAACGCGCTGGTGCGCCACGCCCGCCCGGGGGACGTGCTGCGTCTCGGACCGCCGGCCGGGTCGATGGTGGTGGACCACACCACGGACAACGGGATGCTGTGCCTGGGCGGCGGCACCGGCATCGCCCCGATCAAGGCGCTCATCGAGGACGTGGCCGAGCACGGCGAGCGCCGGCCGGTGGAGGTGTTCTTCGGGGCACGCAGCGACAGCGATCTGTACGACAAGGACACGCTGCTCGGACTGCAGCGCTCGCATCCGTGGCTGTCGGTGCGCCCGGTGGTGGGCGACGGGCTGGCCGGGCAGCTGCCCCAGGCCGTGGGCGAACACGGGCCGTGGAGCTCGTACGACGCCTTCGTCTCCGGGCCGCCCGCGATGATCCGGAGCGGGGTGGACGAGCTCCTTCGGATCGGCATCCCCGGCGAGCGGATCCGCCACGACGCCGTGGAGGAACTGGTGGGCATCGCCGGCTGAGACCGGCGGGCAGGCCGCCGGTCTCGGCCGGGCTCAGCCCAGGTCGGGGGCGTGCATGGCGCGGACGCCCTCGATGTTGCCGTCGAGGTAGTGCCGCAGGGACAGCGGAACGAGATGGACGGCGGCGATGCCCACGCGGCTGAAGGGCACGCGGACGATCTCGTACTCGCCCTCGGGTTCGTCGATTTCGGGGCCGTGGCGAAGGCTCGGGTCCATCGATTCGAGGCGGCAGACGAAGAAGTGCTGCACCTTCACGCCGGTCACCCCCCTGTCGGCGATGTGCTCGACGGTGTCGACGAAGCAGGGCACCACATCGGTGATCTTCGCGCCGAGTTCTTCGTGGACCTCTCGGTGGAGGGCGTCGATGACGGTGGCGTCCGAGGACTCCACTCCCCCGCCGGGGGTGACCCAGTACGGATCGACGCCGGGCTTGGTGCGCTTGATGAGGATCAGGTCGTCACCGTCGAGCAGGATCGCGCGGGCGGTGCGTTTGACCACGGGACGTTCGGTCATGGGAGAAGAGTGGCCCACCGCTCCCCTTCTGAAACGCGCCACGGGCCGGAAAAGGGGGGGGGCTCACCAGTGCACGGCGGCGTCCACCAGCCGGTCGTGCGCCCGCGCGAGGTGGGCGAGGGCGAGGCTCCCGGTCCGCACGACCAGGAACCAGGTGCGCAGCGGCGGCACGGAGGGCTCGGCCAGGGCCACGATCCGGCCGCTGCCGAGGGCTTCCCGGCACAGGTAGCGGGGCAGGACGGCGAGCCCGGCGCCGGCCCCGACGCATTCCAGTACGGCCCGCAGATCGGGTGCGACCACGGTGGCGGCCAGGGACCGGGCAGCGGGCGGGGGTGTCGAAGACGGCGGCCCAGCAGCGGGTGACGAGCGGCAGGCTCTCGTGGACCTCCACGAGCGGGATGCCGTCGAGAGCGGCGGGGCCCTCCTCGCACAGGCGCCCCGGGTTGACGAGGGCGGCCCAGTAGGGCGCGGCGACCAGGACGTGCTCCTCGTCGCACAGGGCGGTGACGGTGAAGAGCCCGCCGCGCGGATGGGCGGTGGTGACGACGAGGTCGTGGTGACCGGCGGCGAGCCCGTCCAGGGTCGCTCCGGCGCCGGTCTCCAGGGTGGCGCGCAGGGTGTGGCCTGTCCGACGAGGGGCGCCAGGGCGGGGAGTACGCGCAGGCCGAGGAACTCGGGCCGCCCGGCGACGTGAAGGGTGCGCGACGCACCGGCGGCCTCCCGCTCGGCCTCGGTGATCCGCAGCAGGGCGTCGAGGTGCGGGGCCGCCTTGTGGGCCAGTTCGTCGCCGACGGCGGTGGGGGTGACACCGCGGGCCCGGCGGTGGAAGAGGGGCCGCCCCAACTGCCGCTCCAGGATGCGTATCTGCGAGGTCACGGCCGGCTGGGAGAGCCCCAGGAGGGCGGCGGCGCGGGTGAACGAGCCGGCCCGGTGAACGGCGACGAAGGCGCGCAGCAGGGCCAGGTCCATCGCGACACCTCTCGGCGGGGGCCTTCGACTACAAATATGCCGATAGGCCCCTGTCGTTACCGTGATGGGACTCTGACGCGGAGTCAATCAGCCTTGTCGCGTGGTTCTTCGCGCGCGGAACCCTGGGCGTCCGAGCCATGGGGGGGAGGTTCGGACCGCCCGTCCAGGGCCTGCTCAGCCGGCGCGGCCTGCGCGGTCGAGGGCCCGCAGCACGTCCGCGACCAGGTCCTCGGTGTCCTCGGCCCCGGCGGAGAAGCGGATGAACCCCTCCGGCACGGCGTCGCCGCCCCACCGTCCGCGCCGCTCCGCGGTGGACCGCACTCCACCGAAACTCGTGGCGTCCTCGACCAGGTGCAGAGCGGACATGAAGCGTTCCGCGTGGGCACGGTCGGACAGGGTGAAGGAGACCACCGAGCCGAAGCCCCGCATCTGGCGTGCGGCCGTCTTGTGCGAGGGGTCCGTGGCCAGGCCCGGGTAGCGCAGCCCGGTCACGTCGGGGCGGCCGGCCAGCGCCTCGGCGACGGCCAGGGCGTTGGCCCACTGGCGCTGCGCACGCAGCTGGATCGTGGCCAGGGAGCGGTGGGCGAGCCAGGCCTCCATCGGGCCCGCGATCGCGCCGACGATCTTGCGCCAACGCCGGACGCCCGCGGCGAGCTCCGGGTCGCGGCAGACCACGTACCCGAGCAGCAGGTCGCCGTGGCCGGTGAGGCCCTTGGTGCCGCTCGCCACGGAGAAGTCGGCCCCGAGCTCCAGGGGCCGCTGTCCGAGGGGGGTGGCGAGGGTGTTGTCGACGGCGACGAGCGTCCCGCCCCGGTGCGCCGCGTCCACGAGGCGCCGTACGTCGCACACGTCGAGCCCCGGGTTGGACGGGGTCTCGATCCACAGCAGCCGGGCTCCGTCGAGGACCGCGAGCTGGGCGTCGTCGCCGGTCGGGGCGGTGCGCACGTGGATCCCGTACGCCTCCAGCTGCTCCCGCACCAGGGGCAGTGCCTGGTAGCCGTCGTCGGGCAGGACCACGGTGTCGCCGGTGCGCGCCTGGGAGAGGAGGACGGCGGAGACGGCCGCCATGCCGGAGGCGAAGACGATGGTGTGCACCTCCTCGCCGGGGGCCTCCAGTTCCCCGATCGCCCGCTCCAGCAGGGTCCACGTGGGGTTGGTGTCGCGACCGTAGGCGTACGGGCCTTCGACGTCGCCCGGGAGGTGGAAGTGGGCGGCGAAGACCGGTCCGGGCAGGGTCGGTTCGTTCTTCACGGGCTCCGGCAGTCCGGCGCGGACCGCGCGCGTGCCGTCGCCGATCGCCTCGGCGGTTCCTTCGGGGGTTCCTTCGGGGGCGTACTCGTTCACGCGGTGTGCTCCTTCACGGCCTCGCGTACGTCGTCCAGCAGACCGGGGCTCGCCGCCTCGACCAGCTCCAGGCACTCCTCGAACCCGTCGAGGGAACCGTAGTAGGGATCCGGTACGTCGGTCTCCGCGGCCGTGGCCGCCGGATCGTAGGACCGCAGCAGCCGGATCTTGGCGGCGTGCTGCGGGGTGGGTGCGAGCGCCCGCAGGTCCCGCAGGTGCCCGGCGTCGAGCGCGATGACGAGGTCCAGGCGTTCGAACCAGGAGGCGTGGAACTGCCGGGCCCGGTGGTCCTGCTCGTATCCCGCCGCCTCCAGGACGGAGGCGGTGCGCGGGTCGGCGCCGTCGCCCTCGTGCCAGCCGCCGGTCCCGGCACTGTCCACCTCCACCAGGGCGTCGAGGCCGGCTCGCGTCACATGGGCGCGGAAGACGGACTCCGCCATGGGGGAGCGGCATATGTTGCCCGTGCAGACGAAGCAGACGCGGTACATGGGCGTCATGGAAGTCCCGTTCAGTCCTTGTCGGGCAGGACCATGTTCACGGCCCAGGAGACGATGGAGATGATCAGGGCGCCCAGGAGCGCGGTCCAGAACCCGTCGACGTGGAAGCTGAGGTCGAGCTTCGAGGCCAGCCACGAGGTCAGGAGCAGCATCAAGGCGTTCACGACGAGGGTGAACAGACCCAGGGTGAGGACGAACAGCGGCAGCGAGAGCAGCTTCACCAAGGGCTTGACGATCAGGTTCACCAGGCCGAAGACCAGTGCGACCAGGATCAGGGTGAGCGTCCGGCGGCCCAGACTGCTGCCGTCGTCGAGGGTGATGCCGGCGAGCAGCCAGACGGCGACGGCCAGGGCCGCGGCGTTGGCGAGCGTCTTGACTACGAAATTCATCATGTGTCTGATCGTGGCAGAGATGATCCCGGTGGGACATCCGCAGATCAGCGGATGCGACGGCGCTACCGAACACAAGGGGCACAACCACGATGAAAGCGTTCCGGCTTGACGAGCTCGAAGCCGAGCGGGCCGCCAACGACGGCGCCTATCTGCAGTTCCTGCGGGAGCGGCACATGTCGGTCGGGCTGTACGCGCTCGATGCCGGGCAGGTCGATCCGCAGCAGCCGCACCGCCAGGACGAGGTGTACTTCGTCGTGAGCGGACGGGCCTCGATCACGGTCGGGGAGGAGACGACCACCGTGGCGCGCGGCAGCGTCGTCTACGTCCCGGCGGGCGTCCCGCACAAGTTCCACCACATCACCGAGGACCTGAAGGTGATGGTGGTGTTCTCCCCGCCGGAGAGCTGAGCGCACCGGACGCCTGGGGGTCGCCGCTCCGGTTCCCCTAAGGGGAGGTTCAGGGGACTCCGGGGGCTCGCGGGCCCCGATCCGGGTCCGTGGACTCCTAGCATCGAGAGCAGGAAGTCACGGGCGAGGAAGAGGTCGAGGACATGAACGGCATCCGAGAGACATTCGCAGGCATGCCCTGGTGGGTTAAGTGGGTCGCCGTTCCGCTGCTGGCGCTGTTCGTGTTCGGCGGTGTGATCACCACCATCCTGAGCGTGCTGATCGGGTTCGTCTTCAAGCTGCTCCTCTTCATCGGCCTCGTCGCCGGCCTGGTGTTCGTCGTGAAGAAGATCGGCGGCCGTACCAAGTCCTCCTCCGGCGACTGGTAGGAGGAGGGGCCGGCCGCAGGGGGACCGGCCGGATGAGGGCGGAAGGGGACGAGCCGGGTGGTTCCGGGATTAAGCCAGATGAGGTAACGTGAAGTGCTAAACCGCTCACATCCCTGGAATCGGCGGATAGAGTGGCAATCTGCGCCGTTCCCTGGGCACCGAAAGCCGGTACTGCCGCTCTGACCTGCGGCGATGCAAATGAACCGCCGAGTACGACCCCCAGGGGCCACGGCATACGCGGGGGCGGCCCCCGCAGGATGGGTCTCCCCGAAGGCCCGCCGCCACACCTGGGGGTGAGCTTTGTCTCCGGTTCACAATGCCGGTGTGCCGACACTGATCGGTTCGGTGCAGAGGGCGCTGAGACTCCTCGAAGCAGCGGGGTCCCATAGCGGGGGAGCGCCGGCGAAACAGCTCGCGCGCGAGGCCGGGCTCCCGCTCCCCACCGCGTACCACCTGCTGCGCACCCTCACGCACGAGGGCTATCTGCGCCGGGAGGGCGGGGTCTTCGTCCTGGGCGACGCCGCATGTCGGCTCGCGGGTGGGGGACTCCAGCAGAAACGTCGCAGCATGATCCTCGACTCCCTCGCGCACTTCCGCGACGCGGTCGGGGCCCCCGTCTACTTCGCGGTCTACCGCGAGGGTGAGATCGAGGTCGTGGGTGTTTCCGCCACCCCGTCCAGCCCGGCCTGCGAGGAGTGGGCCGACTTCCGTGAGACCGGCCATGCGCACGCCATCGGACAGTGCCTGCTCGGGCAACTCGACGAGGAAATGCGCAAGGACCATTACGACCGTCATCCGGTCGAGCCGATCACCGCTTATACCGTGCGGGATCTCCGGTCCCTGGAGCACCGGATCGGGGCGCTGGGGCGAATGCAGCCAGTAACCGAACGCCAGGAATATGCACTTGGCACAGTCTGCGCGGCCATCCCCATCACGGCGGGCGATACCGCCGCAACGATGGCGATTTCTCTCCCCTTGCACCAGGAAGATCGATTGCTCTATGTAGTCGATCGGCTACGGAGTGAAGTAGGCGCGCTGTTGCGCACCCTCTCCTTCTCTATCAGTATCTGAAAACTCACTCCTTGTGATCTGCTAGCGCTTCCACCACTCTTGTCAAGAGGAGCCTGGGGGATCATTCCTGGCCACTTCCACTACAGCGGGGTAGGCAATGCGCGAGTCGGTACAGGCAGAGGTCATGATGAGTTTCCTCGTTTCCGAGGAGCTCTCGTTCAGGATTCCGGTGGAACTCCGGTACGACGCCCGTGATCCCTACGCGGTCCGCCTGACCTTCCACCTTCCCGGAGACGCGCCCGTGACCTGGGCGTTCGGCCGGGAGCTCCTCCTCGACGGCATCAACAAGCCGTGCGGTGACGGCGATGTGCACATCGCCCCCACGACCCCGGAAGAGCTGTCCGACGTCCACATCCGGCTGCAGGTCGGCGGCGACAGAGCCTTGTTCCGCGCCAGCGCGGCGCCGCTCGTCGCGTTCCTCGACCGCACCGACCGGCTCGTACCGCTCGGACAAGAGCGGAACCTGGGCGACTTCGAGGAGAACCTCGACGAGGCGCTCGGCAAGATCCTGGCCGAGTCGAAGCAGAACGAGCAGAACGCCGGCTGACGCCTCACCCTCAGCGCTTGCGCCGCCGGCCCCGGCCGCCGCGGACCGGTCCCGAGACCGCCGCGACGTCCGGGGATCCCGGCCGGTCGGCGGACACCACCAGCGAGGCCAGCGCCGTCGTCACGGGGACCGAGGCCACCAGTCCGATCGATCCCACGAGGGTCCGTACGATCTCCACCGCGACCAGCTCGCTGTTCGCCACCGAGCCCATGCTGCTGTTGGCGATCGAGAACAGCAGCAGCAGCGGCAGCGCGGCACCCGCGTAGGCCAGCACCAGGGTGTTGACCACCGACGCGATGTGATCGCGGCCGATCCTGATCGCCGCCCGGTACAGGCCGCGCGGTCCCATCGAGGGGTCCGCCGCGTGCAGTTCCCAGACCGCCGAGGTCTGGGTGACCGTCACGTCGTCGAGTACGCCCAGCGATCCGATGATCACACTCGCGAGCAGCAGGCCGCTCATGTCGATGTCCGGGTAGAGCCCGTGGATCAGCCCGGTGTTGTCGTCCGTGTTGCCGGTGAGCGACGCCCAGTCGATGAACACCGAGCCCAGCAGGCCGATCAGCAGCAGCGAGGCGAGGGTGCCGAGGACGGCGACCGAGGTGCGGGCGGTCAGCCCGTGGCACATGTAGAGCGCGATCAGCATGATGGCGCTCGCCCCGACCACCGCGACCACGAGCGGGTTCGAACCCTGCAGGATGGCCGGGAGGATGAAGAGGGTCAGCACGCCGAAGCTGACGATCAGCGCGATCAGGGCGAACAGCCCGCGCATCCGCCCGACGAGGACGACCGAGACCGCGAAGATGCCGGCCAGCACGGCCAAGGGGATCTTGCGGTTCACGTCGATCACCGAGTACTGGAGGTCGCGGGGGGCGTCCGGCGCGTACGCCACGACCACCTCCTGGCCGTCCGTCAACTGCCGTGGCGCGCCGGGCTGGACGACCTCCACGAAGGTGCGGCCCTTGTCCGGGCCGCTGCCGATCTCGACGGTGGCCTTCTTGCACTCCCCGGTCTGCGCCGCCTGCGCCTCGCGGCCCTCGGGCGTGGAGGGGTCGGCGGTCGGCGGCACCTGCGCGGCGTTCACGGACTTGCAGTCGACGTGTTCGAGGGAGACGACCCTGCCCTGCTGCGTCTGTCGGTCGAAGCCCACCCCCGTGCGCTCGTGGGCGGGGGCGCCGCCCGGCCAGAGCACCACCATGCCGATGAAGACGGCGGTGGCGAAGGGGATCAGCACGGCCGCGATGACCTTGCGCAGGTGCTTCGAGACGGGGGCCGCCGGGCCGTGGCCGTGGCTGTGGGAATGGCCGCCGTGACCGGCGGAGTGACCGCGGCCGTGACCGGCGGAGTGGCCGGCGGACGGCCCGGACGAGTGCTCTGCGGAGTGCCCGGAACCGTGGTGCTCGTGGCCGGTGTGGCCATGGGGCTCAGTGGGCTCGGTGGGGGGCTGCGGCGAGGGCGTCACCAGCAGATCATCGCAAGAGATGAGGGGGCCCACTGTTCAGCACGCCCTGGATGACGCTAGCGTGGGGGCACCTTTGCACAACGCGGGAGCTCGGAGCACCGGGCTGAGAGGACGCTGATCACCGTACGCGCATCACGGATGCGTACGGGAGGAGGCTGCGTCGACCGCCGAACCTGTTACCGGGTAATGCCGGCGTAGGGAGATAGGTCTCATGACCATTCAGGACGCACGCACGCCTGCCGTCAGCCAGGACGCCGACGGCCAGACCGAGCGCCAGCCCGGCTGGCACAAGGGCTACCTCGCGGGCTCCCGCCCCGACATCCGGGTGCCGGTCCGCCAGGTCCACCTCACCAACGGCAAGGACGTGACGCTCTACGACACGTCCGGTCCGTACACCGACCCGCAGATCGAGACCGACGTCCGCCGGGGCCTCGCCCCGCTGCGCGAGAACTGGATCATCGGCCGCGGCGACACCGAGGAGTACGCGGGCCGTCCCGTACGCCCCGAGGACGACGGCATCAAGCACACCTCGCCGCGCGGTGGCCTCAAGAACCTGGACGCGGTCTTCCCGGGCCGCCCGCGCCAGCCCCGCCGGGGCCGCGGCGGCCAGGCCGTCACACAGCTCGCGTACGCCCGCCGGGGCGAGATCACCCCGGAGATGGAGTACGTCGCGATCCGCGAGAACGTCTCCCCCGAGGTCGTCCGCGAGGAGATCGCCGCAGGTCGCGCGGTGCTTCCCGCGAACGTGAACCACCCCGAGATCGAGCCGATGATCATCGGCAAGCGGTTCCTGGTGAAGGTCAACGCCAACATCGGAAACTCCGCGGTCACCTCCTCCATCGAGGAGGAGGTCGACAAGATGACCTGGGCGACCAAGTGGGGCGCCGACACGGTCATGGACCTCTCGACGGGCCGCAACATCCACACCACCCGCGAGTGGGTGCTGCGCAACTCCCCCGTCCCGATCGGCACCGTGCCGCTCTACCAGGCGCTGGAGAAGGTCGACGGCCGTGCCGAGGAACTGACCTGGGAGATCTACAAGGACACGGTCATCGAGCAGGCCGAGCAGGGCGTCGACTACATGACGGTCCACGCCGGCGTACTGCTGCCGTACGTGCCGCTGACCGCCCGCCGCAAGACCGGCATCGTCTCGCGCGGTGGCTCGATCATGGCCGCGTGGTGCCTCGCGCACCACAAGGAGAACTTCCTCTACACGAACTTCGAGGAGCTCTGCGAGATCCTCGCGACGTATGACGTCACGTACTCGCTGGGCGACGGCCTGCGCCCCGGCTCCATCGCGGACGCCAACGACGCGGCGCAGTTCGCCGAGCTGAAGACGCTGGGCGAGCTCAACACGATCGCCAAGCGCCACAACGTGCAGACGATGATCGAGGGCCCGGGCCACGTCCCGATGCACAAGATCAAGGAGAACATCGACCTCCAGCAGGAGATCTGCGAGGAGGCGCCGTTCTACACGCTCGGCCCGCTCACCACGGACGTCGCCCCCGCGTACGACCACATCACCTCGGGCATCGGCGCCGCGATGATCGCCTGGTGGGGCACCGCGATGCTCTGCTACGTCACGCCCAAGGAGCACCTGGGCCTGCCCAACCGCGACGACGTGAAGACCGGCGTCATCACGTACAAGATCGCCGCGCACGCCGCCGACCTGGCCAAGGGGCACCCCGGCGCTCAGGAGTGGGACGACGCTCTCTCGGACGCGCGGTTCGAGTTCCGCTGGGAGGACCAGTTCAACCTGGCCCTCGACCCGGACACGGCCCGTGAGTTCCACGACGAGACCCTTCCCGCCGAGCCGGCCAAGACCGCGCACTTCTGCTCCATGTGCGGTCCGAAGTTCTGCTCGATGAAGATCTCGCAGGACATCCGCCGCGAGCACGGCGGCGACCTGAAGGCCGATGAGATCCAGGCGGGCATGGCGGAGAAGTCCGCCGAGTTCGCGGCCTCGGGCAACCGCGTCTACCTGCCGCTGGCCGACTGACGCGACGCACGACCGGAGGGCGCCGCTCCAAGGCCTGTCGGGCCGGGGGGCGCCTGCCGCGTCAGGCGACCACGAGGTACGGGTCCCCCGACCCCAACCACCTGCCGATGCGCCCGAAGCAGCCGAAGCGGGCGCGAGTCGGCCGGAGGCTACTCCGGCCGTTGCTCCGGCCCGCCGAAGTCCGGGCTGGTGAAGTCCGGGGGCGTGTAGTCGGGGCGGGGTCCCTCCGAGGGGGATCCGGGGCTGGTGAAGTCGGGCCGGGTGTATCCCAGGTTGGGGATGCGCCCGGCCGCCGGCGTTCTGGGGGTCGGGAAGCCCGGCCCCGCGCTCGGATCGGCCAGCGCGTCCCGCAGGAACGGCATGATCCCCCGCTCCAGCAGGGCGTGCCGCCAGGCCTCGCGGGCCCGCGCCACCTCGTCGGGTACGGCCTCGGTCTCGTCCGCCACCACCTCGGTCGCGCTGTTGCGGACGGCCGTTACCAACAGCCCGATCACCGCGAACAGCAGCGCCGCGACGGTGAGCGCGCCGAACAGCCAGCCCGCCGTCAGCATCGTCTCGGCGAAGGCGGGTTCGGGCTCGATCAGCTTCAGGCTGTAGCCCACGAGCAGGAATATCAGCATGGCCGTGCCCGCCAGGACGGGTGCGAGGACCGCGACCACGGCGCTGGCGCCCGCGCCGCCGCCCAGGCCCTGTCCGTCGTCCTCGTCCACCGCGGCGCCGGGTGTGGACAGCACCTCGCCGCGTCGTTCCGCGCGGACCTTCACGTAGTGGCCGTACTCGGCGGCGGCGGCCGCCGCCAGCAGTGCGCTGGCCCCCTGGGCCATGGTGCGCAGCTGTTCGGCGTTCAGCCGTTCGCCGAGCGTGGCGAGCTCGGGCCGTTCGTTCGCGGTGCGCAGCGCCTCGTCGAGGAGCCGGTCGAACTCTGCTCGGTCTTCGGTCAGCAGGTGCGGAGCGCTGGTCATGTGCATCCCCCGATGCTCCGTAGAAGCCGGTATTCCCGCGTAGAACGGGGCGCCGGCACAAACGGAGGAGAGCCTGCTACGGATAGAGCGATGGTAGAGCGACCACGCCACAGGTTGACAGGGGCTTTGCGGAAATACCCCCGTGGTGACAAACCTCAGTCGTTCAAGGGGAGCTGTACGACCAGCAGCTTGCCCGCCATCGTCACCCCGCCGTCCATCGCGATGGCGAGCCCTTCCGCGTACACGTGCGGGCCGTTCACGGCCTCCGGGCCGCGCGACTCGTCCCCGTCCTCGGTGCCCACCTCGCCGAGCAGGTACGGGATGGGGCTGTGCCCGTGCACGACGCGGCTGCCGCCGTAGGTGCCGAGCAGTTCGCGTACGGCCTGCGGGCCGGTCCCCTCGTCGCGGAAGGCGAACCGCTTGGTGAACTTGCGGAAGAGGTCCCAAGTGATGTCGGCGTCGCCCCGGTTGAGGAGCTCGTGGATCGTGTCGTTGACGTCCTCGATGGAGTCGCCGTAGTCGAGGTAGGCCGTGGTGTCGGAGTGCAGCAGCAGGTGGTCCTCCTCCAGGACGGCCGCGTCCAGCCGCGACATCCACTGCAGGTGTACGTCCTGAAGGCGCTCCATGTCGGAGCGCTGGCCCCCGTTGAGGAGCCAGGCGGCCTGGAAGCTGGCGGTGCCGGCGCCGGAGACGACGGGGGTGTCGCCGAACCGCTTGGCGCCGATGAGCAGCAGCTCGTGGTTGCCCATCAGGGCCTTGCAGTAGCCGCCGGCGGCGGCGGCCTCGGCGGACAGCCGCATCACGAGGTCGATGACGCCGATGCCGTCGGGGCCGCGGTCGGTGAAGTCGCCGAGGAACCAGAGCCGGGCGTTGCCGGCGGACCAGCGGCGTTCCGCGTCGATCAGGCCCTGGGCGTGGAGTTCGGTGACGAGCTCGTCGAGGTAGCCGTGGACGTCGCCGACGACGTAGAGCGGGCCGGGGCCGTCGGCGGCGGCCTCCTGCGGGACGTACTGGACCTGGACGGTGTCACCGGGACCGCCGACGGCGCCGCGGCCGATGATCGGCAGGTCGCGGTGGGTCGGGGTGTAGCCCTCGAAGTCGTCGTCCTCGGGGTCCTGGCTCGTCGCGTGAGCGGGATGCGAGGCGGGCGGTGCGGCGGGCGGTGCGGCGGGCGGCGCGGTCGGCGCCGGCGCGTAGCCGGGCTGCGGGGGTACGGCCGGCGTGCCGTCGTCGTAGTACGCCGGGTACTCGCCGTAGACGGGAGCCCCGCCGGGATTCCCGGAAGATACGGCGTACGCGGCGGGTTCGGTGACTGGAACCCGGAAGTCCCGCAGCGTGTCCGTCCGCATCGCGGGTCCCTGACCGGCCCCCTGAGTCATCGACCCCTCCACCACCGTCGCGCTGCCGTACACCTGCGGACCCTCCTGACCTCCGGGGAGGAGGGTCCGTGATGTCGTGCGCCCATCATAGGAATGCGGCTCGCGCTCTGTGACGCACCAGGGGTGGTGAATCCTTTGCGGAGCCGATCATTCCTACCGTTTTCTACCGATATCTGTGTTGCTGAAATGTTCGGCCGGGTCCTCGGCAGGCCGACCGGACGGTCTGGCGGTCAGTCCTGGGCCGGGGAACGGGGTGGGCTGACGGTCGTACGCGCCTGCCTGCGCTGCGACGAGGTACGGATGATCAGCTCGGTCGGGACGACCTGTTCGACGGGGCGTCCGGTGTCCACTCCCTCGATCGCGTCGATGAGCAGCTGCACGACGGCGGTGCCGATGCGGCGCGGTTTGAGGGAGAGCGTGGTGATGGGCGGTTCGGTGTTGGCGTAGACGGTGGACTCGCTGCAGCACACGAGCAGCAGGTCCTCGGGGACGCGCAGGCCGTAGCGCCGGGCGGCGGCGAGCAGGTCGGTGCCGTTGGGGTCGAAGAGCCCGTAGACGGCGTCGGGCCGGTCGGGCCGGGCGAGGAGCCGGTCGGCGGCGACGGCGCCCGCGCACGGGTCGTGGGCGGGGTAGGACTCGTAGACGGGGTCCTGGCCGACGCGCTCGCACCAGTTGAGGTAGGCGGTGGTGGAGAGCCGGGTGTAGGTGTCGGTGGTGGTGCCGGTCAGCAGCCCGATCCGGCGGGCGCCGGCGGCGGCGAGGTGGTCGAGCAGGCCGAGTACGGCGGCCTCGTGGTCGTTGTCGACCCAGGCGGTGACGGGGAGGGAGCCTGCGGGGCGGCCGTCGGAGACCACGGGCAGGCCTTGGCGGACCAGTTCGGTGACGACGGGATCGTGGTCGGAGGGGTCGATGACGACGGTGCCGTCGAGGGCGACGTTGGACCACACGTCGTGGCGGGAGGTGGCGGGGAGGATGACGAGGGCGTAGCCGCGGGCGAGCGCGGCTGAGGTGGCGGCCCTGGCCATCTCGGCGAAGTAGGCGAATTCGGTGAAGGTGAAAGGTTCATCCCCGTACGTCGTCACGGTCAGGCCGATGAGGCCCGACTTGCCGGTACGGAGGGTGCGGGCGGCGGCCGACGGGCGGTAGCCCAGCCGGTCGGCCACCTCGCGAACGTGGCGGCGGGTGGCGTCCGGCAGCCGTCCCTTGCCATTGAGCGCGTCGGAGACGGTTGTGATGGAGACGCCCGCCGCGGCGGCCACGTCCCTGATGCCGGCCCGGCCCTGTCGGCCGGCGGCCCGCCGGGTGGTCTCGGTCCGGCTCACCTGATGCTTCCCTGCTGCTGTCATGGCGAGCCGATAGTAGGGCTCGGTGGGGTGGGTGGTCCGGGTGCATATGCAGGCGTTGACAGGCACGATTCTGCATGGTTCGCCACCCCCAATGACCTTGGAAATGAAGGTATTTGATCGCTGAGAGTGAGGGTGAAGCATGTCGGCGGGTCCGGGCATGCCAAAACGGTGTGGTCTCGGGACGGTCTCAACTCACCTGCACGAGGGACGCGCGCCACGGCGCAGGCCACCGGCGCGCGCATATATGCGCGCGCTCCCCCGCATTCCAGGCGCCCCCATTCTCGGAACGGCGGAATCCTCATAAGGTGAGCAGTATTGAGTCGACGGCGACGTCGGACGGGACGGTCGAGGAGGACCTGCGGTGAGCGAGAAGAGCCCGAAGCTGCGCGCCGAGCTGGACGGCATTCCGACGTACAAGCCCGGGAAGCCGGCTGCCGCGGGAGGGCCCGTCGCGTACAAGCTGTCGTCGAACGAGAACCCGTACCCGCCGCTGCCGGGCGTGCTGGAGACCGCGGTCTCGGCGGCCGGCAGCTTCAACCGGTACCCCGACATGGCCTGCACCGGCCTCGTGAACGAGCTCGCCGAGCGCTTCGGAGTGCCGGTCGAGCACATCGCCACGGGCACCGGCTCGGTCGGCGTGGCCCAGTCGCTGATCCAGGCGGCGGCCGGCCCGGGCGACGAGGTGATCTACGCCTGGCGCTCCTTCGAGGCGTACCCGATCCTCACGCAGATCTCGGGCGCGACCTCGGTGCAGGTCCCGCTGACCGACGGGGACGTGCACGACCTGGAGGCCATGGCGGCGGCGATCACCGACCGGACCCGGCTGATCTTCGTCTGCAACCCGAACAACCCCACCGGCACCGCTGTGCGCCGCGCCGAGCTGGAGCGCTTCCTGGACCGGGTGCCCTCGGACGTCCTGGTGGTCCTGGACGAGGCGTACCGCGAGTTCGTGCGCGACACGGACGTCCCGGACGGCGTCGAGCTCTACCGCGACCGCCCGAACGTGGCCGTGCTGCGTACGTTCTCCAAGGCGTACGGCCTGGCCGGCCTGCGGGTCGGCTTCGCCATCGCGCACGAGCCGGTGGCCGCGGCGCTGCGCAAGACGGCCATGCCGT
Organism: Streptomyces sp. NRRL F-2580; assembly: GCF_000720115.1. Taxonomy (GTDB): domain Bacteria; phylum Actinomycetota; class Actinomycetes; order Streptomycetales; family Streptomycetaceae; genus Streptomyces. The sequence goes on from NZ_JOIR01000004.1 coordinate 135,334, forward strand.
TCGGCGTCAGCCAGCTCGCGCAGGACGCGGCGGTGGCCTCGCTGCGCGCCGAGGACGAGCTGATGGGCCGCGTCGGGGCGCTGGTGGGCGAGCGCGCGCGGGTGCACGAGACGCTGCTCGCGCAGGGCTGGTCCGTGCCGGACACCCAGGCGAACTTCGTGTGGATGCGGCTGGGGGAGCGGACCGCCGAGTTCGCGGCGGCCTGCGAGAAGGCCGGTGTGGTGGTCCGGCCCTTCGCGGGCGAGGGCCTGCGGGTCACGATCGGTGAGACCGAGGCGAACGACCTCTTCCTGCACACGGCGGAGGCGTTCTTCAAGGAGCTGTAGGCGGCCGTGGTTGTCCTGGCGGCCGGACCCGGCAGGGGCCGGCCAGGCCCGGTCCGGGCCTGCGGGGACGGGCTAGGCCAGTTCCACGCGGATGGGATCGCCGTCGCGGACGGTGGAGAGCAGGCGGGGGTCGCCGTCGAACGAGCCGAGCACGTTGCACGGGCTCGCCAGGCGGCTCTCGCCTCCGCGTGAGATGGGTGTGGGGCCGTAGGGCAGCGCGAGCGCGTCGCCCTCGGTCCAGAAGGCGACCGTGCCCGGCTCCACGACCTGCTGGGCGTCGTGTTCCAGGGCCACGCAGACGCCGGTGTCGAAGTAGACCTCCTCGCCCCAGGTGTTCGCGGAGGCGGAGATCGGAAGGGCCTCGGCCAGCGCCTTGCTGGTCGGGGTCTCGTCAAGGGTCGCGGTGAGCTGGCCCGCAGGCCAGGAAATCCGTATCTGCATGAGCCGCATTCAACAATCTGTTGAATGGATTGGCTAGAGGGGTACCCCGCCTGACGGCCGCCGACGGTGGTACGACATAATGCTTGTGAATGTGAACGCGTTCACAAGCGTGTCCTGCTTCCTCCCGGATTGGGTGGGACACAACAGGCAGCCTGCCGCATGATCACGGCGACGCGAAGGAGACGAGGACGTGGACCTGGCTTTGGCGCCGGAGACTCTGGCGCGCTGGCAGTTCGGCATCACCACCGTCTATCACTTCCTCTTCGTACCCCTGACGATCTCGCTCGCCGCGCTCACGGCCGGCCTGCAGACCGCGTGGGTGCGCACCGAGAAGGAGAAGTACCTCAGGGCCACGAAGTTCTGGGGGAAGCTTTTCTTGATCAATATCGCGATGGGTGTCGTCACCGGCATCGTCCAGGAGTTCCAGTTCGGCATGAACTGGTCCGACTACTCGCGCTTCGTCGGCGACATCTTCGGTGCCCCCCTGGCATTCGAGGCGTTGATCGCGTTCTTCTTCGAGTCGACCTTCATCGGTCTGTGGATCTTCGGCTGGGACAAGCTGCCCAAGAAGATCCACCTGGCCTGCATCTGGATGGTGTCCATCGGCACGGTCCTGTCCGCCTACTTCATCCTGGCGGCCAATTCCTGGATGCAGCACCCGGTCGGCTACCGCATCAACGAGGAGCGGGGCCGGGCCGAGCTCACCGACTTCTGGCTCGTGCTCACCCAGAACACCGCCCTCACCCAGTTCTTCCACACCATCACGGCCGCCTTCCTGGTGGGCGGTGCGTTCATGACCGGCATCGCCGCCTTCCACCTGGCGCGCAAGAGGCACATCCCCGTGATGCGGAGCTCGCTGCGGCTCGGCCTGGTCGTCATGATCATCGCCGGCATGGGCACCGCCCTGAGCGGTGACCTGCTCGGCAAGGTGATGTTCAAGCAGCAGCCCATGAAGATGGCCGCCGCCGAGGCGCTCTGGGACGGCGAGGCGCCGGCCCCCTTCTCGGTCTTCGCCTACGGCGACGTGGAGAAGGGCCACAACAAGGTCGCGATAGAGATTCCCGGCCTGCTGTCCTTCCTGGCCAACGACGACTTCACCTCGTTCGTCCCGGGCATCAACGACGTCAACAAGGCGGAGCAGGAGAAGTTCGGCCCCGGCGACTACCGGCCCAACATCCCGGTCGCCTACTGGGGTTTCCGCTGGATGATCGGCTTCGGCATGGCCTCCCTCGGCATCGGCGTGCTGGGTCTGTGGCTGACCCGCAAGAAGTTCATGCTGCCGCCCGGCCTGCGTACCGGGGAGGACGAGGTCCCCAACCTGGTCCTCTTCAAGAAGGCGCTGAGCCCGAAGTTCGCCGACCTGTACTGGATCGTCGCGCTCTGGACGATGGGCTTCCCGCTGATCGCCAGCTCGTGGGGCTGGATCTTCACCGAGATGGGGCGCCAGCCCTGGGTGGTCTACGGAGTCCTGCGCACCCGGGACGCGGTCTCGCCGAACGTCTCCCAGGCCGAGGTGCTCACCTCGATGATCGGCTTCACTCTCCTCTACGCGGTGCTCGCCGTCATCGAGGTCAAGCTCCTCGTCAAGTACGTCAAGGCCGGACCGCCCGAGCTCACCGAGGCCGATCTCAACCCGCCCACCAAGATCGGCGGGGACGACAAGAACCCCGACCGGCCGATGGCCTTCTCGTACTGAGGCTGAGGAGACCGCACCATGCAACTCCACGACGTCTGGTTCGTACTCATCGCCGTCCTGTGGACCGGCTACTTCTTCCTGGAGGGCTTCGACTTCGGAGTCGGCGTACTGACCAAGCTGCTCGCCCGCGACCGTACGGAGAGGCGGGTCCTGATCAACACCATCGGGCCCGTGTGGGACGGCAACGAGGTCTGGCTGCTCACGGCGGGCGGTGCGACCTTCGCCGCCTTCCCCGAGTGGTACGCCACCCTCTTCTCCGGCTTCTACCTGCCGCTGCTGCTCATCCTGGTGTGCCTCATCATCCGCGGCGTCGCCTTCGAGTACCGGCACAAGCGCCCCGAGGACCGGTGGCAGACCAACTGGGAACACGCGATCTTCTGGACCTCGCTGATCCCCGCCTTCCTGTGGGGCGTGGCCTTCGCCAACATCGTCCGCGGTGTGAAGATCGACGAGAACATGGAGTACGTCGGCAGCCTCTTCGACCTGCTCAACGTCTACTCGATCCTGGGCGGACTGGTCACCCTCACCCTCTTCACCTTCCACGGCGCCGTCTTCACCTCGCTCAAGACGGTCGGTGACATCCGGGACCGCTCGCGGAAGCTGGCGACCGGGCTGGGCGTCATCACCGCCGCGCTGGCACTGGTCTTCCTGATCTGGACCCAGGTCTCCCGCGGCGACGGCAAGAGCCTGGTCGCGATGGCCGTCGCCGTGCTGGCACTGCTCGGGGCGCTCGGCGCCAACCTCAAGGGTCGCGAGGGCTGGTCTTTCGCACTGTCCGGGGTCACCATCGCGGCGGCCGTCGCGATGCTCTTCCTGACGCTCTTCCCGAACGTCATGCCGTCCTCGCTGAACGACGCCTGGAACCTCACGGTCACCAACGCCTCGTCCAGCCCGTACACCTTGAAGATCATGACCTGGTGCGCGGCCGTGGCCACCCCGCTCGTCCTCCTCTACCAGGGCTGGACGTACTGGGTGTTCCGCAAGCGGATCGGTACGCAGCACATCGTCGACGTGCACTGAGTTCCGCGCCACCCCGCCCGTCCGACCCTCCCCTGGGGGATGTTTCACGTGAAACCGATCGACCCGCGCCTGCTTCGGTACGCCCGCTCGACCCGCCTCTTCCTGGGCGCGGTCGTGGCCCTGGGGCTCGTCGGGGCCGGGCTGGTCGTCGGTCAGGCGATGCTGCTCGCCGAGATCGTGGTCGGAGCCTTCGAGAAGGGCCTGGGCGGCGAAGCGCTCCGGACGCCGCTGCTGCTGCTCGCGGCGGTGGCGCTCGGGCGCGGCCTGATCGCCTGGCTGACGGAGCTGGCGGCGCACCGCGCCAGCGCGGCGGTCAAATCGGAGCTGCGGGGTCGGCTGCTGGACCGGGCTGCGGATCTCGGCCCCGGCCGGCTCACCGGGCAGAAGACCGGGTCGCTGGTGTCACTGGCCACCCGGGGTGTGGACGCGCTCGACGACTACTTCTCCCGCTACCTGCCCCAGCTGGGTCTCGCGGTGGTCGTGCCGGTGGCGGTCCTGGCCCGCATCGTCACCGAGGACTGGGTGTCGGCGGCCATCATCGTGGTCACGCTGCCCCTGATCCCCGTGTTCATGGTGCTCATCGGCATGGCCACCCAGTCCCGGATGGACCGCCAGTGGCGGCTGCTGTCCCGGTTGTCGGGGCACTTCCTCGACGTGGTGGCCGGCCTTCCCACGCTGAAGGTCTTCGGCCGGGCCAAGGCGCAGGCCGAGTCGATCCGCAAGATCACCGACGACTACCGGCGCGCGACGATGCGGACCCTGCGCATCGCCTTCCTCTCCTCCTTCGCCCTGGAACTGCTGGCGACCCTGTCGGTGGCCCTGGTCGCCGTGACCATCGGCATGCGACTGGTCCACGGTGAGCTGGACCTCTACACCGGCCTGGTCATCCTGATCCTGGCGCCCGAGGCGTACCTGCCGCTGCGGCAGGTGGGGGCGCAGTACCACGCGGCCGCGGAGGGACTGGCGGCCGCGGAGGAGATCTTCGAGATCCTGGAGGCCCCCGCCACCGGTCCGGCGGGGACGGCCGGGCTGCCCGGCGGCGCCCCCCTGCGGATCGAGATCGACGGGGTCGCCGTCCGCTACGAGGGCCGGGGCGAGGACTCCCCCGGGCCGGTCTCGCTGACCGTCGCGCCGGGAGAGTGCGTGGCCCTCACCGGTCCGAGCGGCGCGGGCAAGTCCACCCTGCTCCAGGTGCTGCTGGGGTTCGTGACGCCGACCGCGGGGCGGGTGCGGATCGCCGGCGTGGACCTGGCCGAGCTGTCGTCGGTGCACTGGCGGGAGCAGGTCGCCTGGGTGCCGCAGCGGCCGCACCTGTTCGCCGGGACGATCGCCGAGAACGTCCGGTTGGCCCGCGCGGGGGCCTCCGACAGCGAGGTGGACGGGGCCCTGAAGGACGCCGGGGCCTGGGAGTTCGTGACCGCGCTGCCGCGCGGGGCGCAGACGCTGCTCGGCGAGGGCGGTGTGGGACTGTCCGCCGGGCAGCGGCAGCGACTGGCCCTGGCGCGCGCCTTCCTCGCGGACCGGCCCGTGCTGCTCCTGGACGAGCCGACGGCTGCGCTGGACGGTGAGACCGAGGCGGGGATCGTGGACGCGGTCCGGCGGCTGTCCGCAGGGCGGACCGTCCTGCTGGTCGTGCACCGGCCAGCGCTGCTCGCGGTCGCGGACCGGGTGGTCCCGATGGCGGCGGGCGGGCCCGCCGAGCTCTTGGCCGACGGGCGCCCCGTTGAGGGGTCTCTTGCCGAGGGGCCCCGCCGGGGCGGTGCTCTTCCCGAGGGGCCGGACCGTGAGGGGCTGCTCCCCCACCCGGGCGCTTCCCGTGACGCGGGCCGTGCCCAGTCCCCCGGCGACAGCGGCCCGGACGCCGGGGAGTGGATCCTCGGCGCCGAGCCCGAGCGGGTGCGGGCCGGCGGCGGGACCGATGCGCGCGGGGCCGATCCGCTGCGCCGGGTGCGGGCGGTGGCCAAGGCCTGGCAGGGACGGTTCAGGCTCGGGCTGCTGCTCGGGGCGCTGGCCGTGGGATGCAGCGTCGGCCTGATGGCCGTGTCCGGCTGGCTGATCTCACGGGCCTCCGAACAGCCGCCCGTGCTCTATCTGATGGTGGCCGTCACAGCCACCCGGGCCTTCGGAATGGGGCGCGCCGTCTTCCGGTACGCGGAACGGCTCGTCTCCCACGACGCCGTGCTGCGGATGCTCGCCGACCTGCGGGTGTCCGTCTACCGGCGGCTGGAGCGCATCGCGCCCGCCGGGCTGCGCGAGCACCGGCGCGGGGACCTGCTGGTCCGACTGGTGGCCGACGCCGACGCCCTCCAGGACTACTGGCTGCGCTGGCTGCTGCCGGTCGGTACCGCCCTGCTCGTCGGAACCGGTTCGGTCGCCTTCACCACCTGGCTGCTTCCCGAGGCCGGAGCCGTGCTCGCCACCGGGCTGCTCGCCGCCGGCATCGGGGTGCCGCTGGTCAGCGGGGCCTGCGCCCGCCGGGCGGAGCGCAGGCTCGCGCCCGGGCGGGGCGAGCTCGCCACCCGGGTGGCCGATCTCCTCACCGGCACCGCGGAGCTGACCGTGGCCGGTGCGCTGGACGACCGTAAGGGCCGGGCGCATGAGAGCGACGGTGTGCTGACCCGCATCGCGGCGCGGGGTGCCGCCGCGAGCGGGCTGGGCGGCGGGCTGTCCGCCCTCGTGTGCGGGCTCACCGTGGTGGCCGCCGCGGCCGTCGCCGCGAACGCCGTCCATGACGGGCGGCTGTCCGGGGTGGCCATGGCCGTTGCGGTCCTGACGCCCCTCGCCGCCTTCGAGGCGGTGAACGGACTTCCGCTCGCCGTCCAGTACCGTCAGCGGGTGCGCCGCAGCGCCGAGCGGGTCTACGAGGTCATCGACGCGCCGGTCCCGGTCGCCGAGCCGGAGCAGCCCGCCGCCGCTCCCGCTTCGCCCTTCCCGCTGCGGCTGACGGGGCTCGCCGCCCGCCACCCCGGCCAGGACCGTGACGCCCTGCACGGGCTGGACCTGACCCTGGAGGCCGGCCGCCGCATCGCCGTCGTCGGCCCCTCGGGCTCCGGAAAGACCACGCTGGCCCAGGTCATGCTCCGCTTCCTGGATCCGTACGAGGGCACGTACACCCTGGGCGGGACCGACGCGCGCACCCTCGACGGCGACGATGTCCGCGCGCTCGTGGGCCTGTGCGCCCAGGACGCCCACATCTTCGACAGCTCGGTGCGGGAGAACCTGCGCCTGGCCCGGACCGGGGCGGGCGAGGAGCAGCTGCGCGAGGCGCTGGCCGCGGCCCGGTTGCTGGAGTGGGCCGACGGACTTCCGGACGGCCTGGACACCCTGGTCGGCGAGCACGGCGAGCGGATCTCGGGCGGTCAGCGCCAGCGACTGGCCCTGGCCCGGGCGCTGCTCGCGGACTTCCCCGTACTGGTCCTGGATGAGCCGGCCGAGCACCTGGACCTGGCCACGGCGGACGCCCTGACGGCGGACCTGCTGGCCGCGACCGAGGGCCGGACCACCGTGCTGATCACGCACCGGCTGGCCGGCCTGGCGGCGGTCGACGAGGTGATCGTGCTGGACCACGGCGAGGTCGTGCAGCGCGGCGCGTACGCGGGGCTGGCCGCGGCCGAGGGACCGCTGCGGAGGCTGCTGGAGCGCGAAAGGGCCACGGACGGGACTTTGGCCAACTTTCCCCGCTAATGGGGACTAACTAGTCTCAAGAACATGTCAGCGCAGCAGTCGCAACAGTCGCCGGCTTCGTCGGATCCGCTGCCGGATCCCTCGCCGGCCGCACCGGCCGTGCCCGTGCCGTCGGACCCGCTGGTGGCCGCCACCGAGGCCACCAGGAGCCTGCAGGGCCTGTCCACCGAGCTCACGGCCCGGGTACCGCAACTGCTGGAGGCGATGCGGTCGGTCGGGACCGGCCTCGAACTGCACTCCACGCTGGACCGCATCTGCGAGACCGCGGCCGAGCTCGCGGGCGCCCGCTACGCGGCGATCGGCGTCGTCGACACGGAGGGCCGCGGGCTCTCGGACTTCGTCACCCACGGGATCGCCCCGGAGCTGGACCGGAAGATCGGACACCGCCCCGACGGGAAGCGGGGCCTGCTCGGAGCACTGATCTCACATTCCGACACCGTGCTGCTCGCCGATCTGACGAAGGATCCGCGCTCCGCGGGATTCCCGGCGCACCACCCGCCCATGAAGACCTTCCTCGGTGTCCCGATCCGGGTGCAGGGAGAGATCTTCGGCAATCTGTACCTCGCCGAGAAGAACGGCGGCCGAGAGTTCAACGACTACGACGTCCACATGGTCCGGGTCCTGGCCACCGAGGCCGGCATCGCCATCGGCAACGCCCGGCTGTACGAGGCCGCCACGCAGCGCGAGCGCTGGATCGACGGCTCGGTGGCCGTCACCACCGCCCTCCTGTCCGGCGGGGACGCGGACGACGCCCTCGTGGTGGTGGCGGAGCAGGCCCGCCGACTCGCCGACTCCTCCGCGGGGATCGTGCTGCTGCCGGCCGAGGAGGGCGGGATGGAGATCGTCGCCGTCTCGGCCGAGAACCCGGCCACCTCGCTCGGTGTGGTGATCCCGGCCGAGAGCCCGGTGGTGGACAGTCTGTTGCGCGGCGAGCCGGTCTTCGTGGACGACGCCGCGTCCGACCCCCGCACGATGAGCAAGCTGACCAGCCAGTACGGGCCCTGCATGATGCTGCCCCTGCACAGCGGCGGGCGGGTGCTGGGCGCCCTGGTCACCCCCCGGGGGCGTGGCAAGCGTCCGTTCAGTGAGGCCGAGCGGACCCTGGCCACTCAGTTCGCCTCGCAGGCGGCGCTCGCCCTGATGATGGCCGAGGCGCAGCGCGACCGTGAGCGGCTGGCCGTGTTCGAGGACCGGGACAGGATCGCCCGCGACCTGCACGACCTGGTCATCCAGCGGTTGTTCGCCACCGGGATGATGCTGGAGGGCGCCCAGCGCCGGTCCATCGTTCCCGAGGTCCGCGACGGCGTGGGCAAGGCCGTGGACGAACTGGACGTGACGATCCAGGAGATCCGCACCGCCATCTTCGCCCTCCATCAGGGCCCCGCTGAGGCTCCGTCCGGGTTGCGCACCCGGGTGCTGAGGGAGATCAACATGGCGGCAGTGCCCCTGGGCTTCAAGCCCGCGCACCGCTTCCTCGGCCCGATCGACACCGTCGTCGACGAGCTGGTCGGCAAGAACCTGATCGCCGCGCTGCGCGAAGCGCTGTCCAATGCCTTCCGCCATGCCGACGCGTCCCGGATCGAGGTGGTCCTCGACTGCACCGTCACGCTCGCCGACGGCCGGCCGGGGATCCGGCTGGAGGTCGCCGACGACGGGGTGGGCATCCCCGAAGGGGGCCGGCGCAGCGGGCTGCGCAATCTGCGCCGACGGGCCGAGGCACTGGGCGGCGCGAGCTCGTACGGCCCGGGGCTCGGCGAGGACGGCGGCGGGACCACCCTGGTGTGGGAGGCCCCGCTCTGAGGTGCCCGGTGTCCGTGCCTGTGCGCTCGGAGCCGCTGCTCAGGCCTGCTGCCGTGCGATGAGTTCGGCCAGGATCCGCTCGATGACGAGGGCGACCCCGTCCTCGTTGTTGGCGACCGTACGGCCGGACGCGGCCGCGATCACATCCGGGTGCGCGTTGCCCATCGCGTACGAGGTGCCGGCCCAGTTGAGCATCTCCACGTCGTTCGGCATGTCCCCGAACGCGACGACCTCGTCGGGGGAAATGCCCCGCTCGGCGCAGCACAGCGCCAGCGTGCTGGCCTTGGAGACCCCGTGCCCGCTGATCTCCAGCAGGGCCGTGGGGCTGGAGCGGGTGATCGACGCGTAGGCGCCGGCGGCGGAGCGGGCCAGCGTCAGGAACTCGTCCGGGGCGATCTCGGAGTGGTGCGCCAGCAGCTTCAGTACGGGCGCCCCGCCCCCGTCCGTGTCCTCCCGCAGCAGCTCCTCGGCCGTGGCGATCCTGGCGGCCGGGTCCTTGAAGAACGGCGGGTACGCCGGCTCGTAGTTGATGCCGGTGGTCAGCTCGACCGCGAAGGACGTGCCGGGTGCGGCGATCCGCAGGGCATCGACGACGGCGAGCGCGGCCGCCTGCGGGAGGGACCTGACCTGGACGAACTCCCGTCCGGCGTGCAGGTCGACGACCGCCGCGCCATTGGCGCAGATCGCGAGGCCGTGCCCGTGGACGTGATCGCTGACCACGTCCATCCAGCGGGCCGGGCGTCCGGTGACGAAGAAGACCTCGATCCCGGCCTCCTCGGCGGCGGCGAGCGCGGCGACGGTACGCGGCGAGACGGATTTGTCGTCGCGCAGCAGGGTGCCGTCGAGGTCGGTGGCGATGAGCCGGGGCGTGGGGGTGGGCCCGTCCGGGCGCTGGGGAGCCGAGGTCACGCTCCATCTTCGCCCATGGTCGGGGACGGTCGGACCATGATCGGGTCCGGTTGCTGGCCGGATGATGTTTCACACGAGGCGATGTTTCACGTGAAACATCGCCTCGCCGTAGGCTCGACGCATGAGTCTGCGTCTGAGCACGGTGATCCTTCCGGTACGTCGATGGCATGAGGGAGGCCGCGATCAGTGGCTCCGGGCTGAGCAGCTCGGATTCCACACCGCCTACACCTACGACCACCTGTCCTGGCGGACCTTCCGCGATGGCCCGTGGTTCGGTGCTCTGCCCACCCTGACCGCGGCGGCCACCGCGACCGAGCGGCTGCGCCTGGGCACGCTCGTCACCTCTCCGAACTTCCGCCACCCGGTGACTCTCGCCAAGGAGCTCATGTCCCTGGACGACATCTCCGGCGGGCGGGTCACCCTCGGCATCGGAGCAGGCGGCAACGGCTTCGACGCCACCGCGCTGGGCCAGGAGGCCTGGTCCCCGCGTGAGCGCGCCGACCGCTTCGGCGAGTTCGTGCCGCTGCTGGACCAGTTGCTGACCGAGGGCTCGGTGAGCCACGAGGGCACCTTCTACTCCGCCGAGGAGGCCCGCAACATCCCCGGCTGCGTGCAGGGGCCGCGGCTGCCGTTCGCGGTCGCCGCGACAGGACCGCGCGGTCTGCGGCTCGCCGCCCGCCACGGCCAGGCCTGGGTGACCACGGGCGACCCGAAGCTCTTCGAGGAGGGCACCCCCGAGCAGTCGCGGGAGGCCCTGCGCGGACAGCTCGAACGGCTCGACAAGGCCTTCGTGGAGATCGGGCGGGATCCCGATTCCATGGAGAAGATCCTGCTGACAGGCTTCACGCCCGAGGCCAACACCGTGCTGGAGTCGGTGGACGCGTTCGTCGACTTCGCCGGCCGCCACCGCGAGCTCGGCTTCACCGAGCTGGTGATCCACGCGCCGATCCCGGACTCCGACTTCGCCGCCGACGAGGCCGTCTTCGAGAAGATCGCCACCGAGGCCCTGGCCCAGCTCGACAGCTGATCCGCCTGCCGTCGCCGCTCCGGTCCAGTCCGGAGCGGCGGCGGCGACGGCGACGACCGAGGCTCTACGCCCCGTTCAGCTGCTCGAAAAGGCGCTCCGCCGACGGCAGGAGCCAGTCGCTCTTCCTCCCCGCCGTGGTGGTGGTCCTGGTGCTGGTCGTCCGGGCCGGCCGCCTCAACCGAGCGCAGGTACGACTCCACGCGGATCGCCGACAGTTCCGCGAGCGCGATCCGCCGGGCCCGCAACGGTTCGGCGGCGTCCAATGCCTCGGCGGACCGCAGGGCGATCCGCAGCAGCTTCCGGATCTCCGCGGGCGCGGCCCCCGACTGCGCGGCCACGCTCGCCAGCCGCAGCTCGGCGAGCGCGGCGCGCTCCGCCCGGCCGAGCGCCCGGTAGGCGTCGCGGACCGCGGCGAGGAGCTGGGGAGCCTCCTCGGCCCCGCGCCGCGCGGCGGCCAGGGCCTGCTGGTCCGCGAGGTCGGCGCGGACCAGCGGATCGTGCTCCGGCTGCGCCTCCACCCGTACGGCCACCTCGGCCCACAGGGCGTCCGCACCCGGATGACTCACGTCACGGGCACCGCGGGCCCGCTCCACGAGCTCGGTGAACCCGGCGGGCACCGAGACCGGCGCGGACACGGCGGAGGCGGCGCCCACAGCGGCACCGGCGGTGGCAGCGGCATCGGCACCGGCACCGGCCGTGTCGGTCCGGGGCAGTTCCGCACTGCGCACCCCCAGCGGCAGCGCGCCCACCAGCGGCTCCCGGCCCACCCGCGCGAGGAAGCGGTCCGAGACCCGGGTCGTGCCGTTGCGCGCGTCGAACTGCCGGGCGATGTCCAGGCAGCCCGCGTGGAGCACCTCGTACAGCTCGGAGACCGTACGGGGTGCTCCCTCGTAGGGGACGGCCGGGCTCCGGCCGTGGCCCAGCTCCTCCAGACGGCGCAGCAGCACGAGGATGCCGCCGTGGAAGGCAAGCCGGTCGTCGAGATTGGCGAGCGGAGCCACATGGGCGGCGTGCTCGGCCAGGATCTCCAGTCCGCGCGACTCGTTGCCGGTGAGCGCGCAGAATTCGATGTGCTTGCCGACCGACGGCAGCAGGCTCTCGTTGCCGCGGGCCATGCGGTAGCCGCGCACATGGTTCGAGCGCGCCTCGTCGGCCCGGCCGAGCCGCAGCAGCGGCAACAGCGAGGTGGCCAGGACCCGGTGCGGCTCCTCGGCGCAGACCAGATCGCCCGTGAGCACCGGCTTCCACAGCTCCAGCGCCTCGGCGTCATCGCCCTGCACGACGGCGTACTGGCCCTGGCCGTTGAGCTCGCAGGCCTGGCAGTCGCTCATGTCGTCGCGTTCCGCGGCCAGCCAGCGCCGGAAGGCCCGCTCGGCGCGCTCGTCGTCGCCGATCGCATGGGCGAGCCACAGCTCGGCCTCGCGTACGGGCCGCTCGCTGTAGCCCGCGATCTTGTAGCGGCGCTCCATCTCGTCCAGCCAGCCGACGGCCGACTCCAGCGGGATCCCGGGAGAGTCCGAGATGGCCGAGGCCACCCACTTGAACTGCCAGAACAGCGAGTGCGCGTCCCATTCGCCGAAGGCGCCCGGGTCCTGGTCGTACTCCTGGAGCAGCCGCGCGAAGGGCACCAGCATCTTCGACGACTCGGAGCTGTAGAGATACGCGTTGATCAGGTTGTCCAGGGCCTCGCGGAACAGCGCACGGTCGCCGTTCGCCTCGGCCGCACCGGCCAGGGCCTCGGCGTGCGCGTTGCGCGCCGCGCCGTTCGGCGCTTCGCGGTTCTCCGCCAGACCCCGCACGATCTCCTCGCGCGTCAGCGTCGTCACTTCTGGTCCTCCTGGGCATCGCGGGCATCGGTGGAGTGCGTCGCCCATTCCAGGAGTCCGAGGAAGGCCCGGTTGAGCAGGGTGGAGTCGGCGGGGCGCAGCGGCCGCTGCGACATCAGCAGGGCCTGCCCGTACAGCGATTCGACGGCGGTGCCGGTCAGCGCCTCGTCGGGAAGGGCGGCGATCCGCCGGATCAGGGGATTGTTGTGGTTGAGGACCAGCCGGGCGCGCGGCGCGGAGCCCCGCAGCGCGCCGAGGATGCCGCTCCACAGGGAGTCGGCGCTCTCCAGCGCGGCGGTGCGGTCGCGCTCTTGGCGGGCCTGGCGGTCGTCGAGGTAGAGCGCGGGGACGGCGACGGGTTGGAAGGCGCGCAGCACCACGTCGCAGCCCTGGGGCTCCAGGCGGGTGCGCGCGGTGGCCAGGAAGGCGGCGAGTTCCAGTTCGGCTGCGGTCGGCACCGGGTCCAGCCGCTCGGTGACGGCTCCGGCGTCCAGCTCGGTGATCTTGAGGTCAGGCCGCACGGCGGGCAGCAGGGCCAGTAGGTCCGCGTCGTAGGTGTAGCCGGCGTTGATGACCCCGAGCCCGTGGGCGGCGGCGATCGGTGCGATCTGGCGGAACTCCTCGACGGTGCGCGTGAAGTGGATGTCCGTGTGGGCGGCCGCGAACTCCTGCAGGCTCATCGAGCCGTCGCTGGTCTCGAAGGGCAGCCACGGCAGCATCAGCCCGAGCAGTTCGGAGTCGTGCCGGGCCATGGACTTCACACCGAGGTGGTGGACGCGCAGGAAGGCGGCCAGGCGGTCCGGTTCGCTCGCGGCGAGCTCGGCGAGCCAGCCGCGGACGCGGGCGCCGAGCGCCTCCCGTACGGCGGCCAGGGTCTCGTCGTCGTAGAGGTTCTCCCGGGAGGCGGTGGGCCGCAGGGTGTCCGTGTCGAGGACGGCGCGGACGAAGAAGGCCCAGTCCGGCAGCAGGTTGTCGGCCCGGTCGGTCAGCAGCATGCCCTTGAGGTGGACGCGGTGTCCGGCCCGGTGGGCGGGGCTGGTCGGCTCCGGAAGGACGTACGCCACCCCGCGCACGCCGGCGACCGGCAGGTCGAGGTCGATGCTGTCGAGCGGGGTGAAGCCGAAGAGCTGCGCGCAGTGCCCGGCGAGCGCGACGCGGCGGGCGGCGGGGGTGGGGAAGGGCCGGTCCCATACGGCGGGGCGGTCGGTGACGGGGCGCGGCTCGCCGCCCTCGCCGTCGTCGAAGGTGATGGCGTACGGCAGGAGGGAGCCGTAGTCGCGGGCCAGTTCCTCGACCGTCGCCGGGGCGGTCCATTCCGCGGCGCCCGGGCGGGCTTCGAGGACGACGGTGGTACCGGGCTCCGGGCGTGCCTCGTGGGGCAGTTCGCGGACGGTGTACGAACCGTCGTCCGTGGCGAGCCATTCCACGGGCGCGGCATCGGGGTCGCGGGCGGAGCGGGTGACGACGCGGATCTGGCGGGCCACGACGAAGCACGCGAGCAGCCCGATGCCGAACTGGCCGAGGAACTCACGGCGGGTGGCTTCCAGACCGTGCTCGGCGATGGAGCCGTCGCCTCCGCGCTTTGAGCTGCGGCCGATGGTGGCGAGCAGGGAATGGGCCTCGTCGGCGGTCAGGCCGATGCCGCTGTCCTCGATGGTCACGCGGCCGCCGGACGCCGACAGCCGGATGCGGACCTCGGTTTCCGGGTCGAGGGCGTGGCGGGCGGTGACCGCGTCCACGGCGTTCTGCAGGAGCTCGCGGACGTAGACGCGCGGGCTGGAGTAGAGGTGGTGGGAGAGGAGATCCACCAGGCCGCGCAGATCGACCTGGAAATTGTGGGGTGCGGACGTCATAGGGCGTCACCTCGCGTACATGCAGGGATGGATCGGTGATCGCGAGGTGCCCCCCTCACGGATCCCGGAGTGGGACACACATTAGGGGGATGGTCCGACAATCTCAGCGTGAATTCCCGCCCTTGGGAGTGCCTCCGGAACCGCCGCTGAAAGCCCTGCCGGGCGCGCTGCCGGAAGCTACTGGAAACGCAGGAACTGCGGCGGTACCGCGTCCACCAGCCACACCCCGTTGGCGCTGATCCGGAAGACGTGACCGGCCGCACGCATCGCACCCGCGTCCACGGCGAGCACGACGGGCCGCCCGCGCCGCGCGCCGACGCGGGTCGCGGTCTCCCGGTCCGGGGACAGGTGCACGTGGTGGCGGGTCATCGGGCGCAGGCCCTCGGCGCGGATCGCGTCCAGGGCGGCGGCGACGGTGCCGTGGTAGAGGTACGCGGGCGGCTCGGCCTCCGGAAGGTCCAGGTCCACGGCGACGGTGTGCCCCTGGTTCGCCCGGATCCGGGTGCCCTCGACGGCGAACCGTTGCTTGTCGTTGGCGGCGACGACGTGGTCGAGTTCGGCGCGGCTGAAGTGGAATCCGTGGGCGGCGGCCGCCTCCAGCAGATCGTCGATCTCCACCCAGCCCTGGGGATCGAGCACCAGTCCGATCCGTTCCGGCTGGTGCCGCAGGTGTTTCGAGACGTACTTCGACACCTTCACGGTGCGTCTTTCATCCATGGCCCCAGCGTGCCCGCTCGGGCGGTCTTCCGGCAGGGATTTTCGGTGCGGCCCGATGGTGGACACCCTCTATCGCCATTCCAAGATGCGGAATACATTTTCCGCTGCCACTTCTGCTCAGGGGGAGAAACCATGACAGCCCATGCCTCTCTGCCACGCCGTGCGGCTGCCGAGCTGATCGGGACCGCCGGCCTGCTCGTGGTCGTGATCGGCTCCGGACTCCAGGCCGCCGAGCTCAGCCGGGACACCGGGGTCGCCCTCATCGCCAACTCGCTCGCCTCGGCCATCGGCCTCGGGCTGATCATCACCCTCTTCGGGCCGCTGTCCGGCGCCCACCTCAACCCGGTGGTCACCCTCACCTCCTGGTGGGCCCGGCGCACCGGCGGTGAGGGGCTCGGCGGCCGGGAGGCATTCGTCTACACCGTGGCCCAGACCGCGGGCGCCATCGGCGGCGCCCTCCTCGCGGAGACCATGTTCGGCCGGACCCCGGGCACTTTCTCCACCCAGGTGCGCGACGGCGGGCACCTGCTCATCGGCGAGGTGGTCGCCACCGCCGGTCTCGTCCTCGTGATCCAGGGCCTCGGGCGGATCGGGCGCCCCCGGCTCGTCCCGGCGGCGGTCGCGGCGTACATCGCCGCCGCGATCTGGTTCACCTCCTCCGGGTCCTTCGCCAACCCGGCCGGCACGATCGGGCGCAGCTTCAGCGATTCCTTCACCGGCATCGCCCCGCAGTCGCTGCCCGGATTCGTCGCCGCCCAGTTGATCGGCGGGATCCTCGGCCTGGCCCTGGCCGCCCTGCTGTACGGGAAGGGGAACCCCAGCGGGAACGGCAGCGGAAGCGGGAACGGGGCCTCGCGGACCGCGAAGCCGGTGCCGGTCGAGACCGCCGTGCCGGCGTCCCTGCCCGGCACCGGGCCGGCGGACGGCGCGAGCCCCACGAAGGCGGCGTACGAGCCCGTCGACTGAGGCGCCGCCTCAGTTGCCCACAGGAAAAGGGGAGTTGTCCACAGCCGTTTGGGCGGGTTTTGACGGCAAATGCATGACCCGCCCTGTGGACTACCGGCCGGGCTCGGCCCGGCGCGCCAGATCGTTCATGGTCCGGGCCTGGAGCTCCCGCTCCGTCGCGGCCCGGACGAACTCCGCCACGTGGTCGGGGCCCACCAGATCCTGCACCGCCCGTACCGTCCCGGCCGGCAGCGCCACCGGCGAGGGCCCCGACGGCTGGGGCGTGCCCGCCGCCCCCAGGTGCCGCTGCAGATGCCGGGTCGCGAAGAGCCGCATCGCCCGCGCCAGCTCCGCGTCCACGGTCTGCTGGGCGAGCGGGCGCAGCCGCCGCACCATCGTCGCCGCCTTCGCCGCGTCCGCGTCCGTGGGCGGCACCTGCCCGAGGTAGCGCGCGAAGACGTGCTCGGTGGTGAACTCCAGGAACCGCGAGGCGATGTGCTCCACCTGCCCGCGCAGTTCCCGCAGGTGTCCGGTGATCGCCGGCAGCGGCACCCCGGCCGCGTACAGCTCGGCGGCAACCGCCAGCTCCTGTGGGGAGGGCACCAGGAACTGGTCCGGGCGCCCCGGGATCCGCTCCAGGACCCCCAGCTCGCAGGCCTCGCCCACCGCCTCGTCGTCCGGCCGGCCGCCGAACCGCTCGTTCAGCTCCTCCCGGCTGATCCGGGCGGCCTCCTCGTCGGTCCAGGGCCCGTGCACCTCGGCGACCAGCCCCAGTACGCCGCCCAGGCCGCGTCCCGCGTCCCAGGCCTCCAGCAACTCCTTGATGGAGGCCAGGGTGTAGCCGCGGTCGAGCAGGTCCGCGATCTGGCGCAGCCGCGCCAGGTGCGTGTCCCGGTAGACGTTGGAACGGCCGCGCCGCTCCGGCTTCGGCAGCAGCCCGCGGTCCTGGTACGCCCGGATCGTGCGCACCGTCGCCCCGCTGTGGTGCGCCAGATCCTCGATCCGGTACTCGGCTACCGCCTGATCGGACAATCCCGGCTCCCTACGACATCGCGGCTGGGCCGACCGCGCCGCCCGGCGCCGGCCGGGCGGCAGGTGAAGCCGCGAGGTGCTCGACCGCCCTGCGCAGCGAGCCCTCCTGCGAGGGATGGTACGACCGCCGGAAGGAGCGGGGTATGGCCGTGCCGGGCTCTGTCCACCACGAGCCCCCGCTCACAGCTTCGGCTCCAGCCTCGCGAGGCGCCGCAGGACGCGTGGGGCGTGGCGGGACATCCACAGGGCGCCCTTGGACTCGGGAGTCACCGGGACGACGGCCTCGTTGCGGACCACGGCGCGCAGGATGGCGTCGGCGACCTTCTCCGGCGGGAAGTTGCGCAGCCCGTACAGCCGCGAGGAGCGTTCCTGGCGGCGCTTCTCCTCGGCCTCGTCCACCCCGGCGAAGCGCGACGTGGCGGTGATGTTGGTGTTGACGATGCCGGGGCAGATCGCGGAGACACCGATCGACTTCGACGCCAGTTCCGCGCGCAGGCACTCCGACAGCATCAGCACCGCGGCCTTCGAGGTGCTGTAGGCGGGCAGGGTCCTGGAGGGCAGGTAGGCCGCGGCGGAGGCGGTGTTGACGATGTGCCCGCCCTGGCCGCGCTCGGCCATCTGCCTGCCGAAGATCCGGCAGCCGTGGATGACGCCCCACAGATTGACGTCCAGGACCTTCTTCCAGTCCTCGGCCGTCGTGTCGAGGAAGGCTCCGGACAGGCCGATCCCGGCGTTGTTGACCAGGACGTCCACGATGCCGTACTCGGCTGCGACCTTCGCCGCGAGCTTCTCCATCGCCTGCTCGTCGCTGACGTCCACGCACTCGGCCCAGGCCTCGGCGGCGCCCACGAGCCGGGCCATGTCGGCCGTGCGCGCCGCGCCCTCGGCGTCGCGGTCGACGGCCACCACCCGGGCCCCGGCCTCGGCGAACGCGAAGGCGGTGGCCCGGCCGATACCGCTGGCCGCACCGGTGACGAGGACCAGCTGGCCGCCGAAGCGGTCGGCGTACGGGCCCGGCGCCTTGAGCTCCGGTGCCCGCGTGGCCGGTTCCTCCCGGGCGGTGACGAACTCGCCGATCCAGGCGGCCAGCTGGTCCGGCCGGGTCCTGGGCACCCAGTGCTTGGCGGGCAGCGTGCGCCGCAGCAGGTCCGGGGCCCAGTGCTCCAGGCCGTCGTAGAGCCGCTCGGACAGGAACGCGTCCCCGGTCGGGGTGATCAGCTGCACGGGTGCGTGGGCGTACGCGTCGGGGCGCGGCCGGCGCAGCCGCGCCCGCACGTTGTCGCGGTAGAGCCAGGCGCCGTGCGCCGCGTCCGAAGGCAGCGAGGCCGTCGGGTACGAGCCGGCCGGAACCTTCTCGACGCGCTGGAGGATCGACGGCCACCGCTTGCCGAGCGGTCCGCGCCAGGCGAGTTCCGGCAGCACGGGGGTGTGCAGCATGTAGACGTACCAGGACTTGGCGCCCTGGCCGAGCAACTGCCCGGCCGCGCGCGGGGTCGGCCGCGTCATCCGCTTCTTGATCCAGTGCCCGAAGTGGTCGAGGGAGGGACCGGAAATCGAGGTGAAGGAGGCGATCCGGCCCTCGGTACGGCGGACCGTCGCGAACTCCCAGCCCTGTACGGAGCCCCAGTCGTGGCCGACCAGGTGCACGGGCCGGTCCGGGCTGACCGCGTCCGCCACCGCCAGGAAGTCGTCGGTCAGCTTCTCCAGGGTGAAACCGCCGCGCAGCGGCTGCGGCGCGGTGGAGCGCCCGTGGCCGCGTACGTCGTAGAGCACCACGTGGAAGCGGGCGGCGAGCCGCTCGGCGACCTCCGACCAGACCTCTTTGCTGTCCGGGTAACCGTGCACCAGCAGCACGGTCGGGCGGTCCGCCTCGCCGAGCTCGACGACGCACAGCTCGATCCCTCCGGTGCTCACCCAGCGCTCGCGCGCACCCGCCGGCCCCGCCACTCCTGCTCCGCTCATCCCGCTCATGCCGCTCATGCTGCCTTCTCCTCGGCCCAGCGCCGCACGTGCGGCAAGTCGTCGTCCAGCCAGAACGCGCTCTCCTCGGGATCCCGGGAGTCGGTGACGACCAGGATCTCCTCGAACTTCGCGCCGGTACCCCGGAAGCCCAGGTGCGGCTCCACCGCCCACAGTCCGGGCTGCGGCGGATGGTCGGAGAAGTGGTACGGACTCCACAGCGGGGACCAGCCCTCGCGATGACCGTGCAGGGCGTCACCGGCCAGCCCCTTGAGGGACTGGGTGCCGAACCCGAAGGCGGTCGGGGACCAGCGCCGCTCCTTGACCCGGTCGATCTTGTGCGCGATCACGCCGAACGGATAGGCCCGGTGCCGGTTGGCGTACCCCTGCCGGGTCATCAGCCGCTCGACGTTCTCGTAGATCTCGCGCAGGGAGCGGCGCTCGCGCACCTGCTCCAGGATCAGTACGCGATGGGCTTGGAGGTCGGCCATCAGCCGGTCCTGCACCGGATTCAGTCCGAGGCTGCCCGAGTAGCCGATGTCGGCCGCGTAGCCCTTGAAGACCGGTGCCATGTCGAGGATGAACGGCATCCCCGGCTCCAGCTTCCGGTGGGTCGGGAAGAACTGCAGCGGGATCTTGAAGTTCGCGAAGGCGGTGCGGTCCCCGAACCAGGCGAAGGGCAGGTGGAACCAGTCCCGTACGCCGCGGTCGCGCAGCCACTGGCGCTGCATGCGCGCCGCCTCGCGCTCGGTCACGCCTGGCCGCAGCTGGGCCGCGACGGCCTCGGCGCACTCGTACGAGAGGCGCTGCACCTCTCTGAACCCGCCCAGATCGGCGGAGAGTCGTCCGGAGAGTCGCGCGGTGCGTTGCTTGGTGTCCCCAGCCATGTCAGCCCGTCCATCCGTCTAGCCGTACGCGCCCGTAACTTGACACTGATGAATGTGACAATGACCGGAGATCACGTCAAGGGTCGTGCACAGACCTGTGGATAAAGTTGTCCGGTCCACATCAGCCTCCAGTACGGGTACGTACGCCTCAAGGCGGAGACGGGATCCCACTCAAGGTCTGACGCTTCGCGAGAGCCGCGCCACTAACGTCGAGCCCGTGACTGTCATCGCGACCGAAAGCCTGAGCAAGCGGTACCCCCGAGTGACCGCCCTCGACCGGCTCTCCCTGGACATCGGGCCTGGTGTGACCGGCCTCGTGGGTGCCAACGGAGCCGGCAAGTCCACGCTGATCAAAATTCTGCTGGGACTGTCCCCCGCCACCGAGGGCAGCGCCGCCGTGCTCGGCCTCGACGTCAAAACGCATGGCAGTGCCATCCGTGAACGCGTCGGGTACATGCCCGAGCACGACTGCCTGCCACCCGACGTCTCGGCCACCGAGTTCGTCGTCCACATGGCGCGCATGTCCGGGCTGCCGCCGACCGCGGCCCGCGAGCGCACCGCCGACACCCTGCGCCACGTCGGGCTGTACGAGGAGCGCTACCGTCCCATCGGCGGCTACTCCACCGGCATGAAGCAGCGCGTCAAGCTCGCCCAGGCACTCGTCCACGACCCCCAGCTGGTGCTCCTCGACGAGCCGACCAACGGCCTGGACCCGGTCGGCCGTGACGAGATGCTCGGCCTGATCCGCCGCGTCTACACGGACTTCGGCATCTCCGTCCTGGTCACCTCCCACCTCCTCGGAGAGCTGGAGCGGACCTGCGACCACGTGGTGGTCGTCGACGGCGGCAAGCTGCTGCGCTCCAGCTCCACCAGCGACTTCACCCAGATCACCACGACCCTCGCGGTCGAGGTCACCGACTCCGACGCCCACCCGGACGGCACCGCCGCCCTGCGCAAGGCGCTCACCGAGGTGGGCGTCGTCCTGCACGAGGGCAGCGAGCAAGGCCTGCCCGGCGCCGGCCACATCCTCCTCGTCGAGGCCTCCGGCGAGGACACCTACGACACCGTCCGCGACACGGTCGCCGATCTCGGCATCGGCCTGGTCCGCATGGAGCAGCGCCGCCACCACATCGCGGAG
Organism: Streptomyces sp. NRRL F-2580; assembly: GCF_000720115.1. Taxonomy (GTDB): domain Bacteria; phylum Actinomycetota; class Actinomycetes; order Streptomycetales; family Streptomycetaceae; genus Streptomyces. The sequence continues at coordinate 156,594 of NZ_JOIR01000004.1, forward strand.
GTCTTCCGCGACAGCGATCGGTCCGCGCACTCCGTCCAGCAGAAGGGAGCCGGTTCCGATGGCGCCTGAGACCTCCACCCAGATCCACAACATCGGCTACCGGTCCTACGACGGCCCCCGGCTCGGCCGTGCCTACGCCCGCAAGTCGCTGTTCTCGCAGTCCCTGCGCGGCGCCTACGGACTCGGCCGCTCGGCCAAGTCCAAGGTCCTGCCGATGATCCTCTTCGCGGTGATGTGCGTTCCCGCACTGATCATCGTCGCGGTAGCCATCGCGGTGCCCGGCTCCACCGACCTGCCGATCAAGTACACGACGTACGCCCTGACCACCCAGGTGATCATCGGCCTCTTCCTCGCGTCCCAGGCGCCGCAGTCCGTCTCCCGGGACCTGCGCTTCAAGACGGTGCCGCTCTACTTCTCGCGGCCCATCGAACGCGTCGACTACGTCGTGGCCAAGTACGCGGCCATGGCCTCGGCGCTGTTCATCCTCACCGCGACCCCGCTGCTGATCATGTGGATCGGCTCGCTCCTGGCGAAGTTCGACTTCGCCCACCAGACCAAGGGATTCGGGCAGGGACTCGTGTCGGTTCTGCTGCTGTCGCTGCTCTTCTCCGGCCTCGGCCTGGTCATGGCCGCGCTCACCCCGCGCCGCGGCTTCGGCGTCGCCGCGATCATCGCGGTGCTCCTGATTCCGTTCGGCGCGGTGACCGCGGTCCAGGGGATCGCCTACAGCACGGGGAACGCCGGAGCCATCGAGTGGATGGGCCTGTTCTCCCCGATCACCCTCATCGACGGCGTACAGACCGCGTTCCTCGACGCGACCTCCGCCTTCCCCGGCGGCGAGGGTCCCTCGGCCGGCGTCGGTGCCGTCTACCTGCTCGTCGCCCTCGGCCTCATCGCCGGCTCCTACGCCGCCCTGATGGCCCGCTACCGGAAGGCCGGGCTGTGACCACCATCGACATCGACCACACCTCCCGCTGGTTCGGGAACGTCGTCGCCGTCAACGACGTGACCATGAGCATCGGACCCGGTGTCACCGGGCTCCTGGGTCCCAACGGCGCGGGCAAGTCCACCCTCATCAACATGATGGGCGGCTTCCTCGCCCCCTCCACGGGCACCGTCACCCTCGACGGCGCGCCGATCTGGCAGAACGAGCAGGTCTACAAGCAGATCGGCGTCGTGCCCGAGCGCGAGGCGATGTACGACTTCCTCACCGGCCGGGAGTTCGTCGTCGCCAACGCCGAGCTGCACGGCCTCGACGACGCGGACGCCCAGCGGGCCCTCGCCACCGTCGAGATGGAGTACGCCCAGGACCGCAAGATCTCCACGTACTCCAAGGGCATGCGCCAGCGCGTGAAGATGGCGTCCGCCCTCGTCCACAACCCGTCCGTGCTGCTCCTGGACGAGCCGTTCAACGGGATGGACCCGCGCCAGCGCATGCAGCTGATGGATCTGCTGCGGCGCATGGGCGACGAGGGACGCACCGTCCTGTTCTCCTCCCACATCCTGGAGGAGGTCGAGCAGCTCGCCTCGCACATCGAGGTGGTCGTCGCCGGCCGGCACGCGGCTTCCGGTGACTTCCGCAAGATCCGCCGCCTGATGACGGACCGCCCGCACCGCTATCTCGTCCGCTCCTCTGACGACAGGGCGCTCGCGGCGGCCCTGATCGCCGACCCCTCCACGGCCGGTATCGAGGTCGACCTGAAGGAGGGCGCGCTGCGCATCCAGGCCGTCGACTTCGGCCGCTTCACGGAGCTGCTGCCCCGTGTGGCTCGCGCGCACGGCATCCGGCTGATGACGGTCTCGCCATCCGACGAGTCCCTTGAGTCGGTCTTCTCCTACCTCGTCTCGGCCTGAAAGGAGCTGGCACCCATGTACGACCCCACCGTTGCCCGGCTCACCTACCGGGCCCTGCTCGGTCGGCGGCGCGCACTGATCCTCTTCGCGCTGCCCGCCCTGCTGATCGTCATCGCCCTCGCCGTCCGTGCCTTCGCCGGTGTGGACGACAAGGTCGCCGCGGACCTCCTCGGGGGCTTCGCCCTCGCCACCATGGTTCCGCTGATCGGCGTCATCGCCGGCACCGGCGCCATCGGCCCGGAGATCGACGACGGCTCGATCGTCTACCTGCTCTCCAAGCCGCTGAAGCGCCCGACGATCATCATGACCAAGCTGATCGTGGCGATCGCCGTCACCATGGCCTTCTCCGCGATCCCCACCCTGATCGCCGGTTTCATCCTCAACGGCAACGGCCAGCAGATCGCCGTCGCCTACACGATCGCCGCCCTCGTGGCCTCGATCGCCTACAGCGCGCTGTTCCTGCTGCTCGGCACCGTCAGCCGGCACGCGGTTGTCTTCGGTCTGGTCTACGCCCTGATCTGGGAGTCGCTCTTCGGCAGCCTGGTCTCCGGCGCCAAGACCCTCAGCGTCCAGCAGTGGGCCCTGGCGCTGGCCGAGAAGGTCGCCGGTGACGGGTACGTCGACGCCACCGTGGGCCTTCCCACCGCCGCGGTCCTGCTCTCCGTGGTCACGGTCGGCGCCACCGTCTACGCGGGCCAGAAGCTGCGCCGCCTCACCCTGGCGGGCGAGGAGTAAGTCCCGCCGCAGCACCTGCGAACCAGTGCCCCGCCCGGCCCACCGGCCAGGCGGGGCACAGCTTTGCGGGTCATCATCGGTGCATGATCGAGCACAGCGAGCCGGAGCCGTCCAGGCCCCTGCGGTCCTGGATACGTTCTTCTCCGGGGACGCACATCTGGCTGCTGATCATCGCCGTCACCAGCATCGTCGTCGTGATCGCGCCCGACCGCGTCGAGCACGTCCTGCTCCACCGCAACAGCAGCAACATCCACCAGCTCGTCCAACACCCCATACGGGCGCTCCTGAGCAGCGCGTTCTGGATCGAGAACCCGGCCTCGCTCGCTCTCTACGCCGTCCTCTTCGAGCTGTTCTACGCGCCCGTCGAACGCTGGCTCGGTACCCAGCGCTGGCTCCTGATCGTGGCGAGCGCGCACATCATCGCCACCCTGGTCAGCCAGAGGGTCCTGCTGATGGCCATCGAGGACCACCGGGCCCCGCGCAGCATGACCCATGTCGTCGACATCGGCGTCAGCTACGGGCTGGCGGCGGCCGTCGGTGTCCTCACCTACCGGCTCCCCAGCCCCTGGCGGTGGTTCTACCTGGCCGGAGCGGTCGCCTTCTTCGGGCTCCCTCTCGCCACCGGCGGCACCTTCACCGACCTCGGCCACGCCATCGCGCTCTCCGTCGGCCTGCTCGCCTGGCCGCTCACCCGCCACGATGTTTCACGTGAAACACGACCCCGTTTCACGTGAAACGCGACGACCTTCGCGATGCGCGTCTTGGCCGTCCCCGCGGCAGGACGGTTGACGGTCATGCGTCGACCTACGCGCCCGCGCCGTCGGATTCACGGCTGATGCGCGGAAATTCGCTGGTACGCGACTTCCGCCCGGGGCAGAGTGAGTTGTGCGGGGAGCAACAAAAGGTCCGGGACAGCCACTTCGAGCGCGCCTCGCGGCGCGGGCTGTCCCGGACCTCTCGTACGTCCCTACCGGCTACGCGGCGCCCAGCAGACGCTCCAGCACCACCGCGATGCCGTCCTCCTCGTTGGAGGCCGTCACCTCGTCGGCCACCGTCTTGAGCTCCGCATGGGCATTGGCCATGGCCACACCGTGCGCGGCCCAGCCGAACATCGGGATGTCGTTGGGCATGTCACCGAAGGCGATCGTCTCCGCCGCCTTCACCCCCAGTCGGCGCGCGGCCAGCGACAGGCCTGTGGCCTTGGTCAGGCCGAGCGGCAGTATCTCGACGATGCCCGGACCCGCCATGACGATGTCGACCAGGCTGCCGACGGTCTCCCGGGCAGCCTTGACGAGCGCGTCTTCGTCCAGCTCGGGGTGCTGGATGTAGAGCTTGTTCAGCGGGGCCGTCCACACCGCGGCGGTGTCCTCCAGGTAGAGGGCCGGGAGGCCCTCCTGCACCTGGTAACCGGGCCCGAACAGGACCTCGCCGTCCACCCCGTCCCGGCTGGCCGCCAGAGCCAGCGGTCCGATCTCGGCCTCCAGCTTCGCCAGCGCGAGACCGGCCAGCTGCCGGTCCAGCGTCACCGAGGTCAGCAGCCGGTGCGCACCCGCGTCGTACACCTGCGCGCCCTGCCCGCAGACGGCGATCCCCTTGTAGCCGAGATCGTCCAGCACGTGCCGGGTCCACGGCACGGCACGGCCGGTGACGATGATGTGCGCCGCGCCCGCCGCGGTGGCCGCGACGAGCGCTTCACGGGTACGTTCCGAGACGGTGTCGTCACCACGCAGCAGCGTGCCGTCGAGATCGGTGGCGACGAGCTTGTACGGGAACGGGGCCGGGCTCACTTGTTGATCGGCTCCAGGACCTCGCGGCCACCGAGGTAGGGGCGCAGTGCCTGGGGCACCCGTACCGAACCGTCGGCCTGCTGGTGGTTCTCGAGGATCGCCACGATCGTGCGCGGAACGGCGCACAGGGTGCCGTTCAGAGTGGACAGCGGCTGGGTCTTCTTGCCGTCGCGGTAGCGGATCGACAGGCGGCGGGCCTGGAAGCCGTCACAGTTCGAGGCGGAGGTCAGCTCGCGGTACTTGCCCTGGGTAGGGATCCACGCCTCGCAGTCGAACTTGCGCGAGGCGGAGGCACCGAGGTCACCGGTGGCGACATCGATCACCTGGAACGGCAGCTCCAGGCTGGTCAGCCACTGCTTCTCCCACTCCAGGAGCCGCTGGTGCTCGGCCTCGGCCTCCTCCGGCGCGACGTACGAGAACATCTCGACCTTGTCGAACTGGTGGACGCGGAAGATGCCGCGGGTGTCCTTGCCGTACGTACCGGCCTCGCGGCGGAAGCACGGCGAGAAGCCGGCGTACCGCAGCGGCAGCTTCTCGGCGTCGATGATCTCGTCCATGTGGTACGCGGCGAGCGGCACCTCGGAGGTGCCGACCAGGTAGTAGTCGTCCTTCTCCAGGTGGTAGACGTTCTCCGCGGCCTGGCCGAGGAAGCCGGTGCCCTCCATGGCGCGCGGACGGACCAGCGCCGGGGTCAGCATCGGGATGAAGCCGGCCTCGGTGGCCTGTGCGATGGCCGCGTTGACCAGCGCCAGCTCCAGCAGGGCGCCCACACCGGTCAGGTAGTAGAAGCGCGAGCCCGAGACCTTGGCCCCGCGCTCGACGTCGATGGCGCCGAGCGATTCGCCGAGCTCAAGGTGGTCCTTGGGCTCGAATCCCTCGGCGGCGAAGTCGCGGATGGTGCCGTGCGTCTCCAGGACGGTGAAGTCCTCCTCGCCGCCGACAGGGACGTCCTCGTGGACGATGTTGCCGAGCTGCAGGAGGAGCTGCTTGGCGGCCTCGTCGGCCTCGTTCTGCTCGGCCTCGGCGGCCTTGACGTCCTGCTTGAGCTGCTCGGCCTTCTTCAGCAGCTCGGCCCGCTCCTCGGGGGAGGCCTTCGGAATGAGCTTCCCGAGGGACTTCTGCTCATTGCGCAGTTCGTCGAAGCGCATGCCGGAGGACCTGCGGCGCTCGTCGGCGGAGAGCAGCGCGTCGACGAGGTCGACGTCCTCTCCACGGGCGCGCTGCGAGGCGCGGACACGGTCAGGGTCTTCACGGAGCAGCCGGAGGTCAATCACCCCTCCAGGCTACCGGGCGGGGCTTCCCGGGATCACATCGATATCACGCTGCGTGTCGCTATGTCCCAATTGCAACGAATGGATAAGTCTTGTTCGCTGACTGGAAGTGAACCTTCTCGGACCGTCAATAAAAGCGGTCCCATTCCCCGAAAAGGGGCACAATGCCGGCCGCCGGGCCGTCCCTGAGCAGGGCCGGAGGCCGTTCTTGTCCACAGGAATTGCAGCGGTCCGCATCTTATCCACAGGCTGTGTGCTGCATCTGTGGACACAGGAATAGATCATTCCTGATCGGCGGATGGCCGAGGTGAATCAGGGTTCAAACCACCCTCACACACTCATTCGGGTGGGAATGACTCGCCCCAAAGAGTTGATCCGCGATACAGGGGTGACACCGTTCACCTCCCGCTCCCCAGCGCGAAACCTGGGCCCCCCGACCGATTTGTCGACCTTGTCGTGCCGTTCTGTCGACTTGTCCCCAGGTCCCCATCTCGCCCTGTGGATAACTCTGTGGACAGTGGACGGGGCGGTGAACGAACCCCCTACGCCCGGCCGTCGAGGCAGCGAGTCAGCCAGTCGGAGGCGTCCGTGAAGTCACCGTCGGTGGTTCCGGCGCGAGGAGCCCGGACATCACTCTGAGCGACACCGGCGCGCGGATAGGACCCGAGGAAGCGGACCTGGGGACAAGTCCGCTTGAGGCCCATCAGCGCCTCGCTGACCCGGCGGTCGGAGATGTGGCCCTCGGCATCCACGGCGAAGCAGTAGTTGCCGATGCCCTGTCCCGTTGGACGGGACTGGATCAGCATCAGGTTGACCCCGCGGACCGCGAATTCCTGAAGGAGCTCCAGCAGCGCACCGGGGTGGTCGTCGCCCAGCCACAGCACGACGGAGGTCTTGTCGGCGCCGGTCGGGGCGGCGGGCCGCGCCGGACGTCCCACCAGCACGAAGCGGGTCTCGGCGTTCTCCGCGTCGTGGATCTCGGTGACCAGCGGGACGAGCCCGTAGGTGGCGGCGGCGAACTCGCCCGCGAAGGCGGCGTCGAAGCGGCCCTCCTGGACCAGCCGGGCGCCGTCGGCGTTCGAGGCGGCCGACTCCCACACCGCGTCGGGCAGGTTCGCCCGCAGCCAGTTGCGCACCTGCGGCTGGGCGACCGGGTGGCCGGTGACGGTCTTGACGTCCGACAGGGCGGTCCCGGGCCGCACGAGCAGGGCGAAGGCGATGGGCAGCAGCACCTCGCGGTAGATCATCAGCGGTTCGCCTGAAGCCAGCTCGTCGAGGGTGGCGGTGACCCCGCCCTCGACCGAGTTCTCGATCGGGACGAGTGCGGCGGCCGCCTCGCCGTTGCGCACGGCGTCCAGGGCGGCCGGGACCGACACCATCGGGATGAGCTCCCGGGTCGCGGCTTCCGGCAGGGTGCGCAGGGCGGCCTCGGTGAAAGTGCCCTCGGGACCGAGATACGTGAAGCGGGTGGCTGACATGTGATCAGCGTAATGCCGGGGCCGCGCCCACCGGGGTCCTGTTCATCCTTCGAGCAGCCGCTGCCCCACGTATTCGCCGTTGCGGGGGCCGGGCGGAACCGCGTACAGACCGCTGGACTCGTGCCGGATGAACTCCGACAGGGCGTCCCCGCGGTCCAGCTTGCGCTGGACGGGCACGAACCCCCGCAGCGGATCGGCCTGCCAGCAGATGAAGAGGAGTCCGGCGTCCGGGGCGCCGTCCGCGCCGATCCCGTCGTGGAAGGAGAAAGGACGCCGCAGCATGGCCGCCCCGCCGTTCTGCGCGGGGGCGGAGATCCGGGCGTGCGCGTTGGACGGGATCACCGGCTTGCCGTCCGCGCCGAGCTTGTCGAGCGCCATCTCGGTGGTCTCCGTACCGCCGGTCAGCGGCGCGCCGGTGGCCTTGGTACGGCCTATGACCTGCTCCTGCTGGGCGAGCGACTGCTTGTCCCAGTCGTCGAGCAGCATGCGGATGCGCCGTACGACGGCGTAGGAGCCCCCGGCCATCCACGCGTGCTCGGCCGGTCCCGGGCCCGCCGCGGGGACGAAGATCCGCTTGTCGAAGTCTGGCTGCGACGGCTTCGGATTGCCGGTGCCGTCGATCTGGCCCATGAGGTTGCGGGCGGTCATCGGGGTGCCGGTGGCTCCGGGAGACCGGTTGAAGCCGTTCATCTGCCAGCGGACGCGTGCGGCGTCCCCGGCGTCCTTCTGCAGCGCGCGCAGGGCGTGGAAGGCGACGAGTCCGTCGTTCGCACCGATCTGGACCCACAGGTCGCCGTTGCTGCGCTGGGCGTCGAGCCGGTCGGAGGAGAAGTTCGGCAGCGGATCGAGGGCGGCGGGGCGGCGGGCGGCGAGGCCGGTGCGCTCGAAGAAGGAGTGGCCGAAGCCGAATGTGACGGTGAGGGAGGACGGACCGGCATCCAGGGCGATACCGCTGTCGGAGGTCGCGGCGGTCTCGCCGGCCATGAGCCGCCGTGCCGTGTCCGACCAGCGTCGCAGCAGTGCGGAGGCCTCCGTCCGGCCCGCCCCGGGGGTGAGGTCGAAGGCGATGAGGTGCCCCTTGGCCTGCAGGGGCGTGATGATGCCGGCCTGGTGGTCTCCCTGGAAGGCCACCTTGGTGGCGCCGAGGGAGGACAGGCTTCCGGCAGTGCTCGGGGCGGGGGTCCCCGGGGCGGAGCCGCTCCCGGAGTCGGCGAGCGCGGAGTGCGCGAGGGCGCCGCCGGCGGCGCCGAGCGCGAGTCCGGCGGCGCCCGCGGCGCCGACGGTGCCCAGCAGCCGGCGCCGGGAGATCTCGATGTCGGGGTTGCTCTCGGTCACGCTGCTCAGCCGATCTTCACTGTCTTCTGCACGGTGGTCTGGTCGATGTCGGAGGTACGGACGGTCACGTCGATGCGCCATTCGCCGGCGAGCGGCAGCTGGACACCGGAGGCGGTCCAGTGCCCGGGGGCGGCCTGGTCGGGGACGAGCGGCAGGGGGCCGATGTCCTTCGCCGGGAGGGTGAAGGCGACCTTGATCTCGGGGAGGTCGAAGGGCTTGCCGTCGCCGGAGTCGGCCCAGAGGTGCAAGGTGTTGGCGCCGACCCGGCCCGGGTCGAGCTCAAGCCGGACGGACCCCTTGCCGTTCTGGCCGCCGGTGTCGAACGGCAGGGTGATCTTGACGGCGCGGTCGGGGACCGCGGTGGCGCCGGCACTGCCGCGGCCGGCCTCCTGCTCCACGGTGCGCCCGGGCTCGGTGCTGGTGAGCACCGTGGTGACGGCGAGCAGGATCACGGCGATGCCCGCTTCGGCGAGGACGGAGCGGCGCAGGCCGGCACGGTTGGGGTCGGCGTCACGGACCTGCTTCTCGCGTGCGCTCTCACGAGCGGCAAGCTGCCGGGCGAGCTGGGCGGCGCGTTCCGGGTCCGCCGGGACGGTGACGGGCTCTGTTTCACGTGAAACATCGGAGCCGTCCACGTCGTCGGAGCCTGTTTCACGTGAAACATCGTCCGGCCCGGCCACCTCCGCAGGGGCGGCCACGGGCGCCTCGGGGGCATCGGCGAGTCGCGCGGTCCACTTCCGGGACAGGTAGGCGACGCCGAGGAGGACGGCGACCAGGCCCACCTTCACGAGCAACAGCTGTCCGTAGTCGGTGCCGGTGAGGGCGGACCAGCTGCCCAGCTGGCGCCAGGACTGGTAGACGCCGGTGACGGCGAGGACCAGGACGCTGACGAAGGCGACCGTGGAGAAGCGCCGGACGGCCGCGCGCTCCATTCCCGGGACCTTGTGGAGTGCGACGAGCAGTGCGGCGAGACCGCCGAGCCAGGTGGCGACGGCCAGCAGGTGCAGGATGTCGGCCGGCATGGCGATACCGGGCTGGATCCCGGTGGAGGCGTGCTCTGAGAGGGCCCAGGTGGCGGCGATCCCGCCGGCGACGACGGCGCCGCCAAGGGCCAGGCCGAAGGTAAGGTCGTTGGTGGCCCTGGCCTCCTCGTGAGCCTCCTGCTCGTGCGCCTCCTCGTTGTGTGCCTCCTCGTCGTGCGCCTCCTCCTCGTGCCCCTCAGACGCGAGCGCCTTCTCCTCGGGTCCGGCACCCTGCACCCGGCGCGCGTAGACGCCGAAGAGGACCGCGACGAAGAGGGCGGCGGCACCCAGCAGGAGCAGCCGCGAGACGAGCGAGGCGCCGGTCTTCGTCTCCAGGACGGCTCGGAGCCCGTCGAGGTCGAACGCGTCGGCGAACTTCCCGGAGCCCGTGTACGGGGTCCGGAGCACCAGCATCACGAGGGTGGCCGTGGTGAGGGTGACCCAGGCGCGCACGACCAGCTTCTGGAGTGGCCGTTCGGCGGCCCCCCGGCGCCAGCACAGCAGGATGAAGGCGGCGCCGCCCACGAGGACGGTGAAGCCGGCGTAGGCGGCGTAGCGGGCGATCCCGTACGCGATGCCGACGGGTCCGCCGCCCGCCTGCGTGGCGGGCAGCGTGACATCGGTGGCCGAGGGCGCGCCGATGGAGAAGGTGAAGGCGCCGGAGATCGGATGACTGTCGGCCGAGACGGCCTGCCAGGCGACGGTGTAGGTGCCGTCGGGCAGGCCGGTGTGCAGGGCGGTCCCGTAGCGGACGGTGTTCCCGCTGCACATGTCGCGCAGCTCGCCGGTGTCGACCCGCCGGCCCTGGGGGTCGAGGACGCGGATGGAGTCGTCGCCCAGTGCGACCTGCTCCGAGAAGGAGAGCGTCACCTGGGCGGGTGCCGTGGCGACCACCGCCCCGTCCTTGGGGTCGCTCGCGGTGAGTGCGGCGTGCGCCGTGGCCGGTGAGGCCGCGGTGAACAGGGCTGCCAGCAGAGCTGCGAGGACCAGCGCGAGCCGTGGCAGCAATGCCGTGGCACGGACGCGGGCCGTGGAGGGGGCGGGGGCGGTGGCCGTCATGGCGTGTCAGTTCCTCGGTCCGTCAGTGGGCTTTGCCAGCCGTGGATTTCGGATTCTTCGCGTCGTACGTTCGTTCCTTCACGTCCAGCTCGACCTTGACGGGGCCCGCCTTCTCGAAGCGGAGCTCGACGGTGACCTTGTCCCCGACGTTCGGCGTGTTCTTGAGCCCCATGAACATGATGTGGTTGCCGCCGCGCTCCAGCCGGAGCTCGCCGTTCGCCGGCACGTCCATCGCCTGGACCTGCTGCATCTTCTGGTCCTTGGTCTCGTGGATCTGGAGATCGCCGGAGAGCGGGGAGGTGGCGCCGGTGAGCTTGTCGGCGGTCTCGGTGTTGTTCTTGATGACCATGAAGGCGCCGGCCATCTTGTCGTTCACGGGCTGGGGCATGAACGCGCCGCTGACCGCCACCTTCGGCGCGCTGTCGCCGGAGCAACCGGACAGGGCGAGTGCCGCCGTCAGGGAGAGGGCGGCGGCGAGGGTGCGGGTGGTGCGGGCGTTCACGGGGTCTCTCCCTTGACGAGCTTCGGCAGGTCCTTGGTGTAGTCGTCGACGGTGGTGCCCTCGCCGTAGAGGACGTAGCCCTCGTCGGTCTTGGGTGAGAACGCGATGACCTGGGCGCCGTGCATGGAGACGACGTCGCCGTTGGCATCCTTCGTGGCTGCCTCTATACCGATGCCGAGCGTGCGCGCCGCGGCCTGGATGGCGGCGAAGTCCCCGGTGAGTCCGATGAAGGACGGGTCCTGCGCCTTGAGCCACGAGTCGAGGGACTCGGGAGTGTCCCGTTCGGGGTCTGTGGTGACGAAGACGACCCGGAGGTTGTCCTGGTCGGCCTTGGGGAGCGCCTTCTTGGCCACGGCGATGTTGCTCATCGTCAGGGGGCACACGTCGGGGCAGTGGGTGTAGCCGAAGTAGATCAGCGTCGGCTGGCCCTTGGTCTGCTCACGCAGGTTCCACGGCTTGCCGGTGGTGTCCGTGAGGACGAGCTCCGGCTTGTTGAAGGGGCGGTCCAGGACGGTCGCGGCCTTGGCGTTGTTCTGGCCGCCGGCGATCTGGGTGACCGAGCCGGGCTTGGCGGACTCACCGCCGCAGGCGGTGAGGGTGAGTGCGGCCGCTGCGAGGAGAGCGGCGGCCGCCACACGTGTGGTGCGCATGGAGAGGAGTCCCTGGGATCGGGGATGGTTCGGATGTGGAGCGGTGGCGCGCACGGGCGCCGGAAGGTCAGACGGAGCGGCGACGCGAGGCGACGCCGAAGGCGACCCCGCCGAGTCCGATGACGATGCCGGCGACGCCGAGGACGCGCGCGGTGGTGTCGGAGCCGTGCTCGGCGGTGGCCTCGTCGTGCCCGTGCCCGGCGTCCTTCTCGGCGTTCTTCGCCTCGTCGGCCTTGGCGTCGCTGTGGTGGTCGTCGCCCTTCGCGGCGATCAGCTTCAGGACGGGAGCCGGGTTCTGCGGTTCCGCGGCACCTTCCTTGGCCTCCTCGATCCAGCGGACGACCTCGCCGTTGTCATAGGTCTGGATGGACTTGAAGACCATCTGGTCGGCGCTCTCGGGCAGCTTGCCGACGGAGACCGGGAACTGCTGGAACTTGCCGGGCTCGATCTTGCCGCCGGACCAGGTCACCTTGGTGACGACCTCGTTGACCTGCTTGCCGTGCACGGTCAGCGGCTTGTCGAGCTTGGTCTTCTCGACGTTGGACGTCCAGCCGGGGATGTCCTGCGGCATGACGGACGTGAGCGGCTGGTCGACCGGGAAGTTGACCTCGAGCTGAGTGGTCGAAGCGTTGTCGCGCTCGTTCGGGACCTTGAAGTTGAGTGTCGCGTAGCCACCCTTGGCGGCCTCTCCGACGGGCTGCACGCCGACGTGCGCGAAGGCGGTACCGGACAGGACGAGGACGGAGCCGGCGGCGAGGGCGGCGGCGAAGGAGATGCGAGAGGTCTTCATGGCAGAAACACTCCACGGAAGCAGTGGTGACGGTGGCTCCGCGCACGGGCGCGCACGGAGTTCGCGGCACCGGTGCTCCCACCGTGTGTCCCGGGGAGGAGGGTGCCGCGTCAGGCTGCGAGGGCGAGGGCCATGGGCGGCCCGCGCCTGATCACCGTGTCCTGGAGTGCCTCCCGGCCGGTGTGGGCAGCCGGGTCGGACCCGGTGCGCAGGGCCCCCGGGAGCCGCGCGGGCGCGCCCGGAAGGCCGGCGCCGAGGGCCCGTACGAAGGCCAGCGCGGCGCGCAGCGGGCGTACCGGGGCGGCGGCTTCGGCGGAGAGCCGGGACAGTTCCACGAGGCGGAAGAGCGCGGCGTCGCCACGGCCGAGCAACCAGCCGGCGGCGAGCGCGGCGAGCAGGTGGCCGAGCAGCATGGCGGGGCTGAACAGGCCCGTCGCGGGCGCCGTGATGGCGGCCTGGGCCACGTGCGCGTGGGCGCTGTGCCCCTGGGCGGCGACCTGTCCGGCCGTGGCGACCTGTCCGGCCTGTTGGGCCAGGGTGGCCGGGTCCAGGCCCGCGGCCTCCAGGATCTGCCGGGCGTCGGCCTGGCTGAGCGGTACGGAGTTGCCCCCGCAGACCAGCCGGGCGGCGAGCGCCGCGAGCGAGCTGTCGGAGGCGCCGGCCGGTGCCTGCGCGGCCACGGTGCTGTGCTGGCCGAGGCCGAACAGCGCGTGCAGGGCCAGTTGTCCGGTGGCGAGCCCGGCGGCGATGCCGGGCAGGGTGCGACGGTGGCCGGCGAGCGCGGCCGCGACCGCGAAGACGGCGAGGAAGCCGATGCACAGGGACCACCAGGGCACGGTGGCGCAGGACGCCAGGGCGTGCCCGGCCGCGGACAGCACGACGCAGACCGCGGTGAACACCGCGGCCCGGATGAGCCGGAGGCCGGCTCCGGCGTGCGTCGCGTGGGGGTCAGACATGGCCGGGCCATCATCGCACTGCGCTCAGGGCGTCCATACGGCAGGTCCGGAAGGTCCACATGGTCCCCTCTGCGCAGACCGTCCGGCCACGGCCCCGGGCGGGCGCACGCCTTCCGGCCGCATACACCGCTCCCCGGGAGAGCCGCATCGGCCGAACGAGGGCAATGGGGCCCCGGACGGCCGCAGGGCGCTTACGGTCTCCCTCGGGCGGCAATAGGTAACCGTATGAGCATCTGGTGGTCTCTCCACTTGAGGCGCGAAGCCGCGAGCGTGCCGCTCGCCAGGCGATTGCTGCTGGGGACTATGGAGACCGCGGGGGTGGACCCGGACATCTCCTTCGACCTCTCGGTGGCGCTGAGCGAGGCGTGTGCGAACGCCGTGGAGCACGGCGGGGGCGGTGACCTTCCGGAGGAGACCGCGGCGTACCACGTCACGGCCTACCTGGACGGGGACCGCTGCCGCATCGAGGTGACCGATTCCGGTCCGGGGTTCCCGCCCGCGACGGAGCCCCACCGTAGACCCTCCCTCGCCGAGCACGGCCGGGGCCTCGGCCTGATCGCCGAACTCGCCGATCACGTCCGTTTCCGCAACCGGCCGGGCCGCGGCGCGGTGGTGAGCTTCGACAAGATGCTGAAGTGGCGCGACGACGCGCTGCTGAAGGTGTCCTAGACACGGTGATGGGCGGGACCCCGTGAGGGATCCCGCCCACCGAAGAGCACCGGCGCAGGCGTCAGCCCTTGAGGCGCGCCATCCAGGCCTCGACCTCGGCCGAGGCGCGGGGCAGCCCGGCCGACAGGTTCCGGTTGCCGTCCTCCGTGACGAGGATGTCGTCCTCGATCCGGACACCGATGCCGCGGTACTCCTCCGGCACGGTCAGGTCGTCGGCCTGGAAGTAGAGACCCGGCTCGACGGTGAGGCACATGCCCGGCTCCAGCGTGCCGTCGACGTACGCCTCGGTGCGCGCGGCGGCGCAGTCGTGGACGTCCATGCCGAGCATGTGGCCGGTGCCGTGCAGGGTCCAGCGGCGCTGCAGGCCCAGCTCCAGGACGCGCTCGACCGGGCCCTCCAGCAGACCCCACTCGACGAGCTTCTCGGCCAGCACGTGCTGGGAGGCGTCGTGGAAGTCGCGGAACTTCGCCCCCGGCTTCACCGCGGCGATGCCGGCTTCCTGGGACGCGTAGACCGCGTCGTAGATCTTGCGCTGGATGTCGGTGTACGTGCCGTTGATCGGCAGCGTGCGCGTGACGTCGGCGGTGTAGAGGGAGTGCGTCTCCACACCGGCGTCGAGCAGCAGCAGGTCGCCGGAACGGACGTCGCCGTCGTTGCGGACCCAGTGCAGGGTGCAGGCGTGCGGGCCGGCGGCGCAGATGGAGCCGTAGCCGACGTCGTTGCCCTCGACGCGGGCGCGCAGGAAGAAGGTGCCCTCGATGTAGCGCTCGGACGTGGCCTCGGCCTTGTCCAGGACCTTCACGACGTCCTCGAAACCGCGGACGGTGGAGTCGACGGCCTTCTGCAGCTCGCCGATCTCGAAGGCGTCCTTCACGGCGCGGGCCTCGGAGAGGTAGACGCGCAGCTCCTCGTCGCGCTCCTTGGTCACCTTGTCGGTGAGGGCGGACTCGATCACGGAGTCGTGGCCGCGGACGCACCGGACCGGGCCCTCGGCCTCGGTCAGGGCCTCAGCGAGCTCGCGCACGTCACTGGCGGGAATGCCCAGGAGCTGCTCGGCCTCGGTGAGGGAGTGGCGGCGGCCGACCCACAGCTCGCCCTGGCCGGACAGCCAGAACTCGCCGTTCTCCCGGTCGGAGCGCGGCAGCAGGTAGACGGTGGCGTTGTGCCCGGCCGCCCCGGTGGGCTCCAGGACCAGGACGCCGTTCTCGGTCTGGTCACCGGTGAGGTACGCGTACTCGGTCGAGGCGCGGAAGGGGTACTCGGTGTCGTTCGAGCGGGTCTTCAGCCGGCCGGCGGGGATGACGAGGCGCTCGCCGGGGAAACGCGCGGACAGCGCGGCGCGGCGGTCGGCGGTGTGCCCGGCCTGGGCGATGGGCTCCAGTCCGTGCAGCTCGGTGTCGGCCCAGCCGGTGCGCATGCTCTCGGCGAGTTCGTCGCTGACGCCCGGGTACAGACCGTTCTTGCGCTGCTTGTGCGTCTTCTTGGGCTGCTCTTCTTCCGGGGTCTCCGGGGTGAGCTCGTCAGCCACGTCTTCTCCTCAGCTACGACGGTACGGACCTGGGTGTGGACCGCATCCATCGTATGCGTGTGCGGGGAGAGCCGGTCCGTATCGTGCCGTCCGTCACGATACGGACCGCGGTCCACGGTCCGGCCGGACGTGAGGCGTCCACCCGGAGCGGCCCACTCCCCACGGCTCACTCGAAACGGGCGGCGAGCAGCACGATGTCCTCGGGGGCGTCGGCCGGCTCCCCGTCGGGCAGTACGGTCCGCAGGATGTGCTCGCACAGGGCCGCCGGGTCCTGCCGGGCGCCGCGGGGCACGCCCGCGGCCGCCGCGTGCAGCCGCGCGTAGGCCCGGTCCATCGGGTCTCCGGTGTGGCGCAGCAGCCCGTCGGTGAAGAGCAGCACCGTTTCTCCGGGTGCGGGTTCGATCTCCACGCTCGGTGCCTCCCAGCAGGACAGCATGCCCAGCGGAGCGGAGAGCGAGGTCTCCACGTACTCGGTGCGGCGCTCGCCGATGAGGAGCGGCGGGGTGTGCCCGGCGCCGGCCAGGATGAGCTTGTGGCCCTGGCCGTCGGAGTGCGGGCCCCCGGCCGGTTCGCAGTAGGCGAAGAGCGCGGTGGCCGAGCGCGCCGGCTCCGTGAGGCGCAGCAGCAGTTCCAGGTCGGACAGGACCGCCACCGGGTCCTCGCCCTCCATGACGGCGTAGGCCCGTAGTGACGCGCGCAGCCTCCCCATGGCGGCGACGGCGCTCGGCCCTGATCCCGTGACGGAGCCGACGGCCAGGCCGAGGGCGCCCTCGGGCAGCGGCAGGGCGTCGTACCAGTCGCCCCCGCCGCGCGGACCCGTGTGGTGGCGGGCCGCGAGCTGCACCCCGGGGATCCGGGGGAGCCGGCTGGGCAGCAGTTCCTCGGCGACGGTCGCCAGGCGCGAGCGGGAGCGCTCCACCTCCAGCATCCGGGCCAGGTGCTCGGCGGCGTGCCGGACGTACAACCCGGCGAGGTCGCGCTGGCGGTCGCTCGGCTCGGCCTGCTCGTCGTAGAGCCAGACGGCGGCGCCGAGCCGGCCGGTGGCCTCGGCGGTCAGCGGGAGCGCGTAGCTGGCGGCGTAGCCGAGGCGGGCCGCGACCTCGCGGTGCCGGGGGTCGACGGGGGCGGCGAAGCCGCCCGTGCCGGGGGGCTCACCCGGTTCGGGGAGGACCTCGGAGCCGCCGTGGGCGTCGGGCAGTCCGTCGAGGATCCGGCCGTACGAGGTCGCGCTGCGCGGCACGGTCTCGATGTGGCCGAGTTCGGCGTGGCCGAGACCGAGGCCGATCGTGCTGGTGGGGCCGAGCCCGTCGGAGGGCTCCAGGACGATCAGCCCGCGGCGCGCGCCGACCAGTGCGGCTCCGGCGCGCAGGAACTCGTGGAGGGAGGTGTCGAGGTCACAGGTGCGGGCCAGCCGCTCGGTGAGCTCGTGCAGGGTGGTGAGATCCGAGACCATGCCGGCCAGCCGGTCCTGGATGACGCTGCTTGGGCCGGGCGGCGGGGCCGGTGCGGGGGTGGTGCGGGCGGGTGTGGGCGCCGCAGTGTGCGGTGACGCGGTAACGGCTGGATCGATTCCAGCCACTTTCGGCAGATGCGGGGCGCTCATGGCGTCCGCCTTTCCACCTGGTGCGATTCGCCATATAGCATCGCAAACCCCCAGATCGTGCTGCGCCGCCATCAAGGAATCCACATCTACACGCAGACGTGGATGCATGTCCAGCATTGCCCAGGTGGGAATCCTGGTGTCCGTGGGACGGCAACTCACGGTCGAGCCAAGGCTAGAACTTGGCCGGAAAAAGCTGGAAGCGGTCGGTTTTTGAGGTCGACTGGGCGGGCGCCGCAGGGGGCTCGGGTACGTATTCGGTGGCGCCCTGGGCGAGTTGGTGCCGCCGGGAACCGATGGGAACCGCCCGGCACGGGCCGTCGTCCTTAGCGGCGGCAGCTGGTCTCGGCCGCCGGCGCGGGTCGCGCTCCGCCCCCGCCGGACGTTTGATGGACCCGTAAGAAAACTGCACGAACCGTGTGCACCTGCTTCTGGCGGACAGTGACGCGAAACCTGTACGTGTGGTGAGACACCGGTTACATGGTGTGATGTGGCCCTCGGCGTTCAACGGAAAGGAACGAGCGCTCATGCGCGAGATCCTCGGAAGGCGTCTCCAGCGGCTCCGCGATCGCTTTCAATCCCTGCGCCCCGATACGGGACAGAGCGGCACCGCGTCCGCTCTCCTCGACGCGGCGCTCGTCTGCGCCACCACATGGCAGTGGCCCCTCCTGCCCGGTGTCGGCCGGTCTGCCACCGACGGCTCGCGGTGCGCCTGCCCCGATCCCGACTGCGTCGTCCCCGGCGCCCACCCCTTCGACCCCGGACTGCTCGCCGCCACCACCGATCCCCGGATGGTGGCCTGGTGGTGGACCAACCGGCCTACCGCCCCCGTTCTGATGGCCACCGGCGGGACCGCCCCGTGTGCGGTGAGCCTGCCGGCCGGCGCGGCCGCACGGGCCCTCGTACGCCTGGACGCGCAGGGCATGCGCCTCGGCCCTGTCGTGGCCACCCCCACCCGCTGGTCGCTCCTGGTGGCGCCGTATTCGCTGGAGCGGCTCGGCGAACTCCTCTACGCGAAGGACCACGTGCCCTCCTCGCTGCGCTTCCACGGCGAGGGCGGCTACCTGTTGCTGCCGCCGTCCGCCGCGTCCAGTGGTGGCCAGGTGCGCTGGGAACGGGAGCCGCAGCCTCAGCCCCAGTCCCAGTCCCAGTCCCGGCAGCGGAAGCAGCAACAACGGCAGGCGCAGCGGCAGTCACCGGTGGAAGCCGAGCCGCAGGGCGCGGTGAACCTCTGGCTGCCCGAGGTCGAGGCGGTCGTGGACGCGCTCGTCGAGGCGAGCAGTGGCGCACCCGGCGGCGGCAGCAGGCTCGCGTACTGACCCGCAGGGCGTCTGCGGATCACTCGTACGGGTGCCAGCGGGACGAGTTTCGCGGGGAATTGGGCGCGGGGATCTCCGTGCCCCATTCCCGCGTCGCTATCTTCGGCGAATGAATCTCCGCCTGATCGGTATCGGTGCCGGTGTGCTGATCATCTTGTCGCTCCCGCTCGCCGGAGCGATCGCCGGGCCGGATTTTGCCGGTCAGGACGACGGAAAGGGCGGCGGCCTGTTCTCGACGCTTGGACTTTCGGACTCTCCCCGCACCTCCCCGACGGCCGCCTCACGGCCGGCGAGAGGGACGGTGGAGCCCGGGAAGCCGGGTCCGGCCGAGCAGCCCCGTACCGATTCCAGCTGCGGTCCCGAAGTGTCCTCGCCGCACGGCGTGGAGGCGCAGACCTGTGTGCTGGTGGGCGAAGGCCGTACGTGGGGCCGGAGTTACTACAGGAACACGAGTGGTCGCGCGCTGGATGCCGTGCTGACGATGATGGGTCCGGCCGGGCGCACGGTGCAGATCCGGTGCGCGGTCGGCGCGGGCGACGAGCCGGGCCTGTGCGAGACGCCCAAGGAGGACTCTGTCGGAGCCCCGGACAGTTACTCGGCCGTAGCGGAGTTTGCAGTTCCGGATGATGAAGGGGAGCTGCTGCTGCGGTCCGGGAGCAACTCGTCCGTACCGGGTGACGGTTGAGTACCGCCGGAAAAGGAAGGGCCCGGTCGCTGGCGACGGGGGATGCACCAGCGACCGGGCTACAAGAACGGTAACAAGAGATCGCCTGTTCGCAAATTCGATCTCTGATATTCAGACACCGATTTGCAGACGATTACCGGGAGTTGTGACTCCGGTCACCGGCTCCCCGCGTGCGCGCGATCAGCTGAGGGTCACCTGGCGGTTGGTGAGTCCGCCGCGTGCCCGGCGCTCGTCCGTGGTCAGCGGGGCGTCCGTGGCCAGAGCCCCGGCCAGCCGCTCCGCGAACTCCGCCGCGGGCTTCTCGACGTCGTCGGCCGTGACTCCGGTGGGCAGGTCCCAGACGGGGACCATGAGGCCGTGCGCACGGAAGGAACCGACGAGCTTCGTGCCCTCGCCGAGCGAGGACGTGCCGGCCGCGTGCAGCCGCGCGAGGGCGTCGAGCAGCTTCTCCTCGGGGTGCGGCATGACCCAGCGCAGGTGGTTCTTGTCCGGGGTCTCGCACCAGTAGGCCGCGTCCACGCCGGTCAGCTTGACGGTGGGAATGGCGGCCGCGTTGGCGCGCTCCAGTGAGGCGGCGATCTCCGGGGAGGCGCTCAGCGCGCTCTCGGATTCCGGAATCCAGAATTCGAAGCCGCTGTGCACAACCGGCTCGAAACCGCCGTCCGTGTCCAGGAGATCCTGAAGTCGGGGACCCTCGGCGGGAACCCGGCGGGCAGCGACCGGAGTGCCGGGCTCCGCTACGAGCGCGCGTTCCAGGGTGTCGGCCATGTCGCGGCCGAGGTCCCCGCTGGACGACTCGTTCTGCAGGCCGAGGAGGACGGACCCGTCCTCGCGGCGCAGCGCCGGCCAGGCCATGGGCAGTACGGTCACCAGGGTGACGGAGGGGACGCCCTCGGGCAGACCGCCCTTGAGGGTCAGCGGAACGGTGGCGGCGGGCACCAGCTCGCGGAGCGCTACCCAGTCGCACTCGCCCGGCAGGCCCTCGAACGGGCGGCGCACGTGCTCGGTGACGGCGTGTGCGGCGGCCGCGCCGTGGCAGGCCTTGTAGCGGCGCCCGGATCCGCAGGGGCAGGGCTCGCGCGCGCCCACAACGGGGATCTCACCGTTGTTGAGCTGCGGCTTTGCAGTCTTGGCTGCGGGGCGCTTCTTGGCCATCGTGCGTGTCTCCCGGTTGCGGCGGTACGGCGTCGTGTCTGGGCGCGAGCCTAGCCGTTCGTACCGCCGGAACCGGTGGGGTGCGGCCGGGAGCACGGTCGGCGTGCGCTCCCGGACGGCCGCCTGTACGGATGACCGGTACTGCTGTTCTGTTTGCTGCGTCTTTCGCTGTGCTGTCGTTGTGCTCTTCGCGTGCTGCGGGGCTGTGTCCTGTCAGGGATCCCGCGGTCAGGGATCCAGGTCGTCGAACGCCGTGCTGAAGTCGATCGCCGGGGGCGCAACGCGCGTAGCGAAATCCTCGTGCCGGGGCCCACAGGCAACGACCACCCACACGGTTACCTCACCTGCCGCTCCGTCCCGGACACCCCAGTCCTGGGCAAGGGCGCTGATGATGTTCAGCCCCCGGCCGCCGCGCGCGGTGACCGACGGCGTGGCAGGAACAGGGCGGGTGGGACCGCCCCCGTCCGTGACCTCGACCGTCAGCCGCCCCGCTCTGTCGACGCGCCATGCGGCGCGTATCTGCCCGTCCCCGACTTCCCGTGTGCCCAAGGGCCTGCCGTGTCGGCAGGCGTTACTGAGCAGTTCGGAAAGGATCAGTACGGCGTCGTCCACGACCGATTCGGGCACACCACTGATACGCAGTTGTTCGCGCATTCGGTGTCGCGCCTCACCCACGCCCGCAGGACCATGGCGTACGTCCATGCACGACGACGTGGGCACTTCTTGTGCCACCACCAACGCCACCCCCGGAACCTCCTTAGCCCCACGCATGGTCTGGATGCCCCCCTGGCCTGGACCGGAAACCGCCAAAGCGGGCCGCTCTGACGCATTCATGCCGAACGAATGCGGAGCGGATGCGCCGGAGCACACCCTGTTACGCACGGGTCGGGGGTGACGGGTGTGCAAATCGGGACGTCAGCGCCCTAGTTGGGACAGAACTTGACGGGGTCGGTTCGTGATGATCGCTTCCACACCCAGATCAGCGCAGAGCTGAACGTCTTCCGGCTCGTTCACTGTCCATACGTGTACGGAGTGGCCCGCGTCCTGCAGCTTGCGGATGTAGACGGGATGGTTGCGCACGATGCGCATGCCGGGGCCGGCGATCGTCACCCCGGCCGGCAGTCGCCCGTCCCGCATCCGGGGCGAGATGAACTGCATCAGGTACACCGTCGGGATCGTCGGGGCGGTCGCCCGCACCCGGTGCAGGGAGCGCGCGGAGAAGCTCATGACGCGGACCGGGTGCGGCCCCTCGGCGGGCGGGGCGTCCAGTCCGAAGCGCTTGAGGAGGAAGAGGAGGCGCTCCTCCACCTGTCCGGCCCAGCGGGTCGGGTGCTTCGTCTCGATCGCGAGCTGCACCGGCCGTCCGGCGTCGGAGACGAGCTCCAGCAGGCGCTCCAGGGTGAGGACGGAGGTCCGTTCGGGGTCCGCGTCCCAGTCGGGCGACTCCTCGCGGTCCTTCCAGGAGCCGAAGTCGAGGGCGGCGAGATCGGCCAGCTCCAGGGCCGAGACGGCGCCGCGGCCGTTCGAGGTGCGGTTCACCCGGCGGTCGTGGACCAGGACCAGGTGCCCGTCGGCGGTGAGCCGGACATCGCATTCGAGGCCGTCGGCGCCGTCCTCGATCGCCTTGCGGTAGGCGGCCAGGGTGTGCTCGGGGGCATCCTCCGAAGCGCCGCGGTGGGCGACGACCTGGATGGTGCGCGGCATTGCGTGGGTCACCGGGTCATCGTGCCATCGCCAGGGCCCCCGGCGTCGAGGTCCATCCTGTGGATCCGTCCGAAATGTC
Source organism: Streptomyces sp. NRRL F-2580 (assembly GCF_000720115.1). GTDB lineage: Bacteria > Actinomycetota > Actinomycetes > Streptomycetales > Streptomycetaceae > Streptomyces. The sequence continues at coordinate 178,772 of NZ_JOIR01000004.1, forward strand.
GGATATAAAGAATGGGGAGAGATGCACAGGTCCGGCTTACAGTGCTCTGACGGGTCATGGGAAAGGCTTTGCCCAGGAACTTGTGCGGCACGTCGAACGTTCAGTCGGACCGATCGCCAGAGATTTTTCGAAGCCGTGTGTGACGAGGAGAGAGCGCTGTGAGCACCGAGAACGAGGGCACCGCGGCCCCCACACCCCCCGCGGCCCCGTCCGTACCCCCTGCTCCGGCCTCCGAGACGCAGGCGCCCGGACTCGCGCCCGCTCCGCAGTCGGCCGACGCCGCGCCGCAGGCTGCGGCGCAGCCCGTGGCGCCGGTCCCGGCCGCTCCGGCGCCCGGCCACGCGGCCGCCGAGCCGGCGACCCAGCAGCTGCCGCCGACGCCCGCGCCGGGCACGGAGCACACCCAGCAGATCCCGCCCGCCCCGCCCGCCCCGGCGGCCCCGGCCTACGGCCAGGCTCCCGCCCCGGCCGCGCACGGAGCCGAGGGCTGGCCGCCCCCGCCGCCCACCGTGCCGGCGTATGGCAGCGGTGGCCACGGCGGCGCCTGGGGCGCTCCCCTGACCGCCGACGGCTCCCCCGCGCCCAAGCCGAAGGGCAAGGGCGGACTGATCGCGGGCGTGCTCGTGGCGGCCCTCCTCGCGGGCGGCATCGGCGGCAGTGTCGGCTACTGGGCCGCCGAGCGCAGCAACAACGGCACCGGCTCGACCACGATCAGCGCGACCAACACCCCCAAGGACCTCAAGCGCGAGGCCGGCTCCATCGCCGGCCTGGCCGCGGGCGCACTGCCCAGCGTGGTCACCATCGAGGCCTCGGCCGGCGACGGTGAGGGCGGCACCGGTACCGGGTTCGTCTACGACCAGCAGGGCCACATCCTCACCAACAACCATGTGGTGGCCTCCGCCGCGAACGGCGGCAAGCTCTTCGCGACCTTCTCCGACGGCAAGAAGTACGACGCCGAGGTCGTGGGCCGCGCCCAGGGCTACGACGTGGCGGTCCTCAAGCTGAAGAACCCGCCGGCCGGCCTCAAGCCGCTGCCGCTCGGCGACTCCGACAAGGTCGCGGTCGGCGACTCGACCATCGCGATCGGCGCCCCCTTCGGCCTGTCCAACACGGTCACCACCGGCATCGTCAGCGCCAAGAACCGCCCGGTCGCCTCCGGAGACGGCAGCGGCAGCAAGAACTCGTACATGAGCGCGCTCCAGACGGACGCCTCGATCAACCCGGGCAACTCCGGCGGCCCGCTGCTCGACGGCCGTGGCGCGGTCATCGGCATCAACTCCGCGATCCAGTCGGCCGGCAACGGCGGCTTCGGCGGCGGCCAGGCCGGTTCCATCGGCCTCGGCTTCGCCATCCCGATCAACCAGGCGAAGAACGTGGCCGAATCGCTGATCAAGACGGGCAAGCCGGTCTACCCGGTGATCTCGGTCTCCGTGGACCTCCAGGCCAAGGCGGAGGGTGCCAAGATCTCCGAGCAGGGCGCGGCGGCCAACGAGCTCGTCGACCCCAACGGCCCGGCCGGCAAGGCCGGTCTGAAGCCGGGCGACATCATCACCGAATTCGGCGGCAAGCCGGTGGACAGCGGCCCGAGCCTGATCAGCATGATCTGGACGTACAAGCCCGGCGACACCGTGAAGCTGACCTACCTGCGCAGCGGCAAGCCGACCACGGTCGACATCACGCTCGGCTCGCGGGTCGGCGACAAGTAGCACCACAGGCCACGGTGGTGGCCCGATGAGGAGGGGGCCGTAGGCGGAATCTGCCTACGGCCCCCTCCAACGTCCGCTTATGCTTCGTTGGTGTTCGATTCTCGGCACATACGGACCTTTCACGCGGTGGTCGCCTCCGGGTCGTACTCGGCCGCCGCCCGCGTACTGGGGTACACCCAGCCCGCCATCACTCAGCAGATGAAGGCGCTCGAGCGCGCCGTCGGCACCCCGCTGTTCACCCGGGTGGGCCGCAAGATGCAGCTCACCGAGGCCGGGGAGTCGCTCTCCCGGCACGCCGAGACCATCCTCGGCAACCTCTCCGCCGCCGAGGCGCAGCTGAGGGCGTACGCCCGCCTGCGCACCGGGCGGGTCAGGCTGTGCGGCTTCCCCAGCGCCAACGTCACCCTCGTCCCGGAGGCCCTGAGCGGGCTGGCCAAGGACCATCCGGGCGTGCAGGTGGAGCTGCTGGAGGGCGAGCCGCCGGAATCGCTGCGGCGGCTGGAGCGCGGGGAGTGCGACATCACCCTGGCCTTCACCTATCCCGGCCTGCACGAGGAGATCCCGGAGGAGGTCGCCGAGGTCAGGCTGCTGGAGGACCAGCTGACGGTGCTGCTCCCGACAGGGCATCCACTGGCCCGCCGCCGCGCCGTGCACCTGGCCGACCTCGCCGAGGAACGCTGGATCGCGGGCTGTCCGCGCTGCCGGGCGAATCTGCTGCACGAGTGCGCGGAGCTGGGCTTCGTGCCCGACATCCGCTTCGCCACCGACGACAACCTGGTGGTGCAGAGCCTGGTGGCACAGGGCTTGGGGGTCGCGATGATGCCCGCGCTCGTACTGCCCTCCCTCTCGCTGAACCGGGTCTGCGGGCGCGCGCTCCAGCCCGCCGCCCGCCGGCACATCGCCGCTTACGTCTACCGGGACCACCTGCGGATACCGGCGACGGCCGTGGTGCTCGACGCGCTGAAGCAGGTGGCGGCGAACCGGGTCGGCTGCTGATCAACCCATAAGCGGTGCTTGGGATTTCAGGTCATAACTGTCGTTGGACGTGATGGAACGACGGCAGCACGCTGCCGATATGACCACCACCACACCGGCCCGCACCACCACGAGGATGGCCGCCCTCGTCAGTGAGATCCGCACGGTCGTGGAACGGGGCCTGGCTCCCGACCTCACCGCGTACCTGGTGGGTGAAAGGCTCGCGCCGCACCTGGGCGCGCCCGATCTGCTGGCGCCGGCGCAGCAGGAAGGCGACCCGGAGCGGTACCGCCAGCACATCCTGCACGCGGAGTCGGACGGCAGCTTCTCGGTGGTGGTCCTGGTGTGGCTGCCCGGGCAGGAGACCTGTATCCACGACCACGTGTCGTGGTGCGTGGCGGGGGTGCACCAGGGGGAGGAGAGCGAACGCCGCTTCCGTCTGGCGCCGGGCGTCGGCCCGGCCCGCCTGGTGGCCACGGAGGACGTGGTCAACGCCCAGGGCGAGGTCTGTGGCTTCGCCCCGCCCGGAGACATCCACAAGGTGCGCAACTCCTGTGACACCAAGGCGATATCCGTGCACGTCTACGGCGCCGACGTGTCCCGGCTGGGTACCAGCATCCGTCGCGTCTACGCACTCCCCGTCGACTGATGGCCCTCCTCCACCGCCCGCACGGTGCGGCGGTCCGGCATGTTTCACGTGAAACATCCACTCCCTGGCCCGGGTTGGCGATGGCGGCGGCCGGGGCGCTGACCGCGTGGTGCATCCACCGCATCGTGCCCGCCGTGCCCATGCTGACCGCCTCGGTGGTGCTGGGCATCGCCGTGGCGCACTTCCCCGGTCTGCGGGCCTTCGTACGGGGAACCGCGCGCCCTGGCCTCTCCATGGCCGGCCGGCGGCTGATGCGCATCGGCATCGTCCTGCTGGGCCTCGGCCTGGGGCTGGACCAGGTGCTCCGGCTGGGCTGGGCCACGGTGGCGATGGTGGTGGGGGTGGTCGCGGCCACCTTCCTCGGAACCGTCTGGCTGGGGCGGCGCCTCGGACTTCCCGGAGACCAGCCCTTGCTGATCGCCACCGGGTACTCGATCTGCGGGGCCTCGGCGATCGGCGCGGTGAGCGAGGTATCGGGCAGTGACGAGGAGGACGTGGCCGCGTCGGTGGCCCTGGTCACCCTGTGCGGAACCCTAGCCATCGCGGTACTCCCCCTCCTCCAGGGCCCGTTGGGGCTCTCCGACCCGGCCTTCGGCCGGTGGGTCGGCGCCGGCGTCCACGACGTCGGCCAGGTGGTGGCGACCGCGCAGACCGCGGGCCCGGACGCTCTGGGCGAGGCGGTGCTGGTCAAGCTCATGCGGGTGGCCCTGCTCGCCCCGCTGGTGGCGGCCGTGGCCTTCTCCGTACGGGCCCGGCGGCGCGGGGTGCGCACGGCCTCGGGCCGCCGCCCGGCCCCGGTTCCGCTGTTCGTGGCCGGTTTCTTGGCCGCGGCCGCGCTGCGCGCCACCGGCGCGGTGCCCGACGTAGCGCTGGAGTGGGCGCACACCGCGCAGGAGGCACTGCTGGCGGCGGCCCTGTTCGGCCTGGGGAGCGCCGTGCACCTGCCGACGCTGGCCCGGACCGGGGGGCGGGCGGCGGCGCTGGGACTCGGGGCGTGGGTGGTGGTGGCCGGCGTCTCGTACGCGGGCGTGCTGCTCACCGTATGACGGCACAACGGCGGGAAGTTGGCCATCTCCTGGCCGGAACCGACCGAACGTTCTGACTGGCCGCTGACATTGACGCGCGGCCGTGCCACTCTGCCCGGCAAGGCCGCACCATGCACCGCAGGCACATCGCACCAGGCACAGCCGATCCGCACCGACCGCTCTTCACCCCCACCCTGCCCGGCTTCAACCGGACCGGGCACGGCAGAAGGAGTCATGCGTGAATCGTCATCGCACGGCCTTATCCGTCCTGCTCTCGGCGGGCGCCCTGGTCGCGGGCGTCCTGACGGCGGCGACCCCCTCCGTCGCGGCGGACGCCCCCGCGTCCTTCCGGCAGCAGCACACCTCCGGCTTCTGGACCGCCGAGCGGATGCGGAGCGCCACCCCGCTCGATGTGACGGCGGCCCCGGGTACCGCCAGCACCGCCGTCGCCAGCTGGGCGGCGCCCACCAGGATCGCGCCGACGGCTGCCGCGTCCCCCACGGCCTTCCCGCAGGCGGGCGGGGCGTGGACCGGCGGCGGCGCGGTCGTGAAGACCTCGGGCCGGGTCTTCTTCACGATGGGTGACCGCACCGCCTCCTGCTCCGGGGACTCGGTGACCAGCGCCAACGGCAGCACGGTCATCACGGCCGGCCACTGCGTGAAGTACCAGGGCGCCTGGCACACGAACTGGGTCTTCGTCCCCGCCTACAACAACGGGTCCGCGCCCTACGGCCAGTGGTCGGCCACCAAGACCTTCGCCACCGACCAGTGGGCGGCGAGCGAGGACATGAACATGGACGTCGGCCTGGCCGTCGTCGCCCCCCTGAACGGGCAGACCCTCAGCCAGGCCGTGGGCGCCCAGGGCATCCTCTTCAACGGCGGCTACAACAAGAAGATGTACTCCTTCGGCTTCCCCGCGGCCGCCCCGTACGACGGCACGAAGCTCGTCTACTGCAGCGGCAACAGCGGCAAGGACTTCCTGCTGACCCGGGACCACAGCCTGGCCTGCAACATGACGGGCGGCTCCAGCGGCGGCCCCTGGTTCCAGGACTTCAACGAGGCCACGGGCCTGGGCACCCAGGTCTCGGTGAACAGCTTCGGCTACACCTTCCTGCCGAACCGGATGCACGGCCCCTACTTCGGCAACGAGGCGAAGGCGGCCTACGACAAGGCCCAGGCATCCTGACGCGGTGGGGGGAGCCCGGCAGAGCCTCGCTCACCTGGGGTGAGCAGGGCTCCCCACCCGGCAAGTGGCAACGGTGAATCAACGCAGCCGCGAGCAGCCCCGCCAGCCGGTACGCTGTACCCGCTCCGCCGCTGGTCGGCAGGGGCAAGGGTGGGTTGCCCGAGCGGCCTAAGGGAACGGTCTTGAAAACCGTCGTGGCGCGAGTCACCGTGGGTTCAAATCCCACACCCACCGCTTGCAGGTCAGAGAAGTAACAGGTCACAAGGGGCGTCCCTCACCGAGGGGCGCCCCTTCCTTGTCGAGCCCGTCTCACCCCGGATCCCCGTGCCACGCCGTTGACCAGGGGTGTGGCCAATTTGTGGCCAGGCCGCCAGCCGGAGCAGACGCGACATTCGGTACCCCCTGGCCGGGACGGCATTCTCCTGTGCTGCGGATGTCCGCTCTCGGCACCGGCTGGCTCAGAAAAGCGTGCCCAAGGCGGGTGATGGACGAGCTGAATGGTCAGGGTCGGGGTGCCACCGATCCGGTGGCACTCCTTCGCGGCTTGGGCATGGGGGTGCAGCCGGCCATCGGGCTCCGCCCCGGTCGGTCAGCCGTCGAACCAGACGACCAAGCGGACGCCCTCGGGTCTTCGGCCGGGTCTGGTTTCGCGTTCATACGCCTTTCCGGGTGGTGTTTGTCGGAACATCGGCGCGGAAGGTGGGGGCGGTGCGGTTGCGGACACATCATGACGAATGTATGCAGATCCGCCCGTCGGAACATCGCGAATCGAGGCACCCCGTCATGGCTCACCGAAGCGTCCTCACGTCAATCTGGACCTCCCTCATCACCGCCCTCGTTGCCTTCCTCTCCTCCCTCGGCCTCGGGGGGAAGGCGGCTCTGGCCGCCGCCCCGGCCGGCGACTTCCCGGCCCCGGCCGCCGAGGCCGCCCTCTCCGTCGCACGGCCGGCCGCCGCGGCCCGGCGGACCTGGCGGGCGGTGATGCGGGGCGGTTCGCTGCCGCCGACCATCAAGCAGCGGATTCGCGCCGAGGCCCACGGCAAGACCCCTTCCGTCCGTCGCTCGACCACCGCCGCCGCCATGGGTGCCGGACAGGAAACCGCCGCGCCGCTCCTGACCTCGGTCGCACCCCCTGTCGGAGCACGCGTCGGAGCCGCAGTGGGAGTCCCCGTGGCCACCGCCCGAGGAGCGCTCGCGCTGGCCGCCTGACCCCGCAGCCGCAGCCGCAGTCGCAGACGTACCCGTAGTCGCATCTCTAGTCGTAACCCGCAGTCGTAGTCGTACGGCGCTGGAGCCCGGTCGGTCGCGACCGTGGATCGCGCCGCGTGGTGCCCCCGGAGCGGGGCACGGATGGATCGCCCCGGCGTGCGCCGGGGGCGCAGGGGGCGTGAAGCTTGGCATTGCAGGGCCGCAGGCCCGGGAGACGGTGGGGTTCCCGGACGGCGCGGCCCTTTTCGGCATGTCCGGGACCGGCCGATACCGCCCGCGTCGTCGCCGCTCTCCCCCTCGCCGTCGCACTCTTCGGCGGGGTGGCATCGGCCGACAACGGCTCCTTCGCGAACGACGGATCGAATGCGAGCGTCGCCAGCATCATCGGCAGCGGCGTGGGTGGGCACAACGCCGGCAACTCGTCCACCTCGCAGCAGGTGGCCACCGGTTCCGGTGCCTCCAACCAGAACAACACCGCGCAGGTCAAGGGCTCGGCCTTCACGGCAATCCACCAGGCCGACTCGAACGTGGGGGTCAACTTCCACCCCTGGTGGTAGCTGCGGGCTGAGCCGCTCCGATTCTTGAGGGCGTCTGTGCGACCGGACCGGCTGGGGTCCGGTAGCGCAGGCGCCATCGCGCATGCCCCACCGCCGCGGCCCGAGGAGAGGAGAATCCCTCCGCCCCGCCTCCTCTCCCGACCTTGACACCACGGGTGAATCTGACGGACAGTCAGGTCTCCTCGATGATGTGATGCCGGGAGGCCAGCGCCGTGCACCTCGCCCCGACCGAAGGCCAGTTGCGGCTCCGCGCCGAACTGCGGGAGTACTTCCAGGACCTGCTGCTGGACGGAGTCCCCGAAGATCCGGCCCGCCAGCGCGAACTGCTGCGCCGCATCGGTGCCGACGGGCTGCTCGGCCTCGGCTGGCCCGTCGAGTACGGCGGCCAGGGCCGCGGCGCCGACGAGCAGTTCGTCTTCTTCGACGAGGCCTACCGGGCCGGCGCCCCCGTCTCCATGGTCACGCTCAACACCGTCGGCCCGACCCTGATGAAGTACGGGACGCAGGAGCAGAAGGACTACTTCCTGCCCCGGATCCTCGCCGGCGACCTCGTCTTCGCCATCGGCTACTCCGAACCCGAGGCCGGCACCGACCTCGCCTCCCTGCGCACCCGCGCGGTCCGCGACGGGGCGGACTGGCTGATCGACGGGCAGAAGATCTTCACGTCCAACGCCCAGAACGCGGACTGGATCTGGCTCGCCTGCCGCACCGACCCCGAGGCCCCCAAACACAAGGGCATCTCGATCATCCTGGTGCCCACCGACGACCCCGGCTTCTCGTGGACCCCGATCGAGACCGTCGGCGGCCTCACGACCACCGCGACGTACTACGACTCCGTCCGCGTGCCCGTCGGCAACCTCGTCGGCCCCGAGCACGGCGGCTGGGGCCTGATCACCAACCAGCTCAACCACGAGCGCGTGGCCCTCGCCGCCATCGGCATGCAGGCGGAGGACTTCTACGGGTACGCCCTCAGCCGTGCCCGCACCCCCGACCCGGTCACCGGCGAGCGGCCCGCCGACCTGCCCTGGGTGCAGGCCCGCCTGGCCGAGGCCCATGCGCGACTGGCCGCCGTACGCCTCCTCAACTGGCGCCTCGTCCAAGACGTGGGCGGCGGCAGCCTGGCCCCCGGCGATGCCAGCGGTGTGAAGTTCCTCGGCACCGAGTCCACCGTCGAGGTGTACCGGATGTGCCAGGAGGTGGTGGGCGAGGAGGCCCTGATCCGCGGGCCGGGGCCCGGCGTCTTCGCGGGCGGGGAGCTGGAGCGGATGAACCGGGCCGCCCAGATCAACACCTTCGGCGGCGGGGTCAGCGAGGTCCAGCGGGAGATCGTCGCCATGATGCGGCTCGGCATGAAGGGGAGGAAGCGATGACCGCGGACGCCACGGGCACGGGAGCCGGCACCGGCACGGGAACCGCCACGGGCACCGGAGCCGCCACGGGCACGGGAGCCGCCACGGGCACGGGAGCCGCCACCGCCATGGGTACCGATGCCGGAACCGGCACGGCCGAGGAGGCAGCCCGGTTCCACGCACTGCTGGCGGCCTTCGAGGGACAGCCGGCCGCCATCGCGGGCCGGGGCAAGGACGCGGTCAACGAACCCATGATCCGCCACTGGTGCGAGGCGATGGGCGACGCCAACCCCGCCTACACCGGGCCGGACGCCATCGCTCCGCCCACCATGCTCCAGGCCTGGACGATGGGCGGTCTCTCCGGTCACTCCGACCGCTCCTCCGCCTACGAAGAGCTGTTCGAGCTCCTCGACGGAGCCGGCTTCACCTCCGTGGTCGCCACCGACTGCGAGCAGGAGTACCTCCGCCCCCTGCGCCCCGGTGACGCGATCACCTTCGACGCCGTCATCGAGTCCGTGTCGCCCCGCAAGACGACCAAGCTGGGCACCGGCCACTTCGTGACCACCCGCATGGACGTCCAGGCGGACGGGGAACCGGCCGGCACCCACCGCTTCCGGATCCTCAAGTACGCCCCCGCGGCCAAGCGGGAGAAGAAGGCCGAGGCCCGGCGCCCCCGCCCGGTGGTCAACCGCGACAACCAGGGTTTCTGGGACGGGGTCCGGGACCACAAGCTGCTGATCCAGCGCTGCACCTCCTGCGCCGCCCTCCGTTTCCCGTGGCTGCCCGGCTGCAACGCCTGCGCGAGCCCCGGCTGGGACACCGTGGAGGCCTCCGGAGCCGGCACGGTGTTCAGCTACGTCGTGATGCACCACCCGCCCTTCCCGGCATTCGACCCGCCCTACGCGGTCGCCCTCGTCGAGCTCGCCGAGGGCGTCCGGATGATCAGCAACATCACCGGCGTGCCGTACGACAAGGTGCGCATCGGCCTGCCCGTCCAGCTGGAGTTCCTGCGCGTCGACGACGACCTCGAACTCCCCGTTTTCCGCGGGAGTGAGGGCTGATGGACTTCCACCCCACCGAGGAACAGGCCGCCGCGGCCGGTCTCGCCGCCCGGATCTTCGCCGATCTCGCCACCCACGAACGCCTCGCCGCCGCCGGCACCGGCAGCGACGCCGAACTGTGGAAGGCCCTCACCACCGCCGGACTGACCGCCGCCGTCGAGGAGATCGGCCTGCTGGGGCTGGTCCTGCTGCTGGAGGAACAGGGCCGCACCACCGCGCAGGTCCCGTACGCCGCCACCTGCGCGTACGGGATCCTCCCCGTGGCCGCGCACGGCAGCCCCGAACAGCGGGCCCGGCTGCTGCCCGCCCTCGGCGCGGGCGAGGCCGTCGCCACCGGAGCCTTCCCGGCACGCGGCCGGATCAGCGCCTCCGCCGATGGCCGTCTCACCGGCACCGCCCCCGCCGTGCCCTGGCTGCGCGACGCCACGCACGTACTGGTCCCGGACGCGGACCGGGCACTGTGGCTCGTACGGACCGGCGCGCCCGGAGTGAAGACTGCGTCGGTAAAGACCACCGCCCCCTGGTCGGCGGGCCGGCTGACCCTGACCGGAGCCGAGGCCGAGCGCATCGGGAGCGACAGCGCCTACGAGGACACCCTCGCCGCCGCCCGGACCGCCTTCGCCGGGCTCCAGGCGGGCGTCTGCGCGGGCTCGCTCGCCCGGGCGGTGGAACACACCTCCACCCGTGAGCAGTTCGGCCGGCCGCTCTCCACCAACCAGGGGGTGATGCTCCGCGCGGCCGACGCCTACATGGACACCGAGGCGATCCGGGTGACGGCGTACGAGGCGGCCTGGCGCATCGACCAGGGCCTGCCGGCCCGTGAGCACGCGCTGACGGCGGCCTGGTGGGCCTCGGAGGCGGGCAAGCGGGTCGTGCACGCGGGCCAGCACCTGCACGGCGGCATGGGCGCCGACCTGGACCATCCCGTCCACCGGCACTTCCTGTGGGGGCGCCAGCTGGACGCCTACCTGGGCTGCGGCAGCGAGCTGCTGGCCGAACTGGGAGCTTCGATCGCTTCGACAGCCGAGGGAGAACACGCATGAACATCGGCGACACGCTGCCGCCGCTGGAGATCCCGGTCACCCGCACGCTGATCGTCGCGGGCGCGATCGCCTCCCGCGACTACCAGGACGTGCACCACGACGCGGCGCTCGCGCAGGAGAAGGGCTCCCCGGACATCTTCATGAACATCCTGACCACGAACGGCCTGATCGGCCGGTACGTCACCGACCACCTGGGGCCGCACGCCGTCCTGCGCAAGGTGGCCATCCGCCTCGGCGCGCCCAACTACCCGGGCGACACGATGACCCTCACCGGGACGGTCACCGCCGTGTCCGGGAACACCGTCGAGATCCGGGTCGTCGGTGCCAACGGCATCGGCCACCACGTGTCGGGGACGGTCACCGCGGCGGTGCCGGCATGAGCGTCCGCACCCGGGACGAGCTCGGCGGCCGGGCCGCCATCGCCGGCATCGGCGCGACCGAGTTCTCCAAGGACTCCGGCCGCAGCGAGCTCAAGCTGGCCGTCGAGGCCGTGCACGCCGCCCTCGACGACGCCGGGCTCACCCCCGCCGACGTCGACGGCATGGTCACCTTCACGATGGACAGCAGCCCCGAGATCACCGTCGCCCAGGCGGCCGGCATCGGGGACCTGTCCTTCTTCTCCCGCATCCACTACGGCGGCGGCGCGGCCTGTGCCACCGTCCAACAGGCCGCCCTCGCCGTCGCCACCGGGGTCGCGGAGGTCGTGGTCTGCTACCGCGCCTTCAACGAGCGTTCCGGGCGCCGCTTCGGCTCCGGGGTCCAGCAGCGCGAGCCCTCGGCGGAGGGGGCGGCCCTCGGCTGGTCCCTGCCCTGGGGGCTGCTGACCCCCGCCTCCTGGGTGGCGATGGCCGCCCAGCGCTACCTGCACACCTACCACCTCACCCCCGAGGCCTTCGGGCACGTCGCGGTCACCGACCGCCGGCACGCGGCGAACAACCCGGCCGCCTACTTCCACGGCAAGCCCATCACCCTCGCCGACCACGCCGCCTCGCGCTGGATCGTGGAGCCGCTGCGGCTGCTGGACTGCTGCCAGGAGACCGACGGCGGCCAGGCCCTCGTCGTCACCACGGCCGAGCGGGCCCGGGACCTGCGGCACGCGCCCGCCGTGATCACCGCGGCCGCACAGGGAGCCGGACGCCGCCAGGAAGCCATGACCTCCTTCTACCGCGACGACCTCACCGGGCTGCCGGAGATGGACGTGGTCGCGCACCAGCTGTGGCGGACCAGCGGACTGCGGCCCTCGGACATCGACGTGGGCATCCTCTACGACCACTTCACCCCCTTCGTGCTGATGCAGCTGGAGGAGTTCGGCTTCTGCGGGCCCGGCGAAGCCGCTGATTTCGTGGCCGCGGACGCATTGCCGATCAACACCCACGGCGGCCAGCTCGGCGAGGCGTACCTGCACGGGATGAACGGCATCGCCGAGGCCGTCCGCCAGCTGCGCGGCACATCCGTCAACCAGGTCGCGGGCGCGGCGCACGCCCTCGTCACGGCCGGGACCGGGGTGCCGACCTCGGGTCTGATCCTCGGAGCCGACGGCTGAGGCCCGGTCCTCTGGGCCCCCGCCCCCTCCACCTTCAGGGGGTGGGGCCCGCCCTACTCCTACAACCTGAGATGGATCCCCCATCGGCACCTGCGGCCGATCCCAGGGCGGGCGGGCGCTCCTAGCGTGGAGACATGACCACGCCTGTGTGCACGCTCGCCTCGAATCCGACGCCGTACCCGTCGTTCTCGGCGTACGTCCGGACCCGCGGCACGGTCCTGATGCGCACCGCGCGCTCCCTCACCGCCAACCCGTGCGATGCGGAGGACCTGCTCCAGACCGCCCTGGCCAAGACGTACGTGGCCTGGGACCGCATCGAGGACCACCGCGCCCTGGACGGCTACGTCCGGCGGACCCTGGTCAACACCCGCACCTCCCAGTGGCGCAAGCGCAAGGTCGACGAGTTCGTCTGCGACGAGCTCCCGGAGACCGAGGAGGTGCCGGCCTCCGATCCCGCGGAGGCGCAGGCCCTGCGCGACGCGATGTGGCGCGCCGTGACCCGGCTGCCGGACCGGCAGCGGGCCATGGTCGTCCTGCGCTACTACGAGGACCTGAGCGAGGTGCAGACCGCAGAGCTGCTGGGCGTCTCGGTCGGCACGGTCAAGAGCGCGGTCTCCCGCGCGTTGGGCAAGCTCCGCGAGGACCCGGAACTCGCTCCGGTCCGGTGAGGCGGGAAATGTTTCACGTGAAACCAGAGGATGTTTCACGTGAAACACGGCCCGGTTTCTACCCCCGGGTAGTGACATGCCGAGCGGTATGTGCGCAGAATCGGCAGCATCCGTAGCCGCCGCAGCGCCGCAGCGCTCATCGGGAGGACGCTTTGCTCAGCACCATGCAGGACGTACCGCTCCTCGTCACCCGCATACTCCGTCACGGGATGACGATCCACGGGAAGTCCCAGGTCACGACCTGGACCGGGGAGGCTGAGCCGCACCGCCGCAGCTTCGCCGAGATCGGCACCCGCGCCACCCGCCTCGCAAGCGCCCTGCGCGACGAACTCGGCGTGCAACAGGACGACAGGGTCGCAACGCTCATGTGGAACAACGCCGAGCACGTCGAGGCGTACTTCGCGATCCCTTCCATGGGCGCCGTTCTGCACACGCTCAACCTGCGGCTCCCTCCCGAGCAGCTGGTCTTCATCGTCAACCACGCCGCAGACCGGGTGGTGCTGGTCAACGGCACCCTGCTGCCGCTGCTCGCGCCCCTGCTGCCGCACCTGCCGACCATCGAGCACGTGGTGGTCTCCGGCATCGGCGACCGCTCCGCGCTCGACGGCCTGAACGTGCGCGTGCACGAGTACGAGCAGTTGCTGGAGGGCCGCCCGGACAGCTACGACTGGCCCGAGCTGGACGAGCGCCAGGCGGCGGCCATGTGCTACACCTCCGGGACCACCGGGGACCCCAAGGGCGTCGTCTTCTCGCACCGTTCGCTCTACTTGCACTCCATGCAGGTCAACATGACCGAGTCGATGGGGCTGACCGATCGGGACACCACCCTCGTCGTGGTCCCGCAGTTCCACGTGAACGCGTGGGGGCTGCCGCACGCCACCTTCATGACCGGCGTCAACATGCTGATGCCGGACCGCTTCCTGCAGCCCGCGCCGCTCGCCGAGATGATCGAGCGGGAGAAGCCCTCGCACGCCGCGGCCGTCCCCACCATCTGGCAGGGTCTGCTGGCCGAGGTCACCGCCAACCCGCGCGACCTGACCTCGATGAAGCAGGTCACCATCGGCGGCTCGGCCTGTCCGCCCTCCCTGATGGAGGCGTACGACAAGATCGGCGTCCGCGTCTGTCACGCCTGGGGCATGACCGAGACTTCCCCGCTGGGCACGATGGCCCACCCGCCGGCCGGACTGACCGCCGAGGAGGAGTGGCCCTACCGGATCACCCAGGGCCGCTTCCCCGCGGGCGTCGAGGCCCGCCTGGTCGGTCCCGCCGGCGACCTCCTGCCCTGGGACGGAGCGTCGGCGGGCGAGCTGGAGGTGCGCGGCAACTGGATCGCGAGCTCCTACTACGGCGGGGCGTCCGGCGAACCCTTCCGGCCCGAGGACAAGTTCAGCGACGACGGCTGGCTCAAGACCGGGGACGTCGGCGTCATCAGCCCCGACGGCTTCCTCACCCTCACCGACCGCGCCAAGGACGTCATCAAGTCCGGCGGTGAGTGGATCTCCAGCGTGGAGCTGGAGAACGCGCTGATGGCGCACCCCGAGGTCGCCGAGGCCGCCGTCGTCGCCGTCCCGGACGAGAAGTGGGGCGAGCGTCCGCTGGCCACCGTCGTCCTCAGGGAGGGCGCGACCGTGAACTACACCGGACTGCGCGAGTTCCTCGCGCGGTCCATCGCCAAGTGGCAGCTGCCGGAGCGCTGGACGGTCATCGAGGCGGTGCCGAAGACCAGTGTCGGCAAGTTCGACAAGAAGGTGATCCGCCAGCAGTACGCGGACGGCGCGCTGGAAGTCACCAAGCTCGACTGACGCGCGACGCCGGCGGCTAGCCCCGGGTGAGCCAAGGCCGCAGCAGCTTGCTGACGGCGGGCATGGCCGCGTAGGTCATCAGGGTGCTGAAGACGACGGCGAAGGCCGCCGTCCGCAGCACGAAGTGCAGATCCACCAGGTACGGCCCGAGCACCGCGTTGCCGGCGAGCGAGATCGGGAAGATGGCCAGCCCCGAGCTGATCGCCATCTTCCACCGCGGCGGCGCGGGCCGGGTCGTACCCGGCTTGGCGAACCACGTCTCCATGCCGTGCAATTCCCGGCGGG
Source organism: Streptomyces sp. NRRL F-2580 (assembly GCF_000720115.1). Classification (GTDB taxonomy): domain Bacteria; phylum Actinomycetota; class Actinomycetes; order Streptomycetales; family Streptomycetaceae; genus Streptomyces. The sequence goes on from NZ_JOIR01000004.1 coordinate 193,830, forward strand.
CTATCTCCGTGTGGTGGTGGCCGAGGCAGTTGGAGAACCACTGGGCCCGCTCCGGGGAGTCCTGCCAGCGCTGGAACGCCGCCTGGTTGCGGAAGCGGTGGACCAGGAACCACGGTCCGCCCTCCGTCGCCGGGCGGAAGAGCCCGTACCCGAGGTGGTCCGGGAAGCCGGCGGCCGTCTCCAGGATCCCGTGGGCCCAGGCCTCGAAGGTCTCCTCGTGCCCCGCGTCCACCTGGCGCGCGATGAGCAGGTTCACCTCCCCGTTGTCGGCGGGGACGGTGTGCTCGCTCGTGTTGGTGATGGCCATCGGGCCAGGATTACTAGTTGGTGCCGATCTTGGCCAGCAGGTCCACGATGCGGCCCTGTACGTCCGCCGTGGTGGCCCGCTCGGCGAGGAAGAGCACGCTCTCGCCGGAGGCCAGCCGCGGCAGGTCCGCCGGATCGATGCCCATCGTCGTGTAGACGACCAGCGGGGTCCGGTTCAGCTGCCCGTTGGCGCGCAGCCAGTCCACGATCCCGGCCCGGCGGCGGCGCACCTGCATCAGGTCCATGACCACCAGGTTGGGCCGCATCCGGGTCGCCAGCTCCACGGCATCGGTGTCGGCGCCCGCCCGGGCGACCTGCATGCCGCGCCGTTCCAGGGCCGCGGTCAGCGCGGTCGCGATCTCGTCGTGCTCCTCGATCAGCAGGACCCGCGAGGGGTGCTGTTCGCTGTCGCGCGGTGCCAGTGCCTTGAGCAGGACGGCCGGATCGGCGCCGTACGCCGCTTCGCGCGTGGCGTGCCCCAGCCCGGCCGTGACCAGTACGGGTACCTCGGCGGCGACCGCGGCCTGGCGCAGCGACTGCAGGGCGGTCCGGGTGATCGGACCGGTCAGCGGGTCGACGAACAGCGCGGCGGGGAACGCGGCGATCTGCGCGTCCACCTCCTCGCGGGAGTGCACGATCACCGGGCGGTAGCCGCGGTCGCTGAGCGCCTGCTGCGTCTGCACATCGGGCGCGGGCCACACCAGGAGCCGGCGCGGGTTGTCCAGGGGCTCCGGCGGGAGCTCGTCGTCCATGGGCCGGGGTACGGGCCGGTTGACCACCTCGACGGCGCCGCCCGGGCCGTCGAGCGGCTCGGGACCCTCGTCGGAGCCCGCCTCGGGGGCTCCTATGGCGAACGCCCGGCCCTGCGGGGCGGGCTCGGCGAGCCGGCGACGGCGGCCGGATCCGGAGCCGGCGCCGGTCCCGGTGGCGTTGGGGTCCACGGAGATGCCCTGCCCGAGGGTGCCGAGGGCGCGCACGCTGATCGGCTGCGCGGCCTGACCCTCCGCCCGGGTGTCCTGCGGCCGACGCGCTCCGGGCACGGCGGCCGGGCCGGAGGGCTCGTCGTCCTCGGAACCGGTACGGGCCGCCGGAACCGGCCAGGCCGGGGTGCCGGGCAGCGCTCGGCGCCGCCCGGTCGGATTCTCGGCGGACTCGGCGGGCCGCGCGGCGGGGGCTTCGGGTTCGCCGCCGGGCGCGCCCAGCACGCGGCGGCCGCGGCGCCCGGCCGGGGTGTCGCCGTCGCCTTCGGCGGGAGCGGCGGCCGGGCCGGCCATGGCGGGGGTCTGCGGAGCGGAAGGAGCCGGAGTCGGGCCGGCGGGCAGCGCGAAGCCGCCCTCGGGGGCGATGGGCCGCGCGGGAGCGGGCGTCGGCCCGAGCCCGGTCGCCGGAACGGGGCCGCCGGGCTGCGCCGGACCGGCCGGACCCAGCGCCCGACGCCGCCCGGCGGGATGCTCGGTCAGCGGAACCGGCGGCACCGCGGGTACGGGCGGGAGCGCGGGCACGGCGGTGCCTTGCGGGGGCACGGCGGTGCCCTGCGGGGGCACGGGCCGCCCGGATCCGCCTTGGCCGCCCTGGCCTTCGGGACCGCCCGGGCCTCCGATGCCGCCGGGGCCGCGGACTCCGCCCGGACCACCGGTGCCGTCGGCCTCGCCGCTGCCGTCGCCGGCCCGCCCGCGCCTGCGGCCGGTACCGAGTCCGGCCGGATTCACCGGGGACTGGGCGAGCTCCGGGCCCGCGTCGGGAAGCCCCGCCTCTCCTGCCCGCCGCCGTCCGGAGGGCAGCGCCAGCGCGCCTCCGCCCTGGCCGGCCGGTGCGGCGGCCGCACTCGGGGCCTCGTCGTCCAGGAAGGCGTCCACTCCGCGCCGGCCCCGCCGGCCGCCGGAGACCTTGCCGGGGGCGGCGCCCCCGGACGTCCCGGCGCCGTCCGTGGTCGGACCGGCCGGGGGCTCCTCCGCCGGCTCCGGCAGCGTGACCGTCCCGGCACCCGCACCGAGCGGGAGCTCCAGCACGTACGCCCCGCCGGGCGCGCCCGGAACCTCGACCGTCTGCAGCACGCCTCCGTGCGCGGTCACGATCCCCCGCACGATCGGCTCGTGGACCGGGTTCCCGCCCTCGTACGGCCCGCGCACCTCGATCCGTACGACGTCTCCGCGCTGGGCGGCGGCCACCACGATCGTCGAGTCGCCGTACCCGCTGCCCTGGGCGGTCTTGCCGGTGGCGTCCACCCCGGCGACGTCCGCGACGAGGTGCGCGAGCGCGGTCGCGATCCGGGCGCCGTCCACCTCGGCCTCGATGGTCGGCGCGTGGACGGCGAACTGCACGCGGCCCGGACCGATCAGTTCGACCGCCCCGTCGACGCCCGCCGTCACGACGGTGTTGATCAGGACCTTCTTCTTCGCGAGCCGGTCGCCGCCGGAGTCCAGGCGCTGGAAGCCGAGGACGTTGTCCACCAGCGTGGTCATCCGCGAGTACCCGGCGGCCAGGTGGTGCAGCAGCTGGTTGGCCTCCGGCCACAGCTGTCCCGCGTCGTCGGCAGCCAGGGTCGCCAGCTCACCGCGCAGCTCGTCCAGCGGGCCGCGCAGCGAGTCGCCGAGGACGGCCAGCAGCTGCGCGTGCCGCGCGGCCAGGGCGTCGTAGGGCCGCCGGTCGGTGAAGGTCATGACGGCGCCGACGAGCTGTTCCCCGTCCCGCACGGGAGAGGTCGTCAGGTCGACGGCGACCGGCTGCCCGGCCTTGTTCCACAGCACCTGCCCGCGTACGCGGTGCTTGCGCCCGCTGCGCAGGGTGTCGGCGAGCGGGGACTCCTCGAAGGGGAACGGCGAGCCGTCGGCGCGGGAGTGCTGGATCAGGCCGTGCAGTTCGCGGTTGCCGAGGTCGGTGGCGCGGTAGCCGAGGATCTGGGCGGCGGCCGGATTGACCAGCACCACCCGGCCGTCGGTGTCGGTGCCCACGACGCCCTCGGCGGCGGCGCGCAGGATCATCTCGGTCTGCCGCTGGGAGCGGGCCAGCTCGGCCTCGGTGTCCACGGTCTGCGAGAGGTCCCGGACCACGAGCATCAGCAGCTCGTCACCGGTGTACGAGGGTTGCGGCTCGCGGTAGGCGTCGCGGCCGTCGAGATGGGCGCTGGTGATCTCGACGGGGAACTCGGAGCCGTCGGTGCGGCGCGCGATCATCCGCTTGGGTTTGGCGCGGCCGCCGTCGTCCTCGCCGGGCCGGCGCATGGAGCCGGGGATCAGCTTGGAGTCGAACTCGGGCAGGAGGTCGAGCACGCCGCGGCCGACGAGTCCCGTGCCGGGACTCTCCATGACCTCGAGGGCGATCGAATTGGCGTTGACGACCGTGCCGTTGGCGTTGACGAGCAACAGCGCGTCCGGAAGAGCGTCGAGTATTGCTGCGAGGCGAGCAGCGCCTCGGGATGGCCTGCTGCTCACGACGAGCTTCCTCCCTGACCACAACTACCGGCAAGTCACGGGAGGAGTCTAAGGCCACAGGCCCGCGGCGGGGCGGCCGATGTGCGGTGGATACCGCACATTCCGCGCATCCTCCCAGGTCAGGAACGCCCACTCGGAAGCAGAGGTTCCAACTCGTCCCAGCGGCTGATTTCGCATCCGTTCGTCCGCCGAAACGTCGCGTCCACTCTGTGGCCGTTCCAGGTTCCGGTGATGCGGGCGGTGGCGGGGCCGCCGTGCTGCATGGTGCAGAGCTGCCGCCTGGAGACCGGGGCGAAGGGGTCCTTCCCCTCCTTGGCGAGCTGGTCCAGTCGTGCGCAGGCGCCCGCGGCCTGTGGGTGGTCGCCGCCGACGGGGTCGCATTCGAGCCGGTACTCCCGGTCCAACTGGCGGTTCCCGGTGTCGGCCATGGCGATGGTGAGGCGGTCGGGCGGCGCCAGCAGCCCGTCCAGGGGCGCGGGCAGCGGAGGGAGCGGCCCCGCGGCCGCGGCCGCGGCGGCCAGGGCGGAGGTGACGGCGAAGGCGGCGAGACGCAGCATGGGGCACTCCAGGTCGTCCGTACGTCGTACGCCTGACCAACGACGGGGGGCCCGCCGACGTTGCGTGCCGCGGCCGCTTTAAGGCTTTGCCCTCCGCCCGTCCCTCCTAGTACCGTGGGAGCGGATTGGTGAGGGGCCCTGCGCCTGTGTCATCATCTGCACGCACCCTCGTACGCGGGGGTGTGCTGGAGGCGTCGCCTAGTCCGGTCTATGGCGCCGCACTGCTAATGCGGTTTGGGGCTTACCCCCCATCGAGGGTTCAAATCCCTCCGCCTCCGCACCTCATCGAAGCCCCGGTCCTGACGGACCGGGGCTTCGATGCGTTCCGGGGTAATCCGCTCCGCTCCGACCTCTGTGCGAACCCATCCGGACGATCTTCGTCCGGGGCGTTTCCGCAGGTCAGCATGGGTTTGGCTAATGGATTTCGCGTCCCGGCGAGGTCCATGTATTGTTGTTCTCGCAAGGCCAACGGGGCGCAAAACCCCGAGAAGCCCAAGCACTCGTAGCTTAACGGATAGAGCATCTGACTACGGATCAGAAGGTTGCAGGTTCGAATCCTGCCGAGTGCACAGCAAGACGAAGACCCCGGGAGAAATCCCGGGGTCTTCGTCGTATGTCCTGCGCATGTCCTGTCGGGGGTGTCTCCTCCTTGATGGGGAGGGGGTCCCCCGGAGGTAGTCAGGGGTGGGATGGCTCTGGCGGGTGACGCCGACTACCCGCCGGCCTCGGTACGGTTTTCGAAGATCGTCCGAAGCTGGAAAACGGGGGCACTCATGGGACTGTTCGGGAATGCGCACACCGTCGACCCCGTGTCGGCGCAGCGGGACTACGCGCGACTGCTGGGGCAGGGGGAGCAGGTGCACGCCGCCTTCCTGTTGATCCGGGACACGATCCTGTTCACCGACAGGCGGCTGGTGCTCGTCGACAAGCAGGGGCTCACGGGCAAGAAGGTGGAGTACCACTCCGTCCCCTACCGGAGCATCACCCACTTCTCCGTGGAGACCGCCGGGCACTTCGATCTCGACGCCGAGCTCAAGATCTGGATATCCGGGAGCTCGGCGCCGATCGAGAAGACCTTCACCAAGGGTGTCGACATCTACGAGGTGCAGGCGATCCTGACGCAGTTCGTCGCCCGGTAGCGGGAGCCGGCGGGAGCTAGAGGACCCGGGGGAGGCCGGTCACCGACATCACCAGGGAGTAGAGGGAGGTGGTGGCGGTGATGAAGAGGCGGTTGTTCTTGGCGCCGCCGAAGGTGATGTTCGAGACCGGCTCGGGGATGCGGACGCGGCCGATGAGGGTGCCGTCCGGGGCGTGACACTGGACGCCGTTCTCCATCGCGGCCGCCCACAGCCGGCCCTCGTCGTCGAAGCGGATGTTGTCGACCCGGGGGCAGGCGGTGAAGACCCGGTCGTCGGTGAGGGCGCCGTCGTCGGTGACCTTGAAGGCGCGGATGTGGCCTGCGCGGGTATCCGCGGCGTACAGCTCGCTCTCGTCGGGGGAGAAGACGAGGCCGTTGGGGCCGAGGAAGCCGTCGGCGACCATGCGGACCTCGCCGGTCGAGGGGTCGGCCCGGTAGAGGTTGCAGGCGCCGATCTCGCTGGGGGCGCGGTGGCCCTCGTAGTCGCTGGTGATGCCGAAGTCCGGGTCGGAGAACCAGACGGAGCCGTCCGAGCGGACCACCGCGTCGTTCGGGCTGTTGAGCCGCTTGCCGTCGAAGCGGTCGGCGATGACGGTGATGCTGCCGTCCGGCTCGGTGCGGGTGACGCGCCGGTTGCCCTGCTCACAGGTGATCAGACGGCCTTCGCGGTCCAGGGTGTTGCCGTTGGAGTGGCCGGCCCCGGAGCGGAAGACCGAGACCGCGCCGCTCTCCTCGTCCCAGCGGAGCATGCGGTCGTTGGGGATGTCGCTCCACACCAGCTGCCGCCAGGCAGGGAGGTACAGCGGGCCCTCCGCCCAGCGGCAGTCGTCGTAGAGCCGCTCCAGCCGGGCGTCGCCGTTGGCGCAGCGGCCGGTCCGAAAGCGCTCGTCCAGGATCTCGTACAAGGTGAGGTCGGCAATGGCAGACATGATTCCCCCTGAGACAGTTCTACCGAATTTCGTTCGGCCTGATGGTGAGATTGCAGGATCAGGTACCGTCTTTGCAAGGGTCGACAGGCCCAAGAGAGGAAGATTGCGTGGACGACATCGACCGTGCGCTCGTCCTGCGCCTGCAGCAGGACGCCGGCCAGTCCTACGCCGCTCTCGGCACGGCCGTCGGCCTCTCGGCCGGGGCCACCCACGAGCGCGTACGCAAACTGCGGGAGCGCGGGGTGATCCGGCGTACCACCGTCGACGTCGACCCGGCGGCCGTCGGCAGTGGGGTCCTCGCCTACGTGATGGTCGACTCCAACGCCTGGATGGGAGAGTCCGGCGCCGACTTCGCCGCGATCCCCGAGATCCAGGAGGCGCACATCATCGCGGGCAGTTCCTCCGTGCTGGTCAAGGTGCGCACGGCCTCGACCGAGCAGCTGCAGGACGTCCTGCGTCGCCTCTACGCCATCGAGGGAGTCAGCGGCACGCACGCCACGGTCGTGCTGGACACCTTCTTCGAACGGCCGCTCCCGCTGTGACCTGGTGGTGCACCGGGATCCGGTGGAAGGACGGCCGACCGGCCATCGGGTGGTACGGCGAGGGGCGCGGCGAGCGGACGAGCGTGCCGGCGTACGGGCAGCGACTGGCCTTCGCGGCGAGCGGGGAGCGGCACTGCCTCGGTGTGTGGCGGGCCGGAAGGCGGACGCCCTGTCCGACCGCGGCCCTCGTGCCCGGCCGTGCCGGGAACGCGCAGTGCCCCGAATGCGCGCGCCTGGACAGGTCGTTCTCGGTGGCGGCCGACACCAACGCCGCCGATCCGCGCACCTACCGGGTCTACCTGGCCTGGTTCGGGCCCGGCATGGTCAAGGTGGGGATCACCGCCGAGGAGCGCGGCTCCGCCCGGCTGCTGGAGCAGGGCGCGGTGGCGTGGGCCTGGCTGGGCCGCGGGCCTTTGATGGCGACCCGGCGCACCGAGGAGCTGCTGCGGGCGGCGCTCGGGGTGCCGGACCGGATCGCGTACGCCCGCAAGCGCGCCGTACGGGCCCAGCTGCCGCCGGGGCCGGACCGGGCGCGGGAGGTGGCCGAGCTGCACGCGCGGGCGGCGGCGCTGCCCGGGTGGCCGGAGTCGCTGGAGCGGGTGGGGTGCGAAGTCGTCGACCATGCCGGGGCGTTCGGGCTGGACGGGTTGCCGGCGACCGCGCGGGTGCTCACCGAGATGGTTCCCGGCGGGGCCGTCGTGGGGCGGCTGGTGGGCGCGGCCGGTCCCGATCTGCACCTTGAGGACGGGCTCGTCGTGGACACCCGGCTGCTGGCCGGCTGGGAGCTCACCGCCCCGGGGGACGGGGCGGTGACATCCGTCCCGGTGGCGGAGATCCCGTCGGCCGCCGGCGCGCCCGCCGAGCAGGACGGGCTGTTCTGAGGCGTACCGCCCTACCGGGTCCGGCCCCGGTCAGACCCGGTCAGGCGCGGTCGGCCAAGGTCAAAACTTGGATCCCTTTGGCCTTCGGGAGCCGTTTGCGGTGGACACGCCAGGGCCGTCCGCGGAGGGTGGAGGGCATGAGCAATCAGCCGGTACCGGCCTTCGAACCGCCTTATGTCATGGCCGTTTTCAGCAATGTCCGCACGGACGACGACAGCGGATATCCCGAGACCCTCGGCCGGATGGAGGAGCTGGTCGCGACGAATCCCGGATACCTCGGGTACGAGTCCGCCCGCACCCCCGGCGGGCTCGGCATCACCGTGGCCTACTTCCGTGACCACGAGTCCCTCACCGCCTGGCGGGAGGACCTGGAGCACCGCGCGGCCATCAAGCAGGGCCGCGCCGACTGGTACGAGAGCTACACCCTGCACGTCGCGACCGTCGAGCGGAGCCACGGCTTTGCCCGCAACGGCTGAGGCGGTCCGCGCCTTCCGGGAGCGCCTCGGGCTGCCCGGACTGGTCGACGTCCACACGCACTTCATGCCCGAGCGGGTCCTGGGCAAGGTCTGGGAGTACTTCGACGCGGTCGGCCCGCTGACCGGCGTGGAGTGGCCCATCACCTACCGGCACGAGGAGGAGCAGCGGGTCGCGCTGCTGCGGGAGTTCGGGGTCCGGGCCTTCACGGCCATGCTCTACCCGCACAAGCCGGAGATGGCCGCCTGGCTCAACGCCTGGTCCGCCGATTTCGCCGCCCGCACCCCCGACTGCCTGCACACCGCGACCTTCTTTCCCGAGGAGGGCGTCGCGGCGTACGTCGGCCAGGCCGTCGACTCGGGGGCCCGGATCTTCAAGGCACACCTCCAGGTCGGCGGCTACGACCCCAACGACGACAGGCTGGATCCGGTGTGGGGGCTGCTCGCCGAGACCGGCATCCCGACCGTGATCCACTGCGGCTCGGGTCCCGTGCCGGCCAAGTACACCGGACCCGAGCCGGTCGGCCGGCTGCTGGCCCGCCACCCGCGGCTGCCGCTGGTCATCGCCCACATGGGCATGCCCGAGTACGCCGACTTCCTCGACCTCGCCGACAGGTACCCGCAGGTGCGCCTGGACACCACCATGGCCTTCACCGACTTCTCCGAGCGGATCAGCGCCTTCCCGCCCGGTGACCTGGGCCGGCTCGCCGATCTCGGCGACAGGATCCTGCTCGGCACCGACTTCCCGAACATCCCCTACACCTACGAGCACCAGCTCGTGGCCCTCGAACGGCTCGGCCTCGGCGACGACTGGCTCCGGGCGGTCTGCCACGACAACGGCGCCCGGCTCTTCCGGCTGGACGGCTGAGGGCCCTTTCCGTGGCCGAGGGCCGGCCCTTTCCGTTTCTCAGGAAATTCACAGGCAGGGACAAGAACGCTCTCAGAGGTCCCGGCCAGCGTGGTCGGTATGACTGCGACGACCACCTCCCACGCGTCCACGTCCACCAGCAACCACACGGCCCTCGTGCGGCCCGACGGCGGACCCTGCCGGGTGCTCGTCGTCGACGACGAGGCCTCGCTCTCCGAGCTGCTGTCCATGGCCCTGCGGTACGAGGGCTGCGAGGTCCGCAGCGCCGGCGACGGCGCCGGGGCGGTCCGGGCGGCGCGGGAGTTCCGGCCCGACGTGGTGGTCCTCGACATCATGCTCCCCGACATGGACGGTCTCGCCGTTCTCGGGCGGCTGCGCCGGGAAATCCCCCAGGTCCCCGTGCTGTTCCTGACCGCCCGGGACTCCGTGGAGGACCGGATCGCCGGTCTCACGGCGGGCGGCGACGACTACGTCACCAAGCCCTTCAGCCTGGAGGAGGTCGTGGCCCGGCTGCGCGGCCTGGTCCGGCGCTCGGGCGCGGCGCAGGCGGCACGCGGCGGCTCGGTGCTGGCCGTCGGCGACCTGCGGCTCGACGAGGACAGCCACGAGGTGGTGCGGGGCGGCCGGGAGATCCACCTGACCGCCACCGAGTTCGAGTTGTTGCGCTACCTCATGCGCAACCCGCGTCGGGTGCTGAGCAAGGCGCAGATCCTGGACCGGGTGTGGTCGTACGACTTCGGCGGCCAGGCCAATGTCGTCGAGCTCTACATCTCCTACCTGCGCAGGAAGCTGGAGAGCGGCCCCGGCCTGGCTCCGATGATCCACACCCGGCGCGGCGCCGGATACCTGATCAAGCCGGCCGAGTAGTGCGCTTCCGCTTCCCTCCCCGCGGGGCGCGGCGACCGCGTGCCCGCCGGCCCTGGTCGCTGCGGACCCGGCTCGTCGTCTCAGCCGTGGCACTGATCGCCGTGGTGGGCGCGGCCATCGGGACCGTCACCACCCTCGCCCTGCGCTCGTACCTGGTCAACGAGCTCGACGATCAGCTGGAAACCTCCGTAAGGATGGCCGCCCGCGGGCCGGTCGGGAAGCCGTCCTGGCAGAACAGCGTCGGCTTCGTCACGGCTCCCGGCAGCCCGCTGAACGCCACCGGGGTACGTCTGGACCCCGCCGGCACGGTGCTCGGGACCGCCCGCAACGTTCGTGTCGAGGGCGTGCCCGACGAGGCGCCGGTCCTCACGGAGGCCCAGAGCAAGGTGCTCGCCGCGACCGCCCGGAAAGCCGCGCAGAGAGGGCAGGGCGGGCAGGCCGGGCAGGCCGGGCGGGCCGGGTCCGGGCCGGTGGACGCCGATCTCCCGGGCCTGGGCTCCTACCGGGTACTGGCCGCGCCCGACGGGAGCCTCGCCCTCGCCTTCCCGCTGCGCGAGGTCGACTCCATCGTGGGCACCCTGGTCGGCGTGGAGGTCTGCGTCACCCTGGCCGGGCTGATCGCGGCCTCCCTCGCCGGGCAGGCCCTGGTCGGGGTCGCGCTGCGCCCACTGCGCCGGGTGGCCGCCACCGCCACCCGGGTCTCCGAGCTTCCCCTGCACAAGGGCGAGCCCGCCCTCCACGAGCGGGTGCCCGACGCCGAGGCCGACCCACGCACCGAAGTGGGCCAGGTCGGCGCGGCCATCAACCGGATGCTGGGCCACGTCTCCTCCGCCCTCACGGCCCGCCAGCAGAGCGAGATGCGGGTCCGGCAGTTCGTCGCCGATGCCAGCCACGAGCTGCGCACCCCGCTGGCCTCCATCCGCGGCTACGCCGAACTGACCCGCCGCGGACGAGAGGAGCCCGGCCCCGACACCCGGCACGCCCTCGGCCGGATCGAGTCCGAGGCCACCCGGATGACCGGCCTCGTCGAGGACCTGCTGCTGCTGGCCCGGCTCGACGCGGGCCGCCCGCTCTCCACCGCCGACGCCGAAACCGACCTGGCCCCGCTCGTCGTCGACGCCGTCAGCGACGCCCGCGCAGCAGGGCCCGGGCACCACTGGCGCCTGAACCTGCCCGAGGAGCCCGCGCCCGTACGGGCCGACCCGGCCCGGATCCAGCAGGTCCTCGTGAACCTGCTCGCCAACGCCCGCACGCACACCCCGCCCGGCACCACCGTCACCGCCGATGTTTCACGTGAAACATCGGCCATCCGGCTGTGCGTCGAGGACGACGGGCCCGGTATTCCACCGGAGCTGCTCCCCCACGTCTTCGAGCGCTTCGCCCGCGGTGACGCCTCCCGCTCCCGCACGGCCGGCTCCACCGGACTCGGACTCGCCATCGTCCAGGCCGTGGTCGCGGCGCACGGCGGGCGGGTCGGCGTACAGAGCGAGCCCGGGCGGACCCGGTTCGAGGTCGTGCTGCCGCTCGCCCGGCCCGCCGCCACGGCGGAGCCGGACTCACAGACGGGCCACAGGCTCACCACACAGCGGTGACAGGCCGCTCCACGAGGGTCGGAGCATGCCAACCGACACCTCTCCCGGGGCCCTTCCGGCACGGGCGCCCCTCGCGCCCGTGCCGGGTGAGCCCGTCCTCGACGTGGTGATCCCGGTCTTCAACGAGGAGAAGGACCTCGGCCCGTGCGTACGCCGGCTGCACGAGCACCTCACCAGGACCTTCCCCTACCCCTTCCGGATCACGGTCGCCGACAACGCGAGCACCGACCGCACCCCCGAGGTCGCGGCCGGGCTCGCCGCCGCACTGGACGGCGTACGCAGCACCCGGCTGGAGGAGAAGGGCCGGGGCAGGGCGCTGCGCACCGTGTGGTCCGACTCCGAAGCGCCCGTCCTCGCCTACATGGACGTGGACCTCTCCACCGACCTGAACGCCCTGCTGCCGCTGGTCGCTCCGCTGATCTCCGGTCACTCCGACCTGGCCATCGGCACCCGGCTGGCCCGGTCCTCACGGGTGGTGCGGGGAGCCAAGCGGGAGTTCGTCTCCCGGGCCTACAACCTCCTGCTGCGGTCCTCGCTCGCCGCCCGGTTCAGCGATGCCCAGTGCGGGTTCAAGGCCATCCGTCGCGAGGTCGCCGAGCGGCTGCTGCCGCTGGTGGAGGACACGGGCTGGTTCTTCGACACCGAACTGCTCGTGCTCGCGGACCGGGCCGGGCTGCGGATCCACGAGGTGCCGGTGGACTGGGTCGACGACCCCGACTCCACCGTCCACATCGTCAGGACCGCCACCGAGGACCTGAAGGGGGTCTGGCGCGTGGGCCGGGCGCTGGCCGTCGGAGCCCTCCCGCTCGACCGACTCGCCCGCCCCTTCGGCGACGATCCGCGCGACCGCACCGCGCTGCCCGGGGTGGACGGCGGACTGGCCCGTCAGCTCCTCGGCTTCTGCGCCGTCGGAGCCCTGTCCACCCTGCTCTACCTGCTCCTGTACTCCGCCTTCCGCGGTGGGGCCGGCCCGCAGACGGCCAACGGCGCCGCCCTGCTGCTCTCCGCCGTCGCCAACACCGCGGCCAACCGTCGGCTCACCTTCGGTGTCCGAGGCCGGGACCGGGCCGTGCGCCACCAGGCCCAGGGGCTGGTGGTGTTCGCCATCGGGCTGGCCCTGACGAGCGGTTCCCTCGCGGCGCTCGGAGCGGCCACCGCCGATCCCGCGCACGGAACCGAACTGGCCGTTCTGATCACCGCCAACCTCGCCGCCACCGTGCTGCGGTTCCTGCTCTTCCGCGCCTGGGTCTTCCCCGACCGGCGCGACACTCCTGCGAAGGACGACATTCGATGACCACCGCGGCAACTCCGCTCTTCCCGGTCCCCGAGACCCGGGCCGGTACCGGCCGGCGCGCCGTCGCACGGCCCCGCTGGGAACGGCCCGCCCTCGCCGGACTGCTGATCGCCACCGCCGCCCTGCTGCTGTGGGACCTGGGCTCCTCCGGTTACGCCAACTCCTTCTACTCCGCCGCCGCGCAGGCGGGCAGCGAGAGCTGGAAGGCCTTCTTCTTCGGCTCCTCCGACGCCGGGAACTCCATCACCGTCGACAAGCCCCCGGCCGCCCTGTGGCCGATGATGCTCTCGGTCCGGCTGTTCGGGCTCGGCTCCTGGCAGATCCTCGTTCCGCAGGCCCTGATGGGCGTCGGTACGACGGCCGTGCTGTACGCCGCCGTACGCCGGCAGTTCGGGCCCGGTGCGGCGCTGCTGAGCGGAGCGGCCTTCGCGCTCACGCCCGTCGCCGCGCTGATGTTCCGCTTCAACAACCCCGACGCGCTGCTGACGCTGCTGCTGACCGTCACCGTGTACTGCGTGCTGCGGGCCCTCGACGGGGCCCGCACCCGGTGGCTGGTCTGGGCCGGTGTCGCCGTCGGCTTCGCCTTCCTCACCAAGACCCTGCAGGCCTTCGTCATCCTGCCGCCGCTCGCGCTGCTGTACGCGGTCTGCGCGCCGACCCGGCTGCGCAGGCGCCTGGGCCAGCTGCTGCTGGCCGGGCTCGCGATGGTGGTGGCCGGCGGCTGGTGGGTGGCGATCGTGGAGCTGTGGCCCGCGTCCTCCCGCCCGTACATCGGCGGTTCGCAGAACAACTCCTTCCTCGAGCTGACCCTGGGCTACAACGGCCTGGGCCGGATCAACGGCAACGAGACCGGTAGCGTCGGCGGCGGCGCCCGGACCGGCGGAGCCGCCGCCTACGGCCTGCCCGAGGGCGCCATGGGCGGCCCGGGCGGCAGGGCCGGGGGAGGCGGCTGGGGAGAGACCGGCTTCGACCGGCTGTTCGCGGGCAACATCGGCGGGCAGATCTCCTGGCTGCTCCCCGCGGCCTTGGTGCTGCTGGTGGCCGGGCTGGTGGTGACCTGGCGGGCCCGCCGGGCCACCGACTCGCTGGACGGCATGGCACGGGCAGCCTTCCTGGCGTGGGGCGGCTCGCTGCTGATCACCGCGATCGTCTTCAGCTACATGCAGGGCATCTTCCACGAGTACTACACCGTGGCCCTGGCGCCGTTCGTGGCCGCGCTGATCGGCATGGGCGTCGCCGTCCTGTGGGAGGAGCGGGGCAGCGCGGCCGCGGCCATCACCCTCTCCGGCACGCTGGCCCTCACGGCCGTCTGGTCGTACGTCCTGCTGGGCCGTGCCACCGGCTATCTGCCGTGGCTGCGCTGGGCGGTGCTGGTGGGCGGGCTGCTCGCCGCGGCCGCACTGCCGTTCGCCGCGCGGGCGGGCCGCCGGATGCTGCCGGCCGTGGCGGCGCTGGGAGTGACGGCGGCCCTGGCCGGGCCGCTGGCGTACTGCCTGACCACGGTGAGCACCGGCCACACCGGTTCCATCGTGACTGCCGGACCGGCGGTGGCGGGCGGCCGGGGCGGGCCCGGCGGGATGATGGGCGGCTTCCGGGGCGTCGCCGGCGAGATGCCGCAGGGCGGGCCGGGCGGCCAGGGTGCCCAGGGCGGTCAGCCGGGCACGGGCGGGCCCGGCGGCGGTCAGCCGGGTGCTGGGCAGCCGGGTGCCTCACTGCCGGGCGGCGGGCTGCCGCAGGGCGGTAGGCCGCCGGGCCAGGGCACCGCGGGCGGACGCGACGGCGGCCGCGGCGGCGCGCGCACGGGCGGCGGGCCGGGCGGCGCGGGCGGTCTGCTGAACGGGGCGCAGGTCGGCGCCGAGGCCAAGGCGGCCCTCACCACCGACGCCGACGCGTACACGTGGGCGGCAGCCGCCATCGGCTCGCAGAACGCGGCCAGTTACCAGCTGGCCTCGGGCGCGCCCGTCATGGCGATCGGCGGCTTCAACGGCAGCGACCCCTCGCCGACGCTGGAGCAGTTCAAGGCGTACGTGCGGGCCGGGAAGATCCACTGGTTCATCGGCCAGGGCGGCACTGTGGGCGGTCCCGGCGCCACGGGCGGCCCCGGCACCACCGAGGGCGGAGCGCGCATGGGCGGCGGCCCCGGCGGCGGCGCCAGCAGTGAGATCGAGAGCTGGGTGAAGGCGAGCTTCAAGGAGTCCACCGTCGGCGGAGCCACCTTCTACGACCTGACCGCACCGACGTCATGACCCGGTCGGATCCGGTCCGATCGGGTCTCATCCGGCCCGATCGACAGGACACCCCCTAGCATCAAGAGGGCGGACCGGGCATTCCGGGCTGATCCACCTGTCGTGAGGAGGGTGCCTCGATGGTGACCGCGGCCGATCCGGGCGAGACACGGACCAGTGTGTGGCTGACCGCCAGGGCCGCCGCTCCCGCCAGACGCCGCACCGAGGCACCCTCCGGGCTCGACCGGGAGCGGATCACCGCCGCGACCGTACGGCTGCTCGACGCCGAGGGGCTGGCCCGCTTCTCGATGCGGCGGCTCGCCGCCGGTCTCGGGGTCACCGCGATGTCCCTGTACTGGTACGTGGACACCAAGCACGATCTGCTCGAACTCGCCCTGGACCGTGCCCTGGGCGAGTTCAGGCTGCCGGCCGGGCCCCCGGGGGCCGGTGAGGCGGGCTGGCCGGATCGGCTGCAGACGCTGGCCCGGGGCTACCGGAGGGTGCTGGCGGACCACCCGTGGGTGGCTCCGCTCACCGCCGCCTATCCGAACATCGGCCCGCACGCGCGGGCCTTCGACGCCGCCCTCCAGCGGCTGCTGGACGCCACCGGCCTGGCGGACGCCGCCCGGACCGGCGCCCACCTGGCCGTGTCGCAGTTCCTGCAGGGCTGCGGGGGCGCGGTCCGGCGGGCGCCCGAGGCGGACTTCTGCCTCGCGCTCGACGTCCTGATCGCGGGCATCGAGGCCAAGGCAGGGCCCGAGGCCACGGCGCGGCCCGAGGCCTCGGCCACGGCTTGAGCCTGTGGCCGAGGCCGCGACCCGGGCGGCGGCTCAGGGCCCTGACACCGCCAGAAGCCTGACACCAGCAGGGCCCTGACACCGCCAGAAGCCTGACACCAGCAGGGCCCTGACACCGCTCAGGGCTTGACCGTGGTCTCGGCGGCGGCAGCCGCCGGCTCGGGCGAAGAAGCCGCCGGGGAGTGGGCCGCCGCCTTCGACTTCAGCGCGACCTCCTTGATGAACACCACCAGCACCAGGCCGAGGAGCGCGAACGGGGCCGCGTAGAGGAAGACGTCGCCGACGCCGTGCCCGTACGCGGACTCGATGACCTCACGGATGGGCGCGGGCAACTTGTCGAGGTCGGGGATCCCGCCCCCGGCGGTGCCGCCCCGGCCCGCGGCCGCGGCCTTCGGCCCGAGTGCGGCCAGCCCGTCCTGGACGTAGTGCGTGACCCGGTTGGCCATGACCGCGCCGAGCGCGGAGACGCCCATGGCACCGCCGAGCGAGCGGAAGAAGGTGACGACCGAGCTGGCCGCGCCCAGGTCCTCGGGGGCCACCTGGTTCTGGGTGGCGAGGACCAGGTTCTGCATCATCATGCCGAGACCGAGGCCGGTCAGCGCCATGTAGATCGCGATGTGCCAGTACGGGGTGTCGTACCGCAGGGTGCCCAGCAGGCCCAGACCGACGGTCAGCAGCACGCCACCGGAGACGAGCCAGGCCTTCCACTTGCCGGTCTTGGTGATCACCTGACCGGAAAGGGTGGAGGAGACGAAGAGGCCGGCGATCATCGGAATCGTGAGGATTCCGGACATCGTGGGGGACTCACCGCGGGCCAACTGGAAGAACTGGCTGAAAAACACGGTGCCCGAGAACATCGCGATGCCCACGAACAGCGAAGCCGCCGAGGCCAGGCTGATGGTCTTGTTGCGGAAGAGCCGCAGCGGGATGATCGGGTCGCTCGCGCGGGACTCGACGAGGACGAAGAGCAGGCCGAGCACCACCGCTCCGCCCGTCATGGCCCAGGTCTGCCAGGAGATCCACTCGTAGGAGTCGCCGGCCTGCGTGACCCAGATCAGCAGCAGCGAGACGGCCCCGCTGATCAGGAAGGCGCCCAGCCAGTCGACCTTGACGTCACGGCGGACGACCGGGAGGTGCAGGGTCCGCTGGAGCACGATCAGGGCGATGATCGCGAAGGGCACGCCGACGTAGAAGCACCAGCGCCAGCCCAGCCACTCGGTGTCGGTGATGACGCCGCCCAGCAGCGGGCCGCCGACGGTGGCGACGGCGAAGACCGCGCCGAGGTAGCCGCTGTACCGGCCGCGCTCGCGCGGGGAGATCATCGCGGCCATGACGATCTGGGCGAGGGCCGACAGACCGCCGACGCCTATGCCCTGGACCACGCGGCAGGCGATGAGCGTGCCGGTGTTCTGGGAGAGGCCCGCGACCACGGAGCCGAGGACGTAGATCACGAGGGAGATCTGGACTAGCAGCTTCTTGCTGAAGAGGTCGGACAGCTTGCCCCACAGCGGGGTGGCCGCCGTCATCGACAGCAGGGCCGCCGTGACCACCCAGGTGTACGAGGACTGGGTGCCGCCGAGGTCGCTGATGATCTGGGGCAGGGCGTTCGAGACGATCGTGGAGGACAGGATCGCGACGAACATGCCGAGCATCAGCCCGGACAGCGCCTTCATGATCTGCGGGTGGGTCATGGTCACGGCCGCGGAAGCGGATGCTCCCGCGGCCGTGGCCTTGGGTGTGTTGTCGGTCGTCGTCTCCGACTGGGCCATGTCATTCCTTCGTCTAGAAGCTCGATCGGAGTCGGGCCAGCAGGGTGTTGAGTGCGTCGATGTCCTGGACGGACCAGCCGTGCAGGGCTCTTTCCAGCGCGGCCGTGTGGCGGGCGCCGAGCTCGGTGAGCAGGGCCCGGCCGCTCGGCGTGAGCCGCAGGATCCGGCAGCGTCCGTCGCCGGGGTCGGTCTCGCGTTCGATCCAGCCGCGGTCGGCGACGTGCGTGACGTGCCGGCTGGTCACCGAGATGTCCACCGCCATGAACTCGGCCATGCGGCTCAGCCGCATCTCCCCGTGCCGGTCGAGCACGGTGAGGACGGCGGCCGCGCCGGGCGGACAGTCCGGGGGCAGGCTGCGGGCGAGCTCGCGCTTGACCGCGCCGATCCCAGTGAGCTGGCGGGCCAGCTCCTCGTGCGGAGTGGGCGGAGTCGGCGCAGTGGTCGGGGCGGTCGCAGTCGTCCGCGCGGTCATCGTCACCGGGTCCCCCCATCTTGTTGCTTTAGGCAACCATAGAAGCGAATGGTTGCTACAGGCAAATGAATCCGGGGGCGGGGCGGTAAAAGAATCGGAAAACCGGCTAGGGTCCTGCTCCATGGCTGAGAACCACAACTCACAGGTCCCCGAGGGCAACTACGACCCCGCGGGCAGCACGCAGATGTTCCGGGCGTTCGTCGAGGAGGCCGCACCGGCCCGCCAGGCGGCACCGGGCTCCCGCCAGCAGCGCCGCGCCGCGGAGCAGGAGCGGTCCGGGTCCTCGGGCTCGACCGCGAAGGTGGCCCTGATCATCGGGCTCGTCCTCATGATCGGCGCGGCCGCCTGGGTGGTCCTGCACTGACGGCTCGGGCGGGGGCCGGGTCCGCCGGCCTCAGCTCCAGGTGGCGGTGACGTTCCGGGTGTCCACGTGCATGCCCAGAGGCACCCGCCAGGCCTCCACGCACACCGTGTAGGTCTGCGTGTTCGAGGCTCCGCCCGCGAGGGGCGCCGGCAGCGGCTGGGTCGTGGTGATCGTGGCCCAGTCGATGCCGAGCGCGCCGATGATGTGCGTCGCGAAGCTGACCGTGCCCGCGCGGGCCGCCGTCGTGCCGGTGTTCGTGAAGGTCACCGTGACCCGCTCGCACCAGCGGTCGGCCGCGGCCGCCCTGGTCGGCGCGGACAGCGTCAGCTTCGCCGGGGTCGTGGGCGGGGCCGGGGGCGTGGTGCCGGGCTTGGTGGACGGGCCGCCCGGGCTCGTGGGCAGGGTCGACGGGGTCGACGGGGTCCCCGGAGCGTCCGGCGCGTTCGGCGTGCCCACCGCCGGCGGGGTCCGCCCTGGGCCGGCCGGGGCGCCCGCGGGGCCGCCGGGGGCGGTGGTCGCGGCTCCGCCCGGGGTGGAGCCGCCCGGGACCCCGGATCCCGGAGCCGGGGCCGACGCACTGGACGACGTACCGGACGACGCGGCGGATCCGCCCGCCGCGGACGGGCCGCCGAGCTGCTGGAACTCCACCTGTCCCCGCGGCGCGACGTTCTCCCCCGCGCCCCGTTCGGGGCCCGGGGCCGCTGCGCCCACGGCGACGTAGCCGTCCCGTGCCGGGCCGCCGCAGCCGGTGAGGCCGGCGACGGCCGTGCAGCACAGGGCGAGGAGGGCGGTGGCCGCTCGCGATCCCTTTCGCATCGCGCCAGTTTTCCTGACGCATCGTCAATTAGGAAGCGGGCGGCGAGCCCGGTCACTCTCCGATGAGGCCCACGCGCAGCTGCGCGAGGGTGCGGGTCAGCAGCCGGGAGACGTGCATCTGGGAGATGCCGACCTCCTCGCCGATCTGCGACTGAGTCATGTTCGCGAAGAAGCGCAGCATGATGATCTGCCGTTCCCGGGGCGGGAGTTTGGCGAGCAGCGGCTTCAGGGACTCGCGGTACTCGACGCCTTCGAGCGCGGTGTCCTCGTAGCCGAGGCGGTCCGCGAGCGAGCCCTCGCCGCCCTCGTCCTCCGGGGAGGGCGAGTCGAGCGAGGAGGCGGTGTAGGCGTTGCCGACGGCGAGACCGTCGACCACGTCCTCCTCCGAGACCCCGAGCACGGCGGCGAGCTCCGGCACGGTCGGCGAGCGGTCCAGCTTCTGGGCGAGCTCGTCACTGGCCTTGGTCAGCGCCAGGCGCAGCTCCTGGAGCCGCCGCGGGACGCGGACGGACCAGGAGGTGTCCCTAAAGAATCGTTTGATCTCGCCCACGACGGTCGGCATCGCGAACGTCGGGAACTCCACGCCGCGTTCGCAGTCGAACCGGTCGATCGCCTTGATCAGGCCGATGGTGCCGACCTGGACGATGTCCTCCATCGGCTCGTTGCGGCTGCGGAAGCGGGCCGCGGCGTACCGCACGAGGGGCAGGTTCAGCTCGATCAGGGTGTCGCGTACGTACGCCCGTTCGGGGCTGTCCGCGTCCAGGGCGGCGAGTCGCTGGAAGAGGGAGCGGGAGAGGGTGCGGGTGTCGATGGCTTCCGAGCGGTCGGACACGGCCGGCGGCGTCACGCTCTTGACGAGTGTGAGCACCTTGGAGCTGCCCTGGTCTACGGACATGCCACCCCCTTGAGGTCGCGGACGGTCGCGTACGGCGCGCCCGTCGGAGGAACGCAGCCTCCACCTGAATACCGGAGGCGGGGCTGCGGCAAACGCGGTTCAAGCAGAATGTCACATGTCGGCAACACGCTGTAGCGCCAAGTCGACATATATCTCCAGCGACAGGAGCGCTCGGAAGGCGATCGGCCCGATCTGTCGGGAAACGTGCGGATGATCTCCACTCGTTACGGTTACGCCTCGATCCTGTTTGCGGATCTCAGTCGGGCGAAGCTCCGCGCGAGGAGCCGCGAGACGTGCATCTGGGAGACCCCGAGCTCGGCGCTGATCTGTGACTGCGTCAGGTTGTTGTAGTACCGCAGGAGCAGGATCCGCTGTTCGCGCTCGGGCAGTTGTACGAGGAGGTGGCGGACGAGGTCGCGGTGCTCGACCCCGGCCAGCTCCGGGTCCTCGTAGCCGAGGCGGTCCAGCAGCCCGGGCATGCCGTCGCCCTCCTGGGCGGCCTCCAGCGAGGTCGCGTGGTAGCTGCGCCCGGCCTCGATGCAGGACAGCACCTCGTCCTCGGTGATGCGCAGGCGTTCGGCGATCTCCGGGGTGGTCGGGGTGCGCCCGTGGAGCGTGGTGAGGTCCTCGGTGGCGGCGTTGACCTGGACCCACAGCTCGTGGAGGCGGCGCGGCACGTGGACGGTGCGGACGTTGTCGCGGAAATACCGCTTGATCTCGCCCACGACGGTCGGCATCGCGAAGGTCGGGAACTGCACGCCGCGGTCCGGGTCGAAGCGGTCGATGGCGTTGATCAGGCCGATGGTGCCGACCTGGACCACGTCCTCCATCGGCTCGTTGCGGCTGCGGAAGCGGGCGGCCGCGTACCGGACGAGCGGGAGGTTGGCCTCGATGAGGGCCCCGCGCACTCGGGTGTGCTCGCTGGTGCCCGGCTCCAGGCCCTTCAGCTGGCCGAAGAGGACCTGGGTGAGGGCGCGGGTGTCCGCGCCCCGGCTCGGGGGTCTCGGTGTGGCCGGGGGCTCCTCGGGCGGCGACTCCTGGCGGGGCTCCAGGAGCGACTCCTGACGGGGCTCCAGTAGGGGCTCCGGGCGGGGTTCCAGAAGGGGTTGCGGGCGGGGTTCCCGCCCCGACTCATGCCCTGGCTCCTGGCCCGACTCATGCCCCGGCTCCTGCGCGGACTCCTGGCCCGGCTCTTGCCCGGACTCCTGGCGGGGCTCTTGCTGGGTCGGCACCTGGGGGTCCTGCTGGGGTGGCACTTGAGGCGCAGTACTGGCCGGCACGGTCACGCCACCCCTTCAGTCAACTCATCCGTCAAAAGCGGTCATAGCATCACAAGAGATGTGCACTGTGTGCAAGCACCGTATAACGCCGTGTTGAGGGCAAGTTGGGCATATCAGGGCAATGTGCCCAGTAATGGGTATGCAAAAAGCCCCCCACCCGTCGGAGTGGGGGGCCGGAATTCCGGGAACCGCTTCAGCGTACGGGGTCAGCGCACCAGTTCGGTCATGAACTCGCCGATGCCGGATGCGGCATCCGATATCCCCTGGAAGCCTATTTCGACCATCTCGGCCGCCCTCTTCGGCTGGGTGATGATCACGAAGAGCACGAACACGGTGAGGGCACCCGTGATGAGTTTCCTGGTGTCCACGAGCGGGCGGCCTCCCCAACCGGTCCTTGCAAGTCGGGTGAGTCTAACCGGTCAAGATTGGACACTGACGTGTCCTTTAAGGACCAATGACCCGGCACTCCGGGTCCTTTGCCGCTGGGTCCGGGGTCGCGGCGGGCGCAGGATTGGGGTGAGCCCACCGGTTCTGGCAGGAAATCGGTGGGCGACGGACAGGGCCTCACTGCGGGTCCGAGCCGCGAGCTCCCCCCTGCCCGCGGCCCGGACCGGCAGGTCCGTCCTCGTCGGGGGGAGTGGCTTTGTCCCCCGATGCCACTTCCCCCGTTCCACACGTCGAAGGCCCCGACCCCGGTCGGGGCCTTCTTCGCGTCGTACGGGACTACTCGATGCCGCCGGCCAGGCCCAGCACGGGCTCCACGGGAGCGATCACGGGGTACAGCTGGTTCGGCACCTCCATGAGCGCGTTGAGCTGATTCGCACCCTCGCTGAGCTTCGACCCGATCTCCGAGACGGAACCGGGCTGGGCCCCCGCCGGCATCCCGGGCGCGGCCGTCGGCAGGTCCGGGAGGGCGAGCGGGGCGACCGGGGCGGCCGAGGCGGCGGGTGCGGCGAGGCCCGCGGCGGCCCCCGCGAGGGCGATGGCGGCGAGGATGCGCTGGGTCTTGGTCATGCCGTGACAACGGCCGAAGGGGCGGGCGGTCACGCGGCTGTCCGCCGGACGGGAGCGCAACGAACGCCGAGAGCCCCGACCCTTGCGGGGCGGGGCTCTCGTTCAGAGCGGTAGCGGTGGGATTTGAACCCACGGATAGCTTGCACCATCACACGCTTTCGAGGCGTGCTCCTTCGGCCGCTCGGACACGCTACCGAGAGAGAGCTTAGCCCAAGGTGGCCCGTGCGCCGAAATCCGTATCCGCGGGCCCGTCGTCACAGCTCACGGAAGAAGTCCGTCAGCTGCCGGGCGCACTCCTCGGCGAGGACGCCGCGGACCACCTCGGGGCGGTGGTTGAGCCGGCGGTCCCGTACGAGGTCCCACAGGGACCCGGCCGCGCCCGCCTTCTCGTCGTCCGCGCCGTAGACGACCCGGGCGACGCGCGACTGCACGAGCGCGCCCGCGCACATCACGCACGGCTCCAGGGTCACCACGAGGGTGCACCCCGGAAGCCGCCATTCGCCGCGTGCGGCGGCCGCCCGGCGCAGTGCCACGACCTCGGCGTGCGCCGTGGGGTCGCCGGTCGCCTCGCGTTCGTTGTACCCGGTGGCGAGGAGTTCCCCGTCCGGGCCGAGCACGACGGCGCCGACCGGCACATCGCCGGCCGGCACCGCCCGGGCGGCCTCCTGGAGCGCCAGGCGCATGGAGTCGCGCCACGGGTCCCGTACGGGATCGGGATCGGTGTGCGTGTCGTGCGTGCGGATCACTAGCGGACGGCCTCCAGGACCTCGGTGGCACCGAGGGACTCGGCGATCTCCGAGAGGGCGTCCCCGTCGAGGGTCATCAGTTGTTTGTTGGTCACCCCGAGGTCGTCCAGCAGCAGCGGGTCGCCGAGCGGACCGGCCGGTACCGGCTCCGCGCCCGTCCCGCCCACCCCGGCCTCGGCGGCGTCCTCGTCCGTGTAGGCGGCGACGGCATCCTCCTCGCCGTCCTCGGTGCCGTCCAGGTCCAGCTCGTCGAGTTCGTCGTCCTCCTCCTCGCTGCCCAGCAGCTCTTTGGTCAACATCGAGCCGTAGGAGCTGCGGGCGGCCACGGAGGCGTTCGATACGAAGTACCGAGGGTCCTCCTCGCCGTCCACGCGGACGACGCCGAACCAGGCGTCCTCCTGCTCGATGAGGGCGACCACCGTGTCGTCGTCGACAGCGGCGGAACGGGCGAGATCGATCAGATCACTGAGGGACTCGACGTTGTCGAGTTCCATGTCGCTCGCTTCCCACCCGTCTTCGGTGCGCGCGAGCAGTGCGGCGAAGTACACCGTGACTCTCCCACTGGTCTTAGGCGTGCCGGTTGGAGGTCCCCCCGGCCGGAGGTTGGGGCCGCGACGGCCGCGTGCTCGCCGTTCGTGCCCCGCCCAATCGGCATCGTGGCAGAAACAGCGGCTTTGCGAGAGGTCTTCGGCGCTTGCGTCGTGCCGTGCCGTGTCCCTGCGGGGGGCTTGCGGGGTTGTGGGGGCGGGGTGGCGGGGCCGTGCCGGGGGGTGCGCGGCGGGCGGTACGGCTCGGTCGTGTCGCGGCGTTCCGGGCCCGCGGCCGGCTCCCCGGGGCTCCGCCCCGGACCCCGCGCCTCAAACGCCGGCGGGGCTGGAGCGGGCCGGCGGGGCCGGACGAGTGGCCGGATGAGGGGCTGGACGGGGCGGGCCGCCCGGATCGGTGGTCACCAGCGGAAGGTACGCATCCGCATCTGCTGGCGCATACGGGCCGCGCGGGCGCGGCGGGGCTGGACGCGGTCGCGCAGGGCGCGGGCCTCCATGAGGTCGCGCAGGAACTGCGCGCGGCGCGCTCGGCGCTGGGCCGCGGTCTCCGGCGCATCGTCGCTCGGCTGCGTGTCGGGCATCGGCCACCACCCTGGGCTGGTCGGTCGTTTCCCCCTGCACCCACCTTCCCCCGGACGGGGCGTTTGATGCCACCCCTGCGCAGGTCAGACGTCCTCCTTGAGGGTCGGGACGATCGCCACCGGACCGTGCGCGTGGTGCAGTACCGCATGGGCCACCGAGCCGATCTGCAGGGACATGGCGGTGCGCCGCGGGTGGTGGCGGCCGACCACCACCAGGGCCGCCGACCGGGAGGCATCGACCAGCCGCCCCGCCGGATCGCCGGGGACCGCGGCCTGCTCGACGGCGACGTCCGGGTAGCGCGTGCGCAGGGGCGCCAGCCGCGCCGTCTGGGAGCGGAGCATCTCCCGCTCGGCCGGTACGCCGTCCCCCTCGTCGGCGAGGCCCTCCGGCGGGATCACCTCGAAGGGCCGGTCGATCACCAGGGCCGGTGCGGGCGGGACGGCGTACGCGGAGACCACCTGGACGGTGGTCCCCCGCACGGCCGCCTCCGCGAAGGCGAAGGACAGGACGTCGTCGGGGGTCTCGGCGGCGTGCAGCCCGAGCACCACGCGCCCGGCGGACTCCTCGGAGGCGGCCGCCCCGGCGTCGCGCGCGGCGTGCGGGACCACCACCACCGGGCACGGGGCCGTCGACGCCACCGCCCGGCTGCTCGAACCGAGCAGCAGGCTGGCGAAGCCGCCGCGGCCGCGGGAGCCCATCACCAGCATCAGGGCTCCCGCACCGATCACCCGCAGCGCCTCGGGTACAGAGCCCTCCAAGGCCTCGTACCGGACCCCCTCGGGCAGCTCCGGGCCGCCGCCCAGCAGGGCCCGTACCCAGTCCTTCACGGGGTCGGCGAACTCCGCCGGCTGCGAGGCGTCGTGCAGGGCCGCCCGGCGGCCCGCATACAACTGGGCGTGGTCGGGCAGAACATGGGCGATCATCAGCTCCGCACCGTGCCGGACGGCTGCGGCCCTCGCCCACTCCAGGGCCTTGAGGCTGTGTTCGGACCCGTCGACGGCTGCGATCACCGGTGCGTTGCTCATCCGTCCAGCGTGCTGGGCGTCCGCGCGGGTCGCATCCGCAGGTCGCTGCGGGCGTGGCCGCCGCTTCGGACGCGAAGGGGCCGCGTCACCGCGTAGCCTTTTGGGTGCAGGTCGCGTCGTGCGGCCGTTTTTGCTGGTCGCAGGCTCAGTTTTGGAGGATGTTGTGCGTTTGCAGGTCGTCGATCACCCCTTGGTGGCGCACAAACTCACCACCCTGCGCGACAAGCGCACCGACTCCGCCACCTTCCGGCGGCTCGCCGACGAGCTGGTCACCCTGCTCGCGTACGAGGCCACCCGCGACGTGCGCACCGAGCAGGCCGACATCGAGACGCCGGTCGCCCCGACCACCGGCGTGAAGCTCTCCCACCCGCGCCCGCTGGTCGTACCGATCCTGCGGGCCGGCCTCGGCATGCTCGACGGCATGGTGCGGCTGCTGCCGACCGCCGAGGTGGGCTTCCTGGGCATGGTCCGCAACGAGGAGACCCTGGAGGCCTCCACGTACGCGACGCGCATGCCGGAGGACCTCTCCGGACGCCAGGTCTACGTCGTCGACCCGATGCTCGCCACCGGCGGCACGCTCGTCGCGGCGATCCAGGAGCTGATCAAGCGCGGCGCCGACGACGTCACCGCCGTGGTGCTGCTGGCGGCGCCGGAGGGCGTCGAGATCATGGAGCGCGAGCTGGCGGGCACGCCGGTGACCGTGGTGACGGCCGCGGTGGACGAGCGGCTCAACGAGCACGGCTACATCGTGCCGGGGCTGGGCGACGCGGGCGACCGGATGTACGGCTCGGCCGAATAGCCGTCCGGCGGCCGGCCGGCACCGCGCACCGGCGGTGGAGCGGCCGGCCGGTACTCCGGTACTCCGGTACGCCGGTACGCGGTTCAGACGTTCAGCATTCGGCGTTCAGCATTTGGCGGGCGCGGGCACGGGGTTGGCCAGGACGGCCAGCGCCTTGTCCGCGTCCTCCTTCGTACTGAGCTCCTTGAAGGCGTCGCCCAGGATCAGGTCGATGTCCGCGCCCTCGCGGGTGTCGGTCTGCTGGGTGGTGCCGGCGAGCTGAGTGCCCAGTACGGAGAAGGCGGCCTTGTCCGTCGTGGGGGAGCCCAGCAGTATCCCGGTGCCGGGGACCTTCTTGTCGAAGTCGGCCGGGGCGTTGCCGACGTGGCCGATGACGAAGCCGCGTTTGGCCAGTTCGTCGCCGACGGCCTTGGCCAGGCCCGCGCGCGGGGTCGCGTTGTAGACGTTGACCGTGATCTCGCCGGGCGGCGGGAGCACGACCGCGGGTTTCGCGGCGGCCGAGGCGGTGGTGGCGGCGGCGGGGCCGCCCTTGGCAGCGCCCTTGGGTGGCGTCGTCGGGCAGTCCTTGGCACCCGCAGCCGTGTTCCGCTTGGGGCTGTCGCCGCGGAACACGTCGATGAGCTGCAGTGCCCCGTAGCCGACCAGGGCAAGCGCGAGGACCGAGCCGAGGATGGCGAGGGCGATCCGAGGACGGCTCCGCTTACGGCTCATACGGGGGTAGGCGGCTCCCGTGACGCGGTACTTTCCGCCCATGCCGGGGGGAGTGAGCATGCTCATGGGCGCAGCGTAGTGCGGCCCGGTGGCGATGCCTACTAAATGATCTGCTGATAGGTCAATGGTGACCCGAAAGGCGCAATCTACGCGAACACGTCAGTCCATCTCGAGGACGCGGGCGTGCAGGACCTGGCGCTGCTGCAGGGCGGCGCGCACGGCGCGGTGCAGCCCGTCCTCCAGGTAGAGGTCGCCGCGCCACTTCACGACATGGGCGAACAGGTCGCCGTAGAAGGTGGAGTCCTCGGCGAGCAGCGTTTCGAGGTCCAGCTGTCCCTTGGTCGTCACGAGCTGGTCGAGCCGGACCGGGCGCGGCGCGACATCCGCCCACTGCCGGGTGGTTTCCCTGCCGTGGTCGGGGTACGGCCGCCCGCTTCCGATGCGCTTGAAGATCACACGGAAAGCCTACCGGGCCCGTGCCTACGGGCGCAGCCTCGAAGCGGTGGTGCAAAAGTGGCGAACAGTGCTATTTGGGGAGTGATCGATGAGTGAGAGCACCGACCCCGCCGTCCCGGCGGACCAGACGGGCCCGGCCGACAAGATCGCCGCCGGGTACGCCTTCACCGGACCCGCGCTCGATCTCGGGGCCCTGCTCTGGGACGGCGGTTGCCTGCCCGACCGTCAGATCCGCATCCCGCTGTCGATGCTCAACCGCCACGGACTGGTCGCCGGCGCCACCGGCACCGGCAAGACCAAGACGCTCCAGCTCATCGCCGAGCAGCTGTCGGCCAACGGCGTGCCCGTCTTCCTCGCGGACGTCAAAGGGGACGTCTCGGGGATCTCGGCCCCCGGCACGGCCGACCCGAGGATCGACGAACGGGCCCGGGAGGTGGCCCAGAAGTGGGAGCCGACCGCGTACCCGAGCGAGTTCTACTCCCTCGGCGGGATCGGCCCCGGGATCCCGGTCCGCTCCACCGTCACCAGCTTCGGACCGGTCCTGATGTCCAAGGTGCTCCAGCTCAACCAGACGCAGGAGCAGTCCCTCGGCCTGATCTTCCACTACGCCGACACCAAGGGCCTGGAGCTGATCGACCTCAAGGACCTGCGCGCGGTCGTCGCCTTCCTCGTCTCCGACCAGGGGAGACCCGAACTCAAGGGCATCGGCGGACTGTCCACGGTGACGGCCGGGGTGATCCTGCGGGCGCTCACCGCCTTCGAGCAGCAGGGCGCCGCCGAGTTCTTCGGAGAGCCGGAGTTCGACACGAGCGAATTCCTGCGCACCGCCCCGGACGGCCGCGGACTGGTCTCCGTACTGGAACTCCCGGCGGTCCAGGACAAGCCCCAGCTCTTCTCCACCTTCCTGATGTGGCTGCTGGCCGACCTCTACAACGACCTGCCGGAGGTCGGCGACCTGGAGCAGCCCAAGCTCGTCTTCTTCTTCGACGAGGCGCACCTGCTGTTCAGCGGGGCCTCGAAGGCCTTCCTCACCTCCATCACCCAGACCGTGCGCCTCATCCGCTCCAAGGGCGTCGGCGTCTTCTTCGTGACGCAGACACCCAAGGACGTACCGGCGGACGTGCTCGCCCAGCTCGGCAACCGGGTGCAGCACGCACTGCGGGCCTTCACCCCCGACGACGCCAAGGCGCTGAAGGCGACCGCGAAGACCTTCCCGAACTCCCCGTACGACCTGGAGGAGCTGCTCACCGGGCTGGGGACCGGCGAGGCGGTCATCACCGTGCTCAGCGAGAAGGG
The DNA here is from genome assembly GCF_000720115.1 of Streptomyces sp. NRRL F-2580. Classification (GTDB taxonomy): domain Bacteria; phylum Actinomycetota; class Actinomycetes; order Streptomycetales; family Streptomycetaceae; genus Streptomyces. The sequence goes on from NZ_JOIR01000004.1 coordinate 222,500, forward strand.
CGCCCCGACCCCGGTCGCGGCGACCCGGCTGCGCGCCCCGCAGTCGCTGATGGGGCCGATCGAACCGGCCGCCCTGGACCGGGCGGTGAAGTCCTCGGCGCTCTGGTCGCGCTACGCGGAGCCGGTCGACCGCGAGTCGGCGTACGAGAAGATCAGCGCCGAGCAGGCCGCGGCCGAGGCGCAGGCGGAGGCCGCCGCGGCCGCCGCCGAGGCGGAGAAGCAGGCCGAGAAGCAGGCCAAGGAGGCGGAGAAGGAGGCGGCGAGAGCCGCGCGCAGTGCTCCGAAGCCGGATCCCTCACTGGCCGAACAGGTGGTGGGGAGCGGGCTGTTCCGCTCGCTGGCGCGCTCGATCGGGACCCAGCTGGGCCGGGAGATCTCGCGCTCCGTCTTCGGGACGGCCCGCAAGCGGCGGTGACCCCGTGGGCGGCGCCGTTTCGAGGCGGAGTCGAGCGAACCGATTGCCGCTACCCGGGTGCGCGCTGACAGACTCGTCGCATGCGGACCGAACTCACCGACACCACGTCCAGCAAGGTCAACCGGGCCCTGCTCGAAGCCCGCCGGGCCATAGGCAGCCCCGCCATGGGGCTGGTGCTGACCCTCGTCGTCGTCACCGACGAGGAGAACGCCTACGACGCCGTGCGCGCGGCCTCCGAGGCCTCGCGCGAGCACCCGTGCCGCATCATCGCGGTGATCAGGCGGGTCTCACGCGGCCCGCTCACGCTCCGCGCCACCCGGATGGACGCCGAAGTGCGGGTCGGCACCGACGCCGGGACCGGGGAGATCGTGCTGCTGCGCCTGCACGGAGCGCTGACCGAGCACACCGCCTCGGTCGTACTGCCCCTGCTCGTGCCGGACGCGCCCGTGGTGGCGTGGTGGCCGGCCGACGCCCCGGCCGACCTGGCGGGGGACCCGCTGGGCGCGCTCGCGCAGCGCCGCATCACCGACGCGTCCGCCGCCGCGGACCCGGTGGCCGTGCTCGACGAGCGGGCCGCGGGCTACCAGCCCGGCGACACCGACCTGGCGTGGACCCGGCTGACCCAGTGGCGGGCGCTGCTGGCCGCCGCCCTCGACCAGAAGCCGCTGCCGGTGACGGGAGCGACGGTCGAGAGCGAGGCCGGCAACGTCAGCGCCGAGCTGCTGGCGCGCTGGCTGGAAGACCGGCTCGGGGTGCCGGTCGACCGGGCGGAGAGCCCCGGACCGGTGATCACCCGGGTCAGCCTGCGGACCACGGGCGGCGAGATCCGGGTGGACCGGCCCGCGGGCGCGCTGGCCACCCTGGTCCTGCCGGGGAGCGTCGACCGCAAGGTGGCCCTGAAGATCCGCAGCAACGCCGAACTGATCGCGGAGGAACTGCGCCGGCTCGACGCGGACGTGGTCTACGGCTCCGCGCTGCGGCGGCGGCCGCTCCAGACGGGGCTCTCCGCGTAGTGGTTGTCGTAGGTCGCCGAGCTGTCCTTGATGTCCTGCACGGTGGCCTCGCCCGCGTTGACCCGGCCGAGGAGCCGGTAGTAGTCGAAGCGCGCCATGCCGGGGGTGAAGCCGACGAAGACGCTGGCCGTGTGCCCGGCGGCGGGGGCGAAGGCGTGCTTGACGCCCGGCGGGACCGCTACGAAGTCGCCGGCGCCCAGGGTGTGGATCTCGTCGTCGACGAGGACGTCGAGCTGCCCGGCGGTGACGTGGAAGAACTCGGTGGCCTTGGTGTGGAAGTGCACCGGGGCTCCCGCCGCGCCCTCCTCGAAGGTGGCGGTGTTGCAGGTGAGCTCGTCGGTGTCCGTGAGCAGGGTGATGAGGCTGCCGGGGGCGTCGTAGATGGCTTCGGCAGTGGCGGCGCGGGTCAGATTCTCTGTCATGGGCCCCAACCTACGGTCCGGCAGCGGGAATTGGATCTTCCTTTTTCCGGCTGCGTCAGGACCCGTCGGCGGCCTTCGCGGCCTTGGCGGCGGCCTTCATCTCCTGCTTGTGCGCCCGCACCTTGGCCAGCGACTCCGGGCCCGTGATGTCGGCCGCCGAACGGTAGACGTTCGCCTGCCCGTACCCGCCCGCGGCCTCCCGCCAGCCCGTCGGCCGCACACCGAGCCGCTTGCCCAACAGGGCCAGGAAGATCTGCGCCTTCTGCTCCCCGAAGCCCGGCAGCGCCTTGAGCCGCTTCAGCAGCTCCTGGCCCGTCGCGGCGTCGGCCCAGACCGCCTCCGCGTTCCCGCCGTAGTGCTCCACCAGGTACGCGCACAGCTGCTGGATCCGCGTCGCCATCGACCCCGGATACCGGTGCACGGCCGGCTTCTCGGAGAGCAGGGCGGCGAAGGCCTCCGGGTCGTACGCGGCGATGGCGGGCGCGTCCAGATCGTCGGCGCCCATCCGCCGGGCGATCGTCCAGGGCCCCGAGAACGCCCACTCCATGGGTACCTGCTGGTCCAGCAGCATCCCGACGAGGGCGGCGAGCGGGCTCCGGCCGAGCAGTGCGTCGGCCTCCGGCTGCTGCGCCAGCCGGATGGTGATGTCCTTGTCCATGGCACCAGCGTCCCGCGTGGGCGTGCTCCCCGCGCGGGCGGCACACCGCGCGCCTAGCGTGAGTACGACGACAGGTACGAGACGACAGCTACGAGTCGAGGAGTCGATCGATCATGCCTGAGTTCTCCGAGGGCGCGCCGTGCTGGGTGGACGCGATGTTCACCGATGTGGAAGGTGCCAAGACCTTCTACGGCGACGTGCTGGGCTGGACCTTCGGCGAGGCCAGCAGCGAGTACGGCAATTACACGCAGGCCTATTCCGACGGCAAGGCCGTGGCGGCCGTCGTGCCGCCGATGCCGGGGGTCGACGCCCCCTCGCAGTGGTGTCTGTACTTCGCCTCGCCCGACGCGGCGGCCACGGCCGAGAAGATCGGCTCATCCGGCGGCGAGGTGCTCATGGGCCCGATGCAGGTGGGCGCCTTCGGCACGATGGTGATCGCCAAGGAGCCGAGCGGCGCCGTCTTCGGCGTCTGGCAGCCGGGCGAGCACAAGGGCTTCGAGAAGATGGGCGAGGCCGGCTCGTACGCCTGGGCGGAGGTCTTCACCCGGGAACCGGCCAAGGCGGACGAGTTCCTTCCGAAGGTCTTCCCGTACGGCGCCCAGCAGATGGACCCGGGCGACGACCCCGAGACGGCGGACATGGACTTCAAGATCTTCAGCGTCGGCGACGGCGGGAACCCGGTGCTCGGCCGGATGAAGATGACCGACGACTTCCCGCCGGAGGTCCCGCCGTACGTCCAGATCTACTTCGGGGTCCCGGACTGCGACGAGGCGGTCGCGAAGACGAAGAAGCACGGCGGGAAGCTGCACTTCGGGCCGATGGACAGCCCGTTCGGCCGGTTCGCGGCGGTCACCGACCCGCAGGGCGCCGCCTTCGCGGTGATCGACATGTCCACGACGGTCGGGGAGATGCCCTCCTTCGGCTGAGCCGCGCACGCGTGTGGGGGCGGGCGGCGGATCGCGCGGCCCGCCCGACCGTGGGGCCTTACCACCAGGCAGACTTCGCTCCCTAAACGTACGTTCGAGCGGGGCGGGGGCGGATCTGATGAGACGTGCAACAGTCTTGGCGACGGCGGGATGCGGGCTGGTGATGCTGGCGGCGGCCTCGTGCGCGCCGCCCCCGGCGCCGCCGTTGGCGCCGAAGTCCTCGGCCTCGTCCGCGCCTTCGCCGATGCTCCCGCCCCCGCCGATGTCTTCGTCATCGCCGTCGGTGCCGCGCGTGACGCCGTCGCCCGAGGCGCCCTCGACGTCCGGGCCGGCCGCGCCGGTCGGGGAGGCGCAGGTCACCCCCGCCGACGCCCCGCTGCTGGAAGCGGTCCGCGGGCGCTGGCCGGTGGCCAGGGTGCAGAGCGACGACTCGATCATCGTGATCCACCGTGAGCCCGCGGCCGGCGCGGGCGAGTTCGCCTGGATGCCGGACGACCGCCACTACTGCCTCGCCGTGGTCCGTGGCGAGCGGACAGACCTCAATTGCAGGCCACTGCCCACGTCCTGGGCGCGGATCGGGATCCGGCTGGTGACCAAGGGCGGGCTGTACCCCGGCGAGCCCGGCGCGAGCGGTGCCCGTACGGTCTTCTTCGCCGTCGTGGACGGCGGCCACGCCCCGTACCAGTACGCGGGATCCGCGACGCCGGGCCCCGGCGCCGGGCCGGTCCGCGACGCCACGGCCGTCTTCGCCTCGGGCCGGACGCTGAGCCTGCTGACGTACGAGCGCCCCTCCGCGGATGTCACGCCGCGCGGCGGCCCCGACATCTGCAGCACGGACAACGCCATCTGCTTCCCGGCGCTCGACGCCTACGTCGGCTAGGCGCCGCCGACGAGCGAGCCACGGCGGAGATCACCCTGATGCGTCTGCCCGATCGGGTCGGGACGGGCAAGAAGCGGCCGACCGAGAAGCCCGCCGCGAAGACAGCGGAACGCGGCATCACGGATGCAAGGAGGCCGATCCGTGCGGCCGGAAGGCCGGGTACTGCCCGCTGCGCGAGCAGCTGCGGCGTGAGACGAAGAACACGAAGTCGCGGGCGGGCCGGCGGGCGGTGCCCCTGCCGGGGTGTGGGACGCGCGCCTGCACGACGCACGACACACCGCCGCGACCGTGCTCATGCTGCTCGGCGTCCCGGACCGGGTCATCGACCAGATCATGGGTTGGGAGCCGGCAACGTCCGCCCCGATGCGCGCGCGGTACCTGCACGTGCCCGACGCCATGCGGAAGGACGCGGCGCGGAAGATCGCGGAGGCCACCGGGGGACCGGGAGGGCTCTGTGGACAAAGACCAGGACAACGCGACCCGAGGACACGCGAAAGGCCCCGCTGCGAGCAGCGGGGCCTTTCGACATCGTGCCCGGTGAGGCACTGGCGGAGGATACGAGATTCGAACTCGTGAGGGGTTGCCCCCAACACGCTTTCCAAGCGTGCGCCCTAGGCCACTAGGCGAATCCTCCGCCGCAAACAATACAAGACGTTGAGGGGTGCTCGCGAACGTGATCGTCGGCGGGAGGACGGGCCGGGGTCCGGCTCGATTCCGGGGGCATTCATCCGCTAGGGTGGGGCCAGCCCCTCACGTGGCGCTATCTCACCCAACTCCCCCAGGGCCGGAAGGCAGCAAGGGTAAGTGGGCTCTGGCGGGTGCGTGGGGGGCGCTTTGCGTTCCCGGGGGCCTCGTGGCGTCGGCGGGCCGCTGTTGTCGGTGGGCCCGGATAACCTCGTAGACGTGTCGTCCCTTGCGCTGTACCGCCGCTATCGCCCCGAGTCGTTCGCCGAGGTCATCGGGCAGGAGCATGTCACTGCACCGCTGATGCAGGCCCTGCGGAACAACCGGGTCAATCACGCGTACCTGTTCAGCGGGCCGCGCGGGTGTGGAAAGACCACCAGCGCGCGCATCCTCGCCCGGTGTCTGAACTGTGAGCAGGGTCCCACTCCGACGCCCTGCGGGGAGTGCCAGTCCTGCCGGGACCTCGCCAGGAACGGGCCGGGGTCCCTCGACGTCATCGAGATCGACGCCGCCTCGCACGGTGGTGTGGACGACGCCCGTGACCTGCGCGAGAAGGCGTTCTTCGGGCCGGCGTCCAGCCGCTACAAGATCTACATCATCGACGAGGCCCACATGGTCACCTCGGCGGGCTTCAACGCCCTGCTGAAGGTGGTCGAGGAGCCGCCGGAGCACCTCAAGTTCATCTTCGCCACCACCGAGCCGGAGAAGGTGATCGGGACCATCCGGTCCCGGACGCACCACTACCCCTTCCGGCTGGTGCCGCCCGGCACCCTGCGGGACTACCTGGGCGAGGTCTGCGGGCGGGAGGGCGCCACGGTCGAGGACGGCGTGCTGCCGCTCGTCGTGCGCGCCGGCGCCGGGTCCGTGCGCGACTCGATGTCCGTCATGGACCAGCTGCTCGCCGGCGCGGGTGAAGACGGTGTGACGTACGCCATGGCGACCTCCCTGCTCGGGTACACCGAGGGGTCCCTGCTCGACTCCGTCATCGACGCCTTCGCCGCCCGGGACGGGGCGGCGGCCTTCGAGGTCGTCGACCGGGTGGTGGAAGGCGGGAACGACCCGCGCCGGTTCGTCGCCGACCTCCTGGAGCGGCTGCGCGACCTCGTCATCCTGGCCGCCGTGCCCGAGGCCGGGGAGAAGGGGCTGATCGACGCCCCGGCCGACGTGATGGAGCGGATGCAGGCCCAGGCCTCCGTGTTCGGGGCCGCCGAGCTGTCGCGCGCCGCCGATCTGGTCAACACCGGCCTCACGGAGATGCGCGGCGCGGCCGCGCCGCGGCTGCAGCTGGAGCTGATCTGCGCCCGCGTGCTGCTGCCCGCCGCCTTCGACGACGAACGGTCCTTCCAGGCCCGGCTCGACCGGCTGGAGCGCGGCGGGGCCGCCGCCTTCGCCGCCGCGCCCGCCATGGGTTACGTGCCCGGGCCCGAGGCGCACGCCATGGCGCCCGCCGGTCCCGGCGGGGGTGTCGCCGCCGCGCGCGCCGCCGCCGCTGCCGTCCAGCCGCCCGCCCAGGTGCCGGCTCCCGCGCCGGTACGGGCTCCCGCGCAGCCGGAGGCTCCGGTTCAGCCGGCGCCCGCGGCTCAGGCGCCCGCGGCTCAGGCCCCCGCTGCGCCCGCAGCCCCCGCGCCCGGGGCCTGGCCCGGAGCCGCCCAGCCCGGCAGCGGCGCCCCCGGCGCCTGGCCCGGAGCCGCAGCCCCCGCGGCCCCGGCCGCCCCCGCAGCCCCGGCCGCCGGTGCCTGGCCCAGCGCGTCCGCCCCCGGCCAGGGCGCGCCCGCGCCCGTCGCCCCGCCCGCGGCAGCCGCCCCCGCCGCGACCCCGGTCCCGGCCGCCGCCCCCTCCCCCGGCATGGCCGCCGGCGCGGGGCAGGTCCAGGCGATGTGGCCCGGCGTCCTGGAGGCCGTGAAGAACCGCCGCCGCTTCACCTGGATCCTGCTCAGCCAGAACGCCCAGGTCACCGGCTTCGACGGCACCACCCTCCAGCTCGGCTTCCCCAATGCCGGAGCCCGCGACAACTTCGCGAGCAGCGGCAGCGAGGACGTGCTCAAGGCGGTCCTGGCCGAGCAGTTCCAAGTCAACTGGAAGATCGAGGCCGTGGTGGGCGGCGGAGGCCCGGCCCCCATGACCCAGGCCCCCTCCTCCTACGCCGCCCCGCCGGCCTCCGCCTACAACCCGCCGCCGGCGCAGCCCGCCCCGCAGGCGGCCCCCGCGCCCCAGTACCCGCAGCAGCAGCCGCCCCAGCAGTCGACTCCCGCCCCGCAGCCCCCCGTACAGCAGGCGCCCCCGCCGGTGGCCCCCGAGGACGACTTCGCGGAGGAGGACGATCCCGACCTCGTGGAGAGCGCCCTGACCGGACACGACCTGATCGTGCGCGAGCTGGGAGCCACCGTTGTGGAGGAATACACGAATGAGTAGCGCCTCCCGATTGGGTGGCCGCACGAAACGCGCCACCGCGGCCGGGCTACCCTGGGCGGCGTGAAGGTCCTCGTCATCGGCGGCGGCGCCCGCGAACACGCCCTGTGCCGCTCTCTGTCCCTCGACCCCGACGTCTCCGCGCTGTACTGCGCTCCCGGCAACGCCGGCATCGCCGAGGTGGCCGAGCTCCGCCCGGTCGACGCCCTCGACGGCGATGCCGTCGCCGCCCTCGCCACCGAACTCGGCGCCGGCCTGGTCGTCGTCGGCCCGGAGGCCCCGCTGGTCGCCGGGGTCGGCGACGCCGTGCGCGCCGCGGGCATCCCCGTCTTCGGCCCCTCCGCCGAGGCGGCGCAGCTCGAAGGCTCCAAGGCCTTCGCCAAGGACGTGATGGCCGCGGCCGGGGTCCCGACCGCGCGCAGCTACGTCTGCACCACCCCGGAAGAGGTGGACGCGGCCCTCGACGCCTTCGGCGCCCCGTACGTCGTCAAGGACGACGGACTCGCGGCCGGCAAGGGCGTCGTGGTCACCGAGGACCTGGCCGCCGCCCGCGCCCACGCGCTCGGCTGCGACCGCGTGGTCATCGAGGAGTACCTCGACGGCCCCGAGGTCTCCCTCTTCGCCATCACCGACGGCGTCACCGTGGTCCCGCTCCAGCCCGCGCAGGACTTCAAGCGCGCCCTGGACGGCGACCAGGGCCCGAACACCGGCGGCATGGGCGCGTACTCCCCGCTGCCCTGGGCCGACCCGAAGCTGGTCGACGAGGTCATGGAGCTGGTCCTCCAGCCCACCGTCGACGAGCTCCGCCGCCGCGGCACCCCCTTCTCCGGGCTGCTCTACGCCGGCCTCGCGATCACCAGCCGCGGTACGCGGGTCATCGAGTTCAACGCCCGCTTCGGCGACCCCGAGACCCAGGTGGTCCTGGCCCGGCTGCGCACCCCGCTCGCGAGCGTGCTGCTGAACGCCGCCAACGGCACCCTGGACACCGAGGAGCCGCTCGTCTGGCGCGAGGACGCGGCCGTCACGGTGGTCATCGCCTCCCACAACTACCCCGACACCCCCCGCACCGGGGACCCGATCGAGGGGCTGGCCGAGGTGGCCGCCGAGGACGCGCCCGACGCGTACGTGCTGCACGCCGGGACCCGGCGCGAGGGCGACGCGATCGTCAGCGCGGGTGGCCGCGTGCTGTCCGTGACGGCGACCGGTTCCGATCTGGCACAGGCCCGCGAGAAGGCGTATAAGGCGGTGGCGCGCATCCGGCTGGACGGCTCGCAGCACCGTACGGACATCGCGGCGAAGGCGGCCGGGCTCGGCTGACCAGCGGCTCCGCGGACCTGCGGGCCCGGTGCGCAGATCCTGCGCCCGGGCCCGCGGGCGTGTTCGCGTGCGAGTGCATCCGGCCGCGTTCGAACGCACCCACCTTTACCCAAAGCCATTCCATCGGGTGATCGTCACCCCGTCTGCCTGACGCCCGGGCGTGCCCCAACTAGGGTGCGATGCCAAGCATTCCGGCACATGGCCCACCGGCATTGCGATGTCAGTGGCGGGTGTCACAGTGGGGGAGTGAGCAACGTCGCCGCAGGGCAGAGGGGGTGAGGTCCGGCCGTGTCCGGAACCGGTTCGATCACGGAAGCGGGCGTGCCGTCCGCACGTTCCCGCGCTCTCGCCGTGCTGCGCGTACGCAGCAGGGCCTTGGCCGTCGGGCTGCTGCCCGCCGCCCTCGCGGTGGTGCTGGTGGCCGCCCGGACGACGGGCCGGCTGGCCGGTGACCCCTGGCCGGTGGTGACCCTCGTCGTGTGCCTGGTCGCGGCCGTGGTGCTGCTCGTCGGCGGCGTCTTCGGGGCCGTGGTGCTGCGGGCGAGCCCCGCCGTCACGCCGACGGTGCCGCTGTCGGAGGCCGCCGCGCCCGATCTCTACCGGCTGGTGCGGGACCTCGCCGACCGCATGGACGTGCCGCCGCCCTCCGCGATAGCCCTGACGCCGGACTGCGACAGCTGGCTGGAGGACCGCGCCCACGCGGCCCACCGCCGGAGCGCCATATCCGCCGGCCCGGAGTCCGAGCAGGGCGCCGCCCCCGTGCTGGTGATCGGTTCGCCGTTCCTGTGGTGGATGCGCGTCGCGGAGCTACGGGCCGTCCTCGCGCCGGTCGTCGCCGGTACGGGTCCTTCCGCGCACCCGGACATAGCCGACGCGCGCGGCTTCGTACGGGGCCTGGACGCGGCCGTGGACGTGGGCAACCGGCGCGGGCTCGGCTGGATCGGCGCCCCGGCCAGGCTGCTGCTGCGGCTGTGCCGGACGGACGCCACCGAAATGGAGCGCGGGGTGGCCGCGGCCGCCTCGGAGCGTGCACAGGATGTGGACTACGGGCTGCGCATCGTCGCCCAGGAGCAGGTCGGCCTCGCCTACGCGGGCTGGGACCGGCTGCTGACCCGGGTCGCGCTGCCCGCCTGGCGGATGGGCCGCTGGCCCGCGCACCTCGACGCCGGAGTGGTCTCCGCGCTGACCGAGCTGTCGCGGCGGGACCGGCTGGCCGAGGGGTTCACCTCGCGGCTCGGCGAGCGCCCCGCCTGTGACCTGCTGGAGCAGCCCGGGGTGGTCGACGAGGCGACGTCGCTGCTGGCCGCGCGCCTCTTCCACGGCGGGCCGGCCGAGCCCGGGCCGGACTGGTCCCCGGTGGACTGGACGGCGTATCCGGAGGAGGTCGTGGACCGCAAGTGGCGGGCGGAGGCGGCCCGGCTGCACGCGGCGCTGGACGCCCTGGCCGTCCCGGCGGGACGGCCCGTCGGCCCCGCCGGACCGGCCGCCGCTTCCACCGGGCCCGCCGGGTCCGCCGGCCCCGGAGTCCTGCCCGGCACGTCGGCCTCACAGGCCGCATCGGCCGCATCGGGCTCATCGGCCGCACCGTCTCCGTCCGCGGCGGCGGGACGGGCCACGATCGAGGTCACCGGCTCCGCCCGGCCCGCCGTGGACGGCTTCGCCGGACCCACGCTGGAGCGGGTGCTGGGCTACCTCACCGACCCCGCCGGCAGGGGAGCGGCCTCGGAGGCCCTGGCCGGCCGGCTCAGCGGGGACCTGGCCCGCGAGGAGCGGGCCGCCGGTCCGGCCGCCGGCGCCGGGAAGGCGCGCGGCGCGGACGCCGTGCCGCTGTTCCCGCTCCAGCCGCCGCGCAGCGGCCGGGACCTGCTGGCGGACCACGTGACGGCACTGGTGTGCTGCGCGGCGGTCGACTCGGCCGGGGCGGCCCCCGGGCTGGACTGGCTCGACGGGCCGGTCCTGCTGGTCGGCGGCGACCGCCGCTCCGACCTGGCCCCGCGCGTGCTGTGCCTGGTCGAGGACGGGAACCCGGAACCGCTGCGGGACTGGCTCGCCGACCTCGGCGTCCGCCCGGAGAAGCCGGTCCGGCTGGTCTGAGCCGGGCCCGGACCGGTCCGCGGCGGCCCCGATCGTGTCCGCCGACCGCACCTCGGAGGGGTTACGGCTCGCACGAACAAGCGGATGTGAATGTTCCGATCCCGTCAATTCGCGACGAACGGTGACGGACTGAGCGCGTTATGTGATGTGCTGGGACCGGTCGCGGCTGGATGTCCTGAACCGGGTGTCCGAGAACTGCCGTCTCGGCAGCGAATCTGCCGCGCACCGAGACGATGTACGCCCGTTCGGGGGAGCGAGGGAGGGGAGCGGTCATGGGTGCTGACCAGATCCGGCGTTGGGAGTCAGGTGCGCTCGCGCACGCGGTGACCGACCCCTTCGGACAGGGCCCCCTGCCCTGGTTCCGGGGGAGCGAGCTCTACTTCGACGACACCGGCCACGTCGTCCCCTGGTACGTGGACCCGGCCGCCGCGGCCGCCGGCACCGGCCAGATCCCCCGCGCCCGCGGCAACGGCGGTCCCCGCACCGCCGACGACGTGCACCGCCAGATCAAGGGCTTCGCCTCCACCGGCGCCGTCACCCCCGGCGAGGCCATCGACTTCCACATCACCGTCGACCCGCCCCAGCAGTTCTCCGTCGACGTCTACCGGATCGGCCACTACGGCGGCGACGGGGCCTCCAAGATCACCACGAGCCCGCGGCTGTCCGGCATCGTCCAGCCGGCCCCCCTGGCGGCCGACCGCACCGTCTCCTGCCACCACTGGTGGCTGTCCTGGCGCCTGCAGGTCCCCTCCTACTGGAGCGTCGGCGCGTACGTCGCCGTCCTGACCACCGCCGACGGCTACCGCTCCCACATCCCCTTCACGGTCCGCGACGACCACCCCGCCGACCTCCTGCTCCTGCTCCCGGACATCACCTGGCAGGCGTACAACCTCTACCCGGAGGACGGCCACACCGGTGCCAGCCTCTACCACGCCTGGGACGAGGACGGCCGGCTGCTGGGCGAGCAGGACGCGGCCCACACCGTCTCCTTCGACCGCCCCTACGCGGGCGCCGGCCTGCCCCTGCACGTCGGCCACGCCTACGACTTCATCCGCTGGGCCGAGCGCTACGGCTACGACATCGCCTACGCCGACACCCGCGACCTGCACGCGGGCCGCGTCGACCCCACCCGCTACCGCGGCCTGGTCTTCCCCGGCCACGACGAGTACTGGTCGGCCCCCATGCGCCGCACCGTCGAGCGCGCCCGCCTGCACGGCACCTCGCTCGTCTTCCTCTCCGCCAACACCATGTACTGGCAGGTCGAGCTCTCCCCCTCCCCCTCCGGGGTCGCGGACCGGCTCCTCACCTGCCGAAAACGGCGCGGTCCGGGCCGCCCCAGCCTGTGGCGCGAGGTCGACCGCCCGGAGCAGCAGCTGCTCGGCATCCAGTACGCCGGCCGGGTCCCCGAGCCCGCGCCGCTGATCGTCCGCAACGCCACGCACTGGCTCTGGGACTCCACCGGAGCCGGCGAGAACGACGAGCTGCCCGGCCTGGTCGCGGGCGAGGCCGACCGCTACTTCCCGCGCACCCAGCTCCCCGAGCACCAGGACCGGATCCTGCTGGCGCACTCCCCGTACCTCGACAGCGAGGGCCACCGGCGCCACCAGGAGACCTCCCTCTACCGGGCGCCCAGCGGGGCCCTGGTCTTCGCCTCCGGAACCTTCGCCTGGTCCCCGGCCCTCGACCGCCCGGGCCACGTCGACGAGCGGGTGCAGCGGGCCACCGCCAACCTCCTCGACCGGATCTGCAAGCGCGACTGACCGCGGAACCGACCCGCAGGGCGGACCCCTGTCCGCAGCAGGGGGCGCGGGTGCGCGAGAATCGGGGTGCGCTTCATACAGAACCACAGGGAGACCCCGTGTCCGGATTCGTCGAAAAGCCCGAGCCGGTTCAGGTTCCGGGCCTCGTCCACCTCCACACCGGCAAGGTGCGCGACCTCTACCGCGACGAGGACGACCGCCTCGTCATGGTCGCCAGCGACCGCATGTCCGCCTTCGACTGGGTCCTGCCCACCGAGATCCCGGACAAGGGCCGCGTCCTGACCCAGCTCTCCCTGTGGTGGTTCGACCAGCTCGCCGACCTCGTCCCGAACCACGTCATCTCCACCGACCTGCCCGCGGGCGCCCCCGCCGACTGGGCCGGCCGCACGCTGATCTGCCGCAACCTCGACATGGTCCCGGTCGAGTGCGTGGCCCGCGGCTACCTCACCGGCTCCGGCCTCGCCGAGTACAAGCAGACCCGTACGGTGTGCGGGCTCGGCCTTCCGGAGGGGCTCGTGGACGGCTCCGAGCTGCCCGGCCCGATCTTCACCCCGGCCGCCAAGGCCGAGGTCGGCGAGCACGACGAGAACGTCTCCTACGAGGAGGTGGCGCGCACCACCGGCGCCGAGACGGCGGCGCTGCTGCGCCAGACCACCCTGGCCGTGTACGGCCGCGCCCGGGACATCGCGCGCGACCGCGGCATCATCCTGGCCGACACCAAGTTCGAGTTCGGTTTCGACCCGAAGGACGGCACCCTCGTCGCCGCCGACGAGGTGCTGACCCCGGACTCCTCCCGCTTCTGGCCGGCCGACCAGTGGGAGCCGGGCCGCTCGCAGCCCTCCTTCGACAAGCAGTACGTCCGCGACTGGCTGGCCTCCCCGGCCTCCGGCTGGGACCCGAAGAGCGAGTTCCCGCCGCCGGCCCTCCCCACGCAGGTCGTCGCGCAGACCCGCGCCAAGTACATCGAGGCGTATGAGCGGCTCACCGGCCTGACCTGGTCCTGAGACACGAAGAAGCCCCCCGGTCCGAGGACCGGGGGGCTTCTTCACTACAGAGCGGACAACGCGACTCGAACGCGCGACATCCACCTTGGCAAGGTGGTGCTCTACCAGCTGAGCTATGTCCGCAGGTGCGCCGTAGCGCGAGAACCACTATACCCAACCTCGCTCGCGTGCGAGACGCACTGCCGTGTGACGGTTCTCGGCACCCAGCTTCGTCGCCGCCGAGGACAGGTAGTTCCGTACGGTCCCCTGCGACAGCGCGGCCCGCTCGGCGATCTCCGCGACCGGTGCCCCGTCCGCCGCCAGTTCGAGTACCTCGGCCTCCCGCGCGGTCAGCGGCGAGTCCCCCGCGCTGATGGCGTCGGCCGCCAACTCCGGGTCCACGTAACGGCCGCCCGCGTGCACGGTCCGGATCAGTTCGGCCAGCCGCTGCGCCGAGACGGTCTTCGGCGCGAAGGCCCGCACCCCCGCGGCCAGTGCCCGCTTCAGGTGCCCCGGGCGGCCGTGACTGGTCACGATCATGGTCTTGCAGTCGGGGAGTTCGGCCCGCAGTGATGTGGCGACACTCACACCGTCGGCGCCCGGCATCTGGAGGTCCAGCACCGCGACATCCGGCCGGTGCGCCCGCGCCATCGCGAGCGCCTCGGGACCCGAGGCGGCCTCCGCGACGACGAGCAGGTCGTCCTCCAGGGCGAGCAGGGCCGCCAGCGCCCCGCGGATCAGGTGCTCGTCGTCGGCGAGCAGTACGCGTACGGGGCTCACGCCCGCACCTCCAGTCGTTCCGTTTCCCGGTCCGGGATCTCCGCGAGCAGCCGGAACCGGCCGTCGCCCACCAGGCCCGCCTGCAAGGTCCCGTCCAGTGCCGCGAGCCGCTCCCGCAGCCCGGCCAGGCCCGAGCCCGGCGGCCCGGCCGGGGTGTCGGGCGCCCCGTCGTTCTCCACCACCAGCGTCACGGGGCCGGTCTCCGGGGCGGACAGCCGGATCAGGCAGCGGTGCGCGTCCCCGTGGCGCAGTACGTTCGTCGTCGCCTCGCGGACCACCCAGCCGAGCGCCGACTGGACCTCGGAGGGCAGCTCCCGGCCGGCCCGGAAGTCGACCCGGCAGTCCATGCCGGCCGCGCTCAGCACCCCGCGCGCACCCTCCAGCTCCACCGCGAGATCCGCCTCCCGGTAGCCCCGCACCACGTCCCGTACCTCCCGCTGGGACTCCTGGGCTATCCGCTGCACCTCGATCATCTGCTCCACCGCCTCCGGCCGTTCGCGCCGCGCCAGCTGTACGGCCAGCTCGCTCTTGAGCGCGATCACCGCCAGGTTGCGGCCCATCACGTCGTGCAGATCGCGGCCGAAGCGCAGCCGTTCCTCCGCCACCGCGAGGCGCGCCTGCACCTCGCGCGAGCGGTCCAGCTCGTAGACGGTGTTCAGCAGCCACGCGGAGAACCCGCTGGTGAAGCAGAAGAACAGGCTGCCCAGCAGGATCCCGACGAGATATCCCAAGGCCTCTCCGGCGGGCAGTCCCAGGGCGAGTGCGGCCAGGCTCGTCCCGGCCGCCGCGACCGGGGGCACGTACCGCATCCTGCGCACCGACCTCAGGCACAGCACCAGCGAGCCGGAGCCGAACGAGGTCAGCCCGGACACCAGCGCCGGGGCCGCCGAGGGATCCGCGAGCCTTCCGGCGGCCTCCAGGGCGAGGACGGCGAGGGTGGCGGCGCCCGTCGCGACGGCCAGGAACACCGCCAGCCGGACCGGGCGTTCGCGCCGCCCCACCACCCAGTCGAGCGCCCTGGAATTGAGCACCCCGCACAGCACGGCGTGGGCGCACAGCATCACGAAGAGCGTGCCGGGGACCAGGACCGAGGACTTGCCCGCCGCGGCGACCAGCGGAAGCAGCCCGAAGGACACGATCTCGAGGAGCACGAAGAGGTGGAACGACCACCGGGTGTAGAGCTCCAGCTTTCCCGCACTGCTGCGGTTCTTCCACCACCCCGTCAGCTTCGGCATCTCCGCGTCTCCCCGTCCCCCGACTCGCCCTACCTGCGCGGTTCCCAGCGGAACCACCGCTGGACAGCAAACACGGTGATCACCATCCAGGCCAGCGCGGTCAGCCCGGCCCCCAGCAGGTCGCCGCTCTCCACGCCGCCGGTCCAGCCGGCCCGCACGAGGGTCATCACCCCGCTCAACGGAAGCAGTTCGCACAGGGAGGCCGCCGGGTCCGGCAGCGAGTCCGCCGGCATGAACAGCCCCGAGCCGAGCACGGTCAGCAGGAACAGCGGCAGCGTGGTGAAGCCGGCGGTCTCCACGGTGCGGGTGAAGGCGCTGGTCAGCGCGGACAGCCCGGCCAGCAGCAGGACGCCGGCGAGCACGGCTGCCACGAGCAGCAGCGGGTTGCGGGGCGTGCGCACGTCCAGCACGGCCGCGCCGGCCACGGCGAGCACCGTGATCTGGCCGAGCGCCAAGGCGGCGGAGGGCAGGGCGGTCCCGGCGAGGATCTCCAAGTCGTTCGCCTCGCCGGTGCGCAGCCGCTTGAGGACGAGTTCCTCGCGCCGGGCGACGTAGGCCGAGACCAGGTTCATGTACACGACGAGGATCAGCACCATGCCGATCCCGCCGGTCACGGTGGCCTCGCCGACGGCCTGCGCGCCCTCGACCCCGCTGAGGGAGGAGCGCAGGACGAACACCATCAGCAGGGGCATCAGGAAGGCCACGCCGAGCGCGGCCCGGTTGCGCACCAGCAGGGTGATCTCGGAGCGGCCGAGCGCGACGAGCCGGCCGGGGTTCGGGGTCAGTGTGTTCATCGGGTCCCCGCCATCGTGTCCTCGGTGCGGCCGCCGGCGCTGCGGCGGCTCTCCGCGATCTCCAGGAAGGCCTCCTCCAGGGAGGCGGACCGGGCGTCGAGCCCGTCCAGTACGACTCCGCTCTCGCGGGCCCAGCCCAGCAGTTCGGTCAGGTCCGCCTGGAGCCGTTCGGTACGGATCTCCACGCGCTGTCCGAAGGCCGCCGCGCGCAACGCCAGCGGCAGCCGGGCCGCGGGCACCCCGTCCGGCAGGGTGAAGCGGATCCGGGCCGGCCGGGTGGCGGTGACCTCGGCCGGGGTTCCCGACAGGACGAGCTCGCCCTCGTGGAGGATCGCGAGGCGGTCCGCGAGCTCCTCGGCCTCCTCCAGGTAGTGGGTGGTCAGCAGCACCGTGGTGCCCTGCGCGCGCAGCTCCCGTACCAGCGCCCAGGTGTCCCGGCGGCCTTCGGGATCCATGCCGGTGGTCGGCTCGTCGAGGAAGAGCACCTCGGGCCGGCCGAGCAGGGCCAGTGCCAGGTCGAGGCGCCGCCGTTCACCGCCGGACAGCTGTTTGACCCGTACGGAGGACCGCGCGCCCAGGCCGACCAGGTCCAGCACCTCCCCCGCCGGGCGGGCGCCCGTGGTGAGCCCGGCCCACATCCGGACGGTCTCGGCGACCGACAGGTCGGAGGGGAAACCGCCCTCCTGGAGCATGACCCCGGTCCGCGGGCGGACCCGGTCCCGGCTCGTGTACGGGTCGAGGCCGAAGACGCGCACGCGGCCCTCGCTCGGCGCGGCCAGCCCCTCCAGCAGCTCGACGGTGGAGGTCTTGCCCGCGCCGTTGGTCCCGAGGAGGGCGAAGACCTCGCCCCGCGCCACGGAGAAGGAGACGCCCCGGACGGCCTCGAAGCCGCCGTCGTAGCCGCGGCGCAGGCCCTGGGCTTCGATCACGGTGTCAGTCATGTCCCCAGCCTCGGGGCGGCCGGACCGGGTCGGCAGTGCGCGCTGTCATCACCCGCGATGACATTTGTCAGGGGGTGTCATCCCACGCTTACGCCCGCGCCCGTGCGGGACGGAGAGGAGAAAGGGAGGGAATGCGAAGAAGGTACGAAGAAGGCCCCGATCGCAATGATCGGGGCCTTCGTCATACAGAGCGGACGACGCGACTCGAACGCGCGACATCCACCTTGGCAAGGTGGTGCTCTACCAACTGAGCTACGTCCGCAAGCAGTGCTCCGCCGGGGCGGTGCGTGCATCACTCTACCCGATCCACCGTGGTGGTCGGAAAGTCATGCAGAGCGGGTGACAGGAATCGCACACTGCGCCTTCCCTCTGGAAGAGGGATGTTCTGCTACTGAACTACACCCGCACGACCTCGGAGGCTCTGACCTGCGGCCTGGCCCCTTGGCGTGATCCACACACTAGCCGACGGATGGGGGTGGATGGCAAATCGACCCTCAGTGCGCCGCGTTGTAGGCCTCGTAGATCTTCTTCGGGATGCGGCCGCGCGGGGGCACCTCGTACTGGTTGGACCGGGCCCAGGCCCGGACGACCGCCGGGTCGGGGGCGACGGAGGTGTGCTTGAAGGCCTTCCCCGAGCGCGACCGGCGCCGGCCGGCGGCGACGAAGGGGGCCAGGCCCTTCCGCAGTTTCTTTGCGTTGGCCACATTGAGGTCGATCTCGTACGACTTACCGTCCAGAGCGAACACGACCGTTTCCGCCGCTTCTCCGCCATCGATGTCGTCGGAGAGCGTGACTACTACGCGCTGCGCCACGGATATCGGTCCCTTCGTGCGACGCCGCCACCTGCTGACGTGGGCGATGTCGCCTGTGTGGATGTTTCGGGGCAATGCATCATTCATCCCCCGTTGCGAAGCGGCAAAAGTCACTCGCCCGGAGTGATTCCTTTGTACCTTGATTCCCATTGCATTGCGAAGCCCAGTTAATTCTCTCCGCGTGTCCCGCCGCAATGCCGGGTACGCGGTTTTCCGGCGGATTTTGCGAAGCGTTGGTGAAGCCCAAACGGCCCGGTGATCGCGCCCTTCGGATATCTACCCGCGTAGAAATTTTGGCCGGGTACGCTGATGGAACCGCCTTCGCACCAACCACCACACGGGAGTGCCCGATGGCACGCGTCGTAGTCGACGTCATGCTCAAGCCGGAGATCCTCGACCCCCAGGGCCAGGCGGTGCAGCGTGCACTGCCGCGCCTGGGCTTCGAAGGGATCGCCGACGTCCGCCAGGGGAAGCGCTTCGAACTGGAAGTGGAGGGACCGGTCGACCAGGCCGCCCTCGACCGCATCCACAAGATGGCCGAAACGTTCCTCGCCAACACCGTCATCGAAGACTTCACCGTGAAGGTCGAGGCCTGACGGTGACCACTCGCATCGGAGTCGTCACGTTCCCCGGAACGCTAGACGACCGTGACTCGCTGCGCGCCGTCCGCCTCGCCGGGGCCGAGCCCGTCTCGCTGTGGCACCGCGACAAGGACCTGCACCAGGTCGACGCGGTCGTCCTCGCGGGCGGTTTCTCCTACGGGGACTACCTGCGCGCCGGGGCCATCTCCCGCTTCTCGCCGGTGATGGAGACCATCATCGAGCAGGCCAAGGGCGGCATGCCGGTCCTCGGCATCTGCAACGGCTTCCAGGTCCTCACCGAGGCCCACCTGCTGCCGGGGGCGATGCTCCGGAACAACCACCTGCACTTCATCTGCCGCGACCAGAAGCTGCGGGTGGAGAACGCGGAGAGCGCGTGGACCGGCGACTACACCGCCGGCCAGGAGATCTCCGTACCGCTCAAGAACATGGACGGCCGCTACGTCGCCGACGAGCGCGTGCTCGACGAGCTGGAGGCCGAAGGCCGAGTGGCCTTCCGGTACGTCGACGTCAACCCGAACGGTTCGCTGCGCGACATCGCCGGCATCACCAACGCCGCGGGCAACGTCGTCGGCCTCATGCCGCACCCCGAGCACGCGGTCGAGCCGCTGATCGGGACCGGTCTCACCGACGGCCTCCCGTTCTTCACCTCGGTCCTGAAGAAGCTGGTCAGCGCATGAGCCTCGACACCGTCAAGAACGCCACCGAAACCCCGGACGCCTCCCAGCCGTGGAAGGAACTCGGCCTCAAGGAGGACGAGTACGCCCGCATCCGGGAGATCCTCGGCCGCCGCCCCACCGGCGCCGAGCTCGCCATGTACTCCGTCATGTGGTCCGAGCACTGCTCGTACAAGAGCAGCAAGGTCCACCTGAAGCAGTTCGGCGAGAAGGTCCCGCCGAACGACGCCATGCTCGTCGGCATCGGCGAGAACGCCGGCGTCGTCGACGTGGGCCAGGGCTACGCGGTCACCTTCAAGGTCGAGTCGCACAACCACCCCTCGTACATCGAGCCCTACCAGGGCGCGGCCACCGGCGTCGGCGGCATCGTCCGCGACATCCTCGCCATGGGCGCCCGCCCGGTCGCCGTCGTGGACCCGCTGCGCTTCGGCGCGGCCGACCACCCCGACACCAAGCGCGTCCTGCCGGGCGTGGTCGCGGGCATCGGCGGCTACGGCAACTGCCTGGGCCTGCCCAACATCGGAGGCGAGGTCGTCTTCGACGCCTGCTACCAGGGCAACCCGCTCGTCAACGCCGGCTGCATCGGCGTGATGAAGCACGAGGACATCCACCTCGCCAAGGCCTCCGGCCCCGGCAACAAGGTCATCCTCTACGGCGCCCGGACCGGCGGCGACGGCATCGGCGGCGTCTCGGTCCTCGCGTCCGAGACCTTCGACGACACGAAGCCGACCAAGCGCCCCGCCGTCCAGGTCGGCGACCCCTTCCAAGAGAAGCTCCTCATCGAGTGCACCCTGGAGATCTTCAAGGAGAAGCTGGTCGCGGGCATCCAGGACCTCGGCGGCGCCGGGCTCTCCTGCGCGACCTCCGAGCTCGCCTCCGCCGGCTCCGGCGGCATGCGCGTCGAGCTGGACACCGTCCCGCTGCGCGACGCGACGCTCTCGCCCGAGGAAATCCTCATGAGCGAGTCGCAGGAGCGCATGTGCGCGATCGTCGAGCCGCAGTACGTCGAACGCTTCATGGAGATCTGCGAGAAGTGGGACGTCATCGCCACCGTCATCGGTGAGGTGACCGACGGCGAGCGCCTGGAGATCTTCTGGCACGGCGAGCAGATCGTGGACGTGCCCCCGGGCACGGTCGCCCACGAGGGCCCGGTCTACCACCGTCCGTACGCCCGCCCCGAGTGGCAGGACGCCCTCCAGGCCGACGACGCGGGCAAGCTGCCCCGTCCGCAGACCTCGGAGGAGCTCCGGGCGCAGGTCCTGGCGCTGGTCTCCTCCCCGAACCAGGCCTCGAAGTCCTGGGTCACCGACCAGTACGACCGCTTCGTGCAGGGCAACACGGTGCTCTCGCAGCCCGAGGACGCGGGCATGGTCCGCATCGACGAGGAGTCGAACCTCGGCGTGGCCATGGCCACCGACGGCAACGGCCGCTTCGCGAAGCTCGACCCGTACACGGGCGCGCAGCTCGCGCTGGCGGAGGCGTACCGCAACGTCGCCGCGACCGGCGCCAAGCCGCTCGCCATCTCCGACTGCCTGAACTTCGGCTCCCCCGAGGACCCGGGCGTCATGTGGCAGTTCGCCGAGGCCACCCGCGGTCTCGCGGACGGCTGCTTCGAGCTGGGCACCCCGGTGACCGGCGGCAACGTCTCGCTGTACAACCAGACCGGTGACATCGCGATCCACCCGACCCCGGTCGTGGCGGTCCTCGGTGTGATCGACGACGTCAACCGCCGTACGCCGATGGCGTTCGCGGAGGCCGGCCAGCTGCTGTACCTGCTGGGCGACACGGCCGAGGAGTTCGGCGGCTCGGCCTGGTCCCAGGTCGTCCACGACCACCTCGGCGGCATGCCGCCGAAGGTGGACCTGGCGCGCGAGAAGCTGCTCGCCGAGATCCTGATCTCGGCCTCCCGCGACGGCATGATCGACGCCGCGCACGACCTGTCCGACGGCGGCGTGATCCAGGCGCTCACCGAGTCCTGCCTGCGCGGCGGCAACGGTGCCCGGATCGTGGTGCCCGAGGGCCTGGACGCCTTCACCTTCCTGTTCTCCGAGTCCGCGGGCCGGGCCATCGTGGCCGTACCGCGCAGCGAGGAGCTCCGCTTCACCGACATGTGCGGTGCGCGGGGCCTGCCGGTCGCCCGCATCGGCGTGGTGGACGGCGAGGAGATCGAGGTCCAGGGCGAGTTCACCCTCCCGCTGGCCGAGCTCCGCGAGGCCCACGAGGCGACGATCCCGGCCCTGCTGGCCTGATCCCGCCGCAGCTCGTACGAGGCCCCGCCCACCCCCGTGGGCGGGGCCTCGGCGTTGTCCCCGCCGCGCGGTGCGGCCGCACGGAGCCGGGGCCGCCCGGATAGGGTCACCGCATGCCGCCCGCCAGGAAGAAGCAGCGCACCTTCGACCCCGCCAGGATCCGCACGGCCGTCACCGCGCAGTTCGCGCATGTCGGCAAGGCCGTGGGGGAGTTGGGACCCGAGCAGCTGGCACGGCCCAGCGGGCTCGGGGACTGGACCGTCGCCGACCTCGCCGCGCACATCGCCTGGATCGCGGACTCCCTGGCCGCCGGCCTCGCCCGGCCGCCCGCCGCCCTCGCCGAACTGTCCGCCGTCGAATGGCCCTTCGCCACCGCGTCCCTCGCCGGGAAGATCTCCGAAGCGGCCCGGGAGACCCTCGCCGGCGCCCCGCTGCCCGAGCTGTACGAGCGGGCGGGCGCCCGCATGGCCGAGGCGCTCGCGGCGAACCCGGACGCCCGCGTGCTGGACCTGTGGATCGGGGACATGACCCTGGCCGACTTCCTGGTCACCCGGACCGTCGAGCTGGTGGTCCACACCGACGACCTGAACCGGGCCGCCGGACTGGACATCCCGATCGAGCGGCAGGCGCTGGCCGCCTGCACCCGGCTGCTCGCCGACGCCCTCGCGCTCAAGGCCCCAGGCGGCGCGGTCGAGGTACGGATCCCGCCCTTCGCGGTGGTGCAGTGCGTCGAGGGGCCGCGCCATACCCGCGGCACCCCGCCGAACGTGGTGGAGACCGACCCGCTCACCTGGATCCGGCTCGCGACCGGCCGTACGGGATGGGCCGAGGCACTCGACGGGGCGCGGGTCAGCGCCGGCGGCGAGCGGGCCGATCTGTCCGCGCTGCTCCCGCTGATGAGCTGAGCGCGGCCAGACGGAACCGACCCGGCGCCCCGTCCGTCCCAGGGGCATGCGTACCTTCCGGCACGTCCACGGCCCCGCGGGCCCGGCCCTCGTACTCGCACTCGCCCTCGGTCTGGCCGGCTGCGACCAGACCGCGGAGAGCGGGAGCGCCCCGCTGCCCGCCGTCGTGGGCTCCTGGGCCGTCGAGTCCCTGACCACCGGCGGCCGCACCCTGCACGCCCCCGAGTCCGCCCGCGTCGACATCGCGCAGGACACGGCCAAGGGCAGCTACGGCTGCAACGGTTTCCGGGCGGCGGTCGTCCTCGACGGCACCTCCGCCCTGACCGTCACCCCCGGCATGTCGACCACCCTGGCCTGCCCGGACATGGAATTCGAGACGGCCTTCGCCAAGCTGTTCTCGGGCCGGCTGACGATCGACCGGGGGCCCGATCGGCTCACCCTGAAGACCGCCGACGGGAGCACCATCGCCATGACCTCGCAGCCCCGTGACCCGGACGCCCCGCTCATCGTCACCGACTGGACCGTCGACTCGCTGATCAGCGGGGAGACCGTGTCCTCCGTACCCGCCGAGGCCGCCGGCAAGGCCCGGTTCGCCATCGCCGCGGACGGCACCGCGGGCGGCACCCTCGGCTGCAACCGGTTCAGCGCCAAGGCGACCGTGGACGGCCCCACGGTCACCTTCGGCCCGCTCACCACGACCCGGATGGCCTGCGAGGGCCCGGCGGGCGAGGTCGAGCGGACGCTGACCGCGCTGTTCGGCAGCGGCCCGCTCACCACGAAGATCGACGGCCGGACCCTCACCCTCACCGCCCCGGACGGCACGGGCCTGACCGCCAAGGCCTCCTCCGCCGCCGAGTGACTCAGACGTGCGCCGTGCCGCCGTCCTTCGCCATCGCGGCGGCGATGGTGCGCGCGGATGCTGCCCACACCTCGTCCGGGAGCTTCGGCAGCACGTCGTCCCACAGGGGCAGGCACGTCCCGCGCATCTGCACCATCCCCTCGGGTCGGGCGATCAGGAACACGTGCAGATGGGCTCCGCCGTCCCCCCACTTGTTCACGTGCACACGGGCGATCCCGCCCAGGGTGCGGATCGCACGTTCCACCCGCTGGAGCATCCCGCCGAGCTCGGCCGCTCGCTCGGCCGGCAGGTCCAGCAGGTCGTGGTGGCCGCGCGGCAACAGCAGCACCATGGCCGGCAGCGCCCCGTGCTCGCCGTGCAGCCGCCAGTGCTCGTCCGTCCAGAGGAACTCCGAGTCGGGGCGGGTGCAGGAGGCGCAGGAGTCCGGCCCGGCCTCGCCTCTGCGGGGCGGTTCGGGCAGTACCGGCTCCTCCAGCACCTTGATACGGAGGTCCCCCTCGTAAGGGAAGATCTCCCAGAGCGGGATGCCGTCGGCGGGGAAGGGTATCCGCTCGCCGATCGGCAACCGGCGTACGTACTCACTGGGTTCGGTCATGAAGCGATCATGGCAAGGCTCAGCCCGGGTAGGGGAGCAGCCCGGCGTCCACGCGTTCCCAGGCCGACCGCAGCTGTGCCAGGCGGGCCCGTTCCACGGCGGCCCTGTCGGCCTGCTCGCGGACGTCACCGGCCAGGTTGAACAGCTGGTCCTTGCCCGCCTTGCCGCGGTAGTACTTCCAGTCGCCGCGGCGCAGCGCCCGCTCCCCCCGCACCCGCCAGAACAGGTCCCGCTCGGCGACCTTCTCGCCGCGCAGCAGGTAGCCGGCCAGGCTCACCCCGTCCAGCGGGTAGGCCGGGTGCGGGCGGGCCCCGGCGAGCTCCAGCAGGGTCGCGGTCCAGTCGGGGCTGAACACGGGAACGTGGCTGACCTGGCCGCCGTCCAGGCGGGCGGGCCAGCGCGCGATGTTCGGCACCCGGATCCCGCCCTCCTGCAGGGAGGCTTTGTTGCCGGACAGCGGCCAGTTGTACGAGAAGCGCTCGCCGCCGTTGTCGCTGGAGAAGACGACCAGGGTGTCCTCCTCCTGGCCGGAGCGCTTCAGCGCCTTCAGCACCTCGCCGACCGAGCGGTCGAGGTCCTCGACCATCTCCTTGTACTTCTCGACGGAGCCCCCGTCCTGGTGCCACAGGGCGCGGCCGTCGCCCGCCTTGATCCGCCGGACGATCTCGGCGCTCTCCTCGGTGTCCCCGTCGGCGATCCACGGCCAGTGCGGGGTGGTGAAGTTGAGGTTCAGCAGCCACGGCTTGCCGTGGTGGTCGCGGGAGACGTACTCGCTCGCCCGCTCCGTGATGATCCGCGTGTAGTACCGCAGGTCCTTGTACTCGGCGTCGCCCTCGTAGAGGTCGTACTCGCCGGCCAGACCCAGCTTGGAGTAGTACTCCAGGGCCCCGCCGAAGTTGCCGAAGAACTCGTCCCAGCCGGACCGGGTCGGGCTGTAGTCGGGCAGGTAGCCCGCGTGCCACTTGCCGATCAGCGCGGTGGCGTAGCCGGCCCCCTTCAGCAGCGAGGCCAGCGTCGGGTGCGTGGGGTCGAGGCCCACCGACTTGTCCGCGATCGGCTCGGCCAGCCCGCCCTTGGTACGGCCCGGGTAGCGCCCGGTGTACAGGCTGAACCGGGTCGGCGAGCAGGTCGCGGAGCCCGAGTAGGCGTCGGTGAAGCGGACGCCCTGGCGGGCCAGCCGGTCGAGGTTCGGGGTCTTGATGTGCGGGGAGCCGTACGCGGAGAGGTCGGCCCAGCCCAGGTCGTCCCCCAGGACGAACAGGATGTTGGGCCTGCGGGCACGCCGGCCGAGGTCGGCCCGGAACTCCCGTTCCCGGGGGCCCGCGGCCGGGGCGTCGGCGGCCTCCGCGGCCTCGGCGGGGGCGGCGCCCAGCCCCACGGCGGCGCCCGCCGCGCTCACGCCCACGGCGCCTCCGAAGGCACGACGGGACAGCTTGTTCTCGTACGAAGACACAGGTACTCCAAGGCACGGTCCGCCGGCCGGCTCCGGGCGGGGCGCGGGACGGCGCGCGGCACGGCGGAGCAGGGCGGGGCGGAGCGGAAATGAGAAGAGGAGGAGACGAGTTGCGGCTACGCGGAACAGCGACAGATGGCGCTCGCGACACGGACCAGGTCCACGTGCCGGCGCTCGACGAGGGTGACGGTGCGGTCACCGAGAGGCTGCATGGACCGAGAGCCTGTACGAATGCCTTCGTGCATGTCAACAAGGTGATCCGAATACCGAGACGGAGGCGTCCGGTCACCCTCTGTGCTGTGACATTTCCCGGCCGTCCCCAATTCGGACCAGTGGTCGATCTCGCCTACACTCGGAAGCGTGCCTCGTGGTGATGGACGACTCAACCACGACCTGCTCCCCGGCGAAAAGGGCCCCCAGGACGCTTGCGGCGTCTTCGGTGTCTGGGCTCCGGGTGAAGAGGTCGCCAAGCTCACCTACTTCGGACTGTATGCACTGCAGCACCGCGGACAAGAGTCCGCGGGAATCGCTGTGAGCAACGGTTCCCAGATCCTCGTCTTCAAGGACATGGGCCTCGTTTCCCAAGTCTTCGACGAAACCTCTCTCGGCTCGCTCCAAGGTCATATCGCGGTCGGTCACGCCCGCTATTCGACCACCGGGGCCTCCGTCTGGGAGAACGCGCAGCCCACTTTCCGCGCGACCGCCCACGGCTCGATCGCCCTGGGTCACAACGGCAACCTGGTGAACACCGCCGAGCTCGCCGAGATGGTCGCCGACCTCCCCCGTCAGGACGGGCGTGCCACCCAGGTGGCCGCCACCAATGACACCGACCTGGTCACCGCCCTGCTCGCGGGGCAGACCGACGAGGACGGCAAGCCCCTGACGATCGAGGAGTCGGCCACCAAGGTTCTCCCGAAGGTCAAGGGCGCCTTCTCCCTCGTCTTCATGGACGAGGGGACGCTCTACACCGCCCGTGACCCGCAGGGCATCCGCCCGCTGGTCCTCGGCCGCCTGGAGCGCGGCTGGGTGGTCGCGAGCGAGACCGCCGCCCTCGACATCTGCGGCGCCAGCTTCGTCCGCGAGGTCGAGCCGGGCGAGCTCATCGCGATCGACGAGAACGGCCTGCGCACCTCCCGATTCGCGGAAGCGAAGCCCAAGGGCTGTGTCTTCGAGTACGTCTACCTGGCGCGCCCGGACACCGACATCGCCGGCCGGAACGTCTACCTCTCGCGTGTCGAGATGGGCCGGCGCCTGGCCAAGGAAGCCCCGGTCGACGCCGACCTGGTGATAGCGACGCCGGAGTCCGGTACGCCGGCCGCCGTCGGATACGCCGAGGCCAGCGGGATCCCGTACGGCGTCGGCCTGGTCAAGAACGCCTACGTGGGCCGGACCTTCATCCAGCCCTCGCAGACGATCCGCCAGCTCGGCATCCGCCTGAAGCTCAACCCGCTCAAGGAAGTCATCCGCGGCAAGCGCCTCGTGGTCGTCGACGACTCGATCGTCCGCGGCAACACCCAGCGCGCTCTCGTCAAGATGCTCCGCGAGGCCGGCGCGGCGGAGGTCCACATCCGGATCTCCTCGCCGCCGGTGAAGTGGCCGTGCTTCTTCGGCATCGACTTCGCCACGCGGGCCGAGCTGATCGCCAACGGCATGACGGTCGACGAGATCGCCACGTCGCTGGGCGCGGACTCCCTCTCCTACATCTCGCTCGACGCGATGATCGAGGCGACCACCATCCAGAAGCCCAACCTCTGCCGTGCCTGCTTCGACGGCGAGTACCCGATGGACCTGCCCGACCCGCAGCTCCTGGGCAAGCAGCTCCTGGAGACCGAGCTCGCGGGCGGCACCGACGCCGCCGACGCGCTCCGCCGTCCGTAGGCGATTCTCGGTTCGCCCTGCTCAACCTGCGCTGGGCCCTCTCTTTGAGGCTTCTCCGGGGGCCCAGCACCACACGCAGTAACGACACGAAAGCTCTCTCCTGTCATGACAGAGAAGACCACCGGTGCCAGCTACGCAGCCGCAGGCGTGGACATCGAAGCGGGCGACCGCGCCGTCGAACTGATGAAGGAGTGGGTGAAGAAGACGCAGCGCCCCGAGGTCCTCGGCGGCCTCGGCGGCTTCGCCGGCCTCTTCGACGCCTCCGCCCTCAAGCGCTACGAGCGCCCGCTGCTCGCCTCGGCCACCGACGGCGTCGGCACCAAGGTGGACATCGCCCGTCAGCTCGGCGTGTACGACACCATCGGCCACGACCTGGTCGCGATGGTCATGGACGACATCGTCGTCTGCGGCGCCGAGCCGCTCTTCATGACCGACTACATCTGCGTGGGCAAGGTCCACCCCGAGCGGGTCGCGGCCATCGTCAAGGGCATCGCCGAGGGCTGCGTCCTCGCCGGCTGCGCCCTGGTGGGCGGCGAGACCGCCGAGCACCCCGGCCTGCTGGGCCCGGACGACTTCGACGTGGCGGGCGCCGGCACCGGTGTCGTCGAGTACGACCGCCTGCTCGGCGCGGATCGCATCCGTACGGGTGACGCCGTCATCGCCATGGCATCGTCCGGCCTTCACTCGAACGGGTACTCACTCGTCCGGCACGTCCTCTTCGACCGGGCCGGGATGTCCCTGGACCAGCACGTCGAGGAGCTCGGCCGCACCCTGGGCGAGGAGCTCCTGGAGCCCACCAAGATCTACTCGCTGGACTGCATGGCGCTCACCCGCACGGCCGAGGTGCACGCCTACTCGCACATCACCGGCGGCGGCCTCGCGGCCAACCTGGCCCGGGTCATCCCGGACCACCTGCACGCCACGGTCGACCGTTCGACCTGGGCCCCCGGCGCGATCTTCGACCTGGTCGGCAAGGCCGGGCAGGTGGAGCAGCTGGAGCTGGAGAAGACGCTGAACATGGGCGTCGGCATGATGGCCGTGGTCCCGCAGGAGTCGGTGGACGTGGCCCTGACCGCGCTGGCCGACCGGGGCGTCGACGCCTGGGTCGCCGGCGAGATCCTGGACCGCGGCGACCACGCCGAGGGCGCGACCCTGACCGGGTCCTACGCGGGCTGAGCAGCACGGAAACCCGGTCCGGGGCGCAGGCCCTGGACCGGGTTTCGATGTTTTGTCAGACGCAGATGCTGCCGTGCAGAAGGATCCGCGCGTCAAGCCCCACGGCGGTGAGCCGACGGACCGGACTCTTCGTCCTCGTCGTCGTCATCGCGGTTGTAGAGCTCCGCGTACCGAGCGTACGGGTCGTCCTCGTCCAGCTCGTCGTCGTTTACCTCGACCGGCTCGCTGACAGGCAGCGGTTCCGCGGTCGATGCGCCCAGCTCGTTGGCCAGACGCGACAAGTCAGTCCCGCCGCTGCTGTACTTCAGCTGGCGGGCGACCTTCGTCTGCTTGGCCTTTGCCCGGCCGCGCCCCATGGCTCGACCCCCTCGGTGACGGGGCTCGACGGCCCCAGAGTCTGACACGCGTTCATGGTTCGGAGCGGGCTCTCCGTGGAGAGACCGTCCGTAGGGGTTTAACGGTACCTGCTTCCGCGGCCATACGGTACGCCGCCCGCATGACGCGCCCCGGTGCAGAACCAACGAGGCGCCCCGTCCTCGCTGGTCAGCTGCGATTTTAACCTTTTCCTGGCGGGCGACCCGCCGAAGTGCAGTGAGTTCCGTCTCGCCGCACCCCGGCGGGCGCACCCGGGGGCCCGATAGGGGCCTAGAGGGCGCGGGCGGCGCGGGCGTCCGCCATTCGCTGCTCGGCGATCCGGTCGGCCGCAGCGGCCGGCGGGATGCCATCCGCCTTCGCGCGAGCAAAGATCTCCAGCGTGGTGTCGAAGATCTTCGTGGCCTTGGCCTTGCAGCGGTCGAAGTCGAAGCCGTGCAGCTCGTCGGCGACCTGGATGACCCCGCCGGCGTTGACCACGTAGTCGGGCGCGTAGAGGATGCCGCGGTCCGCGAGGTCCTTCTCGATGCCCGGGTGCGCGAGCTGGTTGTTCGCCGCACCACAGACGATCTTGGCGGTGAGGGCGGGGACCGTCTCGTCGTTCAGGGCGCCGCCGAGCGCGCAGGGGGCGTAGATGTCCAGGCCCTCGACGCGGATCAGCGCGTTCGTGTCGGCGACCGCGGTGACCTTGCCCGGGTGCTTGTCGAGGATCCGGCGCACCGACTCCTCGCGCACGTCCGTGATCACGACCTGGGCGCCGTCCGCCAGCAGGTGCTCGACCAGGTAGTGACCGACCTTGCCGACACCGGCCACGGCGACCTTGCGGTCGCGCAGCGTCGGGTCGCCCCACTGGTGCTGGGCGCTGGCGCGCATGCCCTGGAAGACGCCGAAGGCGGTGAGGACCGAGGAGTCGCCCGCGCCGCCGTTCTCGGGGGAGCGGCCGGTCGCCCAGCGGGTCTCGCGGGCCACGACGTCCATGTCGGCCACGTAGGTGCCGACGTCGCAGGCGGTCACGTAGCGGCCGCCGAGGGACTCCACGAACCGGCCGTAGGCCTGGAGCAGTTCCTCGCTCTTGATGACGTCCGGGTCGCCGATGATGACGGCCTTGCCGCCGCCGAGGTCGAGACCGGCGAGGGCGTTCTTGTACGACATGCCGCGCGAGAGGTTCAGCGCGTCGAGGACGGCCTCCTCGTCCGAGGCGTACGCGTGGAAGCGCGTACCGCCGAGGGCCGGGCCCAGGGCGGTGGAGTGGATCGCGATGACGGCCTTCAGGCCGGAGGCTCGGTCCTGGCACAGCACGACTTGCTCGTGGCCGCCCTGTTCCGTACGGAACAGGGTGTGCAGGACGCCGTCGGTCATTTCGGTCACGGTGGTGACTCCCATGGAAGAGATGCGGCGGAAAGACGCCCGCCCTGCGGGTGGGGGAGGGCGTGCTGGGAGCAGAGTAAGACCTGCGGGCCCCGCGTAGGCGACCTGTCCGGGGATCGGAACACACTCGCAGTACGAGCGCCCCCGGGGCCGGGCCGGGAGCACCCCGGAGGTGAACCGGACCCTCAAAGAGGGGAGTACGAGAGCGTGAGCGAATCCTCCGAACCCCTGCTGCCGTC
This sequence comes from Streptomyces sp. NRRL F-2580, assembly GCF_000720115.1. GTDB lineage: Bacteria > Actinomycetota > Actinomycetes > Streptomycetales > Streptomycetaceae > Streptomyces. Next base: position 252,993 of record NZ_JOIR01000004.1, read on the forward strand.
CGCGCGCTCGACGCCGACCGTCCCGTACGCCTCCTACCTGCGCGTCTACGAGCCCCTGGCCGCCTTCGCGGAGCCGGAGCGCACGCACTGGGCCGCCTACGCCCGGCGCGGGGTGACCCCGACGGCCCAGGACGAACTGCGCAAGTCGCTCGCGGACTTGGTGCGGGTCCCCGTGGTGGGGGTGCCGGCGCACGAGAGCGAGGACGCCTTCACGGCGGAAGTCGACGGGGTGCTGCTGGTCTGCCCGTGGCGCACCCGGCTGCGCGGCTGGCTGGCGCTGGAGGAACTGGTCGCGTCGTTCCCGCTTCCGGTGCTGGACGCCGCGCTGCCGCCGGGGACGCGTCGGCGGGCGGCCGAGGAGTACGAGCGCTGGCGCGAGCGGAACCCGGACGCGCGCCCCTGGATCCGGACGGGCGTGTGGCAGATCCCGCTGCGCTGGTTCGTCCTGGTGGCGGACGAGGAGCGGGAGTACGTGCCGGGGGAGCGGCTGCGCTACCGGACGCCGATGGTGCAGGCCCGCCGGCGGCTCGCCCGGGCCCTGCGGACCCTGCGCGACGCGGAGGGGTACGGGATGCTCGCCGAGGGGCTGGTGGAGGTCGGGAGCTGGCTGGAGGAGTTCCACCCGAGGTCGATGGTCGAGCTGGACTACGGCGGGCTGCTGCACGCGCTGCCGGCGGACCGGCTCGCGGCCGACCGCTCGGCCGGGGACCTGGCGGCGGGGATCGCGGCCCTGCGGGACGGGGACAGGGAGGGGGCGTCCGAGGCGTACGGGGAGCTGGCGGAGCGCTGGCGGGCGGTCCGGGAGCGACTTTTCGCGAATTAGGCCGAAAGTGGGCTGTGTGGCTTTTTTCTCCCCGATGGCCCGCGTACGTACTGTGGCGTAACGGTCGATCGGCCCATAATGGCTGATCAGGGCCCTGATCGTAAGATTTGGGACGTAGTACCAGGACCTACGTCCCGATACGGGCCATTGGCCCAAGCGTGACGGACCGCACTAACCACACCCTTGCGCCCTTCCCCTACCCTCGTGCCAAAATAGGACAAGGAGTCCGGGGAGGGTTCCTTCCGTCCAACTAAGGGCGGAATGCTCGGCATTGCGCTCTACGGGGGGTCTGGCGACTCCTGATCGCTCTGTGACTGATCGTCACAGTGGGGTGACTGTCCGTTATGGGACGGTCCATCGGCTTCCGCCGCTGATGAACACCTCGGAGGGCAATTCCGTCGGTTTGGCCATCGAGGCTGGACGGATGGTGTAGTTGTAGTGCCGAGGACAAGCCGTTCGTCCTATAACCGACTCGGCCCGCGTATGTCCATTTCGGGCAACGCGGGCCAAGGTGCAGAATTTAGAGGAAAGAACCGAGATGGTTCGGTTCTCCCGAGGAGGCCGCTCATGACCGCTCGCACCCCTGATGCCGAGCCGCTGCTGACCCCGGCTGAGGTTGCCACGATGTTCCGCGTGGACCCGAAGACGGTCACCCGCTGGGCCAAGGCTGGCAAGCTCACGTCCATCCGCACCCTGGGTGGACACCGCCGATACCGCGAGGCCGAGGTTCGCGCACTGCTCGCGGGAATTCCGCAGCAGCGCAGCGAGGCCTGAGGTCGCGTTAACACCCCGCTTTAACGGGTCTATATCGGGTCCCCCAATCCGATGAAACCCACATAGCTTCATACGACGGAGCCTGCCCCAACAGGTCCCTGTCGTTCGATCGCGCTGGACTCCGCCGGGTCCAGCGCGATCTTTTTTATGCCCAGGTCAGGGCGGTGCGGACCGCTGCGTGGAGCTCGACGGGGGCGGGTGCCATTGCACATATTAAATCGAGCGGGCGTAGGGATGCGATAAAAGTCGGAGTCTCAAAAACTCGTGCGGTGACACCCGTCACAGATGATCACTCTTGTATATCCGGTAATGCACCCCGTAAAGGGGACGTGCCTCGCAGGGCGCATCACGCGAACGGGGGATTCTCCCCCGGAGCCGCCACAGGGGTGCGCCACGGCTCCCGCGGCCCTCACGGCTCCCACGGGCGGCGCCGGCGCCGTCATACGGCCTCGTGCTCGTACGGACCGCGTACCGACCGCGTACGGGCCGCGTACCGGCTCCGTGCGAGCCTGTCGCGGCCCCGGAGCCGCAGGGCGTCCGGGTGTTGGCCCGCCAACGCGTCAGGGCCCGCATCCCCTGGGGATGCGGGCCCTGACGTTTCTGCGAACCTGACGGGACTTGAACCCGCGACCTCCACCTTGACAGGGTGGCGAGCTAACCAACTGCTCCACAGGTCCTTGATTTGCGGCCGCTCGGCGGCTGCGAATCAGACTGTACCGCAGCTCAGGGGGTGCAGTCGAACCGGCTCACCTGACCGACGGCGGGGCCGCCGCGTCCACCGCCTTCACGATCCTCTTGTCGGAGATCGGATAGGCCGTCCCGAGGGCGTGCGCGAAGTAACTGACCCGCAGCTCCTCGATCATCCAGCGGATGTCGGTGACCGTCGCCGGCACCGGCCGCCCCTTCGGCAGCTGCTCCAGCAGCCAGGCGTACTCGTCCTGCATCTCGTGGACCTTCTCCATGCGCGTGGTGTCGCGCTGGACGCCCGTGGGCATCTGCTGGAGCCGCCGGTCCACCGCCACCAGATAGCGCATCAGGTCCGGCAGCCGGCGCAGCCCGGTGAGCGTGACGAACCCGGCCGGCATGAGCGCCGCCAGCTGCGTCCTGACGTCCTGGATGTTGGCGACCAGGGCGAGGCTGTTGGTGGCCTTCAGACGGCGCTCACAGGCCTGCCAGGCGGCCAGCACCTGCTGGACCTGGCCCACCGTCCGCACGGTCGTGTCCACGAGGTCGGCGCGGACCGCCTCGTAGAGCCGCCGGAAGCCCGTCTCGTCCCACGCGGGGCCGCCGTGGTCCGCGATCAGCTTGTCGGTCGCCGCGGTCGCGCAGTCGTCGAACAGCGCCTGGATGGAGCCGTGCGGGTTCCTGGACAGGGCCAGCTTCTGCTGGTTGGTCAGGTGGTCCGAGGCGAACTTCGCCGGGTTCACCGGGATGTTCAGCAGGATGAGGCGCCGGGTGCCCAGCCACATCGCCTGCTGCTGCTCGGCCTCGGTGTCGAAGAGCCGTACGGACACGCTCGCGCCCTCGTCCACCAGCGCCGGGTACGCCTTCACCGGCTGACCGGCCCGGCGGGTCTCGAACACCTTGGTCAGCGTGCCGATCGTCCAGTCCGTCAGCCCGGTCCGCTCCACCGACTCTCCGCCCGCCCGCTCGGCGGTGGCCGCGGCGGCCTTGGAGAGGGCTTGGCGGGCCTTGGGCTTCAGAGCGAGCCTCAGGGCCTCCAGGTCCTTGTCCTCGGCGAGGTTCTTGCGGCGCTCGTCGACGATCCGGAAGGTGATCTTGAGGTGGTCCGGGATCCGGCCGAGGTCGAAGTCCTCGGCCGAGACCGGGACCCCCACCATCCGCTGGAGCTCGCGCGCCAGCGTGACGGGCAGCGGCTCCTGCAGCGGCACCGCCGTGTCGAGGAAGCGCGTCGCGAAGTTCGGCGCGGGCACGTAGTGCCGGCGGATCGGCTTCGGCAGCGAGCGGATCAGCTCGGTGACGACCTCCTCGCGCAGGCCCGGGATCTGCCAGTCGAAGCCTTCGTCCGTGACCTGGTTCAGCACCTGGAGCGGGATGTGGACGGTCACGCCGTCCGCGTCCGCGCCCGGCTCGAACTGGTAGGTCACCCGGAACTTCAGCTGCCCCTGCCGCCAGGTGTCCGGGTAGTCGGCCTTGGTGACCCCGGCCGCCTTCTCGGTGAGCAGCATCTCCCGCTCGAAGTCGAGGAGTTCGGGCTCCTCGCGCTTCTTGTGCTTCCACCACGAGTCGAAGTGCGCCCCGGAGACCACGTGGGCGGGGATCTTCTGGTCGTAGAAGTCGAAGAGGGTCTCGTCGTCCACGACGATGTCGCGGCGTCGGGCCCGGTTCTCCAGCTCCTCCACTTCGGTGAGGAGCTTGCGGTTGTCCGCGTAGAACTTGTGGTGCGTGCGCCAGTCGCCCTCGACCAGCGCGTTGCGGATGAAGAGCTCGCGCGAGACCTCGGGGTCGATCCGGCCGTAGTTGATCTTCCGCTGGGCGACGATCGGCACGCCGTACAGCGTGACCTTCTCGTACGCCATCACGGCCGCCTGGTCCTTCTCCCAGTGCGGCTCGCTGTACGTGCGCTTGATCAGGTGCTGGGCCAGCGGCTCCACCCACTCGGGCTCCACCTTGGCGTTCACCCGGGCCCACAGCCGCGAGGTCTCCACCAGCTCGGCCGACATCACGAACTTCGGCTGCTTCTTGAAGAGCGAGGAGCCGGGGAAGATCGCGAACTTCGCCGAGCGGGCTCCCAGGTACTCGTTCTTGTCGGTGTCCTTCAGCCCGATGTGGGACAGCAGACCGGCCAGCAGCGAGACGTGGATGACCTGCTCGGGGGCGTCGGCCTCGTTGACGTGGATGCCCATCGTCTTGGCGACCGTGCGCAGCTGCGAGTAGATGTCCTGCCATTCGCGGATCCGAAGGAAGTTCAGGTACTCCTGCTTGCACATCCGGCGGAAGGAGGAGGAGCCGCGCTCCTTCTGCTGTTCGCGGACGTAGCGCCACATGTTCAGGTACGAGAGGAAGTCGCTGGTCTCGTCCTTGAAGCGGGCGTGGTTCTGGTCGGCCTGGGTCTGCTTGTCCGAGGGCCGCTCGCGCGGGTCCTGGATGGACAGGGCCGCCGCGATGACCATGACCTCGCGGACGCAGTTGTTCTTGTCGGCCTCGATGACCATGCGGGCGAGCCGCGGGTCCACCGGGAGCTGGGAGAGCTGGCGGCCCATCTGGGTGAGCCGCTTCTCGGGGTCCTTCTCGGCCGGGTCGAGCGCCCCGAGCTCCTGGAGGAGCTGCACGCCGTCGCGGATGTTGCGGTGGTCCGGCGGGTCGATGAAGGGGAACTTCTCGATCTCGCCGAGGCCGGCCGCGGTCATCTGGAGGATGACGGAGGCCAGGTTCGTGCGCAGGATCTCGGCGTCGGTGAACTCCGGGCGGGCGTTGAAGTCGCCCTCGGAGTACAGCCGGATGCAGATGCCGTCGGAGGTGCGGCCGCAGCGGCCCTTGCGCTGGTTGGCGCTGGCCTGCGAGATCCGCTCGATCGGCAGCCGCTGGACCTTGGTGCGGTGGCTGTAGCGGGAGATCCGGGCGGTGCCCGGGTCGATCACGTACTTGATGCCCGGGACGGTCAGGGAGGTCTCGGCGACGTTCGTGGCGAGGACGATCCGGCGGCCGGTGTGCTGCTGGAAGACGCGGTGCTGCTCGGCGTGCGAGAGGCGCGCGTAGAGGGGGAGGACTTCCGTGAAGCGGAGGTTCCGTTTGTTCAGGGCGTCCGCGGTGTCGCGGATCTCGCGCTCGCCGGAGAGGAAGACCAGGATGTCGCCCGCCCCCTCGGACTGCAGCTCGTCCACGGCCTCGCAGATCGCGGTGATCTGGTCGCGGTCGCTGTCCTCGGAATCTTCTTCGAGGAGGGGCCGGTAGCGGACCTCCACCGGGTACGTCCGCCCGCTGACCTCGACGATCGGCGCGTCGCCGAAGTGCCGGGAGAACCGCTCGGGGTCGATCGTCGCCGAGGTGATGATCACCTTGAGGTCGGGGCGCTTGGGCAGCAGCGTGGCCAGGTAGCCGAGCAGGAAGTCGATGTTCAGCGACCGCTCGTGGGCCTCGTCGATGATGATCGTGTCGTACGCGCGCAGCTCGCGGTCCGTCTGGATCTCGGCGAGCAGGATGCCGTCCGTCATCAGCTTCACGAAGGTCGCGTCCTGGTCCACCTGGTCGGTGAACCGGACCTTCCAGCCGACGGTCTGGCCGATCTCGGACTTCAGCTCCTCCGCGATGCGCTCCGCGACGGTGCGCGCCGCGATCCGGCGGGGCTGGGTGTGCCCGATCATGCCCCGGACGCCACGGCCCAGCTCCATGCAGATCTTGGGGATCTGCGTGGTCTTGCCGGAACCGGTCTCACCGGCGACGATCACGACCTGGTGGTCGCGTATCGCCTCGGCGATCTCGTCCTTCTTCTGGCTGACGGGCAGGTTCTCGGGATACGTGACCTCCGGCATCCGCGAGGCACGGCCGGCCAGTCGCTCGGCGGCCTTCGCGGCCTCCGCGGCGATCTCGTCGAGCACGGCCTGCTTGGCCTCGGGCTTGCGGATACGGCGGGCGCCTTCGAGGCGGCGGCCGAGGCGGTGCGCGTCACGGAGGGAGATCTCACCGAGAAGCGTCTGCAGGGCGGCGAAGGAAGTAGACATACCTGATCGAGGATCTCACCTGGGCCCTCCGGGTGGCGAACGCATTTGTCGGGCTGACCCGTACCATTTCGGGACGACTCAGTCAGCCGTACGTATGAGAGGCAGCCCACCTTGTCCCGCCCCCGCCGATCGGCCCGCGCCGCCGCTCTGACGGTGTGGGTCGGCCTGGCGGTGGCGGTGGCGGTGCTCGCGGTGCTGCTCCCGGCCGCGTCCGCTCCCGCGCCCGCCCCGGCGGGCCCGGCGGCGGCCCTGAAGGCGGCCTCGGGCCCGGCGGTGGCCGTCGCCTCCGGATTCCTCGCGGCCCCCGACGACGGCGGTCCGGCCTGCGCCCCCGGATCCCACGATCACGGCGGGCTCCCCGCCGCCCCGGCCCGGGCCGGGGGCGAGCACGCGCACCTCCCGCCGGCGCGGCCGGTGCCCGAGGGGGCGCGGCCGTACGTGCCGATGCCCGTACGGGTCCTCGTACGCGGTCCGGACCGGCCGGCGCCCGGCCCGGTGGAGCTGTCCGTGATGCGGGTCTAGGAGGGCCGCTCCCCCGACCGGTCCGCCTCACCACCCGCAGCACTGGAGCACCCGCGTGTCCTCTTCCTCCCGTTCCTCCTCCCGCAAGCCCCTCCTGTACGCCGCCGGGGTCGCCGTCGCCGCGATCACCCTCGGCCTCGTCTCCTGGCAGGCCACCGCCCCCGCCGAGAAGCGCTCCGCCGGCTCCTCCGCCGCCGCCGCGCCCCGGACCGACCCCGCCGCCGAGCTCAGGGCACTGGCCCGCCGCGAGTCCGGCGACAAGCTCGCCGTGGGCCGCGCCGACGCGCCCGTCGTGCTCATCGAGTACTCCGACTTCAAGTGCGGCTACTGCGGCAAGTTCGCCCGGGACACCGAACCCGAACTGGTGAAGAAGTACGTCGAGGAAGGCACCCTGCGCATCGAGTGGCGCAACTTCACGATCTTCGGCGCCGACTCCGAGGCCGCCGCCAAGGCCGCCTGGGCGGCCGGGCAGCAGGACCGGTTCACCGCCTTCCACGCGGCCGCGTACGCCGACGGCTCCAAGGAGAAGGGCTTCGCCGAGGCGCGGCTCCTGGAGCTGGCCCGGGAGGCCGGGGTCCCCGACCTGGAGCGCTTCAAGACGGACATGGCCGGCGAGCAGGCCGCGGCGGCCCTGCGCAAGGACCAGGAAGAGGGCTACCGCATCGGCGTCACCTCCACCCCGTCCTTCCTGCTGGGCGGCAAGCCGATCGCCGGCGCCCAGCCGCTCGGCACCTTCACGGCCGCCATCGCCGAGGCCAAGGCCGCGGCGGCGAAGCAGTGACCGACATCGGATACCTGGCCGCCCTGCTGGGCGGCCTGCTCGCGCTGCTCAGCCCGTGCAGCGCGCTGCTCCTGCCGGCCTTCTTCGCGTACTCGATCGACTCGGCCTCCCGGCTGCTGGCGCGCACCGGGATCTTCTACGCGGGCCTCGCGAGCACCCTCGTACCGCTGGGGGCGGCCGGCTCGTACGCCGGGCGGTTCTTCCACGGCAACCGTGACCTGCTCGTCCTCGCCGGCGGCTGGCTGATCATCGCGCTCGGGCTCGCGCAGATCCTGGGCCTGGGCTTCGCCTCGAAGCGGATCTCGGACCTGTCGGGCCGGATCCGGCCGACCACCGCCCTGTCGGTGTACGCGCTCGGCGCGGTCTACGGGCTGGCCGGCTTCTGCGCCGGGCCGATCGTCGGCAGCGTCCTGACGATCGCGGCGGTCAGCGGCAGCCCCGTCTACGGCGGCCTGCTGCTGGCGGTCTACGCGCTGGGCATGGCGGTGCCCCTCTTCCTGATGGCCCTGCTGTGGGAGCGGTTCGAGCTGGGCCGGCGACGCTGGCTGCGCGGGCGGGCCTTCACGGTGGGCCGCTTCGAGCTGCACACCACCTCGCTGCTGTCCGGGCTGTTCTTCATCACCCTGGGCGCGCTGTTCCTCGTCTACGACGGGGCGAGCGCGCTGCCGGGGCTGCTGGACGTGGACGACTCGTTCGCGGTGGAGCAGTGGGTCGGCTCGGTGGCGGACGCGGTCCCGGACTGGGCGCTGCTCGGGCTGGTCGCGGCGGGCGCGCTCACCGTCGGCCTGGTGCAGTGGCGCCGCCGCTCCGGCCCCACGGGTGAGGCCGAGTAACGAAGGAAGGCCCCGTCCAATGGACGGGGCCTTCCTGATGGTGGCTGGGGCCGGGGTCGAACCGGCGACCTATCGCTTTTCAGGCGATCGCTCGTACCAACTGAGCTACCCAGCCACGAAACCGTTTCCGGCTTCAGCGATCCTGACGGGACTTGAACCCGCGACCTCCACCTTGACAGGGTGGCGAGCTAACCAACTGCTCCACAGGACCTTGCAGTGTGCGAGAACAAGTCTTGCACACGGTAATGCGTACCCCCAACGGGATTCGAACCCGTGCTACCGCCTTGAAAGGGCGGCGTCCTGGGCCACTAGACGATGAGGGCTAAAGGCCCGCCGGGCACTTCTTCAGCGCGTCGGGGACGTGAGAAGCATATGGGATCCGGGGAGCTATCGCCAAAACGGTTTCTCCCCCGCAAGCGGGAGGCGCCCCCACCGGAGGGACAATGACCGGGTGCTGGAGATGACGCGCGAGGAGTTCGAAGAGCTCGTCGCAGAGGCGCTGGACCGGATCCCGCCGGAGCTGACGCGGCTGATGGACAACGTGGCGGTGTTCGTCGAGGACGAGCCGCCCGCCGATGACCCGGAGCTGCTCGGGCTGTACGAGGGGACTCCGCTGACGGACCGCGGCGAGTGGTACGCCGGGGTGCTGCCGGACCGGATCACCATCTACCGCAACCCCACGTTGCGGATGTGCGAGGACCGGGAGAGCGTGGTCGCGGAGACGGAGGTCACCGTGGTGCACGAGATCGCCCACCACTTCGGGATCGACGACGAGCGGCTGCACGCGCTGGGGTACGGGTGACCCGGCCGGTCCCCGGCGCCGAGGCGATCGACCCGGACGTCGACCTGCACGTCCCCGCACAGCGCGCCGAGCCGCAGGGCCGGGTGCTCGCGGCGGTGGCGGCGGGCGGGGCGGTCGGGGCCGCGGCGCGCTACGGGGTCGCCCTGTTGTGGCCGGCCGGGCCCGGGGCCTTCCCGTGGGCGACCCTCTGGATCAACACGTCCGGGTGCGCGCTGATCGGCGTACTGATGGTCCTGATCAGCGAGGGCGGCCGGACCGCGCCGCATCCGCTGCTGCGGCCCTTCGCCGGGGTCGGGGTGCTGGGCGGCTTCACCACCTTCTCCACCTACGCGGTGGACTTCTCGCGGCTCCTCGACGAGGGGGACGCGGGAACCGCGCTGGCCTACGCCGGACTCACGGTGGTGGCGGCGCTGGGCGCGGTGTGGGCGGCGGCCGCGGTGACCCGGCTCGCGGTCGGGGACGGCGGCGGCCGGCGGCCGGGCCGGGCGGCCCGGTGAACTGGCTGCTCGTGGTGGTGGGCGCGGTCGTCGGGGCGCCGCTGCGCTATCTGACGGACCGTGCGGTGCAGGCGCGGCACGACTCCGTCTTCCCGTGGGGCACCTTCGTGGTCAACGCGGCCGCCTGTCTGCTGCTCGGGGTGCTGACCGGCGCGCTGCTGGCGGGGGCCGCCTCCTCGCGGCTCCAACTGCTGCTGGGGACCGGGCTGTGCGGGGCGCTGAGCACGTACTCGACCTTCTCGTACGAGACGCTGCGGCTGGCCGAGCGCGGCTGGCGGTTCCTGGCGGCGGCGAACGTGGTGATGTCGGTGCTGGTGGGGCTCGGCGCGGTGCACCTCGGGTCGCAGGTGGCGGAGCAGCTGTTCGGCTGAGGGCGCCGAGGGCGTGTCCCTTGCGGGTCAAAGGGAGTTGGGCACATTGACCCGCTCATGCGGACTCTCACCCTCAGGCTCCGGAGGTGCCCCCGTGCGCCAGTTGTCCGCTTCCCTCCGACTGGCCGTCACCGCGCTCGCGGTCGCGGCGACGGCCGGCTGCATGAGCGTCGGCGAGGACGCGGCGAAGCCCGGTCCCTCCTCGTCGGCGGACCGCCGGGGCGGCGCCGAGGCGGGCGCGACCGTCACCGGGCGGGGCTCCGGGGTCCACGGCAACGGGCACGGCACGAAGGACGGTACGGGGAACGGCAAGCCCAAGGAGGACGGCAAGGCCTCCGGCGCGACCGGGGCCTCGCCCAGCCCGGGGGCGCCGAGCGGCCAGCCCGGCGTGCCCGCGCCCTCGGCGGGCGCGGGGGGCGGCGCGGGCGGGCAGGGCCCGCAGGAGCCCCCGGCGGGCGGATCGGGCGGATCGGGCGGTTCCGGTGGGTCGGGCGGCTCCGGGGGCTCCGGCGGATCGGGCGGTTCCGGCGGTGGGCAGCAGCCGGCCAGCCCGACCCCGCAGCCCCCGGCGACGACGCCCCCTGTGACGGAACCCACGCCGGAGCCGCCGAGTCCGCAGCCCGAGCCGACGACCCAGCCGGCGCCCCAGCCCTAGGGCCGCCGGGAGCCCTCCGGGGTCGGGCGGGGTAGCCGGCGCGGGGTGTTTTCGCAGGTCAGGGGTGTTTCGGTCGGACCGACTTGCCAGACCCGGGGGAGGGTGCGTATGGTTATAGATCGTTTGATCCCATTGCCCGGCGCCGAATCCGAAGAGCGCCGTGTGGCGCGTACTCTCCCTAGCCGTGGCTGACCGCATTGAGGCGGTCGATTTGCGATTCACGGAGTTTGGGCGCGTGCCGAGACTCCGGAAGGTTTCGCATTTCGCATGTCCATTTCCAGTTCTGACCGTTCCGTCATGCCCGAGAACGACTCCAACGAGATCGTCGACGCCGAGGCCCTTGTGGTCACCGAGGCCATCGAGGCCGCAGAGGCCGACGAGATCATCGAGGCCCTTGAGGCCGACGTGACGAACGGTGAGTCCGTCGAGGACTCCATCGACGCCGACACCGACTTCGACGACGACGCCGCTGACGCCGAGCCCTCGATCACCTTCGGAGACCTCGGTCTGCCCGAGGGCATCGTGCGCAAGCTCGCCCAGAACGGCGTCACCGCCCCCTTCCCGATCCAGGCCGCGACCATCCCGGACGCCCTGGCCGGCAAGGACATCCTCGGCCGTGGCCGCACCGGCTCCGGCAAGACCCTCTCCTTCGGTCTGCCGACCCTGGCCTCCCTGGCCGGCGGTCACACCGAGAAGAAGAAGCCCCGCGCGATCATCCTCACGCCGACCCGTGAGCTCGCGATGCAGGTCGCGGACGCCCTCCAGCCCTACGGCGACGTGCTCGGCCTGAAGATGAAGGTCGTCTGCGGCGGTACCTCCATGAGCAACCAGATCTACGCCCTGGAGCGCGGTGTCGACGTCCTCGTCGCCACCCCGGGCCGTCTGCGCGACATCATCAACCGTGGCGCCTGCTCCCTGGAGAACGTCAAGATCGCCGTCCTCGACGAGGCCGACCAGATGGCCGACCTCGGCTTCCTGCCCGAGGTCACCGAGCTGCTCGACCAGATCCCCGGCGGCGGCCAGCGCATGCTCTTCTCCGCCACCATGGAGAACGAGATCGGCACCCTGGTCAAGCGCTACCTGACCAACCCCGTCACGCACGAGGTCGACAGCGCGCAGGGCAACGTCACGACCATGACGCACCACGTCCTCGTCGTGAAGCCGAAGGACAAGGCGCCGGTCACGGCCGCCATCGCCGCCCGCAAGGGCCGCACCATCATCTTCGTCCGCACCCAGCTGGGCGCCGACCGCATCGCCGAGCAGCTCGTCGAGTCCGGCGTGAAGGCCGACGCGCTGCACGGCGGCATGACCCAGGGCGCCCGTACCCGCGTCCTCGCCGACTTCAAGGACGGCTACGTCAACGCGCTCGTCGCCACCGACGTCGCCGCCCGCGGCATCCACGTCGACGGCATCGACCTGGTCCTGAACGTGGACCCGGCCGGCGACCACAAGGACTACCTGCACCGCTCGGGCCGTACCGCCCGCGCCGGCAAGTCGGGTGTCGTGGTCTCCCTCGCCCTGCCGCACCAGCGCCGCCAGATCTTCCGCCTGATGGAGGACGCGGGCGTCGACGCCACGCGTCACATCGTCCAGGGCGTCGGCGCCTTCGACCCGGAGGTCGCCGAGATCACCGGTGCCCGTTCGCTGACCGAGGTCCAGGCCGACTCCGCGAACAACGCCGCCAAGCAGGCCGAGCGCGAGGTCGCCGAGCTCACCAAGCAGCTGGAGCGCCTGTCGCGCCGTGCCGTCGAGCTCCGCGAGGAGGCCGACCGCCTGGTCGCCCGCTCCGCCCGTGAGCGCGGCGAGGACCCCGAGGCCGCTGTCGCCGAGGTGGCCGAGGCCGCCGAGGCCGAGGTCGCGGCTGCTGCCGCCGCCGCTGCCGCCGAGATCGCCGCCCAGGAGCGCCGCGAGGAGCAGCGCGCCCAGCGCGACGACCGCGGCAACTTCGAGCGTCGTGACAACCGCGGTGACCGTGGTGACCGCGGCGGCGACCGTGGCGGCTTCCGCCGTGACGACCGAGGCGACCGCGGCGACCGCGGCGGCCGTCCGTCCGGTGGCTTCAACCGCGATGACCGTGGTGGCGAGCGTGGCGGCTTCCGCCGCGACGACCGTCCGTCCGGTGGCTTCCGTTCCGGTGGCGACCGTCCGTCCGGTGGTGGCTTCCGTCGTGACGACCGTCCGTCCGGTGGCTTCAACCGCGACGACCGTGGTGGCGAGCGTGGCGGCTTCCGCCGCGACGACCGTCCGTCCGGTGGCTTCCGCTCCGGTGGCGACCGTCCGTCCGGTGGTGGCTTCCGTCGTGACGACCGTCCGTCCGGTGGCTTCAACCGCGACGACCGTGGTGGCGAGCGTCACCGTCCGTCCGGCTCCGGCTCCGGTTCCGCCGGCGGCTTCGGCGGCCGCCGCGACGACAAGCCGCGCTGGAAGCGCAACGGCTGACCCCAGCTGAGCTGAACTCCTGACAGGGCCCCCACGACTCCGGTCGTGGGGGCCCTGCCGCGTGTTGCTACGATCCCCACACTTTTTGCGGTGGGGGCACGGCGACGCGGAACCCGCGACCGCCCCTGCGCACTTCCTGGGGGTGGGACTTCTTTGAGACGGTCACGTGCGCTGGGCACCGCCGCGCTCGCCTTGGCCATCGGACTCGGCGGCCTGACGGCCGTACCGGCCGCGGCCGGGCCGACGGCCACCGGAGACCTGACGATCGCACCGCCGCCGCACCAGGACCCGGCCCACGAGTACGTCTCCGGCGCCGGCACCGGTCTGGCGATGTGGCGGGACAAGAGCTATCTCTGGCGCAGCCTGCAGGACGGCCGCGAAGCCTCGTACACGGGCTGCCAGGTCGTGTACGGCACGGACGTCTGGTCCGCGGCTTCCGGTGACACCGTCGCCTGCGAGAAGGCCGGCAGCGGCGGGGCGGCGGGGCCGATGGCCCTGCACGACTTCGCCACCGGCAAGAGCGAAACGCTGACCGCCCCCGCGGGCCGGGCCTGGACGAAGGCCTTCTCGCCGTCCCAGGTGCTCGCCACCGAGGTGGACCAGGTCGGCTGGGTCACGCTGCACCTGATCGGCCGGGAGAACGAGCCGCGCAAGGACGTGGCCGTCACCTCGCCGGACCGGTTCGGGATGTACGCCTTCCGCGTGCAGGCCTTCGACCAGAAGGGCGCACTGGTCTCGTACTTGAGCGGCAAGGGGGGCGAAACCGTCGCACTGGTCGACTTCGCCACGGCGACCCTGCGCCCCGTGCCGCTGCCGGACGGTGTCACGGAGACGACCCACACCAAGTTCGGGCTCGGCTCGCAGTGGATCGCGATGGAGAACTCGGGCAAGGTGACGCTGCGTTCGCGCGCCGACGGCAAGGTGACCCGCACCGTCGACCTGTTCCCGGCGTCGATCGAGTCCGTCCAGCCCGTGGGGGACTGGCTGCTCGCCCGGGTCCCGCAGGGCCTGGTCGCCGCGCCGGTCGCGGGCGGAGCGACGCGCACCCTGCTGCCGCGCACCGGGACCGACCCGATCACGCCCGGAGCCGACGGGTCCGCCTACATCGCCGGCGGCACCGACTCCAGCCACTGGGGAATCCACCGCATCGCGGCGGGCCCCGACGGCGCCCCCGTGGTGAAGAAGGTCATGGACGTTGCGCCGAACCCGGCGAACCGCGTGGGGCTCACCTTCGCCCAGGGCCAGCTCGCCGTGAGCCAGGAAGACCCGCAGAAGAGCGTCCAGGGATACACGGCCTCGGCGTCCGGCACCCCGTCGGTGTCCCAGACCCCCACCTGGAAGTGCGACGCGACCGTCAACCTGCAGCTGTGCGGGTTGCAGGACGCCCCCGCCGCCCGGAGCGTCGCGACGGGCGACGGCCGGTTCGTCTCGGTGTCGGCCGTGGACACGGGTGACCCCATGTGCCTCGGCTGCGGGATCGCGCTGAACGTGATCGACGCGGGCGCCGGCGGCTCGATCCGCCAGGTGCCGCTGCCCCACAAGACGCGGCTGCAGCCCGTCCAGGTGGAGCAGGCCTCGGGCCGCTACGTGCTCTTCGCGGCGACCGAGAACTCCGCCCTGCGCTACTTCGTGGCCGACATCGACGCCGGACGGATCCTGGACACCAAGGCCGTGGCCCAGTCCGTGCTGTGGGGCTCCACCCTGTGGGCTCCCGAGGGTGACAAGGGGGTCGTGGCCGGGACCGATCTGCGGACAGGCCAGGTCACGCAGCGGGTCGACCTCGGTTCCGGCTGCCGTCCCTTCGAGCTCAAGGTCAACGGCGACTGGTTCTACTCCACCTGCTCCTACTACGGGGACGACCCGGCCGCCTACCACGCGCCCACCAAGAAGCGGATCCCGCTGCCCTTCACCCCACAGCCCTTCATGGTGCGGCTCGGTGACGGCTACCTCGTGCACCAGGCGGGCGTCGGCCTGGAGATCACCAACCTGCGCTCCGGCGCGCCGGTCCGCGAGCCCGACATCGCCGTGTACGCAGGCTCGTTCGGCACCGGCTGGACCATCGACCGGTTCGGCGGCCGCCTGGCCTACACGGACGCGAGCGAGACCGTGCACCTGGTCGGGGTCGCCGGCAAGGCCTCCCCGCTCGCGGTGATCGACCAGGATCTCGCCGCCACCGTGGACTTCAGGCAGGCGAAGACCTGGCAGGCCCGCTGGTGGGTGTCCAAGCCGGTCGCGTCCTGGAAGCTGATGGTGCGCAACAAGACGTCCGGCATCACCACGGTCGTGCGCACCGGAGGCGAGGCGCGCGGCGTGATCGCCCCCTCGTGGGACGGCAAGTCCCCGACGGGCACGTACCTCTTCACCGGCGAGTACGAGTGGACGCTCGTGGCCCGGCCGACCGACGGCCAGGGCGCCGAGGTCAGGACTTCCGGGACGGTCAAGGTGACCGGTGTCCCGTCCGCCGCCCGACCCCCGGTGCGCCGGTGAACTGACGGCGACAGGCCGGTCAGTCGATACCCGATCGGCTGACGGGCGCTGTCCGGCTATGCTCTGGGGTGAGCACCTGGAGGGCCATTAGCTCAATTGGCAGAGCAGCGGACTTTTAATCCGTTGGTTGTCGGTTCGAGTCCGACATGGCCTACCGCTCAAGGGCGGGGGCGAAGCCCCCTGCCCGGCGCCCAGCGCCCCTTCCGGTTCCGGCCGGAGGGGGCGCTTGGTCGTTCTCGGCCGGCCCGCGCGAGCGGACGTCCCGTCATTCCCCGGGGGCGGGCCGGAAAACCCGGTGAACCTCCCGGCCGGCGCGGGTAGCGTCGCGCCCGTGACTCCGGTTCTGCGCACCGAACGCCTGCTCCTCGACCCGTACGTCCCCGAGGACGAGGAACGCTTCGTGGCCCTCTTCCAGGACACCCGGGTGTCCCGGTGGATGGGGGACGGCCCCGCCACGGAGGCCGAGGACCGGGCCCTCTTCGGGCGGGTCTTCACGAAGGTCTACGCCGAGGACCTCTTCGACGTCTGGGCCGTGCGGCGGGGCGGCGAGCTGATCGGGCACGCCGAGATCAAACGGACCGACGAGGTCGACGGGTACGAGATCATCTACGCCCTGGCCCCCGCCGCCTGGGGATCGGGCCTCGGCACCGAGATCGCGGAGGCGATCGTCGCGTACGCCTTCGCCGGCCTCGGCCTGACCGAGGTGCACGCCACCGTGGCCGCCGCCAACACGGCCTCCCTGAGCCTGCTGAAGCGCATCGGTTTCACGCACGTCCGGGACCTGCGGGAGGACGACGGCTCCACCACCCACGTCCTGACCCGCCGGCGCACACCCGCGGACGGCTGATCCACGCCCGTACGCGGAAGCGCCCCACCCGGACGGACCGGGCGGGGCGCTTTTGCGTACAAGTGTGGATCAGGCGGAGAGGCCGCGGCGGCGGCCGAGCCAGGCGGCGGCCGAGCCGAGCGCGACCAGGGCGGCGGCGAGGCCGGCGTACAGACCGGTGGAGGAGCCGGCGCCGGTGGTGGCGAGGGAGCCGGTGGCAGGGGTCGCCGTGGTCGCCGTGGTGGCCGTCGTGGTCGAGCCCGTGGTCGTCACGTTGCCGTTGCCGGTGGAGGTGGCGACGGCCGGCTGCACCGAGGGGGCGGTGGAGGGAGCGGTGGACGGGGTGGTGGAGGGGGTGTCGGTGGGCACCGTCTCCGCGAACGGGACGAGCGGGAACTGCACGGAGCCGGTCTTCAGCGGGTAGGAGTTGCCCTCCGCGTGACGGACCTCGGCCTCCATCGTGATCGTGGTCTTCTTCGTCAGCTTGGTGTGGTTGCCGAGGCTGACCCGCAGCGGCAGGGTGTGGACGCCGTCGGCGGCGCCGAAGCCCTTGGGGATCCGCGGCAGCTCGTAGCGGCTGTCCTCGGCCTTCAGGTCCTGCCAGCGGCCGTCGAACAGGGCCTGCACGCGGAAGTCCGCCTCCTGCTCGCCCGGGTGGGACAGGCTCAGGCTGGTCGCGAGGGCGGTGCCGAAGGTGCCCTCGCCGGTGGCCTGGTAGTTCAGGTCCAGGTACGCGCGCTGCTCCTGGCCGTCCTTGCCGGAGCTGACCTGCTTGAACCAGGTCTTCAGCTCGCCCGTCTTGATCTGCGGGTCGACCTTGAAGGTGTGCGAGTCCGCGCCACCGGGGGCCACGGAGTTGTTGTAGCTGGTGGCGTTGAGGCTGAAGTCCCCGTCGTTGGTGGGGTAGTTCGCGCCGAGGCCGATGGTGACCTTCCAGGTCATCTTGCCGTTGGCGGGGATGTCGAAGCCGCCCTTGTCACCGCCCGGCTCGCCGGCGGGGAAGAAGGTGCCCTGCCACCCGCCGTCCTGCTGGCCGATCGAGGAGTTGGTCGCCGGGGCGTCCACCGCCTCGACCTTGAAGACGACGTCGTCCTTCTTCAGGCGGCTCGGGCCGGTCGGGTCCACGAGCATCCACGGGTTGTACGTGACGACCTTGCCGGTCGGGTTCTTCACCGTCAGGTCGAAGGACTCGGTGGCGCCCCCGCGGGTCAGCGGGCCGCTCGGGACGGGAGCGCCCATCTCCGTACGCAGCACGGCGTGGTCGTCGGTGGCGGGTGCGGCGGACGCGGCGGTGGCCGAGAACGGCAGCAGAGTGGTGACAACGCCGGCGACGACTGCGATGGCGGCTGCGGTGCGAACGGACATGGTGGACTCCCCCCGGGAATCACAGGGGCATCGGCGGAGTGCCGAGCCGGTTGGGTGTGGTGGGTGTCGCCCGCCGGTTCGTGTTCCCCCTGGCCTTGGCGACAGGTGAATCATCGCCCGCGCCCGATCCCGGAACGATCCCCGAAGTGTCACCGGCGTGCAACAGAGATGATCTTGGGGCGCGAGGTGCCTGCCCGGGGTCGGTTTTAAGGCCTTGACCTGCGGTGATGTCGATCAGGGGGCGGGCCGGGCGTTAATTGGCGAAGGGCTCCCCCCGGATGGCGTAGAGTTGTGTTTACCGACGCGGGGTGGAGCAGCTCGGTAGCTCGCTGGGCTCATAACCCAGAGGTCGTAGGTTCAAATCCTGCCCCCGCTACTCAGTACGAAGGCCCGGTTCCCCTTGGGGAGCCGGGCCTTCGTCGTTTCCCGGTCCCGGTCCCGGTTCCGCTCCTCACGGCTCGTCACCCGTCCGGCCGCCGCCGGGTCGCCACCGGCCGCGCCTGCCGCCAGCCTTGAGGTGCGAGGCGGCGGCGGGCCCGCATCCGTACGAGGGACCCGGGCGGCAGGAGAGCAGCGTGGCGGGGCTGGGCCGGCAGGGCAACGGTGGGCGCGCGGGCGGTCGCGGGAGCGGTGGCGGGAGCGGTCCGGCCCGGCAGGTGGTCCGGGTGCTGCCGGGTGCGCTGATCGCTCTAGGAACGGTCTTCAATCTGCTGACCCCGCCCAGCTTCACCGGATCCCCCTTCTTCTCGGCGGCCCCGCTCGTCGCCGCCCCGCTGTACACGTTCCGGGCCACGGTGCTGACCGGCCTGCTGGCCTCGCTCGCGGTGTTCCTGCTGCACCTCGACAACGGCACCGGCCGGAAGGTCGAGGCGCTGACCGAGCTGGTCACCGTGGTGACCGTGTCCGGGCTGGCGCTCCTGATCAACCGGGTGGTGCGGCGCAGCGGCGAGCGGCTCGCCTCCGCGCGCGGGATCGCCGAGGCCGCGCAACGGGCGGTGCTGCCGAAGCCCGCCGAACGCATCGGGGGGTTGCACGTCTGCGCCTGGTACGAGGCCGCGCAGGCCGACGCCTTCATCGGCGGGGACCTGTACGCCGTCCAGGACACCCCGTACGGAGTGCGGCTCGCGGTGGGTGACGTACGGGGCAAGGGGCTGGGGGCGGTGGAGGCCGTGGCGGTGGTCCTCGGGGCGTTCCGGGAGGCGGCGGAGACCGAGCCCACGCTGGAGGCGCTGGCGCAGCGGCTGGAGCGGGCCCTGGCCCGGGAGGGCACCCGGCGCGACGGCCTGGACGCGGTCGAGGGGTTCACCACGTGCGTGCTCGGGGAGATCCCGCCGGGCGCGGGGGTGCTGCGGCTGCTCAACCGGGGGCATCCGGAGCCCCTGCTGCTGCACGGGAACGGGGAGCTGGCGGTCCTCGCCCCGGCGGAGCCCGCCCTGCCGCTCGGCATGGGGGAGCTGGGCGGCCGGCCGGACCGGACGGAGGAGTGGGCCTTCCCCGCGGGCACCACCCTGCTGCTCTACACGGACGGGCTGAGCGAGGCCCGGGACCGGGCGGGCGACTTCTACGATCCGGCGGCCCGGCTGCGCGGACGGATCTTCCCCGGGCCGCACGCCCTGCTCAGCGCGCTCAGCAGCGATGTGCGCCGGCACACGGGCGGCGGGGCCACGGACGACATGGCGCTGCTCGCGGTGGGCCGGCCGGAGCCGCGGCATCCGGAGCGGCGTAGGACCGTGCCGGTGGTGCGTCGAGGCGACGCTGTGTAACGCACTGTGTTCGAACTGACGCTCTCTGCAAGTTTATTGACAAGACGTCATGTTCCGGGTGTGGCCGAAGAGATGAGGGAGTTGCTTGATTTTTGCCCGGGTTGAGGGCTGTCTGTGGCGAAAAGGCCTGGCCGGAGCCAGCCATTGCGTGGCCGATTGGTGCGAACGATCAAGCGCAACAGCTTGGAATCACTCCCCTGCGTCTATTACCTTTCGATAACGCAGCGCGGTCGTCCCAGCCGTCGCAAGAGACGGCGCCGTGCGCGTGCGCGTCAATGAGGAGTGTGCCCCGGTGGCCTCCAACTTGCCTGCCCCTGAAGGCACCGAGATCCAGGAGCCGCCCACCGCGGGTGCCTGGGGCGAGTGGAACCCCACCGAGGACTCGGTCCGTCCGGTCCGCGGCAAGCACCGGATCGCCAAGCAGCGCGGGGGACTTGCGCGCAGTTCCACCGTGCTCGGCGTCGGCGTCATCGCGGCGGTCGGCGCCGGCGGTATCGCTCACGCGCAGGACCGGCCGCAGGTCGCGATATCCCTGCCGTCGATGCCCGACCTGCCTGATCTGCCCCATCTGATGTCCGGCGACGACTCGCGGCAGTCGGACGGTGGTTCCGGCTCGGCGGCCCAGGCGGCCGCGCGCACGGGGATCATCGCGCAGCAGAACGACACCGGCGCCGCCGACGCCGGCGAGGTGCTGCTCAACCGCATCCTCCAGCAGGCCGAGTCCCAGCAGAGCGCCGCCGAGGCCAAGGCCCGGGCGGACGCCGAGCGGGCCGCGCAGGAGACCGCCGCCCAGGAGGCCAAGGACAAGCTGGAGGCGGCCCGCCAGGCGGCCGAGGAGGCCAAGGCCCAGGCCGAGGCGAAGGCCGCGGAAGAGGCCGAGGCCGCGAGGAAGGCCGCCGAGGCCAAGGCCGAGCAGGAGCGCGCCAGATCGGCCGGCGGCTACTCCCTGCCGACCTCCGCCTACACCCTCACCTCGCACTACGGGGACTCCGGCTCCATGTGGTCCTCCGGCCACCACACCGGCCTGGACTTCGCCGCCCCGACCGGCACCCCGGCCAAGGCGGTGGCCGCCGGAAAGATCACCTCGGCCGGCTGGTCCGGCGCGTACGGCTACCGGATCGTGCTGGAGCTCGAGGACGGCACGGAGGTCTGGTACTGCCACCTGTCCTCGATGTCCGTGACCTCGGGCGCGGTCGGCGCCGGCGAGACCATCGGCCGCGTCGGCGCCACCGGCAACGTCACCGGACCCCATCTCCACCTGGAAGTACGCAAGGGCGGCTCGACGATCGACCCGCTGGCCTGGCTGGAGTCCAAGGGCCTGAACGTCTGAGCTCCGGCTCCGCCCGCCGCGGCACGGGTACGGCGGGCGGCGCGGCCGCGGGCGCGGAGACGGCCAGGGGGGCCCGCAAGGGGTCGAACGACGGCGGCAGCAGCTCCTCCATGACCGCGGCCCGGGCCAGCGCCGGGCCCGCCGTCGCACGGTGCTGCCAGAGCCGGTGCAGCAACTCCCTTTCCCGGCCGGCGAAGTCCGGCTCCCCCAGCGGGCCGCCGCGGCGCGCCCGGTTCCGCAGCAGGGCCAGGGCGGCCGCGTCCGCCTCGTACCGGGCGACCGCGCGTCCGGCGGCCCGGCCACCGGTGCGCCGGGCCAGGGCACGCGCCAGTGACCGGGCCGGCACCGAAGCCAGCGCCGGCACCTCGGCGGGGCCGATCCAGCCGGCGGCCGCGTACACCGCCAGCTCCCCGGACACGACCCGCAGCCGGCCGCGCCGTATCCACACGGCCAGCCACACCAGCAGTCCGAAGGCCGGGACCATCACGAAGGCGTAGACCGTGTAGAAGCCGTGGTCCCCGAACCGTGAGGAGCCGTTCCACAGCGCGTGCATGCCCATGGCCGGCGCCAGGCCGAGCAGCGGCAGGCAGATCCGGCGGGAACGGCGCGCGCTGAGCGCGGCCGCGCCGAAACCGAGCCCGGTGAGCACCGTGAACAGCGGGTGCGCGAACGGCGACAGCACTATCCGGACGAAGAAGGTCGCCGCCGTCACCGACTCCAGCACGCCGGAGCCCTCGGCGAGGTCCTCACCGTAGGCGTTGCCGAGGTAGAGGATGTTCTCGGTGAAGGCGAAGCCGGTGGCGGTGAATCCGGCCACGACGAAACCGTCGGCGGGGCCGGTGAAATGGCGCCTTCGGAACACGAACACCAGCAGCAGGGCCGCCGCCTTGGCGCTCTCCTCCACCACCGGGGCGACGGCCACCGAGCCCAGGTGATCGGCGTCGGAGGGGTCGGCGGTGGCCGCGGCTATCCACTCGGTGGCGAAGTTGTTGGCCAGTATCGCGATCAGCGCCGCGGCGCAGGCGCCCCAGCCGAAACAGAACAGCAGCTGCGGCCAGGGCGCGGGCGCGGCCCGGCCGAGCCACCGGAAGGCCGCCATGAGCGGCGCCACCGGCAGCACGGCCAGACCGAGACCGACGAGGAAGCCCGGGGTGCCGGTCTGCTCCCGCACGAGTTCGAGGATCGAGATGCCGGTGACGGCGAGCAGGGCGAGGAGCACGCACGTGCGGACCGTGCCCGACGGACGTGCGAGCACAGCGAGGAGCGCTCGGAACACACCATGACCCTAGCGATCCGGTCTGACACGCGCCGTGACGTTGTCAGTTCTCCGTGCGACGGAAGAGCAAGTCGTGTACGACGTGGCCCTTGTCGAGGCCCTGGCCCTCGAAGCGGGTGAGCGGCCGGAACGCGGGGCGCGGCGCGTAGCCGCCGTCGGCCTGCGTGTTCTCGAAGTCCGGGTGCGCGGTGAGGACTTCGAGCATCTGCTCGGCGTACGGCTCCCAGTCGGTCGCGCAGTGCAGCACGGCCCCGGGGGCCAGGCGGGTGGCGGCCAACGTGAGGAACTCGGGCTGGATCAGCCGGCGCTTGTGGTGGCGGGCCTTGGGCCAGGGGTCCGGGAAGTACACGCGGATCCCGGCGAGGCAGTCGGCCGGCAGCATCTCGCGGAGAAGGATGATCGCGTCGCCGTTGGCCACGCGGACGTTGGTCATCCCGCCGCGCTCGGCGAGCGCGAGCAGGTTGCCCTGCCCGGGGGTGTGCACGTCGGCGGCGAGGATCCCGGTGCCGGGGTCTTCGGCGGCCATCTGCGCGGTGGCCTCGCCCATGCCGAAGCCGATCTCCAGGACGACGGGGAGGCCGTCGAACATCGCCTTCAGGTCGATGACCTCGCGGCCGTCGATGTCCAGGCCCCAGGTGCCCCACAAGCGCTTCAGGGCCTCGCCCTGACCGGTGGTGACCCGGCTGCGCCGGGGCTGGAAGCTCCGGATCCGCCGCTCGTGGTGCGAGCCGGCCGGATCCGGCGAGGGCCCGTCGGGGAAGCGGGGCTCGGTCCGCCACTTGGGCGGCACGTACGAACTCGCCTCCGGCGCGGCGTCCGGGAGGCTGGGCGGCTGGGGGTTCAGGGACTCAGACACAATGCCGTGATTCTACGACGGGGGGTCGGTACGCCGCCGCGCGTGCGGCGGCGCTGCCGGGGCTCCGCCCCGGACCCTCCCCCGGACTCCGTCCGGGCCCCGCCTCAAACGCCGGCGGGGCTGGATCTTCAGCCCGTCCGGCGTTTGAGGACCGGGCCCGGGCAGAGCCCGGTAGGGGTCCCTCCCGGACGGAGTCTGGGGGAGGTGAAAGGGCGGGGCGTGGAGATGGCTCCGCGCAGTGGGACGGTCGCGGCCGTCGGCCCGGGCTTCGAGGCCGCTCAGGTCGAGCCGAGGGTTCGAAGGGCTCGGGAGGCGATCTCGCGGCCGATCGGGAGCGAAGCGGTGGCCGCGGGCGAGGGGGCGTTCAGGACGTGGACCGTGCGCGGGGCGTCCCGGATCAGGAAGTCGTCCACCAGCGTCCCGTCCCGCAGGACGGCCTGCGCGCGGACCCCGGCCGCCGCGGGCCGCAGGTCCGCCGGGGTGACGGCCGGCAGCAGCCGCCGTACCGCCCGGGTGAAGGCCTGCTTCGACAGCGAGCGGTGGATCTCGCCCGTCCCGTACCGCCAGTGCCGTGCGGCCATCCGCCAGGACCCCGGCCAGGCGAGCTCGTCCGCGAGGTCCCGGGGCCGCACCGTCGACCAGGCGTAGCCCTCGCGGGCCAGCGCCGGGACCGCGTTGGGTCCGACGTGGACCCCGCCGCCGATGCCCCGGGTGAGGTGGACCCCGAGGAAGGGGAACGCCGGGTCGGGTACCGGGTAGACCAGCCCGCGGACCAGTTCCGGGCGGGCCAGGTCGTAGTACTCGCCCCGGAAGGGGATGATCCGCATCCCCGGGTCGTCGCCGGCCAGGCGGGCGATCCGGTCGCACTGGAGCCCCGCGCAGTTCACCAGCACCCGCGCCCGGACCACCAGCCCGGAGGTGGTGCGGACCGCCACCGCCGACGCGCGGCGGGAGATCAGGTCCACCGCGCCGCCGTAGACGATCTCCGCGCCCGAGGACTCCGCCAGCTGGGCGCTCACCCGGCCGTAGTCCACGATCCCGGTGCTGCCGACGTGGATCGCGGCCAGGCCCCGGACCTCCGGCTCGTACTCGCTGATCTGCGCCGGGCCCAGCTCGCGCACCGGGATGCCGTTCTCCCGGCCGCGCTGGACCAGGGCGTGCAGCCGCGGCAGCTCCTCCCGCTCCGTGGCGACGATCAGCTTGCCCGTCACCTCGTGCGGAATCCCGTGCTCCGCGCAGAACTTGACCATCTCGGCGGCGCCGCTCACCGCGAAGCGCGCCTTCAGGGACCCCGGGCGGTAGTAGATCCCGCTGTGGATCACACCGCTGTTGCGGCCGGTCTGGTGCCGGGCCGGGCCCGGTTCCTTCTCCAGGACGACCACCTTGGTCCCCGGAGCCAGGCTCGACAAGGCATGCGCCGTCGACAGGCCGACGATCCCGCCGCCGATCACCAGCACATCGCAGTCCACGCCCACGCCGCCGCCCACGCTGACACCTCCCACCCCTGCATACTGCACCCCGGCACCGACAACGAGGCCACGCGGGTACCGGGCCCGCCTTCCGGTCAGGTCCTACGCCGGCGTGACCAGCAGCGGCCGGGCCCGCTCGCGCAGCTCCGCCACGCGCGGCTCGTCCCCGTACGGTTCCAGCCGGTGCAGCAGGTCCCGTACGTATTCGGTCGTCCGCGCCGAGGAGATCCTGCCCGCCACCTCCACCGCCCGGGTGCCCGCCGCGCACGCCGCGTCGAGATTGCCCGACTCCAGCTCGGCGACCGCGCTCACCACCAGCCGCAGCCCGTGCGAGCGCACGTACTCCTCGGTCGGCCGGGACAGTGCCTGCTCGGTGAAGCGCCGTACCTGCCGGGGCAGTTTCAGATCCCGGTAGCATTCTGCCGCATCCGCCGCGAAACGGTCGTACGAGTAGAAACCCAGCCAGGTCGGATCCGGATCGCCCTCCCGGGACCGCTCCAGCCAGCCCTCCGCCGCCCGCAGCGCCGCACCGGCGGCCGTCGAATCGCCCGCCTTCGCGTGCGCCCGCGCCTCGACCAGCCGGAAGAAGCTCATCGTGCGGGCGGTGGCGAGGCCGCGGTTGCGCTCGACGGCCGCCTGCGCGAGGTCCACGCCCTCGTCCGGGAAGTCCCGGTAGGTCGCCTGCAGGGACATCGAGGCCAGTACGTACCCGCCGAGCGGTACGTCCGCGGCCGCGCGGGCGAGCCGCAGCGCCTGGATGTAGTAGCGCTGGGCGGCCTCCTGCTGGCCGGTGTCGAAGGCCATCCACCCGGCCAGCCGGGTCAGTTCGGCAGTCGCGCCGAACAGGGCGCGGCCCACCTCGTCGGTGTAGGAGCCGAGCAGCAGCGGCGCCGCGTCCACCCGCAGGCACTCCGGGACCATCGACGAACGCCAGTCCCCGCCGCCGTACTTGGAGTCCCAGCGGCGCGCGTCCTCGGCCGCCTCGCGCAGCTTCGTCACATCGCTGTGGCCCACGCGCTGTCCGTGGTCGCGCGGCGTTTCGGCGGCGGGCTGCGCGGGCACAACGGTGGACGGCGGGCCCGACGCCTGGCCTGCCATCGGGCCGGTCACGGGTCCGGTCGTGCGGCCTTCCGGGGAGGGCCGCGGACCTGGTGCCGTCGCCTCGTGTGCCGGAGCCGAAGCGGGCGTCTCGGTCGTCGCCGCGTCGTGAGCCGAGGGGGTGGCAGCAGGTACGGGGCTCTGCGCCGCGGTGCCGTGGACCGCCGGGCCGTGGACTGCCGAACCGTGTGCGCCGGGGCCATGGGCTCGCCGCGCCACCGAGCCGTCGGCAGGAGATATCAGCCAACGCGAGGCCGGCGTCGCGTACGCCGCCACCGAGAAGGAGCCCGCGAGCGACTGCCAGATCCCGCCACCGCCGCGCCGCCCGGCGAGGTCGAGCCGGTAGAGGTCGGTGGCCGAGCGCACCGCCGCGCCGACGTCGCGCGGGAAGGCCAGGCCGACCTCGGGCGCGGGGTCCGCGTCCGCCAGTCCGATCTCGTGCAGCGGCACCGGCCGCCCCAGCTTCGCGCCGATGGCGGCGGCGATCAGGTGCGGGGCAGCGCCCTGCGGCACCATCCCCTTCGACACCCACCGGGCCACCGACGTCTTGTCGTACCGAAGCGTCAGGCCGCGCTGTGCGCCGAGGTCGTTGACCCGCCGGGCCAGCCCGGCGTTGCTGATGCCCGCGAGGGCGAGGACGGCGCCGAGCTTCTCATTGGGCTCGCGGAGCTCCCTGGACATGCGCCACCCCTCGTCACACGCGGAACGCATACGCCGCCGGGGCATAGGCGCCCGGCATTTCGTAAACCCAGCGTAGTTCCCCGCCTCCCAAGCGTTAAGGCCCTTACTTCCGTATGGCGGGATTGTTGTCCGTTTGCACAGTCCGCCCCGGACCCGGTGCCGGGGCGCACGTGTCATCGCGTGCTCCGTCCGTGTGGCCGTGCGCCCGCCCGTGCGCTCTGGCCGGTCCGGGGGTCCGGCGATTCGATGTGCGGTGCGTGGGTCGGCCCGCTGCGCGGATCGGGCGGGCCGGGGGATGCCGCTACCTCAATCCCCGCGGGTGGCGGAACGGTCCGGGGGGCGGATTCCGCCTCCCGGACCGCGCCCGCGCACCGGGCTCCGCCGGCCCGGGAGGGCTCTTCCGACGGCCGAAGAATGGCTGAAAGCGACCTATGGGGCGGTGGGAACGGAACGCCAAATACCGCGTGGCCGGGGCGTGTTCGTTTGCATGTGCGCCCCCTATAACCACTCTCGCACGCCTGTCCCGTGGCAGCATGGACCCGAGCCACCCGGGGTCCCGCCGGCCGCGCCCTCAGCGCTGACCGTACTGCCCGTGCCCCGGTCATGTGCCCACAGGCTGGGGAGGCGGCGGTGCGCTGGTTGGTGGGTTGGAGCAGTATCGCCGCGAGCTTCGGCACGGCCGGCCGGGTCAACGGCCACGGCTCGGGGCACACCCCCGGGTACGCCGCCGACCATGGCTCCGGCCAGGGCGGATACGGCCAGGGCGGATACGGCGACTCAGGCCGGGGCGGATACGCCGAGGCCGGCGCCCCGCTCCGCGGCGGCCTCGCGGACGCGGCCCACGCGGACGACCCGGGCGCGGACGCCGAACGCACCGTGCACCCCGTGGGCGCCCAGCTCCTCTGGGGCGACCCCGACCCCCTCTGGGCCGTCGGCGACTGGCGCCCCGACGAGATCCGCACCGTCACCGCCGACCCCGCCGACCCCTTCACCCGGCTCGCCGTCCTCGGCTGCTGCGGCGCGACCGACGCCGAGTTGAGGCGGGCCCTGTACGCCGCCCGCGGCGGAGCCCTGCGCCACCTCACCCAGTGGTCGGGCAGCTACACCGCCGTCGTGCAGGCCGGCCGCCGGATCACCGTCGTCGGCGACCTCGCGGGCGCGCGCCCCGTCTTCTACACCCCGTGGGCGAGCGGCACGGCGTACGCCACCGCCGCCCTCCCCCTCGCCGACCTCATCGAGGCGCAGCTCGACATCGGCCATCTCGCCGCCCTGCTGGCCTGCCCCGACAGCCCGGAGGCACTGGGCGACGGCACACCGTACGCCGGGGTGCGCCGCATCCCGCCCGGGCACGCGCTCATCCTGCGCGAGGGCTCCCGCGAGATCACCGGCTACGAGCAGGTCGCCTCGCTCGCGGTGGCCGCCCCCGAGGCCGATCCCGAGCGCGCGGTGGAGGGCGTACGGGAAGCGTTGGTGGACGCGGTGCGCGCCCGGCTCACGGCGCCGCGGCATGCTCCCGACACGCTGCCGCCGTACGATCCCGGCCCCGTGCCCGGCATGGGCCCCGCCGACCGGCGCGCGGCCCGCGGCGCCCCGGCCCCCGGGGTGGGCGCAGACCTCTCCGGCGGCAGCGCCTCCGCGACCCTCGCCCTGCTCGCGGCCGGTCTGCCGGGAGCCCCGGGCACCCTGCTGAGCCCCGCCGGGGCGCGGCTGCTCGCGGTCACCTTCAACGACCTGGCCACCCCGCAGGGACGCGAGGCCGAACTGGAACGGGCCCGGGCCATCGCCGCCGACCCGCGCCTGCACCACGTCGTGGTGGCCGCCGCCGAGGAGGCCCTCCCGTACGCCGAACTCGACGGCCCGCTCACCGACGAACCCGGCCCCTCGCTCGTCTTCGCCGCCCGCGAGCGGCGCAGACTCGCCGCCGGCTCGGCCGACCACTTCACCGGCCACGGCGCCCGTCAGGTCCTCGACGCCCATCCGGCGCGCATGGCCGATCTCCTGATGGACCGCCGCCGCCGCCACCTGCTGCGCCCGGTGGCGGCGCTGGCCCGTTCGGCCTCCGCCTCCGGAGCTTCCGGGGAGTCCCTGCTGGTGCCGCTCACCGTGTATTCGGCGGCCCGCAGACTCGCCCGTACGACGTACCGCGCGGGCATGGAAGCCGCCGCGGCCCGGCTCCGCGAGGGCGGGGTCACCGAGCGCGCCTCCGGTCCGGTGGACGCTTCCCTCGCCGCCCTGACCTGGTCACGGCCGGGACCTGCGGCCGGCTGGCTCACGGGCGAGGCCCTGGCGGAAGTATCGATCCGGCTCACGGTCGCGGCCGGCCGGCCGCCGCTGTCGCTGCGGCCGGGGGAGGCCCGGGCCCGTGCGCTGCTGGCCCGGCACGCCGCCGACCACCGGGTGTTCGAACAGGCCGTGGAGGTCCGCAGCCAGCGCCTGCACGCCCCCTTCCTGGACAACCAGGTCGTACGCGCCGCCCGCGCCCTCCCCGAGTCCCTGCGCGTCCAGCCCGGGGCCCGGGCGGAGATCCTGCGCAGCGTCCTGGCCTCGGCCGGGGTGCGCGAGCTCCCGCCGGGCTGGGGTGCCACGGCCCACACCCCGAACGAGACGGCGACCCGGCTGGGGCTGCGCGCCGCCCTCAGCGAGCTGCTGTCGCTCTTCGCCTCGCCGCTGCTCGCGGACGCGGGCCTGATCGAGGCCCGGGTGGTGCGCCAGGCCCTGCTCGACGCGGCGGACGGCCGACCGGTCCCGCTGGACGGGCTGGCGGAACTCGTCTCGATGGAGCTGTGGCTGCGCCGGCTCCTGGCCCGCCGCGGCACCTGCTGGACGGGGACCTCGACGGCGCGCCGGCGGGCGGTGCCGGAGGGGGTCCCGGTGCACCGCCCGGCGCTGTCGTGACGCTGCTCGTCCGCAGTCGCCCGCCGTCGGTTCAGGAGCCGAGGACGAGGGCCGTCGCGATCGCCGGGCCGAAGGCGCCGCCGAGCTGGTAGCAGAGGGTGAAGAGGCCGATGGCCGTGGGGCGCTGGGCGTCGGGGACGCTCGACGCGGCGTGCGTGGACAGTACGGCGTTGGCTCCGGTCGCGCCGAACACGCCGCCCATGGTGGCCAGGAGCAGCAGGGGTCCGTGGCTCGCGAAGACCGCGGCCAGGGCCGCCAGGGTGCCGATCCCGATCAGCACGGTGCGTACGGCCACCCGCCCCATGCGCGCCGAACCCGCCGCCAGCAGCCAGGAGAGCGCGGATCCGACGAGCAGCGCCACGAGCTGACCGGTGCCGGCCGCGCCGGTGTCCCAGCCCGCGCGGTCCGAGATCAGCCGGGGCACGGCGAACAGCAGCGTGAAGTACGAGGTCGACAGCGCGAGCGCCAGCAGCGCGGAGCCGAGGAAGAGGGGCCTGCGGATCAGCGCGGCCGGGACGAAGCCCTCGGGGCGCCGGCGTATGTGGAGCGCGAGCAGCACGGCGGCGAGGGCCGCGCAGCCGAGGGCGACGGCCGGTGCGTGGGGCAGCAGGACCAAGGCCGTGGCCAGCAGCGTCAGCAGTGCGGCGCCGCGTGCGTCGAACCTGCTCTGCGGGGCGGCGGCCGGGGCCTTCGCGTACTTGCTCACCGCGGGCACCGCCAGCAGCGAGATCAGGGACACCGAGAGCGAGAGCCGCCACGAGACGGCGTGCGAGAGCTGGGCGCCGAGGAGCGGGCCGGTCGCGCCGAGCATGCCGAAGCCCGCGCTGATGACGCCCATGCGGCGCGCCGAACCGGCCAGGCTCATCGCGGCCGCCACCAGACCGGCGCCGCCGGCGGCCTGCGCGGCCCGCCCGAGGAGGGTCAGCGGAAGCCAGGGGGACGCGGCGACGAGGAGCGTACCGCCGAGCAGGAGGGCGCTGGACAGCCGGAGCACCGGCGCCAGGCCGCGGCGGCGCAGCAGTCCGGCGAGCAGCGGGATGGCGACGGCCATGGCCCAGGCGAAGGCGGCGACGAGCCAGGCGGCGGTGGAGGTGGCCACCCCGAGGGAGCCGGCCATGTCCGGAAGGATCAGCACGGGGGCGTTGGCAGCGGCGGCGACGGGGGTGGCCAGCAGCGCCAGCCAGAGGACGGGGACGAGGCGGGGCCGGGCGGCGGCGCTGCCGGCGGTGATCGTGCGCGTGGCGGTCGTGCCCTCGGCGGTCGTGCTCGTAGCGCTCGTACTGGTGGTCATGGTGGCGCCAGCTCCGATCCATCTGAAGGTTCAGAATCTCAACGTTGAGATAAAATCAGAGGAGTCCTCTCAACGTCAAGTGTCTCAACGTTGAGATAGTCTGGGGTGTAAGACGACGCAAGAGGATGAGGACGCGACATGAGTGACGCAGTGGACGCGATCGTCGGCCAGTGGGCGGCCGAGCGCCCCGAGCTCGCGCCGGGCCTGTGGGCCGTCGAGGTGGTGGCCCGCATCCAGCGGATGAACCGCATCGTCGACCGCCACCTCAAAGCCTTCGCGGCCGAACGGGACCTGGAGGTGGGCGAGCTCGACATCCTCTTCACCCTCCGCCGCTCCGGCCCCCCGTACGCGCTGACCGCCGGCGCCCTCATCCCCGCCGCCATGGTGACCTCGGGCGCGATCACCAACCGCATCGACCGCATGGAGGCCAAGGGCCTGGTCGAGCGGGTCCGGGACGGGCAGGACCGCCGCTCGGTCCGCATCCGCCTCACGGAGCAGAGCCTCGCGCTCACCGAGTCGCTGATCACCGACCACCTCAGCCGCTACGCCGAACTGCTCGCCCCCCTCGACGCCGCCACCTGCGCCACGGTCGCGGGGGCCCTGCGCACGCTGCTGGAGGACAACGGAGACGTCTCGATCACCTGAGCCCTGCCGCGGGGGCAGAATTGGCGGGTGCGGTATCTCATCCTGGGCGTCACCGAGGCGCGCGACGAGACCGGCGCCCCCTTCCCGATAGGCGGCGCCCGCCTGCGCGCGCTCCTCGCCGCCCTCGCCCCGCGCGCGGGCCGCCGGGCCTCCGTCGCCGACCTCGTCGACGACGTCTGAGGCGACGATCCGCCCCAGGACGCACCCGCGGCCCTCCAGGCCCTCGTCGCCCGGCTGCGCCGAGCGCTCGGCAGCCGGGACTCCATCACCGCCGAGCCCGCCGGTGGCTACCGCCTGGCCGCCGCCCCCGACGACATAGACCTGCACCGGTTCACCCGGCTGGCGGCCCAGGGCGGCCGGGAGCTGGCCGCCGACCCGGCCGCCGCCGCCCGCACCCTCGCCGCCGCCCTCTCCCTCTGGCGCGGGCCAGCCCTCGCCGACCTGCCCGAGCCCGCCCGCGCGGCCCACGCCGCGGGCGCCGAGGCCCGCCGCTCCACCGCCGTGCGCGACCGCATCGAGGCGGACCTGCGCAGCGGCGCCGCCGCCCCGGCCGCGCTCCTGTCGGAGATCGAGGCGCTGATCGAGGAGGCCCCGTACGACGAGCCGCTGCGCGCCCAGCAACTGCGCGCCCTACGCGCCGCCGGCCACCCCGCCGACGCCCTGGCCGCCTACGAACGCACGCGCCGCACCCTGTCCGACGCGCTCGGCACCACCCCCGGCCCCGAACTCACCGCCCTCCACGCCCAACTCCTGCACCCCACGGACCCGCCGACGCCGTCCCCGCAGCCGGGGCCGTCCCCCAAGCCCGAGCCGCCGGCCCCGCAGCCGACGGCCCAGCCCGACCCCGGGGCCGCGCAGCCCGGGGCCGCGCAGCCCGGGGCCGCGCAGCCCGGGGCCGCGCTGTCCGCGGCCCGGCAGCCCGCGGCCCCGCAGGCTACGGCCGACAGCGCGGCCCGGGGCAACCTCCGGCCCCGCCTGACCTCCTTCGTCGGCCGCGAGCCCGAACTGGCCTCCCTGCGCGCGGACCTGGCCCGGCTGCGCCTCGTCACCCTCACCGGCCCCGGCGGTTCCGGGAAGACCCGCCTCGCCGAACACGCGGCCGCCGCCCACCCCGAAGCCGGCTGGATCGTCGAACTCGCCCGCCTCGACCACCCCGCGGCCGTCCCCGGAGCCGTCCTCAGCGCCCTCAGGCTGCGCGAGAACTCCCTGGTCGCCCGCGAGAACACCGCCGCCACCGACCCCACCACCCAGCTCGTCGAGCACTGCGCGCACCGCAGCCTGCTCCTCGTCCTCGACAACTGCGAGCACGTCATCGGCGCCGCCGCCGAGCTGGCCGAGGAGCTCCTCGCGCGCTGCCCCGGTGTACGGATCCTGGCCACGAGCCGTGAACCGCTCGGTGTGCCGGGGGAGTCGCTGCGGCCGGTGGAGCCGCTGCCCGATCCCGTCGCGCTGCGCCTGCTCGGCGA